>JAXGPP010000049.1:0-4949 GCA_040766885.1 Thermoguttaceae bacterium | reverse complement strand
GGGAATGCTCTTCCACCCGGGCGAACTCTATAGCTATTACGGGCTGGCAATCCGCCGCGACTCGCCGTTTCGCGATACGCTCGTCGTCGGATGCGCCGACGGCTCGATCGGCTACCTGCCCGACCCCACGGCCTACCAGAATGGCGAGTATTCGGCCATCGTGGTGCCGAAGATTGCCGATTTGCCCCCGTACCAGCCGACCGCTGCGCGCGAAATGGCCGCTGCGGCTGTCGCGCTGCTCAAGCAGACCGCGGGATAGCATGGCCCTGATCGACCCGGCCCGGCTGGCGCGTGCCACTCCGCGGGCGTGGCTGGAGCAGGGCAAGAGAAAGTGAATCTTGACGAGAATGCCTGTCGAATCGCTTGCCGCCTGGGCTCGTCTTGGCGCGACTGGCTCAGCTTTTGCAGACGGAAGTCGACGCCCCTGGCGTACCCGTCGCTGCCCGCGAAGCACCCTGCGGCCAAACGAGGCTGAATCGCACCGAGCGGAGCGATCACTCGTCCCGAAGGGACGTCCCTAGGGCAGCCCGGGGTGGAGCGGGGCTCGTTTCACGAGCCCCTGCGCAACCCCGGGGACTATCTGACCCGTAATCTTGTTCGGCGTGCCGGTTTGCTTTGTTGGGGCCGCCCGCGTTGGGGCTCTTGGTGTTCTACGCTGCTCATGACCCGGGGTTGCGCACGGCTCGTTACACTCGCCGTGCTTCACCCCGGGCTGACATAGCGATGTGCCTTCGGCACGGCAAGACCCCGCCCCCGGGACGAATAAACGGGTCGGGAGTCTTTGTTCTCGCTCGGAAGGCGGCTAACAGGGCCGGCGATGGTCGGAGGAGCACCGATTCGAACAGCAATTTTTTCGGCTGCCCGATCCGCCCAGCGCCCCATCCCTACCGCTCCAGCCGGACTACTTCACAGCGCTTCGCGCCGAGCGGCACGACAACTTCGATCCGGTCTGCTTCGCGATGGCAGGCGAGCGGCGCGCCGGAAACCAGCCCCGCGGTAGAGGGCTGCTGCGAGTCAAGCTTCAACGCGCCCGCGTCGATCGAAAGGCGAGCCTCGAGCGGAGCCGACGACGGATTGTAGACGGCCCAGAAGAGGTCACCGTCCTTCGACGGACCGTAGCGCTCTACGCGCACTTCAGCAGGTTTGGCACTTGCATAGGTGATCGGCTGCCAGCCGGCGTCGAACATCCTCCGCAGGATAGGAATGTACTTCTTGAACAACGGCCGATCGCGGTTGTAAAACTTTGGCTCATTGAAATACCGCACGTGCTCCCACCGGCCGTCCTTCATGTAGTCGCCGTTGAAGAAGCTCGGGAAGATGTCGTAAAGCAGGCTGCGGTGGAAATAGTCCTCCACCAGCTCCGCGCCCATCTCGTCGAAGTGCGTATTCAACAGCGGCGAGTAGGGCTTGTTCCGCAGCAGCGTGCGGGCGCGAGCCATGACATCGTCGGGCAGCAGGCTCCGCGTCTCCTGCCCGGTCACGTCGATGAGCGCCGGAAAATAGGGCCAGATCGCGCCGCCGTTGCCGTGCATTACGCCGCCGTGGGCGTGCACGTGGTCGGCCACCCACTTGGTGAACTGCCAGGTGGAGAAGATTTGCAGCAACACGGGTTTTTTCGTCTCAGGGTCGAAGGTGAGCGGCGCTTCGACGGTCTGCCAATGCTCGCGGCGCCAGTTGCGCACGTTGCCCCAGTTGGGCATCGAATCGATGTAGATCCCGTGCAGGGCAGCCTGTGCCTGCTGCACGAGATGCTTGTCGGCCCACGACTCCTGGTAGCCCATGTGACCCTTGTTGACCGGGCAGGCGGCGTCTTCGCGCAGTCGCGGATCCGGGTTGAGCGTAAACACCGCGCCGTCGCACCAGGCCTGGTTCTCCAGCGCGAGGTCGAACTTTCCCGATTCCGTGAACACCCCGCAGCGCCGCGTCACCTGGGCCGAGCGCACAAGGCCAGGCCTGCCCGAGGCCTCGTTGTCGGCCAAGGCAGCCAGCGCGCCTTCGTAGGTGCGGGGGTATTTCTTGTCCATCGGAAGCCAATAGGTCATTGGCTCCACGTAATCGAAGCTGGCGATGCCGTGCCGGTCGTCGAACTCGCGGCGGTTGCCGCCCAGCTCGTCGTAGGCAAAACCGAAGTCTTCATAGTCTTCGATCTTGCCGATGTCGTCGAAAGCCATCCAGATGCCCCCGCGCTTCAATCGCTGCTGGAAAAACTGCGGGAAGCGGTCGTAGTAACCCTGGGCTGCCGCGCGGAAGCCCCACTCGGGCGCGTGGCGATAGAGCGAAAAACGCACCTCCGCTCGCGATGGAAACGCCAGCGTGTCCTTGACCAGCCCAAGGTCGTACGCGATGAAGAACACGTCGAGCCAGGTGTTGTAGACGAACCGGCACACGCGGGGGCAGTCCATCGGCGCCGCCAGTGAAAGGCCCACGTCCTTCGAGGTCAGCGATGAGAAGGGGTAGGCCGAAAGCAGTCCGCCGGCCGGCCAGCTTTGCGCATTGCGGTATTCCGAGTGCGGCGCGGCTGGTGTGCTGCGAACAATATCGTCGTGCCAGGTGCGCTCGCCGGCGGCAAGCGGCAGCACGAAACAGAGGCTCACCGCCCGATCGGTCGAGGTCGTGTCGCCGAGCGTGGCCGTAACGTCAATCCGATCGGCGCGGGGCTCGATGCGGGCGTCTAACCGCAATCCGCACTCGGCCTCGTTGCTTTCGAAGACCACGCACCGGCCATCCTGGTGGATTTGCCCGAGCGCGCGGCGCCACGGCCCCGCGGCCGCCGCGTCGCGGAGCCAGAACCCGCCCGGGGCAGTCCCAAGGATCGAACGCCCGTCGGCGGCAAGCTCGGCCACCTGGCCTTGCGGGCCAAAGCCCAGCGCCAGCCCGTCGCCGGTGGAGAGCCGAACGGCCGCGGCCGGCGGCGCGGCCTGCGCGTCGGCCTTCAAGGCCATCGGCTTGCCCTCGAAGATGCTACAACCGCCGAACTCCATTTCTTGCAGGGCCACGTCGTCGAACCACACCGTGCCGGTGAGCGATCCGCGGAACAGGATGCTGAACGACACGCGCTTCACCGGCTTGGCGACGACAAAGGGAAGCTGGACATACTGCCAGTCATGGCTCCTTACGTCAAAGAAAGCCTTCTGGCCCCAAAGCGACGTGCCGTCGGTGTATTGCAGATCGACCCAGAGGGAGTAGCCGTCACCGCGCTTGCCCGCCACCTCCTTGGCTTTGCTCCAACCACTGATCACCAAGGGCCGAGCCCGCGTCTGGTTGATTTCCACGGTGCGCGTCAGCCAGAGGCCGCCGCCCGCGTCGGGCTTCGTGAAGCGGATGCACGCCTTTCCCTCGTGGGGCGACGCGGCGTCGATTTCCGCCGGGGCAAGTTGCGACTCCCAACCGTCGGGCCGATCGGCCTCCCGTTGCTCGAAGCCCGGGTTCGGGATCAGGTTGGGGCCGCGTTTGGCCGGGACATCCAGCGGCTGAAGCACGACCTCGGCGCCTGCCGGGATTGCCCATCGCAAACCGAGCCAAACATAGACCAACCAAAAGCAAGCTGTACCGCGTCGTCTCATGATGCACTTTGCGAGGAGGGAAGGTGGAGAGTTCAATTCGGCCAATCGTGCCTGCCCGCCGCCAAGGGCAGGATCTGCCCATACCGGAGCCCGTCCTGGAAATCGCAGCCGGACTGGACGGACCTTGCCCATCATTTCCGTGCCGCGGGTCTTGCACTACCACAGCGCCCAGCATCAGAATACGGCAGAAGATGGGCCAGCGACAAGACTCTCGCGGAAATGGCGGCCCTGCCAGCCGCCTCCATCTGCTATGGAGAATTCGCCGAGCCACGACATGTTGTAATGCCCGCGTGAAGCGGCGCCGCAATCGGAAAATAGGAGTTCTTCCCTCATGAAACCACTCGTCGCTGCGTTGTTGCCGCGTGTGAACCGCGGGGCACTGGCTGCCCTTGTCTGCCTGATGCTCCTGCCGAATCTTGGCCGGGCGGAACACGAAGGCAAGGTGCAGATCCTGCTCCTCGGCGACAGCGCGACCGAGGCCAGCATCCCGCGCAAAATCGCCCCCCAGGAAGCACAGTTCGAGGACGTGGTCCGCATCCTGCTCGCCGCCGAGGGCGACCTGCCTCCGACCAATGTGATCAATTCCGGCCTCAGCGGAGAGTTCATCCGCCGTTTGCTGGATTCCGGGCGATACGACCGCGCGGTGGCGAAGCTGCCCGGCCTCGACTACATCTTCATTCGCTACGGCGGCAACGACTTCAAGAAGCGCGAGAACTTCGAGGTGAACTTCCCGAAAGATTACCACGAGCTGCTCGCCCGGCTGCGCCGCGACCATCCCGCGGCCGTTCTTTTCCCCACGACCAACATACCCTGGGGCACCGATCTTGAAGACGAAACGGCTTGGCCGAAACAAGCCAACAAGCTGGTTCGCCAGGTGGCCGCCGAGGAGAAGCTGACTTGCCTCGATCTCTATCCGCGCTATGCCGCCGAGCAGGCCAAGGGCCCGAACATGCTCAACTACCGCCGCTTCCCGCTGGCGAAGATTCCGGAAAAGCTGCGCGAGGTAGCCCGGCCCTACGTGGTCGATCCCAAAGGCAGCGACCCGCTGGTCGTCGTCCTCGACAACCGCCTCGACGCCCATTTCGGCAGCCTCGACGGTTGGTTCGGCGACCGCCACCCGAACCTCGCCGGCTATCGCGTGATCGCCGACGAGACAGCGAAATTCCTCGCGCCGATGATGCGCGAGAAGTCCCAGAAACGATGATTGCCGGTCCGATGAGTGCCTATTTTACCTGCAAAATCAAGGAGCACGTGATGAAGAAGATCACCAAGTACGGCCGAGGGCACCGGATGACCCGGCGTGAGATGGTCGGCGCCTCGCTGGCCGCCGTCGGCGCGATCGCCGGCGCGCCGGCCTTTCTGCGCGGCCAGAACCTCAACAACAAG
>JAXGPP010000048.1:0-7309 GCA_040766885.1 Thermoguttaceae bacterium | reverse complement strand
CATCAAACCGGAGTGCAGATTCTCTCGACAACGAAATCGGACTTTCCACATGCGGGGAGTCGCTTTCTCTGCGTCGACAAGGGAAAGACGAGTCTGTTCGACGTGAATGCCGCGAAATCGCTCGCGACGTTCGACCCGGTCGAGATCGCCCGCGAATCGGCTTCGGGCTCTGACAAGACGCCCAGCGATTATGATCCAACGGCCGTATTCCGTTACCAATACACGCCAAACGATCAAGAGTTCGTCTATGTAACGGAAGGGTGGCGAGTCAAGGAAGACTCTTCGGGCGACGAAAGCCGTCGTGTTGCGAAGAGCGCGGCGACGGAGCATTCAACGCAAGTCTTGATCGGTGACCTGGAAACGGGGCGGCAGATCCGGTCGAGCGCGCCGTGCTGGAGCCGGAGCCCTTTGCAGCACAAGTTGTTTACGCGCGACGGGACGCATCTCGTGACGATCAGCGCGGACAAAATGGCTTGCTGGAGACTGCATCCGCTGGAGCTCGCGTGGGAAACACGGCTCTCCGACCGTTGGACCGACCCTGAGACTGGATTGCCGTTTGCCGCGGATGATACCCTGCGCTGGTCCCTTGGTTACGCGACTGACCCGAGCGATCGGTCGATTCTGATCGCAGCGGACGGGCGCGAGGCGATCATGTTCAGTCTGGCGACCGGAAAGGAAGAGCAGCGATTTGGCCCGTTGCCGATCAACTCCGTCCTGCGTTTTGGAGCGGGTGGAGCCTATCTTCATGCCGGCTACCGCGCCAGCCGATCCATGCGGCTTTACGACACTTCTTCCGGCGAACTTATCAGAACGTATCATTTCACGAACGAAGGGACCGAGCTCCATCGCGTTGATTCCGCCGGCGCCCACTGACCTGTGATTTGTCCATGCCATGGCAAGACATGGGAGTCGGCGCAATTTCGGCTATCTGCGGCACTGGAGTGAGCGGCCGCGCGAAGCCTGCCCCGGATTCGGGGCCACGGGGCGGGGCAAGATCGAGCGTATCCCAGGGGGCCTCGGGCATAGGGCGATCCCTACCCGCAGGCATCTTCTTCGCAGCGGTCTTCCTGTTCCTCTCGCTTTTGCACCGCCAACGCCGCAACCTGTTGCCAGTGCGCCGGTCATGACCGACACGCGACTCGAATTCTCACGGATTCTGCTGGCCCACGCGGACGCCGAGCGGGATGTCGAGGTAGTGGAGATGGATCGGCGGTTCGCCGGGCTGGCCGGCACTCAGCACGCCGGCATTCATGGCCTGCGTCACGATCCGCAGGGTCGCCCGATATTCGCCGGAACGGTCGGCGCCCCGAAACCGGACCACGACCGATTCCGACTCGGCAGTCGGGCCTCCGCGCAGGCCGCTGGCGCCGTCCGCGCCCAGCAGTCGCAGCGTCTGCGGCGCCGCCCCCCGATGCTCGCTGAGAAACTCGAACAACTCAGCCTGCTCGCCGAGGATCACTGCGCCGACGTCGTCGCAGGGCGCCGCCAGCCGCTGCATGTGGTGCGGTTCCGTTCGCGGGCAACCGGCCAAGCCGTACAGCACCGTGGGCACTGGCTCGGCCGGGGCGTCGTCAAGCTGGCGCGGGCATGTGCGCCATTGTCCGTTGGTGACGGTGCGCGGCGCCGAGACGACGCTCTGTCCCGGCTTCGCCGGGGCCAGCGTGATGGGCCCGGTGTCGCTGACGGTCAACAGCGGCCGGAGAAGCGTCACTTCGGAGAAGTTGTCCAAGAAGACTGCACCCTCGGCGTTGTTCTGATGGGAGAAAAGTCCGCCGGCCGTATCGGGACCGCTCAAGTCGAAAACAGGCGCGAAGACGGCGGCGATCTGGCGGCGCACGAACACCGCGCTGGCCGTGCGCGGCAGCGGTACACCGCCCCAGAACTGGTAGCCGGAGGCGTTGGCGCTCTGGCACAACCGCAAGTAAGCGGACAGCGGTTTGCCGCCGGTGACCGCCATGTCGACCGAGTAGGCGGCCACACAGCCAGGTCGAACCGCCAGCGGCAGCAGTGGATCGCAGTTCCAGACGCAGCCGAAGCCTCGGGCGATATCGTTCTGCGAGGCGCGGGCCTCCTTGGCCGGAAGCTTCAACGACCACTCACCGTCACTGGCCCGCTCGCGCGTCCGCACCGCGCCCTTGTCCAGCACCCAGTCCGCGGCCATCTCGGGCTTGTCCGGCGGACCTTCCTCGAAAGTCTGGTTCCGGAAAGCAAAGCGGGCCGCGTCCGCGGGGTGGATGCGTTCCCGAACTTTGTGCTCGAACGGCGTCGCGGGGAGGCCGCTGGAGTTGTAGAGCGAGCATAACGGAAAGCTCCCCCAAGCGTAGTGCAGCAGCGTGGGCCGCTTCACCTCCGGATGCCAGACCACGACTCGGCTGCCGCCGTCGATGCGGGCCTGGGCCCGGCGCAGGACGAGGTCCTCGCCTGCGATGTCGAAGCCGTCAAGCGTCGCGCCCTTGGCCACCAGACCGCCGCCCACGTGCTCGAAGGTCACACGGAAACGCTCGCCGTCGGCTTCGACGCGGGCGGGCACGGGACTATTCCCCTCGACGTTCTCGCCGTAGGCCACCCGCCGAGCGCTCAGCAGCAGGCGCTCGGCCACCGGCGCCTTCTGTTTCGGATGGATGTCGTACGGCTCCCCCACGTCGATCGTCACGGCCATGCCGGTGTGCGGGACGCTGCGCCAGACGTTCAATTGGGCCTCGCGCAAGCCGGTCCACACACCGGAGAGCGCCGGCTGGTGCAAAGCGGCCAAGGTGGCCGCGTCCATGTCCAGTTGCCGGTCCTGGTCCGCACGATGCTCGATGAATCCCGGAAGCTGGACGAACAGGAACGGCAGGTTCGGCTGCTCCAAGGAGTTGCGCCAGCTCTGGATCAGCGCGGGCAACAGCACCTGGAACTCGGCGCCACGGCCGCCGTTGTATTCGCCCTGGTAGTACAGCACGCCGCGGAGGGCGAGGGGGCCAAGCGGCGCAATGATGCCGTTGAACCACTTCGACGTCATGTTCAGGGGGCTCTTGAGCAGGTGTTTCAGCGGCGGCGAGTCGGTCAGGGCCTGCGCGTCCACCCAGGCCTCGGCCGGCACGATCGCCACCGCCGTGATCATGCCGACGGGCACTTCGCCGCCCAGGTGGCGATAGAGCTTTTCGGCAAAGAGGCCGCTGACCGCGGAGTAGCCGCCGTTGATGGGGGGCTTGGTCCAGGAGACCGCCTGCTGCAAATCGGGCTGCGGTTCAGGCGACTGCGATTCCTGGCCCGGGATATTGGCAACGCGCAGATGCGGACAGGCTTCGAGCCGCTTCAAACCCTCCGCCCCGCCGGTCACGGCGGCGAGTCCCATCATCATGTTCGATTGACCGGCCGTAAACCAAACCTCGCCGACGAGCACATCCCGGATGATTACCTGCTGGGGCCGCGCGACCTCGGCGGTCGCCGCCAGGTCGCGTCCGGTCGCGTTGGCCGGCAGCGGATCGAGCGTGACGCGCCACCGGCCTTGGGCGTCGGCCGTGGCACGCCGTGTCTGGCCCGCAAAGGTGACAGTCACCGCTTCACCAGGCGCGCTCGATCCCCAAATCGGCGCCGGCCGATCGCGTTGCAGCACCATGTGATCCGAGAAGATCTTCGCCACCCGCAGTTCCGCTCGGGCCAGCGAGGCCGAGAGACAGAGGATCAGAAGGGTCATGAGCAACGTTGTTCCTCGGGTCGGGTTCCAGCTCATTTTGCGTGTTTCCCTTGTGCCCCTGGGCGGGTAGCCGAAGTCCCACGAATCCGGCGACGGGTGGGGTGCCTATCGCCGAACTTCTCTCAGCCGGTCTGCATCCAGTCTCTGCATTTCGGCGAAGGCCGCTTTCACCACCTTGAGTTCCTCGCAGTACATCGCCGTGGGCAGGAAGGAGGGCGGCGTGCCCCAAGCGTAGCCGAAGAAATCGCAGCCCTGGTCGTACCATTTTTTCCAGGAGCCGGGATCGGTAACGCCCTTGCCGCGGCCAATGATCGTCGTCATTACTCGCTGCCCCGGCTTGCGCACCCGCAAGAGCCAGCCTACCACCTCGTCGGACGATTCGGCGAACAGGCCGTCGCTCTCCGCCAGCATCGGGTGGTCCCGCCACAGGACCTCGTCCGCCCTGTGAAAGGGCACGTTGAAAATGATCTTGGTGTGGGGGCTGGACTCCCGAACCGCTTGCTGCAAGGCCCGGAACTGACGTTCCAAGATGACCCGCTTGTATTTCAGATGCTCCGCGGGCGTGATGTCCGCAGGCTTGGCTGGCAAGGGCCGGCCGATGATCTCTTGAAACGGCTGCTTCACGAACTCCGCCGGCTGCACCAGGGCTTCGTCCGGTTTCAATGAGCCGTAGACAAACCAATCCAGCAGCAACCAGTCGACGGGATAGTCCTTCAGGAATTCGCGCAGGCGTGCGCAGACCAGCTCGGCATGGGGCGTCTCTGGACCGAAGAAACCACCATGGCCGTAGGACTCGGGAATGCTGCCCGGCACGATCCATTCGGGATGCTCGCGCGACTGGAAGAGGTCCGCCGACACGCAGTAGTACGACCAGACCGGCAGTTTCGCTTTCCGCGCCAACGCGTACAGTTCGGGAAACAGCCCCGCGGCCTTACCTTTGCCCACGGGACCGAGCTTGCTCGGATACAGCGCGAAGCCACTGGAACAGTACGCCTGACAGTAGACGACGTTGTTGCCGAACTGCCGATGCCAGTTGAAGTATTCCTGGGCATCCACTTCGGCCCAATCCTCCGGCAGCGATGGCCGCACGCTACCGTGGGGCAACGACGCGCTCGGTGGCCAGCGAGCCCAATTGAAATCGCAGTTGAACAGTCTGATTGCTGGTGGAACGTCGCCCGGCAAGTTCGGCTCGCCCGCCGTAGCTTGCACGGCGACGGCAGCCGACGCCGCGACAACCAAGCTTCCCAAGCAGAGTCGAATTCCGCAAAGACCCACGGCCACCACCGTTCGCTCTCCCGAAGTTGCTACCAAGACAGAGGTTCAGGAACCGTTGATTACCACTTCCAAGGCAGTTTCCAGCAGCCATTCTATCTACGGACGCATCATCGTGATACCGCTGCTTGCCCTCCTTGCCAGCCTGCTGCACACGCCGCGACGGGGGCTGGCGGAACTCTAGTCGGGCTACGCTCTCCCGGGCTACCCCCACTCAGAGTGCCCTGCCCCCTCGCGTGGGCTATGACGTGAGCATTAAGCGGAAATGGCATCACCAAGTCTAGATATTAGTATGCCCTTCTATTGTGTACTCTCCTCTATGTACTTATAATTATTTCCATGTTGCATGCTTTAAACCTTGTCTTGCGGTAACAGCCACTGCTATTGTCTGTCTTGACACTCTCTCGAAAGTCATGTTCCCACAGTCTCAACGGGAGGATAGTGCTCATGTCAGGTCGTTTTCACAAATCCGGCTTCACGTTGGTGGAATTGCTAGTGGTCATCGCCATCATCGGCATTTTAATTGCGCTGCTGTTGCCGGCAGTGCAGGCCGCAAGAGAGGCGGCGCGACGTTCACAGTGCACGAACAACCTGAAACAGTGGACGTTGGCTGTGCACAACCATCTTGACTCGAATAAAGGATTCTTCCCGATCGGAGCCAATCCCGACACGCGCACGGTTGAGAATAGACGGACCTACAGGCGAATCTCCTGGCCAGTTCCCTTGTGGCCCTACGCCGAGCAGACGGTCCTGCACGATCAGTATGATTACACGAAGGGATTCTACGAAGACCCCAACATGGACACCTGCCGACAGCACGTGCCCGCCTATAGCTGCCCCTCGGACCTTGTCGGCGCGGAGCAGGACCACGGTGACACGTATTGGCGCGTGATGGGCAGCTATGTGACCAACATGGGCAACACGCACCTCCACCAGAATGCGGCCGACCAGGCGATCTTCACCGGCGCTCCGTTCGGCGTCGGGCACGTCTACACGATCGCCCAAATTCACGACGGCACGTCGAACACGGCGTGCTTTTCCGAGATTATCATCGCTTCGCCCAACAGGACGGACGACAACCGGGGCGACATTCTCAACAACGAAGGAAGTCCGGGCTTCATGTCGATCCTTACGCCGAACTCGTCGAGTCCGGATCAGTGCCGCGGTTGCAAGAGCACTTCGACCGATCCCAACCACAAAGACTACCGAGTGATCCCCTGCGCCGTCGTGGCCGAGAACACCGAGTACCAGATCGCCGCGCGGAGTCGTCATCCGGGCGGGGTCAACGTGAGCCTGTGCGATGGATCGGTGCGGTTCGTCAGCGAGACAATTAGTCACGCCATTTGGGAGGCGGCTCTGTCGGGCAATGGCGGCGAATCTCTCCAACTTCCGTAGTCGGATGACGTCACGAGGAAGACATGCGGCGACCGCCTCGGGTCGCGCGCCAGATGGATTGCAGTGGAAACATAAACGAGAAGGCAGATAGCGGGATGAACAAGGTTGTGTACGGCTGGGCCAGCATGGCACTGGTGATGACGGTGGTGGCATGCGGCTGCGCGGAGAAGGGAAGCGAAGTCACGGTGTCGGGTAAGGTGACCATCGACGGCGAGCCGATCCCGACCGGCACGGTCACGTTTGTCGCGGCTGAAGGCGACACGCCGACCGGCGGCGGCGTGATCAAGGACGGCGCCTATACGGCCAGAGTTCCGCCCGGCGAAAAGATCGTCCTCGTGCTCGGCAACAGGCTCGTCGGACAAGAGCCGGAGTACAAGGACATGCCGGACAGCCCGATGCGGGACAAATACCAGATGATTACACCTGAAGCCTACAACGCGAAGCACCTCACGCCGTTGAAGGCCAGCATCACCGGGCCGCAAGAAGGATTGGACTTTGAACTGACGAAGACCGTCAGGTGAGGATCACCCTCAGGCCGCACCGGCGGCGCTCACGCCCGCCGCCGCGCGGCGCGGTACGGGTGGACCTCCTGGAGGAGGACCTGGCGGAGGCGGATCTGGCTGGGCGTGACCTCGACGCGTGCGTTTTCCTCGATGTATTCGAGGGCCGCTTCAAGCGAGAGCACGCGGGGTGGCTCGAGGAGAATGTTGCGGTCGCTGCCGGCTTCGTTGCGGAAGTTATTACAGCCGGTGCTCGGTGATTCGTCTTCAAGCTCCTTGAGCAGTTTATCCAGCGTCTCGTCGTCCAGGCGGGCGAACTTCCGGAAGGCATCGGGCCGCTCGATCACCCGCTGCCTGATCTGCTCGGGGATTTTCTTTAACCGCCTGCCTGACCGCGACCTGGTCGCCGCCGTGATTTGCCTTGCCAACACTGAGGGAGGCGAGGTTTACGTCGGCGTCGAGC
>JAXGPP010000047.1:0-10608 GCA_040766885.1 Thermoguttaceae bacterium | reverse complement strand
ATTTAAAGGTCGAAAGGAATCGGCCGGTGATCTACATGGGTTTTCTGAACGACGCGCTTGTCAACAAGCTCCTGGACGGACGGTGGCAACGCTTCTGCGGCGAACTGGCGCGGCATGGGCTGGGCAACCAGGGACACCGGGATGACGTAGCTTCCCAAAGGCGTCACCGGGACGGCAACCCGAGTCGGCAATGGGCAAGGGACAGCTGCGGGCGGCCTCGGCAACCCCACCCCAACGCGGCCCGTGGCCGCAACCGATGTAGGGCGGATCTCCAGGTCCGCCCCAACATGCGTGCGCCGTGCGCGCATCTGACAGAGTAAGAGACTAAAACCGGTCACTTGCCGTATCAAACAGCGCGAAGGTTGTTAGCTGGCTGCTTTCTGCGGACCGCTGGCCTTGCAGGCCTTCCTGGCTGGAGGGCGAGTACGGGACGCCGGCGACAACGGCAAAGTGGAACCTCAGGAGGCAATTTCAGGAGAAGCGGTTGGCTCGACTTCCTTCCCAGAGTGTCACGCTGCTGCTCAGGACGTGGCCTGTGGCCTGGGTCGGCGACCAGCGTGATTATTTCCCGCGTACGGTCTCTCATCAAACGGGCTACGGACCCCACATTGCGTTGATCCGCTTGACGGTCTCATCGACCAGCACCTGCCCCCCCTCGGGGCTGACGACGTACTTGTCGGCGCTGTAGCCGCCCCCAGCCACTGCCTTGGCGGTCGGCAGGTAGCCGCATGCCCCGCTCGCGAGTTGCACCGTGAGAGTCAGCATCGCCTTGCTGCGGGCCTTGATGCGGATGCCGTAGTCGAGGAACAGCTCGAAGGGATTGGTGGCCACCGCCACGTCACCCAAACGCAGCAGGTGCAATTCAACGGGTCGGGGGCTGTCCGGCTCATAGAACGGCGCGGCAGGCGGTTCTTTCAAGGGGAGATTCACTCTCGCCACCTCGTGCTTGAAGACCATCGCCGTCTTCATGCCCTCCTTGGCGTAAGGGAAGACCTCGTCGACACCCCGGGCAACCCGCAATGCGATCTCTTGCCGCCGCGAGATTCCCTTGCGGTGGAGCATCTCCTGCTCGGCTCGTTGCCGCCAGAGCAAATGCGGCGACTGGTCGCCGGCCGGGGCACACTGCGGGAAAACGTGGACCTCTTTGCCATAGCGATTCCCAATCTCTTGGCGGATCTCGTGCCAGAAGTCGGCCGAAAGGTAGCTTTGCGTCTCCGTTTCCTGGGAAGGGCAGGCCAGGTTGATCAGCAGCCCGGTGAGCTTCCGCTCTTGGTCCCAGAAGAAGAGCAGTTCCAGGCCGTGGTCCTCGTAACCCTCCACCGAGAGGAAGTCGGGGCGATTGGTGTGGCCGTACATGACCGCGGAGCCGTTGGCGTAGGCGGAGCGGCGGTTGTGGCCCACCACCGCCTGGCCCAGCGCCCAACTCATCCCGGCCGGCTTGCGGCCGTTCCACGCCCGTTGGACCGCCTCGACCACTCGGGGGTAGAAGAACTCCGCGTACTCGGCCATCTTCCAGACGCCGGGATCCTCGCTCACGTCCAAACTCTTGCCGAAGGTCTCGGCCAGCCCGGGGCCGGTGTGCGTGTGGATGCCGTTCATGAAGAGCTTGTCGGCGTCGAAGTCTGCCAGCGGCGTCTTGACCAACTCCTTGACTTTGTCTTGCGTGACCTTGTTGATCCAAAGCAGATCGCAGGAAATCATGATCGCCTGCTCCTTGGCGCCGCCCTCACCGCGGGTCTCCAGGGCGAGTACGGTGGCCGTGAGCGGGTCGTGCACCGAGTACGCGATCGTCTTGCGTCCCTGCCCGATCAGGGCCACCGGCTTGGGCGGCGTAATGTCGGCCACCGCCCAGCCGACGTAGAGCGGTGTCTCCACCTCCGTGGCCGAGACCTCGGCCGCGAGCGGAATCGCCAGGAGGGCCGCCGACATCAGAAACGGTACGGCACTTTTATTCAGCACGTTCACGGCGGGTTCCTTGCGAAGAATGGGTGTGGAACGGGCCATCGTCACGGAGTTGATGCGGTTTGTCCAGATTGGCAGATCAGAGGTCGCCCGTCAACCGTGCCGTCGGGCCATTCCCTCTTGTCAGCGATACACTCGGGGAACGTATTATACTTGGCGCGTGCCGTTATTGCGCTTTTGCACGGCAGGCGCGCGACGCGGCTGCCGACAGGCCAACTGTCAGCGTGACTGCGACACGTTGCGGAAACGCCCCGCACCGGTGGAGAAGCCGTCCCGGTTCACGTCGTCGAAACGGATCTCGCGCAGATACGGGGTGAGGTCGTCCACCGGCTTGCCGTTCACGCTGACGTTCCGCCAGCGGAGATGCTCCACCGCGGAGGAGATCTGCGGGTTGAAGATCTCGACGCCTTTTTCCGTCAATACGGATTTCGGCCCGACGCACGCGAAATAGGAGTGGGGATAGCGGTCGCGGTGCAGCGTCAGACGGATGTTGTCGAAATGGACTGTGCCGACCTTCGAGCCGAACTCGAACGCCGCCATCGTGCCGCGCACCGGATCCGAGTCGCGGTACGGAGCGAAATTGTCGATCGGCGCGTTGAGGTCGATGTCCAGATCCGCGAAGTGCAGGTTGTCCGCCGTGCCGATGGCGCCGGCCTCGGGTTTCTGCGTCCGGATCTTGTACGCGGGAGTCTGGAAATACACCTTGTAGACGAGGATGCCCTTCACCCGGCTCATCACGAGGTCGGTCACGGCGCAGTCCACCCGCGAGCCGTCCCGGAACGTGTAAAGCCCCGGCAGGATGCGGATGGCCTTGTACCGGCCGGACGGGGCGAGTTCGAGGTCATCGCACGCCACACGGCGGATCGGGCCGAAGTTGACCGACGAGTTCTGCCAGTCGTAGGCGTTGAGTGCCACCAGATCGTCGCCCACGTCCCCTTTGACGTCGGTGGCGTAGACGAGTTCGGTGTTGCCGTTGATGTGCAGGCCGTCCGCATAACAGGATTCGAAGCGGATCCGGTCCGCCGAGAACCTCCGGATGTCGCCCACCTGCACCGCGAAACCGGCGCAGTGCGCGAACGTGAGGTCCTTCAGCGTCACGCCGTCGATGTTGTTGAAAAGGAAACAGGTCGAGACGCCGCGGAAGGGCTGTTCCGCGCTCGGGGCGTCGTATTTGCCGCTCCGCCCGTAACCGAGGCGCCGGGTGTGCGACTCCTCCCATCTGCCGCCGGTGACGGCGATGTTCGCGTCGCGGGAGCCGGCTGCGATGGGCATGCGCGTGCCGTCGGCGGTATGGACGTTCCGCAGCAGGACGGTGGTCATGCCCGGCACCGCGCGCACGACCGCGCCCGCCGCCTCGATGCGCCGGCGGGAGGGCACCCTGACGGTCCGGTCGGTCCAATACGGCTCGGACGACGGGGGAATGCGCACGATTTCGTGCTCGTCGAGCGCGCGCTGCAGCGCGTCGCTCCACACCGCCCGCCCGTCCGCGTCCCGCCGCACGAGCGCGCGGTAGGCGTCGAGCGAGACCGCGTCCCGGAGTCTCGCCTGCTCCGCGGCGTTCGCCGCGCGCATCGCCGCCGCATCGTCGAGGATCTCGGTTCGGGTCCGCTCGGCGCCGGCCGCGCCGGCGCTCCAGACGGCGAGAGCCGCCGTGATCATGATTCCCGGCAATCGGTTCATGGTTTTCTTTCTGTCTTTTCTCTCAATCGGGTATGGAAGATTCGATGAAACGCAGGTTCACGCGCAGCGGAACCGGTTCCCCGTTATCCGAGGTGAAGGCCGCGCCCAGCTTGTCGTCCTTGGCGAAGGGATAGAAAATTTGATTCTCGCCACAGAAGTCAAGCTTAACCCAAGTTCGCCAGCAGTGACGCGGAAATCATTTTTCCGGAAATATTTTCAGTCCAAACGAGGTCGCTGGTCAAGTACAGCTTGCCTGGGTTGACGCCGAAGTGGCGTTTCATTGTGTGCTGAATTTCAGATCGCGATGTAGTGAAGACCTTTCGGCTTGCTCGGAGCCCACTTTTCGCTCCGCTTGGGAATTCCGTACGTCAGAATCCACCACCACAGTGGGGAAGTGAACACGGGTTCTTTCTAGTTTGGCTATTGTTGCTCGACTGGTAAGCGCGCTATTTGACCGTTGACTCGCCGACTCCGCAGCGCGCGGCGTACGGGTTGGTCTGACTTCGGCCGCTTAGGTGTCACCGGCAAGGTCCGGATGGGCGTGTTCTACGGCGGATTCAACGCTCACGCGCCGCGGGGGGGACTGGCAAGGACGCTGACAGGGGGCTGAATCCGGATGTAGGGCCTTCAACCAGCCTCCAGGAAGGCTCGTCCAAGATGAGAAGGCAGGCGAGGACGGCCGGCCAATTCGACGTGCTCTTCGACAGCGTTGAGAGATTGGCGTCGTCAGCGAGGGATCGATGCCAGCTTGGGCCGATTTCAGGACTTGACTGCTTGCAGTCGCCGCTGGGCTAACCCGATACGCTGACGTGGCGCAACTCAAACGGCGTTCTTCGCCTTATGGGAGGGCCAGTGCGTCAAGAGTTTGCCTATCTTAACACAGAATTACTGACTTGCGGAACCGAGGGTAACTGACTTCCCTAGCGGTCAGGGGTGGCGGGGTGTGGCTAGAATTCTGGACCCATGGGCCCCCCCGACTGCCGTTCCTCTACGCCGCACATCCCGCCGATCCGAGCTCCGGTCGATGACCGCCGCCTCTCGTAGCGCAGATTTGGTTGCGACTCATGCGGGTTGCTGCCCATGCGGCTCGAAATACGCATGACCGGCAGACCACGCTCAGCAAACCTGGCAGCACCAAGGCCAGCCCCACCCGGGCCAAGAAACTGCGTGAGAAGGGACTCACCATCGACGAGATTGCCTCGGCGCTGGGTATCTCGCGGATGAGTGTCTGGCGATACCTGAAGGCCTGAGGGAACGGCAGTCAGGGCACATAGGGCACGTAGGGCACGTCTCCGGTCCTATCCACACTCGCCGTCCCTCCGCAATCTCCAGCGATCCCAAATGCGTCTCCGCCCTAACAGGTGGAGGACGGTCCCGGCGCCCAAGTGAGAATCGCACATCAGGCCTGCGAAGCAAGCGCGGCAAACGATGTGGGCAATGTGCATCGCAGCTACGGGTCAAGGGTTGTTGGTCGATGTCGGCTTGCAGCCGCTGGTGGCTTTCACCATCGCCATGATTCCATTGCGTACAGCATCAGGCAACGAAGCCCAACGTTCGACAACGCTCCGGACAGCCACCTTGGAGAAGGCGATTCGGAAGAACCTGTTTTCACTTGGATTTGGCAGGTAATGGAAGACGGCTTGCAGTGAACCCGATTGAACAAGAACTCCAGGAAACCCGCACATGGCAAGAAAGAAAGGGGCGGACCTGATACCGGCGGAGCGGATCGAGTAGAAGTCACAGGCAGAAGTCACAGATTGTGACCTCCAATCCGGCGGCTAAAATGGGAGTCCGCAGGAGACCTTACGCCTTCACCGAGCAGCCCAGCCTGCCAGATCGGGCGGGTTTTTTGGGTAGATACTTGAGCGCGCCCTTGCCCGCGGGCTATGCTAAAGACCCCACGAAATGATTGCGTGGGCAATTGTGTGCGGGGTGTTTTGCAGCGGGATTGGTGGCTGCCAGTCGGGAATGGGCACGGACGAACATGGCCAAGAAGAAAGCGGCGAAAAACGGGAACGGGAACGGGGCCAACCTCGGGTTCGAGGCCACGCTCTGGCTGGCGGCCGACAAGCTGCGCAGCAATATCGTCGAGCACGGCCACGTGCTGACGCCGGGCCGCTACGTGGGCGCCGCGGAGGTGGAGGAGGACGACGAGCCGTTTGAGGAGAAGATGCGCCGGTTGGTGGGGGAGCTCGACGAGCAGTTTGCGGAGTCGCGGAAGCTGGAGAAGGCAATTCGGAAGAACCTGGCGGGCATCGGTTGTGCGGCGGAGGAGCCGGTATGAAGAAGAAGGCTTCGCGAGCACGCGGGACCGAGTTGCCCGCGGTCCTTGGGCGCCGAGGGGAGTACGCGTCGCTGCTGCGGGATATTAAGGACCGGATCCAGCGGGCGCAGGTTCGGGCGGTTCTATCGGTCAACGCGGAACTGGTGCGGCTTTATTGGGACATTGGGCGGATCATCCACGAGCGTCAGCAGCGAGAAGGGTGGGGGGCCGGCGTGATTCCGCGACTGGCGACGGAACTGAAGAACGAGTTGCCGGATTTGAAGGGGTTCTCGGCGCGGAATATCGACAACATGATTCGCTTCTTCAGAGCCTATCCCCAGCCGGACGCAATTTCGCAACCGGTGGTTGCGAAATCGCGCGCAGCGTCAATATCGCAACCGCCTGCTACAGAACTGCCTCCTCCGGCAAGGGTGCCACAGCCGGCGGCACTTCTGCCGGGTTCACTCCTTTGGTCGGTACCGTGGGCGCATCACGTGATCCTGATGCAGAAGGTCAAAGACCTCGCAATCCGCCGGTGGTACATGGGGCAGACCCTCGCGGGCGGCTGGAGCCGAAACATGCTGGCGATGCAGATCGACGCCGAGGCCCACGAGCGACAGGGCAAGGCGGTCTCGAACTTCGCCGCCGCGCTGCCGGCGCCGCAATCGGACCTCGCCACACAAGCCCTGAAAGACCCCTATATCTTCGACTTTCTCACGCTCACGGAGCCGTTCCAGGAGCGCGAGTTGGAAACGGAACTGATCCGCCACCTGGAGAAGTTCCTGCTCGAGCTCGGGCAGGGGTTCGCCTTCGTCGGGCGTCAGTATCGCCTCGACGCGGGCGAGGAGGACTTTTACGTCGACTTGCTCTTCTACCATCTGCGGCTGCGGGCGTTCGTCGTGATCGACCTGAAGAAAGGGAAGTTCAAGCCCGAGTACGCGGGCAAGCTCAACTTCTACTGCAACGTAGTGAACGACCAGTTGCGTCACGGCAGCGACGGGCCGACGATCGGGCTAATTCTGTGCCAGACGAACAGCCGGGTGCTGGCGGAGTATGCGTTGAGCGGGATCGACAAGCCGATTGGGGTGTCGAGTTACCAACTGACGCGGGCGTTGCCGGCGAGTTTGAAGTCGGCGTTGCCGACGGTGGATGAGATCGAAGCGGAACTTGCGTCGGCGGAAGCGAAGGAGGCCAAGGGGAAACGGGCGGCCAGGAAGGCGGCGAAGAAGAAGCCTGCGAATCGGAAGCGACCACGTTCGGGGGAGGGAGACTGATGCAGCGGCTGGTGGGGGAGCTCGACGAACAGTTTGCGGAGTCGCGGAGGTTGGAGACGGCCATTCGCTCGAACTTGGAAGGGTTGGGGTATGGCGGGTGATGGATTCCAGGCACGCACGCTGGACGACAAGATCGAGTTTAACCGGCGGATGAACGAGACGCTGGAGGGGATGGCCAGGGGGCTCTTCAAGTCGTGGTTTGTGGACTTCGACCCGGTACGGGCGAAGAGGGACGGCCACGCGGTTCCGGGTCTGGACGCGGCCACGGCGGCGCTGTTTCCGGATGGGTTTCAGCATGTGGATAGGGAGTTGGTGCCGAGGGGGTGGAAGATTCGGCCAATCGGGGATTTGGTCAAGGCCGTGGGCGGAGGTACGCCCAGTACAAAGGAGGCGTCATTTTGGGAAAACGGAACGCACTGTTGGGCGACACCGAGAGATTTGTCGAAACTCCAGAGCCCAATTCTTCTTGACACGGAACGAAAGATCACGGACATCGGTTTGGCCAAGATCAGTTCCGGCATTCTTCCAGCCGGCACACTCCTACTTTCTTCACGTGCCCCAGTCGGCTACTTGGCACTCGCGCAGATGCCCGTGGCCGTGAACCAGGGTTTCATTGCAATGGTATGCGGTGAAGCCTTGTCTGCGTACTTCGTTTTGAATTGGTGCTGTCAGAACATGGATGAAGTTGAACGGCGAGCTAGCGGAACGACTTTTCAAGAGATCAGTAAGGCAAATTTCCGGCCAATACCGGTCGTATTACCACCCCGCTCATTGCTTCAAGCTTTCACCGCAATTGTCAGACCACTATATCAGCGACTAGCCGTCAATCTTCGTACTTCCGGCAAGCTCGCCGCCCTCCGCGACACCCTCCTCCCCAAGCTCCTCTCCGGCGAGATCCGAGTTGGAGAAGCAGAACGAATCATTGAGGACAACAGATGAGTGACCCCAAGACTTGCTTCAAGAAGGTAGATTACGATTTAAGCGGCCTTCTTCATTACATTGACATCGGCGACATCGGCCTGCCGGACATCCAGAGGCCATTCGTATGGTCGAATGCCAAGGTACGCGACCTCTTCGATTCGATGTATCGTGGGTTCCCTGTTGGATACCTGCTGTTCTGGGAAAACGGCACTGGAGAGGGTGCCAAGCAGATTGGCTTGGGAGGGAAGCAGCACTCGGTGCCCTCTCGGCTGATCGTGGACGGCCAGCAACGGCTGACGTCATTATTTGCTGTCTTTCGCGGCAAGAGGGTGTTGGACGACAACTACCGAGAACGTCAGATTGAGGTAGCCTTCCGACCGCGCGACGGAAAATTCGAGGTGGCCGATGCGGCGATTCGCAGAGACCCGGATTGGATTGCCAATATCTCGGCCATTTGGGCGTCAGGCAAACCAAGCTACCAGATGGTAAAGGGCTTCCTCAAACAAGTTGAAGCCAAAGGGGCGGTGACAGAGGAAGAAGAGGCCATGATTGCCCACAATCTTGACCGTCTGTTTGATCTTCAGAAGTACCCATTCACAGCGCTTGAGATAGCGCCAACTGTGGATGAGGAGCAGGTCGCTGACATCTTCGTGCGTATCAATAGTGAAGGGGTGCGGCTTAATCAGGCCGACTTCATTCTAACGCTGATGTCCGTTTTCTGGGACGAAGGCCGAATGGCACTGGAGACATTCTGCCGACTGTCGCGTAAGGCACCCGACCCGGGGGCGCCAGCCTCGCCGTTCAACCACTTCATCGCGCCCGATCCCGACCAACTCTTGCGCGTGGCTGTGGGGTTTGGGTTTGGCCGTGGGCGGATTAAGAGCGTCTATCAACTCCTTCGCGGCAAAGACATGGAGACGGGCGAGTTTTCCACGGCACACCGTGATTCGCAGTTCAAGACACTCCAGGATGCGCAGGCGGAAGTACTCAACTTGACCCATTGGCACCAGTTTCTGTCATGCCTGGTCGGGGCGGGTTTCCGTAGCGGTGAGATGGTATCGTCGCAGAATGCCTTGCTCTACGCATACGTCTTCTACCTGATAGGCAAAAAGCGCTTTGCCGTACCGGAATATCAGCTTCAGAAGCTGATCGGCCGCTGGTTCTTTGCATCAACGCTGACGGGGCGATACACCGGGTCACCAGAGACGGTCATGGACAGTGACCTGAACCGATTAAAGGAGGCGACCGACGCAGGCTCTTTCGCCGCAAAGCTTGAAGAAGTCATGGCAAGTGAGTTGACCAACGACTTCTGGAATGTAACGTTGCCGGCGAACTTGGACAGTTCATCCGCGCGGAACCCACAGTTGTTTGCATACGTCGCCGCTCAAAACCGACTCGGGGCACCGGTTCTCTTTTCTCATAAGAAAATTCAGGACCTGTTGGACCCGGCACTAAAGACCAACAAGAAAGCTCTGGAACGACATCACCTCTTTCCTCGTGCCTTTTTGCAGCAACAGGGAGTCACCGATCTCAAGAAGATTAACCAGATGGCCAACTTCGCTATGTTGGAGTGGCCGGAAAACATCGAGATTGCCGATGATCCGCCCTGTGATTACGTCCCAAAAATCGAGAGCCGATTCACACCCAACGATTGGGCTTGTATGCAGGCCGCTCATGCTCTTCCGAATAATTGGCACTTGATGCCGTACGAGACGTTTCTCCACGAGCGGCGAAAGCTTATGGCTGCCGTGATTCGTCACGGTTTTGAAAAGCTCGAATAGGAGACAGACAGCGGCGAAACAGTGTTCCACGATTGGTGACAGCGGACCATTTCAGTGGAGGCGCGTTCAACGTCGCACATGGATGGCGGGTAGATAACACGGACACGATTGTGGGAACTCGGGGTGCATTGGCCTACAATGAGAATGCTTCAGAAGGTGGCAAGGCCGAGGCCGAATACTTGATGCAATCGCAGACAGAATCTCCTTACGGAGCTGTCTTTTGCGAATACGAGAATCCCTTCGGCGACAGATACAGAGTCGAGATGCAGGTGCAATTGCGAGGGGAGTGTATCATGAGCTGGCTCCTATTCCTCGACGAGAGCGGGCACGACCACAAGCAAATGCCGTATGAAGTGCGTGGCGGAGTAGCCATCCAAGATAGGCGCGTGTGGCCGTTTATCCGAGCCATCGGGAGTCTGGAGGAAGACTGTTTCGGAACAAGGCTTTCCGAATACAGGAAGGAATTCAAAGGGGCAAAACTGCTCGACAAGGACCGAATGACATGGTGCAGTCAGGGCACGCGGCAGACCGACGACCAGAGGAAACGCAATGCGCGGGCATTTCTGGCAAAAGGTCTTCAGCAACAACGGCCGACGCGGGATGAATTCACGGGCTACGGACAGGCATGCTACGAAATGGCACAGGGGATCTTCCGACTTCTTCGAGAGCACGACGCGGTGTTGTTCGCGTCGGCGATACCGCGCGGGATTAAGCCTCCACCCAACTT
>JAXGPP010000046.1:0-15829 GCA_040766885.1 Thermoguttaceae bacterium | reverse complement strand
GAGCACCTCAAAGGGCGGGTGACCGGCAAGGAGCAGTTCTTGTGCTCCCGTGACATCGCCCTGGATGGCAACACGCTGGTTATTCCGGCGGGCGGCTCGATCGTCTGGCTGGCGGATGACGGTCCCGCTGCGAGGCTTCATCGGCTTCACAGGCCGCATACCGCGACCTTCGGCCTGAGCATCGGCGCGGACGGCGCGGTCTACCGGCAATCGCACTGGCTCGACAACGGCGGCCAGGTCGAAATCCTCCGCGGCCGCGACACCGACTTCGAGACGGCGATCAGCCGCAGCGACAAGCCGGCCGGCGAACTTGTCGGGATGATCGACAGGGCCTTCGCGAGCGCCAAAGCAGGAGTGGACTACGTGCCGGGGACGAAGACCAGCACGGAAGGCGGGCTGCTGAGCTTCTCTTCGGTCAGTCTTCGCGGTCAAGACGTCTACCGTTGTCGGCCGGAAGAGGGTTTCGGGTTGTGCCGGCACTCGCCCGGCCAGGAGCCGCTGGCGTATCCGGGATGTTATCCGGCGATCTCCTCGCCGATCCTGCTGCGGGATAAGGTCGTCTACGGCGGCCTGGACGGCGCGCTTTACGCGGCGCCGCTGGCGGGCGGCGAGGCATGGTCATTCAAGACGCCTTTTGGAAAGGCCATTTCGGCGCCGGCCGCCGTGTGCGACGGTCGCATCTATTTCGGCTGCGAGGACGGCTACCTGTACATCCTGGGTTCGGGTGGCAATGCGCCCCTGCCGACCGAGAATCTCAAGCTGTGGAAGGTCCGCACGCCGCTGGCCGGCAAATGGGCCGATCCGAAGTACGATCGCTTCACCAGCTTTGCCGATTGGGGCAACACCGCCGCAAGTCCCGAGCAGTTGCAGCTTCCCCTGCGCGTGGATTGGATACGCCGCTTTGAAGGGTCGGCCAAGCATTTCTCCAGTTGCGGCGGCGGGCGGATGTACACGCACACGGCCGAAGGCCAGGTGTTTGCCGTAGAGCAGGCGACGGGCCGGCAGTTGTGGCGGCGGTACTTTCCCGGAGTGCATATCTGTTACACGACGCCCTTGTACCATCAGGAACGCGTGCTCGTCGCGCAGGCCGGGCGCACGGTCTGCCGGCTCCGCTGCCTGGACGCGGCCACCGGCGAGCTGCTCTGGGAGGCCCCGTTTACCGGCTCGCCCAGTTGGGGTCGGCAGATGCCGCCGGTCGTGTACCGCAACCTGGCAATCTACATGTTCGGCACCGGCCGCTACGACGACGACACACCGGCAGAGGAGAAAGTCCGGTGGCTGTGGGACCACGGCGGGGTGAACTCCTATCCCCCCAGCCACCATCCGATGCTGCGGGCCTACGACCTGGCGACGGGCAAGGAAGCGTGGGCCCGCGACTTTTCGGAATTCGGCTCCGGCGGCGACGAAGCGGGGATCTGCCTGATCGGCGATACGTTGTACTACTCGTGCTTTTTCGGCTACGCCGCCGAGCGCCGCGCGGTCTCGCCCGGTCTCCACGGCATCACCGCCGCGATCGAGCCGCCCAGCGGCCGGAGCATCTGGCTTTCGACCGAGCAGTCGATCCGTTCCGGCTGCACGATCTCCGGCGCTCTAGGGCGCCTCTATCTTGGCGGGTACTGTGCAGACGCCGAGACGGGCCGCCCCCACGTCTCGTGCCTCGATGCCAAGGACGGCTCGCTCGTGTGGCGGTCCGAGCCGCTGCCCACGTCGATCCACGTCGTGGCCATCGCTCCGGCGTTCCTCTTTGTCCACACCCACGGCAGCAAGAACTTCCTGCTGGACAAGCAGACGGGCAAGACCCTGGCGACGTTTGAGATCAACGGATACAGGTGCTCGCGATTGACTTTGACGGGCAGGTATCTGCTCGGCCCGAACCTGGATGTCATCGACCTGAGCAACCCGCAGGACGTCAAGCTGCTCAGCACG
Source organism: Thermoguttaceae bacterium (assembly GCA_040766885.1). Classification (GTDB taxonomy): domain Bacteria; phylum Planctomycetota; class Planctomycetia; order Pirellulales; family Thermoguttaceae; genus JAXGPP01. The sequence goes on along the minus strand of JAXGPP010000046.1, from coordinate 13,903 downwards.
GGTCCGCGCCTGGACCCGAGCGAGTGCATTGGTGCGACCGCCTCGAACGGGCGGGTCTTCTATACGGGCCACGGCGGCGGCCTGCAAGCCTCACTGGCTCCGCCGGCCGATACAATCGTGGCGAAGAAGGCGCAGGTCGAGTAAGATTCCAGAAATGTTCGTTTTAGCGCGTCGAGGCCGCCAAGTCCTTTAACCTTGCGAATGCGAGCACCCTATGAACACGAACAACCACAATCGGCGAGAGTTCATCAAAGCGAGCGTGATCGGCGCCGCGGGCATCACGATCGGAGGAGTGGGACTGAGCGCCAAGTCTTATGCGGCCATCGCCGGCGCCAACGAGCGGATTCACGTCGCCGTGATCGGCGTGCGGAACCAGGGCACCGTCCATCTGGCAAGTTGGTGCACGCTCAAGGAAAGCCACAACGTCGAGGTCCGCGCCATCTGCGACACCGACGAGGCGCTGTTCGCGCCCGCCCTGAAACTCGTTGAGGAGAAGTCGGGCGTGAAGCCGGCCGCCAACTGGGACCTCCGCGTGATTCTCGACGACAAGGAGATTCATGCCGTTTCCATCGTCACCCCGAATCACTGGCACGCGCTGGCCGCCATCTGGGCGAGCCAGGCGGGCAAACACGTTTACGTTGAAAAGCCCGCGTCCCACAACATCTGGGAAGGCCGCAAAATGGTCGAAGCCTGGCGCAAATATGGTCGGCGCATGCAGGTCGGTCTGAACAACCGCTCCGCCGCGAATGTCCGCGAGGCGATTGCGTTTCTGCACGGCGGCGGCATCGGCGAGCTCTACATGGCCCGAGCGCTTTGCTTCAAGGCACGCGATTCCTATGGCATGGCCAAGGATAGCTCGCCGCCGGCCACGTTCCACTACGACCGCTGGCTCGGCCCCGCGCCGCTGCGCCCCTACAACGCAAAACGCAGTCACTACAACTGGCACTGGTATTGGGACACCGGCAACGGCGACACGGGCAACACCGGCCCGCACCAGCTCGATATCGCGCGCTGGGGCATGAAGAAAAACGAGCACCCGGTCGCCGTCTATTCGACGGGGGGATATTCGGCTTTACGCAGGACGAGGGAAAGACTCCCGGCACGATGGTTTACGGCGGCGTCGAGACGTACGGCCACGACAAGACGACGCAGGAGACGCCCAACACGCAGACGGCCGCCTACACCTACGCCGACGGCAAGATCATCGAGATGGAGACGCGCGGCCGCTACACCAACCACGAGGGAAGCGCGGGCCAGGAAGTCGGCAACATCTTCTACGGCGCCGAGGGCTGGCTCGAAATCAGCGGCAATTCCTGGAAAGCCTTCCGCAAGCGGGAAAGGCAGCCCTTCGCGCAATCCAAGTCGGCCGAGCGCGAGCGCGCCCACTGGGCGAATTTCCTGGAGGCGGTTCGCTCCGGGAAGAACGACGACATGCATTGCGACATCCACGAAGGCCACCTCTCGACATCGCTTTGCCACCTGGCCAACATCTCCTACCGCCTCGGCCGCTCGCTGAAGTTCATCGGCGCCCGGGAGACGTTCGCGGGCGACCCGGAAGCGAATGCCATGCTGACGAGGATTTACCGCAAGCCGTATGTTGTGCCGGAGGCCGTTTAGGCGCCAACAGTGATATTCAACTCTGGCTGCCCGCCGAATGGTGGCGGCCGGTCCTGCCGCCGTCCTGGAAATCGAGTGTACTTTCAGGAACCGGAAATTGAAGGAGAGAGTCATCGTGTTTCGTGACATTCGATGTGTCGCGTGCGCGGTGGTGTGTTTGGCAATTTCCTTGCCCGCGGCTTGCTCGTGTCAGGGGGGCAGCGAGAAGGGGGAGTACCGCACGTTCACCGACAACCGGGGGCGGACTGTCCAGGCTCGCGTGCTGCGGGTGGACGGCGACGAGGGACACCGTAGGCCGCAGTGACGCGAAATCTACTCGAACATGCCAGCCCGCGGCGGTTCGATCTGCCTCGTATCCGCCCCAAATGGGGGCCGTCGTGATGCTCGCGTTGTCATTGTATGATGTTCCCTGCGGCTTCCCCACTCGCCCCGACTTTTCAACCGAGGAAGAACTGCGGGAGTTCATCACACACCTTCGTCAAGTCAAGGCGCGCATTCAGCAAGAAAAACAAGAAAGACTGAGGCAACTGCGGATGGAGGCCGAACGACTGGAGAAACAACTGCCCTCGCAAGACAGCCAAGATTATAAAAAAGCCTTACAACGACTCCGGAAGACAGGGGACGAAATCGGTTCGATTGAGAAAGCCCTGTAAATTGACCGCGAAATCGAGGGTAAGGGCAAAGACTTGACACCCTGGAAAGCTCACCCATGTTCGGCGCCCATGCCCATCGCGATGACGTGATCCGCGGCGCGGAAGAGGATCGCGAAATCGCGAAGGGCGAAAACGCGAAACAGACGGCGAAGAATATCAGGCTCCGCGTGGCCGCACGCACCTTCACTGCCTGCCAACCGTTGCTCTCCCTTTTTTCGCGTTTTCGCCCTTTCGCGCTTCGCGATCCCTCTTTCCGAAAGCATTCCACGATGTTCAAGCTAAAGGAGAATACCAGCGGTGGATTTCAGCGACCGCCGGGAATGGTTCCGCAAAACAAAACGTGTTTTGGTTCAGCGCAACGTTGAGTTTGGGCGTGCTGGAGTTAGCGAGTTGAGAGTGGACTAAAGGCAGTGTCTTCTGGAGGGGGGGACCAGTCCCCCAGACCCCCTGGGGTTTATCGCATTGGGCCAGAAGCAAGTGGGAAGGGGGCGACGGCGCCGGCTGGGGCACCGCCGCCCCTTGCTTCCGGACCTGGATCGGCGCTCGGGTCGCACCTCTGCGTTGCCCTATCCTCCGCCCAGGCAGGTTCAGTATAGCATGGCACTCGGTGGGTTGCATGCGGACGTTCACGCCGTCGCTGCTGGCGCTGGCGGCGGGCCTCCTCCAGCTTCCGGTCCCGCGCAGCGAAGATCTCCATTTCGCGGCCATGGAGCTTGTCACGCGGCGTGATGTAGCCCAACGCACTGTGCAAACGCTCATTGTTGTACCGCGCGACGAATCTTTCCACGATCCGCCGGGCGTCCTCCAGCGACAGGGGCGTCTGCGGCCGGATGCACTCTGACTTGATGGTGCGGTGATAACGCTCCAATTTCCCATTGCTTTGGGGATAGTACGGGCTGGTTCGCACATGGGTCATCCCGCAGATGCGTATGAACTGCTTGAAATCCTTGGAGATGAACTGCGGCCCGTTGTCGGTGATGATCCGCGGGTTCTCAGCCGGGAACTTCTCCCGCGCCCGCTGGACGATCGCCTCGATGTCGATCTCCTCCATCTTCTCGCGGATCTCCGAATGGACGATGTAGCGGCTGTAGCCGTCGAGGATGCTGGTCATGAAGTAGAACGTCCCGCAGATGTTCACGTAGGCGATGTCCACGTGCCAATGGCGATGAGGACGCGAGGGCTGGTGGAATCCTTTGCCCTTGCTGCTCGGCTTGCCGCGGAACCGGCCCAAAAGCCCCGCCCCCTTGAGCACCCGATACACGCTCGAAGCGCTCACCGCCACCACGTCGGCGTCGAGCATCATGTAGGTCAAGCGGCGATAACCTTCTAAGGGGTGTTCGCCGTAGTAGTCGATGATCGCCCGCCTCTCCCAGTCTTCCAGCCAGTGGTCGCGAGGGATCCAGCCGTTGTGCTCGTTGACCTGGCCGTACCGTTTTCGCCACTTGTAGTACGTCCCCTCGGGTACGCCCATCCAGGCGAGGATCTGTTTGGCCGGCGTCTCGGCCTGGTCGGTCCAGTAACGGACGTAATCGACCACCGTGTCGCGCGTTTCGTGGGGAATCCAGACGCCGTTTAGGGTTCCCCAAGTTCTTTTTTTAACTGGACGTGCTCCTCCAGCAGTTCCGCCACGACCTCGTTCTTCTTCTGGAGCTTGGCCTGAAGCTCGGCGATCTTCCGCTCCGCAGCGGCCTCTTGTCTTCGCTGGTTGGCCTTGTTCGGCCGCCGTTCGAAGGCCGGCGCCGCGTTCTCGAAGAGCTGCTTCTGCCAGTTGTAGTACTGCGTGGCGTGGATACCCAGTTCGTCGCACAAGTCGGAGACCGGGACCCCCTCCAAAAGGTGCCGCCGTACAATCGCCACCTTCTGTTCAGGCGTAAAATGCGTTCGCTTCGACATCGAGCTTCTCCTGTCGGGATGTGCTAAACTCTAGCACATACGCAATGCTCAACGTCCTTCTGGAGCAAAACAAACGTGGACCTTTCACCATGCCAACTTGACACCGCAGGAAAGCTCACCCATGTTCGAGGCGCCCATGCCCATCGCGACGGCGTGATCCGCGGCAGAAGGATCGCGAAATCGCGAAAGGGCGAAAACGCGAAACAGACGGCGAAGAGTATCAGGCTCCGCGTGGCCGCACGCGACACGTTCGCTGCCTGCCAACCGTCGCTCTCCCTTCTTTCGCGTTTTCGCCCTTTCGCGCTTTCGCGATCCTCTTTCCGAAAGCATCCCGCGATGTTCACGTTAAGGGAATACCAGCGGCGGATTTCAACGACCGCCGGGAATCGTTCCGCAAAACAAAGCGTGGACCTTTCACCATGCCAACGAAGCACCGCAGAGCTCACCCATGTTCAGCCCATGCCCATCGCGACGGCGTGATCCGCGGCGCTGAAGAGGATCGCGAAAGCGCTAAAGGGCGAAAACAGGAAACAGAGGCGAAGAGTATCAGGCTCCGCGTGGCCGCACGCGACACGTTCGCTGCCTGCCAACCGTCGCTCTCACCTTCTTTCGTGTTTTTTCGCCCTTTCGCGGCTTCGCGATCCTCTTCAACATCCCGCGATGTTCAAGTTAAGAGAATACCAGCGGCGGATTTCAACGACCGCCGGGAATCGTTCCCGCAAAACAAAGCGTGGACCTTTCACCATGCCAGCTTGACACCCTGGAAAGCTCACCCATGTTCATGCCCATCGCGACAGCGTGATCCGCGGCGCGGAAGAGGATCGCGAAAGGGCAACGGAAACAGAAGGCGAAGAGTATCAGGCTCCGCGTGGCCGCGCGACACGTTCGCTGCCTGCTGCTTGTCGCCTCCCTTCTTTCGCGCTTCCCCTTTCGCCCTTCGCGTTTTCGCGATCCTCTTTCAAGCATCCGCGATGTTCACGTTAAGGGAATACCAGCGGCGGATTTCAACAACCGCCGGGAATCGTTACGCAAAACAAAGCGTGGACGCTCACCATGCCAACTTGACATACAGGAAGCTCACCCATGTTCAGCAGGTATCCATGCCCATCGCGACAGCGTGACCCGCGGCGGAGAGGATCGCGAAAACGCGAAAGGGCGAAAACGCGAAACAGGCGGCAGAAAGCGTATCAGGCTCCGCGTGGCCGCACGCGACACCTTCACTGCCTGCCAACCGTTGCTCTCCCTTTTTTCGCGTTTTCGCCCTTTCGCGTTTTCGCGATCCTCTTTCCGAAAGCATCCCACGATGTTCAAGCTAAGGGAATACCAGCGGTGGATTTCAGCGACCGCCGGGAATCGTTCCGCAAAACAAAGCGTGGACCTTTCACCATGCCAACTTGACACCCTGGAAAGCTCACCCATGTTCGGCGCCCATGCCCATCGCGACGACGTGATCCGCGGCGCGGAAGAGGATCGCGAAAGCGCGAAAGGGCGAAAACGCGAAACAGAAGGCGAAGAGTATCAGGCTCCGCGTGGCCGCACGCGACACCTTCGCTGCCTGCCAACCGTCGCTCTCCCTTCTTTCGCGCTTTCGCCCTTTCGCGTTTTCGCGATCCTCTTTCCGAAAGCATCCCGCGATGTTCACGTTAAGGGAATACCAGCGGCGGATTTCAACGACCGCCGGGAATCGTTCCGCAAAACAAAGCGTGGACCTTTCACCATGCCAACTTGACACCCTGGAAAGCTCACCCATGTTCGGCGCCCATGCCCATCGCGACGACGTGACCCGCGGCGCGGAAGAGGATCGCGAAAACGCGAAAGGGCGAAAACGCGAAACAGAAGGCGAACAGTATCAGGCTCCGCGTGGCCGCACGCGACACGTTCGCTGCCCGGTCGATTTCGACGTGCCTATGTCGCCGGTGACTGCTCTTGCTTTGAGCATCGTTCTGCCCGCCGCACTGGTATTGCTTGTCATAGCGACAGTCGCCGTCGAACTCGTTGCCAAAGGAGCAGCAATAAGAAATGCGTGGAACGCGATAGCGATCGGTTTGGCACTTACGTGCCTTGCGACCTACATCGTTGGCGTGTCCCTGCCGCTGCTGCAATTGATTGAAGGTCTGTCATGAACCATGATCGGACACGTGAGTTCAGATCGCGGGAAGCGCCGATCCACGGGAGCAGCTAAGTCTGGCATCTCTGCCGTGGACAGTCAATCGCCGCCGCCCCATGTCGGTTTGTTGCGAAACAGGAGTCTCACGAAATGACAAAAAAGACTGTCCTAGCGTTCCTGGCGCTTGGCGTGGTGGCGAGCTTCGCACTGGCGGCCGAACCCGACGAGAAGCCGGCGGCCGCGACTCCGCCGCCCCGCCGACCGTTGCTCACGATCTCCACGGAAACGACGCGGATCACCGAACCGTTGCGGGCGGATGGCTACGTGGACTACATCACGGCGCTGAATCAGCACTTCAGCCAAGGCGTGACACCCGACAACAACGCCGCGGTGTTGATGATCAAGGCGATGGGCCCGGGGGTAATTCCCAAGGAGATTCGCGAGCAATATGTCAAGATGCTGGGCATCTCGCCGCTGCCCGAGGAGGGGCCATATTTCGTCGCGTTCGGCACATACGCGGAACGCGCCCAAAAGGCCGCAACGCCAGGCAAACAACCAAGTAACGAGGATAGCCAGAAGTCTTGGGACGACCTCACGCGGGCAATGGACCGGCCCTGGTCCAAAGTGGAATTGCCCCTGGCTGCCGCGTGGCTGGAGGTCAACGAGCGATCGCTAGCGATGATCGTCGAGGCAACCAGGCGCCCCCGGCGCTACGACCCGCTGCTCGCAACCGGATATCCGCCGGTGATGTGCACGTTGCTGCCCATGGTTCAGGCACACCGCGACGCAGCGCGAGCGCTGGCGGCACGGGCCATGTTGCGATTGGGCGCAGGCCGGATCGAGGAAGCGTGGCAGGACACGCTGGCCTGCCACCGGCTCAGCCGGCTCACCAGCCAGGGCGGAACGATCATTGAGTTGCTCGTGGCGATCGCGATCGACGGGATCACTTGCAGGGCGGAACGGGCGATTCTGGCCCAGGCCAACCTGACTGCCGCTCAGGCCCGCCAGACGTACGACGATCTCGGGAGACTTCCCCCGCTGCCCAAGATGGCCAACGCGATCGACCTGGGCGAGCGGTACATGTTTCTCGATTGCGTGCAGATGTTGGCCGACAGGGGACTCGCGCAGCTCGGCAGCATGGTGGGCGGACGCCCGGAGGACTCCAGCGCGCTGGGCGGGCTCTTGTCCGCCGCGGGCGCGGTGGTGATTGATTGGGACGTGATCCTGCGGATGGGCAACTCGTGGTATGACCGATTCGTCGCGGCCCAGCGCAAACCGACGCGGGCCGAGCGATTGGCCGCCATGAATGAGCTCGATGGGGAAATCCGCAAGCTCGCCGCCAACGCCAAAGACCTCAAGTCGCTGGCGTGGTCGATGCTTGGTGGTCCCGGGCGGGCGGTATCCGAACGGATCGGCCAAATCCTCATCGCCCTGTTGATGCCGGCATTGAATGCCGCTACTGAAGCCGAAGAGCGCGGGGCGGAGGATTTCGAAGTCGTCAGACTGGGCTTCTTGTTGGCTGCCTATCGGGCGGAGAATGGCAAGTATCCGGCCGAACTGACAGATCTCACTCCGAAGTACATCGCCAGCGTGCCTCTGGATCCTTTCAGCGGCCGGCGGCTGATCTACAAGAGACAGGCGGGCGGGTACGTGCTGTACAGCGTCGGCGTCAACGGCAAGGACGATGGCGGCCTGGGCTACGACGACCGCGGCCAGGCATTGAGCCCCGGCCAGGATTACGACGACCTGGTGGTTCAAGTCCCATTGAAAAACCGCGAGCGCCGGCCCAAGTGAGAGAGTGACCAAACAAGACCATTGTTGGAATTCGTTCTAACTGCAAGAAGGGAGGAGTCAAAAATGAGGCCGCTTTGTCAGTTCCTGTTCTGCGCTATCCTGGTTACGATGATTATGATTCCGCCGTCTGCGACCGGCGCGCAGACGCCCGGCGGTTTGCCGGCTTCACCTAAGTACTCACCCAGTGTGCCGGCAAAGATCACGACCCCCGATACGGTCGAGACCCGGATCGGCACTCTGCATTTCACGGACGGCGCTCCCGATGCCGCGACGGCGCAGTTGGCTTACGATCAACTGGATTTCGCCCGGGGCGTCGAAGCCTTCCTGAGGGGGATGTCGGCGACGTCGATTTACGCGGCGTGCAAGGGTTTGGAGGAAGCGGGCGTGGAGCCCAACTTGGGCATTGGGGTCACTGAGGAGTTGCTGGATGCCCGCTCGCTCTTCCTGACGCCCAATACCACCACCGTCTACACCATGTTCTGCGTCGACTTGAAGGATGGGCCGGTGGTCGTGCGGGTGCCGCCGCGTGTCCTTGGACCGGTCGATGACGCCGATTTTCGCTGGGTGGTGGATGTCGGACTGACCGGCCCGGACAAGGGAAAGGGCGGAGATTATCTATTCGTTACGCCCGGCTACAAGGGAGTTCTGCCGGAGAAAGGGTATCACGTCACGAGGCCGCGAACCAACCGGCTGCTGGTCTTCTATCGCGCGTTCGTGGAGAAGGGAGACATTGCGGCGGCGGTGGCGGGCGTCAAGGCCAAGGCGGCAGTCTTTCCTCTCTCCCAGGCCTCCAACCCGCCCGCGACCACCTTCGTGAACCTCTCGGGCGTCAAGTTCAACACGATCAGCGCGAACGATTTCAGCTTCTATGAGGAGCTGAACGCGGTGGTGCAAAACGAGCCTGTGGATTGGGTCGATCCGGATACCGCGGGCCTCTACGCGTCGATCGGAATCCGCAAAGGGCAGCCGTTCGCACCCGAAGCCCGCATGAAGAAGATACTGACGGAATCGGTAGCCGTGGCGAATGCCATAGCCCGCTCCGACCTGTTCGCCTCGCGGGATCCGCGAACCCGGATCTACACCGACCGGCAATGGATCACGCCGTTCGTGGGCGGCAGCTATCAGTTCCTGGACGGCGCGGAGCGTCAGCTCGACGCGCGGATCCTGTTCTTCTACTACGCAACCGGCATCACGCCCGCCATGAGCGAATCGAAGCCGGGAACTGGTTCCGCATACGCGGGCGCCTTCCGCGACTCGGCCGGGAACTACCTGGATGGCAGCTTCACATACAAGGTGATCCTGCCGGGGCCGATCCCTGCGAAGAACTTCTGGTCCTTCACGGTGTATGACAACCAGACCCGTTCGCTGCTTCCGACCGACCAGAAGCTGGCAGGCGTGGACAGCACGCTTCCGGGCATTCAAAAAAACCAAGACGGTGGGGTCACCGTCTGGTTCGGCCCCAAAGCGCTATCCGGCCACGAAAAGAACTGGGTCCAAACGTGGCCCGGCAAAGGCTACAGCGTCATCCTGCGTCTTTACGGCCCGCTCGAGCCGTGGTTCGACAAGACCTGGCGGCCAGGCGACCTGGAATTGTGCGATTAAAGACGGCGGGCCCCCACCATGCCGGTCGGCGTATCGGCAGTACGGCGCCAGAGGTAGGATGGTTGACATGCGCGAGACTGGATCGGGTCCAGCCTCAGCGTAACTGGACGATCTCAACCGATTGATCTCCACAGGTGCCAAAGCCATGAAAGACAACCTCACGCGACGTGGATTTATTCAAACCGCGGCGGCAGGGTCCGCCGCACTGGGCTGGATGAGCGCGGACCGAGGGCCGACGGCGCTGGCCGCCGAGGCGGGCAAGCCGGCCCTGCTCGGCGGGACGCCCGCCCACAAGGGCGGCTGGCCCAAGTGGCCGGAGTGGCGCGAATCTTGGGAACCCAATGTCCTCAAGGTCTTGCGCAGCGGTCACTGGTATGGCGGCGGTGGCAGCGGGCAGATCGGGGAATTTGAGGCGGCCTATGCGAAGCTGCTGGGCGCCAAGCGGTGCGTTGCCACTGCCAGCGGCACCACCGCCTTGATCACGGCCATGCAAGCGGTGGGGATTGACGCCGGCGACGAAGTGATCGTCTCCCCTTACACGTTCATCGCCTCCTACAACACGATCTTCATGCACAAGGCCCTCCCGGTGATGGCCGACACGAATCCGGCCACACTGACCATGGACCCCGCTTCGATCGAGAGCCGGATCACGGACAGAACCCGCGCCATCATGCCGGTGCACATCTGTGGCATACCCTGCGACATGGACCCGATCAACGCGATCGCCAAGAAGCACAACCTCGCTGTCGTGGAGGACGCCTGCCAAGCGTGGCTTTCGCAGTACAAGGGCCGCAAGTGCGGCACGCTCGGCGACCTGGGTTGTTTCAGCTTCCAGGAATCGAAGCATCTTCCCGCCGGCGAAGGCGGGGCCGTGACAGGAAACAGCGACGAGCTCTTGGACCTCTGCGAATCCTTCCACAACTGCGGCCGCCCCTTCGGGAGCGTGAAAGGCAAGGGATGGTTCATGCGCGGCAGCAACTTCCGCATGAAGCACTACCAGGCGGCGATCCTGCTCGCGCAGTTCGACAAGTTGCAGAAGGAGACCGAGCACCGGTGGGCCAACGCCGATTACCTCTCGGCAGGCTTGAACGAGATCCCCGGCACGGAGCCCATCGAGCTGCCGGAGAACAGCCGCTCCGCCTGGTACAGCTATGCCTTCCGATACGATGCGGCGCAGTTCAACGGCTTGCCGCGCAGCAAGTTCATGCGGGCGATGCAGGCGGAGGGGGTCCCTTGCAGTGCGGGGTATTCGGAGCAGTATTTCGACGGCGCGATCGACGAGGCGATCGGCTCCCGAGGCTTCCAACGCCTCTTCAGCCCCCAGCGTCTGAAGGCCTATCGCGAAAGCCTGCATGAACTGAAGGGGAACAAGCAAGCTTGCGAGACGGCGGTGATGATGTATCAGACCGTACTCCTGGGCGACCGCAGCGGGGTGGACCACATCCTCGAGGCCATCCGCAAGATTCACGCGCACAGCGCCGAGTTGGCGAAACGGGCGTGACGGAGATTGTCTAAAAGCTGAAAACTGAAAACTGAAACCCCTGACCCGCGACCTCCGACTCGCGAAAATCGCACGGCAGGTCCACGCGGCCGTTGGCGTTCGTCAGTAGAGCGCGCCGATGGGGAACATGAACGTGTCGTGCGGCTCGATTTCCAGCGGGCTCGAGGCGTACTGGAACTTGCGATTGAAGACGATCTCGGATTTCACGTCCACGTTCGGCGTCCAGATCAAGCCGCCGGTCGGCAGGATGTTCGTCTCCAGCCGGTCGAGGGACCATTCCACCGGGTGACGGCAAAACCCGGCGTCACGAGGAGCTGAGTCTTCGGGGTGGAAAGAGCCGGGATCGCGAAGGTGAGGGGATGGGAGGCTCCTTCGCGATTTGGGTCGCACGTCGAACAAACCGCGCGAACGAAAGAAGCAGACGTCGAACTCCAGGAAGAAGTTCACCTGCCCCAAGATGACTGGAACCGCATCCGTCCGAGCCCAGACAAAGGCCAGACGCGCTGGAGGAGTCATCAACGGCCTTCGATTCGGAGGATCTAGCGACGACGACGTGGCAGGAGTTTCGGAGGAAAAGAGGGCGGCGCGTTGTGCCACCCTTTCAGGGTGGATTGTTGGGTGGCGCGTGTACCCAGGGTGGCGCGAGCGCGGCTGCGCCGCGTCGCTGACCCTGGGCTGGTCTGTAGAACTGCATCTTGCCCACAAACTCGGGCTCGAACTCGCCGATCTTCAAGTCGATGCCCACCAGGCACCTGAGCCGGCGATGGAACAGCAACAGGTCGATGAAATACTCCTTGCAGTCGACTTCGAGCCGGTATTGGCTGCCAACGAATGCGAACACGCCCCCCATCGCACGGAGAAAATCCTCGACGCGGGCGATCTAGGCCCGCTCCAGTTCGCGCTCCGAATGCTCGTCGCCCAATTCCAGAAAGTCGAAGGTGTACTCGTCCTTCACCGCCAGCTTGGCCTGGGCACGCTGGGTCGGCGTCAACGCCTGATCGAAATTGGTCTGCCCGAGAAGCGATTTCTCGTAGCTCTGGTTATCGATCTGATGGACGAGAACGTTTTTCGACCAGCCGGACTTCCGCGTCATGCGGATGTAGAACTCCCGTTCCAGGGGGGGCTTGCAGCGTTCGAGAATGACGATGTTGTGGCTCCAGGCAATTTCTTGCACCAGTGGTGCAAGTTTTTCGGACGAGACGTACGCCTCGTAGAATTTCCGCATCCGCCAGAGGTTGCCGGCAGAAAAGCCACCAATTCCAGGAAACTCGCCCTGAAGATCCTCAGACAGACGCTGGACGATTTCCCGTCCCCACGTATCGCCCGCCTGCCGTTCGACGATCAGACGGCCAATATCCCAGTACAACCCCACGAGTTGCCTGTTGACCGCCTTGAGGGCCTCGTGTTGAGCTGACCGGACACGTTCCTTCACCTCGGCCAGCAGCGCCACATAATCGTCCGGCAACCGCTTCGAGATCTCCGTCATATCCCCAACTCCTCGAAGTTCTTCTTGATCTTCTTGACCCGGTCTACCGCCTTCGCGTTGCGGTCCTCCAACTCGACGTGGATCTCCCGCAGGTGAAGAACTCGCCGTCGTCGTGCGCCTACTGGTCCGCGAACTGGGTCAGAAAGTATTCGTAGATCCGGCCGAATACATCGCCGGACAACCGCTTGAGCTCTTCCGGGTTGAGCGTCCGCAGGAGCTGCCCCAACACGTCGTTGTCAAGCTCCTGGTAGTCGCTCTTGGGCAGCACGCCGCGCAGGTTCTCGTAGTCCGCCTCGATGGACCCCATCGCCCGGATGATTGCCTTGGCCCGATCCTCGGTGTCCGGCAGCGCCACCAGGTAGTCGAACTGGGCCTCGGGCCGGAGGAAAATCGCGATTTTCTGCGAGAAGTCTTCCTTGGCGAGTGTCCGCGTTTTTCCCTCCCGCTTCGGCAGGGTGGCTTCGATCCTGTCCTTCACGGCCACGAACCGGCTGTAGGCGTGCCGCAGGAAGATCAGCCGCATCACGGGCAGGACGTACTCATTGCTCGCGTAGTTCGAATTGGCCCGCAACGTGTCGGCCGCGCCCCACAGCCGCTTCTCGATCGCTTCGATGTGTTCCAGTTGTGCCATGTAGCGGTAGCCTCGTCATCCGTGCATTTTGTGCCGTATTTCCATCGAACCACCTACAAGCCATTGGCCAAATGCCCCTGCTACAAGTTATTACGTAATACCTTTATTGTAAATCCCTACACGGACTTGCTCAAGTATTCACAAGAAAAGTGGAACAAGGGGCCACACATCACCCGCCTCCCCATCAACCTCGACTGACCGCCGCGCTTCGATTCGCTCTTTGACAATTCATGCAACGCGGTTCCCAAGCTCCAGCTTGGGAACCCACAGCGGGGTTGGAGCTTCCTTGTTCCCAAACTCCAGCTTGGGAACGCGCGTGGTTTTGGCGGCCTCGCTTCAATCGTGGCTGTGTTGTGCCACGCCTTCAGCGTGAAGATAAACCCCGCCCCCCGCCCCCTGACCGCTGACTGCTGACTGCTGACCGCTGCCCCCTGACCGCTGCCCCGCCCGCACTCTGTAACCCGCCCCCCCCGCGTGCTATAATCCGGCGCGACACCAATGAAGGAGGACTGCGATGGTCTCGGAGTGGGTGCAGGTTTACGGCCCGTTGGGGCCGGTTTTGTCGCCCTTGGTTGCCGGAGTTCCGATCGTCTTGCTGCTGGGGCTGTTGGTTGCGGGC
>JAXGPP010000045.1:0-21124 GCA_040766885.1 Thermoguttaceae bacterium | reverse complement strand
CGCTTGGACATCGCAGGCACTTGCTGGGGATGGGCGATTTCTACAGCGCCAACCGAGAAATCGGCGTCGGCTACGGTTACAGTCCCACCGCGACCTATCGCTGGTACTGGGCCATCCACGCCGCGCGGACGAGCACTGCCGACCGCTTTCTTACCGGCGTAGTCTACACCGATCTGGACGCCGACAGCCGCTACGACGCGGGGGAAGGATTGGGAGGGGTGATGATCACGGCAGCCGGTCTGGCAACCACGACTAATGCCCAAGGCGGCTGGTCGATTAAGGTTCCCACAGGCAGCTATATCGTCAGCGCATCGGGTGGTTCGTTCAGCGGCACCGCGACCGCCGTGGCGCAAATCGGCGCCGAGAACACGGAAGTTGACTTCATTTCCGGGCAGTCACTTGGCTACGTCAACTTCGAGCGATCGACAACATCGGTCACGCCGCTCGGGGCGGTCGATTACCGGGAACTGACCGGGCAGAACCCGTCCACCGGTGAATTGTGGTACGAGGTCGAGGCCTTCCGCAACGGGACGCTGACCATTGAAGCCACCGCACCGGGTGCGGCCAGCGGCCCCAGACTGACGCTGTACGACGTGAATGGTGCCGAGATCGCCGGATCCGATGCCGACAGTGGCGTTGCGAGGCTTGACTACACCTCGGCCCTCGCTGGCCAGAAATACTCCTTCAAGCTCGAATCTTCCGCCGCCGCCGTCGATCTCCGGGTGGCGAACCTATTCGCCCGCAACACGCCCGCGAGCATTGACGTTGCGGTCTTTGGCACTGCCGAGACTGACAACTTCGTCTTCACGTGGGGCACCCCGCAGCATGAGGTCAGCATCAACGGACTCAGCTACCAGATCGGATTTTCAGCGGGCCAGAACGGGGTGGTGACGATCGATGGGCTCGGCAGTCCCGATACGATCTCCATCACCGGTTCGTCCGATGCGGACACCGCCAATCATGTCGACATGACGCCCAATGGGGCCCGGCTGACGGTAAGCGGAGCGGCAAACCTCCTGGTCGACGCGGTTCGCGTGCCGCACATCACCGCTTTCAGCGCCGGCGGGCAGGACGTGGCGAGGCTTAATGACTCCAACGGAAACGACACGTATCGTTCGACGCCCAGCGAAGCGACATTGTTTCGTAGTGGGATTTTCTCACAACGCGCGGTGGGGTTTCCGATCACCCTCGCCTACGCCAAGTCCAGTTCGACCGACCACGACACGGCCGAGATGATCGGCTCGAACCGCGCCGATCTCTTTCGCGGCTCGATCGACGAAGGGATGCTCCGCGGCAACGGCTACCTGCATCGTGTGAAGTTCTTCAACGAACTTCAGGTGACCGCCGGCTCGGGCCGGGACCGGGCGATCTTCAAGGATTCCAACGACTGGTTCGAAGGGATCGAATTCCACGCGACTCCGAGCACCGGCATCGTATCCGGAGGCGAATACATCCAAAGGGCGACCGATTTCGATGTTCTGACGGTCTACGCGGTAACGACGCTCAACCGGAAGACCGGTCAGACCGATCGCGACCGGGCGACGTTTTCCGACGATCCTGCCGTGCCCCACAATGAAGTCTTCCGCGGCACCAGCGTGAAGAGCGAGTTGTACCGCATGGTCGATGGGGTCAAGGTGTATTCCATGATCGCCCGGGCATTCGATGAAGTGTTTGCCACAGCTTCCAACGGGTTTGACAAGGCGCAGCTTGTCGATAGTGCAGGTCCGGACCTGCTCGAAGCGACTCCAGAGCGAAGCACGATAACCCATCGGCGGCCTGGCGCGACCGGGTCACCCGTGGTGATCAGCACCATCGCGGCCAGCGGTTTTGGGCGCATCGACGCCGGCTCTGTCACCGGCGGCGCCGACGTGGCCACGATTCTCGACACGCCGGGGGATGATCGGCTTATCGCCGCGGGAATACTGATTCAGCTCTTCAGCAATGATAGTCCGCGACCCACGTACTGGGTGTCGAACTACAGCAGCATCACCGCCACGCGGACCCGAGGCAACGACTCGGCATCGGTCGAGAGAGCCGATTACCCGGTGCTGCTGGGTGGCTGGTTGACAGACTGAACGCTGCCGGGCGTAATGCGGCGGGAGGCCTGCTGGCCTATCTTCGCTGCAGCGGCGGAGGGAGGATGCCGCGCACGTTGGTCTCTATGCCCAGGAACTTGTCGTTTGAGGTAATGAAAAGCGTTTTGAAGTCGGCGCCTCCGAAGCAGGTGTTTGAAGCATAGGGGACGGCGATCACTCCGAGCGACTCTCGGACCGCCGAGTACACCTTCACACCCGCCCGCCCGCAGCAGATGTATAGATTGCCTTGCTCATCGAGCGTCAGCCCATCCGGCCGGGCATCGAGTTCGAGCCACAATTGTTCGTCGCTGAGCCGTCCCGGGCCCAAAACACCATAGCGGTAGATCTTCTGGCCGCGGCTGTCGGCCAGGTAAAGCGTGCCTCCGTCCGTCGACAGGAGAATCCCGTTGGGCTTCTCGCAGACCGTCGAAACGCGCGTCACTCTGCCGGCCGAATCGACGTAGTAAACGTCTTCCTTCATCACCGTCGGCTGACCGCGATGGCTGTAGTTGGGATCGGTGAAGTACACTCCGCCGTCGAAATCGACCGCCAGGTCGTTCGGCTCGTTGAAATGGACGCCGTCGATCTCCTGGGCCAGGACTCGCTTGATCCCGGTCTGGAGGTTGAACGCCGAGACACGGTAGGCCGCCCCCTCGCACACCAGCAGTTCGCCCTGATGGTTGAAGATCATTCCGTTGGGATCGGTGGCATCGACCTCCAGACGCGTCACGCCCTGCCCGGCACGGTAGACATGGATCGCGTCATTCTTGCCGTCGGAGAAGTAGATGTTGCCGTCGGCGTCGGCGGCCGGCCCTTCCGAGAAACCGTAACCAGTGCCCAGCACCTGCGGCTCGGTTGCCGGACTGATGAGGTCGCTCAATCGCATCGCGTGGCTCGTCGGGGGTAGTGTTGCAGGGGCGGGTCCTCTGCCCATTCTAAGAGCGTCGCCCCTCGCAGCAAGCCGGCGCGAGCGAGCCCG
This sequence comes from Thermoguttaceae bacterium, assembly GCA_040766885.1. GTDB lineage: Bacteria > Planctomycetota > Planctomycetia > Pirellulales > Thermoguttaceae > JAXGPP01. Next base: position 18,070 of record JAXGPP010000045.1, on the reverse strand, counting down.
GATTCCCCGCCGGGCGGCCTATGTCTTTTGCCCACCCGAAGCGTTATCCTGTACGCCAGATCTCTCGCATCGACCGCAGCCCCGAAGAACCGATTGTCGAGGAGCAAAGCTCATGGGTACTGAAAAGAACGTAACTGGCGCAGCCCGTAGCCCTGCGATCTCGCGGCGGACTTGGCTTTCGGAAACGGCAGCAGGGCTGGCCGCGGCAACGATCGTACCGCGGCACGTGCTGGCAGGCGAGGGCCGGACTGCCCCGAGCGAAACGCTCAATCTGGCCGGCGTCGGCGTCGGCGGCGTCGGTTTCGGGCAGCTCCAGGGGTGCGAGAAGGCCGGCTTCCGCATCGCCTCGCTGTGTGATGTCGACGACGAATACGCCCGCAAGGCCTTCGAAAAGTGGCCCGAGGCCCGGCGTTACCGCGATTACCGCGAGATGCTCCAGGCCGAGGGCGACAAGATCGACGCGGTCTATTGCGGCACGCCCGATCATTCGCATGCCGTGATCGTCATGGCCGCGCTCGCCCAGAAGAAACACGTTTGCTGCGTCAAGCCATTGACGCGGACGATCGATGAGAGCCGAACAGTGCTCGCAGCGGCCCGGAAAGCGGGCGTGGCTACGCAAGTCACAGCATCGCCCAACACGAGCGAAGCAGCTTGCCGAACCTGCGAACTGATCTGGGCGGGCGCGATTGGTCCGGTCCGCGAGGTGCATATCTGGTCGAACCGGCCGTTCTGGCCGCAAGGCATGCAGCGCCCGGAAGGCGAAGATCCGATCCCTTCGACGCTCGACTGGGACCTGTGGATCGGTCCGGCGGCAATGCGGCCGTTCAAGTCGGTCTGGCCCGAGGGACACCTGGCGGTGAGCCAGATCAAGTCGGGCGGCGGGCAACGCGGCGTGTACCACCCCTGGAACTTCCGCGGCTGGTGGGATTTTGGCACCGGCGCGCTGGGCGACATGGGCTGCCACCATCTCAATACACCATACCGGGCGCTCAAGTTGACCAGCCCGACGGGCATCTACGCCAGCGCCACCAGGGTGTTTGATGAAACGGCCCCGCTGGCCTCGATCGTTACCTACGACTACCCGGCTCGGGAAGATATGCCGCCAGTGAGAATTGTGTGGTACGACGGCGGCCTGAAGCCACCGCGGCCGAAACAACTTGGTGATCTTCCGATGCCCCCCGACGGAGAACTCTACGTCGGTGACGACGGCGTGATGCTAGGCCCAAGGGTGCATCCGCAGGAAAGGGCGGGGAAGTTCACGGACGTACCGAAGACACTTCCGCGGCGCGGCGGAACATGGGCCGAGTGGTATGAGGCCTGCCGGGGCGGCGAACCGGCGGGCTGCCACTTCGACTGGGCCGGTCCACTGACGGAGTTCGTGCTGCTGGGCAACATTGCCATCCGCGTGGGTAAACCACTCGTGTGGGCCGCTGATGAAATGCGCTTCACCAATTCCGCAGACGCCAACCAACTCGTTCGGGAGACCTACCGGGAAGGATGGTCGCTGTGACCACCGTGGCCTACACCTTTGCAGAAAGATCAACGATGCGCGAAATACTGCTGGCCGCGATTGCAGCGTGGTTGGTACCGCTGGGCTTGGTCCTGGCGGCTGAAAAGCCCGAACCGGAATGGACGGTATTGTTCGATGGGCAGGATCTCAGCCACTGGACGATGGGGCCGGACCGTTCGTGGGTCGTTGAGAAGGGCCTGATCACGCTCCGTCGCGAGTTTGACGGCCGGGAACACAATGCCGATTACCTTTGGGCTAAAGGCACCTACGGCAATTTCGTCCTGGAACTGGAGTTCAGACTGCCCGAGCGGGCCAACAGCGGGATCTTCTTGCGGACCTCGGATCTGGCCGACCCCGTGTACTCGGGAATTGAGGTCCAGGTCAGCAATTCATATGGCCAAGAGGAGCTTTCGCTCCGCGGCACAGCCGGGGCAATCTACGACTGCCTCGCCCCGACAGCCAATGCAGTGCAGCGGGCGGGCCAATGGAATCGCTGCCGGATCACATGCTTGGATAACGTCATCACGGTGGTGCTCAACGATATCAAGGTGGTGGAAATGGATCTCGACCAATGGACGGAGCCCAACAAGAATCCCGACGGAACGAGCAACAAATTTCCGCGAGCCCTGAAGGATTTCGCCCGCAAAGGCCATATCGGGCTCCAGGATCATGGCCGCCCCGTGTGGTACCGGAACATCCGCGTCAAACCGCTGGACTGAGATCGTTCGGCCGCAAAAAGGCCTGTGCCATCCACGAGAGGAAAACACCATGAAGAATCAGCTTCCTGTGACACTCCTGTGCATCTGCATCCTTGCCCTCGCTTTGTGCGGCTCGCTGTTGGCGGCGGAAGACGGAAAATCGTTCAGCCTGTCGCCGGACGACCACGGGGTGGTGCTCAAGACGCCGGACGGGCGGGTCGTATTCCGCTACATGACGAGTAAGCCGGAAGGCACGAACCTGACGGCGAACAGCGTCTGCTGTCTGTACCCGGTAATGACGCCTTCGGGCAAGGCTGCCGTGGAGTTCGCTCCCAGCGATCATCCCCATCACCGTGGGATCTTCCTGGCCTGGCATGCGATCGAGGGGCCGAAGCCGGCCGATTTCTGGGGCTGGGGCGAGTTTGCGCCGACCGAGGGGCGTGTGATCCAGAATCGCGAGGGGGAACTGGTCAGTGCCGGCGCGAAGCACGCCACGATCCGCGTGCGCAATGACTGGCGGGCCGGCGGCGATGTACTGATCGAGGAGACGACAACGATTACTACAAGCGAGTGCGAGGGCGCCTACGTCATCGACCTCGATTTCGGGTTGCTGCCCAGGGCCGATCTGACGCTCCGCCAGACTGCGTTCGGCGGGCTGTGCGTCAAATCGTGGAAGGACGGCGAGGCGGCGTACACCAACCCCGACGGCGCGGTCGCGCTGCCCCCGCCGCATCACCTCAAGCCGGAAACCGACTGGCCGTCCAAGGCCTGGTACGACTACACAGTCCGTCGCGAAGCAGGACATACGCTGGGCGTCGCCGTAATCGATCACCCGGGCAATCCCAAGACCATGTGGCACAACCTGAAGCCGATCGCCATGGTCAATCCGTGCATTGTCGCCCCCGGCCCAGTAAGCCTCCGTGCCGGCGAAGTGCTCAGGCTGCGTTATCGCCTGGTCGTTCACGACGGTCCGCCGCCGGTCGAACTGCTGGCACGGCTGTCGAAAGAGTGGCGAGAGGAGTGAACTGGTAATGATTCATTGATGTTGGCACTGGAAGTGAACAATCGGGTTGCGGTACACGCTGTGAACTCCAGCCCCGCGGCGATTCAACGCGCTGCTTTCCAGTGTAAAGGGCAATCGGCCGATCCCCGTCGCGTCCCGTTGACACAAGGAGCGATGCCATGAGCCATCCCGTTTACCCGCATCTTTTCAGCCCGATTCGTATTGGCAACATTGAGGTTCCGAACCGCATTTGCCACGTGCCCACCGACATCAGCTCCGCCAATGCGGATGGCTCGGTGAACGCTCGGGTCATCACCTATCACGAGGAGATCGCCAAGGGGGGCTGTGGCTTGATCATTGTCGGGGCCTCGACCCCCGATCGGGCAACCGGCCGCCCCACGGTTACGTGCGTTTCGGTCGATGAAGACCCGATGATTCCCGGGTTGGCTGAACTGGCCGAGGCGATGCACCGGCACGGCGCCCGCTGTGCAGTGCAAATTCAGCACCCGGGCCGGCAGGCCGCCTGGCCGCGTAAGGACTTGATGTCGGCCAGCGACCAGTTGGTCAGCATTCCCGGTTCGGCAGGGCACGAGGTCGTCTACGCCGCGGAAATGGCCAAGGGCAAGGCGATCCGGGCCATGAGCATCGAGGAGATTTACGAACTGGTCGAGAGATTCGCCGAAGGAGCCTGGCGTGTGCAACAGGCCGGGTTCGACTGCGTCGAACTCCACGCGGCCCACGGCTACCTGATCGCCCAGTTCATGAGCCCTTACGTCAACAAGCGACACGATCGCTTCGGTGGGAGCTTCTTGGGGCGGATGCGTTTCGTTCTGGAAATCATCCACCGTATCCGGCACAAGTGCGGCCGCGATTTCCCCATTGGCGTGCGCTACTCGGGTGTCGAATGGGTCGAGGGTGGGCGGGAGCTTGACGAGACGGTCCGCGTTGCCCGGTTGCTCGAAGAGCACGGAGTGGACTTCGTCGACATCAGCGCCGGCATCTTCGAGGCCCCGGCCGCCGTGATGGATCCCATGTACTATCCGCAGGGCTGGAACACCTACACCGCCGAGGAGGTGAAGAGACACGTCAGGATTCCGGTCATTACCAGCCATACGCTGCGCGATCCGGAGTATTGTGAGAAGATCCTCGCCGCCGGACAGGCAGACATGGTCGGGCTGGCGCGGCAGATGATCGCCGATCCCTACTGGAGCAACAAAGCCCACGCCGGGCACCCCGAGGAGATTCGCAAGTGCATCTCCTGTCTGGTCGGTTGCTGGCAGGAATCGCTGATGATCAAGCGGCACATGCGCTGCGCGATCAACCCGGCGATCGGCGATGAACGGTTTATCCACCTTCAGCCGGCGGCTAAGGCCTTGCGAGTGGCAGTGGTGGGCGGCGGCCCTGGCGGCATGGAGGCAGCCCGCATCGCGACGCTGCGCGGCCACCAGGTCACTCTCTTCGAGAAGACTGGCGAGTTGGGCGGGGCGATCCTCTGCTGCTGCACCGTGCCCGGCAAGCACAAGATGCGATGGTACGCCGACTGGCAGCGGCATCAGATCAAAAAACTGGATGTTGACGTACGTTTGCACGCATCACCAGGCGTGGACGAGCTGAAGGATTTCGATGCCGTCATCCTGGCAACCGGTGGTCGGGTCGTCCGGCCACAAGTCCCCGGTATCGATCTATCTCTCGTGGCGACCTTCGAGGACGTGCTCCGCTGCAAGCTGACCGGCTGCGAGTTCCACGACAATGGGCGACAGCCACCCGTGGAATGTGGTCAGCGAGTGCTCATCTGGGGCGACCACTTCGGGGCGGCCGACGCGGCCGAGAAACTGGCGGCCGACGGACGGCAGGTGTTTATCGTCACCGAGAATCGCCAGTTTGCCGCGTGGATGGAACCCTGTCATCGCGACGTGATGCAGAAGCGGTTCGCCGGTTCGAACGGTGAAGGGCTCAAAGGGAAACCGTTCGAATACCCGGTAACGGTGATCACCGATTCGACGGTGCTTGCCATCGGCGCCGGCGGCGAGATCGCGCTCATCGACAACCAGTTCCGTCGTTCCACAATCCAGGTGGATAGCGTCGTGCTGGCCGGCGTCGCGGTCAACGACGATCTGTATGGCCCGCTGCTGGAGGCGGGGATAACAGTTGCGAAGATCGGCGACTGCCGCAAGGTGCATAACCTGCGAGCCGCAGTCACGGAGGGAGCCAATATCGGCCTCACGCTCGACGAGAACCTGAGGCTCAACGCCAACCTCGCCGTCATTTCTTGCCTGCCCACGGAAGTCGCTGCCGCGGGTCCGGACGATTTGCAGGACCGGCCCCGGGGGGAATGTAATCCGCTGGGCGTGTCATAGATCTCATTGGAAACCGAGAGCGATCCTCTCATGAACCACCCTCGCCACAACGTTCGTCTGGAAGGCATCACCCGTCGCCAGTTCCTCGAAGCCGCCTCGGCTTGTACGGCCGCATTGGCTGTCGGCCAATGGGGTACGGCGGCCGAAACGGTGGCTTCCGGGCAATCTTCGCTCGTGGAGCCGATCTCCGATCACCTGCTCGTCTACCATGGCCCCGTGAACGTCGGCATTATTCGCGACGGCGGACGGGCATTGGTGATCGACTGTGGCGACGGAAGCTTTGCCGAGGCGGCTCAACTCGAAATCCATCAGGTGGAGCAATTGCTGTTCACGCATCACCACCGCGATCAGGCGTGCGGTGCCGAGCGGCTGATCGCAGCCGGTGCGAAGGTCGCCGTTCCGGTGGCGGAGCGGGAGCACTTTGCCAACCCCGCGTCGTATTGGAGCGATGACCGGAATCTCTGGCGCGTCTACCAGTCGTTTCGGCCGCATCCGCTGACGCTCGTCGAGCCGATCACCGTCGACCGCACGCTCGACGACGGCGATGAGATCGTCTTTGGCAACGCGAAGATCCGGGTGATACCTACGCCGGGCCACACCGACGGCAGCATCAGTTTTCTGGTCGAAATCGATGGCCGCCGCGTGGTTTTCGGCGGCGATTTGATCAGCGGCGAGGGCCGGATCTGGGATGTCTACAGCCTGCAGCGGGGATTCAGCAAGAATGGGCAGACCATCGGCGGATATCACGGTTTCATGGGCGACCGTCCACGGCTGGTAGAGAGCCTCAACCGGATCAAGAGCCTCGATGCGGAAATGATCATCCCGTCGCATGGCGAAATAGTGACTCAACCGGCGTCGGCGATCGGCACCCTCGTCGAGCGTCTCGACGCCTGCTACGAGAACTACGTCGGCATCAGCGCACTGCGTCACTATTTCCCGAAGCTGTTTACCGACTATGAGAACCGTCCCGGGCAGATGCCCATCCGTGCGGGAACGGAACCGCCCGGCTGCCTGCGCCATTTCGGCACTACCTGGATGCTCGTCTCCGAAACAGGCGGAGCGCTGGTAATGGATGCCGGATCGCCGGCGATCGTCGACCGGTTGAAGGCAATGCTTTCGTCGGGTGAGATCAGGGCAATCGAAGGTTTGTGGGTGACCCACTACCATTTCGATCACACCGATGGCATACCAAAGTTCCAGCAGGAGTTCGATTGTCCGTGCTTCGCCCAGCGGCGACTGGCGGAGGTGCTTGTCCGTCCCGCCGGCTGGCGATTGCCCTGCCTGGCGCCGGAAGCGATCCGGGTAGACCGGCCGCTGGAAGATGGATACTCGTGGCAGTGGCACGAGTACAAGTTGACGGCTTTCGACTACCCCGGGCAGACGTTGTACCACGACGCGCTCTTGGTCGAAAGCGAAGGGCTGCGGATGCTCTTCGTCGGCGACTCGCACACGCCCTCGGGGATCGACGATTACTGCGCGCAGAACCGGAATTTCCTCGGCCCGCAGGTTGGTTTTCAGTATTGCCTTTCCCTGATCGAGAAGCTCAGGCCGACACATATCTTCAATTGCCACGTGGATGTGGCGTTCACGTTCACGCCGGAAGAGATCGAGTTCATGCGGCAGAACCTCGATCGGCGCGAGCGGCTTTTTGGGGAGCTTGTGGCGTGGGACCACGCCAACTACGCCCTCGACGCCTCGTGGGTCCGCTGCGATCCATATGTCCAGAAAACGAGCCCCGGCAAGCCGCCGCACGTTGAGGTGGTCGTGACGAACCACTCGGCAAAACCGCGCCGGGTGCGGATGCGCGCCGCCGTCCCGGCGGCACTCGGCGGCAAACCGTCCGAGTGGGCAGAAATTGATGTGCCGGCGAAATCGGAGGGGCGCACCGCGATTCGATTGCCCGCCGTTCCCGAGTCGGCAATGGGCCGTCACGTTGTGCCCATCGACGTCCACTACGGCGAGCGAGTGTTGCCGCAGTTTGCCGAGGCAATCATCGACATCGCCTAGCCCGTACGCGGCTCCGCGTTCCGCTTATCGAGCCAGCAGATTCACGGCTCGCACGGTTCGCGTTCGCTCTTCGATCTCCGCCGGCAAACTTCCCTTGAACCAGGCCTTGGCGCGGTAAGTGAACTCGGTCCCACGAGGGAGAAAACCGAGTGGCGGTCGGAGGGCTGCGATCCCCGTCACCGCAGGCGGCGCCGAGTTGGGCCGCTCGTGGCAGCCGGCGCACGATTTCACTTCGCCCGGCCGCGCGTAGATCCAGGTGAGCTGATTTCCCACCACGCGCCGGTCGCTGTCGAGCACCTGGAGGTGCAGCAAGCGGTCGGCCGGCACCTCGGCGTAAAATGAACCGTCGGCTGCGAGCGGCGCCATACCCAACACGCGGCCCAATGTGCCGCCATGATTCTGCCAGACCGGATTGGGATTGGTGTGCGTGCTGTGCCGTCCCACCTGAGGCACCCCTTCGACCAGACGCACCAGCCGCCCGCGCGTTCGCAGTTCCTTCTCTTGAGTATTGAAGACTGACGCGCAGAAAAAACGCCCGCTGTATGCAGTCCGTTCCGCCAGAATCGGCTGTACGGGTGGCTTCCTTCGGGCCATCAGCGGGCGCGGTTCGTAGTCCGCCCGCTGAGGGTCGTTGTAGATCAGCTCCATCCTTCCGGAAACCGGGTCGAGGACGTATAGCCCCAGATCGACCTTCTTGCGGTTCGGCGTTTTGTCAGTCGCTGCGCACAGGAGGCGTCCATCGGCCAGGGGCCACGGCGTAGTGTAAGCCCGCGTTGTGAAGTCCGGCGAGATGAACGTTTCGGTGAGCCGGTTGGGACCAATCAGCGCCAGCCCTCCCTGCGTGGAAACGACGATCTGCCGCCCATCGGGCATCGCTTGGGGTTGCGTCATGCGCAGCACCCGGTGCGTCAGCGGTGCCTCCTGGACGTCGGCCGGATCGGGATCGCCATGATCGAGCGATCGCCAGAACTGCCGCCGTTCCGGGCCGTAAAGTACGACATCTTGCAGGCCATCGGCGCGCATCGCATGCAGCGTCAACTCCGTCTTGTTGCGCGAGTAGAAAACTTCCAGCCGGCTGAATGCAATGCGACCGTCGTGGAGGACGGTAGGCTCATTATCCCGCCCGATGTTCGTGGCGATCGGATGCAGGTCGCTGCCATCGGAGTTCATCACGTAGAGCGCAGTACACGGGTAGCCGTGGTACTCGTCGCGGAGCCCGATGCGGCTGGTGGCGACCACGATTCGCCCATCCGGCAGCCATGCGGGGCCCACGTGGTGGTACGGACCGTGCGTGAGCTGCCTCAGACCGGTTCCGTCCGCCCGGATTACGAACACCTGCCACCACGGATCTTCCTTGCCGCGGTGCGTGAAGACTACTTGCTCTCCGTCCCAGCAGACATCGGGCGAAGCGACGTAACCGTCGTCGAACCGAGTGAGCGGCCGCACAGAGCCGCCGGGATCGGGGGGCGAGAGGACGAAGAGGTTCTCGCCGGGACGATACTCGGGGCCTTCATCGGTGACGACGTACGTCTGACGCCAGCGGTCGGCCTGCTCGACCGTCTGTGGCGTATTCGGCACGTCGTTGTCGCCCTTGACAAAAACGATAGCCTGCGGAACATCCTGCGCATTGGAACCGGCGCTTGGTGCATTCGGGCTGGCAGCCGGCCACAACCCGGAATGAAACGGACCTGCGACTCCCGGCGGAGTCTCGAGATCGATCCCTCGCGCCCGCAGGGCGTCGCGGGCCGTGTGCTGAATGGTGCGGAAATCGTGTTGCCGGGCCGCTTCGCCGAGCGCTGCCAGCGCCGCGGGACCGCCCAGGTCGGACAGCGCGTCGGCCGCCGCGCGCCGTACCTCGAGCACCGATCGTTCGTCGTTCATGATCGCCGCAATCATGTCGGTGTGCTGGCGAGCTCCCAGTTTGCCGAGCGCACGCAGGAGCGCTTCGCGCCATCGTGAGGCCGGGTCGTTATACTCTTCGTCCTTAAATGTCCCGCTGTATCCGTAATCGGCTTCGGCTGGGGCCGCCGCAAGCGTACTCGCGATCGGTCCGATGGCGCGCCGATCGCCGATCCAGGCCAGAGCCTTGGCGGCATTTATCCGCACCCATCCGTTTTCATGTTCCAGCAGGGCGACCAGCCGCGGCAGGTCTTCCGACTTGGTAGACACGGCCGGTAACCAGGATGAGATCCGCTCCGGCGGAAAATCGGACCAAGCAGCGGCCCCGGCCGCGTCGTCAGAAGCCAAACCTACCGGAGGTGGAACCCGTCGCGACTGACCCAGCCTGAGCATCGCCTGTTCGCACGCCTCCTGGCGCATCCCAGCCGCATCGAGCAAATGCCTCGTGAGAATATGGCCAACTTCGGGCTCATAGAGCATGAACGTGTCGAAGTCACCGGGCAGGTTGGCCATGATGAGCGGAGCCAGCCGACGAAGCTCGTCGTGATCATCGGGCTGCTCCAGCGGCAGCCGGCAGAGGGCATAGATCATCCAATAGGGAGTCTCCAGCATTCGGTCTTCGCTGGGAAAGCTCATCTGGTCGTCGGCCGGCACCGCCGCCGGATTGCTCCCGTCGAGCCGCTTGCAGTATTTCGGGTAGGCAGCCAGTAGGGCCGCCACCGCGCGGCGATCGCCATAATCGCCGAGGGCGTCGGCTGCCGAGCGGGCCCACATCGTGTTATCCAGGTAGCCAACAAGTGCCTCAAAGCCTTTCTCTTCGCGCAAACGTCCCAGGCTGCGGATTCCGGCGCGGACCGCCCCGCGCCACGCCGGCGCGGTCGGCGGAGTCGAGCCGAGCACTTCGAGGATGACCTCCGTCGCGTCGCGCCCACCGAGCGCGCCCAGCGCCCGCAAACCCCGTTCTAAACGCCATTCGGCGGTCTCACCGTTCGATGAAGCGGCGGGATTCCCTTCTTGCCGGCTGCCTTCCTGTCCGTCCTCGACCTCGATCTCGAAGAACGTCGTGGGGTAGACGGGCCGCTCCGACCCAAAGCTGGTGACTCGCACGAAACGGGCTTGGCGCGCCGGGAAGTCGATGATGAGTTCGACAGGCGTGAGGCCTCTCTTGCGCTCCACCACGTCGAACCGTTCGCCGTCGAGGCTGGTGGCCAGCGCGTACTCGGTCATGCAGTAGCCGGCCCCATATTGGTGGACTGCGACGCGGCTGATCGTTCGCTCGCGTCCCAGGTCCACGGTGCACCACTGCGGCGGCTCAACGTTCTTGGTCTGCCAGTACTCGGGCCCGATCTGGCCATCGACCAGCACGTCGGGCGGACCCTTGTAGGTGGTAGAAGTGCTGACGCCCGCGGCCCAGGACAGAAATCGCGGACCGACCAGCAGATCGAGCACCTCCTGTGGCGGAAGATCGTCAGGCACCGTGGCCCACCAATCCTGCCAGCCACGAACTTGCGCGGCGCGGGACGCTTCCGGCAAGGTCGCGTCGAAGGGAAACTCCATGCCCGTCAGATTGGTCAGCGCCGTGTGCGCGCCCTGGCGGACGAGCCAATCTGGATCGTTCAAGGCTTTGAGCAATCTCGCAACAGAGGCCCGGCCGCCGCACCAGGCAAGCGACATCGCGGCCGCACGCCGCACCTCGGCGGAATCATCGTCCAGACTGACGAGCAGCCAGCCTTCCGCCTCGTACGCCCGCAAAAATCCGAGCGACTCGATGGCGGCGGTGCGGACCTGGGGCGAACTGGCAGTCAGTCTTTCCAGTTGTTCGGCCACCTGGCGATCGAACGGATTATCAGCCGCGATCGCGCTGGAGGCCACGGCAAGAGCGACTGCCAGACCCGGCACGACCCATAGCGACCATCGACGCATAGCAACAAGTCTCTCGGCGCGCGAATTCGGGGGCAAGTTGAACCGATGGGCCCTCGACGCGGTGGCGCAGCCGGGGCGGCAGCGTTGGCGTCACACCCACCGAGGCATGGTAATCTCCCTCCGCCGCTGAGGCAATCTTTACTCCATCAGGCAGTCATGCCGCGGCGAACGGGCTACACTTCAATTAACTCTGCCTCGGCCGAAATGCACGAACCGAGATCCTCTAACTCGACTTCTTCTGCATGATCAATGCCACGCCGTCCACTACCCCGAACTGGCGTATGTTCAGGCCGATCACGCGGCGGCCGTCCCCTCCGAGCGTGATCGGTGCACCGCTGCCCGGATAGCCGATCCACTCGCTTGCCTGCGAATCGCTGGAATCCAGCGTTCCGTCCGGCTTGATCTTCATGTAAACGACCTTCAGCGCGTTGACGTACCGCTGGGCGTGAACTTCCATCGCGCCCACCGCGTAACCTTCGGGTGCGAGCACGCGATCGGAGAGCAACTTCGGCTGATCGCGTTTGAAGACCGGCACAAGGTGACCGATGCACTGCTGTCCGTCCCAGGCGCCAAGTCGCGTTTCAATACCCAACAGCATCCCCTGGGCTTCGAGGTAACGGGATCCGTCGGTACCGGCGGTGCCTGCGAAGCGAGTGTCCTCACCGATCGTGAGGTCTCGGTTGGGATTGCGGTATGCTACGGTAGTGCTATCGATTTCCGCGGCAGTCCAATCTCGCGCGAGGGTCGTGCTTGGCATCGAACCCATCACCACCGAATTCGAAACCTTGCGGCCGCCTGTGGTCAAGTAGAACTCGGCATCCTTAGGAAGTCCCGAAGTGCGTCGGAAGCGGAACCTTTGCTCAATCTCCAGAGTCCCCCGGCGATCGAGCGGCCACATGAGCAATACATGATCGATGTCGCCGTCCGGGGTCCGCACAGCCAGGTTGTCCACTCCACTCATGCCGTCGCGCACACGGTCGTAATCGATCAATAGCAGCGTCCCCCGTTCGTTGAGCCGCGCGTTCGAAAGCCGGTAGAATGTATCCTTCTTGGCAGCTCTTAGCGGCGCGTGTTCTGGAGCCTTGTCGGCGGGCAGCACCTGTTCGCCCCCCTGGTCTTCCGCGTAGAGATCGATCGTCGCGGCAGCCGTGCCGGTTGCGGCGGCCGAAGAGGTCGATCCCTTCGCCGCGACTCCCGGAGGTGGCGGAGGAGGAGGACTGCCACTTTCGGCCCCGCCTGCCACAGTGTCGATGACAGCCTTGCCGATCGTGTTGACATCACAGCCCGCGCAAACAATGCCCAGGCACGCGCCAGCGAGCCACAGCCCCTTCGTCACCGCATGTACGAGATCCGCCATCGTTGTACCCCTCAGGAGAAAAGAAAGACACAGGTTCTGCCGCCACTCAGTTCAGGGTGATCAAGCCTCTGGCCGCTTGCCCATCGCACCCGCCATATATAGATACCGTGGAAGGCGCGGAGTAATCAACCGCCATTCCGGTAAGTAAAATAGACGGAACAGTGCTGAGTGATCGGGAAGTGGGCAAGGTCGAATTGGAAAGAGGCTCTATGAGCATTCGTTGTTTTTGGCTGCAAGTCATTCGGGGCCGCAGTGTTCCGCTCCTGCTGGCACCGTTTTGCCTCGCTTTGATGGGCTGCTCGGAAGCCGCTCGCCCGCCCCTGCCCGAGGCCTATCCCGGTGTGATTTCGCCCGTCGACGTCCGCGTCGAAGAACTGCCACCCCTCGAGCCCTTCGACGCCCGCACCGCCAGCCGTCAGACACCGCAGCAGTGGGTCGAACGGTTCGTCCAGGAGCACGGCGCGGACCAGGTGACCGTCCTGGTGCTGGATCATGTGCCCAGCGAGCAGGTCCGACTTCTGGCCCATAAGCTGTCATACGCCGGAGCCAGGTCATCCTTTACCAGATCGCAACCGTCGGGCCACGTATGCTACGTGGCACCAGTGGCCGACATGGCCGCCTATGCCGAAAGGCTTGACCTGGGAGAAGTGAAGAAGATCGATGCAGCCAAACGAGTTGTCTTCATTGCGTGCGACCCCGTGAAGTTGGCTGCCGAGATACCTTCACCGCAGTGATAGTCGCCATTGGCCCTTATTCCGCCTCGGCAGCCCACACGGTCGCCGCCAGAGACGCCATTTGCTCCGGGGCGAGGTTCCTGAGCAGCAGGCGCCGCACCGGCTCAGCGGTCTCCACATGCTTGCGGTTTCCGGCATGTTTATCGACTTGCTCAAGCGACACCGGCATTCGCGGTGGCAATGCTAAAGCCTCGGACGGGCAACCCAGCCCAGATGCGCCAAACCTCATTGAAGATAACCGGCCCGTCCGCGGCTTCGTCTCGCCAAAGCTCGCAGTTTACCTGGCTTGCCAGGCTCGGGAGCCGCACTTCGCAGTTCCGAATGGACATCTTAAGCACTGGAGTGACCGCTTATTCACGTCAAGTGGAGCCCAGTGCTATCGGGCGCCAACCCAGGCCTGTGAGGCACCTTAGATAAACGGCGTGAAGGCCCGTTTCCCTCGGGGAATATCGACATTACAGGCCCATTAGCGGAATTTGCAGGCTTTCGCATACAATCGCCGTTTTTCCCGAGGATTGGCGGTAGTCGGAAAGATCGAATCCGGTAGTTTGCCACTGCAGGGAATGCAAATACGAGGCCATGGCCGGAGCAGTGGGAACGGGCTGCCGACACAAAATACCGGTCGTACACGCGACTACGGAGCGAAATTTGCTGCTGGCAACACACTGCACTACCCGCACAGCGTACCACCCGTGGCGACAGTCCCGACCACCGATCCCCATTTAGGAGCAAATTCATGCTACAGACCGTTAGCTTCGCGATCGAGGGAATGAGTTGCCAGGCGTGTGTCAAAGCCGTCACCTCGATGCTCTCCCGGCTGCCGGGGGTAACTCCGAAACAGGTCGAAGTTGGCTCGGCCGAGGTGACGTTTGACGACGCGCAGACCTCTGCAGCTCAGATTTCCGCGGACCTGAGCGCCACGGGTTACCCCGCCCGGCCGCAGGAAGGTACGCAATCGGGACGCAGGGCCATTGGTGGCTGCTGCGGCTGATTCCCTAGCCCCACATCGCCGGGCGTGACCCGCCCATGCCTTAAGGCGCATCGAGAATATCGAGCATCGATGAGTACTCCGAGAATCCCGGCCGCGGACGAGTCGTCCGGTCTGTCGCAACAGGCCGCCACCAACGGCTCGCACCATACCCGCACCACGCCCGACGGCATTGGCGAGCGTGTCGATCTGCCGATCGACGGAATGAGCTGCGCAGCCTGCGCCCGGCGAATCGAGCAGGGGCTGGCAAACACCGCCGGCGTCCACCGTGCAAGCGTCAACTTCGCAACGGGGCGCGCCACGGTTGAGTATGATCCGCAGGCCCAGAACGTCCGCCAGTTGATCGAGCGCGTCAAGGATGTGGGCTACGGCGTCGGCGGCACAGCTCGCGCCGACTTCGTCGTCGACGACTCCTCGCGTCCCGCCGGCTCGTCAATCCCCTTGGAAGATCACCTGCGTTCGATCCGGGGTATCGTCGACGCCACGTTCAACCTGGGGACGATGGAAGTTCGCGCGGAGTACCTGCCGGGGACGATAAGTATCCGCGAGATTCGCCGCCAGATCGAGTCCTTCGGCTACCGTGTGGCCGAGACGCCTCCGGATAGCGCCGATGTCCAGACCGAGGACGTCGAGCAGGCCGCCCGGGCCGCTGAATACCGCGAACTGCGGCGAAAGTTCTGGATCGCGGCCGTCCTCTCTCTGCCCGTGCTCGTGATCGCCATGTCTCATGGGGCAGTCGCTTGGCTCAACTTTCCCGGCGTGAACTGGCTGCAGTTGGTGCTGGCCACACCGGTGGTGTTTTATTGCGGAGCCCAATTCTACCGCGGGGCCTGGGCGGCCTTCCGGCAGCGCGCTGCCGACATGAACACACTCATCGCCATCGGCACGGGTGCGGCTTACCTGTACTCGGTCGCGGCCACGATCGCCCCGAGCCTATTCGCCCAGGCCGCAGCGGCTGGCGGAGCGCACCACGCGGAGGCCGGCATGGTGCCGGTTTACTTCGAGGCGGCCAGCGTAATCATCGCGCTGATTCTTCTGGGGCGGATGTTCGAGTCGCGGGCCAAGGGGCGTACCGGCGAGGCGATCCGCCGATTGATCGGTCTGCAGGCCAAGACGGCGCGCGTGGTGCGCGACGCAGTCGAGAAAGATGTTCCCATCGAGGAGGTCGTGCCGGGAGACCTGGTCGTCGTCCGGCCCGGGGAGAAGATCCCGGTCGATGGCCAAGTGCACGGTGGTACTTCGACCGTGGACGAGTCGATGCTCACCGGCGAGAGTCTGCCCGTCGAGAAGAAGCCCGGCGACGAGGTGTTTGGGGCCACGATCAACAAGACCGGCTCGTTCCGCTTCCGAGCCACGAAGGTCGGCCGTGATACGGCTCTCCAGCAGATCGTCCGCCTCGTGCAGGACGCCCAGGGGGCGAAGGCGCCGATCGCCCGGCTGGCGGATGTGGTGAGCGGCATCTTTACGCCCATCGTCCTGTGCATCGCCATCGCTACGTTCGCCGTCTGGTTCGTGGCGGCCCCGACCGAGGCGCGGTTCACGACCGCCCTGGTCAACTTCGTTTCGGTGCTCATCATCGCCTGCCCCTGCGCGCTGGGTCTGGCCACGCCCACGGCGATCATGGTGGGCACGGGCCGGGGAGCCGAGCACGGCGTGCTGATCAAGGGGGGCGAGGCTTTGGAAACGGCCCACAAGCTCCAGACGATCGTGCTCGATAAGACGGGCACGATCACCCGAGGCGAGCCGGCCGTGACCGATGTCTTTCCCTCGCCGGAGATGAACGAAGACGAGTTGCTTCGCCTGGCGGCATCGGCGGAGCGGGGCAGCGAGCATCCGCTAGGCGAAGCGATCGTGCGGGCCGCGGGCGATCAGGGCCTCACGCTGGCTGAGCCGACCGCTTTCAATGCTGTCGCCGGCCATGGCATCGAGGTGACCGTGGAGGACCGGCGACTCCTGCTGGGCAATGCGAAACTGATGCGCGATCGGCAGGTCGTTGTCGATGAGGCCATGCGGCGTCGCGCGGAGACGCTGGCCGGCGAAGGCAAGACGCCGATGTTCGTGTCCGCTGGTGGTCAACTCGCGGGCATCATCGCCGTGGCCGACACGGTCAAGGACGAATCGAAGGAGGCCATCCACGCCCTGCGGCGGATGGGCCTGGAAGTGGTGATGATGACGGGCGACAATCGCCGCACCGCCGACGCCGTGGCGCGCCACCTGGGCATCGAGCGCGTGTTCGCCGAGATCCTGCCCGAGGGCAAGGCCGAACAGGTCAAACGGCTGCAACAGGAGAAGAAAGTCGTCGGCATGGTGGGGGACGGCATCAACGATGCTCCGGCCCTGGCGCAGGCCGACGTGGGCATCGCCATCGGCACCGGTACCGACGTGGCGATGGAGGCGTCCGACGTGACGCTGATCCGCGGCGATCTGCGTGGCGTGGTCGCCGCCATCGCCCTGTCTCACGCGACGATCCGCACGATCCGTCAGAACCTCTTCTGGGCCTTCATCTACAATGTGATCGGCATCCCTATCGCTGCAGGGCTGCTCTATCCGCTGGTGGGCTGGCTGCTGTCGCCGATGCTGGCCAGTGCGGCGATGAGCTTTTCGAGCGTGTCGGTGGTCGCCAACAGCCTCCGCCTGCGGCGTTTTCGGCCGTCGGCGGCCATGCAAGGAGCCTGAGCCATGATGCCTCTGGCGCAGACAACTGTCGGCGTTGATGCGGCTGAGATTGCCGTCCTCGTAGTCGCCGTGCTGCTCATTGGCTTGGTGCTGTGGTACTTCTTTGGACCGAAGGAACGGGCCAGAGCCGCTGTGAGTGCCGTCGGCGCGCAGGAGATCAAGGTGATCGTGAAGGGAGGCTATTCTCCTGACGTGATCGTGGTCGAGCAGGATCGCCCGGTGCGGCTCAACTTCTACCGGGATGAGACTGTCTCATGCAGCGAGCAGGTCCGCTTCCCGGACTTCGGCATCGCCCGCGATCTGCCGGCCTACAAGACCACGCCCATCGAGTTCACGCCCGATAAGCCGGGCGAGTTCACCTTCACCTGCGGCATGAACATGATGCGCGGAAAGCTGATCGTCGAGGCCCGGCCCGAGCCGGACCCCCGGCCAGGATAGGACGAGAGCGACGGCCTGCCCCTCCAGGGCCGCCGGCAGGTATCCTAAATGCTGGATTCGGCGTAGTTTACGTCAAGTGGAGCCGAGCGGGATCGAACCGCCAACCCCAGGCCTGCAAAGCCGATCGGCGGAGGTTGCTTTCCGGCATCTAAGTCGTGATATCGAAAGCATTTTAGGCGACAACCAAGACCCTTGCAACTACCCCCAAAAAACCGCATCTTCATGCGTTTTCTGGGGGTGTTTTCTGCAGTTGGGGGGTACTCAGGGGTAGCGGGGTATTCGCGCGGCCCGTGCGTTGCGCCGCGTCCCATGCATTGTCCGCTCATATCTGTGCACATCGTCAAAGCGAAGAGCCCCGCCGGCCACGGAAACGTGACTCGCCTTGCCTGTCACTCTGTACCGTCATCAATCATTGACCTGAACCACTGCCACAAGTCAGATCGCTCGCTTTGACCCCGGTGCGGACCCTGCCCCGTCCAT
>JAXGPP010000044.1:0-22464 GCA_040766885.1 Thermoguttaceae bacterium | reverse complement strand
ATGCTCCGCCGTCACCTGCCGATAGTGCCCGTCGGCAATCCGCTCCGTGTGCCCGAGCCAGGCCGCCGCGACGTGCGGAGGGTACTTGTCCGCAAGCTCCGTCGCGCGGGTCGCTCTGAAGTTCTGCCACAACCGGGGCCAGGGACGGAGACCCGCCTTGAGAATCGCCCGCTCCAGCCAGGTCCGCAAATTCTTCCGGCCGGATCGGATCGACGGGAATATCCAGAACGCCCCCTCGGGGGCCGCTTCCCATGCCGCTTGGAGGAAGGGCAGAACCTCGCGGATCAGCTTCCGCTTGGCCGCCACGGAGAAGAACCGCTTGGCGAATTGGGACCGCTTCCGAATGGTGTTCTCGGCCAGCTCCTCGCTGGTCTTCAGCCATGCCGCCCACTCGCCGGCGTCCTTCGCGGCAATGGTCCGCATGTTCCGATCCGCCCCGAAGGACGCTATCAGATTCCGCTTGGTGTGCCCCCGGACCTCGATCGTGGAAGCCGTCACGTCCCCGCGCCGACGGCGATTGTCGATGTACCCGTCGAGAATGACCTCCTCGGAGAATAACTCGGCACGGGGCTTGACGCGCTGGCGATTGCACTCCCGAAGGAGCGGGATGAACGGTCGTGGTCTGCGTCTTTTCGGATTGGTTCTCCGCGCGGCACGTCGGCAATCGGACCGTTTGTCGCTCACTGGCAATCGTCAAGTTAGGGGCAGACGCGTCGCGACTGTCTGTCGCAATCTGTCGCGATTTTCTGTCGCGATATGTCGCGATACTTCATAAGTACTTATCCCGCAATGAGTAAAACGACTGTCGAGCCGCCCCCCTCTTGACGATGAGGCCAAGCGCTTCCATCTGCCGCAGGTCCCGTTGAAGGGTTCGCTTGTTCACCTCGGGGGACATGGCCTCGAACTGGCCGATGTGCATCCCGTCGTGGTCGAGCAGGTAGCGGAGTGCCTTCAACTGCCGCTCGTTCAACTGGTGTTGCTGGGCGATCAGGTCGGCTTTCATCGCCCGCTTGCCCCGCTCGGTCACTTCGTGGAGCTGCGTCGCCAGCCCCTCGACGAAGTATTCGAGCCAACCGGTCATATCCATGCCCTGGTCGCGCACGCCCTGGATCGCCGCGTAGAAGGCCGTCCGGTCGCGGTCATAGTATTCGCTGATGGTGAACAGCCGCTTGAAGTCGTAGCCGGCTCGGTACAGGCAAAGCGTCGAGAGCAGCCGCGACGTTCGCCCGTTGCCGTCGATGAAAGGGTGGATGTGAACGAGTTGGAACTGGGCCACTCCCCCGACCAGAACCGGATGCACCTCGCCCGGGTCGTTGAGCCAGCCGACCAGTTCCCGCATGAGCGGCGGTACGTCGTCCGCCGGCGGCGGCGTGTAGACGACCTCGCGCGTCGCGAAGTTGACCACGTAATTCTGGACCCTGCGATACTGGCCTGGCGTCGCCGTCCCTCCGCGGACGCCTTCGACCAGGTGCTCATGAATTTCGCGGACCAAGCCTTCGGTGATCGGTGCGCCGCTGTCGAGATACCGCGACACGAATTCAAACGCGCGGCGGTAGTTGAGCAATTCGCGGGCGTCATCCGGGTCGGCTTCGGGGACCGCCTCGCCCGCCAGCAAGCGCTCGGCCTGGTCAAGGGTCAATTGGGTCCCCTCGATGTGCGTCGTGTAGTGGGCCTCCAACACCAGGGCCCGCTCACCCATCGCCCGCACCCAGTCCTCCGAAAGCGTTGCCGCTTCCAGGAAGCCACGGGCGCGTTCGATTCGCGTCAGCGCCGCCGTGATCGCGTTTGTGATGGTGAACTTGGGCGTCATTGATCCGTTCCTACTCGTCCGACACGGCCAACATGCCCCCGGTCCCGCACGCCGGATCGAGCATCGTCTTGACGATCCCCTTGCGGGTCAGGATATCGCTGTCGGGCTCAAACAGCAGGTTGACCATCAGCCGGATGACTTCGCGAGGCGTAAAATGGTCGCCCGCCGTCTCGTTGGCCGCTTCGTTGAACCTCCGGATTAGCTCCTCGACGATCACTAAACTGACCTTGTCCGAGAAGTTGTTCACGGTCTGCCGTCGCCCGCCATGCCCGGGGACGTCCGGATCGAGAACCGGGCCGTCGGCGTCTCCGCGGGTCAGCTCCGCGGCGAACGCAGCCGTTCTGGTCGCCAGTTGGGCGAAGAAACCCGCCTTGGTCTGGGCCGAGTCGAGGACAACCGTCCCAAGGCGGAGAAGGCGGTAGCCCCCGACCCGTTTGCTGCCCCACGGGGAGCGACCCCGCCGAACACCCAGACGGAACCATGATACCCTGGACGCGGGGGAAACGAAATCTAGTTACGGATTCTTCGGGAAGAATTTCCGGGGGGACCCTCCGCGACCGCCGCTACAACCCGCGGCGCCGCCACCGTCGAAAAACGTCCCTGAAGACCCGGAAACCCTGCCCCCGGCCATTTGCCCGCGCTGAACCCACCGCAAGTGGGGTGACTCAGAAAGCCGCTGAGCGCCGTGCGGTCGCGACGACAGGCGCGAATCCTGCCATCCTCTCTTGTCGTACACCCCAGATTACGCTGGCCGGTTGACACGGGCGGGTGGGAGGTTGAAGTGGTGGTGGTTTCGGGTGACAGAAATGGGAGGAGCAGTGCGATGGTTGGCAACAAGTGGGTTTTGGGGATCGTTGCGTAATCGCCAAATCGTTGGCGATCACAACGCTTGAGCTTCGTCATGAACGGCAGCTTCGAGGCTCCTCCGATTACGAGTCCAGGCATACGAGTATGTGCCGGGCAGGAATTACGACGTTACTGGTTGGACGACTGCTTTGTTCGGCGTGGAACGGTTCGATCCGACAATACACCGATTCTTGGGCCAGCGAACGACGGAAGATTGTGTATCGACTTAAATACCGACGAGGGGTGGGGGAGGATTGAGCAAGGTAGTCTCCGCAGTAACCGGACAGGACTGCGTGCTTCTCGTTCTTCATCGGTACCGCACAGGCACACGGGCGGCGTAATGGGTGGGCCAATGTCACCGTTTGGTCGGCGGTGGCTTGACCCAGAGTTTCACCCTTGAGAACTACCTTCAAACACTTGCCTGGAGACTATGTGAGATCGAGTTTACGGCCGTTTCGTCGAGCACCACCGTCGCATTTCGTAATTACGACGCGCGTCTTCAGACGTTTTCTTTCGTTGACAATGTGTCGAATTAGGGCCATCCACGAACCCTCGACCCTCGCCATCTGGGGCATGTTGGGCGGTCTGGGGCTGATTGCCGCGGCGGCGGAAACAAAGATATAGAGGTTAAGAATATGACGCGCAGGATTCTCAACTCGAAATGGCACAAGCCGCTTACCGGCTTCGTCTGCGATCGCCAGGTAGACGGTCGAATAGACAAATGGCCGACCAAGTGCCCTGTGCCGGTACCGTGCCACAAAGCAGTGGATGCCTTTCTGACGCGACATCCGGAATACTCAGAGTTTCAAAGGCTGAACTACTGAATGTTTACCGTGAAGAAGAAGCGTTTCGCTTCGTAGAAGACTGGCAGTAAAACGTGACCAACCCGCGTACAGGAGATCATTAATGTCGCGGCTCGTCCAGATACCTTGACGTAAAGGACTACCAATGCTGGTCACGGGATTGACCTTGATAGTGGTGAGCCTGTTTACATCGGTGTCGCTCGAACTGGAGTAATCGTCAAAAACTCACGTCTTGGAATGTTCGGACGTACACTCTTCAAGGCGAACGATATCGACAGCAGCAGTCGTGTGCCAGAACCTGCACAAACAGCTAGCGGAATACGACACCACCCGACATTACATCCGGTGCTGCGCGTTTTTTACTCAAACGGCACTTGAGGCAATGTCGGCTGAGGGAACTATCAGTTCGCTTGCATGCTGCCCGATGGTCAGCTCAATTGTGTCCCAGGGTGTCCCGTTTCTCTGCCCGGGAGGCAGATGGAGTGCACCAACGATTAACCGCTATCCCCACCCCCGTTCCCTTCCCATCGGGGTACCCTCGGCGGCGTGGTGCTGAATGCTGCGTGGCGGAGGCGATTAGTGCTGCCCGTTCGATAATTGAAAGTGCATGGTATGTTACAGCCTATCCCAGTGGTCAGCCAAATACTCCGACGACAGAGACGCTCGCACACTTCCTTCATGCTCCGCCAATTTGCCGCCGGACTCGATATCAAGAGCGAGATCGACGTGACGAACTGATCGCATTTGCTGACGTTCTCCTTCAGAAATTCGCAGAATCTCACAGCGTGGATTGGCTGGCAAGTAGTCGTCTCTTTGTGCCGGTCTGGAAACGATCCGTTTTTCAGCCATGCATTTAGTCACTTCCTAAAAAATGACTATGGTGCCTCATGGGGAGATCGTGCAATGATCAGGACGCAGATTGAAGTCGCTGTGCCGCTGTCCTTCGTCGGTAATCGCGGAAACCATGAGTTGCAGTCGCGCCCAAGGGTGTCTATTCGTTCGCTCGATGTGGTCATCGAAGGTGCCGCTATTGTTTCTGACGAAGACCGACTTCCTTATCCAAAGGACCATTAGACGGGCGCGCGACATATATATCGCTGAACGAGAGACTGCAGTATTCACGGACGAATTCGACAAAGACATTTCTAATCTTCGAGGCATGCAAGTTCGCATAGACGACTTTAAGCATATCGCCCCCGAAGACAAGACAGCGATTGCCGAACTCATGACCCGTACTACTGAGGCGGGAATGCGGGTTGCATGAAATACATGCACCCGGACGCGTAAGCGGTGAAGAGTGAGGTGGACGCTACGCAGAGATGGAAGAAACCAATGTCAGTATACGTAACCTGTCAAAAGTGCGGATCGCAAATCTACCCATTGCTGGAGATCTCAGACATGCAAAAGAGACTGGCAGGCTCATATGCCCTTCATGTCACGAGAGGTCGGAACTCACGCTTGACGTAGTGTATTGTATCGGGGATAGTTTGCACGACCACTCAAAGTATTTTTCGGGAACTTTACCAGGATTTTCTTCAGCACACCAGACAGCCGGATGACTTTTCCGAGATTTACACACGAGGGTTCGCTCACAGTATGAAAGCAGGACAACATCTCGCTGCGCGTGTCTAACCCTGATTTGACCTTCTTTATTAATCAGCTTCCTCGACACTACCGGTTGCATCACTTCTGGCTATGCGTGGATGCTGTCAATTCCGGCGTTCATTGAGTCGCCGTCTTCGTGCACTAGTTGAGCGGCCTGCTTTTTCTTGTTTTTGTCACACCTCTAATCCTTTCAGCGGTACGGAAAAGCACCGTGGCTTTATTAACGGATTACGCGACAGAAACCGAGGAGTTCTTTCGGTATCTAGATTCGAGCGGTGTTGTTCTGGCGAACGACTGACAGCAGCTCGTGACGCTGCCGCTGCTGTAGTCCCGAACAGCCGTGAATGCCTGTAACCGTGTCGAGAGATGCGGGCTTTCCTGTCCGGCATCACTCCTCAATCATCGCCTCGCGAGGAATCAGAATCCGTCGAACCAGCGTATGGTTCCAGGGCTTGCCGCCACGGCGTGCAAGCCGTTCTCTTAGACAGGTTGCCTTCTCATGGGCCAGAAGGTGGGAGCGGGAAGTGCGGGTTGAAGTAGGGGGCACCTTCCAGGCGAACGCCGTCGGCATTTGAGGCAAGCAGGTGGACTGGGGCTACAGTTGCTGGGCGGCGCCGGCGGTGAGCTGAATCCGCCGCAGAGACGCCCGTCAGGGCGTTCCGGCGACACCTAACCTGGCCGAAGTCAAACCAACCCGCGCGCCGCCGCGCGCGACCGGCGAGTCAACGGTCAGATAGCGGCTTACCGGCGGGGAGCGAAGCGCTTGTGCGGCGCGCTTCCTCCCGCCGTGGACGCGCGGATACCTGACAGATCGCAAATCTACCCAGCTTGACACCGAAAAACTGTGCCGTGTCGGAGAGGGCTAAGTGGAGTCAGGCGGGAAACCGCCCGGGGGTCTGGGCAACATTTCGGCAAGGTGAGGGGCCCCAGGGACCGGCGAATCCAGGAATCGCCTCGCGTCCGCTGATTCGACGAAGCTGTCTCGCCACTCGATCGTCGGCGTTCGCGGCGGGGGTCGGAGAGTCGGATCGGTGCCGTCCTCACCTTCGTCCTCATGCCAATCCTGGGCACGCTGCGACGACTCGGCGGGCGGGCCGCGCGCTGGACATCAGGTTGCTGCAAACGCACAGCCAGGCCTTGTCAACGACGCCGATTCACTTCGAGGCCCTCGCTTCCGGAGTTCGCGTTCACGGCAACCGTTGTACGCCCGCATCAGCCGAGTCATGCTCGTGCCGGCCGCCCGGAGGAACCGGCAGGCGAGGCCAGTTCCGGCGTTGCGCTGCCGTAAACGGCTCACCGTCGAGCGGATGCTGCTCGATCAGCCGATCGCGGATCATCTCGGCCTGGAAACGGTGGCGAGGATCGAACACGCTCGTGCCGTCGCCAGCAGCGGGCGACAAGCGTATCGTGCAAGGGACTCCACGCGTCGCTTGTTCCTTTCTTGGCAGACCAACGTCCCCGCAGACGCCGGGGCGTTGTGGAAGCGACCGGTTTGGCCGCGGGCTTGGCAGTCTGATCGTTCATTGAAATCACCCTCGGTGAAATAGAGGCTTCAGGCGCATGGCGCCCCAACGCACGACTCACGATGACACAACCGCCGCAAACCGCGTGATTCAGCCGGTTATGTCAACGTCAGCGGCTCCGCCGCAATCAGAATTGCCGACGTGCGAATCGACGATATCCCGAATTCGTTACCGGGCTTCACTGGGCAGAACAGGCCACGCCTCAATCACCACCAGAAGATCGGGGTCGAATTTCCCGGTTTTCGTCGCCGACTGTGCCGGAAAATGTGCCAGACTGTTTTCCGATTGTCCTAAGTCATTGCCAGATAAGCCGTTTTGCGAATCCGTTCGAGTCCCGTGCCCTCCGCCTTTAACAAGCCACTTGCGATGATAACGTAAGTGGCTTTCTTTATTGCCTTGCCCCACGGATCAAGGCTCCGCCCCGGCGCTCCTCCATTCCCTCCCGCAACGGCTGGATCAGATTCGGCACCGATGGGGCTCGATTCGAGTCAGCAGGCCAGGGGAGTCGCCGCGCGGCTGGACATGGTCATCTGTTCGGACTTGCTCAGGAAGGTTCCCGTGCCATCGGGATTCAAGCTGTGTGCATCTGAAGACGTGGAGGGCGACGACGGATACGTGTTCCAGGCGTCCTCGCAAGCGGGTCGCTTTCCACGCACTTGGCGAACTTCGCGCGAATTCGGAAACTCTTTCCGTTCGCCATCTCATCGAAGGAAAGGACGTCTCGCTGACGCACGATAGACTGCGGGGACGAGTGTCCAGCGGTGGGGTCGTGGTGGACGGCGTCTTTCTCCAGCTTTGACCAGTTGGCCGAACTCATCCCAAACATACGAAGGATTCCAGTTCGACCTGACGATCCTGGATTCCTCGGACGACTTCGAGTAGGCGGTCCCTCGTGGCTCCGAGGCGATGCTTACCGTTACTGGCCCCACAACTGGGCATGACCTCCGGTATGCAACGCCGATCTTTACGGGTATCGGAACGCTGAAGACCGTGACTGGGAAGGGTACCCGTGGACATGGACAAGCACATCATCGAAACTGGAGGTGTCTCCTGGTTCGAGCCCAATTCCCCACGGTCCATTCTCCCACGCACCGAACTTGCCGATGCAGACTGCGGCCCTTCTGGCACTCTTCGTTGCTCCGATCCTCGGCCAGCTTGAACCGGGGGCCCCCCTCCTTGACGACCCTGCCACGGTCGCCAGGATCGACGTCGTACTGCCCGTTCTGATTTTTGCGATTGCGTTGATCTTCTCGTCGGTTGGCCATGCCGGCGCATCCGGATATTTGGCGGTGATGGCTCTGGCCGGCGTTGCGCCGGCGGCCATGAGACCATCGGCCCTGCTCCTCAATATCCTCGTGGCTTCCATCGGAACGGTGCGGTTTCACAGGGCCGGACATCTGCGCTGGCGGATTCTCCTGCCTTTCGCGGCCGGTTCGATCCCCTTCGCTTTTCTTGGGGGCATGCTGTCTCTTCCCGATGCTCTCTACGCGCGGTTGCTCGGTGTTATTCTCCTATTCGCGACATGGCGTCTCTTCCGTCTGCCGCCAACCGAACCGGTCAGTCACGATGCACACGGCTCCCGCTGGTTTCTTCCCCTGGCTGTGCTCTGTGGCATGGGAATCGGACTGCTTGCGGGCCTGACTGGCATCGGAGGCGGCGTGTTCCTGAGCCCCTTGTTGATTCTGTCCAAGTGGGCCAACCCGAGGCAGTCGGCGGGTATCGCAGCAGCGTTTATCCTCATGAACTCCGTGGCGGGCGTTTTGGGGCGTCTTGCCAGCGTGGCAACCCTGCCGCCGGCGGTTGGCTATTGGGCAGTGTGCGCAGTCCTCGGTGGAATCATCGGGTCGGAACTCGGGGTGCGGCGGCTCAAGCAGCACACCCTGCGGCGAATGCTGGCAGTGGTGCTCTTGATGGCCGGTGGAAA
The DNA here is from genome assembly GCA_040766885.1 of Thermoguttaceae bacterium. Taxonomy (GTDB): domain Bacteria; phylum Planctomycetota; class Planctomycetia; order Pirellulales; family Thermoguttaceae; genus JAXGPP01. Next base: position 13,953 of record JAXGPP010000044.1, on the reverse strand, counting down.
GCTCTTGATGACGTGATTCGCTGCGCCGCTGGAGGCCACGCCCACGCGGTGCCAACGGCGACGCGCAGCGTAAGAATCTGGCTCGCCTCACGCACCGACATCCCAGGCCATGAGTGACACAAAACCGATCAAAGTGTGCCAGTACGCACGGATATCGCGGCGATCTAACTTTTTTTGGAAAGGTAGCTTGACAGCAGGCCGAGAACAAGGATAATGCGGATACTATTTGTCTGCATTGTCGTGACAAGTCCCGTTCATGCTCACCAAGACCTCACTATCCGCGGTTCGAGCGCTCACGTTCTTGGGGCTGAATCCTCACGAGCAGCCCTGCTCGCCACGAGCCATGGCCGAACACCTCGGCGAATCACCCACCTATCTGGCCAAGGTGGTGCGGCACCTGGTGCGGGCCGGCATACTCAAGGCGCATCGAGGCGTTGCCGGAGGGGTCTCCTTGAATCGAGATCCCAGCGAGATTTCGCTGCTGATGGTCGTCGAGGCATGCCAGGGGACTATCTTGGGCGACTTTTGCAGCGAGGCCGTCGATCTCTCCCAGGCCTGTGCTTTTCACCAGGCTGGCGCGGAATTGCATGACGCCGTGGTGGGCGTGCTTTCGCGCTGGACGTTCGCCGATTTCCTGAAACGGCCAAGCCCAAGCCCCGAGATTGCCGGCCAGGTTCAATGTTGGTTGGCCCCATGCCCTCGACTTCAGTCGCTCGTGGCCGCCGGGGCCGAGGCCAATTCCAGGACGGAAGGGAAAGCTGCTCCGGGGGGGCCGCATCCTGCTCAGCAGGAGGAGGGCGGTCCGTGAATGGGTTGGCTCCGATTCATGTGGAGATTCCTGCTGAAGGCTATCACCGCAACCTGATTTCCTGCCAGCTGGCCTGTCCCGTGCATACCGACGCTCGGGGGTACGTGCGGGCGATTGCCGCCGGCCGATTCAAGGAGGCATATCTGATCGCCCGGGGCCCCAATCCGCTGGCCTCGATTTGCGGGCGAATTTGCGGCGCGCCCTGTGAAGCGGCGTGCCGCCGTGGAAAGGTGCCGCGCGTCGACGCCGATGGGCGATTCGTGGCCGAAGATCGTCCGATTGCGATCCGGGCGCTGAAACGCTTCGCGTGCGAGCAGGCGGGCTTCGAGGGCCGCCCCGCGGAAGAGGTGCTGCAAGCGATTCGCGGCGCGACGCCCTCGGACTCGTCCGATGCGGAGGAGATGGCCGCCCTGCTGCGTGCCGGCGTGGCCGGCCAGTTCGCGCCGGCCGCGGGCGAGAAGGTAGCCATCATCGGGGCTGGCCCCGCCGGTTTGGCGGCCGCGCACGATCTGGCCCTGATGGGATTCCGCCCGGTGATCTTCGAGAGCGAACGGGTGCCGGCAGGCATGCTTGCCCTTGGCGTGCCGGCCTATCGCCTGCCCCGCGACTTGATCCGTTGGGAAGTATCGGTTATCGAGTCGCTGGGCGCCACGATCCAGCATGGCATGACCGTTGGCAAGGACATCTCCTTTGCGGATCTGCGTCGCGACCACCGTGCGGTAATTATCGCCGTCGGCGCAAGGAACTCGCGCAGCCTCGGGCTGCCTGGCGAACGTGGGCCGGGCGTGTACGGCGGGGTTGACCTGCTGCGGGCGGTGGCCCTGGGCGAGCCGCTGGAAATTGGCCGCGACGTGGTGGTCATTGGCGGCGGAAACGTGGCCTACGACGTCGCCCGCACGGTCCTGCGGCAGATCGCCTTGGACACGGCGCGGACCGCGGCCCGGCTCCAGCAAACCGGCGCGGTTCACCTGGTATCGCTGGAGACTCTCGAAAAGATGCCAGCCGACACCGTGGAGATCGTCGAGGGGGATGAGGAAGGAATCAAGCGGTCGGGAGGCTGGGGACCGGTATCCATCGAGCGAGATTCCACCGGGACCGTGCAGGGCGTGACGTTCCGCCGCTGCCTGCGGGTCTACGACGAGGACCACCGCTTTGCCCCGTTGTACGACGACGCGGATCGGTTGACTCTTGCGTGCGATACGGTCCTGCTGGCGGTTGGCCAGGCGACGAATCTCGACTTTCTCAGCGATGGGGGAGGCGACGTCGAGCAGTTTCGACCGGGCTGGCCGAAAGTCGACCGGCAGACGCTGGCCACCACGGCGCCGGGCGTGTTCGTGGCCGGCGATCTGGCTCACGGCACGAGGCTGCTGATCGATGCGGTGGCCTCGGGCAAGGCCGCGGCCCGTTCCGTGTACCATCATGTCACCGGCCGGCAACTTGCCGCGGAAGCGATGACCGCCCACCTGGCGCTGCCGCGCTACCAGCGCGAGCGCGGCTACGAATCGATCCGCCGGGCACACGTGCCGGCGCTGGCCGCGGCGGAACGGCTGAGCCGGCCCGACGCGGTCGTCGAATGCGGCTATGCTCCGGACGATGCGCGGCGCGAGGCGTCGCGCTGCCTGGATTGCGGGGTGACGCCGGTGTTCGACGGCAGCCGGTGCGTGCTCTGTGGCGGGTGCGTCGACGTCTGTCCCACCGGATGCCTGAAGCTGGCGAAGTTGGCCGATCTGGAACCGTGCGAAGATCTCGACGCCGTGGTCCGCGCCGCGTTGGAAGGCGACGCGGAATGGGCGATGCACTCGGCGATTCTGAAGGACGAAGACCGCTGCATTCGCTGTGCGTTGTGCGCGATGCGCTGCCCGTCCGATGCGATCACGATGGAACGCGTGACGTGTTCCGTCCGCTGGAGAATGGTATGACCCCGACGACCGCTACGCCCCGCTCGCGTCTTGATCCGGAGCCCGTCGCGCGCCGCGACTTTCTGGGGATCGCGTCGTTGGCGTCGTTCCTGGCGGCGATGCTGTTTGCCGGGCTGGGCGTGCTGCGATTGCCCAAGGCGGCCGTCTTGGCGTCTCCGGCGAAGAAGTTCAGCGTGGCGTTGCCCGATTCGCTCGCGGCCGGAGAGGCTTTCGTGCCGCCAGGGCGGAGCGTGGCCGTGTTTCGCGACCAGGAAGGCGTCTACGCGGTTTCCCTGATCTGCACGCACTTGGGGTGCATTGTCAAGCCCGGCCAGAGCGGATTCGAGTGCCCGTGCCACGGTTCGCAGTTCGCGGCGGACGGGAGCGTGTTGCGCGGTCCGGCGCCCAAGGCCCTTCCCTGGCTCGCGGTGAGCGTCCGCGGCGGCGAGTGCGTGGTCGATGAAAGCGCGATCATCCCGGCGGGAACGAAGGTGAGCGGATGAGCACGACGGCCCCTGAAAACAGCCCGCTGCGGAGGTTCTTGCACAACCTCCTGCAATCGCCCTGGCACGTTCGCGACGCTGCGCTGCGCAGCGGGCTGCCGACAACTGATCGGACGCGCTCGAATTTCGTCTTCGGCAACGTTTTTCTGCATCTCCATTCGGTGCGAACGCACCGTTGGAGCCTGCGCTGGTCGACGACGTGGGGGCTGGGGCTGGCGGCTACGGCGGCCTTCCTGATCGCGCTGGTGAGCGGCGTGCTGTTGATGTTCTACTACAAGCCTTACCCCGAGGCGGCGTACGACTCGATCAAGGACATTCACTTTGTCGTGCCGACCGGCCGCTTTATCCGCAACATCCACCGCTGGTCGGCCAACGTGATGGTCGTGGCCGTGCTGCTTCACATGGCGCGCGCCTTCTACACGGCCGCTTATCGCAAGCCGCGCGAGTTCAATTGGCTGATTGGCATGGGCCTGTTGGTCGTCACGTTGGGCCTGTCGTTCACCGGCTACCTGCTGCCGTGGGATCAACTCGCGTATTGGGCGATAACCATCGGCGCCAACATCGCGCAGTCGCCGCGGGAAGTGACCGACGCGGTCGGCATCACCGAGACGTTCGACCCCGGCGGGTTGCAGCGCGAATTGCTGCTGGGTTCCGATATCGTCGGCCAGGAGGCGCTGATCCGCTTCTACGTCCTGCACGTCATGCTTCTCCCGCTGGCGCTTGTTTCGCTGTTGGCGGTCCATTTCTGGCGAATCCGCAAGGACGGCGGGATGACCCGCCCGTCGGACGCGGACCAGCGGTTGGCGCCCAAGGCTGACGTGTACCCCGTCTTCACGGAGGCCCCGCAGAAGACCTATCAGCTTGCGGCGATCGTCAAGGGCGCGTCGCCCGCCGTTGGGCGCGGTCCGGAGAACACTGTGCCTTCCATGCCGCACCTGTTCTACGCGGAGCTCGGCGTGTTGATGCTCACGGTGCTGGTCTGCCTGGCGTTGTCGATGATCTCGGACGCGCCGCTTAAAGAGCTCGCCAATCCAAGCGTGCCGGAGAATCCGGCCAAGGCTCCGTGGTACTTCCTGGGTTTGCAGGAGCTCGTGGCCTACTCGGCGTTCATGGGCGGGGTCGGCATCCCGATGATCGTCGTCATCGGACTCGGATTGATCCCGTTTCTCGACCGGGAGGAAGCGGAAACGGGAGCTTGGTTTGGCGGCCCCGGCGGCTTGAGGCTCGTGGCAAGGTCGGCAGTCTTCGGCCTGGCGTCCGTGCTGGGGATCGAGGCGTTTGCGATCCGTTTCGGTTGGCTCCGGGAGTGGTTCCCCGAGATTCCACAGTTGGTGATTACGGCGGTCAATCCCGGCACGCTTCTGGCCGCGATCTATGCCGCCTATTCGCTATGGATCGTGAGGCGGTATGGATCGGCCCGAGCAGGTGCGTTAGCGCTGTTCACGTGCTTCCTCTGCGGTTTCGTCGTTCTCACGGTCATCGGCACGCACTTCCGCGGGCCAAACTGGACCTTTTACTGGTCGCCGGCCGACTGGCCCAGGCACTGACGCCCATGAACAAGAACAAGCACTTGCTCCTCTGGTCGAGTCTTGGCGCCTTGTGCCTCCTTGTCGGGGCCGCGGTGCAGGAGAACTTCTTGAAAGAGTGGCGGGGGATTCAAGCGTCGATACAAACGGATGCCGGCCCGGCGGACGTGCGGTTGCGCCAGATTGTCGCGCCGAAGCTGGGCGTCACCGACCGGTGCGTGACCTGCCACGTCGGCATGGCCCCCGGCGAGCAGGAAGGCAGTGGGCATCCCCTCGCAGCCGCGCATGGGCCGGTCGGGCACGACCCGGCGGAGTTCGGCTGCACCGTGTGCCATGGCGGCCAGGGGCGCGCCACGGAGAAAGCCGACGCCCACGGAGACGTCCGCTTCTGGCCCGCGCCGATGATCCCCACGCGCTACGCTTACGCCGGCTGCGGGAGCTGCCACACTCACATCCGCGTGCCCGGCCAGAGCGAGTTGGAGCGCGGGCGGAGCCTGTTGGAGCGATATGATTGCCTGGCCTGCCACCGCGTCGACGGCCGCGGCGGCACGCTCCGTCCCGGAGGCGTTGGTGGAATGGAGGGCCCGGACCTTTCCCAGGCGGGGGCGCGCGGATTTGACACGCGCTGGCATGAGAAGCATCTGCAATTCGCCGGGCAGCCGGACAAGGCGGGCTGGCAGGACGCTTTCACCGACATCGATACCGCGGAGCGCGATTCGATCGAAGCGTTCTTGACATCGCGCGTCGGCGCCCCGCGCCTGGTCGACGCCAAGGCCCGTTTCCATTCGCTGGGCTGCCGGGGGTGCCACAAGATCGGCGGCATCGGCGGCGACGACGGACCGGACTTGAGCCGCGTCGGGCAGAGGGACCCGGGGCAACTCGACTTCACGCACGTCCGCGGAGAGCACACGCTGGCCAATTGGCTCTCCGAGCATACCCGCGATCCGGCACGCGTCGTTTCCGGTTCGAAGATGCCCAAGTTCGGGCTGAGCGACGACGACGTCGACCTGCTGACGTACTACATGCTCTCGCTGCGGCGCAGCGACTTGCCGGAGGCCTACTGGCCCAAGGATCGCATTCAGGCCTCACGGTTCGGCCAACGGGAATTCAGCACGGACGGAGCCACGCTGTTCGGCACGTTTTGCGCCGCGTGCCATGGCGACGCGGGGCAGGGGCGGCGATTCCCCGGCTCGCCGCCGATGCCGGCCGTCGGCAACGCCGACTTCCTCGCCGCGGCGCGCGACGGGTTCCTGGAGAGCACGATCTGGCTGGGCCGCCCCGGGCGGCGGATGCCGGCCTTTGGCGAAGACGCGGGAGGGTTGCGCCGCGAAGAAGTCCAGGCGATCATCGCCCATCTGCGCCGCGAGGCGGGAGTCAAGGAGCCGGACAGGTTGCATCCACTCCCGCGCTGGGCCAGCGGCGATCCGGACCGGGGCAGGTCGCTCTACGATCGCCACTGCGCCGGCTGCCATGGCGCACGGGGCGAAGGCACGGACGCCCCGGCCCTCAATCATCCCCTGCTCCAGGCGACCGCCAGCGACGACTACTTCGTGGAAACGATCCGTCGCGGCCGGCGCGGCACGCCGATGGAGGGATTCGGTCAGCCCTCCACGATCCATCCGGTCCTCGCGCTCGGCGACATCGAGTCGATCGTAGCCTACCTGCGCACATGGGAGAAGCGTCAATGAGCCAGAAACACCTGTCGCGTCGCGCGTTCCTGGCGGCGGTCGGTTCGGCCGGCTTCGCGGGTCTTGCGGCCTCGGCCAGCCGCGCATGGGGTCTGGAGGCGGTGGCCAATCCGCTGGCCGCCTATCCCGCCCGGGATTGGGAGCGGGCGTACCGCGACCTGTGGGAGTACGATTCGACGTTCACGTTCCTCTGCGCTCCGAACGACACGCACAACTGCATTCTCAACGCGTACGTGCGGTCGGGAGTGGTGACGAGGATCGGCCCGACGATGCGCTACGGCGAGGCCAGCGACCTGGACGGCAATCGCACGACGCACCGCTGGGACCCGCGGGTGTGCCAGAAAGGCCTGGCCTTGACGCGCCGCTTCTACGGCGACCGCCGCGTCAACCAGTGCATGGTCCGCGCCCGGCTTCAAGCGCAGGTCGAGGCTGGTTTTCCGCGCGGCCAAGACGGCCGGCCGCCGGAAGAGTTCTTCCAGCGGGCGCGCGATCAATGGGTGCGGCTCTCCCACGACGAGACGGCCGGAATCGTGGCCGCCGCGATCAAGAACATCGCCGAGACCTACACCGGCGAAGCGGGCAGGAAACGCCTGGAGGCCCAGGATTACGACCCGGCCACCATCGAGGCCACCAAGGGCGTGGGCACGCAGGTGCTGAAGTTTCGCGGCGGTATGCCGCTATTGGGCATGACGCGCGTGTTCGGCATGTACCGCTTCGCCAACTCGATGGCTCTGCTCGACGCGGCGATCCGGAACGTCCCGCCCGCCGACGCCGCGGGCGCCAAGGGATTCGACAACTACAGTTGGCACACCGACTTGCCGCCCGGCCACCCGATGGTCACGGGGCAGCAGACCGTGGAGTTCGACCTGTCGGCCGTCGAGCACTGCAAGACGCTGGTCGTCTGGGGCATGAACTGGATCACCACCAAGATGCCCGACTCGCACTGGCTCACCGAAGCGCGGCTCAAGGGCACGCGCATCGTGGTCATCGCCTGCGAGTATTCGGCCACCTGCACGAAGGCCGACGACGCCATCGTCGTTCGCCCCGGGACCACGCCGGCGCTGGCGTTGGGGCTTGCGCATGTGATTCTCCGCGACCGGCTCTACGACGCCGACTACGTCCGGCAATGGACGGACCTGCCGCTATTGGTCCGCATGGACACGCTCAAGTACCTGCGGGCCCAAGACGTGTTCGGCGGCCAGCCCGCCGAGCTCTCCAACAGTACGCGGGTACTGGCCAAGGACGAGAAGGAGCCGCCTCCGGGCGAGCAAAAGGAGATGCTGATTCCCGAATCCCTGCGCAAGCAGTGGGGCGACTACGTGTGGTGGGATGAGGAATCGGCCAGGCCGCGGGCGTTGACGCGCGACCACGTGGGCGCGCAGTCGAACGTCGGCAAGGCGCTCTTGGAAGGCAGCATCGAAGTCGAACTGGCCGACGGCACGAAGGTGCGATGCAGGCCGGTGTTCGATCTGGTGCGCGAGTACGCGGAGCATTTCGATCCCAAGACGACCGAGGGCATCACCTGGGCGCCGGCCGCGGCCGTGGAGGCATTGGCGAGACACTTTGCCAAGGCGCCGGGAACCACGCTGTTCGCCATCGGCATGGGCCCGAATCAGTTCTTCAACAACGACAACAAGGATCGCGACATCTTCCTTCTGGCGGCGCTCACCGGGAATGTCGGCAAGATCGGGGGCAACGTCGGCTCCTACGCCGGCAACTACCGCGTGGCCCTGCTCAACGGCGCGCCGCAGTACATCAACGAGAATCCGTTCGACATCGAACTGGATCCGGCCAAACCGGCCCGGCCCAAGCAGTATTGGAAGCCGGAATCGGCCCATTACTACAACCACGAAGACCACCCCTTGCGCGTCGGAAATCGGTTGCTTACCGGCGCGACGCACATCCCCGCGCCAACCAAGTCGCTGTGGTTTGCCAACGCCAATTCCATCCTCGGAAACGTCAAGTGGCACTACAACACCGTGGTGAATGTGCTGCCGCGGATCGAGATGGTATGCGTCAACGAGTGGTGGTGGTCCACGTCGTGCGAGTGGGCCGACGTGGTGTTCGGCGTCGATTCGTGGGCCGAATTGAAACATCCGGACATGACCGCGTCGGTCACCAACCCGTTTCTCTCCATCTTTCCGCGGACCCCGCTGAAACGGATCTTCAACACGCTGGGCGACATCGAGGTCCTGGCGCTGGTGGCCTCCAAGATGGCCGAGTTGACCGGCGACGGGCGGTTCAACGACTACTGGAAGTTCGTTCGCGAGGGGCGCACCGACGTCTATTTGCAGCGGATTCTTGACCATTCCTGCAACGCCAAAGGGTTCTCGTTTGAGGATCTGGAGGCGAAGGCCAAGGAAGGCGTACCGGCGGTCCTACAGAGCCGCACCAGCCCCAAGGCGGTCGGCTACGAGCAGGTGACCGACTCGCGCCCCTGGTACACCAAGAGCGGGCGTCTGGAGTTCTACCGCGAGGAAGACGAGTTCATCGAAGCCGGCGAGAATCTGCCCGTGCATCGCGAACCGGTCGACTCGACCTTCTACGAGCCGAACGTGATCATTGCCCCGCGCCACGAGGCGATCCGCCCGGCCGGGCCGGAGAAGTACGGCGTCCAACGCGACGATCTGTCTTGCGAAACGCGTTGCGGGCGCAACGTCGTCCTGACCTGGGCGGAGGCCAGCCGCACGGCCCATCCGCTGGCCAAAGACGGCTACAAGTTCGTGTTCCACACGCCCAAGTATCGCCACGGCGCGCACACCATGCCGATCGACACCGACATGGTGGCGATGCTGTTTGGTCCGTTCGGCGACGTCTATCGGCACGACAAGCGCGCGCCGTTCGTGGCTGAAGGCTACGTGGACATCCATCCGCTCGACGCCAAGGAGATCGGCGTGGAAGACGGCGACTACGTGTGGATCGATTCCGATCCGGAGGATCGGCCGTTCCGCGGCTGGCAAGAGAACGCCAGGGACTACAAGTTCGCCAGGCTGCTGTGCCGGGCCCGCTACTATCCGGGCACTCCGCGCGGCGTGACGCGGATGTGGTTCAACATGTACGGCACCACGCCCGGCTCGCAGGAGGGGCAGGAGTCGCGGCCCGACGGACTGGCGAAGAACCCGCGAACGGGCTACCAGGCGATGTTTCGTTCCGGGTCGCACCAGTCGGCCACGCGGGGCTGGCTGAAGCCCACGCTGATGACCGATTCGCTGGTCCGCAAGACGATGTTCGGCCAGGGCATCGGCGAAGGATTCATGCCCGACATCCATTGCCCGACGGGCGCGCCGCGCGAGGCCATCGTGAAGATCACGCGGGCCGAACCGGGCGGCATTGAGGCCCAGGGCCTGTGGCGTCCGGCCGCATTGGGCATTCGCCCCACGTACGAATCGGAAGCGATGACGCGCTACCTTGCCGGCGAGTTCCTGGCCGTCGGCGTTCCGCAACCCGTCGAGAAAAAGGAAGGCTAGTCATGGCCCTGGCGTACAACTGGCAAATCGGCAGGTCCATGTCGTACTGGTATCCGGAGAACCGGCCCAAGCGGCAATTTGCCGCCGTCTTCGACATCAATAAGTGCATCGCCTGCCAGACGTGTACACTGGCCTGCAAGACGACGTGGACGTCGGGCAAAGGCCAGGAATACATGCTCTGGAACAACGTCGAATCGAAGCCCTTCGGCTGCTACCCGCTGGCATGGGACCTGAACCTGCTCCAGCAGCTCGGCGCCCAGCAGTGGCGGGGGAAGGAGTACGCGGGGCGCACGATCTTCGAGGCGGCCGAGGCGGGCGAGCGCGTGCTCGGCTGGCGGCCGGCCGACCTCGACTACGCGTACCCCAACGTCGGCGAGGACGACTGCACCGGCCGAGTCGACCGCGGCGCCGCCCTGCGGGCGCCTCACCTGAACTGGTTCTTCTACCTGGCGAGGATCTGCAACCATTGCACCTATCCCGCCTGTCTCGCATCCTGCCCGCGCGGGTCGATCTACAAGCGGCCGGAGGATGGGATCGTGCTGGTCGATCAGAGCCGCTGCCGGGGATACCGCGAGTGCGTCAAGGCGTGCCCCTACAAGAAGGTCTTCTACAACGCGCTGACGGGCACGTCCGAAAAATGCATCGCCTGTTTCCCCAAGATCGAGCAAGGCCTTCAGCCGCAGTGCTTTGTCAACTGCATCGGCAAGATCCGCCTGGCCGGCTGGCTTTCGCCGCCCGAGCGGGCCCGGGCCGACAATCCGCTCGATTACCTCGTCCATATCCGCAAGGTGGCCTTGCCGCTGCTGCCGCAGTTGGGCCTGGAACCAAACGTCTACTACATCCCGCCGGTGCACGCCCCGGACGAGTTCCTCTCGCAACTGTTCGGGCCCGGCGTGCCGGCCGCCATCTGCACCTATCGCAAGGGGCCGGACGATCCCGATTTGGCCGGGCTTCTCGGGCTATTCGGCAGCACGGATCGCGTCGTGCCGAGGTGGCGGCGCGAGGACGATTGGGTCGCCGCGCTGGACGAGGATGGCAGTCAGATCGTTCGAGTGCCGCTCAAGGAGCCGGTCTACATACGCGAGGCCTTCGACGCGCAACACCAGGTCACGCGGACCAATTGCCCCTAAGGAGTCCGTGCCATGCGAAGACGGCTGAAATCGGCCGTGGTTGCCGTTCCGGTTGCGTTCGTTCTCGCGTCCGGCTGCCAGAAGGCCGCGCCCCCGCCGCCGCTGGCCAGCGTCGTGGTAGCCTCGTGGGGCGCGCGAGCCCCCGCCCCCCCCCCCCCCCCCGGCATGGGATGCGGTGCCCGAGTATGTGGCCGTGCTCATCGCCCAAGACCTGGTTGAACCGCGGCTGCTGAGACTCTCCACGCCGGAGATTCGCGTCCGCGCGGTTTCAGACGGAAGCCGCATGGCGTTCCGCCTGGCTTGGACCGACGACACGCGGGATGATCTTCCCGGGCCGGCCGAGTTTGTCGATGCTTGCGCCGTGCAGATGCCGCGCGTGATCGAGGCGACGGTCCCGGCGCCGCAGATGGGCGAAACGGGACGCCCCGTGGACATCGTGTTCTGGAACGCGGCGTGGCAGGCCACGGTTGACGGTCGCGGCGATTCGATTCGGGACATCCACCCGTACGCCGCCGTCGACCACTATCCCTTCGAGGCCGCCTCGCTCCAGCCGGGCTCCGCGCCGCAACAAGAGATGGCGACCCGTTATGCGCCGGCCCGGGCAGTCGGCAACACGATGGCCGGTCCGCGTCAATCGCCGGTTCAAGACCTGAGCGCCGAAGGGCCGGGCACGCTCTCGCCCGTGCCTGACGGGCATTCGACCGGCGCCGGCCGCCGCACAGAGGCCGGCTGGAGCGTCGTCATCGTCCGTGATCTGCCCCAGGCCCTAACGTCGCAGGGCGACTCGCAAGTGGCGTTCGCGGTCTGGGAAGGAGGGCATGAAGAAGTCGGCGCCCGCAAGATGCGTACCGCGTGGATTCCCCTGAAACTTGAGGTGAAACCGTGAGCGAGCAGGTAGCGCTGGACGCCAGCCCCTTTCATGATCTGCTGCGGGAATCGGCCCAGTGGCGCCTTCTGGGGCTGCTGTTTGAGCCGCCGCGGGAGGATTGGTGCGCGGAGCTCAAGTCGCTTGCCGCGGAGGTTGGCGACGAACCGTTGGCCGCCTGCGCGGATAAGGCGGAGCAAGAAGCCGGCAGCGGCTTGTATCACTCCACGTTCGGCCCTGGGGGGCCTGCCTGCCCGCGCGAGGCGAGTCACCGCGCGACCTTCGTCCCCGGCGCACTCCTCGCGGAACTGGAGGCGTACTATCAGGGGTTCGGGTATCAGCCGGCTTGCCTTGAGGCGCCCGACCATGTAGCCGTCGAGGCCGGCTTCATGGCCTTCCTGCGACTCAAGCAGGCGTACGCGTTTGCCAACGGTCTTTCCGACCAGGCCGAGATGGCCGCGGCGGCCGCCCACCGCTTCCTGACCGACCACCTCGCCGTGATCGCCGAACCACTGGCCCGATCGCTGCAACAGTCGGGCATCGCTTACCTGGCCGGCGCCGCCGATGCCCTGCGGTCCCGCACCGGCAAGTGATCATGGTAGGTGGATAACCTGGAGACGAACGGATGGCCACTGCTTTCGTGCCTGCTTCGCGCATCTCGACGATGATCTCGCCCGCCGAAGCCTATCGCATCGTGCTCGACGCGGCGCTGCCGTTGCCCGCCCGGCGCGTGCCGTTGTTGGAGGCCCTGGGAAAACCGTTGGCGGAACCCGTGCGCGCCGATCGCAACTACCCGCCTTTTCGCCGGGCGATGATGGACGGCTATGCGGTCAGCCTGGCGTCGGCCGGACGGACCATCGACGTGATCGGCCGGCGACCGGCAGGGCGGACGACGTCCTCTGACATTGTAACCGCGCAAGGGTGCGTGGAGATTGCGACCGGCGCGGCCTGCCCTCCGGGCACCGATGCCGTCGTCAGGAAAGAACACGTCCGCTGCGACGGCCACCGAGTCATCCTGCCCGCCGTGATCGAGCCCGGCCGCCATATCGCCGAACCGGGGACCGAATGCTCGAAAGGCGAGGGCTTTCTCAAGGCGGGAGACATCGCCACGCCGCTGGCGATTGCGGCCCTGGCCAGCGCGGGACGGCGGGATGTGGCCGTTGTCCCCGCTCCGCGCATGGCCGTGATCGTCACCGGCGAGGAGCTGGTTGGCGGCGGGCAGGACTTACGGGACGGCCAGATTCGCGACGCCAACGGCCCAATGCTCACCGCATTGGCAGCCGCGTTCGGACTGGCACCGCCGGAGTGCCGCCGGGTGGGCGACGATCGCATTGCGATCCAAGCCGCCCTGGAGGCTTCCAGCGACTGCGACCTGGTGGTGCTCAGCGGAGGAGCGTCGGTGGGAACGCTGGATTTTGTGCCCCGCGTGCTGGCCGATTGGAATGCGGAAATACTCTTCCACAAAGTCCGCCAGAAGCCGGGCAAACCGCTATTGCTGGCGCGGCGCGGCGCAAGCCTGGTCTTCGGCCTGCCCGGCAATCCGCTGGCCTGCCATTTCTGTTTCTGCCGCTACGTGCAGGCGGCCGCCGCGAAGATGTGCGGCCGTGGTCCTGCCATCACGGGCGAAGGACGACTTGCAGCGCCGCTCCAGCCGGACCGCGGGCGCACCTTCTTCGTGCCGGCCAGGTTCGACCGGGAGCCGTCGACGCCCGGTGCCTGGCAAATCCATCCGTTGCGGGGCGTCAGTTCCGCCGACATCTTCCACTCGCACCAGGCGAACGCCTATGTTGAAGTGCCGCGGGGCGCGGAGGAACTACCGGCCGGGACCACCCTGGCCGTCAGCTTGTTTGCCCATGTCGCATGAATGAAGATCGACCGGTTTTCGGAGTCTGTGGCTACAGCGGTTCTGGAAAGACCACGCTGCTGGAACGCGTTGTGCCGCGGCTTGTCCAGCGAGGGCTGAGCGTGGCCGTGATAAAACACGACGCGCATGGGATTGGCCGCGATCCATCGAGCAAGGACAGCGATCGCCTGTTCCGCGTCGGCGCCGACGTGGTCGTCCACGGTC
>JAXGPP010000043.1:0-24675 GCA_040766885.1 Thermoguttaceae bacterium | reverse complement strand
GCACCAGAAGCTCATCGAAGAGAGCCCCGCCCCGAATCTCGCCCCCGAAACGCGCCTCGCGATCTGCGAGTCGGCGGTCAAGCTCATCCGCGCCGCCAACTACACCAACGCCGGCACCGTCGAGTTCATCGTCGACCGCCAGGGGAATTTCTACTTCATCGAAGTCAACGCACGCATCCAGGTCGAGCACCCGGTCACCGAGATGGTTACCGGCATCGACCTGATCAAGGCGCAGATCCGGGTGGCCTCGGGCGAGCCCTTGTGGTTCACCCAGGACGACGTCGAGCATCATGGCGTGGCGATCGAGTGCCGCATCAACGCCGAAGACCCCCGCAAGGGTTTCCGCCCCTCGCCCGGCAAGATCGAGAAGCTGATCACGCCCGGCGGGTTCGGCGTTCGCTGGGATTCGCACGTCTACGCCGGCTACACGGTCTCGCCGCACTACGACTCGATGATCGGCAAGCTCATCGTGCACCAGCCCACCCGGCCCGAAGCCATCGCCTGCATGAAGCGGGCGCTTAAGGAACTGAAGATCGAGGGTCCGCATACCGTCACGCCGCGGCTGCTCGACATCCTCAGCCACACCGCCTTCAACGAAGCCCGCGTCGACACGACCTTCATCGAACGCACCTGGCCAATCACGAGCGGTTAGGCCCGGCGACCGCTCCACGGCCCCCGCGTCGGCTTGATCAGCCTGGTGAACACCAATTGCTCATCGGCTCATTGGAGTTCCTCGTAGGCCACGTCGAACACCTCCGGCGCGTAGAACGTCTTCGGCGTGGCGTTCTTCAATTCCTTGAGGATCTGCACCCGCACCAGGCGGTGAACGTCAGCTTTGGCGGTCGGATAGGTCACCCCGAGCTGCGAACTCAGGTCGGCGATCCGCACAAACGGCGAGAAAAAAACGCTTTCCACGATCTTGTTCAGTCGCACAGAACCGCCCGCATTGGCCAGTCGTTTCATGAACTCCTCGCGGACTTCGAGAAGCCGGTCGCAGCGGCGAATGGTTGTTCTGGCCTGCTCGATCGTGCCGCGAAGACAGAATTCAACCCATCCCTCCCAGTTGGCTCGAGCGCTGACGTCGAAAAGTCTCTCGACATACTCCTCGCGGTGCTTCTCGAAGTATTCGCTCAAATACATCCAGGGCTTCGACAGTTCACCGCTTTGCTGCAACATGATGGCCAGCAGCAACCTTCCCACACGGCCATTGCCGTCGACGAACGGGTGAATGGTCTCAAACTGGTAATGAACCAGAAACGAGTTCACCAGGCTGTCGTAGGCCAGGTTGCCTACGTGTAAGTACTTCTCCAGGCTGTCCAAGCACGGAAGAACCAAGTGCGGCGGCGGCGGGACGAAGCGATGGTCCGAGCCGATGGCGACCTGGATTCTGCGGAACTCACCCGGTGAGCGGTCCCGCCCGCGCACTTGGTCCAACAGCGTGCGGTGGAGATCGCGAACGAGGCGGAGCGACAGTGGCAGCACCGGATTGGCTGCCTCGTGCAAAGCCCGCCGATAGTTGTAGACTTCGCGTTGCGCGTTGGCCGGGTCGTCTTCTGACCGCGATTGCCGCGGTTGAATCTCAAATAGCAGCAATTCGCGCGCGGTGGCATAGGTGCCTTCGAGCTGCGACGAGCGAATCGCTTCACGATCTGCCAGTGGGCGCAGCAAGATGCCCGGATTGGGAAGATTCCTCCCGATTCCCTCCAATACGCCGAGTTGCTGGCGTGCTTCGGCCAGAAGCGGCCAAAGGCGGAGCGGGAACTCCCACCGTGGGGGAAGGGGGTGTGGAATGAAGGCGTGCTGGCTCCCCGTGATGTTGTCGCGGGTAATGGTTACCACGTCACCCGGTCGGTCCGACTGAAAGAGGTGAATGTCCACGACACGGCTCTTGGTGGCAGTGGAAGCAACGCTGCCGGAACGGGAGTTAAAATTTCGCGTCGTTTATTTTAACCGAATGCGATCCGTTAAAGCAATCTCCAATTCTATGCAACATGTATTTCGCAAGACCTTATAAAACAACGACTTACAACATACAAACCGCTTATAGTCACTGCGGCAGCCTTACCGCCCGGCATTCCCGGATCGGCCCACCACTGCTGTCAACAACGCCAAAAGCTCTCGACATCCTCAGCCACACCGCCTTCAACGAAGCCCGCGTCGACACGACCTTCATCGAACGCACTTGGCCAATCACAGGCGGTTAGGCCCGACGGCGAGCAGGGTAGCAGACGGTCCCCTCCCCCGGCTCGGCCGGGTAGAATATACCGTTGGGCCGATCCGGTTTCCCTCGCACAAGAGTTTGCCGGCCATCATGGCAACCACCGTTCGCTTTGAAGACACGGTCGAAATCCCCCTCGAAATTGGCTCCCTCGCCGATTTTCGCCGCTGGGCCTTCTCCGACGAGTTCCCCGAGACGGGCCGCATCGACTACATTGCCGGGTGTATCGAGGTCCACATGTCGCCCGAAGAGTTCTACTGCCATGGAGTGGTCAAGACCGAGATTGCGGCGACCCTCCACCGTCGCGTCCAGCAGGAGGCAATGGGGTATCTGGTGACCGACCAGACCAGGGTCTCCAGCGTCCCGGCCGATCTCTCGGCCGAACCGGATATTGTCTTCGTCTCCGAACAGGCGCTCGATTCCGGGCGGGTTCGGCTCATTCCCAAAGTGGCTGGGGGTGAGGATCGATACGTCGAGTTGGAAGGTGCGCCGGAGTTGATTGTCGAGATCGTCAGCGACAGTTCCGTGAGCAAAGACACACGACGGCTCCCGGCGGCCTACTTCCGCGCCGGCGTCGATGAATACTGGCTCGTCGACGCCCGTTGCGATCCGCTCGTCTTCTGCATTCATCATCGCGGCCCTGAAGGCTTCCAACCCGCCTCCGTCGATGCCGCGGGCTGGCAGTTCTCACAGTTATTCCGCCGCTCCTACCGCCTCGAGCGCGGGCGGAACGCCAAGGGCCGGCCGTACTTTGTGCTCCACGAGCGGCCACAAGCCTGAGCAGCCGCGTGTCGCCCTCCGGTAGATCGGCCCCAGGCGTTCCCCTCTGCCCCTCCCTTCGCCGCCTTCTTCAGCGGCCGGATTTCCTCTTGACACGTTCAATAAACATTTGTATACTATGTGGCGAGTCACGCTGAATAGCCGCCTCCGGCGGGTTCATTTCGGCCCTGAACCACCAACCCCTCTACGAACTTCAACACTTGACTCAAAAGTGGTAGAAAAGTTACGTCGACGACCTAGGTGCGAAACCCCTTTATGCCATGCACTTATCGCCACGCCCCTCGACCAAGTCGACCGAAACACCCCCGTACCGCGTTTCGCATCAGCGGGGGGGCGGCTTGGCGAGCAGCCAGATGGCCAAAACCACGAACCCATCCCCCCTTCGGCCGCAACGCGTGAGACGGTTACCAGAATCCGTTGTGCTACCCTCCGCGGGCTCCTGGCTTTCACCAACCAGATGGGGCGATCCGCGACGTGTCGCTTCTTTTCATCACCCGCTCTAATGAGATAAAATACGCGGTTTCAGTTGCGAATTTACTACCGGCAGTACGCCCTAGCGAGAATCGACACCAGTCATGACCACCCCCTTCTTCTCCCCCCCCGAACCCGACAAGAACCTCAAGAAGGTCGCCATTCTCTTTTCGGGTGGACCGGCTCCGGCGGCCAACGCCGTGATCACCGGGGCGGCAGGGAGCTTCTCTCGCTTCGGCATCAAGGTGCTCGGCATCCTCAACGGCTATACGCACCTCATGGAGTACAAGTCGGGCCAGGAACTGAAGAAGGGGACGCACTACATGGAACTGGACCATGTGGGCGTCGAGGGGCATCGCTCCTATCCCGGCATTGTTATCGGCACCGCACGGGCCAATCCGGGCAAGGGAATCAAGACGCCCAAGGACCTCGATGACAAGGAGAAGACCGCCCCCTTGCAGACGGTCTACGACGCCCTGACCTCGCTGGGGGTCGACGCCCTGATCTCCATCGGCGGCGACGACACGCTGACCACCGCCGCCAAGTTCAAGCTCTACCAGGAACGCCTGCCGGCCGACAAGAAGCGGATCCGCGTTGTCCATCTGCCGAAGACGATCGACAACGACTACCACGGCATCGATTTCACCTTCGGCTACTTCACCGCCGTCGACATGATGGCCCACCAGATCCGCAATCTCACCGCCGACGCCAAGGCCAACAACGCCTACTTCTTCGTCCAGGCGATGGGCCGCAAGGCTGGCTGGCTGGCGTACGGGGCGGCGATCGCCGGCGAGGCCAGCCTCGTGATCAGCCTCGAAGACCTTCCCAAGGACTGGTGGAGCACCGAAGACGCGATTGACCCCAAGACCGGCCAGAAGATCGTTAAGGACGGCAAGTCTCTCAAGCGCGAGGTGTTCGACGTCTACAAGGTGGCCGATTGGGTGCTCAGTGTCATGCTCGCCCGTGAGAAACACGGCAAGCAGTTCGGCGTAGTCGTGGTCGCCGAGGGGATGGCCGAATTCCTCCCGGTCGAGGAACTCAAGAAGTGCATCACCGACGACGAATTCCGCACGCTCGAACCCGATCCGCACGGCCACTACCCGGTCTCGCAGGTCCCCTTCAGCCGCCGCCTGGGGGCCATCGTGGCCGAGAAGTACGCGGCGCTGCCCAAGGACAAGAAGTCGGTGTCGAAGCGGAAGATCGTCGGACTCGTTTCTGGCTATGAAGTCCGGTGCAATCCACCCACCGCGTTCGACGTGATGCTCGGCAGCCAGTTGGGCGTGGGCGCCTATCGTGCCCTGGCCGAAGAGAAACTCGACGGCGTCATGGTCAGTCTCCACGGCCAGCTTGCTCTCTCCTATGTGCCGTTCATCGACCGCGAGAAGCCCGAGGGAAGCCTGATCAATCCCGAGACCCTCCGAGCCCAAGTCCGGCTGATCAAGACCGGTGAGGATTTCCACCTCCTGGCCCGGTATCTGGAGACCCGCCTGGAAGGCTGAGACAGGGGTGCGGCCCAGCGACCCCGCTGGGGCTGGGCATCGCGGCCCGAAGCGGCGTATGATAGGGTTAGGCAACCGTGGCCGGTACGGCCGGCGCGAGTTGAGAGGATTGCGCTGCTATGGCTACAACCATCCGTCTGGACGAAACGGTCGAGATCCCTGGCGATATCCGCTCGCTGGCCGATTTCCGCCGCTGGGCGCTGTCGGACCGCTTCCCCGAGACCGGCCGCATCGACTATCTCGGCGGCCTCATGGAGATCGACATGTCCCCCGAGGACGTGTTTACGCATGGCACGGTTAAGGTGGAGATCGTCCGCGTCCTGGCAGGTCGCGTGGCCTCCGCCAGGTTGGGCATACTGCTCGCCGATAGTTCACGGATTTCCAGCCCCACTGCCGAACTGTCGGTCGAGCCCGATGTGGTGTTCATCAGCGAGGACTCGCTGGAGCACGGGCGTGTCCGCCTTGTGCCGCGCTCAGCGGGCCAACCTGACCGCTACGTGGAAATCGAGGGCCCGCCGGACCTGGTCGTGGAAGTCGTCAGCAACCGCTCGGTGACCAAGGACACTCGCGACCTGTTCTCCCGCTACTTCGCCGCCGGAGTGGACGAGTACTGGCTGGTCGACGCGCGGCGCGAAGAACTCTTCTTCCGCATCCACCGCCGTGGAAACGAGGGCTTTGAGCCGACCGATGCCGATGCCGACAGCTACCAGCGATCGGAAGTCCTTTCGCGCTGGTACCGCCTCGACCGATCGCGGAACGCCAAAGGCCGGATCACGTTCCACCTGCTGGAGCGGGAAGAGGGGTAGAACTACGGTTTACGCGGCCTGAAACGACGCCACGCCAATCGCTTCCAGGCCACGCTCAACAGGTATACCGCCCCCGCAGAAAGCACGATCGCCGATTCCGCGCTGACCGGCCGGCCATACACGGCGATCCGCGGCACGGTGGTGATGAGCAGGCACAGCGCCGTCGCGGCGGCCATGGTGCTGCTCAGCCGGGTGAAGTGGTGCGCGGCAGTGGCCGCGGGCAGACTCAACAGCGCGATCACCAGGATCAGCCCCACGACTTGCGTCAGCGCAATCACCGTCAAGGCGACCAGGCAGAGCAGGATGATGTTCGTCGCCAGAACGTTAACCCCCTGCATCTGGAGTTGCTGCTCGTCGAGGCAGAGTGTTAGAAGCCGCTTGTGAAACAGAAGCACCGCGACGAGGATGATCGCGCACAGTGCGGCCAGCAATTGAAGGTGCTCCCAGCTCACGTAGCTGATGTTGCCGAACAGGTAACTCATCAGTTGGGTCTGATAGCCGGGCGTAAACTTGATGAGCATGATCCCCAGGGCCATGCCGATCGCCCACAACGCGCCGATCAGCGTGTCCATCCGCTCGGCCACCCGTTGATGAATAATGCCGATCAGCACCGCGGCCGCCAAGGCTGCCGCCGTGGCGCCGTGCAAGGGCGTGAGCCATTTGAAGACCGCCGGGTACTGGGCTGCCAGGAAGATCGCCGCCCCGATGCCCCCCACGGCCATGTGGGCGATCGCTCCGCTCAAAAACACGATTCGCCGCGTCACCACATACGGCCCCACCAGCCCGCAGGCCACGCTGGCCAGAAGCCCCGCCAGGAGTCCCCGGATCAGGAACGGGTTGTCGGCCATGTGCTCGAAGAACTGGATCATGGCTGACCGTGACTGTGCCCGGCGTCCGGCGGACTGACGGCCCCATCCTTGTGCGGATGGCAGCCGGCTTCGCAACCCGGATCGGAAAGCGGACAGTCCGTGGCGTGGTGAACGTGCACGTGATCGCGATACATCTGCGAGAGCAACTCGCCGGTGATCTCCTCGGCCCGGTGCACGCTCACCCGGCGGTTGAGGCAGGCCACCCGTTTCAGGTGCGTCGAAACGAAGCCTACGTCATGGCTGACCACCACAATCGGCAGCCGCCGGTTGAGCCGGTGCAGCAGATCCGTGAGGCTCTGCTCCATCTGTGCATCGACCCCTGCCGTGGGTTCGTCGAGCAAGAGTAGTTCGGCATCGGCCGCCAGCGCACGGGCGATGAGCACCCGTTGCCGCTGCCCCCCGGAGAGCGTGCCGATCTGCCGCTGGGCGAGATCGTCGGTTTCAGTGAGCCGCAAAGCGGCCATCGCGGCCTCGACGTGCGATCGGCCAAACCAGGCGCCCCACGACGATCGGCTGAGCCGACCGGTGAGCACCACGTCGAGCACGTCGGCCGGCACGGCAGGGTCAATCCGCGCATGCTGCGGCACGTAGCCGATCCGGGGCCGGATCTGATGGGGCGGCTGGCCGAAGACCTTGACCGTGCCGTGTTCCGGCTGGTGGAGCCCAAGGATCAGCTTCAACAGCGTCGTTTTGCCGCCGCCGTTGGGACCGATAATACCCAGGAAGTCGTCGGTCTGTATCTCCAGCGACACATCCTCGAGAACCGGATCCTGCTCGGCCGTATAGCGAAAGGTGACCCCGCGGACATCGACTACCGCTTCGCGACCCATCGTCATTCCTCGTCGGCCAATGGGCCGTACGCGCCGGCGATCGCCTTCGCGGCCTGCAGAATCGCCTGCGGAATGTCGGTCGCGAGCGGGTCGAGTTGCTCTACCCGGATCGTAAGTGTCTCGGCGACGGCTCGTGCCGACTGACCGGCAATCTGCGGCTGCACAAAGATCACCTGCACCCCCTCGCGTCGCGCCCGGGTGAGCACCGCGGTCAGTTCCCGGTCGCTGGGCTCCTTGCCCTCAACTTCAATCGCCACCTGTTCCAGGCCGTACTCGTCGGCAAAGTAGCCCCACGCCGGGTGGAAGATGAAGAACGCCTTGCCGCGCATCGGCGTCAGGATCTGGCGGATCTCGGCGTCGAGCTGTTCGAGCCGCTCGATCGCCGCCGCAAGGTTCCGCTCATAGTGGCTCCGCCGTTCGGGTTGGATGTCGGAGAGTGCGGCGGCCACGGTCTTGAGCTGGGTCATGAGGAGCTGCGGAGTAAGCCAGATGTGCGGATCCTTGCCCATCCGCTCGCTGTCCGTTTCAAGTGGATCATCTAACTGGGTGTCATGACTGTGGTGGTCGTGATCGTGATCATGGCCTTGGTCATCGTCAGCACCGTGGTGGGCATGGGCTTCCATGTCGCGCAGCTCGATGCCACGTCGCAGGTCGACGATTCGCAGTCCGGCGTCGCGGATCGCGGCAAACCAGGGGCCGCTCTCGAACGGGACGCCGAGGCGGAAGTAGACGTCCGCCCGCATCACCTCGCTGACCTGCGCGTCGCTCGGTTGGTAGGTGTGATGATCGTCGGCCGGGCCGACCAGCGTGATCAGATCGAGGTCGTCACCCGCGATCTGTCGGAGCAGCCACTCCTGCGGTGGGATGCTCACGGCCACAGTCGGCCGCCCCTTGGCCGCCGGCCGTTCGGCCGTCCCGCAGCCGATCAGTATGATTGTCGCCAACAGCCACGCCAGACCTAGCCAGACGGACGGGCGGACCATCATCCCGCCGGCCGGACAGTACCGCCTTTCATTGGACATCCGCTGAAGCCCTCTCTTCGTGCCGCTGCCGCTGCCGATTCCCGCAAGTTTCGCAGGTTGGCCGTCGGCGGGCAAGGGTCGGTAGCCGGCGCGCAAGTTACCGGTTGACATGCTGGGCGCCCGGGGGCGAGAATCGAGGCTCGCGTTCATCCCTTCTTCTGAGGATCGGACTTCCATGGTCAACAACGATCGGGTTTGGGAACGTGTTCTGGCAACGATGGTGGTCCTCGGCCTGAGCGTAGCCGCAGGCTGCGGCACCGGCGAATACGAGCGACGGATACAACAGAGTATTCAGTCGGGTTTCGCAGCAGGCGGAGGGGGCGGGGCCGGAGGAGGAGGTGGCGGTGGTGGTGGCGCCGAGGTACCGGGCACCCCCATCACTCTGGCCGTCCCCGCGGCCTACCAACTGCTGGCCGATGGCACCGATCCAAGCCGGCTCAATCCACCCTTTGACCTGCCCGACCGGAAGGCGACTTACGAAGCCTCGATCGCCGATGCCACGCAGGGCAAGCAGCATTACTACCTGTACGTGGCGACGGCCGACGCGGCCGCCGATCCGCTCGGGGCGATGGTGGCCCAATTGGGCCAGAAGGGGCTCAGTGCCGGCTCAATCGAGGATTCCTCGGTGCCGATCCCGGGCGGAGAAGGGAACTGGAAGAGAGTCCGCGCCACCGGCCAGCAGGAGTTCTTCTATCTCGATGCGTCGGGACAAGGCCAACCGACGGCGATGGACGGCATCGTCGAGGCATGGGGCGGCGTGCACACGCCGAGCAACTCGTATGTGCTGCTCGTCTGGCGGGTGCCATCGGTCCTGGCTGGCGCCGACTACGCCAATCTTGATGGCGCGGCCAAGGCGACGGCGGCCAGCGTGGGAGCCAAGCCGTAGCGGCGCCACATAGCGGAACCAATCACCGTCGCGATTCCGGCGGCGGTGTTTGTACCTCTTCCGGTTGCGACAGCGGCGGTGGAGACCGGTCGAGATCGAACACCGTCGGAGCGGCATTTGGATCGGCCGGGTAGCGATCCTGATTCGGGCACGGCCGCATGTCGCGCGGGTAGCACTCGTCGGGGAACAGCCGGCCCAAAGGCCCGATCGAACCATAGCGTTCCTCGGCGAAACGGATGCCGTGCGACTCGAGAATGATGCCCGTCTGCTGATCCAGGTTGGCCAGCTCTACGTTGTATTGGGCAAGGGCCTGGGCCTCCGAAACCACCGAATTGCCCCACTCGCTAATTGCCAGCAGCACGTTGAGGTAAATCGTTCGCCCTGCCAGGTACTCCTGCCACTGAATTTCGAGATTCTCTTGCGAGGCGGTCCTCGCTTCGCGAAGCGCCTGGTACTGCTCGAAATATTGCGACAGATCGCGGTAGCTTAAGGCGAGTATGTGGATCACGTTGTGCATCGCCTGATCGAGGTTCGCCCGGTCGCGCATCAGGAGCAGTTCCTGCCGCCGCAATTGTGCCCGTTCGGATCGCAGCCCCAGCGGAACCGAGAAATTGACGCCCAACTGCCAGCCCGTGAAATCACCCCGATCGGACGAGATATACGTCTGGTCGGGCGTTCGGCCGCGCAGACCGTCCCAGCGGTAGAGCCCCACCATGTCGAGGCGCGGCAGGGCCGCGTTGCGGGCCAGGATCAGGTCTTGCCGGTCGGCCTCCAGGATGAGCTTCAGTTCAATCAGGTCGGGCCTCCGTTGCTCCGCCGTGGCGACGATCGCCCGCCAATCGACGTTGACCCGGTCGGTGCGCGGCTCAGTGATCGTTACGATGCGGTTCTCGATCGAAGGCGGCAGGCCCAGGATGTTGCGCAAGGCCGCCTCACGATCGAGGAGACTGGCCTGCGCTGAAACCAGATTTGCCCGAAAGCCGGCCAGCGCGGCTCGCGCCTGGGCCATTTCGGCGGCGTTGCCGATCCCCACCGCGACGCTCGTCTCGGCGCGGTTATAGGCTTCTTCGCCTTGCTGGACCTGCTGCTGTCGCGCCCAGACATCCACTTGCGACACCCGCAACAACCAGTAGCCCTCGATTACGCCGCGGACCATCTGCTGCACGCTCTCTTTCAACTGGAAGAATGAGCGTTCGGTCTCGATCTGCGCAATCTCGATCGGCGCGAGGTTTGCCCGCCAACCACCTCCCTGCAATAGGGGCTGGGTGTAGCTGATGTCGGACGACGACCGGGTGAACGGATTGAGCAGCAGTCCGTCGGCCGAACTCCGCGTGGTCAAGGAATCGACGCCCACTCCCAGCGTGCCACCCGTGATCGTACGTTTCGACAACCCCGCGCCAAGTTGATAGCTCTCGACCTGATCGCCGTCGATACGCACCCCGTGCGGTGCAAGCGGATCGAATACCGCCTGCGGCGACTCCTGCTGGTCGAACGTGTTGCGGACATCGAGCGCCGGATCGAACCGCCCTCGGGCGTCATCGATCTCCGTATTGGTGATCGCCGGGTCGTAGATCGTCCTTCCGCTGGAGGCCGCGCCCAGTCCGGTCAACACCCGGATCACTTGCGAGTTGCGCAGGGCGATGCGGATTGCCTCGTCGAGCGACAGGTCGCGCCCCGGCAGATCGGGCCTGGGGTGAGACACGGTTACAGGGGGCGGAACAGCGGGGAGTCGAACTCGCGGCAGCCGGGCGGGATCGCGGACTTCGATCCGCCGCTGCTCAGGCATGATAAACGGCAGGGCTTGCGCGTCCGCTTCGATCGCCGCCCCCATCAGGAGCAGTACAAACACAATAGTGGTGCTGAGTCGGCATAGGTGGACCGGCATACTCCTTAGATCGGCCGGTCGTCGTCGGCAGTACCATCACGAGGCTTTCGCGCGGCACGACCGTTCTGGCCGGCAGAACCGGCACGACCGGCGCCCGCGGAGCCGGGCGGCCCCATCGCGATCAAAGGCAGCGACTATTCGCCGTCCCAATCGACCGAGTGCAACGCCTCCCGGGCTGTCGCGAAATCGCTGGTGTCGGCAACCACCAGCCCGTCGCGAAGAACAAGGTAGCGCTTCGCATGTCGGGCGACGTCCTGGTCATGAGTCACCAAAATAACGGTGATCCCCTGCGCTTCGTTCAACGCGCGGACCACATCGATGATCTCGCGGCTGGTCCGGGTGTCGAGATTCCCGGTTGGTTCGTCCGCCATCAGGATGGGGGGCTGATTTACCAGTGCACGGGCAATGGCCACACGCTGCTGCTGGCCGCCAGAGAGTTGCCCGGGGTGATGGTCGAGCCGATCCGCCAACCCGACTCGATCGAGCATCTGCAAGGCGCGGTTGCGCCGCTCTCGGGCTGACACCCCCCGTGCGTAGAGGAGCGGCAGTTCAACGTTCTCCAGGGCGCTGGTTCGGGCCAACAGGTTGAAGCTCTGAAAAACGAAGCCGATGTTGCGGTTGCGCAGCCGTGCCCGGGCGTCGCGTGACATGGTTGCTACCTCTTCTCCCGAGAGAAGGTAGCTACCACTGGAAGGCCGATCAAGGCAACCGAGGATGTTCATCAGGGTCGATTTGCCCGACCCGGAAGGCCCCATCAGTGCCACGTACTCGCCCTGTTCGATGGTCAGAGAAACCTCGCGCAGCGCCTCGACTTCGACTTCCTCGAGCTGGTAAACCTTGCGGATTTTTTCGAGTTGTATGAGCGGCATACTGATTGGCGGGGCCATTGCCCGGTGCGGTCGGCCGCCCCTTAGTTCGTCGGGTCTGGCCGATTCCTCGATTCTACCAAGCCCCGCCCCCCTTGGTACTCCCGGAATCCTCCCGGAGGCACACCCTTCCGGCGGCCGCCATGCGGGAGCCGTGCCGTACCGCTTGCAGGGCGGGGGTTTGCTTTGGCAGAATATGAACGACAGATCAAGCGGGTCCCTTCCAAAACCCCACCGCTGGAGACCGCCATGGACAACAAGCTCAATCGTCGCCAGTTCGTTCGCACCAGCGCGGCGGCCGCCGCCGTTGTGGCCTCCGGATTGTCGCCCCAGGCGGCCTCGGCGGGTGAACAGCCGCGTTCGGAGGAGAAGCTCGATACGAGCCGGATTCTGAACTATAACCCCGACATGGAATACCGCCGTTGCGGGCGGACTGACATGGTCGTTTCCGCCGTGGCCCTGGGCGGACATTGGAAACGGGTGGTGAAACTGATCGGCGGCGACGAGTCTCCCGGCTGGATGACGATGAACATCGATCTGCCTGAGTTCCAGCAGAATCGCAATGACGTCGTCACCCGCTGCATCGATCGCGGTTTCAACTATGTCGACGCCTGTTGCGGCGAAGAAATCATGGCCTATAGCCGAGCGCTCAAGGGCCGCCGCGACCGCATGTACTTCGGTTTCTCGTGGCATGCCCGCGAGAGCCGCTTCGAAGAATGGCGGTCAGCTGCCCAACTCCGCGAGGGGCTTGACGCGGGACTGAAAGAGGCGGGCCTGGAGTACGTCGATCTGTGGCGGATCAGCCTGCTCACCGACAGCCACATGCACTCTCAGGGGGAGATTGAAGCGGTGATCGAAGCCTTGGAATGGGCGAAGAAGACCGGACGAGCTCGCTATATCGGCGTGTCGTCGCACGACCGGCCGCACCTGAAGCAGTTGATCGAAACCTACCCGGAGCAGATCGAAGTCATACTCACTCCCTACACGGCCAAAACCAAGGTTGTCGAGGACGAGACCGGTTTGTGGGCCACGATCAAGAAGCACAACGTGGGCTGGTTTGGGATTAAGCCGTTTGCCAGCAACTCTGTTTTCAAAGGGGACAGCTCGCCCGATAGTCCCTACCGCGAGGAGGACAATCGGATTGCCCGGCTGGCGCTTCGCTACATCCTCTGCAACTCATCCATCACGGCGCCGATACCGGGTCTGATCAGTCCCCAGCAGGTCGACAACGTAGCCTTGGCCGTGATGGAGCGCCGCGAGCTGGATCTTGAGGAGAAGGCCGAGTTGGAGCGGGTCATGGACCGCGCCTGGGCCAATCTTACGCCCGATTACCAGTGGCTGAAGAACTGGGAGTACGTGTGACCCGGCACCGATGCGACGTCTCGTCGCATTGAGCCGCAATGGATGCGGCCACGCGCCGCGTCTGCCGGCGTCTAGAGCAGGCTTTCCAGCAACAGCCGCATCTTGCGCATCTCGGCGTTCTGGTCGGCGTCGACCAGAGGTGCGATGTCGACGCATAACGCCCGGTCGTAACGGTACTTTCCGAGCTGTCTGGCCAACTGGCCGTACTCGACTTCGCCCTGACCCACACGAACCTGGAGATGGTCCTTGTTCGTATCGCGAAGTCGCACGTGGCAGACGTACTTGAGGATGTGCTCGTAGTCCACGCCGTGGCGCGGCCCATATACGTAATGGCTGGGATCCAGTGTGAGTCGCAGCCGCTTGACGTTGTCGCACAACACGACCGCCGTGTCGGGGTCTTCGGTCATCCGCCCGACTTCGGTGACCAGTCCCACTACAACCCCTTCCAGGGTGGCAATGTCAACCATCCGGCGCAGGCGCTCCACCTCGGCATTGAACGGAGTGCCAAGCTCCGAGGCACGGATCGAGATCGTGACTACCTTGGTGGCTTTCGCCAGTCGGCAGCAGGCCGCAAACTGCTGGTAGTACTCCTCGCCCCGAGCCTCGATATCCACACTGTAGGCGGTGGGAGTCAATCGCTGGGTCTGTCGGCAGATCTGCACCGCGCGATCGAGGTCCTGCATGACTTCTGACGGTTTCAAGTGTCCGCCCGATTCATGGACAGTGATCTCCACCGTGGTGTATTCGAGATCGACCAGCCGAACCAAAGCCTCTTCCAAAGGCAGGTCGGCAAAGCATCGCGTCGAAGCAGCGACAAACACCGCACAACTCCTCACGGGTTTCCTGGTCCGCAGTTGACTGAGAACGACTCTCGGTGCTCTCGAGCGGCGAACGAGTCTGTTTCGTTCGCCCTTATCCCAATCCACCTGGGACTCAATGGGTCAATCTGGGCAAACGCGACGGGTGTGCAAATTGCCGGCAGCGGGACCATCTGGCGGGTCGATTCCGCAGACTCCCGAGCCTTTCCGATCGTCGCGCCGCCAATGGCGCACCCCGCTCCGAAGCGGGGCTCACCCAACAGGCATAGCCCATAAGCTTACTGATAGCAGTCCCCCTCTGGCAACATCAAGCCAACGGCTCTCCGGCCAAAGGCGTATAGAGTACACTAATCGTTGTCTCCCCTGGTTGGTGAGTAAGGAGCACATATGGATTCTTCTTCGCAACATCCATCTTCTGGCCCCCCGGCCGTACCTGCGGAAGTCCTGCGTCATGCTGCCGTCGCCCCGCGTCGGCCTCGTCGCTGGACGGTAGCCTTGGGAATGGTCCTGGCCGCACTCCTCGCGGGGTCGATGCTGCTGAACTTCGTGCTGCTGGCGTTGGCGGTCAGCCCCCTCGACTCGACCGATTCGCTTCGGGAGAAGTATCGCTACCGGGACAAGTACCGCAGCGGCGCCGACAAGGTCGCCATCCTCAATCTGGAAGGGCTGATCATCGATGGCGACAAGTTCATCGAGACCCAGATTGAACAGGCTGCGCACGACGACGACGTGCGGGCGATCGTGCTCCGGGTTGACTCGCCGGGGGGAACCATCAGCGGCAGCGACTACATTTACCATCATCTGAAGAAACTCGCCGAGGAGAAAAGCATCCCGCTAGTGGTCAGCATGGGAAGCCTGGCGGCCAGCGGCGGGTATTACGTCTCGATGGCTGTCGGCCCGACCCCCGACACCATCTACGCCGAGCCGACCACTTGGACCGGCTCGATCGGCGTCATCATCCCGCATTACAACCTTGCGGAATTGATGGAGAAAATCGGCGCCGATGAGGACTCGATCGCCAGCCATCGGCTCAAAGGCATGGGCTCCATTACCCGGCCCATGACCGAAGAGGAGAAACAGATCTTCCAGGAATTGGTCGACGAAAGCTTCAACCGCTTCAAAGGCATCATCCGCTCCGGGCGCCCCAAGTTCGCCAAGGATCCCGAGGCGCTCGACAAACTGGCGACCGGGCAGGTTTACACCGCCGAGCAAGCGCTCGAGTCGGGCCTCATCGACCGCATCGGATTCCTCGACGATGCGGTGGAACGGGCGATCGAGCTTGCCGGGCTCGACCGCGACGACGTGACTGTGGTTGAGTACAACCCCTTGCCGACCCTCGCCAGTCTGCTCTTGGGCGCGAACATCCGCTCTCCGGGCCTCGACCTGTCAGCAATGCTCGATCTCACCGTTCCGCGAGCGTACTACCTCTACAGTCGGGTGCCGCTCATTCTGCCGCGATAATTGCCTGAAATGGAGGAGGCAGCGTCGGCGCGAGGAGGCGGCTAGCGCGGCGGCTCCCGGTCGCCGTCGGCCGGCGAGTACTCGCGCCGCGGTGGAAACCGGTCTCGCGAGGGGCGCGGGCCCCCATGGGGGTGGCCAGAGTCGCCGTCCTTCTCTGGCGGCCCTACTGAATTCTCGCGTGGGGGCCGAGGTCCGCCGGGACCGCGACCGCCCGGTCCAAAGTCTCCACCGGGCCAGGATCGCCGCGCGTCGCGAGTCGGTGCCTTGTCCTGCAGGTATTGCTGCCACAGTTCATGCATCGCCTGCTCGGCGTCGCCGCTCAACGTCTGGGCCAGTTTCTCCTCCGGCAAGTCCTCGAGAAACTGGGCGTAGTCCTCGTCGGAACCCGGCGAAGGTGGTCGCGACCCGCGGGAGAATCGCCCTTGCGAAACGCGCTCGCTGATGGGGCGCATGGTGACT
Source organism: Thermoguttaceae bacterium (assembly GCA_040766885.1). Lineage (GTDB taxonomy): Bacteria > Planctomycetota > Planctomycetia > Pirellulales > Thermoguttaceae > JAXGPP01. The sequence goes on along the minus strand of JAXGPP010000043.1, from coordinate 8,443 downwards.
TGGATCGTCCAACCGCGGAGCACGAGCGTCTGTTCGTCGGGCGTGAGTCTCGCCAGCCACTCCGCCACATCGGGTGACAGGTGTGACCGCAGACGCGCCAACTCCTCCGACGAAGGGACGATCGCATCTTCCCCGTATCCTAGCCGTCGAGGCAACCAGATGCGGGCAAGGATATCATGCCGGCGGTCGGGTTCCATCTTTCGGAACCACTCTTTCCAGTTCTCGTCCACGTTGCCGGTATCCAGCTTGCCGGCATTGTCCCTGGTGAATTCGCGCATCCAAGTGGCAAACACCTCCCGATCTTCGGGCGACAGCCTCGGCAACTCATTTCCCGGCAGCTTCTTGACCAGCTCCGCGACTCGCTCCGGGGGAACCCAGAATTGCCAGCCCAACTCCCAGTTCTGCCGCATCTCGACGCGTTTTTCGATACTCGCGAGGCGCTCGTCGAACGGCATCACCTCGAGCTCCATTCGTTCCGACAGAGGAAGGGTTTTGACCCATCGCGAGTAGCTGCTCATCGCTTGCCATAGCGCGTCGGAATTGTCACTGCTCACAATCGCGGCATGCAACCGGCCAATCCGTTCCCGCTCGGCTGTGGGTAACGCGTCGAATTCTTCGCGGCTGCGATCCAAAGCCGCCTTGCCGTCGGCGTCGAGCTTCCTGACCCACGAGCGGCGGGCTTCCAGGTCGGCGCGGGCCATCTTCACTGCCAACGCACTGGCGTCGGAGCCATCGGCGTTTCTCTCTGAAGATGCTGTCGGTGCAGATCCCCGCATGCCCACCCGCTCGGGCAATCCGTCGGGAAATCGCTCGGCCAGGCGTTGCAGGAATTGGGCGTCGTCGACCTGTCGGTATTCGGCCAGCCGCAGCAGAATCGGCAGGTCGGCGAGCAACTGTTGATTGGGGTCGGGCCAGAATTTCGCCGCCAGCGCGAAGCCCAGTGCGGCCGACACGAGAAGCGACGCGGCGACAGCCAGCCGATAGCGCCGCCGCCGTCGCGGCAGTTCGGACTGTTCGGCCTTTACTTCCTGCTCGACCGCGACGGCCACCATTTCCAGGGTGCTCCGCGTGAACATGTGGTCCACATCGGAGCGTCCCAGCTGGTCGAGGGTGTCCCATGCCTCCTCAAGCTTGGTGACGGCGTCCTGGACTTTGGGATCGCGAGCGATCAGCTCCTCGACCTGTCGGGACGCGGACTCGTCCAACTCGCGATCCAGATAGGCGACCAACTGCTCTTCGAGCGCGTCTTGCGGCGAACTGGGCTGTGCAGGGGGCGGAGCGTTTGACATGGCGCGGCCTAGAGGGTATCGGCTCCCGGGGATTCGTCAGGATCGGCGCCTGCCGTGCGGTCGTGCTCGGCATCGAGCGCGGAAGCCATTTCGCGGAGGACGCATGATTCGACCGGATTGGGACGCTGTCCGTGCTCCAAGTACGGCTCCAGAATGTCTCGAAGGTTAACCCGTGCTCTCGCCAGCAGCGACTTGATCGCCTGGGGCGAAAGCTGCATCACGTCGGCGATGTCGGAATAGCTCATTTCTTCGAATTTGCTCAGCAAGACGGCCATCCGCTGTCGGCCGTTGAGCGTCCCCAGCGCCAGGCGCACGATATCGCGAATCTCGGCCTTGTCGAGTTGCCGGGCCGGAATCTGGCCACTGCTCGCCTGGATGACGCCGTCCATCGGCGTTATCCCCAGCGGACCGCTCTCGCGTGCATCGAGTGTCACCTCGCGTCTCCGCGACCGGCTCCGCAACGCATTGGCGGCGATATTGTTGGCAATGGTAAATAGCCACGTGGAGAATTTCGCGTCCGGGGTGTACGTCTTGCGCGCGCGGTAAACCCTCAAGAACACATCCTGAGCCAGATCCTCGGCCTGGTCCCGGTTGCCGACCAAGTGCTCCAATACCGTCACCAATCGCGATTGATAGCGCAGCATCAACTCCTCGAAGGCCGCCGCGTTGTCATCACGGACTTCGAGCATCAGCCGCACGTCCGGATCTCGAACGGCGTAACTTTGAGCAGACGTTTCGCTAGTAGCCAACACATCCCCCGCTAGCGGTGGAGAAGCCGGCATCCCGCAGTGGCCAGAGCCGGACAACTCCAGTCTAAGCCCCCACGCCGCAAACGGCCAGCCGTGCACCCGCCAACTCCCTTTGTTAAAGAACACCGTTGACCGCTCCGGGTTCCTCTAGTCGCCGACAGTCCCGCCACCCCACCACCCCCAGGCGCTTCTCAGCCGGAGGCCGATTTGATACACTTCCAGTTGAGTTGTGGCCGAGTCCGCCTCGATGGTTGCACCACCGGGCGAACCCTCTGCCGCGTCCCCGTAGCTCAATTGGATAGAGCGTCGGCCTCCGGAGCCGAAGGTTACAGGTTCGAATCCTGTCGGGGATACTGACAGCACAAGGACTTACGTCGAGAGCTTGCCGAAGAAAAAGTCCTTGTCACAATGACTGTCACAGAAAAAGACCCCGCGTAGGTGAAGCTACGCGGGGGGCCGCGCCCCTCGCAGGGGCCCGCGAACCGTCCGGTCCACGTTGGCGAATCTTCGTGGTTCTCAACTGGAGGGTTTGCGGTGCAATTCCCTAAGCCGTGGTACCGCCCGAAGCGCGGGGTCTGGTGCGTGACGATCGACGGCACCCAGCACAAACTGGGGCCGGACCGGGAGAAGGCCCTCGAGCGCTATCACGCGCTGATGCTCCAGCCGCGGCCGAAAAAGGTCGCCGCGGAATCCGTCGTCGCCGTCATCGATACCTTTCTCGATTGGTGCCAGAAGCACCGCGCGGCCGACACCTCCCACTGGTACCGTGGCCGGCTGCAATAGTTCGCTCGCCACATCCCCCCACGCTCTCGGTGGCCCAGCTTCGGCTGTTCCACGTTGTTATAGCAGTGGATCGACAGGCCGATGGCTCTCGCCTCACGAGTCGATTTGGCTTGAAGCCCCGGCCCCTCTCCAGCACAAGTTGCTCAGGTTGGAGTCCTCTTGCGGACCACGGCGTGAAGCTTGGCAAGGCGGATGACTCCGGTACGGTCGGGACGGTGGTTTAGGCGCGAAGCGGCGCTGGGGAGGGGACAGGAGGAGATCGCCTGGGCCACGGTGATCACGCTGTCTGGGAGTCAGTTCTAGTTGCTGCTATACGATAAGACGAACACTCATCTGCGAGGGCAGGGACGTGCAGACCGAAGGAACGCCAGCCAAACGCTTTGGGTAGTTCTGCTTGCCCCGCCAGTCGGGCTGAATGGTCCCGATTGTGACGATTGTGCCGCATTTGACGTCAATCACGGTGCAGCCGATTGTGCCACCTGTAGTGCCGATTGTGGTGCAATTGCCGAGGGTAGCCGATTACGCAATTGTGCGGCGCGACTTGATCGCTGCACGTCCATTGATATCGATGCGGTGAGCCACGGAGGGAATTCACGTGAAATCGATGCAACTGCTCGGTTCGTTCCTGCCGGTGGTGTTACTGCTGATCGCGGGCGAGGCACAAGGGCAATGGGAGCCGGGCGTTCCGCTGGAGGGGCCGCCGGGGGGCGGTGGGGTACAGGTCTATTCGACCGAGCAAGCAGCAGTGATGCCGGACCGTGTCGTTCCAGGGCCGGTATACTCGCCAGACCTGAAAGGGTTCAGCAGCCCAGTTCATGACCCCGCGATGACCGGCGAAATCCCGAACGGCTACCTCGTGCCGGACGCTGGGCTCAATTCACCCGTAGGTACCGGGCCCTGTCCCGCCGATGCGGACGGCTATTGCTGCCCTCCGGATTGGTATCTGGAGTCGGGATTGCGATTCCAGGCCCGCAATCGACCCGATCGCGTGACGTTGTCGCGACGCTTCATCGAGATTCCGGCAGGGCTTGTTCCCGCCGGCAGGCCGTTGCACACGAAGTACGAATCCTTCGATGCGGAGTTCGGCGAGTCGCTCGCCTTCGGCCGTTTCCTGGGAACCGACGACAGCAACCGCAACCAGTTCGTGGAATTGCGTTATTGGGCCACGCATGATTGGGAGGCGGACTCGCTGGCGATCGCTCTTGACCCGGAGACACTTTACAGTCCGTTCACCGCGGCGTTCGATGGCTTCTCAGACGCCTCGGTACACCGCTACCAGTACGACTCGAGTATCTACAATTTCGAGGCGAACTACTGGCTGCGGCCGCGCGGCCGGCCCGACCGCCTGGTCCTCTATCCCAACGGCTGCTGGCGCCGCGAGCGAAACTCGCAGGTCATCCTGTCATACATGTTCGGACTGCGCTACATCTCATTGGACGAGGACTTTCACTTCACTGGCGAGAGCGAGGGAATTTTCGAAGCCGTGCCGTTCGAAGGCCTCGGGCGATACTCGATCGCCACCGACAACAACATGTTTGGTTTTCAGATCGGAGCTGATTTGCTCCACCACGGACGCAATTGGAGTTGGGGACTTCAGGCCAAGGCAGCTCCGCTCATCAACTTGTCGGAACAGGGGAGCCTGTTTCAGGCCGCCGGAGACCCGCGTTTTCTCGACCGCGACGTCGCCTGGACCGATGACAACGCCGAGGTCGCTTTCCTGGGAGAATTCGGGGCGGTCGGCAAGTACTTCATCACGCCGAACGTGCAGGTGTTCGCCTCGTACGATCTTGCCTGGCTGTTTGGAGTGGCTCTGGCGGCCGAACAGGTGCAGAGGGAAATCCCCGCTGATACCTCGCCAGAGATCCGCGACGAAGCAACTGTGTTCATGCACGGACTGACGCTTGGAATGCAATTCCACTTCTAATGGGTGGCAATATGCTCCAAATGATCCATGAGACTGTTTCCCCATCCACCGCGGGATCCGTAGAATGAATCAGGTGAGATTGCCGGCAGTTTCGTCGCGATCGCCTCGATGTCCCGAGTCGGAGACGCTCATGGCCGCAAGAATCGTTATCCTCAGTCTAGTTTTGGCCGGCGGCATCGCCGTCCAGTCGGTGGCCCAGGTGGCGCCGACGGCGGATCAGCCGCTGAACGTGCCGGGCGTTCCTGGGATGGGGACGCCGTCACCTGTCTTGCCAGGCAATCCAGTCCCGCCGTCCAACACAGCCGACCCGAGTCCTGCCGCTCCCCAACCTGACGCGGCGGGAAGGACCGATCAGGGTCCGATGACCGGGCCCGCCGAAAGCGTTGTTCCTCTGCCGCCGACGTCAGCGTACGGAGCGGCTGGTGCCAGTTCGCCGGCTCCACCGGTGAAGCCGTTGCCGCCAACATTTCCCGCTGGCGGCACGTCAGTTGCGAATCCCATGAGCCTGTATGGATCTGGGGCGGGGATCGTTCCACGGACCTATGTTCCCACGTTCGGCACCGGGCCGGCGCCGGTTCCGCCTCTCGTCGGCCAGAAGCCGTTCACTGGGTTCTCTCCGGGCCCGGCCTTGAGCCCCTACATCAACTTGTTCCGGAACGACAACGGGTTCGGAGCGGTGAACAACTACTACAGCCTGGTGAAACCGATGCTTCAGCAGCAGCAGTTGAACCAGCAGACAGAACAGTCGCTGCGCGAATTGGGGATCCAGAACCGTTTGCAGCAGTCGCAGTTGCAGCAGCTTAAGCGCCAGATGCCCGGTGCGCAGGGAAGCTACTTCATGAACTATCACGGCTACTTCCCAGGTGCCGGGCGCTGAACCCGGCTCTGAATTGGCGGTCCAGTGTTGCGATCGGCTGAAACGGGAGCGATCAACCAGTAGCAAACACCGACAGCGATACCGTATCGAACGACTCGTTCCGCGTGTGCAAGGATGCGAAATGACTACGCGATTACGCCAGCCGCGAAATGCCTGGCTTGAGCTTCTGGTCGTGGTGACGATCTTCACCGGCTGCCAGGATTTCAACCCCGGCCTCGATTACTACCATCCGAGCATGGAGCGGCCGGCGCCGTCCGCCCTGGAGCCGCCGCGGGAGCTTTCGAAAACATCGCTCCCCTCGTACCGCATCGAGCCACCTGACGTGATCCAGCTTCAGATTCTGAAGATGGTTCCGCTCACGCCGTACCGGATCCAGGTATACGACGTGCTTCAGATCGGCGTGCCACGGACGCTGCCGGATCAGCCGATCCAGGGGCTCTATCTGGTCGAAGCAGAGGGCACCGTAGATCTCGGCCTGGCGTATGGCAGCGTGCGGGTGGCGGGGCTCACCGTGGACGAGGCGCGCGAGATGGTGCAGCGCCATCTGACTCAGGTGCTCGCGGCGCCGGAAGTGGTGCTCCAGATCACGCAGATTGCCGACGTGCAGCCGGTCACGGGCACGTACCTGGTGACTCCCGATGGAACGATCAACTTGCTCAAGTACGGCTCGGTCCGTGTGGCCGGTATGACCATATACGAGGCCAAGGCGGCGGTCGAACGCCAGTTGGCGGCGTTCTTCGAGATGCCCGAGGTGTGGGTCGACGTGCTGGCGTACAACAGCAAGGTGTACTACATCGTCACCGAAGGCGCCCATCTCGGTGACAACGTCGTTCGAGTGCCCGTTACCGGAAACGAGACAGTGCTCGATGCGATTACGCAGATCCAGGGCCTGTCGCAGATCTCGAGCAAAGAGATCTGGATCGCCCGCCCGGTCCCCGGTGGATTCGGTTGCGAACAGATCCTGCCGGTCGACTGGGTGGCCGTCACGCGCGGTGGATCGACGGCGACGAACTATCAGATTCTGCCCGGTGACCGCGTCTTCATCGCCGAGGACAAGACGGTGGCCCTGACCAATTACCTGGGCAAGGTATTGGGACCGTTTGAACGGGTACTCGGATTTGGCTCGTTGGCCGCATCAACGATTCGCGGCTTCAACAACTTGAATACCCAGACTGGAGTCGGCTTCTGATTGCTCGATCGCGACTTGCTGACGTGGCGGGGTTCGCCTCGGCGCCAGCGCAGTAGCCGAGGGCACAGTCCAAAGACCGCCTGAACGCCAGAGATTTACGAGGAAAGCCATGTGCAGGACCGGAAAGCATGCCGCGTGGATCGCTTGCTGGATGAGCATTCCAGCCATCCTGGCCGGTGCTCTGGCGGCCGCCGAGCCCGCTGCCAGCGAGAGCCACATTCCGGTGCTGGGCGGCGTGGGAGTCAACCACACGCCTGTGGCGGCGACGGCGGCGGTCCCGTGCTATGGCGTTTGTCAGTGCGTCCCCAATGTTCGCTGCTTCGGGTGTTTTCCGACGCTGTGGCGCGTCTGGCCGTGCGAGCCAGCACCGCCGGCGCCAGTCCATGCGATCCCCACACCGGTGCCGGCAGCCCCCAAACCAATGCCAGTAGCGCCTGAACCGGTGCCGGCAGCACCCGAACCGATGCCGGTAGCACCCGAACCGGCCCCGTCACTGCCGCCCGAACCGCAGGCGGTTCCGCAAGCGCCGGAGGATCACGATGCCATCGGGCCGACGGCATCCTTGCCTTCGCTGCTGGCCCCGCAGAGCGATACATCGCCCCCGCCGCCACCGGCCAGCGGACCTTCGCCACGTCCGAACCCGTTGCGCGCTCAGGCGGCTAGTGGCAACCCGCTGCGCACCCAGGCGCCTATTGATGAGGTGAGTCAAACGACCTGTGAGATAATCACTCCGGCGGGGATGAGCTTGGCGGATGGCTCGGCCGACAAGGTCGAGGCATTTCTTAATGCCTTGTACGCCGATCTCAACTCCCCTGGGACGATCGAGCCGTGCGTACTATTCGGAAGTTGGCCGGCTTGGGAGACACGCTGAAGCGGTCTTGCGCCGGCCCGACGTCCCGAAGCGGTTTCCAGGCCGGTATTGGGTGAACGTTGCCTGGCCTGGATTCCCACAGACCCAGGTGGGTTTAAGGGAAACCCGCGTAAGATACCCCAAAACCCATGAGAACAGCCGACATACGCCAATCTCGGCGTTCGTCGAGTGTTTTCTGATAACCTGTGTCTCCACGCTATCACACGACGCCACCGTCGCAGACAATCCGAGACGAAACGTATGGTCGCTGAGTTCTGACGCCCTGGCTAAGGTTGCTTTCAAATCACCCGCTCGGGTCACGGCCGTGAGCGTATCGCACGAGGATCTCTTGATGTCAAAACTGAGCCATCTCGACGTTCAATGCGGTCGAGGAGGCACCAGCCACATTGGCTAGTTCCGTTAACATCGAAGAGGAAGCCTCGCCCGGCCGTCGACAAACACGGACCCGTCGGCCGCTCGTGTTCTTCCGCTCCAGCAGCGCCAGCAAACGCAAGTGCCGACCGAGCAACAGGCCGTGAGGAGGGGTTGTCTGCTCGCCCGTTGCCGACGGGTCTGGCTGTCTCCCATTGCTGGGCTTTGAAAATCCGCGACGGCAGGTTTCAGCGTCATGCCGATGCGCTGGGACCTCTCGCGGCCGCCCGCCCCGGGGTTCAGCGGCATGCTCGCCAGGGCCGCAGGCGTGAGGCGCGCAGTTGGCGCCCGTCCTGCCCGCCCGGAGGCGCGGCATCACCTCCGGGCGGGAATATGTTCAGCCGAATTGT
>JAXGPP010000042.1:0-24846 GCA_040766885.1 Thermoguttaceae bacterium | reverse complement strand
TCCTAAAGTGATAGCCGAAACCATCTTTTATACGAAAACCATGTGGTTTTCGTAGTTATGCGGTATTAGCACCTGTTTCCATACCGAGTGCAGAGCGAAGCCCACACCCCAGTCCTGAACCTGCACGCGAATCCGATCGCCTTGCTGGTCGAGACACACACAAGCGCGCGGGCTCTGGCTATGCCGCCGCGCATTCGTCAGGCACTCCTGGACGACCCGGCAGATTGAGCTTTCCAGCGCCGCCGGCCAGCGTTTGCGCGGAAGATTGCACGACAGGGAGATCTCCGGACCGCCCTGCTCCTCCGATTCCTGAATGAGTTGTTCGACGGCCGCGACCAGGCCGTCATGGTGGAGCATGGCAGGTCGCAGCCCGTTGATCAGCCGCCGCGATTCATCCATGCTTCGCCGCAGCAGCTTGAGCCCGGCCTCGAATACTTGCCAGGCTCCTTCCGGGTCACGCTGTTGAAGCTCCCGAAAGGACTCAAACTGCCAGGCTGCACCCGTGATGTACTGAGTGAGGCCGTCGTGGATCTCGTACGCCAGGAGTTGACGGTCTCGTTCGTGGAGGCTGAGCAGTTGGCGAAGCCTCGCATGCTCGTTCTGCAGGGCCTGTTGCGCACCCTGCGTGTCCTGCCCCTCCTCGACTTCCGCTTCCAGTGTGGCTGCTTGCTTGCCCCCAAGGTCCCACCGGCAGGGAAGCTTCCTGCTTGCGCGTTTTCCTTGGCTTGTCATTGATCGTTGGTGGCTCGCACGGCATCGTGCCCTCGACTCGTAACGCAACAATAGCCGCGTACTATAGCTCACCTCGATCCGCGCGGGAAGGAGCCCCCCGAAGAAAACCCCAGTGGTCAGTCCCATTTCCAGTAGCGCAGTATGCACCACAGGGCCCGAAAGGCATCGCGGAGACCAATCTTCTTTCCCTCGCTGTACGTTCGCCCGAAATAGGTAATTCCCACCTCGTAGATCCGGTATTTGCGGCGAGCCACCTTGGCCGTCAACTCGACCTCGATTCCGAACCGCCGCTCCTTGAGCGTCGGACCGATCTCGTCGAGCACCTCGCAACGAAAGACCTTGTAGCAAGTCTCCATGTCGGTGAGGTTGAGGTCGGTGAACATGTTGGAGAGCGTCGTGAGCAACCGGTTAGCCACGTAATGCCAGAAATAGAGCACGCGATGCGGCCCGGTGGCCACGAAACGCGAGCCGTAGACCACGTCGGCCACGCCCTCGACGATCGGTTGAAGAAGCTGATGGTAGTGCCCTGGATCGTACTCCAAGTCGGCGTCCTGGACGACAACCACCTGTCCTTTCGCCTTGGAAAAGCCAGTCTTCAGCGCCGCCCCTTTTCCCTGGTTCGTCTCGTGGTAGTAGACTGCCACTTCGGGCTGGTCGGCCATCGTGGCGAGCAACTCTCGCGTCCCGTCGACGCTGCCGTCGTCGACCAGAACGATCTCCTTGGGAATGGGCACCTCCCGGATGCGGCGCACGATCTCCTGGATCGTGTCGCGCTCATTGAACACTGGCACCACCACCGAGAGGCAGAAGTCGTCTGGAAACGAGTACAACCCCAACAGTCTGGCCGCGCGCTCGCCCAGCAGTCGTTCGGGCCAGTTGGCCGTCAGGCCATCCTGTCCCGCTGCGGGCGAGCCGCAAAACGGACAGGGAGCTACCAGGGGCTCCCGCTCATCAGGGTGGTTAGCGCCGTGCGACATTGAACTCGCTTCGCCTGAAAAACATCTTCTAAAGAGGGGACAAAGCCCATTATGGCTCGTTCCACTACTTGTAGCTAGCTGGTTCGACCCCTAAACTGAGGCGGTTCGGTCTACCCATCCGTGAATGGCCGGACGTTGCTCCAATCGGACCTGCCGATTATCATACATCAGCGGGACACGGGCCCCCCAACCACCGTGATACGCTCGGGCGGAGTTGTACTTCATGCAAGCCACTTTGGTCATCATCGGAGGAAAGGCCAACAAGGGGCACGTTGTTGTCAACTTGCCCTGCGTCATCGGTCGTAGCCGCCAGGCCGACCTGACGGTGGCCCATCCGATGATCAGCCGTCGGCATTGTGAGTTGGTCTGTGGGGATGGAGTGATGCGCGTCCGCGATTTGCAGTCGCTGAACGGCACTCACGTTGGCGGCGAGAAGATCACCGAGGCCGACCTGCCGCCCGACAGCGAATTCACGATCGGGCCGATCACTTTCCGCGTCGAATACCAGCCGACTGCCGAGGCGAGCGAACCCGGCGCAGGAGCCATTTCGGGGTCTTCCCCATCGTCCGGAGCGACGCTGGGCATCTCCTCACCCCCACCACCTTCGACGGTTGAATTCGTTGCCTCGGACGATGAGGATCAGCCTCTTTCCGACCCGGCAGCGGGTGAACCATCCGGCTTCCTGCCGGTCGACGAACGCTTGCCCGTCATTGCGCCACCTTCGGGTGATTTGCCCGATTTCGAGGCCTGGGAAGTGGCTGTGGGCGGCCGCAGCCGTCTGGGCCAACGCCGCAAATAGGGCGTGCTCGCCCGGCCGCTTCATACCCAGCCTTGCTCGCGGTACCATGCCGCCGTGCGGCCAAGCTGATCCGCGAGCGGCGTGGAGACACAAACACCGAGTTCTCGCTCAGCCTTTTGTGGCGAGCAGGTCCACGATCCGGCGGTAGCTTCGCGGGCCTTGTCGGGATTGAAATAGACCGATCGGCCGCGAAGGCGACCGACCGTACCCGCCAAGCCGGCGGCCGCCCGTACCGCAAAGTGCCCAACGGGTACCCTCACCACGCGACGACGACCGAAGGCGTGCCCAATGAGATCGCCCAATTCAGAGTAGGTTGGCTGCTCTGGACCGGCGGCGAAATACAGTCCCTCGGCTCCTGCTTCACCGGCCGGCGCTCGCAAACGGCGGCCGCGATCGGCGGCGGCGATAAGAAAGCGGACTGCGTCGCTCGCATGCAGGATCGCAAACCGTTTAGGTGTGTAGCCGGGTACGAGATGAACGCCGTAGCGTCCAATGGGCCGAAAAACCTGAAGCATCGCCCGATCGGCCTCTCCAAACACAATCGGCAGCCGGACGATGGTGACCGGGAGCCGGACGGCCGACTCCGCGGCCGCCAGTTCGCCCGCCCGTTTGCTCCGACCGTAGTCGGAAACTGGCCGAACCGGATCGCGTTCGGTCCGTGGGCGGCCGTTTGGCGAAGGCCCGGCTGCGGCCAGGCTCGAGACCAACACGACCACCGGCGGAATTGCCTGACCCGCGCACACTCCGCAAACGGTGCGGACTCCCTGCTCATTGACCGCGAAGAACTCGCGCCGGTGTTGAGCGAACGTTCGGCCGGCCAGATGGTAAACGATCGCCTGCCCGTTCGCGGCCCGCGCCACGCTGGCGGCATCGGTGACATCTCCCGCCACGGTGCTGATCGGGTAGGCCGCGATCCCGTCGAGCCGGGATTCGGGGCGAACAAGGCAGGTGACGTCGTCGCCACGCTCGACGAGCGTTCGGACGAGATGGAAGCCCAGGAAACCGCTCGCCCCCGTGACCAGTACACGTGCCATCGAGCCCGATTCTCCCTTCTTTTTGCCGCTGGCATGCCGGTCGGGAGTGTAGCGTGTTTCAAAAACCGGTAATATACCGGTCCATATGAACGAGCCTGTCACGATTATCCCGGTGCGCCAGCGGCGCCGCGAGCGCCAGTTCCTCGATCTACCTCGGACGCTCTACCGCGGCGACGCCTGTTGGATGCCCGCGATCGGGATCGATGAACGGGAACTGCTGGGCTTCCGGCCTCATCCTTTCTATCTCCGCAATGAGATCCAGACATTCCTCGCCTGTCGCTCCGGCGAGGTGTGCGGGCGGATCGCGGCGATCCTCAACCGGGACCACAACGCGCGGTACCGCGAGCGGCGAGGGTTCTTCGGGTTCTTCGAGTGTATCGACGATCAGGAGGTGGCCGACCGGTTGTTCGATGCGGTGCGTGAATGGTTCGGCGAGCGCGATATCTTCGCGCTCCGCGGGCCGACCAATCCGTCGCTCAACTACGCCCTGGGACTGCTCGTCGACGGATTCGATTCACCCCCCATGTTCATGATGACGTACAACCCGCCCTACTACGCGCGGCTGATCGAGAGCTACGGCTTCCGCAAGTCACAGGACCTGTACGCCTACTGGGGACACATCGACATGCTCCCCAAGGTTCAGGCCCGCTATGCGGCCGTGGCGGAGCAGTTGATTGAGCACCACAAGGTCCGCTACCGGCCGCTGGACAGAATGCGGTTTCAGGAAGACGTCGAGGAGTTCCTGCGGATCTACAACCGCTCGCTGACCAACACGTGGGGTTTCGTGCCGATGACCGCGGAGGAAGTCCGCCATCTGGCCGGCGGATTGAAATGGCTGATGATCCCCGAGTTGACACTGGGCGTGGAGATGAAGGGGCGGCTGATCGGGGCCGTGTTTTGCCTGCCCGACTACAACCCGAGGATCAAGGCCATCAACGGCAAGTTGTTTCCGTTCGGTTTCGCGCGGTTGCTCGCCAACACGCGCGCGATCAAGCGAGCCCGGGTAATCAGCGTCAACGTGCTTCCCGAGTATCAGTTGCTGGGCCTGGGCCTGGTGCTGGTCCACGGACTGGTGCCCAAGATACTCTCTTCAGCCATCGAGGAAGTCGAGTTCTCATGGGTGCTGGAGTCAAACACCCTTTCTCGCGGCAGCCTGGAGAAGGCCGGTACGCATCGCTACAAGACCTACCGTATCTACGACTATGAGCCGCAGGCCGATGCCTGCCGGCGCGACTGAGCGCCGGCTTGCCTTCTTACCGCCGGCAGCGGGCCAGCGACATCAGCGCAAACGCCGTACCGTACTGCTGGTGGTAATCATAGAGCGGGTAATCCCACCACGATCCGTCCTTCTCCTGCAGGCTCAAGAGCACGTGCGCGAGATGGTCCTGATACTGGGGCCGCGCGTCGGGGTGGAGTTCTTCGATGCACAGCGCGGCGTAGTAATGGCCGTAGTAGAAGAAGTAGCCGGCGACGGCGAACCACGACTCGTGCGGCACCGGTCGCTTGCGGCCGAAGCTGAGCCACTCATTGCGGCTGAACAGCCGGTCGAGCCAGATCGTCATCACCTCGTCGGTCACCGCCTTATCGCCCCATAGCCGCATCGCCAGGTTGCAGGCCTGCGAGCGTCCGAGGCTGCCGCCCGGCCGGTTGACCGGGTGCATGGGGGAGTTCTTGAGATACTCGCCATAGAGATACGTGAAATCGGGCTTTCGCTGCCGGCGGATCGACTCGACGGCGCGATCGACAATATGCTCCGGAACCTCCACACCGGCTTCCTTGGCGGCATGCAGGGCTACCAGGACCGTGGCCGAGACGAAACTAATGGTTGATCCGGCCGGTTTCTGGGTGCCAAAGTCGAAATCGTAGTAGCACCATCCACCGTCGACGCACTCGTACCGCTTGAGAAGCTCGATCTGCTCGACAATCGCCTGCTTGAGCCTGCGCTGCCGCCCCTTGTCGCCGGTCTTGCGGTCCAGGAGCATCGCCAGCGCATGGATCGAGTAGGCGTGGCCCCAGGTGTTGTAGATCGCGTCGGGAGTCGCGCGGCGGAGCGACGGCAGGCGCGCCAGTAACCAGGACTCGCCCCGATCGATCGCCTCGCCGATCTGCTCGTTGTCGCCGTCTTTCTCCAGTTCGGCCAGTGCCATGACACAGAGCGCGGTGACGCCGCTGCGGAAGGCGTGGTGGGCGCCGGGCGGCGGTGCGTAGATGTTCAACCCCTTGGTGTTGTAGTGCGAGCCCCAAGAGCCGTCCTCATTCTGCCGCGAGATGAGGAAATCGACGCCACGCTCGATGGCTTTCTCGATCTCCTCCGGTTCGGCCGGCGCGACGGGCTTGGGATGCTGGATCGTCTCCAGCGCGCGTGAGGGTTTCTCAATCCGTGCTTTGGCCGGCCCTTCCTCGGCGGCCACCGACTGCACCCAGACGGCGCAGAGCGCCGCCGCGATCAGCAAGCAGGCACGGGATCTCATGAAGCTTCCTTTAGGGTGGCGGGTGGGCCGCGCTGCGACCCGCTTCGCGGTGTTCACCAGGGATCGCAAGGCAATTACTTCTTCTCTTCAGGCTTCTGGGCGAGGATCTCGTCGCCATCTTCCAGGCCTTCGAGAATCTCGACCTTGTCGCCGCTCTTCTGGCCAACGACCACGGCTTGCTTCTTCGGCTTGCCTGTCTCGGCTGCCAGATAGACAAACTGCTTCTCGCTGTCGATCTCGTCGGCAAACACGGCCGAGGCGGGAACCACCAGGGCCTCGCGCCTGACATACGGAAGCAGCTTCGCGGTGCAGGTCATGCCGGGCATGATGTCGTCGGCGTCGGCAACCAGCTTCAGTCGGAGCGTCGCCTCAAACTTCCCGGAGCTGGAAGGGATGGAATCGACCTCCGAGACCGTGGCATCAAGCTTCAGGTCCGGATAGCCTACTGGCTCGACCACGGCTTCCAGGCCCGGCTTGATCCAATGCAGGTTCTTCTCGTCGACCGTGGCGCGGACGAATATCGGCCGAGGCTCTACGATGGTCATGAAGACCTCGCCGGAGGTGATGTCGCCGCCGGGACGCAGATCATCGGCTGCCGCCGATGCACCGCTCCACTGGCCCCGAACGTAGCGGCCGTAGTAGACCACGCCGTCGGTGGGCGACGTGATCTCCATCAATTTGCGATCCGCCTCGAGACGGGCGAGGTCCTTGTCGCTCCTGGCCCTGACAACCTTCTGCTTCTCCAATGCGATCCGGGCCTGCTCGAGGCTCTGAGGGAGCAACGCCTTCGCCTTCTCGGTGGCCAGCGCGGTACGCTCGACGATCTCTTTCATGCTCTCTTCCTGGCGCGGAATCGACAGCTTGAGCGTTTCCTCGTAGCGAGCCTCGGCCAGCTCGACCATGAACTGGGCCCGCTGAACGGCGTCGCGCTGCCGCTTGAGCACGATCTCTTCCGTTTCCTCGGTGAGATCATCCGCCTCGTACATCTTCTCGAGTTGCTTGAGCTCCTCCTGTTCGTATTCCAGCGAACTCCTGGCCATGTCGAGCGAGTACTTGGCGCTCTTCTCCGACAGCGGCTTGTCGATCTCCTGATAGCGGGCGAAGTCCTCGTCGATGATCTCCTTGCTCCGCTCCGCGAGCTTCAGGTCCATGGGCGTGGTGATTTCCAGGGCCTCGAGGTCTCGTTCCGCCTGCTCCAAAGCCAGCTTCGCCAGCCGTTGGTCGGCCCGGCGATCGGCCAGCGCGTTGTCGATCTTCTCGGTCTCGAATTCCACGAGCACGTCACCCTTGTCGACCTCAGTACCGTGCGCTACCGCCTTGCTCACCTTGAGCTCACTCCAGACCTTGGGCCGGACCGAGATCTCGGTCATGTTCTTGGCCTCCAGCACGCCAGTCAGGCTCACTTCCACTTTGAGAGGCTGCCGGGTGGCCTTGACCGTGGCGGGTTTGGTCGGCGTGGCGGTCTTCGCCGTTTCGGTCGCTTCGGCCTTGGCCGTTTCGGCCGGCTTCTCGGCAGTCGCGTCCGGCTTGGCCTCGTCGGCCGCCTTGACTTCCGCCGCCACTTCCTCGGTCGCTTCTTCCTTGTCCTCCTCCTTCTTATCCGTGGCCGGTTCGGCCTGGGCATCGTCGTTGGAGCGGGCTGCTGCCGGGCGGCGAGATTTGGCCGACTTCTTCTTCGGTGGCTTGCTGTCTTGGGCCAACGTCATTGCAGCCAACAGGAAGATCACAAGACAGCCAATGATCGCGCGGGTCAACTGAGGCATGGTGTGGATTCCAGGATGTGTTGGTTCCGGGGTGAAGCGTGAGCGGCTTCCAACGTGTTCTCGACCGGCGAACCGGACTCGCTACGCTTGCCCTCGCTCACCTTCCAGCGGATGTCGATGGGCCGACGATGGCAGATCTTCATTCTTTCCTCGCGACCGCCTGACCGCAAGACACTCACCCCCATCTATGGCGGGAATGGTCCAAGTGGTCCCTCCGGTGTGTTGCTCGTGCCGGTTGCCGCCAAAACGCGACCCTCCCTCAGGGGTTGCTCGCGGCCGTTCGCCTGTCGTATTCGCCGAGCGCCCCGTCTGATTCAACCGCCGCGATGGCCCTGGCCGCCTCGGGCGGCGCGGGCCAAGGCCTCCTCGATGCGCGGTAGCTGGCTGGCAATCGAAAAGTGTTCTTCCACGTGACACCGCGCCGCGGCACCCAACTGGCGGCGGCGGTCGGCCTCTTGCAGAAGCGGAATGATCGCACGTGCAAGAGCCGGGGGATCGGCGGGTGGAACGAGCACGCCCGTCTGGCCGTCGACGATGCATTCCGGCGTGCCTCCCACCGCGGTGGCGACGACGGGCAATCCGCTGGCCATCGCTTCCAGCACCGTCAAGGGCAGCGTTTCCTCGAGTGACGGCAGCACGCAGACATCCAGCGCTTCGAGCACCGGGCGGACGTTGTCGTGCTGTCCGGCCCAGATGATCCGGTCGGCGACTCCACCTCGGCACGCCGCGTCCTTGACCTGGTCGACATAGTGGATGTTGACGTCGCCCACAAGAATCAACCGAACGCCCGGAGTCGCTGCGACAATCTCCGGCAGGGCTTCAACGAGATAGAGTTGCCCCTTGCGAGGAAACAGGTGTCCGATCACGCCAAGCAGCAGGTCATCATCGTCAAGACCCCATTCGGCACGCGAGTCTCGGCGCGCTTCGTCGCTCGGCGGCGCGAACAGGTCGATATCAACAAAGTTGGCGATGGTCACGATGCGCCCCGACGGCACGAGATTCCATCGCACGTGATAGCGGCGCGTGGCTTCCGATGCGGCGATCACCAGGTCGTTGAACATCCAGTGGAGCTGGAAGTGGCGAGACTGCGCCGACGCCGCGCAAGGAACTCCGCTGCGGAATCGCAATAGCACGCCGAAGAGGTGTGCCCGGCTCATGTGGGTATGGACCACATCGACGCCATTCTTCCGGGCGAATCCTCCAATCCGCCGCAACTCGCCGGGCGGCCACCGCCGCAAATCGGATGTGATTACGTCGACCCCGGCCGCCCTGAATTGCGGCGCAACCCAAGCTTCGGGACGGCAGACGGCGGTAACTCGATGGCCGCGCCGCGCCAATTCGCGGCTCACCAGCAGGCAATGCGATACGGCCCCATTAATCGTCGTGCCCGAGACAATTTCCAGGACGTGCATCGACATGGCCGGAAGGTCATGAGTCGTCGCCGCCCGCCACGGCGGCCTCGCGAATGATCAGAGAATGATCGCTCCGCCGCCTGCGTCGAACCGACACAAGACACCCGCGGCCATCGTCGGCGACGTTACGAATCTTCGCCGTGATTCTACGGCATTGCCACGCTCGGTGCCACGGTTCGGAGAGAGCAGACGACCAGCTGCCAGTGAAACGCGGGACCGGTTGGCTTCGTCAACCGGCTCAGGCCGCTTCGGCTCGCGCGCGAGCGTAGAAGCGTCGCGAGACTTCCTCGGCGTGAAACGGCAGCCATTGGGCGGCCGTGTAGACGGCATGCCCCGCGTGATGGTCGGCGGCATCTCCGGCGGCCGCGCCGTAATCGACCAGGAGCGTCGTCCCTTCGTCGGGCACGACCTTGCCGGCGCGGAAGTGTGCCAGCGGTTCCTCGGCGATCAGGTTTGCTTGAAGCAATTCGTTGAGTCGCTGGTCGGCCAGCCAGGCCCGCCATGCCAGCAGGCTGGGCCCGAGGTTCGTCCCCGCGATGGCGAGTTGTTGGATGTAGTCGCCGTCGGCCGCGTTCAGCACGTCGTCGAGCCGCGGCGGAAATTCAGCCCGGTGGGCCGGGTGGCCCATCCCCGCGCGACGGTGGACAAAGTGCAGCAGCCGGCTGTATCCGCCCGAATCCCAGCCGTAACGAACCGGCGTACCGAACGTCACGATATCGAGTTTCAGCCCGTCGAGCGCCGGCGGACGAGCGAGCAACAACTGGCGGGCCTGGCTCCACAGGGGAATGTCGACGCAGCCCAGCAGCGGCCAGCGGTAATAGATCTCGGCGGCCTCGAAGAAACGTTCAACGTCCTCCGGCCCGCTCCCCAGCAGATTCGTCAGCAGCGCAAAAACGTTGCCGGCGTGGCTGTGCCCCCAAAGCTGCACTCGGCTGCCGGGTTCCAGATCCAGCGACGCCAGTTCGTGGATCAGACGCACCGCACCGTCGGCGCGCCCGAGATGGTGGTTCTCGCCCGACCAGTCAAACAGCCGTACGGGTATACGTGCCGAACCCGGTCGGTTTATCGACGATTCGAACAGCCAGACAAATCGGTCGGTGTAGTTCCCCAATTCGCCGGTCACGCTGCCTACCACCCGCTTGACGGCAGAACGGATTCGCTGCGCTGCATCGGGAAATGTGCGGCCGAGTTCGGCGAGGACCCCCAAGGCGTCCCATCCGACGAAGCACCCGTGCGTCAGGTAGACCGCCCGGACGCCGGCATCGCGAAACTCGTCTCCAACTTGCTCCATCCTTCGTCGGAACTGGCCGGAACCAGGCCTCGCACCCCCACCTGGGCGGATTGTGGAGAAGGGAGCGGTGGGCCGTGACGACGTGTAGGACTGGTGCCGAAACCGGTTGGCTGGAGGCATGCGCGGCGTTTCTCCCAGTTTCCGGGGGCTATGTTTCCGACCTCTGCTATCGGCAAGCTTGTGGAGCGAGTTTAGCGATTATTCCGGTCAGGAAATTCTGCTGTTGCTCGGTGGAGCGTGACTCGCGTCCCTTGATCCGGGCGAGGGGGACAATAGGATGTAACGCCATCTGAGTCGCATGGCGCCACTGACTCTGCCCAGACCATTGCTGAGAACCATGTGCGGACGATTCACCCTTCGCGCGCCGGCGAGCCTGATCGCCGAGCAGTTCAGCTTGTTCGATCTGCCGTCCCTGCCGCCCCGGTATAATATTGCCCCCACGCAGACGGTCGCCGTCGTGCGGCAGGTGGGCGAACCGGGGGGGGCCGCGCGGGAACTGGTTAACCTCCGCTGGGGACTGATCCCGCATTGGGCGAAGGACCCGGCGATCGGAAACAAGATGATCAACGCTCGTTCCGAGTCGGTAGCTGAAAAGCCTGCTTACCGCACCGCCCTCCGACGGCGTCGCTGTCTCGTGGCGGCCGATGGCTTCTACGAGTGGCAACCCGGCGGACGACGTAAGCAGCCCTATTTCATCCACATGAAGGACGACAAGCCGTTCGGCTTTGCCGGATTATGGGAAACATGGGAAGGACCGGAGAATTCGTACATCGAGTCCTGCACGATCATTACGACCGACGCCAACGCGCTCATGGCGCCAATCCATGACCGCATGCCGGTGATCGTCGAGCCGACGGACTACGATCTCTGGCTCGATACTTCAATCCAGGATCCGACTCGTTTCCTGCCGCTGCTGCGCCCCTACCAAGCCGGTTTGCTCGTGGCCGAACCGGTCGGCACTCGCGTCAACAGCCCTGCCAATGACGATGCCGCGTGCACTGCACCGCTGAAGGAGGGATAAGGGCTGTTTCCCAGGGCGGAGGTGCTGCGCCTTATCCCTCATCCTGCCCCCCAATGCGTGCCGATAAGGTGAGTCTGAATAGACTGGCGAGACTCTGCCGGTTGCGTCCGGTTTGTGGGCAGAAGAGTTTCGGACCTCCTGAAAGGGAATTCGGGAAACCTGGCGATGCTGCGCACAATCGGCTTGATAACGGCGTTGTCGTTCTTGTTCGTCGCCACGAGCCGAGCTGATTATCCAATCGGCTACGACCCGGCGTACGTTCGAGCTGTCGCACAAACCCGTCACGATTCTGGCGAACTGCCACGCGTGCCCCGGGCCCCTCTCACCGCCATCACCGAAGACAATCGCGACCTGATCTGGAAGAACGACGTGCCGGGCGGCGAACTGCTGATGGCCGTGTTCACCGACTACCCTGAGTACGACCGTGCCTACTCGGCCACGCCAGCTTACCGGCCTGAGCTTTGGGCTACCGTGGCGCCCGAGCTACACGAGTTTCTGCTCGACCATGAGGTCTCGGGTGCCGAGGCCGCTCTGCGGACCAGGCAGCTATTGGGCATGCCGGCTGGACACCGGGGAGATCGAGTCGTCGAGATGTGGGTCGCCCCCGACTCGCTGTTTCGGCCGGCGCTCGACCCGAGCATCACCACGAGCACGACTCCCCTCGACGTACCCGCCGATACCAGCCAATACACGAAGAACTACGAGAACTACTGGGTGAGCACATTTGCGGAGTGGCGCGAGCGTCAGGCCGGCACTTACCGGGGCGCTGTTCCCTATCCCTGGACCGACCGCGGCTACACCTACGACTGGGGAAGCGACGACCCGGATGATATCGTCGGCCTGAGCGAGTTCATCGTCAAAGCCCACAGCGAGGCGGCGAATGTCGTTAATCCGGCCAGAGTGCACGCCGTAGTGAGCATCGGCTCCTACCCGTACTACGACCACCAGGGTAATTTCCGGGTTACGGGCGACTGCGATACGATTTGGGCCGGCACGCGTTACACCCCGGCAGGCGATTCGATTGTGATCGACTCCGGGGCCATCGTGTGGGGCGGCGTGACTGTCTCTTCGGCGGGCTATCGCCTGGAGAATGCCGGCATCATCACCGGGCCGGGTCGGAATCCCGACAATACCTATCGCAGCGACGCGGTGGAGTTTGAGCTGGGAGGCACGCTCATCAATCTGGGTACGATCGAGGGCGCGGAGGTCGGCGTCGCGGCCGCTCCCTCCTCCACCGCCGATTTGCAGATAAGAAACAGTGGCTTGATCTCCGCCGCGATTTCAGCGATCCGTACCGCTTCCGGCAACGATCGGGTGACCAACCGCGGCCACATCAGGGGCGATGTCGAACTGGCCGCAGGCAACGACCAGGTAGTCATGGAAGGCGGAGTCCTGTTCGGCGACCTCGACGGCGGCGACGGTGAAGATTCTCTGGAGTTCGACGCCGGGCACGGTTACTTCGCGTCCTTCGGTGACATTCTCAATTTCGAATCGCTGGAAGTCGCCACCGGCACCGCGCTTCTGAACGGTCGCGTGCAGGGTTCGGTCTCAGTGATGACCGAGGCGGTACTCGGAGGCGTCCCGACCATCTACGGCGATCTTGACATCTGGGGCACCGTGGCCCCGGGTAATAGCATTGGCGTCGTGAGCGTCGATGGCGACTGTCGCCAGTATGCGAGTAGCACCCTGGAAATCGAGTTCACCAAGCCGATGGAATCGGTCGTCGCAGCCGATCGGCTTGTGGTCGCCGGCGACGCCGTGTTCGACGACCTGAGCCAGATCCGCGTAACGTACTTGACCGGTGGCGAGGCGGTAGTCCGGCCAGGCGACACGTTTGTCATCCTCGATGCCGGCGGGACAATCACGGACGGCGGGGTGAATGTCGTGACCCACTCAGCCTTCGTAAGCTTCGCCGCCTCGATGCCGTGGTACAACGGTGCCGCGTGGCATCCCCGTTCCGTGCTCCAGTTGACCGTCAACCGCACGGCCAGCTTCGAATCGGTCGCCGAAGGGAGCCGGCAGATCGCGCTAGCCAGGGCGCTGGACGCCGACCTCGACACGGCCACAGGCGAGTTTGCCTCGCTGGTGAATGACCTGCTGTTCATGGATGTCGAGGAGTTCAACGCCGCCGCCTCCGGACTCAGTCCAGCGCCCTATCACGCGGCCAACGCCGCGGCGCTTCGCACCACGCAGCATTTTGGTGAGACTTTGGCCGATTACCTCCGCACTCGCCGCACCGGCGGGCTGGGAGGCGGTTGGGGCCAACCGGAAATCGTTGAAGACTTGCCGCTGGAGAACGCCCCGCAACCCGATGAAGAATCAACCCTGCCCGGCGCAACCGATGATGAAGCCATCGTCCGGCAACAAGGCCCGGAGGGCGGGCGGTATGCGTTCGTACGCACTTTCGGCCTGTTCCACGGTGAGCGGAATGGCGAGGATCGCATCGGTTTTCAGGCGGGCTCGCCCGGCTTGCTGGTCGGCGTCGACCGGCAACTCGGCGATTCGCTGCTGGCTGGCCTGCAGCTCGGTTACGCCGACACCGATCTCCGCTACCTCGACGGCCGCGGCGGCGGCGACACGGATGTCTTTCGCCTGGGACCGTACCTCTCGTACTTCAATCCCACCGGGTATGTCGATTTCTCCGCAACCTGGGGGCACCACCACCAGGACCTGAGTCGCCGCATCGCGCCGGACGAGGCACTCGCTGCCCGTGGAGAGT
This sequence comes from Thermoguttaceae bacterium, assembly GCA_040766885.1. Lineage (GTDB taxonomy): Bacteria > Planctomycetota > Planctomycetia > Pirellulales > Thermoguttaceae > JAXGPP01. The sequence continues at coordinate 10,627 of JAXGPP010000042.1, read as the reverse complement.
CGAGCGGAGATGATGTGGCGCTCTATCTCGGCGGCGGCCGCCACCTGCACCTCGGCTGGGAACTGATCACACCGACCATTGCGCTCCAGTATGTCTCGCTGGGACAGGACCCCTTCGTGGAGACGGGAGCCGCCGGCGCCAATCTGCTCGTGACTGACAACAACCTCCACTCGCTTCGCACCACGCTCGGCATGCGGCTCACTCGATCATTCTGCCTGGGCCCGGTTCGGGTGGTGCGGGAATTCTCGGGGGGGTGGGCACACGAATCACTGGCTGACGACGGCCTATCCGCCCGCTTCGCAGCCGGAGAAACCGTTTTCACGACGGAACGGGCCGGATTGGCCCGCGATAGTGCGTATTACGGTACCGCGTGGGCAGCCGTACCGAATGACACCACGGCGATCTTCGTCCGCTACCAGGGCGAACTGGCCCGCTCCGGCCAATTCGACGCGGTCGACCTCGGGCTGACCGTGGACTTCTGACCCACGGGCGATGGGGATCGACGCAGCGAGAGGGTAGAATCGAGTCATCCGCCGCACACGCCGCGGCCATTCTTGTTCTGCGCCTGTCACCCTTCGTCCGCCATCATGCGTCCGGCCCCCAAAAGCTTTCGACTTCATATCGGCATCTTCGGGCGGCGGAATGCCGGCAAGTCGTCGCTGCTCAACGCGATGACCCGCCAGCAGGTGTCGATCGTCTCGGAAGTCGCCGGAACGACAACCGACCCTGTGGAGAAGCCGATGGAGCTTCTACCGCTTGGGCCGGTGCTGTTCATCGACACGGCGGGGATCGACGACATCGGGGCTCTCGGCCGTGAACGAGTCGAGAGGACGCGACAGGTCTTCGATCGCACCGATTTGGGCGTGATCGTCGCTGCCGCTGGGGAGTGGGCCGAATTTGAAGACCTGCTCCTCAAGGAGTTCCAAGACCGCAAGATCCCCATCGTCGTGGTCTTCAACAAGTCCGACCTCGGGAAGCCCGGTCCGCTGGTGACCGCCCAGCTCAAGACACATCGCGTCGGATTTGTCGAAACGGTGGCGACCAGCCAGCGCGGAATCCTCGAACTTCGTGAGGCCCTTATCAAGGCAGCTCCCGAGGACTTCGTCAACACGCCGCCGATGATCTCCGACCTGGTCGGGCCGGGAGACCTGGTGGTGCTCGTGGTGCCCATCGACAAAGAGGCTCCCAAGGGCCGGCTCATCCAGCCGCAGGTGCAGACAATCCGTGAACTGCTCGACGCCGACGCTTGCTCGCTGGTCGTCAAGGAGCGTGAACTCCGCGCGGCGCTCGATCGACTCAAACAGCCGCCCGCTCTGGTGGTCACCGACAGCCAGGCGTTCCTGAAGGTCGCCGCCGATACGCCGCCCGACGTGAAACTGACTTCGTTCTCGATCCTCCTTGCCCGGCAGAAAGGCGATCTGAGCGAGTTCGTCAAAGGCGCTCTGGCGATCGAGAAACTGCGGGCCGGCGATCGGGTGCTGATCGCCGAGGCGTGCAGCCATCATCCGATTACCGAGGATATCGGCCGCGTGAAGATCCCGCGCTGGCTGCGGCAGTACGTGGGGGGCGACCTGCAAATCGACACCGTTCAAGGGCACGACTTCCCGGAAAACCTGGCTGAATATCAACTCCTGGTGCATTGCGGTTCCTGCATGTGGAACCGCCGCGAAGTGCTCAGCCGCATTCTCCGCTGCCGTCAGGCGGGTGTTCCCATCTGCAACTACGGCATGACCATCGCTTATACGCTGGGCATCTTTGAACGCGCCCTCGAACCATTTCCCGATGCCCTCGACACGTACCGCCAAATGCTCGCCGAGCAAGCCGGCCATCGATAGCCCCGAGCCTACACGACTTCACCCCCATCGCACACCCTGGCGCCGGAGCACGTGCTATTAAGACCGTTACGCGTTGCGAAAAAGCCGGGAGCCACTGACCCACACCCCTCTATTTCGTGGACAAGCATGAGGCATTGCAGCTTGCTCGGCTTAGTCTCCGCGGCTAAATTGGCGAATTCCTTACGGATACTGGTAGATTAGGTGGCTATGAACAGCTCAAGGGACGTGGTCATTACCGGACTGGGAGTCGCCAGCCCCATCGGCACCGATGTCGAGCAGTTCTGGCAATCGCTCGTCGCGCGACGAAGCGGCGTCGCCACGCTCCAGCAGTATCGGGACACCGAGCCGCCTCGACCGTTTGGAGGAGAGATTCTCGACTTTGAGCCGGGCAAATTCGTCAAGCCGCGCAAAGCGCTCAAAGTGATGAGCCGCGACATCCAGATCGCGTTCGCTGCCGCCGAGCAGGCGCGGCTTCAAGCCGGCATCGAATCCGGCAAGGTCGATCCCGATCGGTACGGCGTGGCCTTCGGGGCCGACATGATCGATTGCGACCTCAACGAACTGGTAACCCCCTACCTGAAATGCATGGTTGATGGCCGTTTCGACTTCAGCCGCTGGGGCAAGGAAGGGCTGGCCGAGATCTTCCCCCTCTGGATGCTGAAGTACCTGCCCAACATGCCGGCCTGCCACATCGCCATCGCCCACGACGCTCGCGGGCCCAACAATACCCTTACCATGGCCGAGATTTCCAGCCTGGCGGCGATGGCCGAGGCCGTCCGCATCATCGAGCGCGGGCAGGCCGACGTCATGCTCGTGGGTGGAACCAGTTCGCGGCTCAAGCCCCACACCTGGCTTCGCAGCGGCGATGTCCGGCACTCGCAGCGGGCTGATGCGCCAGCGACCGCATGCCGACCGTTTGACGCCGATCGCGACGGCATGGTCCATGGCGAAGGTGCGGCCGCCTTCGTCCTCGAAAGCCGCGCTCATGCCGAAGCCCGCGGCGCGCCCGCCCTGGCCCGCGTGTTGGCCTGCGCCGAGGCTTGCGAGCCGTGTCGCGGCCGCGGCCTCCAGGGCGCGGCGATCCGCCAGACTATCCGCAGCGTGCTACGGGCCAGCGGTCTGGACCCGCAGGGGATCGGCCATGTCAATGCCCACGGGCTGGGCACCATCGAAGACGACCAGGTGGAGGCCCAGGCGATCCGCGAAACGCTCGATGGCGTGCCGGTCACCGCCCCCAAGAGCTTCTTCGGCAACCTCGAGGCGGCCGCCGGCGCGGTCGAGACCATGGCGAGCGTGCTCGCCTTGCGCCACGGCCTGGTGCCGCCCACGCTCAACTACGAGCGGCCCGATCCCCGCTGCCCGGTCCATGTCGTCCACGGCGAGCCGGTTTCGGTGGAGTATCGCACCGCTTTGGTCCTCAATCAAACCCGGCAAGGACACGCGGTCGCGGTCGTCCTGGCCGAGTCTTGACCCCGGCGGTTTTCTTCCGGGAATGAGGACGAGTGAAGCCGGGCCCTTTTGCCGGGTGAGAAACGTCGCTAGTGTTCCAAAATCGACCACGGAACCGACAGACATCTGTCGCCCTCATGCCTGACTTTCAAACCTGGGCATCCCAAGTGCGGCAACTGGCCGGCGCGCTGGCGGAGCTGGAACCCGTTGCAGCGGCCGTGGGAGTGCCGACGCCGCGCGAGCACGACTGGCATGAACTCCTGCGGCTGAAGCTGCTCGCGCAACTCGATCTCGAAGCGTTGCTGGTGGTGGGGATTGTCGGCGGAACGAACATCGGCAAGTCGATGCTCTTCAATCATCTCGCCGGCGAGGTGGCCAGCGCTGTCAGTCCCTTGGCCGCCGGAACCAAGCACCCGGTGTGCCTCGTGCCGCCCGGAATGGACCGCCCCGACCTGCTCGAGCGCCTGTTCGACGGATTTGAACTGCGGGCCTGGCAATCGGCCGACGATCCGCTTGGCGAGAGCGACGCCGACCTGCTCTTCTGGCGCGTGGGCCGGAATGTCCCTCCGCGACTGTTGCTCCTCGACGCGCCCGACGTCGATTCCGACGCCACCGTCAACTGGCACCGGGCCCGCGCCATCCGCCAGGCGGCCGACGTGCTGGTCGCGGTGCTCACGCAGCAGAAGTACAACGACGCGGTCGTCAAGCAGTTCTTCCGCGAAGCCGCCCAGGCCGACAAGCCGATAATCGTGCTTTTCAATCAAGTCGATCTTGAGCCCGATCGCCCCTACTGGCCGCAATGGCTGGCGACCTTCTGCAGCCAGACCGGCGCCGCACCCGAACTGGTCTACGCCATCCCGCTCGACCGCCAGGCCGCGGGCGAATTGCGGTTGCCGTTCTACTTCATCGGGCGCGACGGACGCCAGCCGCCCGGCTCACCGTCCAGTCTGCGCGAGGAACTGGCCCGGTTGCACTTCGACGCCATCAAGATCCGTACGTTCCGCGGCGCGCTGGAACGGGTGCTCGACGCGCGGCATGGCGCTCCGGCCTATCTCGACGAGATCCGTCGGGCGGCGAGCGAGTTCTCCGCGGCCGGGGCGGCGCTGTCGGCCTCCGAAATGGCCCGCGTCGCCTGGCCGAGCCTCCCCACCGGGATCGTTGTCGACGAGATTCGCGACTGGTGGGATTCTACCCGGAGCGATTGGGCGCGGAGCATCCACGGCTTCTACCGCAGCCTGGGGCGGCCGATCCGCGCGGCGATCAGCAGCCTGCGGTCGCAACCCGATCCCCTGGCGGCGTTCCACCGCGAAGAACAGGCGGCGATCCTCACGGCCGTCGAGAAGATGCTCGATGAACTCGACCGCCTCTCGCAAGTGGGCAACGAGACGCTCAAGCCGCGATTGCTCGAACTGCTGCGGGGCAACGCGCGGGAAAGCCTGCTGGCGCGCATTCGCGCAGCACACGCCACGATCCCCGCAGTCGACGACGATTACCGCCGTTTCCTGCGACACGAACTCGACACGTGGCGCGGCGAGAACCCCGGCGCGGTAAGGCTATTGCGGTCGCTCGACCAGGCCGCTGCGGTCGCCCGGCCGGCCATCACCGTCGTGCTCGCCTTCACCGGTTGGGGGCTCGCCAGCGATCTCGTCGGGCACGCGGCCGGACATCTCGTCGCCGAGACCGCGATCACAGGGGGCGTAACCGCGACCGGCGAAGTGGCCGTCAGCGCCGCGGGTGAAGGGGTGGGCCAGACCGCGGCACGACTCTTCCGCCGCTTGCAGGACCGCTACGCGCAGCAGCGCGCCCAGTGGCTGGCGCGCTGGCTGGAGGCCGAACTGCTCGGCGGTCTTCTGTCCGACTTGCGCCAGGGCGCCGAGGCCCCGCGAAGCGCGGCCTTCCAGCGCGCCGAGCATTGGCTGGCCGAACTGGCCCAGACGAGCCGCGTTTGAACCGCGCCCGACGCGCCGCCGGCCGATCCGCTGCGGCAATTCCGTCTGGGCAGACTTTGCGGGCAAGACCGCGCTCGGCCGCCGCAGGGCTTGCAAACGCCCCTCATCCGGGTATTCTGAGGGTTTGTTGGTTCCGCCGTCATTTGTGGAGCGCTTGCCGCGCCGGCGGTCGGGAAAAGCGGGCTTGTTTCACTTCGCCCTCGCTGCCCAATCCTCCTGGGACTTGATAGTCGGGCGACTTCGGGTGGCACGCGATGCAAGAAGTCCTCTTCGAATACCAGATGCACCCGACGACATGGATCTACCTGTCGTCGCTCCTCACCATCGGCATCTACTTCAAGTTCCACCGCCTGCTCAGCGTGCGCAATCTTGATCTGCTCGCGCTGATCTTCTCGGCCCCCGGCCTGCTGCTGGTGGCGCGCGGAATGGAGACCGCGGGCTACGTCTGGCTGTTCACCGTGGGCGCCTTGTTGCTCGTGCGCCTGTTGCTCGATCCGGTAATGGTCCGGCGGCCGCTCTTGGAGCCGAATCTCAACGCCAGCGGCCTGACCTTCACCGGCGCCGCGATGATCGTGTTCATGATGGCCAACGTCGGCGCGGCACAGATGACCGAGACCGACCAGGAAGGGGCCAAGCGCTGGGACCAGATCCTCACGCGCCAGGCGGCCGCGGGCGAGCAGGATGATCTGCGCCGCTACGGGCCCGGCTACCCCTTGTTCTACGCGTTTGCCGATCTGCCCAGCCGGCTGCTGATGCCCACCGACGATACCCAGTCGGAACCGTTCCAGCACGACCTGTTTCTCACCGTCAGCACGCGGGCGACGGCGATCCTCGGCCATCTCGCCGTGGTCATCGGCATGGTGCTGATCGGATACCGTCATTTCGACAACATCCAGACCGGCGTCGCCGCGGCGACGCTCTACCTCATCCTGCCCTACACCACGCAGATGGCCGGCCGCGTCGACCACGTAATCCCCGGCGCGCTGCTCGTGTGGGCCGTCGAGGCCTATCGGCGGCCGATGGTCGCCGGCATGCTCATCGGCCTGGCCGGCGGCGTGATCTACTACCCCCTGTTCCTCCTGCCGCTGTGGTGCAGCTTCTACTGGCAGCGCGGCCTGGTCCGATTCCTGATCGGCGCCGCTGCCATGTTGATCCTCGTCGTGTTGTCGCTCGCCCTGTGGCCCGGAACCTCGTTCAGCGAACAGCTCAAGCAGTTGCTTGGCTGGTCCACATGGTCGGCCGCCGGCGCCGATGGCTTCTGGAGCCATCACGGCTTGGCGTTCTACTATCGCATCCCGGTGATCGCCGGCTTCCTCGCGCTGTGCTTTGGCTTGATCCCCTGGCCGCCGCAGAAGAATCTCGGCACCCTGCTGAGTTGCTCGGCCGCGGTCATGCTGGCAACACAGTTCTGGAAAGCCCATCAAGGCGGCCTCTACATGGCCTGGTACCTGCCGCTGTTGATCCTGACGGTCTTTCGCCCGAACCTCGAAGACCGCGTCGCGCTCACTGCCGTCGGCGAGCGTTGGGGCCTCGCGATGCCGCCGAAGTGGTTCGCCCGCTGGCGGCAGAAATCAACCAACCGCACGCGCGCCACCGCGGCCTGAAGCCGTTCGTTTGCAACGGTTGCGCAGACTGTGCGGGGGCCGGCGGGGGGGCCGTTTTCCGCGGGACAGAAGGCCCGGAATAAGGCACGAAAAACTTCAGGAATTTTTCGACGCCTTAACTGCTTGCCGCCGCTCGACTAGCGAAGCCGCAATACCCGTTTGGCAAGCTTTTCCGTTTGCCCAAAGGCCATTTATTTGCCAAATTCAATGGGAGACTTGGTGTCCGGTCGCTGCGCGCCCCAGGCGCTGGCCCGCACGCCGCGATGGTGTCTTCCTTCCGATGTCCTATTATTTGCTTGGAGCCTTCAACCGCCATGCGGCAGCCTTTCCCTTCGCTGTCCGCTCCGTCTGGTTGGCCTCCGCGGTGGACCGAAATAGACGCATTGTCGGGTAGGAATCATGAACGTACGCTTCGTCGCTAATTGCACTGTCTTGATCGGACTGGCGCTGGCCGCCAACGCCTCCGCTCAGGTCTACGCGCCCTCGTCAGCCTGCCTCACTTGCGACGACGGCCAGGCCTACCGCATCGTCTACCAGACCGTCTACGAACAGGAGCAGGTCACCGCCTACCGCATCGAGTACGACACCGTATGCGAGGAGCGGCAGGTCACCAGCTACCGGCCCGTCTGGGAAACCGAGTACCGCCAGCGCCGCTATACCGTCTCGCGCCCCGTCTGGGAGACGAGCTATCGCGACGAGACCTACACCGTGCAGCGGCCGGTCTGGGAAACCAGCTACCGCGACGCCAGCTACAACCGGGTGCGCTATGTCCGCGAGACCGCCGAGCGCGAGGAACGCTACACCGTATCGCGGCCGGTCGTCGAAACGTCGGAACGCGAGTGCGTCCGCACGGTGATGCGGCCGGTGACCGAGACCTCGTTCCGCACCGAGTGTCACACGGTGATGGAACCGGTGACCACCTGTCGCACCGAGTTTGTCGACCAGGGCTGCTTCCAGGACCAGACCGTATTCCGCCCCGCCCGGCCCGCCTCCCGGCTGGCGTGGCGGCCGGCGGCCTGCAACACCGATCCCGTGACCGGCGCCACCGTCTACCAGCCCGGCGGACTCTATTGGGTGCAGGTGCCCCGCGGCACATACGAAGTGCAGCGCGTCTGGCGGCCCAACGTCGTCGCCCGCCAGGTGCCGCAAACCACCTACATGCCCCGGACCGTCCAGCGGCAGGTACCGGTCCAGGTAACCAGCTATCGCCAGGAGCAGATCCGCTACAAGGTCCCCGTCCAGGTCAGCCGCATGGTCTGCGAGGAACGCGTCCGCCGCGTCCCGTACACCGTGTGCCGCCCCGTGGTCGAGCGCGTCGAGCGCCAGATCCCCGTGCAAACCTGCCGCATGGTCTGCGAGCAGAAGGTCAACCGCGTTCCGGTTCGCACCTGCCGCATGATCACCGAAGAAAAATGCGAGCAGATTCCCATCCGGGTGTGCCGCACGGTCGCCGTGCAGGAAACGGTTCGCGTGCCGCGGTGTGTCGAGCGCCGCGTGCCGGTCACCTACACGCGTAGCGTGCCTCGAACCGTCTGCGCCCGCGTGCCGATCGATCCTTGCCCCATTGAGCCGGTGTGCCCTGTCGAGCCGGCATGCCCCGTCGACACGGTTCCCGCCGAACGCCCCTACGTCGATTCGCCGCGCAATGGCGAGCCGACCCCCCTGCGCAACGGTGGCAGCGCGGCCGATCAGGCGCCAAGCTTGTCCGACGACGTGCTCCCCGGGCCGATCGACGCCGAGTCGCCGCAGGCCGCACCGCAGAACGGTTCCTCGCCGAGCCCGTCCGCTCCCTCCGGCGTTTACGGCCAACCCAAGGGACCGGCCACCTGATTCGCTGCCAGCGAGACCCGGATGTCTGAACCAGCTTCTGACGAAACTGGACCGCTGGCCGGTCGGCGGCTGGCCGTGGTCGGCAAGCTGGCCAGCATGTCCAAACGCGATGCCGCCCAACTGCTCCGCAAGCATGGGGCGGCGATTGCCGAACGCCCCGACGCCACCGTCGACCTGATCGTGGTCGGTGAGCACGGCTTGCCCCTCGGCGAGATCGACGACCTCGATGAGCTGGTCGACGGCCCCACTCGCCAGGCGATCGAGGAAGGGCGGACCGAGGTCCTCACCGAGACGCAGCTCTGGCAGCGCCTGGGGCTCGTTGAGACCGAGCACGACATCCAGCGGCTCTACACCCCGGCCATGCTCGCCGAACTGCTCGGAGTGCCGGTGGCCGTCATCCGCCGGTGGCAGCGGCGCGGGCTCATCGTCCCGACGCGCGAGGTTCGCCGGCTGGCCTATTTCGATTTCCAGGAAGTGGCCACCGCCCGCCGGCTGGCCGGATTGCTGGCCGCCGGAATGTCGCCGCAGGCGATCGAGAAGAAGCTTGCGTCACTCGTCCGGCTGTTGCCCGGCGTCGAGCGCCCGCTCGCGCAGCTCTCCGTGATCGTCGAGGGCAAGGAAATCCTGCTCCGGCAGGGCGACGGCCTCGTCGAGCCGGGCGGCCAGTTGCGATTCGACTTCGAGGCCGTCGAACGCGGCGGCGGAGCCGAGGCTGCCGCGGCCGGGCAGCCCCCTGTGGTGCCGATGCCGGAGCCCGCGGCCCCGCCCGAGACTCCGTCCGAACTCTGCGAGCTGGCCGCGGAACTCGAGGAATCGGGCCATTTGAACGAGGCGGTGGAACTGTACCGCGCGGCCCTGGCGGCCGGCGGGCCGACGGCCGAGACCTGCTTCCAACTGGCCGAGCTTCTCTACCGGCTGGGCGATCCGACGGCGGCGCGGGAACGGTACTTCATGGCCGTCGAGCTGAACGAGGATTACGTCGAAGCCCGGGCCAACCTCGGCTGCGTGCTGGCGGAAACCGGTCAGCCGGATCTCGCCGTCGCGGCGTTTGAAGGCGCGCTCCGCTATCACCCCGATTACGCCGACGTCCACTACCACCTCGCGCGGACGCTCGACGAACTGGGCCGGCGCGACGACGCCGACAGCCACTGGCAGGCCTTCCTCGAGCAGGCGCCCGACAGCCCGTGGGCCGATCAGGCCCGCAGCCGGCTAGGCGGCTCGCTCGAGGGAGGGTAAAACAGAGCGGCCATGAGCCTGCTCCTGTGGACCCAACAGTTCCTCTTCTTCGGCGGGTGGATGATCCGCCTCCTGCTGTTGCCGGCAATCGTCCTCCGCAAGGAGAAACCCGCCGCCTGCCTGTTCTGGCTGGCCATCGTCTTTCTCGAACCCTGGATGGGCGCGATCTTCTATCTGCTCTTGGGAGAGAACCGGCTCGGACGGCGCCGGCTCGCCCGGCGGCAGCGGCGGCACCTCGAGTTTCTCGGCGCGGGTCATCACGGCGTCGAACCGCAGCACGTGATCGCCGCCGGCCTGGCCCCCCAACCCGAGAACCAGTGGTATACCGCCGCCCAGCTTGGCGGCCTGCCGCTGGTGGGCGGCAACACGGTCGAACTGATGACCCGCCCCGATACGGTCATCGACCGGCTCATCGCCGACATCGACGCCGCCGAGCACCATGTCCATCTGCTGTTCTACATCTATGCCGACGATCACGTCGGCCAACGGCTGGCCGCCGCGATGGTGCGGGCGCGCACGCGCGGCGTGGCCTGCCGGCTGCTGGCCGACGGCGTCGGCTCGCGGCGGCTGTTCCGCCGGCTCGCGCCTCAACTGCGCCAGCAGGGGATCGAAGTCCTCCCCGCCCTGCCCGTGAACCTGCTGCGGATGGGGCTCGCCCGCATGGACCTGCGGAACCACCGCAAGCTGGCGATCATCGACGGCCGGATCGCCTATACCGGCTCGC
>JAXGPP010000041.1:0-30681 GCA_040766885.1 Thermoguttaceae bacterium | reverse complement strand
CCACCTGGTCCCCGGGGGGGGGGGGGGGGGGTGGGGGGCGGACGACTCTCGCGCACGAGCGAAGCGCTTGCCGGGTCGCGGCTGCACGATGGTACGGCAATCACTGTGACGGTGAAACCGATCAACATCGCCGCCCAGGCCAGGGCGCGGACCGCCTTCCGTCGGCGCATGTCAATTCTTTCCCTGCATGGACGCATGCATCTGGCGATAGCGCGGGTCGTTCGGCTCCAGCTCGATGGCCTTCTGCAGCGCCGCCTCGGCCCCGGCGAGGTCGCCTGCCTTCTCACAGATCGCCGCTAGAATGAAGTAGTTCCAGCCGCCCGGTTCGAGTTCCGCGGCCTTGGCCGCCAGTTGTCGGGCATGGGCCAGATCGTTGCCGGTGCGGAGGCGGATCTCGGCCAGTCCGGCGTAACCCACCGCCCAGTTCGGCGCTGCGGCACAAAGCTCACCGAATGTCTTTTCCGCCGCGTCGAGCCGGTCAAGGCGGGCCTGGAGCATCCCCAGTGCGCGAAGGTGGAGCAGATTCCCGGATTCGATCGTCCGAAGCTCTTCCACCACGGCGAGGGCCGATTCAAGTTGTCCGAGCTGGGTGTAGGCTTGGGTGAGCGCGGTGCGGCTGTCGGTGTCGTGCGGGTCGAGCGTTGCCGCCCGGCGAAGAAGATCGACCGCCTGTTCAGGTTGCTGATGATTCAGAAATGACTTGCCGGAGAGACTGAGAATCGCCGCAACACATTTGGGAACAATGAATGCATCGGCTCTCTCATCTGGACCGGAACGAACCGCGCGGTTTTCTGCGGCCTTGAGACGGGCGAACTCGTCGCGGTGCCGCCGGGCCTCTTCCGTGCGTCCGGTCTTCGCGGCGATTTGTGCCAAACCGTGATAGGCTCGTGCCATTTGGCGATCGAGTTGGATCGCCTTCTCGAACGCTACGGAGGCTTGTTCGAGTTGATCGAGGCGCAGGTAGGCCTCGCCGAGCAATACGCGAGTCTCCGCTGAACCGGGCTTCTGGGCCGCGCTCTGCTCCAGCACACTTGCTGCCTCGGTGAGCTTGCCCTGCCCCGACAGGGCCGAAGCCAGCAGGTCGCGGAAATCGCCGCTGGCCCGCTCGACGGTGAGCGCTTTGCGCAGCAGCATTTCGGCCTGCACGAAGTCGCCGGCATCGACAGCGCGGGTGGCCAGGTGAGAGTACGCCAGGAGGTAGCCGTCGTCGAGTTGCAGGCAATGCTCCCAGCAGGAGAGTTCGGCCGCTTCGTCATGAACCAGATCGTTCAAGAGTGCAGTGGCTGCCGCCGAATTGGGGTCTTGCGGGAATTCTTCCAACAAGCGACGGACCGCCGTCTGGGCCTCTTCGAGTACTGGGCGCTGTTGGGGGTACAGATCCGCCGGTAATACAGGGACTGCAAGCGGGTTGGCAGCCGTCGAGGCCGCCGGGGTGCCTATCTCGCCGCCGGGCCGTTGGGTAAGCCTCCATACCAACAAGGCAAGAGAGATGAACGCCAGCGTCGCGGCACCCGCGAGCCGAAGATAGTACGATCGGGTGGAGTCCGATCGGCTCAATGTAGTGGAATCAGTGGCCCCCGGCATCTTCGGCGAATCGAGGTGCTTAGGCTTGCGACCCATGTTTGATCCGCGACAGACGAGGGCCTCTCGCCCTCAGGGTGGTTTGAGAGGCGGCCGAAGCACGCCGGCCGTGACCGGGACGGCAATGGGCCAAATCAACAGTTCTATTGAGCGAAGATTAGTTTTCAATGGTAGCCCAACTGGCCGCTTGCAGCAATCGCGCGGTCAACTGTGGGCAGGGATGTGATGTCCGTGGTGCGGGCTTTACAGACAGCGTCGTCCTCGTTGCCCCGCCCATAGTGGACTTTCAACTCAACAATCGGCGGCGGACGGATGCGCCGGACCTGCACCCGGGAATACAGTACGAATCGCTCAGAACTACCGCGATTGTAGGATGAATATGCTTGTCGGACGTGGTCCATTGCCGTATGTTATAGCAGGATTCCGGCAGCCAGCCGGCTAGAATCTTGTTCCTGCGCCTCACGTTGCGTCACGGGTGGAGCGGGAACCAGGAGAAACGTGACCGTTGAGTGAGGATCTACCATACCCTGCGGGCGGGTGCTGGCGCTACATTCAGCAATCTAATCGTCTTTCTCAGAGTTTTCGGCGATAGTCTATCGTAATCGCGGGGTTTCTAAGTAAGCTTCAGTCGCTACTATCGAGGGGCCGCACAACGGATCGAAAACGAAAGGCGGCGCGCTGTGCCGCGAAAGTCGTCGTTTCATACCGTGCCGGCGGATCGCTGCGGCGGACTCTGGCCGCAAGCGAAAGGGGATCTTCCCGCGCTCAGTTGGAGGGCTCCGCAAGCAGTCGCGTCTCAACGGTGCTTCTCCGCCGCGCCTCGGGCTCCTCCAGCGTTTTCAGTCACAGTTCAGCTTTGAGCGTGTGCAGTCGGTGGGCCACGTGGCGACTGCGAATGGCGATTGACGAACAAGACTCGGAGCGGAGAGACAGGTTTTTCGGATGGTGTGTCGGATGCCGATGTGTTCTGATTTGTGTTCGTTTTTGTGGGGCGTGCGATGCCTGGCATCCTTCGTTTTTCGTTTTCGCAGCTACAACATTCGAGAGGTGTCTTCATGAATCGACGCGTTGCGTTTACGCTGGTCGAGTTGCTGGTGGTGATCGCCATCATCGGCATCTTGATCGCGCTACTCTTGCCGGCGGTGCAAGCCGCCCGCGAGGCGGCCCGACGGTCGCAGTGTTCCAACAATCTCAAGCAATTGGGGTTGAGTCTTCACAATTACCATGACACGTACAAAGCTTTCCCAAGCCTGAAACAGGGGACGACCATGGGCCCCTGGAATAACGATCGCGGCGGGGAAGCGCAGTGCAACCGCGGCTTCCTGAGCGGTTTTGCTGTACTGTTGCCGTTTATGGAACAGCAGGCAATTTACGACCAAATGACCGCTCCGGCGAGCGGATATCCGGCGTGGGGACCGGTCCCATGGTACGGGACGTTTGACCCCTGGCGGCCGTCGATTGCGGGCCTTTTGTGTCCATCGGATCCGGACTCGAAGGGCTCAGACCCGGATTACGAGCGTTATGGCAACACCAACTACAATCTGTGTGTCGGCGACGAGATCTCCGACACGATCTGGTGGAGCGCCAACGGAACGGGTGTGCGCAAGCCGCGTGGGCTGTTCGGCCATTTCAGTTTTACCAACATGGCTTCCATCAAGGACGGTACGAGCAATACGATCGCGATGAGCGAGCAGGTTGTCTCGACGCAGAGGAATCGCACGGACATCCACGGGAACTATGTTCAGGGCGCCAGCATCGACGGAACCAATCCGGCCGGACAGTGCTTGGTGTACAAGGGGCCCGGCACTTCCATTACCGGCACCACGAACGTTTACCATATCCGTGGCGTTCACTGGGCATGGGGAGCTTTCGTCAACTGCGGTTTCAACACGGTGCTGCCACCGAACTCGGTGGGCTGCACCAACGGCACCTCCGAATGGGGCGATCGGCATATCATGCCTCCCGACAGCTACCATCCGGGCGGCGTGAACGGCCTGTTGGCGGACGGTTCGACCCGTTTCTTCAGTTCAACGATCGATACGGGCAATCTAAGTTCACCTGAGCCGAGCCAACAGCCCGCCCCAAACACCGGCGGCCGGAGCCCGTATGGCGTATGGGGCGCTTTGGGGAGCCGATCCGGCGGCGAGCCCGTCGGGGAGTATTGAGTCGCCGTGGTGTGTAGTCGCGCCGGCCGTCGTGCGCCAGCACGAGAGTTCGCGCGGCATTGAGAGATGTTTTTAGACCTTTGAGTGTTTTGTGATGCAACGGGTTCGGCGCGGGAAGCCAACCCGCGCCGAACCCGAACTTATGTGTGTCGGCTGTTGAGTCGTGTCTGAGTGGACTGACGCAGACGGGGTTCTGTCGGGACTTCCTTCCGCTGACAGTTGCTTCTGTTGCACCTGCATTACCGGGAACAGGCTTTTATCAGGAGATCGACATGTTTCGCCCGAGTTGGATGGCGCTGTTGGCTTTTGCGGCGACGGTAACGTGTGTCGTGGGATGCGGTGGAAGTGGAGGAAGTGACCTGGGTACAGTACCGGTGACCGGAACGGTGACCATGAGTGGATCTCCGCTTGAGGGTGCGAATGTGACGTTCTTTCCGAAGTCGCCTGAAGGCAAGGCGGCTGTTGGTCTCACCGACAGTGCGGGCAAGTTCCAACTGACAACGGCCGATCCGGGGGATGGCGCCATTCCGGGATCGTATACGATTGGGATCCGAAAGACCGAAAACGCGGTGGAACTGCCGGAGAATCCGACGGATCCCACGCCTGAACAGGCAGCCGCGCATAATGAGGCGATCCGGCGCGCCATGGAGTCGGGCGGTCCGAAAGAATTGCTGCCCGTGAAGTACCGAGACGGGGCCACCAGCGGGTTCACGGCCGACGTGACGGAGGGAGGCGAGAACGACTTTACGTTTGATGTGCAGCCGTAGGCGAGCACTCAGTCGATCGCATACACGACCGCATGGCAGCAAAGCCTCACTACAGAGACTGCTGGCGTGCGGTCGTCTTAGACGGCGTCGGAGGTAAGGCCGTATTTGCGCATCAGGGCGTGGAGGTTGGTGCGCTGGATGCCGACGTCTTCGGCGGTTCGGCTGACGTTGCCGTCGGCACGCTGGAGGGCCTCGACGAGGAAGCGTCGCTCGAGTTCCTGGACCGCCGAGTCGCGGACCTGCTGCTTCAGGCGCTTAAACTCGTCCCAGGTTCGCGGCAACTGCGTGGCGGTGGGCCGCGTCGGCGCCTGGCGGATCTCGGCCGGCAAATGGCCGGCTTCGATGCGGTTGGAATCGCAGAGAATGGCCATGCGCTCGACGATGTTCCGCAACTCGCGGACGTTACCCGGCCAGTGATAGCTCTCCATCTGGGCCATGGCTTCGGGTGTGAAGCCTTTGATGTCGGTTTCGTTCTTCTCGCAGAAGCGTTCGAGGAAGGCCATGGCGAGGCGGGGGATGTCGCCCTGGCGGTCGCGCAAGGGGGGCAGATAAATGGGCACGACGTTGAGGCGGTAGTAAAGGTCCTCGCGGAAACCGCCTTCGCCGACCATCTCGGCCAGGTCGCGGTTGGTGGCCGCTACGAGGCGGATGTCGATGGGGTACTCCTCGGTATCGCCCACGCGGCGGGCGCGCTTGCTCTCGAGCACGCGGAGCAACTTCCCCTGGGTCTCGATGCTCAGGTTGGCGACCTCGTCGAGGAACAGCGTCCCCTTGTCGGCCGCCTGGAAGAGGCCCTGCTTGGTGGCGATCGCTCCGGAGAACGATCCCTTCACGTGGCCAAATAGCTCGCTCTCCAGGAGCGTGGGGGCCAGCGCGCTGCAGTCGCAGGCCATCAGCGGCTGATCCTTGCGGCGGCTGAGGCGGTGGAGGGCGCGGACGACCATCTCCTTGCCGGTGCCGCTCTCGCCGGTGATGAGGACGGTTCCGTCGGTGGGAGCCACCCGTTTGATGAGCGAGAAGACGCGTTCCATGGTGCGGCTTTCGCCGATGATCCCTTCGAATCCCTGCTGGACCCCGAGTTCGCGCCGCAGGAGGGCGTTCTCGCGGATCAGCGCGGAGCGTTCGCCCACCTTCTGCAGGATCATCTTGAGCTGGCTGGGGGTGAAGGGCTTGCTGAGATAGTCGGCGGCTCCCTGCTTCATCGCCTCGACGGCCGTCTCAACCGTGGAATGGCCGGTGACGATCACCACCTCGGAAGCGACGCCCGCCGCCTTGATGTGCTTGAGCACTTCGAGGCCGCTGATACCGGGCATCATCAGGTCGACGAGGATCACGTCGTAATCGCCCGACAAGGCGGCCTCCAGGCCGGCGGTGGGATCGTCGTAGAACTCGACCACGTGGCCGTCGGGCGCCAGAGTCCGTTTGCAGCTCATGCCGATGATCGATTCGTCGTCGATGACGAGGATCCGCTGCTGCACGAGGGGCTTTTCCTGTTCGGGTTCGGAGCTCGTCATATAACGACTGCTATGGATTGCTGTACCGACTGGTGGCGAGCGACGGGCCCGGTTCGCCGTCGCGTGGGACGATCGCCGGCAGCGCGATAGAGAACGTGGTGCCCTCGCCCTCACGGCTGTCGACTTCCATCGTGCCGCCGTGCTGCTCGATGATCCCGTAGCTGACGCTCAGGCCGAGGCCGGTTCCCTGGCCCACGGGTTTGGTGGTGTAGAAAGGTTCGAAGATCTTGTCGAGATGCTCGGCCTTGATGCCGCAACCGGTGTCGGTTAGCCGGACAAACACCTTGTCGTCGCGCGACGATGTGGCGATCGTCAGGGCGCCCCCGTCGGGCATGGCTTCGCAGGCGTTGAGCGACAGGTTCAAGAGCACCTGTTGAAGCTGGTTCATGTCACCATTGACTTCGGGCAGATCCTCGACGAGCTGATCGATGATGCGGATGCGGTCGAAAGCCTTCTGGTTGCGGATCAACCGCACCGTCCGCGCGACGACTTCGTTGATGGCGAGCGGTTCCTTGCGGGCGGGCCTTTCGCGGGCGAAGTCGAGCAACCCCTTGACGATGTCGGCGGCGCGGGTCGTCTCGTGGATGATCAGGTCGAGGTCCTGGCGGTCCTGGTCGTCGAGATTCGACTTCTCGCGCAACAGGTGGGCGAAGGTGAGCACGCCGGTGAGGGGATTGTTGATCTCGTGAGCCACTCCGGCGGCGAGCCGCCCGATCGAAGCCAGCTTCTCGCTACGCCCGATCTGCTGCCGAGTGGCCACCTTGAGCCGCTCTTCGCGTTCGGCAACGGCGTCAGCCATCTGGTCGATGGCCTGGCAGAGGACGCCCATCTCGCCCGGCGGCCGCACGCCGACGCGAGCCGCTACATCACCACCGACCACCCGGCGTGCCATGGCGACGATGTGGTCGACGGGCCTGAGGACGAGGACGGTCACCAGATATAACAGGAACAACGTCGCCAGAGTAGCGGCAATTACCAAACCCAGGAAGACGGCCATGACAACGTTGCGCTTGTGGATGAACGGGTCTTGCCGCAGTCCGACATACAGCGATCCGATCACCTTGCCGCCGGGTTCGCGGATCGGCTCATAGGCGGCAATGTACCAGTCATCGACGACAAACGCCCGGTCGGCCCATGTTTGGCCGCGAACGATCACGCTGTCGTAAACCTCCCGGCTCATGCGCGTGCCAACCGCCCGCCGACCGTCGGCGGCGACGACATTGGTTGCCACGCGAAGGTCGCCGTGGAAGATCGTCACCCGGCCCGCTTGCTCGTCGCCGATGTCCGAGGGAAAGACCTGGGCGCGGATCTGGTCGACGAGATCGAATCGCCCGTTGAGCAGGCTGCCGCCGTAGAGCACTCCGGCCAGTTGGCCCTGGGGATCGAGGAGGGGAACGGCAGCAGCGGCCACAAGCCCCTCGGTCCGCACCGTTTCCGTCGTTTCCCTGGCTGCCTGGGTGGGCCGAAGTCCGATTTCGGCGCGCCGAGTCAACTCGTCACCCTCGGCTTGAAGCTGTTGCCGGCTGAGACTCACGGTTCCCAGGCTTGTGCCGCGGCGGCGAATGGCCTGGCTGACGAGCGGGTTCCCGGCGAGGTTGTCGCCGCCTCTTGCCGGATTGTGGGGCCGGTAGAGCACGCTGCCGCGCGCATCCAGAAGTGTAACGAAGTCCATCCCCCCTTGCGCCAGTGCCTGATCTAGAAGCGGTCGAAAGCCTTGGTCATCATCCGCGACGGCTGCCTCGGCGAGGTGGATGTCGAGCGCCACTCCCTTCAGAAATCGGCCCGTCTGCTGAAGATGGCCCTCATAGGCGGCACGGGCTGCACCGAGGTCGAGGCGCACCCGGTTCTGGAGTTCCTTGAGCCAGACGTGTCCGGCGTACTGGACTCCCACGAAGCAGACGAGCGAGTTGGCGATGAGAATGACGGCGATGGCCGCCATGGTGAGCTTGAAACGGATGCTCATTCGTCGATCGCCGCCCGCGATGGCTTTCGTGCCGTGAGTTGAACCTGCAACAGGCCGTTTCGGGATCGTCGTGTGGCTCATTCCAGAGGACAGCGAGCGAATCCTGAAACAAGATCCAGTCTTCGATTATCGCAGATTCTACCCAGTCTGTCAGGGGGGCGATGGCGTCATTCCTGCAGGCAGGTCACGCAGGGCGGATCGAGGAGCGGCTGGCCTGTTCTCATGAAAGCTTATTCAATTTTCGATTTGACATAAGCCGTTGTAATGTTAATATGGTCCACGGGAAGTGTTGCCGCACTTATCGTGCGCGAACAGTGAAGCGATCTGCGGCCATGGTAATGTGCGTAAGTGCAATGAATAAAATCGTTTACGGTTCGAGAGCCATGGGGGCGGCCGGGGATTCCGATTCCCGTTTTTGGACGGGCGATTACCGATCCCCCCGTGAATGACGCGGGGTAGCTGTCCGTTTTGGCCCCAGTAAGCAGATTTCAGCAATCTGGACGAGAGTACCGATATGGGACGCACAGCACCGAAGGCCCAGGGCCTCTACGACCCGAGATGGGAACACGACGCTTGCGGAATCGGCGCGATCGTCAATATCTCGGGACGCCGTGAGCACCGGATCGTGGAATACGGCAAGCAGGTGCTCCTCAACCTGATGCACCGCGGGGCTGCTGGCGCCGACGAGGCAACGGGCGATGGCGCCGGCCTGTTGATGCAGTTGCCGCACGAGTTCTTCGCCGCCGAGGCCCAGCGGTTGCGTCTCACGCTGCCTCCGGCGGGCCGATACGGCGTGGGGATGCTGTTCCTGCCACAGGAGCCAGACCTTCAGCACCGTTGCGAGCAGATGCTCGCCGAGGGATTGGCAGAAGAGGGGCTGGAGGTACTCGGGTGGCGCGACGTGCCGACGGACAATTCCTGCCTGGGAGAGATTGCCCGTGAATCGGAGCCAGTAGTCCGACAGGTGTTTGTCGACGGCCAGGGACTGGAGGACGAATTACTGGAGCGGAAGCTGTTCGTGGTGCGCAAACGAGTTGAGCACCGTGCGCGGAGCCGGTTGGGCGAGGCGGCCGAGTCGTTTTACATCTGCACGCTTTCCTGTCGCACGATCGTCTACAAGGGGATGTTCATGGCGCCGCAATTGGCGGCCTATTTTCCCGAGCTGTCGGACGAGCGAGTCACCAGCGCGCTGGCGATCGTCCACCAGCGGTACAGCACGAACACGTTCCCGAGCTGGAAGCTGGCGCAGCCGTTCCGGATGATCGCTCACAACGGCGAGATCAACACGCTTCGCGGCAACATCAACCGGCAGCAGGCCTACGAGAAATCGATGGCCAGTCCGGTCCTGGCCGACGACCTGTCGGACCTGTTTCCGATCTGCGAACCGGGCGGCAGCGACTCATCGACCTTTGATAATGTGATGGAACTGCTGGTCCGTGCCGGCCGCTCGTCGCCGCACGCGCTGATGATGATGATCCCCGAGGCGTTCGGTCCGCAGTATCACATTTCGACCGACAAGCGGGCGTTCTACGAATATCACTCGGCAATCATGGAGCCGTGGGACGGTCCGGCGGCGATGGTCTTTACGGACGGGCGAATGGTGGGAGGCACGCTGGACCGGAACGGATTGCGGCCTTGCCGGTACACCGTGACCACCGACGGGCTGGTGGTGCTGGCGAGCGAAGTGGGAGTGATCGAGTTTCCGCCGGAGAAGATCCGGCAGAAAGGGCGGCTTCAACCGGGCCGCATGTTTCTGGTCGACACGGTCGAAGGGCGGATCGTCACGGACAACGAGGTCAAAGGCAAAATCGCCCGGCAGCGGCCCTACCGCCGCTGGCTGGAGGAGAACCGTATCGAGCTGCGGGGGCTGTTCCAGCCTTCACGGCCGGTGGAACTGGACGAAAAGACGCTGGCCCAGCGGCTGCGAGCCTTTGGCTACACCCGTGAGGATGTGCAGGTTCTTATCGCGCCGATGGCAGCCAACGCGCAGGAGCCGGTGGGGTCAATGGGGACCGACACACCGCTGGCCGTCCTCTCTGAGAAGCCCAAGCTGCTGTTCAGCTACTTCAAACAGCTTTTCGCGCAGGTGACCAACCCGCCGATCGATCCGTTGCGGGAAGGCCTGGTAATGTCGCTGATGTCGTTTACGGGCAAGCAGCGAAACCTGCTGGAGGAGACGCCGGAACACTGCCGGCAACTGAAGCTGCCCCATCCGATCCTCACCAACCAGGACATTGAGCGATTGCGGGGAGTCCATCGCGACGATTTCCGCGTGGCGACGCTGCCGGCGCTGTTCGACGCCCGCGATTCGCAGCCGGGCAAGGCGCTGCGAAACGCGCTGGAACAGCTTATCGAGTCGGCCGCGGAAGCGATCCGCCGGGGAGCGTCGCTATTGATCGTCAGCGACCGGGGCGTTGCGCCCGATCGGGCGCCGATCCCCAGCCTGCTGGAGGCTTCGGCGCTGCACCATGGGCTCCTGCAACTGCGTCTGCGCGGCGAAGCGGGCATCGTGATCGAGAGCGGCGAGCCGCGCGAGGTGATGCATTTCTGCCTGCTGTGCGGCTACGGCGCGAACGCCATCAATCCCTACATGGCTTTCGAGGCGATCTACAAGCTCCGCGAGGACGGCGATCTGTCGCAGGATGAGGATCTGGACCTGCTTTGCGACCAGTACATTACGGCGATCAAGAAGGGGATTCTCAAGACGATGTCGAAGATGGGGATCTCGACATTGCGGAGCTACCACTCGGCACAGCAGTTCGAGGCCATCGGCCTGAACCGCGAGGTGGTCGACGAGTACTTCACCGGCACCGCGTCGCGGATCGAAGGAGTGGGACTGGAGCAAATCGCGATGGAAGCCCTCGCGCGGCACCGGGACGCCTTCAGCCCGCGGCAGCCGGGGGCGATGGAACTGGATTACGGCGGCGAGTATCACTACCGCCTGGACGGCGAGTCCCACCTGTGGAACCCGACCACCATCACCCGGCTGCAGCACGCGGTGATGTACGACGATCCGCAGGCCTACGCGGAATACTCGCAGGCGGTGAACGAGCAGAACCGGCAGCTTTGCACGCTGCGCGGGTTATTCGAATTCAAACCGGGGCAGAGCGTGCCGCTGGAGGAAGTGGAGCCGGCCAGCGAGATCGCCGAGCGGTTTTATACCGGGGCGATGTCGCACGGGTCGATCAGCAAGGAAGCGCACGAGACGCTCGCCAAGGGAATGAACATGCTCGGGGGCTACTCGAACACCGGAGAAGGTGGGGAAGACCCCGCGCGATACCAACCGGTGCCGGATGGGGAAGTGACCTCGAACAGCGCGATCAAGCAGGTGGCCAGCGCGCGGTTCGGGGTGACGATCGAGCATTCGGCGAACGCCAAGGTGCTGCAGATCAAGATGGCCCAGGGGGCGAAGCCTGGCGAGGAGGGCAGCTTCCGGGGCACAAGGTGACGGCGGAGATCCGCGCGGCCAGGCACCGACGCCGGCGTGTTCGTTGATTTCGCCCTCCGCACCACGACATCTATTCCATCGAGGACCCGCAGTTGATCTACGACCCTGGTACAATCCGGAGGCGATGGTCTCGGTGAAGTTGGTGTCGGAAGTGGGCGTGGGGGACGGTGGCAGCTGGCGTGGCGAAGGGAAACGCCGACGAGGTACTTATCAGCGGGACACGACGGCGGCACCGGGCGCGAGCCCGTTGTCGTCGATCAAGCACGCCGGCACGCCGTGGGAGATCGGCCTGGCCGAGACGCAGCAGACCCTGGTGCTGAACGGGTTGCGGGATCGATCCTGGTGGCAAGCCGACGGCCGATGAAGACTGGCCGGGACGGGTGATCGCGGCGTTTGGGCGCGGAGCGATTCGGATTCGGCACTTCGGCGCTGGTCTCGCTGGGCTGCATCCTGATGCGCAAGTGCCACCTGGGGACCTGCCCGGTGGGCATCGCCACTCAGCGTGAAGACTTGCGCAAGCGATTCGGCGGCGAGCCGGTGTTCGTGGCCCGGTTTCTGACGTTTGTGGCCGAAGAGGCACGCCGAATCATGGCGCAGCTCGGGTTCAGGACAGTCGACGAGATGGTGGGCTGCGTCAGCCGGTTGAGCGTCCGCAAGGCGGTCGATCATTGGAAGGCCCAGGGGCTCGACTTCTCGCGGTTGTTCAGAGTCCCGGATGCCTCGAACGGCTGCGCGCTGAGGCGGACACGGACGCAGAACGACACCCGGCGGGACCATCTCGACTGGCAAATCCTGGAACAGGTGGAGACGGCGATCGCGACGCACGAGCCGCTGAAGATCGAGATGCCGATCCGCAACGTCCACCGCACGGTAGGCACGATCCTCAGCAACCGGATCGTGAAGCGATCGGGATCGAAGGGCCTGCCGGACGGAACGATCGACATCACGTTTCACGGTTCGGCCGGGCAAAGCTTCGGCGCCTGGCTTGCTCCGGGCGTGACGCTGCGGCTGGTGGGCGAAGCGAACGACTACCTGGGAAAGGGGCTGTCGGGGGGCCGGATCGTGGTGCAGACTCCGCCGGGAGCGCCGTTCAATCCGATGGACAACGTGATCGTCGGCAACACGCTGTTGTACGGCGCCACGTCGGGCGAAGTGTTCATCAACGGCCTGGCGGGCGAACGGTTCGCGGTCCGTAATAGTGGCGTGGTGGCGGTGGTCGAGGGGACGGGCGACCACGGTTGCGAGTACATGACCAGCGGCACGGTGGTGGTGATCGGCCGCACGGGGCGCAATTTTGCAGCCGGAATGAGCGGCGGGATCGCCTACGTTCTCGACGAGCAACAGCTTTTCGACACGCACTGCAACCTGGATATGGTGGACCTGGAGACCATCTGGCAGGAGGCCGACGAGCGGCGGCTCCACGAGCTCATCAGTCGGCACTACCACTGGACGGGTAGCCGCCAGGCGAAGCGCATTCTGGACAACTGGCATGAGATGGCCGGGAAGTTTGTCAAAGTGATGCCCATCGACTACCGCAAGGCGCTGGAAAGGCTGCGGGCCACCGAGGCCGTATCGGCGCCGCAGACGCCCGCCACCGAGGAGGTCTTCAGTGGCTAGCCCCACCGGATTCATCGAGTATCACCGCTGCGAGCTGCCCCATCGGCCGATCGCGGAGCGGATCAAAGACTGGCACGAGATTGACATGCTGCTCGTGGCCAAAACGCTCACGGAACAGGCCGCGCGGTGCATGGACTGCGGGGTACCGTTCTGCCATGCGACGGGCTGCCCGGTGAAGAACCGCATTCCCGAGTTCAATGAACTGGTTTACCAGGGCCGGTGGCACGAGGCTGCTGCCAACCTACACTCAACGAACAACTTTCCCGAGGTCACGGGCCGGGTGTGCCCGGCGCCTTGCGAAGCGGCTTGCACGCTGACGATCAACGATGAAGCGGTAAACATCAAGCACATTGAGTTGCAGATCGCCGAGCGGGCCTTTCATGAGGGCTGGGTCCGGCCGATCAAGCCGGCCTATCGAACCGGCAAGAAAGTCGCCGTGATCGGTTCGGGGCCGGCCGGGCTCGCGGTAGCCCAGCAGTTGGCCCGCGGAGGGCATGAGGTCGTTGTTTACGAGAAGGACGACCGCATCGGCGGGCTGTTGCGCTATGGGATTCCCGACTTCAAGCTGGACAAACGAGTGATCGACCGCCGGCTGGAACAGATGGTGGCCGAGGGAGTTAAGTTCGAGCCCGGTGTGACCGTCGGACAGGATATCTCGACCCGTTACCTGCGGAAGACGTTCGACGCGATCTGCCTGTGCATGGGGGCGGGTGAGCCGCGGAGGCTGGTGGCCCAGGGGGCCGGGTATGAGGGGGTCCACACTGCGATGGAGTTCCTCACGCAGCAGAACCGGCGAAACGCCGGCGACCAGATTCCGCAACAAGCCGCCCTGTCGGCACGCGACAAGCACGTAGTGGTAATCGGCGGCGGCGACACGGGCAGCGACTGCGTGGGGACCTCGATCCGACAGGGGGCGCGCTCGGTCACGCAACTGGAGATCCTGCCGAAGCCGCCCCAGAGCAAGCGGAATCCGGAGACACCATGGCCGACGTGGCCGAAGATCATGCGGACCTCTTCATCGCACGAAGAGGGCTGCGAGCGGCGCTGGAGCACACTCACCAAGCAGTTGTCGGGCAGCGGGGTGCAGGTGAGCGAGTTGCACTGCGTCGAGGTCGATTGGATCCGCGCCGATCGCGGCTGGGAGATGCGCGAGCGGGCGGGGAGCGAGTTCACGCTCAAGGCGGACCTCGTCCTGCTGGCCATGGGATTCGTTCACGTGGTGCACGAAGGGTTGGTCGAGGAACTCGGGCTGGAACTCGACGGCCGCGGCAACGTCCGCGTGAAAGGATTCATGGCCAGTGAGGAGGGCATTTTCGCCGCGGGAGACACGGTCCGCGGCGCATCGCTGGTGGTCCACGCGATCAATGAGGGGCGACTCGCGGCCGCGGCTATCGACCAGTGGCTCAAGGTCCGAGTTTGAGTCAGATTTCGATCTCGTCTTGCTTGAGCAGCAGTCCCGACTGCTGGACGAAGAGCACGCGCCGCCGGCTGCGGCGGACGCGGACCGGCATCACGAAGGCTCTTTCCGCTCCCCACGGTTCATGGGGCACTCGGAAATAGGCCTGCGCCAAACGCCGCTCGGCTTCCTGATTCGGACACTCCTGAGCTGGGACGATCAGCCAATCGATTTGACCGTGTTCCAGCACCGGATCCAGGACCTTCATGCCTTGAGTCCTCATGGCTCGTTCTCCTGTTGAATACTGTCGGCGTTTCCTGACAGAGCCTATCAGCGTAAAGGTCTGAGCAGAAACCGTACCGTGCGGAAACCGGCCGCACAAGGCGTTGAAAACGCAGGGTTTTCCCGCTTTCAACCCCCATTCGGCGGCGCACTGCTAGCTGTGGCGCTGCGGAAAAGCAACAGGCGCGCTGCGGGCTGGCCACAGTGCGGCTACTCGACTACGCGGAAGCTGTGGGCCTTGAGATAACAGATCACTTCGTCCCCGGTGGCAAGGGCCAGTTCGGCAGCAGCTTCCGGTGTGATCTCGGACCACATGATCTGGCCAACATCGACGGCGACAAACACTCCGGCGCTCAGATTCACAATCTGCCGGATGTGACCGCGGAGATGATTGCGCGCACTCAATCCGGAAACCTCCCGGCGACTGAGGGTCACATCGGCGGGCGAGAACGCGACGTAGAGCGGTGACCGGGCCGGTGGCGCCGCGAGAGAAAGAAACAGCGGCTGTTCACCGACCATTCCCACGAAGTGAGAGCCTGATGGCTTTACATCGCTTACCTGGAGCAGATTGAACGGCGCTAGCGAGTCTTTCCAGGCGAGGGTCTCGGGCGTGGTGAGGGCAACATCGGGCGGAGCGGCCGCCACGACACGTCCGCGATCGAGAACCACGACCCAGTTGGCCAGCCGGCGTACCTCAGCCTGGGCATGACTGACGAAAAGCACTGGAATTTGCCATTCGGCGATCACTCGTTCGAGATAGGAGAGAATGCGGTCCTTCAGCGCGGCGTCGAGCGCGGTGAGGGGTTCGTCCATAAGCAGGAATTGGGGGCTGCTTGCCAGAGCCCGGGCCAGTGCCACGCGTTGCTTTTCACCGCCCGACAGGCTGAACGGATATCGCGCAAGAAGCGGCGAGAGTTCGAGCACTCCGACAGCGCGATTAAACTCGACGTTGCCGCCCGACGATCGCTGGCCGTAGCGGATATTGCCCTCGACGGTGAGATGGGGGAAGAGGAGATGGTCTTGAAAGACGACACCGATACGGCGGCGTTCGGGCGCCACCGCCTGCCCGTAAGCCGTGTCGAGCAGGACGCGGCCGTCGAGTCGCACCCGGCCCGTCGTCGGCCGCAAGAAGCCGGCGATCATCATCAAGACGCTGGTCTTTCCGCTGCCGGAGGGGCCGAACAGCGAGGTTGCCGATGCTTCAAGGTCGAAGGCCACGTCGATTTCAAGCCCGCCGGGATAGGCGTGGTGGCAGGCGAATTCAAGCCGCTTCATACCGCGACCGCCTTCGTTCAAGGATCGCACCCACAATCATCGCAGCGCAGGCAAGCACGACGGAGAGAATCACCAGGCGCCAGGATTCGTCGAGTCCTCCGGGGCGGCTCGCCTGGCTGTAGATCGCCAGCGGGATGGTTCGAGTGCGGCCCGCGACGTTCCCGGCCACCATGATCGTGGCGCCGAATTCTCCGAGACTCCGGGCGAAGGCGAGGATCCATCCGGTGAGCACGCCGCGCCCGGCGAGCGGTCCGGTCACAGTGAAGAACGTTCGCAGGCGGCCCGCGCCGAGACTGCGGGCTGCCATCTCCAGCCGCGGATCGACCGCCTGGATGGCCAACCGGATGGCGCGGACCGACAGCGGGAAGCTGACCGCGATCGCCGCGAGCACAGCGGCCCACCAGGTGAAGACGATCTTGATCCCGAACCATTCGGCCAAGGGCCCGCCCACGGGACCTCGCGGGGCGAGGAGCACGAGGAGCAGGTAGCCGGTCACCACTGGGGGCAGGACGAGCGGCAGATCGACGATCGCTTCGGCCAGCCACTTGCCCGGGAAGGCAATCCGGGCCAGCAGGTAGCCGACAGCCACAGCCGCCGGCAATGACAGCGTGGCGGCCGTGACGGCGACGGTGCCACTGAGCCAGAGCGCGGTCCATTCTTCCCGTGTGAGCAGGTCAGTCATGCATGGGTCATTATGGGCTGGAAGAGTCGATCACGGTGAAGCCGTGATGGCGAAGGATATCGGCGGCCGGCGTGGACTGAAGGAAACGGAACAGCCGGCGGGCCGCGGGTTTGCCGGCCGCCGAGCGGAGCAATACGGCCGGATAAACGATCGGGTCGGAGAGTGCGGGATCGATCTCGGCGGCGACCTCTACCCGGCGGGAAGCCGCCGCGTCGGTGATGTAGACGATCCCGGCCTCGGCCGCTCCGGTCTCGACGTACGAAAGAGCCTGGCGGACATCCTCGGCGGCGACGACCTTCCCGGCAAGCCGGTCCCATAGCCCGAGCGCCTGGAGCGCTTGCCGGGCGTAGACTCCGGCAGGTACGCACTCCGGGTCTCCGAGGGCGAGGTGCTCGACCCGCGGGTCGAGCAAATCTTCGGCCGCGTTGACCTTCCAGTCGGCTGCCGTCGGAACGACGATCACCAGACGATTGGAAAACAGGTCGCGCGACTCGGCGACGAGACCGCGGTTCTCAAGTGCCGCGGCCCACTCGCGGCTGGCGGAGAGGAAGACGTCCGCCTCAGCGCCTGCGATGATCTGCTGCGCCAGCGTCGAACTGCCGGCGAGGCTGGTGAGCACGTCGATTCGGGTCTCCGCACGGAAGGCGGCCGCGATTTCGTCGAGCGGTCCTGCGGTGCTGGCGGCGGCAAAGATGACGACTGGAGAGGCGGTGTCTCCGCGCGTCGTTGGCGGGTCGGCAGTCCGACAGCCGAGAGCCGGCAACAGGGCAAGAATGGCGCTCGCCGTCGCCAGGCAGACGCGGAATCGGCCGCGCATTTGCAGCTCCGCAGAACCTTGTGGAGCGGCGATCTTCGAGTTGACAGCCGCCCGCCGATCGCCAAAATGCGGGTTGCCCGATCCAGCCCATTCTATCCCACGCCCGGCTTATGGCACACCGGCTCCTGGAGTTGACCGGCACGTTTCTCAGATTGGGGACGATCAGCTTTGGCGGGCCGGCGGCTCATGCGGCGTTGATGGAGCAGGAGACGGTCGAGCGGCGCGGATGGCTCACGCACCAGGAGTTTCTCGACCTCCTGGCCGTGACGCAGCTCATCCCGGGGCCCAACGCGGTGGAGATGGCCTGCCAGATAGGTTTCCGCCGAGGCGGCTTTCCGGGCTCGGTCGTCGCCGGGCTCGCATTCACCGCACCAGCGGTTGCGATCACCGCGGCCTTCGCGGTGGCGTACGTGCGCTATGGCACTCTGCCGGCGGTCGAACCGTTTCTGGCCGGTATCAAGCCGGTGATCGTGGCCGTGATCTTCGCCGCGGTGTGGCGGCTGGCGAAGAAGACGCTGGGCACCTGGCAGCAGGGCATCGTGGCGGTGGCCGTGGGCGTGGCGGCGGCGCTCGGAGCGGATGAGGTTCTCTCGCTGCTGGCTGGTGGGGTGATCGGAACGCTCCTTCTCGCTCGAAGCGCGCCGCCTGCGACGACAGGGGCAGCCGTGCTGGTGACCGGTAGCCTGCTCGCCGCACGGACCGCAGCCGGAGCCACGCTGGCCGCAGCAAGTGGCGGCGCGGCGGCAGGAAGCGTATCGCTTGCGAAACTGGCGCTATTCTTCCTTAAAGTCGGAGCGGTACTCTACGGCAGCGGTTACGTGCTGGTAGCTTACCTCGAAGGTGGGCTGGTCGATCAGTACCATTGGCTCACACGGCGTGAATTGCTCGACGCGGTAGCCGTGGGCCAATTCACGCCGGGACCGATGCTCACCACGGCGACGTTCGTGGGATACCTGCTTGCCGGCACAAGCGGGGCTTTGGTGGCGACGGGGGCCATCATGCTCCCGGCATTCGTGCTCGTGGCTGCGATCAACCCTTGGATACCGCGGCTCCGCCAGTCGCGCTGGGCGTCGCGATTCCTTGACGCGGTGAGCGCCGCGTCACTGGGCCTGATGGCTGCCGTCGTGGTGAGTCTCGGCCAAGTGGCGCTTACTGATCTTGGGAGTTGGAGCCTGGCGCTGGCTGCGGCGCTCGCCGGGCTTCGCTGGCAGGTGAACCCGGCCTGGCTGATCGTGGCCGGAGCGCTGGCGGGGCCACTGGTTTACTGATGGGGATTCCAGGAAGTCGTCCGTCGTGAGAAAGCGCCTGTCAGGCGACGTCGCGCTGTTTCGGCAGGCGGTCGATAAAAGCGAGGTCGCCGCTCAAGCAGGGGTGCTTGTACTGTTCGAGGCTGCCCCCGAGACGGGAGACGCGGGTCTGGCGAACGGCGTCCCAGGTGCCGGCGGGGACTTCGCGAACGGTGAGCGGTCCGAGGCGGCCGGTGCGGCGGCGCTCCTCGTACTCGCAATTGAGCGTTGCCAGGTGCGCGTCGGTCCGGCTGGCGAGGCCGGAGGCCTCGGCGGAGGTGAACGGCCGCTCGACCAGCAGGACATAGCGGGGCGGGTCGCCGAACTCGGGTGCGAGCGTGAAGAGCTCGATCGGCAGATTACTCTCACCGAAAGCTTGGTTGACGGCCGTAACGGCCTGGAACTCGCTGAGCTTTTCGCCCGTGACGCTGGCGAAATGGGCGCCCTTGTTGAGAAACTCAAGCACGGGCGCCTGGTAGATGAAACCGGTGCAGCGGACAAGGTCGTGGATGTTGTAGCGGTAGAGGCCGCTGGAGGTCGTCAGCAAAATGTAGTAGTTGCGACCCTCCTCAAGCTCGTGGGCTTCGAGCACCGTGGGGTTGTCGCGGTCGTGCTCTTCTTCGGGAATGAACTCGAAGAACGTGTGGACGAAGTCGAGAACGCCGGCGCTGGTGCCGTCGCAGAAGGGAACGGTCATCCGCCCCTCGCTGGCATGTAGGCCGTGGTCGCGGAACACGGGGCGCTCGCCGTAGTACTCGCGGACGCGGGGGACATAGCTCCCCACCGAGCCGCCGGTCCAGACGGCGATCACCGCCATGCGCGGCCAGAAGTCCTGCGGATAGAGGCGGCCGGTCCGCTCGGCGATCCGCTCAAGCTCGCGCGCCCGCTTCGGACGGCGGCGGCGGATCCGCCGGTGAAGCAGGTCGCGGAGCGGTCCCGGCACGTCGAAACGTTCGGAGAGGGTGCCGTCGTGGATGTCGCGAATAAGCGATTCCCGCTCGGTGTCGGCGAGGCGGGCCAATTCAATGAGTGTGCTCGGGTTGGCGGTGATGATCATTCCCACTCGGCGCGAAGGGAGCGACAACCGCAAGCCCGTATAACGCTTGGCAATTGGATCGGAAATCTTCATCAGCTTGCGGGGAATGATGAACACCGGATTGCTGATGAGCGGAGCCGTTTCGGCGGCCAGGCCGCTGATGTTGCCGCAGGGCGTCCCGCCGGGGGTGAGGAACTGGTTCCAGTTGCTGGTGAATTGAAGCGTCTTCTTGTGGCACAGATCCAAGTGGTCGACGTACGTCCGCACGCCCCACATGTTCCAGCCGTCGCGGTACTCGTTGAAGAACTGCCGGGTGACCGGCACGTATTTCGCGTCGCTGGTGGTGCCGGAGGTGAGGGCGAACATCAGCAATTCGGTGCCGGGGCCGAACATCGCCGAAACTTCGCCCTGCTTGAGCCGCTCGATATAAGGGCGATAGTAGTCGTAGTTGGTGATCGGCACCTGGCGGCGAAAGTCAGCAACGGAGCGGATCGTGGCGAAGCCGTGCCGGCGGCCGAAATCGCTGTCGGCGTGCCGCTGCAGCTTGTCCAGAAGCACATCGAGTTGCACGCGCCGGGCACGGCGCGTGGAGTGCAAGAACCGCTGAACGCGGCGATTGCGCCACCAGAGGTAGATATAGCGGGCGAACATACCGGGATCCGCTACTTCCGCAAGACTCATCCCGAGCCGTCTCCCACGCTACTGTACGAGGCTGGCAGGAGCGTCGTCCTTGATCGTATAACCGTATCGATGAAAATAAGCTGCCCATCGCCGCGCCACCGCCGCCTTCTCGTGATGGGCCAAGTCGTAACGGTTGCGGCGGTAGTCGGAGACCGAGGCTACATACTCTTCAACGCCGGGGCGCACCCGGTCGAAATCCCAACCGAAATGATCGTAGACGGCGCGCACTTCGCCCATCGGGTCGGCCACCAGATCCTCGTAGCGCAGATCGTAGATCTGGGCCGGATCGACAGTGCGTCGGGCCTGTTCGAGTTTCTCATGCATGAGGGCGAAAGTATTGAAGACATACTCCTCGAGCCCGTCGCACCTGGGCTTCTGCAAGCCGTGCGCCGCATAGAACACACGCCAGAGATTCACCGTGGAAGCGAACAGCTCATAGGGATTGCGGACAATATTGACGAAGCACGCCCCCGGAAACGCCTCGGCCAGCAGCTTCACGCGGCTGGTGTGAGGCGGCGACTTGAGCACGATCCGCTTCGGGGTCCGCAAGGTCACGCACTTGAGAAACCAGAGCAGCGCCGCTTTCCAGGCCTCTCGCTCGGTGGGAGTGAGCTGGTCAGGATCGAGATGCCTGGCGACCGAGCCGTTGCGATTGGGGAACGCGATATCGAGGTAGGGCGAAGGTTGGCCCATGTTGCAGAGGGCGAATTCGTCTTCCTGCGGGCGTTCCCAGCCGGTGACCATGTTGTCCATGGGCCGCTTCTCGGGCATGACCCATGAGAACCAGCGTCGGACAAAGTCCTCGCTCACCAGGAAGTGATTCGGCGAGAAGCACTCGTAGGTATTGGGAAAAGTGTGCTCCGGATCGCGGACCAACAGTTCGTGCAGCAGGGTAGTCCCGCTCCGCCAGTGGCCGATGATGAAAATCGGCGGGGCGACCAGCTTGGTGGCCTTCACCTGCCGGCCATAGCGCAGTTGCTGGTAGCCGTACAAGCCGGCGTTGACAGCGGCTCCAATGGTATCGGCGGCGGCGATGTACGAGTACTGCCAGCCCACGGCGAAGCGGTGCTGGACGAGCAACCTGAGCCACGGTCCCAACCCGCACCCCAACCACATCCGCGGTGCCCAGCGCCGCGGCGTTTTCTCGCGTTTGCCATTCCGACTCGCTTCAATGGTCATCGATCATTCACGATTGCAGGGTGGGCCGAGGCAAATCACGACAACGGGGATCGGGTGACTTTTCCATGGGAAAGGGCGCCTCAACGCTGCGCGCGGCTCCCGGCGCCGCCCATCAATTCGGCTCCTTCACGGCCGCGGGCATACGCGCCCGAAAGTGGCAGGCGGCCATGCCCCACCGGTTGCTCGGCCGGCTGGCGGGCCAGTCGGCGACGCATCCAGAAACGATCCCAGATGATCAGAAACGCAGGCACGAGGATGGTGCGGATCACAAACGTGTCGAGGAGCACTCCAAAGGCCAGGGCAAAGCCCAGCTCGACCATCGCTCGGAGAGTGCCGGTGGTCATCGAGATGAACGTCCCGGCCATGATCACGCCGCAACTGGTGATGATTCCGCCGGTGCGGATCAGTGCGACGCGCATTCCCTCGTCGATTCCGCGGCGCCGCTGTTCCTCAAAGACGCGCGTGGCGAGGAAGATGTTGTAGTCCTGGCCCACGGCGATGAGGATCACGAACAGGAATACGGGCACCTTCCAGTCGAGTCCGTGGTAGCTGCTGCCGTACAACCAGGAGAAGACTAGCTCGGTCGTTCCCATGGTGAAAAAGTAACCCACCAGCACGGAGAAAATCAGGTACAGGCAGACCCAAGGGCGGCGCAAGAGGACGATGAGCACCGCCAGCACGCCGATGGAAACGAGTTGCTGGATGAGCGTGCGGTCGGCCGACGTCACCTCACGGAGGTCGCGAATTCCGGCCGTCGTCCCCAGGTAGTAGAAGTATGCCCCATGCCAGGACGACTCGGGCCTGCGGGACAGGGCCTCGAGCTGCGACTGAACGTGGTTCAGCAGGCGGATGCTCTCCAACGAGAACGGATCGTACTGGAAGACGACGTCGAGCCGCGTCACCTTGCCGGCGAATTCTTCGCCCTGAGCGAGATAGGTGTCGCGAGTCCGATTGCGAATGACGCTCTTCTCGATGCTGTTCCAGAAGCCGCCGCCGCGGGCGCGTTGCCCGAGCGGCTCGACCCAACTGCGGACGCTGGTGATTGGCTGGACTTCGTTGCCCTGGCTGTCGCGGTAGGTCAGCGCATAGAGTTCGTCGATAACCTTCTGGGTCCGCTCGCGCCCCGCTTTGGAATTCTCCAGGCCTCCTTCCTCACGGTAGGCGAGTATGGTGACGGGGCTGGTTTCGCCGGGCGAGAAGTGCTGACGCAGGAGTTCCGTGCCCTGGACGCTCGGCCGGTTCGGGGGAAGCTCGCTGAGGAAATCGTAGGTTACCTGCACATCCCATCCGTGATAGACAACGGGGGCCAGCAGGATCACGCTGCCGACGAGGATCAGACCGGGGCGGGCGAGGATCTGGCGGCTGAGCCGCTCCCAGAGCCAGCGGAACGGGGCAGAACTCAAGTCGCCCTCGTCGAGAGGCACCGAACCGTTTGACGCAGGCGATCCTCGC
Organism: Thermoguttaceae bacterium; assembly: GCA_040766885.1. Taxonomy (GTDB): domain Bacteria; phylum Planctomycetota; class Planctomycetia; order Pirellulales; family Thermoguttaceae; genus JAXGPP01. The sequence goes on along the minus strand of JAXGPP010000041.1, from coordinate 7,540 downwards.
CGCTGGACTCCGAACGGCCAGAAAACGATCGGGCCGATCGCGCGCAACAGGGCCGGCGCCAGCGTCAACGAAGAGACCAGAGCGACGAACAGGCAAAGGGCGATGGTCGGACCGCTGTTCTTGAATTTTCCGAACGCGGCGAAGGCCATCAGGCCCAGGCCGACGACGGTGGTAAACGCGCTGCCCACCACTGCGTGCCCCACCTGACCCAAGGCGTGGCTGATCGCGTCGGCCGGCACGAGGCCGCGTTCCAGCTCTTCCTTGAAACGGGCGATGAGGAACAGGCAGAAATCGACCCCTGCTCCGAACAGGAGCACGACGACGAAAATTCGCGTCTCTTTGAAGATCATGTAGCCGGCGTCGAAGTGCGCGCTGAGACCGGCAAGCGAGGCGACCACGCCGGTGGCCACGATCACGGAGGTGGCGATGGCCACCAAGGGCACAAGCACCAAACCCGGGGCGCGGTAGACGACCAGCAGGATGAGAATCACCAGGACGATGGTCGTCAACTCGGTGTTGCGAATGCTCTCGACGGTAGCGATGCGCATGTCGGCGCCGATGGCGGCCGAACCGGAAACGCCCAGTTGGAGACCGGCCGGAAAGTCCGCGCCGCCGCGGATGTCCTCGACCGTCTTGAGGATCTCTTCCATCAGCGGCATATTGCCGATGGCCATGAACTCGCTGCTGAGCTGCAGGACGATGAGCAATCCCTGGCCCGATTCAGTCACCGCACTGCGCAGCTTCTCGCCCACTACGGGTGTGCGGTGGCTCATCACTCCGACGATCGGGCTCTCGGTGTCCTGTTTCGCTTCGAACCGGGCGACGAGATCATCGGCGATTGTATAGTCGGCCGGCCGGAGCGGACCGTCGGGGCGGGAGAGGACCAGCACAATCGCGCTCTTGGAGCGGATGTCGGGAAATGCGGCCTCGAGCAGTTTCTCGCCACGAACGCTCGTCATCTGCTCGGGCAGATAGGCGAAGTCGCCATCGCGGGTCACGTCGTCCCAGGCGGGGGCAAACAGAGCGACCGCCAAACCGGCCAACAACCAGCCCAGCAGAACCCAGAGGTAGTACCGAGAGACAAACGATCCGAGTCTATGGAACATGGGTAGGATTTATCCCAATCCTTGCAGGGGATGTGGGGTGGCGTCTTCGAATGAAAACGCCGCCCGATCGTGGATTGCCGCGGAAGCCAGGGCGGACCTGTCGGGGCCGCCGGCCAGTCGATGCGGGTGTGGCACGTGCTTCCGGCCGCCGCCAAGATGACGCTGGAAGAAGCGGTTCACTCGCTGGTGATAGTCCTGCGTAGCGCAGAAGATGGCGCCGTTGTGCTTGGCGCTCGGCACGACCCACATTTTGCTGCGGCCGGACAATCGCCGGCGGAGATCCCGGGCGACTGACAGGGGAATGTAACCGTCGTCCTTGCCGTGAATCATGAACACCGGTTGTCCAACCTTCCGCATCAGTTGTTCCACGTTGACGAAACGGCAGCGGCGGCGGAGCCCTAGGAGGAACTTCGCCCACTCACAGTAACTAACCAGACACGCATCAGGCAGCTTCTCAACGAGGTGGGGCCAATGGAGGTAAATGTTCATGAAGCGGCGAATGTAGTGCCGTTGCATGGGCCCGACAGGAAACGCTCCGTCGGCAACCACGGCCCGCACCCGTGCATCGTGAGCCGCGACGCACAGCGCGGCGTTGGCCCCCTTGCTGACCCCCATTAGCCCAACGCCCGTCGTGTGGGCGTCGCCGCGGGAGCAGACATAATTGACCGCCGCCTGTGTGTCGGCCAGCTCGTATCGGGTCAGCCAGGGCAGGGGCTGATAGTCGGGTAGCCGGTCGCTGGAGCCATGGTTGCGGAAATCGAAGGTGAAGATATCGAAGCCCCGGCCGCGCAATCCGTCCACGTAGGGCAGGGCGCCCCAACGGTCGCCCTTGTACTCGTGGCAGAATATGATCACTCCCTGCCGTTTGGCTGCCGGCGTCCGCAGGTAGGTCCCGCGAAGCGTCAGCCCGTCAGCCGTAGTAAACTGGCACTCCTCGCCGTCGTCAAGGGGCTCCATGATACTAGCCCGAAGGAAGGGCGGCTCGCCGAAGACGCGCATCACCAGCGGCACGTACCAGAGCCAACTGAAGACAGTGAGGAAGGCGGCGAACCCCACCACACTAAGGACGAAACACAAAAACAGCAACATGATCCGTGCTATCCGATAACGACCCGGTGGTGTGCCGATCCGGTAGGAAAGTCCTGGCCGGGCAGCGGTGCCGCTCGGCTCAACTTGCGTGCGGGAAATGACTTTGGTGCTGCGGTCGGGAGACCGGCGCGAAACGCTCGCGCTGCCTGCCTGATTATTCTTCGAATCACTGCCAGGGTGCCCGCCTGTTTTAAGCGCACAGCCTGAAAGCGTTGTCTATTCTCCGTAGATTATAAGCCATCGAGGTCTCGCTTTCGACCACTCAGGGGGAGCATGCTAGCTGCATCGTCTACTAGATCCGGTAGACTGTAAAGCAGCGGGTAGCCGCTGCAACTGGGGGGTGCTAGGCGGTCCCGCGGACGAAACCCCGTCTCCGAGCCACGGCGGCGACTGCAATCGCCGTAAAGCCAATGATCAGTCGGCCGGCGATCATTCCAGACGACCAAAGCAAGCTCACTGCCACCACTAACTCCATCGGGGCAGGAGACAGCAAAAGAACCAACGCAGTTTCGCGAGTCCCCAGGTCGGACACGCTCGGCAAACTGCCGGCAACCAACACCAGCGGGATGGCCCCCAGAATGTCGGACGCACCAACCCCCAGTCCAGCGATGTGAAATGCAATGCCAGCGTAGCTGATCGATATGCCGAAGTAAGCCAACCGAAGCAGCAACAGCCACGCGGTCCGTTTCCAGCTCCACGACTCGATCCAGGCCCCGAACTTGGATGCCCTGAGGGCCTTTCGCCGAGCTTGCGGCAAGAACCGGTAGCCAATCACCAGGGCGACCAGCGCCAAAAGTCCCAGCCCGCACAACAGGCGAATGCCATGGACCTGCGGCCCCGCACTGCTGCGGATCATCGATCCGATCCAACCGAGCGTGAACAGCACGCCGAGATCGTGGATCGCCAGGAGCACGCTTCGGGAGAGGGCCGACAGGAAACTCGTCTGTTGCCTGACAGCGATCAGCCAGGCAACAAACCCCTGCCCAAGCTGGTAATTCACGGCAGAGAACAGCGATGCGATCCCCTGCACATAGAGCGCCGTCTGATAGGGCAGCATGCGGTCGCCAACCACGAACACGAGTCGCAGGCAGACTGCATCCCAGAGATAAAGCGCCGTGACCATGACCAGTGTGAGCGGGACCAGCAGTCCCCACGGCAGCTCGGCGATCGATTCGAGCAGCAAGGGGACATCGAGGCCGGCGAGCAACCAGGCGATCAGCCCGCCACTGACCAGGGCCGGCACGATCATCCGCGTCGCCCGCTGGCGAAACGTCTCGGATGGCGGGCCTTGCTCGGCAGCGTCACGAGGCGAGGTCATGTCGGTGCGCCGCTCGACGGCCGCGGGAGATCGGCCAGGCTGGAATCGATATAGGCGTGGTGCCAGAGCTGGGTCGCGATCACACCGACGAGACCCATTTCGACAAACAAGCGGCGATAGCCCCTGGGCATCGAGTGCATCCGGCGTCGCCACTTGCCGACCGCCTGCGGATCAAAATAGCCTGCCTTACGGAGCGAGTCGTCGCTGAGCAGTTGTTCGACCAGCGGTGGTGGCGGCGCGTCGTGAAAGGCATCCAGAGGGGCGTGAAGGAGCCGTTTGCGGCCCTGAAACAGCTCTGCGGGCAAGAGCCGGTCGGCCAGACGGCGCTGCAGGTACTTGTCTTGAAGGCCGCGCATCTTCCAGCGCGGATGGAGCCCGTTGAGAAACGCGACGAGGTCTTCATCGAGGAACGGATAACGGGGCTCGACCGAGGCATGCATGGCCGAGCGGTCGCCGCGAGCGTGCAGGTGCAAGCCCATCAGATGCACCCGGGCGCCCATGTAGAGCGACCGATGGAGCGGGTGCCAGCGGCGCATCCGGTCGAGGTTGAGCTGGAGGTCGTCGTACGGCAGGTAGTCGCCGACGGCCTCGCGCATCGCCGGGCTGAAGTAGCGCAGCTTGGAAACGCCCATCAGGTTGTAGACCGTCAGCCAGGCATTGTGGCCGGCCGCGGCGTCTTCCGAGCGACGGAGCGTGGACCAGCGGAACTGCCGGGAGTGCAGCAACCTCACGTAGGCCCAGAAGCCGCGACGGTTGAGGGCCAGGCCGGGAATCAGGTCCAAGTAGCTCAGTTTCTTGTCGATGCGAAACCAGGGGTAACCGGCCTGCCATTCGTCGGCTCCCTCGCCGGTGAGCACCGCCTTGTAGTCGTGCGAGTGGACGGCTTCGGCCAGGCGGAAGAGAGCCGCCGCAGAGGCGTCGATCACCGGGGCTTCGGCAGCGCGGACCAGCGATGGAAACGTGCCGATCACGTCGTCGGGTCGGCAGTTCACCATCCGCGGCGCGCGGCCGAGGTGCCGGCCGAGGATCTCCGCACCGCTCGATTCTCGAAGCGTCGGGTGTTCGATACGAAAGGTGAACGTGTCGACCGGTTCGCCCAGGATGCGGCGGGCCAAGGAGACGATCATGCTCGAATCAAGGCCGCCGCTGGAATAGGCCACCACCGGGACATCGGCACGAAGACGCCGCTGGACTGCTTGCGCGAGGAGTTGCTCGTACTGGTCGACCAGTTGGCTCTCGCTGGCCCCGTCCTGTTCCTGTCCCAAATCGGGAAAATCAATCTCCCAGTAGACATGGTCGCGGATCGTGGACGTTGCCGACGGCTTCGCCTCCAAGTAGTGCCCCGGCACGACCGACGAGACGCCTTCGAAACAGGTAATCGGGCCGGGCAGGCCGAAGAACGTGAACACCTGCGCGATGCCGCGAAGATCGGGCTTGGCCGGCACCAGGCCGGAGGCCAATAGCGATCTGATTTCCGAGGCGAACAGCAGCCAGTCGCCGCATCGCGTCCAATGCAAAGGGCAGATGCCCATGCGATCGCGAGCCAGAATGAGTTGCCGCTGCGAGGCGTCCCAGATCGCTACGGCAAACTGCCCGCGCAACATGGCGAAGGCCCGCCCGCCGTGCCGCTGCCAGAGCCCCGCGACCAGGCCGGCATACGTGGCGTCGTTCGCGGTGTCACCGCCTTGAGGCGGCACGGCGAGTTCCGGTCCGTCGTAGAGTTCACCGTCAAAGACGGCGACAGGGACGCCGGCGGGTCGGGAATCCAGCCGGGATTCGGTTTGCGGCGACGCGGTGCGAAGTTGCCGCCACGCCAGGCCGATGCCCGGTTGCCGCCAGAACGCCTCGCCGTCCGGCCCGCGATGGCTCATGGCCAGCGACATCCGCTCCAAGAGACCGTCGGGAACGGGCCGCGTGCCGCTGAGATCCAGGATGCCTGCAATGCCGCTCATGGAATGGTCCTGTCGGTCGAGCGAGCGACCGCCCTTTCAATGTGCGGGCGCGCCATGAATGCCGGTCGGGCAGAAGAAGCAGTCTATCGGGCAGCCGCCGAAGTGGGTTTTTCGGCGGACTTCGCGGCCGGCGACGCACGATTCGGCCGGATCGCGCCGTGAAAAACTTCGTCGAGCAAGTCGTCCAGATCCTGCTCCGAATCATACACGAGTTTCTTCGGGCCGGCTTTGAGGTGTTCGAGAATCTGCTGGACTTGCGCGTCAGTCAGGTCGACGCCGCGCTCCGCCATGCGGTAGCGGACGGCGCGACGACCGCTGTGCTTGCCGAGAACCAGGCGGACTGGCGGCGAGCCGGTATCGGCCGGAGGAAAAGGCAGGTAGGACGTCGGATCCTTGAGGAGCCCGTCCTGGTGCACCCCCGATTCGGTGACAAACAGGTTGTCGCCAACAATCGGTTTGTTGATCGATGGTTTCACTCCGGTCAGCCGCGCGACCAGGTGACTGAGTTCGTACAGCTTGCTCGGGTCGGCGTGGCAATGGCGGCGGTATTGATCGGGATGGAGGCGGAGGGCCATGACCACCTCTTCGAGCGCCGTGTTGCCCGCCCGCTCCCCAATGCCGTTGACGGTTCCCTGGACGATATTGACGCCGGCGGAGATCGCCGCCAGGGCGCAGGCGGTGCCGAGGCCGAGGTCATTATGGAAATGGACGGCCAGAAGCGCGCGGTCCATGTTGCGGACATTGTCGAGAATGCCCTTCACCCGGTCGCCGGCCTTCTCAGGGGTCAAGATTCCCACCGTGTCGGCGAAGCCGATCGTGGTCGCGCCGGCATCGATCGCCTCGCGGTAGATCTCGTAAAGGTACTCGGGTTCGGTGCGGCCAGCATCTTCAGGCCCGAAGGTGACGATGCGGAAGAACCGCTTGGCATACTGGATGGCGTCGACCGCCATGCGGATGATCTCGGCCTTGGTCTTGCGGTGCTTCTGCTCGCGGTGGATGGGGCTGACGCCGATGAACACGGTGACGCCGCGTTTGAAGATGCTCACCCCTTCAAAGGCCTCGGCCACCTTGTCGATATCCTGGGGAAGCGTGCGGCAATGGGCGGTAATCACCGGTCCGTGCACCTCGCGCGAGATGCGGCGCACCGCCTCGATCTCCTCGGCCGAGGCCGCCGGAGAACCGGCGTCGATGGACTGGATTCCCGCCGCGGCCAGGGCTTTGGCAATCGCCACCTTGGCATCCGGATTGAGGCGGACACCCGCCATCTGCTCGCCGTCGCGGAGGGTCGTATCGGACAGGAACACGACGCTGCCGTGCCGCTTCTTCCAGATGAGAATCTTTTCCAACTGGCGCAGCGCCAGGGAGAGGGCGAAATTCGGCGGAACCAGCGCGGGCTCGTAGGATTCTTTGGAGGCGGAAGCCACAATTCATCTCCCCGTCGAGGGCTGGATGCGGTTGGTTTGCAGACAACGGACCAGGCGTTCGGCCAGTTGCCGGGCATTCTCTCCGGTCATCATGCTGAAGTGATCACCCGGTACCACTTCATGCAACAGTTCGAGGCCGGGCACCGTGCCCCATCCCAGGTCGGCGTCGAGGTCCTGGCCAGCGGCCTCGGCCAGCACGCCGGTTTCGGCGGGTCGGAAGAAGTATACCGTCTGCTTGAATCCCACCAGCGAGTAATCCATGATCGCCCGAACATTGGCCCGGCAGACGTCGATCAAGCGGCGGAGGTGATCCACCGCCACCTCGGCCGACACGACGGAGTGCTCTTTGGCCTCGGCCAGAACGGCCTGCAATCGCTCGTCCGGGCCGAGTTCTAGCAGGTCGTGATACGACACCCTCATGTGGGTGCCCGCAAAGTAGTTAGAGAAGTTGACCAGATCGTAGAGGAAGCGAGCATCGTCCTCAAGATCAACGTTCTTGAAGATTGCCGGGCGAGGCGAATCGAAGAAGACGAGCTTGCAGGTCTGCCCGTCGCCCTGCAGGCGGCGGGCCATCTCGTAGGCGTAGATGCCACCGGTGGACCAGCCTGCAAGATGGTATACGCCTTCAGCCTGAATCTGACGTACTGCCGT
>JAXGPP010000040.1:0-39806 GCA_040766885.1 Thermoguttaceae bacterium | reverse complement strand
CATACCTCCCAACATTCCTCCTCCCATGCCACCCATTCCGCCCATGCCACCCATCATGCCACCCCCCATGCCGCCCATCATGCCGCCCATGCCGCCCATCATGCCACCACCCATGCCCATCGAGCCGGGCTGAATGACGAGATCGGCAACTGGATACACTCGGGTGAGCATGTTGGCCGGATCCTGAGCATCTTCCGGCGTGGTAATGAGCAACACTTCGTCGCGGATCAGGTAGGTCAGGTCGAGTTCGCCCAGCATCAGCCGCAGCGCTGACCGCAGCGTGATCCCTTGCAGGCTGCGGGTGACCGGCGTGTCGGTGCCAATGCCCACGTCGTCCAGCGCTCGACCATTGAGCTGAATCTCGATGCCGTGGAAGTCCTTGAGGTACTCGATCACGTCAGACAACGGCGTATCGATGAACTCCAGCTTGGTGGGGGCTTCCAGGGCGTCCATGATCTTCTTCTCGGCGGGACGCTGCACCGCCAGGTCCATCGCCGAATAACGCTCCTTGCGCCGCTCGGTGAGTTGCCGCCACACTTCGGCGTCCGGATAGACAATGGGCGGTTCGTCGGGAAACGGAACCATCGATTTCTCGACTTCCCACAGCGTGTCGACAAATGCCTTGTGCCGGGCGGCGCGCACCGTCATCTGGTCGAAATAGTAGCCGGTCGTGCGGGCGACCAGCGAGGCTTGAATCGGAACCGGATTGTTCGGATCGAGTTGCTGCGCCTCGGCGGCGACCATCTCCTCGGCGATGCGATAACGGCCTTCCTCCATCAGGGAGTTGAACCGCTCCATCAACTGGCCGAGACGCTGCTCGCGAAGCAACAGATTCTCGGTGAGCATCTGGGTCTCGCGGGCTTGGGCCAGGATTTCCAACTGCTGGCGGCGACGCTCGGCGGCAATCTCCACCTCGCGGTCGGCGGCCCGCAGCGCGGCCTGGAGCTGATCGACGAGCTGGTCGCGCACTCGGGGGTCGAGCTCGGGCGCACGACGCACGCTCTCCAACTGCATCTTGAGCGACTGGATCGCGAGATCCGGGCTAGTCGCCATTTGCGCCGACGCTTCACGGAGCGTGTTTTGCACGTCGGCAGTAATCATCTGGGCGATAAGTCGCTGCTGCTGGGCAATGGCTTCGGCCATCGCCCCCGGCGGCGGCCCAATGTCGCCTGCGGCCGGCGGGTTGACGAGATTCAACGCCGGTGGCTCATCGACGGGCGCCGCGCCGTTGGGCCCGGGCGCCGCCGGCGGTGCAGCCGTGACGTCGCCGCCACTGAGCTGCACCAGCACCATCTTTGCCTGGCGATCCTGCGGATCGCGGCGCAACGCTTCTTCAGCCAGTTTTTTGGCATTCTGCTGATCGCCAACGGCCAGGGCCTGCTTGGCCAGTTCACCGGCGTTGTAAGCGGCCACTGCCACCGCGACGTTGGCAGCTTGGAGGCTTTCGGTGCCCGCCAGCGGCAACGACAATCCGCCATCGGGCCGAGCCTTCTCGACCAGCGTCGTGAGGTAGCTGTTCGTAGGCTTCGATTCGCCTGGAGCAACCGTCCAGGTCAGCGCCTGGCCATCGGCCGTCATCTTTACTTCAAACGGCCCCGCTCCCGTCAACGTGCCGATGACGACCGAGTCGCGGTCGGCCCGCAACGGCGGAACCTGCTTGGGATATACTTCTTTGAACTCCGCCGGCCAGACGACTGCGTCGGCCTGCGGCCACAAAACCGTGCCGCGCGCCGCCGCCGCCAGGGCCGGACCGGGCGTCTTGGTCTCGCCCCCCAGCGCCACGCCACCGGTGCGGCCCGCGAGCACGCCCAGAAGCTGCGCGTTGACGTCTGCACCGACACCGTAGCTCGTCACCGAGACCTGCTGGCCCACGAGGCTATCGATGAGCGAAGCCGATTCGTCGGGAGTGATCAGGCGGGCCTTGCTGTAGCCATCGCCAATGTACACGATGCCTTTCGGATTGGAGCTGTCGGCGAGGTTTTCGGCCGCCGCACTCAACCCTTTATGCATGTCCGTGGCACCCAGCGGGAGGCGAGCCTCCAGCTTTGCCAGGGCGGCTGCCATTTCCGGACTGCCCGGAGCGACAAACTGCTCGCTGAGCGGGATGGCGTTGCCATCGACCGCCATGAGTTTGACTCGGTCGGCGGGAGTCAGGCCCGCCAGCATCGACTTGAGCGCTTCCATGGCCGTGGCGCGGAAGGGTCCGGTCTGACTGGCCGAGGTGTCGAACAGCACGACCAGGTCGTGCGGCGCGGTCGCCGGCATCTCGATGGCCGGCTTCAGGCTGAGAGCGAAATAGTCAGCGCCGTCGGCATGCGAGTAGCGATCGAGCCGAGCCGCCTCATTGCTCGGCTCCGCGCCCAAGGCGCCGGTGGCCAGAACGGCCAATGCCACTGTTGCCAGAAGCAACCAGGCACGTGAGAAGAGACGCGATAGCGACATGTTTCGTGATCCTCCGGCACAGATACTAGCATGGGGCGCAGTCGTGTTCCGTAGCGGCTGCCACGCCACGCCGATACTGCTCGACGCAAAGCAAGAAAACTCTATCGTCAGCCCCATTTTATACGAGCCATGGCCTAATTACCAAACAAAAAACCCCCAGGTTCGTCAAAATGCCTCGCCCGCCGCTCGACGGCGGGCCGGAGGTCTGGCGGACCGGGCAAGGCAAGAAACGCAGCGGCCCAGGCGGTCTTCACCACCTGGGCCGCAAGTAATTATGCAACAACGACTTAAGGCTTGGCATCCAGCCTCGCGCCAATCACCTCTGGAAGCTCGCGCCGTTCACCTCGGCCTGATGCGCGGCTTGCTGTTGGGCCGCCACGATCAGCGCTTCCCACTCAACGTCCGAGAGTTGCTCTGAGGCGCCGCGAATGGCGCCCCCCACGGCGTTCAGCGAACGCATCGCGACCCACACCATGGCATTGACCACCGGGTGGGCCGAAGCGGAATCGCCGGCGTCGGCCTCACCCGACTGGGCGTTCCATACCTCAAACGGATCGGCGGTCATGTCGTTGACCGAGTTGATCCAGTCAAGGCCCAGGCAGGCCAGACTGCGGCGGAGGAGGTTCATGCCTTCCTCTTCCGTCAGTTCGCCGCGCTCGACCAGGCGGTACACCCCCAACAGCGCCGCGGCGCTGGGGACGTCGTCGGCCAGGGCCATGATCTGGATCCCGCTGGCGACTTCGAAACGGCAGGCGAAATCGACCGCTTCCGGACCGAGTTCGTTGAGATAGCTGTTGAGCATCGAGGGCCGAATGTCGTGGCTCAACTTCTCCAGCGATCGCAGCAGTTCCTGGTCCGGATCGGCAAGCACGTCGGCCGGATGGACGGCGAACAACTCGAAGCAGGTGTCGATCGCTGCGGCGCGATCGGCGACGCTGTCGCGCGGCATGTCGGCGAAGATGTCTTCAGCCGCATCGCTCCAATCGTACGTCGGCTCCTGTTCGACCGGCGAATACTCGTAGCCGTAGTACCCCTCGGGATTGGAGCGCTCGTACCCGTAGTAATCATCGGGGTCGGAGTACTCGCAGCCGTAGTACCCTTCGGGTTCCGAGTGCTCATAGCCGTAGCAGTCATCGGAATCAGAGTACTCGTAGCCGTAATACCCCTCGGGGTCGGAGTACTCGTAGCTGTAGGGTTCGCTGCTGTCGGTCGAGTAATCGACAGTTTCACCCGGCTCACCGTGGAGTTGCTCCTGGAACCGGCCCGTTGAGTCGTACTCGAACGGCTGGGACGCCGGTTGCACGTCCTGCTTCGCTCCCGCGGCGGCAGCCACGGCGGCTTCCATGTCCTCGCCGGAGACGGGTGCGTCGTCGCCGTAATAATAGTTGTGGCCGTAGCGTTGCCAGTACTCTTCCTCAACGGCGCCGGAAGTCTCTTCCATGTAGTACCGGTACTTGTCGCCATAGCCGTAGTCGTCGGCGGGTTCCTCGTCGACCTCCATGGAGTCGTCGGCTTCGTCCGACTCGACCGCCTCATCCGTGGCGTCGTAGGAGTCCATGGTTTCCGTGTCTTCGGTTTCCGTGTCTTCCCAGACATCTTCCGCCGGATCCGCCGCGAAATCGTCGGCAGACTCCTCGGTCATCTCTTCGGGGTAGGCGTACTCTTCGTAGGGATACGCCTCGCTGAACCCGTCGTACTCCATTTCCTCTTCCGCGTAGCCGGTTTCGTCGCCGGCAGGCTCCGTCGTCTCGCTTGAGGCCGCGGGCTCCGAGGCTTCCGGCGTGCCGGCATCGTAGCCGTAACGGTCTTCCGGAGAAACGTATTCGTAGCCGTACTCGCCGTCGTAGGAGTATTCGTCGTCGTACGAGTCGTCGCTGGCCGAATCGTAGCCCGACTCATCGCCGTACGAATACTCGTCGTAGCTCGACTCGCCCTCGGAGGCCTCGTCGGCATGCGAATACGCATCCTCATACGAGTATGCATCCCTGTACGAATCAACGCTGGATTCGTCCAGTGACGACTCGTCCGCGTTGTCCTCGTCGGCATACGAGTACGCATCCTCGTAAGAGTAGGCATCCTCGCAGGAGTACTCGTCCTCGTACGAATATTCTTCCTCGTACGAGTAATCATCCTCGTAAGAGGGCTCATCGTTGCTGGAATAGGCTTCGGAATCGCATGCGTCGGCCGCAGATGCGTCAGCGTCGACCGCGCTGGACTCGTCCGTGCACTCGTCCTCGCACGAGTAGCCGTCCTCGTATGCGTAGTCATCCTCATACGAGTAGGGGTCTGAATGGCACGTCTCGACCGATGTGTCGCCGTACTGCGACTCGTAATCGCAGCCATACGGGCTTGTCGACTCGTCGCCGAACGCCGACTCATAGCGGCAAGAATCCGAGTCTTCATCCTCGCTATCGGCGTAGCCGCCGTGGCAATCGTATCCGTACTGCTCGTCGCAGCCGTAGTCGTCGGCCGCATAGTCGTCGGCCGCCTCATCCCCGGCGGCTGCTTCGGCTACTTCCGCGGCGTCCGCTGCTGCATCGTAACCGTACTTGTCCTCCGGGTAGGCGTACTCGTATCCATACTCGTACCCGTACTTGTTGTAGTACTCGGAGGCATACTCGGCCTCGCCCGTGACTCCCGACTGGCTCGCCAGATCCTCGGGATACTCGTAGCGTTCGGCCTCGGGTGCGGCGGAGGCATCGGCCTCAACCCATTCCGATCCGTTGTCGTAGTGATCCGGCTCAGCGGTTCCAAACAACCAGCTTTCTTCCTCGACGACCTCCACGTCCGGCAGCGGTGCGCGGCCGGGGTCTGCGGAAGTCTCGATACCTGGTGGCGGCGTCAGATCGTAGTCCCACGCCGTACACAAGTCGTTCCATCCCAGTGCCATAGCTGCTCCACCCACAAGAGCGAGCCATGGTGACACTTTGCGAAAGCATCTCATCTCCCTGTTTCCTCCCAGGAAATGCCTCGTCGTTGACCCAAATTACGACTGGGGGAAGCCCCACGTGTTCCCCCGCACCCGCGACAGCCGTTAAGGGGTATCGGTGAGACGAGAATGGCGTCGTTAGGCAATTGGCGTCATCGTGATAAACTGGGAAGCCAGCAGAGAGCCGTTGCGTCGTTCCTGTGACTTGAAACTGGAGTGATCGTGTCGGTCAGCAACGACCTTAACGGCCGGGGGTCCACTCGATTACGACTGCTTGAGCGCTGTGGGTAAGCTTTTTCGGTCGCATTGGCGCCCCCCGCAAATTTTGCCCTCGATTCGCACTTCGCTTGTCTCACGCGGCAATCGCAGCTTTCGCTGCCTGGTCACGCTTCGCTGAACCTCACGATTGGGCTCCGACCGGCACAAGTAGTCACATGCGGCGACGACAGTCGGCCTGCCAGCACCCGCGCTCCATCTCAATTGACCTCGCCAAGCGATGTGGAATCTCGTACGATCTTGGGAGATGCCGGCCTAAGGTACGCCGGCGTACCAAGTTAGGGCCTTTCGACCGACGCCGCCATGAAACGGACCTTCGCTCTCTGCCTCGCCTCAGGACTGCTCGGTGCCTTACTCGCCACGCTGTTGACCGACCTGCCACAACTCGCGTCTCCGACGGGTGCCCAGGATGCGCCATACTTTGCCCAGGACGCGCAGTATTTCGGGCAGCCCCCAATGAGCCGCCCAGGGAACCTCCCTCCAGCCAACGATCAAGATCCGCGACTAGTCCAACCGCCCGCCGCGGCCCCGATGGTCCCAATACCCGAGAATCGCCTGCCACCAATCGACGAAGAACTGACGCCGGAAGAACGAGTCAACTGCGCCGTTTACGAAAGCGGAAACCGCAGCGTGGTGAACATCAATACCAAGAGCGCCCGCGGCGATCGGTTCTTCCTGCTCGAGCTCCCCTCGGAAGGTGCCGGCAGCGGTGCGGTACTTGACCGCAAGGGGCATGTCTTGACGAACTTCCATGTCGTCGACGGCGCTCGGGAGATCCAGGTCGCGCTATTCAATGGCGAGACGTACGACGCGCAACTGGTCGGCCAGGACGCAGCCACCGACGTGGCGGTGATCAAGATCGACGCCCCGGCCGACGTGCTGTACCCCGTCGCGTTCGGCGACTCGACGCGGCTGCAGGTCGGACAGAAGGTCTATGCGATCGGCAACCCGTTCGGCCTGGAACGGACGATGAGCACGGGCATCATTTCCAGCCTCAACCGCTCGTTGCCCAGTCGAGCCAATAACCGCAAGATTCGCCAGGTGATCCAGATCGATGCCTCGATCAATCCCGGCAATTCCGGAGGTCCGCTCCTGGATAGCCGTGGCCGGATGATCGGCATGAACACGGCTATTGCCAGTTCGACCGGCGAGAGCGTCGGCGTGGGGTTCGCCATTCCGGTCAACACGATCAACCGCGTCGTGCCGCAACTTATGGAATCAGGCCACGTGGTCCGGGCCGACGTGGGGATCGATGCCGTGTTCGTAACCGAGCGCGGGCTCCTCATCGCGCGCCTCGTGCCTGGCGGAGCCGCCGAACGGGCGGGGCTCAAGGGACCGCAGGTGGCCGTTCGACGCAAGCGCCAGGGCCCCTTCGTATACGAGTACCAGACGGTCGACCGCTCCGCCGCCGACTTGATCATCGGCGTCGACGGCAAGCCGATTCAGACCGCCGACGAGTTCCTGAGCGTCATCGATGCCAAGAATCCCGGCGACACGGTCCAGATCACCATCATTCGCGACAACAAAGAGATGAATGTTGCCGTCCGGCTCGACGCTGGCGAATAGCGCGCCCTCAGGCGATCGAGTGGCGAAACGCCGCCTCTGCGATGCACAACTCGCTATGGCCAATTAGAGCTCCCGCCGCACGCTCGGGCTCTCTACTCCCAGGCGGCTGACCGCGGTCACGACCACCTCGGCGGCATCGGACGATACCGGAAGCCGGCGAGCCTGCGCCGCTTCGACGCGGAACGTCCACTCATCCCCCTCCAGCGTCCAGATGGCCCACACGAACGGTTCGCCGCCGCGGCCTCGGCGAATCTCGATCGCCCCATCGCCGACAGTCACCTCGGGCCGGCCGGGTGTGGCGGTCTTTAACCACGGCGTCGGCGGCACCAGCGCTGACTGGCGGTAAGGCCCCTCGAGCAGTCGATCGCAGAGTCCGCGACGGTTGGCCTTTAGCGCCCGCATGCTGAAAAGGACATTGCCGGAAGCCCCGCTTGTCTGGCGCGTAATGTCGATCTGCGAGAGGATTTCTTCCGGCGCGTACGAGGTCTTGCCCTCTCCCACCCGGCTGACCGACAGTCCGGGCCATATGTGGCGTTTCTGCGCGTTCTGCTCGATCCAGTATTCCAGGAGCGGTCGGTAGGGCTGCCCGGGCGAATCGACTTTCCAATAGAGCTGCGGTGTCCAGTAATCGCACCATCCGCTCCGGAGCCAGAGCAGCGTGTCGGCATAGAGCTTGTCGTGCTGGTCAAATCCGACCACTCCCTTGGGCAGACCCGGCCGGGGAATGCCGAAAGGGCTGATGCCGAACAAGACATCAGGCTTCTGTCTCCGGATGACGGTATACATCTCCTCAATCAGGCGGCTCACGTTGCTCCGCCGCCAGTCGGCACGATCCAGCGTGCCACCCGAACGACGATAGGCGTCCCAACTGGGCCCGTCGGGGAAGTCGATCTCCTTCTTTGTCCCGGGATCGTCCACCGGGTAGGGGTAGAAGTAGTCGTCGATATGGATGCCATCCAAATCGTAGCGGCGAGTCACGTCGGCGATCACTCGAAGCGTGTGCGCCCGTGCTTCGTCCTCCCCCGGATCGAGCCACACCGAGTTGCCATACGTCTTTACCCATCCGGGATGCGCATGACTCACATGGCTGGGGTGCAGTTCGTACTTCGCGCCGCCAATGCGGGCCCGAAACGGGTTGAACCAGGCGTGCAACTGCAAGCCGCGAAGATGGGCCTGCTCGATCCAGTAGTGCAGCGGATCGTAGGCCGGTTCGGGTGGCGTCCCCTGCCTCCCGGTGAGGTAATACGACCACGGTTCCAGATCCGAGCGGTAGAGGGCATCCGCCGCCGGCCGCACCTGGAAGATCACCGCGTTGAGGTGCAGTCTCGCCGCTTCATCGAGAATTTCGATCGCCTCGCGCTGCTGCTCTTCCACCGAAAGGCCGGGCCGGGATGGCCAGTCGATATTGCCGACCGTCGCCACCCACACCGCGCGGAACTCGCGTGGCGATGCGGGCGGATCGGCTCCGTGCGCGGTCAAGACGGCAAGAATGAGGAGAATCACCAGTGCGGCACGGGTCATGTTTTGCTCCGCAGCGCCGGAAGAGCATTTAACTCGGTTCCTTTTATAGCCACTGGCCCACTCCGCGAGCAGTCCCCCTGAGAGATGCTTGTCGGCTTGCTGACCGCTCCGTATGGTGACGAATGAATCCACCAGGGACAGCGCCGTAAAATACCCCCACAAGAGCCACTAGGCTGCCGGGCAGCGACTGGCCGGGCCACTGCCCGCTTCGGCCGGCGATTTTCTCCTTGCTTCGCTCCTCGAATGCCGGCTGGGCCGCAAAGCCCGGAGATGCGCACTTTCAGACAAGGGTCGTGTTCTGTTGCGCCAATTCCTGGCGTAAAGGAGGAGCGTATGTTCTGGCGGCTGTTCATCATCAAGAATCCAAAACAGTGCGCAACGCTTTTCGCGGCTTGCGTCGCGTGTGTTGTGCTAGCCGGCATGTGTGCGGCTCCCGCCGGAGGCACCGCTCCGCTCGACCGCTTGGCCGAGAGCCTCTCCGCCGACGAACTCGTCGGTGAAGCTCTGTTTCACGAGGTGTCCGGCCTCGACGAGCATCGCAACGCCTTGCTGGCGCTGGCTATCGAGAAATCGCCGCGGCATGCCCCGGCCCTCTGGCATGCGGGCTACCTCAACCGCAATCGCAAATGGCTCTCACTCGAAGAGGCCACCGAAAACAGTGCCGCGGGCAGCCTGGCCGGATATCTCCAGCGCCGGTCCGACGCGCCCGATACGCTCGCCGGCCACCTGGAACTCGACTGGTGCCGGCAGCGCAAACTGACCGATCGCGAGCGGGCGCACCTGACGCGAGTGCTCGAGTTCGATCCCAATCATGTGGCCGCCCGGACTCGGCTGGGATACCGCCAGATCGACGGCGCATGGTTCTCGCCGGAGGAGATGGCCGCAGCGGCACGGCAGAGAGAGCGCACGGCCGCCAGCCTCGCCGAATGGAAGCCGCGGCTGGAGAAGCTTGTTGCAGCGATTGATGACGAGAGCCGCCCGCGGCAGTCGAAGGCCCGCGAGCGACTCCTGGCGATCAAGGATCCGGGAGCGGTTGCCGCCATCGAGACGCTGCTTGCCCGCGGCAACAAGAGTCAAACCTCTCTGGCGGTCGAAATGCTCGCCGGCATCGAGGGCAGGGACGCCGCATTGGCCTTGGCCCGCATTGCGGCGTTGTCGCCACACCTCGACGCCGCTGAAGCAGCCGCTTCCGCCCTGGCGACGCGCGACCGAACGGCCTACGTGCCGGCCATGCTGGCATCGACCAGTGCGCCGATCCAGTCCCGCGCGCAGCTCTACCGCACCCCCGCGGGCCGGCTCAACTACCGCCATCTCTTCTATCGCGAAGCCCAGTATGGCGGCTCGCTCGCCGTTCTCGACACCGACTATGGCCGCGCGGAAAGACGAGTCGATCCGGCCACCCAGTCCGATGCCGTGGTGCGAGCGGCGTTCGTCGAACAAACCGTGGCCCTTCAGAACGCCGCCATCGAGCGGACCAACAAGCGGATCGCATGGGCCTTGTCGATTGCCGCGGGAGAAGAGCTTCCCAACACCCCGGAGGGCCTGTGGCAATGGTGGAACGATGAAAACGAGGTCTATGTTCCGGAGGAAAAACCGGTGACCGTGGCCTACCAGCAGGCCTACGTCCGCCCGCCCGACTCCGTGATGTCGGTCACC
Organism: Thermoguttaceae bacterium; assembly: GCA_040766885.1. Classification (GTDB taxonomy): domain Bacteria; phylum Planctomycetota; class Planctomycetia; order Pirellulales; family Thermoguttaceae; genus JAXGPP01. The sequence continues at coordinate 29,416 of JAXGPP010000040.1, read as the reverse complement.
GAGTGCCTGGCCGCCGGAACGCCGGTGTGGACCGAGACGGGGACAAAGCCGATCGAGCAGATTCGCGTCGGCGACCTCGTCCTCGCGCAACACCCGGAGACAGGCCAACTCGATTTCAAACCGGTACTGCGGACCACCCACCGCGCCCCCGAGCCCCTGGTACGCCTCCAACTGGGTGAGGAATCGATTACCGCCAGCGGCGGGCACGCGTTCTGGATTTCAGGCGACGGCTGGGTGAAAGCGCGGGATCTGACGCCCGGCATGCCGGTGCACTCGGTTCGCGGCACGGCTTCGGTCGAGATCATCGAACCAAGCCGGGCAGCGCCCACCTACAACCTTGTGGTTGCCGACTTTCACACGTTCTTCGTCGGCCAGGCGAAGCTCCTGACTCACGACAACACCATACCCGAAGCGACCGACCGCCTCGTGCCGGGCCTCGTGGCGCCGTAGCCGATCATGGTTGTCTGTCTTTCGTGCCGCGAAAGAGGCATACTCTCGCGCGAGCGAAAGGCGACGGTGTCGGGCGTTCGCCGGTCAGAACGTGATCTTTGGATCCGTGAAGCGGACCGCGCGCCCGTCGTGATAGGACGACACTTCGGTGAGGATGCAGCCTTCCGGGCCGGCCTGCTGCCAGTGTTTTTCCATGGTGCGCTTGGTTCCGGTCACTTCCCCGGGTGCAAGCGCCTTCTCGCTGCGCACGGTCACATACTTCGCCTGGCAATCGTGGATCTTCACGGCGATTGCCGCCGTCGGCTCGCCCTCGCCATACGTGAACGTCTTCCCGTAGCGCACCACCCACGACTCCATCTTCGGCAAGATCTGCTCGTCTTCCATCGCCACGTGCCAGTGCTCGGGGATCATCTGGTCGGGCAGGAGGAAGACTTCGATCGAACTGTAGTTGCCCGGCTTGTCGGCCATCCATAGCACGCCGCCGAGACCGGCTTGGGCGAAGTGCTTGATCCCGAAGTCGGAGACGAACATGTTCTGGCGGATGTTGTCGTTGACCGGGTAGCGGTAGTACTCCAAGAGCGCAAGATAGGCCTGTTTCGCTTGATCCTGGTCGAAGCTGCCATCGGCCTTGTAGAACTCCTTCGCTGCGAAATCGGGCAACTGCCTTTGCCTGGCCCGGCGGCCCTCCGCCGCGCGGACCGAATTGGCGGCCAGGCCCAGGCCGCCCCCTACAATTGCCGCACAAACGGTCCGACGGTCGATTCTGACGTTATGGCTCATGGCTTGTTCCTTGAGGATGATTCGCTGACAGGCCGACCCGATCCGCCGCAGTCTAGCTTGCGGTGGGAGACGCATGCAAGCCGGGAGGCCAGCCGCATCGGCCTCGGCCGCCTGGCGTGTACGAACCCAGCACCCGCAGTCCGCTCGCTCCGGTTGCCTCCGGGACATTGGCCGGTACGCGGTTCGCGAACGCCCACGCCAACGCCGCGAAGGCCAGCGCCTCCTTGGCGTCCGGGTTCACACCGAGCGCTTCGCCGGTCAGTACCGGAACCGGCGCCAGTTCCGCGCGGATCATTGCCATCAGTACCGGGTTGCGCGCGCCCCCGCCGGAAACAACGACCTCGTCCACACCATGCCCGGCCACCCAACGGCGGAGGCCGATGGCGATTGTCCGCGCGGTAAAGGCCGTCATTGTCGCGATCAGGTCGGCCCAGGCTTGTTCGTCACCGAGCGAATGGTGCCCCACGATCGCTTCCAGATAAGGCCGGCCGAACAACTCGCGCCCGGTCGATTTCGGCGGCGGCTGGTCGAAGTACGGATGGGTGACTATCTCCGCCAGGAGCGATTCGTCGACCCGGCCGCGCGCAGCCCAATGGCCGTCGCGATCAAACGTCTCGCGGCCACTGGTCGCCATCTCCGCGGCCGCGTCGATCAGGACGTTGCCCGGCCCGGTGTCGAAGGCGACCAGAGCGACCGGTTCGCCCCTGGGCGGAATCCAGGTGAGGTTGCCGATGCCGCCGATGTTCTGCAGGACGCGGCATCGCCCGGGAAGCGAAAACAGCACCCGATCCTGCCACGGCACCAAGGGTGCGCCTTGTCCGCCGACCGCCATATCGCGGGAGCGGAAATCGGAGACGACCGGGATGCCCGTCCGCTCGGCGATCGTCGCCGGGTCGCCCAGTTGCAGCGTCGCGCCGCGCCGCCCATGGTCAGGCGGAATATGCCACGCGGTCTGTCCGTGCGAGCCAATGAGGTCGACATTCTCTTGGCTCATGCCCGCCGCATCGCAGACAGCCAACGCCGCCGCGGCAAACCACTCGCCCAGGTCGGCATCGAGGCGACACAAGTCCGCCGGCGTGCCCCGCGTGATGGCGTCGTGGATCTGCCGCCGCTGCTCCTCGCGAAACGGAAGCGTCACAAACGCCTTGACGCTCCACTGGAGTTCCGCCTCGGTCGTCCCGGCGAACTCGGCCAGTACGGCATCGATGCCGTCCAAGGATGTGCCAGACATGAGGCCGATGATGTTCATCCTGTTTCTAGTCCCAGAGCCTACCTGTCCAACAAGTTTCCCGGTAGAATGCGATGGATGCGTCGGATCAGTACCAGTGGGGCAGGCCATGAACGACCATCCGAACAGACACATCCGCGTAGCGGTCGACTACGCGTTGGCGGCAGGCTGGACACTGCGAAAAAGCGGGCCACGCGGGCACGCTTGGGGCCGCCTGTATTGCCCGGAACATACCCGCGAAGGGTGCCAGCAGGCAGTCTACAGCACGCCGCGAGTACCCGAAGCCCATGCCCGTGACATCCGGCGCGCCGTCGACACCTGCCCGCACGGTCGGCAAGGGGGTGATTCATGAAGCGGTACGATTTCACTTTGATCCTTACTCAGGATACAGAGCTGACCGACCAGCTCGTTGAGGACTTGTACGAGGCGGGCTGCGACGATGGCTCGCCGGCCTCGCGCGGGGGCGTGGTCATGGTCACATTGCATCGCGAGGCAGAGTCGCTCGAACAGGCAATCCGCTCAGGCATCGCCGACGTGCAGCGGGCCGGCGCCGCCGTGGCGCGAGTGGAGATCGAGCCTGACGACCTCGCCCTGGACGATTCGGCCGGCACGTCAGGAGCCGTTGCCGACACGTAGCAGTGGCCATTGGTGGTTACTCGAATACCCTGTATCTCATTTCTTTCGAAGTCGTCCAATAGACGTTGATCACATTTCGCGGGGCGATCTCGCGACGGAAGGACAACAGCTTCTCCCCCTCGGGGCCGTTGGAAGTTTTGCCGTCAGCAAGCGCCTTGACCAACAGCCGCCCGTGCTCCATCCCCAGCTCGATATTGCGGAAGCGTTCCTTCTCTTCCGGCGCAGCGTCGGCCATTAGCGGCCTCCCCTTGGCCAGGATGCTCTCGGCCGCGGCGAAGACTGTTGCGGTATAAACCTTCGGGTAGGCCCGCAGCCGGTCGGTCCGGGTGAGCGCGAACAGCGCCGGATCGTTCCCCAATCCGGCGGTGAACGTCTCCCAATAGTCGAAGTACTCCTTGACTGCGCCCCTGGCCGGCCCGAACGCGCTGTAGAACTCGTCGAGCAACGCATCCGCATCGGCCTCGGTGTCCCAAAGCATCCGGGCGAGCACGTAGTAGCTCGGCCCGCTCGTGGCCCAGTAGCCTTGCAGGCAGTCGTAGTCGGTGGCGCAGAGGCCGTTGGCCACCTGGAACTGGAGGTCCTCGGCGACTTGGCGGCTCGCGACCAGCGGTGCGCCCTCGCCGAAGTAGAAGAGCGAGTTCGAGCGGAGGAAGACCGTCGCCCCCAACTTCGACCAGCCAAGCCATTCGTCCATCGACATCTGCCGATACGTGTCGGGACGCGGATAGGCATTGAAACCGACGTAGCCGATCCAGACGTTGGGCTCGATCCGCGCGACCGCGGTGGGAGGCGAACGGTAGCGGCTGTAGGCATAGGCCACCACGCGGCCCTCGGGATCGACGGCGTGGAGCCTGGTGGCCAGTTCGTTGTACCAGCGGGCATAGCGGTTCGAGAGACTCTCGGGAAGCTCGGCGGCCACTCCGCCGCCTCGGTCCACCTCCGAGCCATCTTCGACTCGACCGGCCGAGCCGGCTGCGGCAGGCGCGGCCGCATCCCACTGCCGGCAGCGCTCGCAAACGCAGAATCCCCCGCTGCCGTCGTTCTCGCACGTGTTGAGCGACAGGCCCCGCGCGCCCTCCGCCGCGTATTTCTTGATCGGCTCCAATTGCATCGCCCACAGATCCGGATTCGAGACGCACATCTTGGCAAACTCGGGGCGGTCTTTCTTCTGTGGGCCTCGCTTGCCGTTGGGCAAAAGCGCGAAGATCTCCGGCTTGGTCTCCCCGTACTTGGCCCACCAGTCGGTGAAGGCATGGCCCGCCGAGAGCTTGAACGAGCGGCCCATCCGCATGCGGCGCATCCAGGCCATCTCATCCTCGGCAAGCTGGCCGTAGGTCGCGCCCAGGTCAAACCACTTCCCCTGTCCCTCCTTCTCATAGCCGACGCGATGCTTCTCTTGATTGACCGCGCGGAAGTCGCGGATCTTGATGTGCGGCGTCTCCTGAACGTCGAGCGGCCCCACGGTGATCGTTGTCCGTCGCGGCACCACTTGGCCGATCTTGCCCGGCCAGATCCAGCGGCAGCCGAGCTGATCCTGGAGGAAGTCGTACACCGCCCACAGCGTTCCGGTCCGGGCGTTCGATTTGCTTCCGCCGTCTTCGCCGGCCAGCACCAGCACGCCCGGGCCGGTTCTTTTGATGAACGTCTCCGGCTCCAGCCCGGCAGTATCGACGCCGTGGCTCCGGGCACGATTGCTCGGGCCGACGAGGACGAGCGTCTCCGGCAGTGCGGCCGGCAGGTCGTTCTCCTTGACGATCGCGAGTGTCGCCCCCGACATGAGCCGGATGTGCTCCTGCAACTCGGCGGCCGCCAACGCCTGGCCTTCGCTGGGCCGGCCGTTCGTGACGATGATGCTCGTCGGCCGCCCGTCGCGGACGAGTGTGACGGCCGCTCCCTGCGCGGGTGGTTCCGCCGCTGCCGCCGCCACCGTAATCGCAATCAACCAGGCGGGTATCATGGAAGCAACTCCTGGGGACCAGTAGGTTGCCAAGGGACGGCGAAAGGGAGGTTTACGGATCCATCTTCTTCTCATTGGCGCGCCACACGAGCGACGAAGCGACGCCCACAGCGAACGTGATGCTCGTGCCGATGAGCACGTACCAAGGCCAGGCAATACGGGCAAACGGCCCCAAAGTCTCGCTCAGCGCGGGGTAGGCCGCGGAAAGCTGCTTGGCAAACACCACAAACGCCATCACCAAGATGCCCACCGCCATGCCGAGGATCGCGTCGCGCTGGCGTGACCACGGCCAGAACATCGCCAGGAAGAAGCCGCCCAATAGCGCACCGTAGGTGAACGAGGCGATCCCCAGGGCCACTACTACCACCGGTGTGCCTTGCTGCTTGAACAATAGCGCGCCGAGCGTAAGCCCGACGCCCCACACCAGGGCAAACAGCTTGCCGGTCCGTAACGTCCGCGGATCGTCGGCGGTGCGGCCCGTCAGCGGCAGGTAGATGTCGTGCGTCGTCGCCGCAGCCAGCGAGTTGATTGCCCCAGAGTGGGTGCTCATGGTGGCCGCAACGATCGCGGCAACGATCAGGCCCACCAGCCCCTGGGGCATCTCTTCGAGGATGAACGTGGGGAACACCTCGTCGCTGCGGACAAACTCTCGACCTTGATAAGAGGCGTACAGACCGACGCCGATAAGGAGAAACAGCGTGAACTGGCAAAATACTGCGATGCCGCTTCCCACAAGCGCCTTCCGGGCGTCGCCGAGGCTTCGCGAGGAGAGCAGTCGCTGCACGATCAGTTGATCGGCGCCGTGCGAGGCCATCGAGAGGAATGCGCCTCCGATCAGCCCTGCCCAAAGGTTGTGGTCCTGGCTCGCAGTCAAGGTGGTGTCGATGACGTGGAACTTGCCGGCCGCCGCTCCGGTGCGAAGGATCGCTGACCAGCCGCCGGGCACCAGGCGGCCGAGAAGGATCACCGCCGCTACTCCGCCGGTGATGTAGATGCTCGCCTGCAGAATCTCGGTCCACACCACCGCCTTCATGCCGCCCCGATACGTGTAGATGACCGTCAGGAAGCCCAGGATCAGGATCGCCGCCGGCATCACGTACTGCTGGTGCTCCTCCCGCACGCTGGATCCCAGGATCAGGGCTACCGGTATTGCCGTGGCGAAGACGCGGACCGAGTCGGCCATCGCCCGGGTGACCATGAACACAATCGACGTGAATCGCCGCGTGGCCAGGCCGAAACGGCGTTCCAACAGGGCGTAGGCCGTGACCAGTTCTCCCTGGTAATAGCGCGGCAAGAGCGTCACGGAGATCACCGCCCGGCCGATGATGTACCCGGCGGCGATCTGCAGGAAGCCAAGATCGCGGGCGAATGCCAATCCTGGAATGCTGATAAACGTCAGGGCGCTCGTTTCCGTGGCGACGACCGAAAACATCACCGCCCACCAGGGAATCGCCCGGTCGGCGACGAAGTAGTCCTTGGCATCCTTCTGCCGGCGCCCGACCCAGATGCCCAGCGCCGTGGTCCCCAGCAGGTAGACCACCACCACCGACAGGTCGATCACGGTAAACGTCGGGCTCATTCGTCGGGCCGCTCCAGCACGCCAGGACTAACAACGCAACCTGCAGAGTCGTCCCATTCTCATCCAGAGCCCGCGACGCGCCAATCCCGGCGGCCGTGTGCCGTCCGTGTGCTTGAACGCCCCGGAGCGGGCGGTAGACTGGCAGGCTGCGCCCGGATATTGCCGTGCGCTTTGCATGGCGGCCCTGCCGCATCGCCACCCAAGAGGTGATAGCGGAGGAATCAGAAGAGTTCACGTTGTCCGGTCGCGTCCTTGCTGATCGCTTTGTCCCAGAAGTTCAAGCCCAGATCGTGCTTGGACGCGTAGATGAGCGTGTACAACGGCCCATTCGGGCCGGACATAGGCTTGTGTCGAAAGTGGGTGTAGCCGAGTTGCTGTCGTAGCTGTTCCTCATAGATCCGGGCAAACAGTCTTCGCTTTTCCAGCCCCGACTGGTTGGGAAGCTGGTCGAGCTTTGAGCGCCAGTCCGAACTTGGTCCGAGCACTTGGTCAAGCTTCGAGTCTGGGTTATTTCGATAGTACAACTCCACGTTTCTATTGATGTCATAAGCATCTGCAAACAGCGCGACAAAATCCACCCGGCCGTTTCTCGACAACGCCGAAATAGTACTGAATCGTGCGTCTAACCCCTTCGGATCCACAAACGCAAGCGTGAGCGCGCCTGGAATCATCAGTTCAACGATCTGGTCCACCAACTCGTTGCTGTCTCCTCTCAAGACATGGGATCTCGCCGCAACATACGTCTTGGAAAGCCGCGTTTCGCAGGCGTCGGCGAGCGTGCGGTCCTTCTCACACGCGATTATGCGGCTGAAAGGCTTCGAGGTTTGGGCTGCAAGCAGCACGGACCCCGGAATCCGCCTTCGGGACTGCTTCATCGTGCAGACACCTGCTCCGGCAAAGAGGTCGAGATAAACGAGTCCTGCTGGCCAAGCTGGATGCCCCACCATGGCAGTCGTCGTGATCTCCAGGTAGCGATGCCAAAAGTAAAGTTTGTCTTCCGTCCACGCACTCGCTTCCTCCCAAGTCGGGAGGCCGTCATTCTCTGCTACCGACTCGCACAGTTCATGCCACCGATCTCTTGCCATGGTGTTCGCCCCGCGCGGGCATCTCGTCCCACGTCCGACCGTCCAATAGCCGGCCCGTCCTTGACTTGTGGACGCCGCCCCATTGCTTGAAGAAGAAGGGGACCTGGGCTCGCAGGCATGCATCCCGGATCTCGAAGACCCACTTGGGGTCCATGGCACGCGCGCCCGGACCGGATTCGCCCCCTACGATGACCCAGCCAATACCGTCCAGCTTAAGCTGGGGTAATGGCCCGAGCAAGGGTTCCAGGGAAAGAAATCGCACTCGGCTCGGTGCTTGGCGGAGCTGGTCGACTCGCCACAGGTAGTCCGCGTTCTCGACGCTCGTTCCCATCCAGACGTTGTTCGGCCAGGCCAAATGGTCTATGAGCTCCACCGCCCGCTCCGGACGCTTGGTGAGAACCTGAAATGTATGGAGCGATGCGCGATTCATGACCTCGAAGCACCTGCGAATGAACTCGGTGGGGACGGACTTGTGAAACAAGTCGCTCATCGAGTTGACGAACACCATCCGGGGCCGTTTCCACCGCAGGGGCGCTTCGAGAGCATCTGGCTGCAGCGTTAGCCTGAATCCGTTGCGGTAACGCGGCTGGCCCATCGCCTGCAGACGCTTCGCCATTCGCAGGGCGTAGCAGTTCTTACAGCCTGGGCTGATCTTCGTGCAGCCCGTCAGTGGATTCCATGTCGCTTCCGTCCACTCGATCGATGAAGCCTGTGCCATACGACATCCTCCCAGCCATCCATGTCGGCAGGACGGTACACGATTCCTCGATGGACACGCAAGACCAGCGGCAAACAGCACTGGTCGCGGTATGTACGTAAGTATAGAAACGATGCCTTCGCGAGCAAGCCCCCTGCGACCTGCACGAGCAGAGCCGGACGCGGCCTCGCGCGCGATCGCGTGCTACCACCTCAGCATCGCTGCCACGCCGCCGACCTTGGTGAGGCCCGGGATCTCGTCGACGAAGTCCACCTCACCGCTGGTCTGCTCCACCAGACGCACCAGTTCGTCGACCAGGTCCACTTCGAACAGCGATCTGGATCCGCACGACTGGCAGGTTTGCGGCGTGCCATGGACGAGCGCCTCGCAGTCGCGGCACCGGGTGCCCGGGAATGCTGCGTCACGGGTGACGAGCATCGTGTCAATACGGCCGGTCTGGGCTGCCTCCAGCACCCGCGTGACCCCGGCCACCGCCAGCCCGCCGTGAAAGTGGGCCTCGCGAATGCGGTCCCAGGTCTGCGCCTCGGCCTCTCGCTCCTGCTCGAAGTAGAGGCGATAAGCGTCGTCCATAAGCGCGGCGTCGCCGTTGCCCAGGTCGATCGCCTGCTTGCTGATGGCCTTGTCGGCCAACTGCGCAGGCAACTCCTTCTCGATCTCGTTGATCGTCCCCTCGGCCCCCAACAGCACGATCCGATCGAAGGGCTCCTGCTGCGACATTTCCAGCAGGACCTGTCCGACCTCCTTGGCGTAGTGGAGCAACTGGTTGCGTCGGCGCCGCTCGTACCGCTGCTGGGACCAGCCCCCCTTGCGGACATGATTCTTGACGCCCCCCTTGACCTGTTCGGGCTCCTCGACCGTGGCCGAGGTGACCAGGAAGATCCGCGTCGAGCGGTTGTCGGCCGCGACGACGACGAAGTTCTCGTGCTCGTCCTGCAACTCGGCCAACGGACGCAGGTAAGGCGCCGGCCCGATGTGCAGCATCGTCGGCACCTCCACCGGCAGCGGATACCCTTCCGCGAAGTCGAGCGCCCAGCAGGCGAACAGGCACACCCCTTTGCTGTCGAGTTTGCCGCGGTTCTCCTCGATCAACCGCCGCACAAGCTTCATGCTTTCGTCAAAGTGCTGCAACTCGTCCGCCTCATCTTCGAGCATCGCACGGATCACCTTCTCGCGCTGTTCGAGCGAGGCAAGCCCTTCATCGCCCGAGAAATAGAACGAAACGAACGCCCGTTCGGGCCCCTCGAGCTTCGACAGGGCGCGGAGGTCGATCTGCTGGAGCATCGGCATAGGGAAAACCTCGTGGGGAACGTGACGTGCGATCCTTCGGGCGAATCGTCAGGCCCGAATCGCACTAGCAAACGCCATGCCGCGCGATCCTCTTCTGTGAGAATTACCCGGTCATCGCCCCATGGAATCGCTCAGCCACCCCTCCAGAATTCTTCGAAAAAGCAATCGGAATGCCTCTTGACAAGAATACATATACTTATGTATATTATCAGCCAGCGGCGAACGTCCGCCCGCACGGCATCTCCCGGACAAATCGGGCGATTCCCGTGTTCGTTCTTTCACAATTCGACAGACTCAAGACTCCCGCGCACGGCGGGCCCGCGCCCATTCCCTATCGCCAAGGCACCAAAGCTCTCTCTGCTCCCTTTCGAACTCCTAACTTCCAACTCCTGACTCCTTACTCCTGACAAATGCACCCCTCTAGGAACCGAAACACTTTAGCCACAAGGGTGGAATCACTTGCGTCCGAGAGTGCATTCCGAAATCCCTATACTCCTTGGACTTGCCGCTCTTTCCGGCGACGTAACTAAAGTAAAAACCCTCAAGGGCGTTTCGCTTCCCTAACTCGCCTGAGGGAGACAAGTGGTCCGTTTCCCCGGGGTTGCGAGTGTTCCACCCTTTCGTGGGTTTCGGCGGAAATCGTTCTCTGCTATGGTGCCCCTCCCTGACCGGGCGCAATCGCTCGGAACCTCGCCCCGTGACTGGCACGTGAGCCGGCTGCGATGGTTCTGCTCGGCGAGGCAGGGGGGCATCAACTCGGGACCCAGTTTCACGCTGCCGCACGTGGCAATCGCCCATGGTGCGCGCGGTGCATGCCCTTCCTGTCCTGCCGCCCGGCCGGGGCTGCGTTACCCGCACTGCGTCCAGGGAGGGAGATTCGCCATGCGCGCCTTTCGTCAGCACACCGGTTCCACTCGGCACCCCCGCCTCCGCCCTCTCTGCTCGGGCTGCGAACCGCTCGAAGAGCGGCAACTCCTCTCGGCCACGCCATGGGACAGCCAACCCAGCCTGTCCGATCTCCGTGTGGAAGCCGACGGTTTCCACCCGTCACACGTTCTCGTCAGCTTCCGCGACGCGCCCCCGGCGGAGCTCGACGCCGACCGCCTTGGGAACGGCGACCTGTGGAAGGTGAATCTGGCAGACGGCCAGACCGTGGACGAAGCGCTGGCGGATCTAATCGCTCGCGACGACGTTCTCTATGCCTTACCCGACTACCAGATCCGCGCCGACGACATCCCCAACGACGCTCAATTCGGAAAGATGTGGGGCCTGAGCAACACCGGCCAGACCGGCGGCACAGTCGATGCCGATATTGACGCCCCCGAGGCCTGGGATCTCACCAGGGGAAGCAGCAGCATCGTGGTGGCCGTTATCGACACGGGTGTCGACTACAGCCACCCCGATCTGAAAGCGAACATGTGGCTCAACGCGGATGAAATCCCCGGCAACCGAATCGACGACGACCGCAACGGTTACGTCGACGACATCTACGGCTGGGATTTCGCCAACGACGACAGCAACCCCATGGACGACAACGGCCACGGCACCCACGTGGCCGGCACGATTGCCGCCCTGGGAAACAACGCTCTGGGCGTCACCGGCGTCGCACCGGGCGTAAAGCTGATGGCGCTCAAGTTCCTCGACAGCACGGGCTCCGGCTATACGAGCGACGCCATCCTGGCACTCGACTACGCGGTGGCCAATGGGGCCAGGATCTCGAACAATAGCTGGGGCGGAGCGATGCCCTTCGAGCACCCCCTGGCCGACGCCATCCAGCGGGCGGCGGCCGCCAACCACCTCGTCGTCGCCGCGGCGGGCAATGGCAACTGGTCGGGGTCGACATTTCTCGGCGCCAACAACAACGACGCCAGCGCCCGCTATCCGGCCGGCTACCGCCCCACGCCCGACACGCTGATCTCGGTGGCCGCTACCGATCACAACGATTCCTACGCCTGGTTCTCCAACTACGGCGCGGCCACCGTCGACCTGGCCGCACCCGGCGTGGGAATTCTGAGCACGGTACCCGCCAGCGGCGCGCTATCGAGCGCGTCGGGCTACGGCTACTCGTCGGGCACGTCGATGGCCACGCCCCACGTGGCCGGCGCCGCCGCGCTGGTATGGTCGGCCATTCCCAGATTGACCGCCGCCGGGGTCAAGGATCTCTTGCTCCGCAACACCGACTCGATCGCCGACTCATCGCGCCCAACCGTGACGAACGGCCGGCTCAACGCGAACCGCGCAGTTCGGGCAGCGACGGGCAACGTGAGTTTCCCCGTAACCCCGGTGCCGACCGACAAGCCGCCGACGGTCGACATTACGCGCCCGCTGGCAACGGAGGTCTCCGGAACCGTTCTCGTTACGGCAGCCGCAACAGACGACAGGGGTGTAGCGGCCGTCGATTTCTTCGTCGACGGCGTGAAGATCGGCAGCGATACCAGCAGCGCCGACGGGTGGTCCACCACCTGGACCACGACGAAGTACGTCGACGGAAGTCACACGCTCACCGCAGTGGCACGAGACACTGCCGGCCAGTCGGCCTCCGCTCGAGTGACGGTGCAAGTGAAGAACTCGGTCCCAATTGGCATGCACGTCGCCGACATCGACGGTCGGGCGGAACGCGCCTGGTACTCGTGGTCGAACTATAACTGGCGGGCACAAGTACTGGTCTCAGTCGTCGATGCCGGCGGCCGCCCCGTTGCCGGAGCCGACGTCAGCGGAGCCTGGACCGGCGGTTACGCGGGCAACGTCACGAACGTGCGAACGGACCAGAATGGCTTGGCGCTCGTTTCCAGTGGCTGGATCCGCAGCAGTGTGGCGAGCACTGCGTTCCGTGTAACCGGCATCTCCCATCCGGCGCTCGCCTATCAGCCGGCCGCCAATCGGGATGTCGATGGGGATAGTAGCGGCACCGCGATCAACGTGTATCGCGACGGCCTGGCCCGCCCAGCGAGCAAGGCCTCGGGCGCAGCCAGCCATCGATTTGCGGCCGATGAGGGCCATGAGAGGCTGTTGCGGGAACTCGCCGTGTCGCAGTCCCTCGCCCGGCGGTCGGAACCAGGACGAGAACCAATCGACCGTGTTGCCGCCGTCGACAGGCTCCTGGCGCGAGGCATGTTCGGCTAGGTCGCACTCCGATCGACGCTATCCGCTCACTGGCGCGTCGCGGCAGACTCGCGGAACTGCCGCCATGTGATCAGTTCGATGCCGAGTTTTTCGATTTCCTCGGCAACTTGCCGATCGGTGAACACGCGGCGGTCGCTGTCGCGGCGGGCGGCGCTGGAGGTGATTGCCCGCAGTTCTGCATCGTCGTAGCCGCAGTGAACGATGAGCTGGTTGTACCCGGCCGGCAGATCTCGCAGTGCCTCCAGGTAACGAGCCCGCCGCTCTTCGTGCGTATCGCCCTCGCAAAACTGCACGAGCCGATCAAGCACGGGCAGGTTGTTGGCCTCAAGCTTCTCGCACATCTGCCGGGCTTGCTGGGCGAGCGCGGGGTACGCAGCGGCCTTTCCCGCATCGACTTCGCGAATGAAGAGCACCGGGAGCTTGTACTGTATCCCCAGGTTGACGTACACCTCGAGCAAGTCGGGACGGCTAGCCAGCGCCCCCATGTGCGTATCGAGATGACTCAACGCGATGCCGAATTGCCTCGCCCGTTCAACCTGCGCCGTGATTTCAATCGCCACCTCCTCCGCCTTGGCATGCGCGGCGACCTGCTCGACGCTCGACCACAAGTAGCCATCGGGGTCGACGAGGCTTGGCACCTTTTCGCGCGGCGCGACCGGACCCCAGCGGTAGTGCTTCCATTCGCAGTTCAACGTGAGATGGACGCCGAAATCCATCTCCGGATGCTGCCGGGCGTAGGCTGCGAACTCGAGAAACCAGGGGCAGGGGACCATGATGCTCGCCGAGTTGACAATCCCCTTCTCCATGGATTCGATGGTCGCCGCGTTGGCCGAATGCGACATGCCCGCGTCGTCGGCGTGAATGATCAGGTAGCGCTTCGCCGAATCCGCAGCGGTTGCATTCATCGCGACGGTCAACAGCAGGCCAATTGCAGCACCGATCTGCGCGGCGTGGTTCATCGACGACCTCCAGAAGCATTGCGGACTATTCCACCGTTACGCTCTTGGCGAGATTGCGCGGCTTGTCGATATCGCAGCCTCGGGCCACCGCGATGTGGTAGGCGAGAAGCTGCAGGGGGATGATCGACACGATCGGCTGCAGGAAGTCCTCGCATTCGGGGATCTCGATCACGTCGTCGGCCAGCGCCGCGGCGGCAGTATCCCCCTCGCCCACCACGGCGATTACCGGTCCGCCGCGGGCCTTGATCTCCTGAAGGTTCGACAGGACCTTGTCGTAGACCGGCCCCTGCGGCATGAGGAAGACGCTCGGAGTCTGCTCATCGACCAGGGCGATCGGGCCGTGTTTCATCTCGGCGGCCGGATAGCCCTCGGCGTGGATATAGCTGATCTCCTTGAGTTTCAACGCCCCTTCCAACGCCGTCGGGAAGTTGAATTGCCGCCCCAGGTAGAGGAAATTGTCGCACTCGGCATACTTGTCGGCAATGCGGCGAGCGGAGTCGTTGGCTTCGAGCGCCCCGCGGACCATGTCGGGCAACTGCTGCAGATGGCGGATGATCTGCATGCCGGCTTCGTAGCTCAGGTGCCGCAATCGACCGAAGTAGAGCGACAAGAGCGCCAGAACCGTGCATTGCGAAGTGAAGGCCTTCGTCGATGCCACTCCGATCTCGGGCCCGGCGTGGAGGTAGATCCCGCCGTCGGCCTCCTGCGCAATGGTGCTCCCCACGACATTGCAGATCGCCAGCGTGGGGTGCCCCTGACGCTTCATCTCCCGCAGTGCGGCCAGCGTGTCGGCCGTCTCGCCGCTCTGGGTGATGGCGAATACGAGCGTCTGGTTTTCCAGTGGCGGGTTCCGGTACCGGAGTTCGCTGGCGTATTCCACTTCGACCGGGAGTCGTGCGAGAGCCTCCATCTGATGCTCCCCCACGAGCGCGGCATGCCAACTGGTGCCGCAACCGGTGAACAGGAAGCGATTGACCGTCCTGAGTTGACACGGCGTGAGATTCAAGCCGCCAAACTTCGCGGTCGCCGCATCCAGGTCAAGCCGGCCGCGGAGCGCATTTTCGACGGTCTGTGGCTGCTCAAAGATCTCCTTGAGCATGTAGTGCGGGTAGCCATGCAGATCGACGTCGCCCGATTCGATGTCGAGCACCTGGATCGAGTGACGAACCTGCCCCTGGTCGCGGTGCATCACGCGGAGCGAGTCCGCTGTCAAAACCGCGAGCTCGTGATCTGCCAGGTAGACGATCTTGTCGGTATACCCGGCCAGCGGAGAGCCGTCGCTGGCGATGAAGTGCTCCTCGTCGCCAACCCCGATGATGAGTGGGCTGCCGAGCCGGGCGGCAATAATCACGTTGGGGAAGTCGCGAAACAACACCGCCAGCCCGTACGTCCCGTGAAGTTGTGCCAGGGCGGCACGAACGGCGTCGGCCAGTGGCTGATAGTCGCTCGCGACTACGTCAGCGACCGAGACGGGCGGCAGGCTTTCCGCGATCAGGTGCGCGATCACTTCGGTATCGGTCGCTGACCGGAAGATGTAGCCCTCGCTCTGCAGCCGGCTCTTGAGCGACTGATAATTCTCAATGACGCCATTGTGGACGACCGCCAGCACCCCATCGCCGCCGAGGTGCGGGTGGGCGTTGTCATCGGTCGCCGCGCCGTGGGTCGCCCAACGTGTATGACCGATGCCGGTTTGACCGCCAAGCGGCCGATCTCGCAGCCGCTCATGAAGCCGGTCGAGTCGTCCGGCTGCCTTCATCACAGCCAGCGCGCACGGTGCGGTTGCCAGTGCCACCCCCGAGCTGTCGTAGCCCCGGTACTCCAGGCGGCGCAAGCCGCTCAACAGGAAAGGAGTAGCATCCTGGGGTCCGACATAGCCGACAATACCGCACATTGGAGGGGTTCCGGCGTCTCTTGTTGTGCAATTGACTGTGGCAATCCAATGCCTCAGAAGTGTAGCACGGACCTGCTTGCGATATGCCCCGCCGGTGGTGGGATAAACGTTTAGCGACCGATCATTCTTGAGATAGCCATCGTTCCTGCCATACTGCAGTACCCTTTGAAAGGCCAAATGAGCCTGCTTGCCACCCGTTTAGCGGGTGAAGGAAACGTCGCGTGGAGCCGACTTGCTCTGTCCCGCGGCGGACAAATCCGCTAGTCTTTGGCCCCAAATCGCGATTGTCATGGAGGACTGTTTTCGATGGGACACCCGGTGCCAAAACTGCGTATCCGCAGCACAAGTTATGTCATCATCCCCGCCCGGCTGGGCTCCACCCGGCTTGCCCGGAAAATGCTCTTGCGCGAGACGGGCAAGACGCTCATCCAGCACACCTACGAGGCGGCACTGCAGGCCAAACGGCCGGTGGGGGTGTGCGTCGCGACCGACCACGATGAGATTTTCGACGCTGTCAGCGCATTTGGCGGCCGGGTGGAGATGACTTCGGCCAAGGCGGCCAGTGGGACAGATCGGGTGGCGGAAGTCGCCCGGCATCTCGATGGGGCTGACATCATCGTCAATGTTCAGGGTGATGAACCAGAATTGTCTGGCGACTCCATCGATCTGGCGGTCCGGCTGCTGGAAGAGAATCCCACAGCAGTGATGTCCACTCTGGCCACCCCGATCCGTGACCGCAATAAGCTGGAAGATCCAGCCTGTGTCAAAGTCGTGTTCGATCAGGCAGGCAAAGCCTTATACTTCAGCCGCAGCGTGATCCCCCATCCCCGTCAGTGGGATGATGCTCTGCTGACCGCCGAACCGCCTCGCTTCCACCAGCATATCGGGCTCTACGCCTACCGCCGCGAATTCCTGCTGAAATTGGCCAACCTGCCCCCCTGCGACACCGAAAAAGTCGAGTCGCTGGAACAACTCCGCGTGCTGAACGCTGGCTATTCGATCCTGGTCGGGGTAGTCGACGAGCCCACGCTCGGCATCGACACGGCTGACGACTACCGGCGGTTTGTCGAACGCCACCTTATGGGCTAGAATCGAGCCTTTGCTCCGGCCAGCCACCGCTCCGATCCGCCGCGGGACGCCACCTCGAGGTCCGCGTCCGACCCAGCTCGTGGTCCGCGCAGCAAGTGGCGCTGAGAGGCCCGGCCGGCCCGCTCGCCGTCAGGACAGGTGGTAATGACCAAGCACATCTTCGTAACCGGTGGTGTTGTCAGTTCTTTGGGAAAGGGTCTCACCAGCGCGTCGATTGGCATGCTGCTGGAGAAACGCGGCCTTCGAGTCCGCATGCAGAAGCTCGATCCCTATATCAACGTTGATCCGGGCACCATGAGCCCGTACCAGCATGGCGAGGTATACGTGCTGGACGATGGCAGCGAAACGGACCTTGATCTGGGCCACTATGAGCGGTTCACCAACAGCCCGCTGACCCGCGACAGCAACTACACGACAGGCCAGATCTATCTCTCGGTGATCACCAAGGAACGCCGTGGCGAGTTCCTCGGCCAGACGGTGCAGGTGATTCCCCATATTACCAACGAAATCAAGGCCGCCATCGCCAAGCTTCGCGGCCCGGACGTCGATGTGGTGATCACTGAAATCGGGGGCACGGTGGGCGACATCGAGAGCCAGCCGTTTCTCGAAGCGATCCGCCAGATTTCGCTCGACCTGGGCAAGGAGAACTGCCTGTACATCCATTTGACGCTGGTGCCCTACTTGAAGGCCGCCGGCGAGCAGAAGACCAAGCCGACGCAGCAGTCGGTGGGCCTGCTGCGGCAGATCGGCATTCAACCCGACATCCTCATTTGCCGCACGGAACGGGCGCTGGGGCGCGACGAACGGGCCAAGGTCGGCCTGTTCTGCAACGTGCCTGTCGAGGCAGTCATCGAGGAGCGGGACAAGGAATTCTCTGTCTACGAGGTACCGATGAGCCTCGTGGAACATGGGCTTGACGAGCTGATCGTGCGGAAACTGGGGATGAACGCCGGCCCGCTGAATCTCGAGCCCTGGCACGATCTGATCCACCGGCTCCGCAACCCCAAGCACGAAATCTCAATCGCTGTCGTCGGCAAATACGCCGAGCATCGCGACGCTTACAAGTCAATTCACGAAGCCCTCGACCATGGCGGGATCGACAACCGCGCCCAAGTCCGCATCCAGCGGGTCCACAGCGAGTTGGTAGAGCGCGAAGGGCCGGAGCGGCTGCTGGCAGGGGTCGACGGGATTCTGGTGCCCGGCGGTTTCGGCGAGCGAGGCATCGAAGGAAAGATCGAAGCGGTACGCTTCGCCCGCGAGCGCGGCATTCCGTTTCTCGGCATATGCCTGGGAATGCAGTGCGCCGTGGTCGAGTATGCGCGGCACGCGGTCGGGCTGGACGGGGCGAATTCCACCGAATTCGACAAAGATAACCCCCACCCGGTGATCTGCCTGCTGGACGAGCAGAAGACCATTACCGACAAAGGAGGAACGATGCGGCTCGGGGCGCAGCCTACAAAGCTCGTCGCCGGCAGCCATGCGCTGGAGTGCTACGGTGCCAGCGAGGTTTTGGAACGGCATCGGCACCGCTATGAATTCAACAACGCCTACCGCCAGCAGTTTGCGGCCCATGGAATGCAGGTGGTGGGCACCAGCCCCGACGGATCGCTGGTGGAAATCGTCGAGATCCCCAGCCATCCGTGGTTTGTGGCGGTACAATTCCATCCCGAGTTCAAATCGCAACCCACCAACGCCCATCCGTTGTTTCGCGGCTTCATCGGCGCTGCGGTTCGGCGGCACGAAACGCGCGGCGAACGATCCGCCGAAGCGCCAGCCGGGATGGTCGGCGAATAGCTGACGAACGGAGCGGCGGAATACCTGTTCACAGGAGCGCGAGCATCATGTCGCAACCTGCCGATGACTCGGCAAAGAAGATCATCATCGACGAAGACTGGAAAGCACAGGTGGAACGCGAGAAGGAAGTGGCGGCGCAGCAATCGCCTCCCGGGGCAGCGCCCTCGGCGCAGGCAGAAAGCGCTGAAAGCGAATTTCCTCCCGCAACGCTGAGCTTTCTGGTAACTTCATTGGCAATGCAGGCCATGATGTCGATGGGATTGATGCCCAACCCGATCACGGGCAAGAACGATGTGAACCTGGCCCAGGCGAGGCACTTCATCGATACAGTAGAGATGCTCGAAGCCAAGACCAAGGGAAACCGGACTGCCGAAGAAGAGCAGGTACTCGACAGCCTCCTGTACGAGCTCCGCATGGCCTTTGTGGCAGTGAGCGAGCACCAGCCGCGGAGCACCAGCCCGTAGCACACCCGGAAGATGAGAGCGGTGCTCGAGGAATTCACGATACGATCGGCAACGAACGAGGACTTGCCGGCCATCCGCGCCGTCTTGCTTGCGGTGCGGCAGGAGTTTGGCGTCGTTGATGAGACAGGAATCAGCGACGCCGACCTCGCCGACCTCGAACGAAATTACTTCGCACGCGGTGGAGCATTCGAAGTCATCATAGACAACCGCTGCCGCCGAATCGTCGGCTGCGCAGGACTTTACCCGCTGAGCCATCGTCGAGCCGAACTCTGCAAGATGTACATTGAGAGATCCGCACGCGGTAAGGGCCTGGGCAAGCAGATGCTTGAAGACCTTCTTGCCGCCGCTCGAAGCAACGGTTTCGTTGAGGTGTGGCTAGAGACAAACTCTGCCCTCACTATCGCAACCGGTCTGTACAGGAAGTACGGGTTTCAGCCGGTTCCACCTGATCACCTGTTGCCCCGGTGCGATCAGGCATTTCTCGTGCGGCTGGCCTGAAGCACCGCTCTGCACGCTGTTGTAGCGGTGTGCAACACTCGGATTGTTTTGCAGCACGGCAGGCTGGCTCCGGCTACACGCTGAAGACCCGCGATCTCGGCCCCAAAGCCTGTAGCACCAATATCTTGTGCGGCCACTTTCCCAGGAGAAACAACAATCGGCACGCAGCTTGCGTATTGGTTGGGCCGGCTGAGGCATGGCGACTGCCGAGGCTGGGGAAATTCCCGCGTCGCCATGCCTCAGAAACGAACACATGGACGAACTACCCACGGAGGGCCAGAAGGATGTTGGTGCTGAGCCGCAAATCGGGCGAATCGATTGAGATCGGCGACGGTGTCACGATTACCGTGCTCAAGATCGGGGCCGGACGAGTGAAGATCGGAGTCACGGCACCCGCTGCTGTCGAAGTCGTGCGTGGCGAACTGTGCGACGAGAATCCATGCCCGGTCCGGGGCGTGCGGGCCCATCCTAGGCCGACCTGCCTTCCGTGGCGTTCTGCATCCCAAACGGGTGACACAATCCGGGAGCGATCAGCGTGCCTCCGGACCGGGCATGGTGGTGGCCTTCATTAGTCCCTCGTCAGTTCGGTGCGATACCCGATTCACTGCGAAAGATGCTGGAACAATCGCCGGAACTTCGGCATTCGTCTTTCGAGATACTTGAGCCATGCAGACGGACTCCAGATCTCGACACAAACCGCCGCACCCACGACGACCACTTCGCCCGAGGGTTCGACGCCTAAGAAGTCGCGGAACTCTTTGGGGATCAACACGCGGCCCTGGCTGTCGAGTTGTACGTCGGTGTGCCGGGTGGAGAGCAGGCGTCCAAGGAGTTGCACCTGGCCGATCTGCTGTTCCAGGTTTCCCAACGCCAGCTTGTCGCGGATCAGCTTCACCCGTCTCTCGAGCTTGTCGCGCCATAACTCGGCGCGCCACAGGCTGAGGCATCCAGCCCGTTCCTTGGCCAGGAATAAGTCGCGCGTGTCGTCGCCCAACGCATCGACCAGCGGCTTGGGAAGTGCCAGCCGATGGCGATCGTCGACTGTGCGACGGAATTCGCCGAGTATGAACGCTGCGGGCTCGCCCATTGCACTGCATGACTGATCACTGGCCCAGCAGGCCGCCGACTCCGTTCCGCCTATTCCGCTTCTACTCTTTTTGGGATAGCTTCCCCGAATCTTGCCGCTCAGTTGGGCTCAGTTGGGCAGCCATTCCACACACGTGAGTTTAGCGGCTTTCTGGCGTTTGACAACTACCCTGACGATGCTGCGACGAGATTTTTTTGCCGCCGAACCGCACGTGGCGAGTGCCGGTTCAATCTGTCGTTGCGCGACAATTTCGATTCCGTCCGACGAAGTCGGAAGCGCCGACTGATGCCAGTCATGACCGTTGACCCGCCCGTCGGGGCGCGGTCTACTCTTCGCGGCGACAGGCACCACCGACTTCCATCGAGGAGATTTCCGTGCGCTACTCCGTCTCATTGACATTGACTGTGCTGACGATTGCGGCGATGGAGTTCTGTGTCGCCCGCCTGGCAACCGGGCAGACCCCATCAGCGGTCGATGCCCGCCAATTCGGAGCGAAGGGAGACGGCGAGGCCGACGACACGGCGGCGATCCAGCGCGCGGTTGATTCGAGTCGCGGAGGCGTGTGGTTGCCTCATGGTGCGTACCGGATCACGGGGGCAATAATCGTCAATCTCAACCGCGTCGGCCCAACCTCTATTACTGGCGACGGAACCAGCCGACTGGTTATGGCGGGCCCCGGACCGGCGATCAAGTTCCTCGGCACGCACCAGGGATCGGCTGCCCCGGGAACCGTGCTGCCAAACGTCTGGCAGCGGCAACGAATGCCGATGGTCGATAATCTGGAGATCATCGGCGCGCACGAACAAGCGGTCGGCATCGAGGCCTCGGGAACGATGCAGTTGACCGTCACGCGCGTCAATATTCGCCACGCGTTGCACGCCATCCATCTCGTCAATCGCAACCGCAACGTCGTTGTCAGTGACTGCCATCTGTACGAAAATGCCGGAGTCGGGCTTTACCTCGATGATATCAATCTGCACCAGATCAACGTCACTGGCTGCCACATCAGTTACAATCGCGGCGGCGGCATCGTCTCGCGCGGCGGTAACGTCCGCAACCTGCATGTCACCGGCTGCGACATTGAGGCCAATATGGGCGAGCAGGCGCCTCCCACGGCCAATGTGCTGATCGACTGCACGGGCGGGGACTACGGCACCGCCGAAATCGCCATCACCGGCTGCACCATCCAGCACAGCCACCAGGCGCCTGACTCGGCGAACATCCGTTACATCGGCGCCGATGCCAAGGATCGGGCGTGGGGCAACTTCGCGATCACTGGCAATGTGCTCAGCGACGTGCAGGTGAATATCGACCTGCAGCAGGCCCGAGGAGTCGTGATCACCGGCAATACGTTCTGGAGTGGATTCCAGGCCGATCTCCGAGTGAGCGACAGTTCCAATATCACGATCGGGCCCAACAACTTCGACCGCAATCCGGGCTACTCCCCTGAGGGTGAAGCCGACGGCGGGATATCACTGCGAGACAGCCGCGACTGCACACTCAACGGATTGCACATCAATGGCGTACGCCGAAAGGCGGCAGCAATCGTGGTTGAGGATTGCCGTCGCATCAACGTGAGCGGTTGCACCGTCCTGGACAGCGACTCAGCGGGCCTGCTGCTGAAGAATGTCGATCGCAGCCGTGTTTCGGGCTGCCTTTTCGACCACGAGAATCTCGAGGGATGGACGCCGATCAACGTGGAAGGCGGCCGTGACAACCGCATCGATTCCGGCGACATGAAGTAGCCGCAAGGCTCACCACTCGATTGAAACGGCGGCGGTGGTAATGCCGGCACCGACCGAGCAGAGGACGATCTTGTCGCCGGCGCGGAGGCTTTGCTCCATCTCCAGCAGCGCCAACGGGATGCTGGCGCTAGAGGTGTTGCCCACCCGTTCGACGTTGACGAAAAAACGATCGTAGGGAACACGGCTGCGGCGAGCGGCGGCTTTCAGGATACGACCGTTGGCCTGGTGCGGCACAATCCACCGGGTCTCCTCAGGCGTCCAGCCGCTCTTGTCGATCACCTGCCGCACAATCTCCGCAAAGCTCTCGGTGGCAAAGCGGAACAACGGCTGTCCGTCGAGACGGATCCACGGATCGACGTTCGAGTGGCCGTTGGCCACGACATATCCTGGATCAGATCGGCGCGCCAGGTGCAATCCACGCGGGTCGGAGCCGAGCATGGCCTCGCGGATCACGTGCCCGGTTGAAGCCGCCGAGATGACGGCGGCTCCCGCCCCATCGCCGAACAGGAAACAGGTCGCCTGGTCGTCGCGGTCCAGGAGGTGTGACTGGACGTCGACTCCGACGGTCAGCACGTTCTGGGCCGCCCGCGAGACAATCAGCGACCGCGCCAGGGCCACGGCGTACAGCCATCCGGAACAAGCGGCATTGAGATCAAACGCCGCCGCCCGGGTCGCCTGGAGGCGATCCTGGAGGATGCAAGCGGTCGAAGGCATCGCCACGTCGGGAGTGGTAGTCGCCAGGATGATAAGGTCGAGATCCGCCGCCGCCAGGCCCGCCTTGGTGAGGGCCTCGACCGACGCCGCGTAGGCCATGTCCGACGGCTTCTCCTCGTTGCCTGCCCAGCGGCGTTCACGGATACCGGTCACCTGGTAGACGTAATCCTCGGAGACCGATGGAAACGGGGTGACGAGTTCGTTGTTCGTTACCACTCGACTGGGCAAGTAGCCGCCCACGCCCAACAACGCCGCGCCGATGGCATCGCCGTTCGGCGATGTCCTGGATCGCTGCATCACCGGGACTGCCGGGGCCTCGCTGGCCTCGGCGGCCGGCGGAATCCAGTTTCGCATCGCCTGGTCGGCGGTTTCGACCTCCATCACCGCCTGATCATAACCGACGGCATCGCCGTCGCGGTGCAGCAGACGAATTACGCGTCCCGGACAGGGGGCCTCGAAGTCGAACACCGACTTGGCGCTGTCGACCTGGCAAAGGACCTGTCCCTTCTGAAATACATCCCCCTCCGCGACGCGCCACTCGACGATCGTGGCTTCGGTTTCGGCCGCGCCTTGTGCGGGGAGGTAGAGAGGCAAGCGGAACGTATCGTGATCCATCAGGGAATCCTGAGCATTTCGTCCAAGCACGCCGAAACCGCCTTGGAATTGGGACGTCCGTGCATCTCCAGTTCCGGCGCGAAAGGCACCGGCGTGTCGGGCGCAGCCAACAGCCGGGGGGGGCATTTCAACAAGCCGGCCCAATGCTGCGCCGCCAAGCTGATGATGCGGTGTCCGATCCCCTGCGCCTGGCCGCATTCCTGAACGACTAGTAGCCGGCCCGTCTTGCGAACCGATTCCATAATAGGAGCCGCATCGAGGGGCTGCAACACGAACGGGTTCCAGACCTCGATGGCTCCGCTCCTCTCCTGGGCGGCGGCCAGGGCCTCGAAGACCATAGCGCCGACGGCGACCACAGTGGCCTCACTCCCCTCGGTGTAACGCCGAGACCTCCATACGGCCGCCAGGTTGCCGTCGAAATCGATGTCGCCCGCCTTGCTCCAGTAGAGCTGCTTGTGCTCGAAGATCAGGCAGGGATTGGCGTCGTGGAAGCCACCCACGAGGGCCTCGAACGTCTCCTGGGCCGTCGCCGGGTAGAGCAGCTTCAGGCCGGGGAACTGCGACCACAAACCTTCGTACTCCCCCGAGTGGAAGGCGCCCATGGTCAATCCGCCGCCGCACGGCAGCCGCACCACGATCGGAGCCGGGCTGCCGGAGCGATAAAACCAAGTTCCCGCGTTGAGGCCCAACTGGGTAACCGCCTCGGTCGAGAAGTCGGCGAACTGGTACTCAATGACTCCGTCACAACCGGTTTGCGACGCACCAAGGGCTAAGCCGGTGAGCCCCGACTCGCAAAGCGGCATGTCGATCACGCGGTCACGGCCGAAACGTTCGATCAACCCCTTGCAGGTCTTGAACGCGGAGCCGTAGACGCCGATATCCAGCCCCGCCAGGTAGGCGCGGGGATTGTGTTCCAGGATGTACTCCAGCGCGCGGCGGACCGCGTCGCCGTTTTTCACTCGACTGGCGCGATACGGCGGAGCGGCGGATCGCGAGCGAGTGCAGAACACCGATCCTCCCTCGGTGGCCGGGCTCGGACGCCGCACTTTCAACGCCTCGGCGATCGCCTCCTGGACCTCGTCGTCGACCTCCGTTTCCAGAGCGACGATCTCTTCCTCGGCCATCCCGCACACATGTTGAAGGAGGCCGCGCGTGCGAGGCAGGGGGTCGCGCCGGCGATTCCGCTCCTGCTCTTCGGCGCCGACGTAGGTCGCCTTGTCGTACGCCGCGTGCCCGTGCAAGCGGATGCTCGAACATTCGAGAATGAACGGCAGCGAGTTGTCCTGCATCACCTCCAGCGCGTCGCAGACGGCCGAATAAACGGCCCAGGCGTCGGTGCCGTCGATCGTCCGGCCCTCGATCCCGTAGCCTTGGGCACGGTCTGATAGCTGGCGGCAGCGATACTGGTACTCGGTGGGCGTGGAAAAGGAGTAGTGGTTGTTCTCGACCAGGAAGAGCACGGGCACGCCCAGGACGGAGGCCAGATTGAGCGATTCGTGAAAGTCGCCGGCACTGGTCCCACCGTCGCCGATCACCGCCAGGCCAAACACCTGTTCGCCGTTGCGCCGCGCGGCCCAGGTGCCCCCCACCACGGTGCTCAGCATGTTGCCGAGATGGCTGATCATGGGGAAACGGCGACGGGCGGCGTCGCCGTGATGCACATTCCCCTCGCGGCCGTGGGTCGGGCTGTCGGCGTTGGCGAAGTACTGGCAAACCAGTTGGTAGGGAGTCGCGCCGAACAGCAAGTGGGCGCCGAAATCGCGATGCAGGAGCGACACCACGTCGCGTCCGGGACGGAACGGCAGCGACATGCCGACCGTGGTCGCCTCATTTCCGATGCTGATCGTCACCGTGCCTTTGACGTACCCCTTCTGGAAGAGCTCGAATAGCTGCTCCTCCATCCGCCGCGAGAGGTACATCAACCGGTAGGCGAAGGGATAGAAAACGGCTTCAGTAAGTCGCTGTGGGTGCCTCGGCTGGCTGAACACCACCTCGATCGAGGTTGGCCGTCGACGGACGGGTATGCTTGTCGTCACGGGATCTTGCAGCTCGGGTTCGTAAAGACTGTCCCCCATTGCCCGCTGGCCTTTCGCGAGGAAAAGACGAAGCTCCAGCCCCGACTTCGCAGCCGTCTGGACATTGCCCACCGGCCTCGGGGACGTAACCGAAATCTGCGACAACGCCTGACAAAACCACCATGGGGACAGGGCGTCGGCCGGTGATTGTAGCGGTATTTCCGGACGGTGTCACGACCTATCTTTACCGTTCGCTACGGCTTGCGGGGCATCGAAATGCTGACAGGCGGCACGTTCGTAATCCGCCGCCCGGCACCCCCAGCTCCCCCATTCTCACCAAGTCAAGGCGGCGGGAAATGCGGGGCGCAACGCGAGGCGGACATGTGGCAAAATTTTCCGGTTAGGTTGACCCGTCCGGGCTGAAGCTGCCGATAGTTCGGAAAAACCGCCTACAAAGCACTGTCTCGTCATGCGCGGTGGAGTGCGATGGCAGCCGGCCCGTTGGGCTGGGGGGACGGCCATGCGCTCGATCTCTTCTCTTGGTATTCGGAGAATGCGATGAATTCTCGGCGATTGGCTGCCGTCGCGTGGGTATTGGCCGTCGCGTTCTGCACTTGGGCTGCCACGGCGATTGGGGCGGAATCCGCCGCTGTTCCCGCGGACGGGGCAGGGCCACCGCCGGTGGTACCCGAGCCGGCCGACCTGCCGGCGCCGCCGCTGGCGATTGAGTCGGCTGTGCCGCCCGTGAGACCGCTGCCCGCCACCGAACCTGAACCGTTAACCTCTCCAGCACTCAACGGCGAGCTGGCGGCGCCTGCGGAGCCCTCTGAGGCGGTCCCGGGACTGGAAGCTGTCGAGGCGCAGCCGCCGGCCGAGCCGGAGTTGAGAGCGGCTCCGGCATCCCCCACCCCACGAGCGGCGCAGCCTTCTGAATCGTCGACGACTGCGTCGGCCGGAAGCGAGCACCTGAAGGGTAGCGGCCTGGGGGACAGGGCGTTGGCCGGACCGGTGTTCTGTCCCTACGGACGTCCCTGCAGCGATTTCTTCGACTGCGATCCATGCTGCCCTTACTGGTCGGTCTCGGGCGGTGCGATTGCGTTGAAGCGGAGCGACGCATTCAGTCTGCCACTGCTTGCGGGGAGCAGTGAATTCGACGTCGAGCACTTCAACTTCGATCTTCAGGTGGGTCCGAGGGTGGATGTGATCTACCATGTGCCAAGCGGCTGGGAGTTCGAAGCGTTGTTCTATGGCGTCGGCAGTTGGGCGTCGCTGCACCCGTTCGAGAACGGAAACTTGCAGTTGCTGGGCGTGGAGCCGGAGCCGATCGATGTGAATTCGGCGTTGTTCCGCTATGGTTCGGAACTCTACAGCACTGAGCTCAACCTTCGCCGCCGCATGGACTGGCTGACGCCGCTGATCGGTTTTCGCTGGGTTGAGTTGGAGGAGCAGTTTGGGGTAGCAGGCCTGGAACCGCCGACGCCGGGCATTCCTTACGGCTACCGTTACGACACACACAACCACATGTACGGGGTGCAGATCGGAGCGGAGGTCATCCTCTGGGACCGGGGGGGACCGCTGCGCATCGACGGCATGCTGAAAGCGGGTCTGTATTACAACGAGGCCGATCTGGATGCGGCGTTCGCTTATGGTCCGGTGCCCGACCAGGCGGAGCGAGTCGTTTTCGAGCAGTCGTGGGCCGAGCCCCACACGAGCTTTCTGGGGGAAGCGGCATTGGGAGCATCGTGGCAGGCGAGCGACTGGCTGAATTTTCGCGGCGGTTACCAGCTTACCTGGATTGAAGGGGTAGCGCTGGCGCCGGAACAGATCCCCTCGACCGACCTGTTCGTGCCGTTCAACACGGAAGTAAATACTGGCGGGAGCCCCTTGTATCACGGGCCGTACGCGGCGATCGAAGCACGCTGGTAGTCGACTGCGCGAAGGTGAGACGCCGCCAACACGTATGCCGGGCGGAGGGGGAAGGACCGGACGCTTGGCAAATGCCGTCGAAACCGCTCATCCGGATCGTATCCGGGCGTCGATGAGTAACCGAGAGGCGCCACTGTCGCGCCTCCTGTTGGCGGTCGCACGGGGAGCGTGGCTGCCCCCGCGCATGAGGCGCGGGGACGAGCCTTCTTCACCCGGCGAACCGACAGGCTGACGGAACGAAAGTCTTTCACGGAGGAGAACGTGCGATGAAGTGTCGCGCGCCCGGGGCTTGTGCCTTTCTGTTCGCCCTGAGTCTGGTCGGCCTCGGACGGGCCGACGAACCGGTGATGCCGGGCATGCCGCCCGGCCCGGCGGTCGACGGGCTGATCATCGACGAGGGCATGGCGTATGGCCCACCCGTGGTGGAGTCGGGTCCGATTCAAGGGCCCGTATTCGACGAATGCGTGGTTTGCCCGCGTTGGACGATCACGGCCGACACGCTGTACTTCGACCGCTCGGACGTCTTCGAGCAGACGGTACTCAGGGAAGAAATCGACGACGATTTCACGATCAGCCGACTCGACGCGTCGGACCTGGAGTTGGACAACGAGTTGGGCGCACGCATTCGCCTCATCCGTCACACGCCATCGGGATGGGGAATCGAACTGAACTATATGGGCATCGACTGGTCGGAGGGAGCCGCGTTCGATCCGATTACGGGTACGCTGCGGATCGACCGGGACATGGGCATGGACGTGACCAGCGCCTATTTCAACTACGAGTCGGAGATCCACAGCGTGGAGCTCAACTTCCGCAAGCCGTTGACTCCCTGGATCACGCCGCTGGTGGGTTTCCGCTGGGTTGGCCTGTATGAAGACTACGGTGTGGCTGGCCTGGACGCGCAGGACGTTCCGGTGCCGTATGCCCTGCGCTATGGAACTGACAACAACCTGTACGGTTTTCAGATGGGACTGGAAGGCGACTTCTGGAACCACATGAATTGCTGGCGAGTGGCTGGAAGTCTCAAGGGTGGCATCTACTACGGCGATGCGAACCTGGACGTGAGCCTGACCGATCTCGATCGGCTCTCGGAGGACGACGGCGGCGTGTCGTTCCTCGGCGAGTTCGCCCTGTTGGGGGTATGGAACGCGACTGAATGGCTGCAGTTGCGGGCGGGGTACCAGTTGATGTGGATCGAGGGGGTGGCGCTGGCGCCGGAGCAGATTCCGCTGACGTCGATCATTTCGGACGAGGACTCCGTAGTGAACTCCGAAGGCAGCCCGTTCTATCACGGCCCCTTCGGCGGCGTCGAGCTCACCTGGTAAGACAATCGTTCGCAACAGTTCGAATAATCTCGAGGGGGCCTGCGGATTGCCGCAGGCCCCCTTCTTTTGTTGCGGGAGCAACCTGCCAGGTGGCGAAAGGGGGCGGGGTCCGTTGCCGTTAAGGGCGACTGAATTTTGTCGCACCGCTTCATGAGGATGGCACATTGTTGCATCGATGCGCAACAATAAACGCGTTATTGATTTTCGTGCGTCACGGGGCGTGGCGGCAAGTGCAAGGGAGGAAGGGGTTTCGCGCCGAATGGGCCGACGCAACTCCGTACGCACTGTGAGGGACGTGTTGAAGTTGGCGCATAGTGCGAGCCACCCGGGGGCCGTGAGGATGGGCGTCGCGAGTTGCATCGCCGAATGGAACATTGTTGCATCGAAGCGAAACGCCCTTGAGGGGTGTTTCGGTTGACTTGGCGCAAGGGTGTCGCGGTAAGTGGTTGGG
>JAXGPP010000004.1:0-531537 GCA_040766885.1 Thermoguttaceae bacterium | reverse complement strand
GGCGGAACTCGTTGGGAGAGACGTAGCCTTTGCCGTCCCAAAACGGGTCGAGCACGCCCACCAGTGCGGTCCCCTGGCCGGGAAAGTCGTGCAGGTCGAGGAGTTCGAATCCGCCGAAGCCGGAGGTCCGCAGGGCCGATTCGATCTCCTCCTTGTAGCACAGCGTCTGCAGCTTGCCCGACGCGATGAGGAACTCGTGCGCCTGGTCGAGCATGTAGTTGGCCGCGAGGCTGTCGCGGAAGATCTCGAAGTTCTTCACCTTGAGCACGCCGGTGTACTTCTTCATCTCGTCGAAGTTCGGGTAGACGCACCACTGGCCGATCTCGTGGGCCACCACGGGCACCTGGTGCCGTGCGACGAAGTCGCGGTAGTCGGTCACGGTCTCCGGCGGCAGGGCATTGATGCGGCTCTTGAGGCCCTGGCCCCACTGCTGGATCCGCGGCGCAGGGGTGCTGTGCCACTGGTTCTCGGGAATGATCGGCCAGCCGGCTCCGCTGGTATAGAGCCGTCGCGGGTCCTTGGCTTTCCAGTATTCGACGAGCTTTCCCAGGTACTGGTTCTGGTTCTTGCCGGCCGGCTCGTTGCCGTACGACATGAGACAGAACGACGGATGGTTGCCGTACGCGCGGAGGATGCGGCCTCCTTCGTCGTAGATAAACTGATCGATGGGCTGCCCGTCGCCAACCGACGAGCCCTGGTTGGCCCAGGCCGGGCACTCGACGTACAGATAGATACCCGCTTCATCCGCCGCCGTGAACGCGGCCTTGGGCGGGCACCACGAGTGGAACCGCATGTGGTTGAGGCCGTGCGACTTGATCACGGCGTAGATCCGCCGCCACGCTTCGACGTCGGTCGGCGGATAGCCGGTGAGGGGGAAGATGCAGCATTCGAGCGTGCCGCGGAGGAAGATCCGCCGTCCATTCACAGTAAACTGGGTGCCGTCGCGGCCGAGCTCGCGCATGCCGAAGGCCGTTTCACGCACATCGCGCCCCGCGGGGGTCTGGAGCGTGGCCTGAAGGGTGTAGACGTTCGGGGAGAACTCGTCCCACAGCTTCATGCCATCGCCCATCGGCAAAACGGCTTCGGCCTTGCCGCCGGACGAGTCGACTCGGACGGCGAGCGGTTCGGAGGCTACCCGGTGGTCGCCGCATGTTGCTTGAAGGCTCAAGCTTCCCTTCACCGCGGCGCCGGTCGTGTTGCCGAGCGCGACGACTACCCGGGCTTTCTGGGCATGCAGGTCGGGGTAGACCTGCACATCGTCGATCCAGACGGGGCTTGCAGCACGCAGCGCAAGATCGCCCACCAGGCCGTTCCAGTTGCTTTGCGTGTGGTCCGAAACGCTGTGGGCGTTGATCCCGACGCCGATGAGGATGCGGTTGTCGACGCGGATCGAGAGCCGGTGCTTGCCGGGCGTCGCCTGGGCGGTCAGGTCATAGACGTGGGGCGTGGCGAGGCTGTTCGCCGATCCGATCTCGCGGCCGTCGAGCCACGCGCGGGTTTCCCAGTGGCAGCGCTCCAGATCGAGCGTGATCCGCTTCCCCTTCCAGGTCTCGGGTATCGTCAGCTCGCGGCTGTACCAGGCGATGCCGACGTAGTGCTTGTCGGGTTGGAGCCAAAACGGCACTTTGATGTTGCCCGGCTGGCGATAGGGCTCGTAGCGCGGTTCGGTGAACCAGCTTTGGTCAACGATGCCGCCGACCCACGGCGTATCGACGGTCACTTCGTCGCCGTAGCCCTGCTCCTGGAGCGAGCCGGGCAGGCGGATCGACTCGGCAAGCTCGCGGGCGGCCCAGCCCTGCTCGACCCCGACCGCCTGACGATCGATCTCGAACTGCCACGCACCGGCGAGCGGAATGGTGCCGGCGGGGTCGTCGGCCGCCGAGGAAAGCGGCGTCACGCATAAGCCAGAGAGAACGGCCATTCCCAAAACAAAGCAACGGATCATGTCCGACCCTCTCGTGCGCAAGGTGCTTTACCAGAAGATGATGAAGAACGCCGCCACGCCCGCGATCACCGCCACGCCGGCCAGGTACACACCCGGCGCGGTGCGGGTTTCGATGTCGTGACGGACGGGCATGGTTCGCGGTTCCGAAAGCGGCCGGATCGCGGTGATCACGGCCATCGCCGCCGAACACGCTCCGAACGTGACGAGCATCCGGTCGAGGTACACCCAATGGCCGAGCTTCCAGTGCAGAAGGCCGTAGACCAGCGGGCTGAGGAGCAGTGCCGTCACCCCTGCCGCCGCCGGCGCCCGGGGGAGGAGAAATCCCACGGCGAATGCCGCGACGATGCCCGGCGAGATGTAACCCTGGAATTCCTGAATGAAGCGGAAGACGCCGCCGAACCGGGGATCGGCGATCGCCGGCGCGAGGAGGCAAGCGACGATCGTAAACAGCAGCGTCAGCCCGCGCCCGGCGGCGACGAGGTGCGGCTGTCCGGCCCGCGGATTGACATACCTGTGGTACAAATCCATCGTGCAGATGGTTGCCGCGCTGTTGAGCATCGATGACAGAGAGCTGATGACCGCGCCGGCGATGGCGGCAAACATGAAGCCGCGCAGCCCGGGCGGAATGAGGCTCTTGATGAGCAGTGGATAGGCCTGGTCTGCCTTGTTCGGCCCAAGGCCGTAAAGCTGGTCGGCGATGATTCCCGGGATCACGATGGCGAACGGGATCAGGAGCCACAGGCCGCCGGCGAAGATGACTCCCATCTGTCCCTGTCGCAGCGTCTTGGCGGCAAGCGAACGCTGCACGATGAACTGGTTCAGGCCGCAATAGTAGAAGATCGGGATCCACATCCCACCGAGGAGCACCCGCCACGGCAGTTCGGAATGGTCGGCGGGAAGGATCATGTGAAGTCGATCAGCACTGGCTTCGGTGAAGCCGCTCACACCGCCGATGGCGGACAATGCGAGGGCAAGCGTCACCAGGCCGCCAACCAGTAGCGTGGTGCCCTGGAACAGATCGGCCCAGGCTACCGCCTTCAGCCCGCCCCACGTCGTGTAGGCCGCCGCAATCGCGCCGATCAGCCAGATCGCCGCCCGCAGATCCAGTCCGAAAATCGTGTTAAGAGTGAGGCCGCCCGAATACAGGACCGTTGTGCAGGTGACCGACACGTAGATGATCGCGGTCAAGACAGCCATAATGCCCCGGGCCGCACTATTGTATCGATACTCGAGATACTCCGGCATCGTGTAGATGCCCGCGCGGAGGAACGCGGGCAGAAACGTAAACGCCACGATCACGATTCCGACCGACCCGGTGAGTTGCCAGGCGCTCACCGCCAGGCCCACATCTCTCGCCCCCTGACCGGCCATGCCCACGAACTGCTCGGTCGAAATGTTGGCGGCGACGATCGAGACGCCGATCAGCCACCAGCTCAGGTTCCGCCCGGCAAGGAAGTAGTCTTCGCTCGTCTTTCCCTTGCGGCTCTTAAAGAGGCTGACGCCGATGACGACGGCAAAAAAACCCAGGAAGACCGCGACATCGTACCAGTGGAGTTGCATGGAATGCGGCAACCAGGAATGCGAAGAGCGGAAACCGGCCGCCAACCCTGGCAGCCTCGGCCCGAGATAGAATAATGCCCGGCCAGTCGGCCGGCAATGGACAAGGTGGTTGGCGCGGAGGCCGGCGATCTGAACGCGCTTCCGGCTGAAGCCGGGACTACCAACGGGCGGGATTACAGAGAGGGCAGGTCGTTTGCGCCCGTTGGGCTCAGCAGGTCTGGCGAGATTCCTTCGCTGTCGCCGAGGTCGGAGACGTCGAGCAGGAAGATGTGGCTGGATTGGCTGGCCGGATCTCCGCCGGTGAAGAGAATCCAGCGGCGGTCGAGCGTCAGCACCGGGTGGAAGTGCGCTTTCTGGCCGCCGGCAAATGTGGGCCAGTTGCCCGTGAGCCGCAGCCAGTGGCCTCCATTACGGTCGAGCCGCAACAGGGCGTACATGTCGTGGACGGCGAACTCGTTGTGGGCGGTCGAATTCTCGTAGAACCAGA
Source organism: Thermoguttaceae bacterium (assembly GCA_040766885.1). GTDB lineage: Bacteria > Planctomycetota > Planctomycetia > Pirellulales > Thermoguttaceae > JAXGPP01. The sequence goes on along the minus strand of JAXGPP010000004.1, from coordinate 527,545 downwards.
GCCGCCCTTCGGGGTCCCAGCCGGTGTGGTTGTACTGGAAGTACTTGGGCAGCGGAAACTCAAACCGCGCCCGGCGGAAGGGATCGTAAAGCCCGGAGATCTGTACGCCCGGCACTTCGTAGGCGATGCCGCGGGCGGTTATGGGGCAGTGGATCAGGTGGCCGCGAACACCCGGATCGCCGTCGCGAAGCAGGACGTAACCGGCGCCCGTGAGGTCGGTCATCATCATGCCCGGCTGATCGGCGGGGTGGGTCACGATGAAGTGCTCGTTGTCGTAAGGGGTGACGTGGAAGATGGCGCTATCGATGCGGCACAAGGTGCGATGCTCACCCGTGTCGAGGTCGAACGCCACGACTGCAACGCCCTGGCAGGGGCGTCCCCACTGGCTGCCGCGCGGGGCATGGATATAGACGAACCAGCGGCCATCGGGCGTGGCGCAGTTCTGGCCGATCGCCTCACGGTCGGCGGGCAATGTGAAGAGCGGCCGGTCGGCGAGCGTCTCGACGTGCACCGCGCGGGCCTCGTTGCCGTCGAAATAGATCACCTCGTTGCGAGCGACGTTGAGCACGCTGCGGTGGTCGAGCACGCCGCGGCCCGACGGGACGCACCACGGCCGCCACTCGGTGTCGGGGCACTGGGCATGGGTCAACTGCACCGACTCGCCCGTCTGCAGATCGAGCCGCACCAGTTGCACTTCGCCGCCGGCGGCGAGGTGGTGGATGAGGTAGCGGGCGTCGGCGGTGAACGTGGGGATGAAATAGTAAAGCGGATAGGCGTGCCCTGGGCCGCGAGTAAGCTGGACCACGATGCGGCCGGTCTCGGGGGCCTTGGAGCGAAGAAATCCGTTGAAGAGCGGCATTTCGGGCATGCGAACCTCAAGTGGCCAGGCTGGGCTTGCGTATCCGGCAGGCGGGACGCCTGCACCACAAGCCGTGTCGCGGGCCTTATTGCGAATCCCACCAACTGTGGTCGATTTGTTCGCCGCCGTCAATCGAGAGCAGGGCCCTGAGCGTCTCGGGCGGCAGCGTGTTGGGGATGAACTCCGAATGGCCGTCGGCGAATGTGAGTATCACGCCGCCGGGGTGGCCGCTGGAGATCCCCTGGCCGGCTCTCGGATTGATCCACGGGGCCATCTGGTTCACGTGCAGGTCGCGCGGCTCGGACCACTGGATGCCCGAGTTGGCTACTTCGACGAGGAGAATGGTTTCGGAAACGCCGTCCCGGATATCGTCGAAGGAGGTAGACTTTTCTTCCCGCCAAACGGTGCCGGGGCCAACAACCGCCAGGTAGTTGGTGGCGGTGCTCGCGCCGTTCGCAGCGATGTCGCTCGGGCACTGAAAGAAGTTGAACCGGAGGGCTCCGATCTTCCGGTTGTTGGGCCCGTTCCACGGTTCGTCGAAGCGGTACTGTTTATAGGCATCGATGCGTTCCAGGTAGGGCAGGATGAGGACCCGCCAGCTATGCATCGGGCGGCCCTCGTCATCAGCGATGTACGGCGGCGGAAAGCAACCGTGGTCGGCCTGGTATGCGAGTAGGGCGAGGGCGATTTGCCTCATGTTGTTCTGGCAGGTCGCGCGACGTCCGGCTCCAGATCTGGGGCTTGGAATCGCCAGCGGCAGGAATATGACCAGCATGACCCAGATCGTGCAAATCGCGGTTTTTTCGCTCCGCGTCTTGGCGCCATACGTGCCGGCCAGGATCGCGACGGCCGTGATGAGCACAAACAGCCCCCACCCCAGCCCCAGCCAACCGAATGCTCCCAGGATGATCGCCAGCACGACCGGGGCCGCCAGGAGATGCTTGAGGCTGAATTGAAGTCGACGCGCGGTGCTCACGCCTCCTACCACCTCTCAGAATCGATCTTTTCGCCGCCGTCGATCGAGAGCAGCGAATCGAGGAGGTCGGGCGGGAAATCGTCCGGCAGAAAGCGAACGCTGCCATCCGCTAAGGATACATTCGCGCAGCCCAGGTGAATGCTGGATATGCCCTGCCCGGCCTTGGGATTGATCCCGCGAGCCATCTGCAGCACGTGCAGGTCGCGAGGTTCCATCCAGTGGATGCCCGACTTCGCCACCTCAACCACCAGGAGCGTGTTGGACGGACCGTCGGCAATGTCTGACAGTCGAGTGGTCTTCTGTCCCTGCCAGACGGTCCGCGGGCCGATCACCGCGAGGTAATTCGTCGCGCGGGATGGTGGACCGCCGGGGCAGTGATAGACGGGCATCGCGAGGCCGTGCAGCCGTCGGTTGTTGGGCCCGTCCCAGGGCTCGTCGAAGCGGTACTGATCGTAAAGCGGCTGCTGTTCAAGGAACGGCAGGATTAGCACCCGCCAGCTATGCACGGGCCGGCCGTTCTCGTCGGCGATATACGCGGGCGGGAAGGAGCCGTATTGGTCGTGGTAGTTGTGGAGTGCGAGACCGATTTGCTTGAGGTTGTTGGAACACTGTGAGCGTCGAGGAGCTTCCGGTGCTCCCGAGGGGGCCGGCAGGAGCAGTGCCGCGAGCATCGCCCAAATGATGCCGATCACCAGTATCTCAGTCCAGAACTGGGTGAAGAATACGGCGGCCAGAATGGCGACACTCGTGATCAACACGAACAGCCCCCACACGGGCCCGAGCCAGCCGAACGCTCCGAGGATGATCGCCAGCACAACCGGCGCCGCAAGGAGGCGTTTCAGGGAGAACTGAAACGGCGGGGCGGGCGATTCAATGCTGCACGAAGCGGGAGGAAGAGCACAGCCAGGGGCCGCGGCGGACTGGCCGCCAGCAGCAGCTTTGGTTTCCGACGCAGCAGGATCGCTCACCCCATCTGTCCCCGAAGAGTGCGATTGCCCTTTCCTCCTTTATACCGCGCGGCGGCTGGCGAGATCCACTGTGCGACCGAGACTTCCGGCTGTTTCACGCGTGGGCCAGCATGGGCTGCTGCCAGCGGTCGAACAGCGCGGCCACGTTTCGCCAGGGAACGGAGGCTCGCCAGTCGCACTGGGCGATCAGGCCGCCCCGGCCAAAGTCGAGGGCCCGGCGGAGACGGTCGACCGCCAGGCGGACGTCGTTGGGGCTGCCCTGCGAGAGAACCGCAGGGTGGTCGAGGCCGGCCCAGAGCGTGATCCGCCCGCGGAGTTCCTCGGCCAGGCGCGAAAAGCTCTCAGGACCCACCGGGGCGTGGATGGCATCGACGCCAATTTCCAGCAGGTCGTCAATGATGCCATCGATACATCCCGCGCAGCGGAAGAAGACGAACTTGTCGGCGGCGTGGAGGATGCGGCAATAGTCGCGGTAGAGGGGTTTCAGAACCCGGCGCCAGCGGTCGGCCGACAGTAGTGACCAGTCGCCGCCGGGCCAGCCGTCGCCGAAGGCCACGCCGTCGACACCGGTCGAGGCCCACAACTCGATCTCGGACGAGAAGAACTCGTGCAGGAGGCCCAGGACCTTGCGCCCGCGGCCGTCGCCGCGAGCGATGTCGGCCAGCGCCGCCTCGGTCCCCCGCAGCCAGGCGAGGCGTTCGAATGGCCGCACGCCGGACACGGCGAGGACGAACTGCGAGGAGCCGGCCGCATGGCGGTTCACCCGGTCGCGATCGAAGCGGTCGAGGAGTTCGGCGGGCGGGCGGAATCCGCTCCAGCCGCTGCTGAGGGGCGAAAGCACGAGTTCCCATCCGGCCGGCGGAGCGGCGAGGCGCCACACGCATCCCCAGGGGTCGGCGTACTCGCCGTTTTCACCCGAATCGTGCGGCGAGGGAGGGCCGCACCCGGCCGCGGATTCCGGCGCGACGATGTCGCGCGGGAATCGCAGCAACAGGTCGTCGATCTCGTCGCGTTCGGCGCGCGTTGCAGCGGCCGGGGTCCAGAGATCGCGGGGCGCGCGGTCGACCGGCTGATGATTGAGCGTCCGTATCACACGCTCGCGCGAAGTCGTCATCCTAATCGATCCCGCTGCGAGATGATTGACCAGCGCCAAGGCGGGCGAATCGGCAGGACCGCGCGGTTCGCGCCGCCGGGGAAGAGACTATAGCGCCGCGCGGCGCAAGTCAACGGCCGGGGCAAGACCGGGTACGCACCATCGGTAAGGCACCAACGGCCTTCGACTTTGGCGCGTTTGCGACGACCATCGCATGCGGGTCGAATGGAGAAAGTGCTGCCCCGCGCACCCCCGGGCGGCGCTGGGAGGTACGAAGGAGTGAGACGAGAGCCGAAGAGCCCGGTCAGGCCGGGCGGCCTGCCGAAGACGAAGCGTCTCGATGGCGGGACAGGTGATCAGGTCCGCGGCGAGCGGTAGGGGTTATCGTCATCCTGAGGAGTGCCGAACGGTGGTGCGACCATGGAATCGCCTTTGCCCACGAGGTTGGGGACGGGTGGCCGCTCGGCGGCCCATTCGACCTCCCGCTTCTCCCAATAGTAGAGAAAGATCGCGATCTGGAGCACGGCATAGACGATGTCGAGCACGCAGTCGGCGGTGAATTCGGCCGCCATGGCGGCCGGCACGCTCAACTGGCCAAGCTCCTCGAGGAGTGTGATGGGGAAGTAGATCGCCGCCGATACGAGGATGAAGCCAAGAAACAACGATACCGCCAAGGCAAGGAGTCTGAGCTTGATTCCGGCTGTCAGGTCCGTGCTGCGGCGCAAGGCTTCCTTCGTGTTCGCTTCCTCAATGATCACGGCGCAGTCGACAAACGCATACCGCAATGCAAGAACCACGCCGGGCACGATGAGCAGAAGAAGTCCCAGCAAGATCAGCAATCCGGCGACGAACCGGGCAGCGAAAAGCCGCCCCCAATTCCTCAAGCCCACGCCGATCGCCTCGCCATAGCCGACCGGCCGTCCCTGCTTGATCTGCCACAGGGCGTGGATCATGGCGCCGAGATAGATGGGACCGAAAATCCCCTCGATCCACATCCCGACGCGCGCTGCCCGAAAGACATCGTCGGGGTCGAACACGTAGAACACGAGATAGTTGACGAGCAGATTCCCCGGCAGCCAGACGGTGAGGATCACCAGGGCGAGGAGCGGAAAGTTGCCGACAAGCAACTGGATCGCTTCGGAGGTCTTGCGGAGCATGGTGTCGTCTCTCGGCAAAGGCGACTGGAACGGTAACGGGGCACACCGGGACCGCCCCTGCAGTCCAGCGCCATCTCCTCGATCGCGGGCGACCGGCGCGCAATGAACATCAGAAGCCGCCCGCGCCAGTCAGTAGCGTGCGCGGCTCACGCCGTTTCGGCGATATACAAGAGCCGGCCGCAGGAACGGCAGGCGACGGGTTGGCCGAGCATAACCTTGTTCACTTCGTTGAGCGGGATGTGCTGGTTGCAGCCGCCGCAGTACTCTCCGACCACCGGCGCGAGCGCTTCTTCGCCCTTGCCGCGGACGGCGCGGTGGTAGATGTCGCGGTAATCGAGCGGCAAAGACGCTTCGCCATCGGCGAGTTCCTTCTTCAGCCGCTCGATGTCCCCATGGATCGCGGGCGATTCGTTTTCGAAATGATCGTGGGCTTTCTGAGCCTCCAGCTTGCCATGGGCCAGGGCAGCTTCCGCCTCGGCCACCCGTTTGTTCAATCCATCGAGTTTTTCCATCGCCTCGAGGATCTCGTCGGTGAGGACGCTATTGCTCATTTCGTCGGCGGCGATCTGCTCCTTGAGCGCCTGGTACTCACGGTTGTCGGAGGCCTGGCGGAGCTGGCCGCGCCGTTTTTCGACCATGGCCTCACGGGTGGCCAACTGGTTCTGTTTCTCGTCGGTCGCAAACTTCAGCGCCCGGGCCTGTTCCTTGACGGCGGCCAGTTGCGTTTCGAGCTTCTGGACGTTGGCGTCGTGGGCGACAATCATTCGCGGGCCGCGCTGCAGCCGCCCCTTGAGATCGCCCAGTTGCCGGTGGATGCGGTGCAGGGTGCGAAGGTTTTCAGTGATCGTGTTGGCTTCCGAAGACATCATTGGATCAAGTACTCGATTTCAGCAGCGGAAACAAAAAAAGCCGCTGACCAGGGGGTCAGCGGCTTGACGACTCGCGTCAGCCTGCGACGCGTTCGAGAAATCCTTCGAGGTGCTTGGCCCGCACGGGATGCTGCAGTTTGCGCACCGCCTTGGCTTCAATCTGACGCACCCGTTCGCGCGTGACCTTGAAGATGCGGCCGACCTCCTCCAGGGTGTAGGTATAGCCATCCCCCAGGCCGTAGCGCAGGCGGATGATCTCGCGCTCGCGGTAGGTGAGCGTTTTGAGCAGGGCCTCGATTTTCTCCCGCAGCATCTCATTGGCGGCGGCCTTGTCGGGCTTGGGCAGCCCGTTGTCCTCGATGAATTCGCCGAAGCAACTATCTTCGCTCTCGCCGACCGGCCGGTCAAGGCTCACCGGGTGGCGTCCCATGTTGAGCACCCGGCGGGTCTCCTCGATCGACAGCTCGGCGGCGCGGGCCGTTTCCTCGGTGGTCGGCTCGCGGCCCAGTTCCTGCAAGAGCCGTTTCGAGGTGTTCTTGAGCTTGCTCAGCACGTCGATCATGTGCACGGGGATGCGGATCGTGCGGGCCTGGTCGGCAATCGCCCGGGTGATGGCCTGGCGGATCCACCAGGTGGCGTAGGTGGAGAACTTGTACCCCCGGCGGTACTCGTACTTGTCCACCGCCCGCATGAGGCCGGTATTGCCTTCCTGAATCAGGTCCAGGAAGCTCAGCCCCCGATTGCGGTATTTCTTGGCGATGGAGACGACCAGCCGCAGGTTGCCCCCCGAAAGCTGGCGTTTGGCATCCTCGTAATCACTGTATTGGCTCCGCATCACTTCGCAGCGGCGGCGGAGGCTGGCGGGGCTCTCCTGGGTGGAGACCATGAGGTCGCGAAGTTCGCGGCGGAGGCTGGCTCGCTCGCCCATCATGCCAGGAGCCGACTTCAACTCGTGGAGTCGCGCGCGGATGCGGTACATCCGCTCGCAGATGTCCTCCATCTGCCGCATTACCGACTGCACGCGGCGCGTGCGCAGGCTCAGTTCCTCGACGAGGATGAGGGTCTTGTGGCGGGCGCGGAGGAATCGCTTGCGGGCCGCCGAGCGCTCCTCGAGCGGCGTACGCTTGCTCAACAGTAGAGCGAAGTCGCGCTTCATCCGCTCGGCGAGCGATTCGAGGGTGGCCAGGTTATGCGGCATGCGGGCGAGGATCTGCTCCTTGGTGAGCCGCTCGGTAAGCGACACCTTCACCGTACGGTCGAAGGGGAGCGAACCGCGATGCACCTTCACCAGCGTGCTGACGGTGTTCTCGAGGCCCAGGCTGCAGCCGAGCACCGTGCGGCGGAATCGCTTGCGGGTGACCTCGATCTTCTTGGCCAGCGTGATCTCTTCCTCGCGCGAAAGGAGCGGAATCTCGGCCATCTGGCTGAGATAGAGCCGGATCGGGTCGCTGGACCATTTCGAGACTTCTTCGGGCGGGGCCAGACGCAGTACCGGCTGGCCAGCCCCTTCTTCACCCGCCTCGTCTGATCGTTTGTCGTCGCCGGCGAAGAACTCCGCTTCGGGCGGATCGTTCACCAGGCGGATGCCCGCCTTGTCGAGGGCGATAAGCAGATGATCGATCTTCTCGGGATCGACCGCATCGTCGGGCAGGTAACGAGTGACTTCGTCGTAGGTCAGATAGCCCGCGGCCTTGCCTTTTGCCACCAGGTCGCGCAGTTCATTATCGAGAAGGTCCACCGCGAAATCTCCTTCCGCGTCCTCCGGACGCGCTGGGTGTAAGGAAATTTGTCGGTGTTTGCCTCGCCGCCCAGCCGCCACGGGAGTGCGACCAAGCAACGGGAAACGCCGATTGGATCGCCGCGTACGGGGTGCCGGCCGAAGCCGGCGGCGGCGGTCCGCCCGGTCACGGTCCTACCCTTCCATGGGATCGGCAATGCCGTGACGGGCACGTTCTTGCTGAAGAATTCTCTTCAGCACATCCAACTCCTCGTGCTCATCCAGCCTTCGCTGGCGGAGCATGCCCGCCTCCACGGGCACTTTTCGAGTTGCTTCACGATTCTTGAAACCCCTGAGCCACTCCTTGATCAAGGCAGCGGGATCGGCAGCCCCCTTGGCCAATCCCGATTCGTCCACTTCGACCAACAGGTTCTGAATGTTTGGATCGTTGAACTCGAGCATCAGCCGCGAGAAGTTGGCGGCCTGCCCCATGTCGGCCAAGCGGCAGCACATTTCGTAGACCCGGCGGCACGGGCCGTGTTCGAGCATTTCGGCGCTGATCTCACCGCGGACTATCCCCAGGCACTCGGGATGCCTTACGAGGATCTCGAGCAGTTCGCGCTGAAAGGCATCGATCTGGCCGGCCGGCGCGGGGGACTCGGGGGGGCGTTCCGAACCGCTGCGAGCGGGACGGCGCGTGCCTGCCCGGCGAAGTTCGGTGAGCCGCTGCCGCACGTCGGCTTCGGGAATGCGGAAACTGGCGGCCAACCGCTGCAGCACCTTCTCTTCGCGGAAACGCGCATCGCGACTGGTGTCGGCGCGTAGCCGGGGCGCTTTGGCCAGAATGGCCACCAACCGCTCCAGCGCCTGGCTGGCGCGGTGGACGTCGCGTTCCAGATCGATTCCCGCCGTGTGAACCAGGAAAGCATGATCCAGGGCGTCGACGGCGCGGCTGGCGAGCAGTTCGCGAAACGCCTCGGCGCCGTGATCGTGGAGGAAGTCACAAGGATCGAGGTCGTCGGGGATGGTGACGATCTGCAGATCGACCTGCTGGGCGACGAATAGTTCCAGGACTTCGCGAGCGCGGCGCTGGCCGGCTTCATCGCCGTCGAGCACCAGCACAATGCGATCGACGTAGTGTCTCAGCGTGCGGATGTGCTCTTCGCCGAGAGCCGTTCCGAGCACGGCCACCGCGTCGGCGAAGCCGCACTCGTGGGCCGCGATGCAGTCGGTGTAGCCTTCCATGACCAGCGCGGTACGCGTTTTGCGCATGGCGTGGCGGGCCAGGTCGAGGCCGTAGAGCAGCTTGCTCTTGGTGAAGAGCGGTGTTTCGGGGGAGTTGATGTACTTCGCCTGGCTCGAAGAGCCCGGCAGTACGCGGCCGCCCACGCCGACTGGCCGGTCCTGGGCGTCGCGGATCGAGAACAGCACTCGGCCGCGAAAGCGGTCAAAGGCGCGTCCGCCCTCCGCAGAGCGTGCCAGCAGGCCGATGGTTTCCAGGACTTTGGGGTTAAAGGGCGTCGCCTTTGCCCGGCGGATGATCCAGTCCCAATCTTCCGGCGAGTAGCCGAGATGAAACTTCTCCAGGCTCCCGGCAGCAATCCGCCGCTCGGCGAGGTACTTCCGTCCCGGCTCTCCCTCCGGCAGGCGGAGGAGGCACTCATGGTACTGTTGCTCGGCCCACGCCATGGCCTGAAAGAGCAGACGCTTGCTGCCGGCAGAAGCCCCGCCGGCAACGTTACTGCCCGTGGTGCGCTCTGGCTTGAGCTGGATTCCCGCCTGTTCGGCCAGCATATTCAGCGCCTCGGGGAACGGAATCCCCTCCATTTTCATGATAAAGCTGAAGATGTCGCCGCCGAGATTGCAGACCCAGCACTTGAACGACTGCCGCTCGGGGTTGACCTGCAGGCTGGGGCGCGAGTCGTCATGCCACGGACAGAGCCCGACGAAGTTCCGTCCCTGACGACGGAGTTGGACATAGCGGCCCACCAACTCGACGATGTCGATGGCCTGTCGGATCTGTTCTTTGGCGTCCAGAGACGAACCGAACGACACCCTCTGCTCCTGTGCGTCAAGATGCGCGAAATCCGTTCCACATCAACGGACACAGGTCGGCAATTCCCTCTGCCGTGCCGCCTTCCGAAGGAGGTCCTGGCGGGGCCGCACCATTGGCCGGTTTGCGGGGATGAGGCAACTCGCTGCCGCGACACGCTGCAGACAGGCCCCCACGTTCCGGCTGGCCTCCGCCACGGCCGGCTGATTATAGTGCCGCCGCCGAAACCGGTCAACGCGGATAATGGGCTTGAAAATACGGCAAAACCGGTGTAGCCGCCCCGGAGACGGGCCTGCCGCTGCGCGGGTAATTTCGCTTTCAGCGGCGGAGAGTCCCCGCGCGTCAGAGCGAGGGTGCCGGCACGAAAACGCTAGTCTCGACCGACAACGACGACCGTGGAACCGTGGCGCGAGGCCGATGGCCAGGAAAAGCGGTACGAGGCGATAAGACTGAGCAGCACGATCACCAGTCCGACGGCGCTCGGCCAGAGCCAAAGCCACCACACCAGGCCGACCAGCACGCCCGCCAAATGGGGCCAGCGGACAAGCCACTCCTGGAACCAGCCGCGGCGCATTCCGGTCGATACCACAATTGTGACGCCGACCAGCAGCAAGGAGGGAAGCCAGAACATGGCGATCGCACCCGCCCTCCCGCGCGGCTCCTGCAGACGCATCGTCGCCTTCGAGCCCTGCAAGTCGAAGTAGTAAAGCGATCCCGAGCGATCCAGCCCGGCCAGCCAGACCTGCTCCAGGCTGTCGGCGGCTGAGTCCTGGCGTGCAGCGCCGGCCAGAAGATCTTCGATCCCGAGCTGCTCCACCGCGCGGGCGACCTGGGCATCGAGACGCGTCAGGTTCGCCCGAACCCAGTCGGTCTCCCCCTGAGTGCGGTCAACAGCAAGCTGCCGCTCGACGGCCCGCCGCGCGTCGATCCAGCGTCGGCACCAGCGCCGGTACCAGGGACGAGACTCCTCGGGGTCTTCCTCCGCAAGCCCCTGGCCGGCGACTACCAGATCGGCCACCTGGCGGGCGCGGACAAGGCGGAGGCTCAGCGAACTGATGTCTTCTCCCTGCATTACGCGGTCAGGCAGAACACCGGGTGGAGTGGCAATCGTCCACAGCGTCCGCCGGACCGGCAGCCCCTCAAGAAAGGGCGCCCGAAGGAACGGCGCGCCCGCGGTACCCGGCGGCGGCGACGCTCCCTGAAACAGCACCTCCAATTGCTGTGGCAAGGTCCCGGGCGCCAGCGCCACTCGCCAGACGCCTTCTTCCACCGGCACGGGCCACGCGGGCAATCCCGCAACCCTGACCTGCACCAGCCTCTGACCGCCGGGCAGGGACAAGACGGCCTCAGAAAGGGCGCCGGCGCGCAGATCGAACGTCGCGACACCGTGGCACGTTCCATCTTTGCGGCACACGATCCCGATATCGGCCAGTTCAACTCGCGCCGCACCGGCGCGCGGTCGCAAGACGGCGTGAAAACTGTCGGTGTCAACGCGGTAGACCACTACCGGACTTGTACCCGATATCGCCAGATCAGCCGGCAGCGGCGTGCTCACAAGTCCAAGGGTTTCCCAAGACGCCGGTTGGCGCTGCAAGCGAGTGGGGAGGATCAGGAGTCGGGGATGGACCTGGGCATCCCGCAGCACGGCGCCGGGCACGCTCACGCGCCTGCCGGGGGCAAATGTCAGCGGACCTGAAACAGTGAAACGATAGGCGCCCCCAACGGCGACCGTCGGTCGAATGACCAACAGTTTCCTTCCGTCGGCCGACGGACCGATTTCCAGCCCCGCGCCGGTGTCGATTTCGTACGGTCCGTCGAATTCAGCCGGCACTTCGAGGCGGAAGGCGTCGGCCACGCCCCCCTCGACGCGCAACCGGAACTCAAATGCCGCCCGCCAAACCTCGCCCTCCAGTTGCAGAGAAGTCCTTTGTTCGCCGCGGACCGTCGGCCGATTGGCCGCCAACTCGACCGAAGCCTGCACTGGCCCCGTAGTGGCCTTGAACCGTTTCACGGCGCGCCCGAGATACGCCAAGCGATCCTCCGGTACATACGTCTCGATCTCGATCAGCCCGCTCGTCGGCCCAATCGCCACGGTGACCGCCGGTTGCCGATAGACGGCCATGACGCTCGACTCAAGGTCTGCATCCAACAGCGTGGCCCACGGCAGCGGCAATTCGGTTCGTCCGCCCAGCGGAAGCCGTCCGCGGACGGTAAGATCCTGCCCGGCAGTCGACGGGGCATTGAGGAAGACGGTGATGGTGCCGTCGCCGGCGCGTGACCAGCGATCGACCTTCTCTTCTCCCTGTTCGATAACCGAGACGTTTTGCACTTCGACTTCGGCCGGCAGCGCGAGGCGATGCTGGAATCGATAGCCGACCTGCGGGATCACGTGGGCCTCGTAGTGCACCAGGGCCTCCTCGGCGGCAAACCCCAATGCCAGCATCTGGGTCGCCGCCATCCGCGCATCGCGCGGCCGCACCGCCAGGCTTGGAACCGGTGCGCCGGCCGGCAGACCGAAGACCGCGAGGGGCTCCAACTGCCCCGCTCCCCACGCAGTCGTGAACTGCGGCACACCGACATCTTCGAGACCCTCTGGTTTCTGCGATACCGTCAACGATGGATCGAGCGAAACGGCCAGGAGTCGCCGAACGGTCCGCATGTCATCCAGTTCCAGACGCGGCACAGAGATGCTCCCGACGCCCGACACCCCCGTCACAAGGAAGCTCAGGTCCAGTGTTACCTGAGTGGAGACAGGCCGGTCCAGCGTCAGATGGATATGCTGCCATCCGTCGGGCCCGACGCTCTCCTCCACTTGCGGCGGCTTCTCGTCCGAAAACGGCAATAACCGCAGGGCGGGGTCGGCTGTCAGCCGCAATTCGCCTACCTGACCGGAGTCAACTCGCAAGTGCAAACGGGCATCGAGCACGACCGACCCTGGCTGAACCTTCAACCAAAGGAGTTCCTCCGCATCGACCGCCGGCCCCATGGCGCCGCGCCCCGCCGCTTCGGGCCACTCGACCTTCAAACGCTCGCTCGGTCCGAGCAGTGCCGCCCACTGCGACAACTGCGGACGCCAGGTGACGCTGCCCAGCGCCGATGGAAAAGCAATCCGCGGCGCATCGGAAGGAACCGTCAGCTCCAGCCGCGACGCGGCCACCGGGGGCGTCTTCAAGGAAAAACCTCGCCCGGCCGGGTTAGACTCGACGGTCGGCGCGATCGCCAGGTCGAGACGGTAGCGGCCCGGCTCACCCACTTCGAATTGCAGCTTCTGACCATCAAGACTCCACTGCGGCTGAATGGGCTGACTATCGAGCGATGCGCCGTCGGGCAACAGGTTGACTTCGTCGCGGCTCAACGAGATTTCGACGAGCGTGTCGGCATCGAAGACTTCGACCTCGAATCCGACCCGCAGTGAAGCGAGTTCCAGCCGTTCGGGGGTTCCCTGCCAGGCGAGCGTTCCCCGATAGATCGTCTCCACGAGCAGCCAGCCTCGCGGCTGGCGAGCCGACTTCGCCTCCAGCCGGTGCAGTCGATTGTAGAGCGACTCAGGAACAAGGTACTTCTCGCCGGTAGGCCGGTCGTCGTCGTCCACGGGGATAAAGACTCTCACGGCAGGAGGCGTGACCTCGGCCACTGGAGATTCGCCCTGTCCGAAGGCCGCAGACTCGGCCGCGCCGATGAAGGCGATCATCAGCGCGGTAGCCGCCGGCCGGACCGCGGACGTCGACGGCGCCGAGGCAGTCTCCGTCCGATTTTTGTGCAGCGATGGCCCCCGTCGCAACATCGTCCAGCCGATCGCCGCAAGCCCTGCCAGCAGGCCGCCGGACGCGATCGGCCCGAAAGCCGGCGGCAACACCAGCGCCGACAAGCCGAACAGACCGGAGAGGACAACCAGCCAAGACGCAGGAACCGGCCAGCGGAACAGGACCGCGAAGACGGCCAGAAATACGATCCACCGGAATGCTCCCAGCGTATCGGTGTTCACAACCGTGAGAGACAAAGCCTCCCCATCCACGAATCGGACGCGATACGCGCGCCAACCCGGATTGTCGCCGGTCGCAAGGCCTCCCAGGGACGCCGAGACCCAGGGGGCGTCTTCCGCGCCGCTGCGCGTTGCCCAGCCCGCAGCCGGGATGTACCCTTCTTCACCACCGCTTCTGGACGCGCGTTCAATCTTGTCGGCCAGCGGACCTGGATTGACGGCGAACACGAGTTGATCCGCCGCGGCGGTCAATTGATCGGTTTCAAGCAGGGCTCGCGTGGCGCTGGTCAACACGGTGGCCTGTTCGGTGACAAGAAGCGCCAAACCGTGTCGCCGCAACAGTATGGCCGCCAATTCGCCCTGATCGTCGGTCACGCTGAGACGGAGCGGACTTCGCGGCGTCAAACCGGCTTCTGCCATCCCGTCTTCGTCGACCAGGAACCGCGAACGCCCGCCGCCGCTCGGCAGATCCAACGGGGAAGCAGCGGGGACAGAGGCAAGCATCTCGCCCCAAGTTGCCCGCGCCCTTGATGCTTCGCTCGCCAGGCGATCCAACGCGGCCAGTTCCGCGAGCGCGAGCTGCCGGCCCGCGGGGTCCTCTCGTAGCAGGTCGTGCGCCAGTCGCACGTCGACCGGGTCGAGAGGCAAAACGGACTCCGGCCGAGCGAGAGGACCGAACAAGCGCTCGTGCCATGGATGCCGCGAGACGCGCCCGAGATCGGCCGACCGTATCGCCTCGTAGGCTGGCGGGAGCCAGACGACCCACTCGCTTGAAAGGACGGGAACGCTAATCTGCGGCAGGAGGGACCCCAGAGTTCGGCCCGCCCCCAGAGCAGGGCCGGAGGCTCCGAAATCGATCGCAACCACTGGATACCTGCGCCCGCCGGGAAGATCCACCTGCAACAATTCCCGACCACCATTTTCGGCACGGCCGGTCCGCCATGATGCCCGTTTTCGATCCACCCACACGCCCTGGACATCGACGCCCCGAATCCCCGGGGGAAGCGTGACCCCAATACTGTCTTGACCCGCGGACTGCATGCGGTAGACCGCCAGATGCCGCGCCGTCCCATCAACCTGATAGCGTGATTCAAGCCGAGCGTTCCACACCCACGCGAAAGGCGTCGCCGCGGCGCGATCAGCCGGCCCCACGGCAAGGGCAGCTTCGGCGCCGGCCGTCGGCATCAATCGCGGGTCATAGCGGAACGTGGCGCGCGCTCGACTTGTCTGGCCTGGAGCCGGCGGCTCGGTCGGCACGGAGCGGAGGCGAATGTTGCGGATTTCGAGACAGCCCGGATCCATCGAGCTCACAATGACTCGTCCGTCGGCCGAGGTCGCTTCCGGCAGCGAGATCAGACTGACCGGCTGCACCGTGGCCGACGGTGCGCTGCGGCGGGCATAGATTTCGAACGGCGTACTTCTTGGGGTAGCCAGTCGAATCTCCCAGGTTTCGCCTCCCACCGCAGCGCTGTCAGCCCCAGCTTCTTCGGGCAACACGGCTTGCGCGGTCAACGTCTCCGGTTGCTCGCCGCCGAGCATCCAATCGAGTGGATCGGGGCGTTTGAAGGAGAAATGCACGACCAGCCGGTCTACCGTGGTCGCCGCCGGGACGCAGCGGATACGATACGACTCGGTGAGCAAGCCGCTTCCGAGCGCGGCCTCAACCTGCACCGAGGCGGAGTAGAGGGGCCCCGGCCGCTCCAGCCCCACTCGAAGACCGGCGGCCAGCGCCGCCGACACATCGAACAGATGCTGGGGCGATGTCTTGAATTGAGCCAGCACCGCGCTGTCGACCGTGCTTGAATCGAGTCGTCCGAGCGGTTCGTTGCCGTTCAGCCGGAGACGAAACGGGGCGACCGTCGCCAGTGAGAGCAACCGCCGTCCCTCTTCGGTCGCATGAAACCGGACGGGTATCAGATCACCGGCGGGCATCGCCCGACGCAGCGCTGAATTGAGCCGCCGCCCGGAAACAATGATCCGCACGGAGCGCGCCGGGGCGAGGGCTTTCGATAATCCGATTACCAGTCTGCCGACAGCACCCTGTTCTCGGTATACATCCCAATCGTTCATTGCCTCGGGGGGCTGGCATTCCACCGCGTCGATGATCCACTGCCTGCCGACATCGCCACGGAGTTCGAACTGCTCCCCGTCGCGGAGGTGGAAATCGGCCACCACGCGCCCCACAACCTCGCCGGCCCGCAACTCGATCTCCGCCGTGCTGTCGACGCGGACTTGCGCCTGAGGGTGCCCGACAACCAGTTCCACGCCGCTGGAGGAAGCAAAGTGCTGCAGCTCGATCGATTCGCCACTGGCCGGAGCAGGCATGGGCGACGTCTTCCGCTGGCGCGCTTCAATCGGCCGCAACTGTTCAACGACCAGGGGATCGGGAACAATTAGCGCCGTGGTCGCCTCTTTCCACAGCACGTCGTCGACTTCAATCTTGGGGAGCCGCCAGTTCCGATCCATCGACAGCGGCGCGACGGCTCCCAACCGGAGGATGCGGTCGGCGCCCTGGATGGGCTCGGGCAGATCGACGATCACCCGGCTCGTACCATCATCCTCCTCCGACTCGCTTACGACCCATGACAGCGAGGTGCCGCCGTATCGCGCGGTGGCCAGTCGCAAGGCCGGCCCCAGCCGGAGCGAGATCCGCTCCAGCGGTTCCTCCAGCACATCGAAACGCAGTTCCGCCGACAATTCGAGGCCGTGCAACGTGAGATTGTACTGGTAGTGGTGGGCGACACGTGCGGCGAGACGCGGAACCGACTCCACGGCCACGGCGCTGATGACGAGCGACACCCGGTTGTGGCTGCCGAGTTCGATCTGCCAGCGGCCCGGCTGACCTTCCGGCGGCCGCGAGGTTACGATGCCGTCTTCGACCGAGGCCATATGTCCTGCGGGCAATTCGATGTCGATCCGCGCCGTGGGGCCGCGGGGAAGCTCCAACAAAAAGACAACTTCACCCCGAGCGCCGCGTTTCCCGCGGAGCGACCAATCCATTTCCAAGAGGCCGTCGCGCTCGACCACCACGGCGAGATGGCCGTCCCCCATTGCTCCCAGGCTGGCCACGCGGCTGGGGTCACCGTCCCAGATTGCCCGTTCGATCGCCAGGCCGCAGGGCTCGAGCGCGACGAGCGAAGGTGACGAATCGCGGCTCTTGATCGAAAGCGAGGCGTGCCCCTCGACAAGTTCCTCGCCGGCAAAGGTAGCCGAGTATTCCGCAGCCGTCACTGCGGCTTCGAGATCGCTTCGTGCAGCGGGTCCGCGTGCCGCGCGGACCAGTCGCTCAAACTCGTCGGGGGCCACCGGGATATAACGAACATCGTCGCGCGGCCAAATCTCCGGTTGGTCGGCGGGGGCGTACACGCGGCGGAACGTCATCGGGCCGGAGTCCGGCTCGGCGGCCCCGGCAGTTGGCGTCCACATTGCGAGCACGACGGCCGCTGCCACGAACCGACACCGTACGCTTCCCAGCTTCGATCCAGCGGACACCGGGGATGGCGTACTCATGGCGGCGCCCATCGATTGGCTAACGCACGTCCGATGTCGAGACCGGCAGTTCTGCCGGCAAGACCTCGGTTGACAGTTGATTTCCCACCGGCGCAGTCTGCACAGATCTCGGCGACGATGCGTGTTCGAGTACAGAACTGGCGACTTCCGGCAGCACGATCGGCCGCCGGTGGCGTCCCATGCTGCGGCGGAGCATGGCTGCCACGAGGGCCAGCGCCAATCCCAGCACGGCGGCCTCGCCCGCCAGAAGCGTCGGCCCCGGATAAATGAGCGCCGCTGTTGCCAGGGCTATCGACACGACGAGCAGCGCAACCGGACTCCGCACGGCCGGCACATAAATGAGCAGCAAACCAGCCACTAGCGCTGCCCCGGAAGCTCCCAGCACTATCACGGAGCGGCTCGCCGTGCGAAGCTCACCCGCGGAAACCGCCCCCATTCCGCTGAACAGATAGCGGCTGGTCGCCTCGGGCACCGGACTGAGTTGCGGTGCGCCAGACCAGATCTCCAGCGATTTCTGCTCGAGCAGGGATATCCGGCCCCAGAACGCGCCGTTCCATCCCCAACGATATTCTGGGGTGAATCCCGATGGAAACACCACCGCATGCTCATTCGGCGGCAAGATCAATTGCCAGTATGTCTTGCGCACCCACACGTGCGGCTCCAGATGCGGCAATTCGACGCGAAGCCGACCGCCGACCGGCTGGGCGTGGCTGAAGTAATACCACGTCTCGAGCCGGTGTGAAGTCAACCGGTTGATGCCTGGAAGTTCGATCCGCAGACGATTGATCCCAGCGGCTTTGGGCTCGACGGGTTGATCGTCGAGAAGCACTTTGACATCTTTCGTCTCCACGCCTGACGGAACGGCCAGTTCGAGGCTCTGCTGGTCCGTAGTCAGATTGAACACGGCGCGATCCTGCCGCCATCGCGCTCCGTGCCAGGTCTGGATCCACGCCCGCTCGACAACGGTCGAGCCCAGGGCATGAGGATTCTCCATGGCCACCTCGAGGGTCACCGCGGCCACCCGCTCCGTTGCCGACAGTTCGAGCTGGTTCTGGTCCGGCAGTCCGGTTCCTGAAGGCTCCGCCGACTTCCAGTCACCGCCGTTGACCTGCACCCTGATCCCGCTCGGCGATCGCACCACGAGTTTGCTGGAGAGCAAGTCTCCGTCGCGCGGCATGACCAGTGGCACAGGCGTCGTAATAACCTCGCCGAGTCTGGGCTGAGGCGGACGGATCGAGTAGCGGAGCGACAGTTCCAACGGTCCGATCATGGCACTGGGGAGCAGGGCCCGCATCAACGCGGGTGCTGCCGGCTCCGAGGTCGGGCGGCGGACTTCGGCAAGCGAAAGCTGGCGGTCGCTCCAGAAAACGCGCAGGTCCTTGGCCACGGCTGCCGGCACGTCGAGCAGCAGTTCATCGACGCGCTGATACCCGACATGGTAAGACAATCGCTGCCGCACCTCCTCCTGACGCGGAGTGAGATGGATCTCGCTGGCGACATCGACGGACAGCGATCGTTCGCGAATCGCCATCTCCGCGACGAACATCGCTCGGGCAGTCTCGCCCCGGTAGACCAGGGGCGGCTGCATGCCTTCCGGCAGCTTCACGGCGGGCGGCACGTCCTGGCGCGACAACCCCCGCATGGCCGTACTCACCGGCGTCAGCTCGACGTTCTCCGCCGCCGCAACAACTAGCGTGGCCGGGCCGAGCGTGCCGGCCTGCGGCTGGGGCAACGCCAACGACAGCCGCGCCGTACCCGGCTCGACCGGCCGATGTGCGGTCACGGTGATCTCCAGATTTCCTCTCGCCGGCTGCATCAGCGGGATCACCAGGGCGCCGGCACTGTCAACCGCCGCGCCGTCGACCGCAACAAGGTTCTCCGGCTGGATGCTGTCGAACGCCCACCCGGCCATTTGCACGCTCAACACCGACTCATCATTGCCGCGGATGCCGTACTTGAGCTTCATCTCCAGTTTGACCTGGTCTTCGGCGACAAGCAGAACGTACTCCGGCTCGACCGCGAGCCGCACTTGCCGCGGCACCACCCGTGCTGTAAGCGAGCACGGCTGGCTGAAATATTCGAACGCGGCCACTGCGTCCGATTGCCGCAACGTCTCAGGCCACTGATCGACCTGCCGTACGTTGCGTCGCGGCCCCCAGAGGACCTGCCACTCGCGCGGGACGCTGACGGCAATGTGCCCCCAGTGGCGAGCCGCCTCCAACACTTCAAATCCGGCCAGTTCCACCCAGGAAGGCTCCGTGATGTCGCGCGGCCGGCTCGTCGCTAGCCGGATCGTGACTGATTCGGCCGCGTCGTCTTCCACGTGGACCTGAACCAGGTCGGGGCTCGCCCCCGCCGCCAGCGAGTAGTCGTCGCCATTGACCAGGACGGGCACAGCTCCGGGCGGCAAGCGGATGGTGAAGCTCTCTAAACGGCCACTACCGCGGACCGTGAGCGTGGTTTCGGAGCGAACCATTCGGTCGCTCATCCGCACCAAGGTCTCGCCTTCCGACTCCAAGACCGACGCCTGTTTCTCACCATGGGTGCCCGATTTCCGCCAAACCAGTTGCAGATCCGGGTCGAGGCCGACCACGGTCAATTCGGTGGCCGCACCGTCGGCGGTGGGCGCCGCCTGCAGCGACGCTTTGCCGGCCACCTCGGCGACAGCGCCGGCGAACGGAACCCGGAGCTTGAGGCTGGACTGCGTCGCCCGCGGCGTCGAGATCCGCAGCCGCGATTCATCTCCCACTTGAACAACGGGCACGAGAACGTCGAGCGTGACCCGGTGGGGCGTCTGCGGACTGCCGCGAAGCCGCAACACGTATCCCTTGCCGTCCTCGGCCACATGAAGCAGGCACTCGTCCGGCCCTTCCGATCGGACTTCGCCACGAAGGATCGCCTCTCCCAGCCGCAACGGAACGGCCACGGCGTTGTCCTGACCGAGGCGGATGTCCAGAACAATCGTCAGCCCGGCGTAGCCACCGACCGCCGCGCCCGTGGCCGACAAAGATTGCAGGCTGAATCGTGGCGACTGGTCCTGGGTCCGAAGTCCCTGACTGAGTTGGTAGAGCTGGTCGAACTCCTCGGGTGTCCACTTGAAATAGGGAATGAGCCGTCCGTCCTGCTCCTGGAGATGCAAGGGCAAGGGCGCTTCCTCAACGCCCGTGCCGACCGGAGCAGTTCCGGACGCTGGAACGCCTGTCCCATTACCCGAAGTCGCTTCCGGCGCAGCCGCGACCGGCTTGTCTTGGGCCGGCAGTGCCGCACACCAGAACAAGCCAAGCATGACCACGCCAGACGGGGCTAGCCAACTGCTCGAGCGCAAGGGACTGTAGACCCTCCGTGCCCCCCCGGCCGACCCGGTGGGCTCGACTGCAAAACCCAGACTCTCTCGCTCGGAACCGAGCGACACAGATTAGAAGTGAAGACCACTTCCAGTCTAACCCAAGGGCTTGGCCTATTGAAGCAGAAAAATCGGGGTTTGAAACTCGCCCGGCACTTGGCCGGGCGTCGGCATTCAGCCGCAAGTACCCGCCAAATCCAGGAGTTCGGCCAAAAGCTGCCCGTTGGCCGCAGCCAGGAACTGTCCGCTCTCCAAGTCGAGCGGAAGTCCCTCCGGCGAGGTCGCCACGCCGCCGGCTTCGCGTATCAGCAGTACGCCAGCAGCGATATCCCAGATCTTTGTCGAAAACGACCAGGCCGCGTCGAATCGTCCCGCGGCGACATAACTCATGTTGAGGGCGTTCGAACCCGTCCGCCGCAGTCCCTGGCATTTGTCCATCGTCTCCAGGAACAGTTGCATGTCGCGGCAACCGCGCTGGACGCGGGCCGGCAGTCCCACAGCACAGAGCGCATCTGCCAGCCCGGTCACGCGGCTGGTGTGAATCGGCCGCCCATTGAGCCGCGCACCCTGCCCGGCAACCGCCGAGAAACACTCTTCAGTCACCGGGTTGTAGACCGCCCCCACCAGCAATTCACCCTCTCGTTCCAGGGCCAGCGAAACGCTGAAATGCGGAACTTGGTGCACGAAATTCGTCGTGCCGTCCAAAGGATCGAGAATCCATCGATAGGGACTGGACCGGGCAGCTGACTTGCTCATACCCGCCTGACACTCTTCGCCCAGGAAATCGTGGTCGGGAAAGGCCCCAAGCACTATCCGCCGAATCGCTTCCTGGGCCGCGAAATCCGCCTCAGTCACCAAATCGGCGGGGCCTTTGACCTGAAACTCGACCAAGCCCAGTCTTTCCAGCAGCACCGCGCCTCCAGCACGAGCGGCCCGATCACAAACTTCTATGAAATCCGGCATTACGAGTCTCGATCATACAGGGTCGACGAGTCGCCATTATATGGCCGACGCGGACACAACAACCACCCGACCCCCCCGGCAGAATAAATTCTCCAGAACGTTCTGCAAAAAACTGGCTTGCCGGCTATGGACAAGCCCACAAAACCTGATATGATGCAACTGAACGAAAAGGGGGGAAGGTCACAGCCGTATGTAGGTCCTGCGGTTTCATCGAGGGAACATAAATCATCCGGGCTGCGAAGCCCCGTATCGCGACGGCCTCTTCTCTGTTCCGGCCCCGCCGTTTCGCCCTGGCTGCGAGCGGCGGGGTTTTTTGTTGTCTGAACTGGGCCGCAATCTCCATCAACGGCAGGGGTGCAGGAACGCATGGACTTGCGCGTATGGCAACTCACCGGGAATAGGGCCCAGCTTCGACTTGAGGGACTGAGTGCATCGCTTGACCTCGAGCAACCGGCGCGGGGCATTCACGACATCCATCCGGCGCTCGATGCGGCTGCCGATTTCCACATTCTGGGAATGGAAGTCCCGGCCATTTCCGACGCTGGCCGCGACGCGCTTATGGAGAGCTATACGCGGAGCATCGATCTGGTGGCCGCGTACCGCGAATCGAAAGGCTGGCCGATTCACGTCGACGTCCGCTGGCAGGCCGTCGGCAATGCCGGCGCGACCGGACTGCTGGGGGCGATCGATATGGTAGTGTCGGTACGGACCGAGCTGCTCGACAGCCGTCCGGCACTGGCAGTAGTGAGCGCCGTTCCACCGGGTGAGATGCTGCGACTGCGGGATCGACAGAGTGGCCGTTTCGAGCCGATCGAAGCGGACGCGATGACCGGTGTTGTCCTCCAGGACGGTCCGGGCTGCCTGCTATTCCGACCAGTACTGGGCGATTTGAGCTATGTCGAAATGATCCATCCGGCCGATTTCGATCGTGACGAGGTTGTTCGTGGCGAGTCGCCCGATGCTCCAATCTGCGTTCGGCATCGCCTGTTTCCTCAACCGCTCGAGAAGGGCGTGATTCTCCGCGCTCGCGTGCGGGGAGCAATCCTTGCCCGATCGACCGACCAGGAACTCGCCTCGGCGCTGTACGCGGCTTTGTCCACCGCGGATCCGCCGCTGGGGACGTAAGTCGCTCCCGCCGCGGCTTCGCCGCTCCTTGGCCACCATCGGCGCGCCGGTTACACTGAGCGGGATTCGAAGATCCTCTCTATTTTTGGCCACCCCGCCGTTGCACGAGGTCCCGCCGTGAGCGACGTATTCATCACCGAAGATTTCCTGCTCGAAACCAAATCCGGCGTGAAGCTCTTCCACGACCACGCCCGCGATCTGCCGATCATCGATTACCATTGCCACCTGCCGCCCCAGCAGATCGCCGACGACCACCGTTTCAAGAACCTCGCCGAGATCTGGCTCCGTGGCGACCACTACAAGTGGCGCGCCATGCGGGCCAATGGCGTGCCGGAGCGATATTGCACGGGCGACGCGTCGGATTGGGAGAAGTTTGAGAAGTGGGCGGAAACGGTCCCCTGCACGCTCCGTAATCCGCTGTATCATTGGACTCATCTTGAGCTCAAACGCCCGTTCGGCATTTCGGATCGGCTGCTCAATCCACAGACGGCACGCGGCATCTGGGATCAGGCAAACGACCTCCTCGCGCGCGACGGATTCTCCTGCCGCGGCATCATGTGGAAGATGAACGTCGTGCTGGTGTGCACGACGGACGATCCGACCGATTCGCTGGAACACCACGCGCAGATTGCCGCCGACAAGTCGTTCTCTATCCAAGTGCTGCCGACCTTCCGCCCCGACAAGGCGATGGCCGCCGAAGCGCCCGACGCCCTGAATTCGTGGATCAACCGCCTGGCACGAGTGGCGGACGTCGACATCCGCGATTTCGACACGTTCATCGAGGCGATCCGCAAACGCCACGACTTCTTCCACGGCATGGGCTGCCGCCTCTCGGACCACGGCATCACCACATTCTTTGCCGACGAATACACCCCCGGTGAGTTGGCGACGATCTTCGCCAAGCTGCGTCGCGGACATGAATTGCACCGCGACGAGATCACCAAGTTCAAGTCGGCCATGCTGCACGAGTTCGCACTGATGGACCACGAGAAAGGATGGACACAGCAGTTTCACGTGGGCCCGATCCGCAATAACAACATGCGGATGTTCGAGGCCGTGGGTCCCGATACGGGCTTTGACTCCATCGGCGACTGGCCGGTTGCCGAGCCGATGTCGCGGTTCTTCGACCGGCTGGAACACCAGCGCCGACTGGCGCGGACGATCGTGTACAACATCAATCCGGCCTATAACGACGTGTTCGCGACGATGGTCGCCAACTTCCAGGACGGCAGTATGCCCGGCAAGATGCAGTACGGCAGCGGCTGGTGGTTCCTGGACCAGAAAGACGGCATGGAACGGCAACTGGAGACACTGTCGAACCAGGGGCTATTGAGCCGGTTCGTGGGCATGCTCACCGATAGCCGGTCGTTTCTCTCCTACACCCGGCACGAGTACTTCCGGCGGATTCTCTGCAACTTGCTGGGCAAGGAGATTGACCGGGGCCTGCTGCCGAACGATTTCGATCTGGTGGGCCAAATGGTGGAGGACATCTGCTACCGCAACGCGGCCCGCTATTTCGGATTCGTGTTGTAGGAAGTATCCGGCGGTCTGCCGTTTTTGTCCAAACTGCCAGCGTCGCGGCGGTCGATGAAGCAAAGGAACGTGGCGGGACGGGCGCTACGCCCCCCCTGCCGCAGCGGGATATCGGAAGTTTTTTTCCGATTTTTCCGCCGTAGCGCGAACATTTTCGTCCCGCGGGTGTCTATAGTACGGCCACCCGTCACCTTTTGTAAGGGATCGTGCCTACGCAGCACGGCCCTTGACGTCGACGGTAAGTCGTGGCAATGTAAGCACTAGAGGTGGTCGGCCGACGGTCGAGTTCGACCCCCGTTCACCTCGCAACCGGAAGCACGGATCGTTCTTCTGTAAACCGCGCAAGGCGCAGAGGTTTTCCCATGCGTACGTACCTCGATACGATCACCGCCGTTAATGCCGTCGTCGTTGCGATTCGCACGGCTAAGAACGTCGTGGCGGGCGTCGTAACGGGTACGGCCATGCATGGGCTGCGCCTCGAGGAATCGCGGTATCTCCTGGCACGGCTCTTTAGGCGTGCCGCCGGCCATTGGGCACTTCAACCGTGCCTGGTGAAATCGGCGGTCGGACCGGGCTTGAAGCGACGCGAACCAGCGGTTCGCTGTCTGGCCCAGCGCTGGTCCCGCCTCAGTCGCCCCTGGTCCGCATCAGGCCTAAGCCGGTTCTGAGCCTCACGGCCGGAACTCTCAGCGCCTGACGAACACTGCGGACCTCCGGGTTGAGCCGGCAGCGGAGCCAATTCTTGGCATTCTGCGATTGCCTGCTCTTCCCTGGAACTGGGTCGCCTTTCGTCGTCCATTGACAGGTAGAAGAACGATGACTCTCACACAAGAAACAGCTTTCGACAAAGAACAACTGGCGACCCTGGTCCGCGCGGCTCAGAACGGCGATCGGACTGCCTTCAACGACCTGTTCAGCCGCTACCAGCGGGCGGTCTACGTGACGGCCTACCGCCGGCTGGGCAACGACGCCGAGGCCCAGGAACTGGTGCAGGAGGTCTTCATCCAGGCGATGCGGAAGATCGACCAGCTCCAGAACCCGCTGGCGTTCGGCGGCTGGCTGCGGGCGATCGCCGGCCGGATGGCAATCAACCGGGCGATGCGGACGCACGCGGCCCTGGGGGTGGAGCCCGACCAGTTTGCCGACGACTGCCAGGACCGGGAGACTCCGCTGGGTCGGATGCTGGCCCAGGAGGAGCAACTCCAGATTCGGCGCGGTCTCGATCGGCTTACCGACCTCGACCGCAGCACGCTGGTCGCCTTTTACTTCCAGGGACGGTCGCTGCTGGAAATGAGCGACGAATTCGCTTCTCCGGTGGGCACGATCAAGCGCCGCTTGCACGTCGCCCGGAAGCGGCTGGCCAAGGAACTGTCGGCGCTCGCGCCGGCATGAACAATTGTGCCATGCGACGGCCATTGATCCGTCGTAGAAATAAAGCGCCCTGATGGGGCACGATCCGTTCCGCCAGTGGCGGAATGGTAGCGCCTCTTCAGGGCGTTTGCTTTCCGGTTGCCAAGCGAGCGCTCCGTCTCGGTTGGGCGTCCTGTGAGCCGCATTGCAGCAGACGTCATCCCCGCTACGGGGGGCAACTCGCTTTGTGAAGGGCGCAACGCGTGCGCGTCGGAACGTACCGGATACGCTGACTCGAGCAGCTTCCTTTCCACTCGCCACCCCCTGCGACAGGCGATACAATCGCGGTTTTGCCTGCTCGCCCCCCCTGCACCACCATAACGCCATGCCCCGCTACAATCCGGCAACGATCGAACCCAAGTGGCAGAAGTACTGGGATGAGAATCGCACGTTCGTCTGTCCGCGACTGCCGGAGGGCGAGAAGCTCTACGTTCTCGACATGTTCCCTTATCCGAGCGGTGAAGGGCTCCATGTCGGGCATCCTGAGGGCTACACGGCGACCGATATCGTCTGCCGTTATCAACGGATGCGTGGCAAAACGGTAATGCATCCGATGGGCTGGGACGCCTTCGGTCTGCCGGCCGAACAGCACGCCAAGAAGACGGGGACCCACCCGCGGATCACCACCGAGAAAAATATCGCCAACTTCCGCCGGCAGTTGCGGATGATCGGGTTCAGCTACGACTGGACGCGCGAGCTGGCCACCACGGACCCCGCTTATTTCCGCTGGACGCAGTTCATCTTCCTGGTGCTGTTCGACACGTGGTACGACGGCGAACAGGGGAAGGGACGCCCAATCGCCGAGCTGCCGATCCCCGCAGAAGTGGCCGCTGAAGGTGAGGAAGCGGCTCGTCGCTACCAGGACGAGCATCGCCTGGCCTACCAGCTCGAGGCGCCGGTGAACTGGTGCCCCGAACTGCGGACGGTGCTGGCGAACGAGGAGGTCATCGGCGGCGTGAGCGAGCGCGGCGGATACCCGGTGATTCGCATCCCGCTGCGCCAGTGGATGCTGCGGATCACCGCCTATGCCGACCGGCTGGAGAAGGACCTGGAGGGGGTGAACTGGTCGGAGAGCATCAAGGCGCTGCAGCGGAACTGGATCGGGCGGAGCACCGGTGCGGAAGTCGACTTCTTCATCGGCGGCCCGGCGGAAGGGTCGCGGTCTGCGGAACCGTCGCAGGAGGCTTTCCGAGCGTGGCAATCGCAGCGAGCCCGGACGGGCTATCCGCGCAAGCCGGGGGACGAGGTACTGCGGATCTACACCACACGTCCCGATACGCTCTTCGGCGCGACGTACATGGTGATCGCCCCCGAACATCCGTTCGTGGAGCAATTAACCACGCCGACCCAGGCCGCGCAGGTAAAGACCTATTGCCAACAGGCGGCGTTCAAGAGCGATCTCGATCGCACCGACCTGGCGAAGGAAAAGACGGGTGTCTTCACCGGTTCGTATGCCATCAACCCGGTTAACGGCGAGGCGGTTCCGATCTGGATCGCCGACTACGTGCTGGCAAGTTACGGTACCGGGGCGATCATGGCCGTGCCGGCGCACGACACGCGGGACTTCGAGTTTGCCCGGCAGTTCAACCTGCCGATTGTGGCGGTGGTCGATCCGGGTGACCGGAGCAGCATTTCCCGCGAGAAGGTCGTGGCCGGCGAGGTCGCGTTCACCGACGAGGGAACGGCGATCAATTCCGGCCGGTTCGACGGCCTGTCAACGGCCCAGTTCAAGCAGGCGATCGCCGAGGATCTTGCTCAGAAGGGCCTGGGCCGGACGGCGGTGAACTACAAGCTGCGCGACTGGCTGTTCAGCCGGCAGCACTTCTGGGGCGAGCCGTTTCCGATCCTGCACGAGCTTGACGCCGCGGGCAAACCGACCGGGATGCTGCGGGCGCTCGAGCCCGAGGATCTGCCGCTTGACCTGCCGAAGATGGACCGTTTCGACCTGTCGCACGAGCGCCCCGAGCCGCCGCTGGAGCAATCGCCCGACGACTGGCTCTACGTGACGCTGGATGGCAAGCGGTACAAACGCGAGACGAACACCATGCCGCAGTGGGCCGGGTCGTGCTGGTACTACTTGCGGTTTCTCGACCCGAAGAACGGCCACGCGATTTTTGACCCGGAGATCGAACGGGCGTGGATGCCGGTTGATCTCTACGTGGGCGGGGCGGAACACGCCGTTCTGCACCTGCTCTACGCCCGTTTCTGGCACAAGGTGCTCTACGACCGCAACTATGTCTCGACCGTGGAGCCGTTCCAGCGACTGGTCAATCAGGGGATGATCCTCGGCGAGATGGAATTCACCGGCTACCAGGACTCCAGCGGCCAGTGGGTGAGTGCCGCGGAAGTGAAGGAGGGCGCCGAGGGTTTCAAGAGCGTGAAGCTCACGGCCGAGCAGGTCGAGAAGCGCGGAGACGCGTTCGTGCTCAAGGAGAACCCGGCAATCAAGACCGACAGCCGGGCGTACAAGATGTCGAAGAGCCGCGGAAACGTGGTCAATCCCGACGACATCGTGAAGGACTATGGCGCCGACAGCCTGCGGCTTTACGAAATGTTCATGGGCCCCCTGGAGGCAACAAAGCCCTGGAGCATGGAAGGGGTCAACGGCGTCCGCGGTTTCCTGGACCGCGTGTGGCGGATGATCATCGACGACCGGGCGGAGGAGATGGTGCTGAATACGGCAGTTCAGGACGTGGAACCGAACGAGGAGCAGAACCGCGTTCTGCACCGCACGATCAAGGCGGTGACCGAGGATCTGGACCAGATGGCGTTCAACACGGCCATTGCTCGGATGATGGAGTTCGTGAATTTCTTCTTCAAGCAGGACGTGCGGCCAAAGGCGGCGATGTCACGGTTCGTGCTGCTCGTTTCGCCCTTCGCGCCGCACCTGGGCGAAGAGCTCTGGCAGGCCCTGGGCCACGGCACCACGCTGGCCTACGAGCCTTGGCCGGCGTACGACGAGGCGGCGATCCGCGAACACACGATCGAGATCCCGATCCAGATCAACGGCAAGCTGCGAGGCAAGATCCAGGTACCGGCCGACGCCGACAAGGACGCTCTGGAGACTGCAGCGCGAACCAACGACCGCGTCGTCGAACTGCTCGGCGGCAAAACGATCGTCAAGGCGATCGTCGTGCCGGGGAGGATGGTGAATTTCGTGGCGAAGTGACGGCGACCGGGCGGAAGATAGCGGTTGGTGCGGAGTACCGGCATGGACGCGCCGAACGGCGATGGCAATGGAAGACCGGCTGTGTTTCCGAACCGATTTCTGAGCCGCGTGCGGATCAGCACCTACCGGAGCATCGAAACGTGCGACGTAGCGTTGGGGCCGCTCACAGTCCTCGTGGGCCGGAACGGCTCGGGCAAGGGCAACTCTCTGGACGCGCCAAGCTTCGTTGTCGACAGCCTCCAGGTGACATGGGAGGATTTCTTCGACTTTGACCTGTGGATCAGCTACCCGAAGTGGAATCGACGATTGGAGCCGACAAAAGCCAAGTCCAACTATGCATACATGTATCCAGGATGTGATTGGCGCTGCACTCTGGCGAGTCTGCTGCCGCCCTGCAGCGAGATAGGCCCCAACAATGCCGTACCGCCGAATAAGTGAAGCGGCAACGGTCAGCCTCGCCTTGCGGGCAGTTCCCGCACGGCCAAAATATCGACCCGACCGTCGGGTTCGTGAACATCGAACGCGACGGCCAGGGGCCGGATAATCAGCACGCGGGAATTGCCCTCGCGAGACTCCCCTTGCTCAGCCGGATTGGTGCGAAGCAAAACGTCGATGGAGTTCGCCGCTCCGGCTACAGAGGAGCGATCGGATGAGCGCAGCCATATCGTCGCCAACCCATCGCGCGCCGATGACTTCCACGTCACCGTGTAGGTCATGCTACCTGAGGCTGGCGAGCACCTCGTCGATGGAAAGACCACCCGGCTCACGCCGTGCGCGCTCAATTTCTACATCGGTGAACTGGCGCACGGCCCACTGATAGTCCTCTCGCAACATACCAGCCGGGATGAAATAGCCCACCAGAGATCCCGAAGCATCACACAATTCCGCCAGGGTATCTCTACCCTGGAGCCTCTCAAGTGTTGTGTTGTCCAGAATGATCCTCATGGCTGTCACCGTTGGGAGTCCTTATCGATCCAGGACATAGCTGAATCCTACCCTCGTCTGGCCCACACGCAAAGCGCACACCTCGCGCACCCCCTATTCAGACTATACTCCCGTGGCTCCTGCCAGCCATACACTTGTGGTTCACCGCCCATCATTGATTTTCACTCCGGATCGCGACAGATGAGTTCGGCTCCCCGACCAGAGATCTCGCTCGTGCCGACGGAAGGCTGGCACTGCACCCACTTGTTCTACCGCTTCGACCGCGCCCGGTTGCGGAACCTGGGACCAAGCGAAATGAGCGAAGGGGCGCGAGAGTTCGTCGCGGCGCTCGACCCGGCAGCACCGGATGCACCGACTCGGCTGCAGACCTTCGTCGTCTCGGGCCAAAAGGCCGACTTCGGCGTGTTGCTTCTGGGACCGGATCCGTTGGCCATCGACGCCGTCCACCAGCGGTTGATGTCCGGGCATCTGGGGCCAGCCATCAAGCCGAGTTACTCGTTCGTCTCGATGACCGAAGTGTCGGAGTATCTGCCCGGCGTGGAGCAGTACGGCCAGCGGTTGGCGGGCGAGGGACTGAAGCCGGGCGAGGCGGAGTACGGCAAGAAGCTGCAGCAATACGAGCGGCGGCTGGAGATCATGCGGAAGCAGCGGCTGACGCCCGATCTGCCGGCTTGGCCCGCCATCTGCTTCTACCCGATGAACAAGAAGCGGGCAGTCGGCGAGAACTGGTTCCTGCTCGATTTCCACGAGCGCGAGCGGTTGATGGGAGAGCATGGCGAGAGCGGAATGCAGTTCGCCGGCCGCGTGACGCAACTGGTAACGGTCGGCGTCGGCCTGGACGATTGGGAGTGGGGCGTCACCCTCTGGGCCCGCAACCCGCAGTATCTCAAGGACATCGTCTACCGCATGCGTTTCGACGAGGCCAGCGCCCGCTTCGCCGAGTTCGGATCGTTCTACGTCGGCTACCTGCGGACCGCGGCGGAGATCCTCCAGCACTGCCAAATCGCTGGCCGCAGTTAGCGCGATCGCGTCCGTCCCCATCCACTCTGGGGGGTGGATAGTGCTTGCAGTCAGGCGGTTTCTGGCTGATAATGAGGGGGTTAGAGTCGACGAAAAGCGGTCTGCCGCTTCTCGTTGCGCCGGTACATCTTTTCGTTTTGCCGGTACCCCGGATCGGGACACATGTCGCGTCAAGCGATCTTCGAAGCCAGTCTGCGCTACTTCTTGGAGCCGATCGCCGAGTTCCTCGACGATGAGTCGGTAACCGAGGTGATGGTCAACGGCTACGACGACATCTACGTTGAGCGCCGCGGCCGGCTCGCGCACACGCGGGCCGCGTTCGCCAGCGACGACGCGCTTCTGTCGGCGGTGCACAACGTGGCCCAGTGGGTCGGCCGCGAGATCTCAGACCAGCACCCGGTGCTCGACGCGCGGTTGCCCGACGGTTCGAGGGTGCACGCGATCATCCCCCCCAGCGCGCGGACCGGCACGTACCTGACGATCCGCAAGTTCTCGCGGCAGGCAATGACGCTGGACGACTTCGTCCGCCTGGAGAGCCTATCCGACCAGGCCCGCGAATTCCTCGAGATCTGCGTGCGGCTGCGCAAGAATATGCTCATTGCCGGCGGTACGGGTACGGGCAAGACCTCCCTTCTGGGAGCAATTACCCGGGCGATTCCCGACGACGAACGGATCGTGGTGATCGAAGACACGTCGGAACTGCGTCTCCGCCAGGCGCACTGCCTGTATCTGGAAGCGCGACACGCCGACGCCTCTGGCCGCGGCGCGCTCAACCAGCGGCAATTGTTCATCAACTCGCTCCGCATGCGGCCCGACCGGATCATCGTCGGCGAGGTCCGATCTGGCGAGGCGCTGGACCTGGTGCAGTCGATGATCAGCGGCCATTCGGGCAGCCTGTCGACGGTTCACGCCACGACGCCGCTAGACGCCCTGATCCGGCTGGAGACGCTGTCGCTGATGTCAGACGTGGAGATTCCCGTCTATGTGGCGCGGGCCCAGGTGGCGTCGGCGATTGACCTGGTGATCCAGATCGCCCGCTTCACCGAGGATGGTTCGCGGAAGGTGACGCGCATCAGCGAAGTCCTGGGACTGGGCGAAGACAACCAGTACAAGATACGCGATTTGTTTGTGTCGAGAATGGCCGGGAAATCGAGCGACGGTCGGCTTCACGCCAGCCTGGAAGCCATCGGGGAGAAGCCGACCTTTGCCGCCGAACCGCACGAGCAAGGGCTGACCGACATGATCCGGTTGAGCAAAGGGATCTGGCAATGACCGGCCCCTCGCGAATGCAACGACGAGTTGCTCGCCAGGCCACCAGCCGTCGCGGGGCGGCGACGTTTGACTACATGGGCATACTGATCGTGGTCGTTGGGGCGGCTGCCTACCTGATGTTGAGGGGGCCGCTGGCGATTCAAGCGGTGTACGAGATGGTTTGCGTGTTGATTTCGTGGCCGTTTATGTGATTCAGAACGGCGCATAGGGAGAAGAGAGAATGAGGAAATTCGGGTTTCTGGACTTGCTTAGAAGAGTTCACGGCGATGAAGAGGGCGCGGTGAGCCTGGAGACCGTGCTGATCATCGGCGCGATCGCCTTGCCGATCCTGATCTTCCTGTGGAGAGTCGCCTGGCCGAACATCCGAATGTATTTCGACCAGCGGGTAGAGACGCTCATGGACGACGGCAGCGGCGCGACGCCCTAGACCGCGATGATTGCGACGATCGCAGTGCTCGGGCTCCTGAGCGTGGCTACGGCCACCGACCTTGCCCGCCACAAGATCTACAATTGGACGACCTACCCGGGCATCGTGGCGGCGTGGGTGTTCCACGGCACGGGCTCCTGGCTGGCGAGTCAGGGCGTGGTGAGCGAAGCGACGCTTGCGCAACTGGGCTGGATCGGGATTGGCCAAAGCGTCCTGGGATTCCTCGTCTGCGGGCTGACCATCCTGGTGGCGTTCGTGTTCCTCAAGGTGGGCGGGGGCGACGTGAAGATGATCGCCATGCTCGGGGCATGGCTGGGAGTCGAGGCCGGCGTGACGGCGATGTTGTGGACGTTCATCCTTGGCGGCTGCGTCGGATTGATCGTGTTGGTCTGGCGGGTCGGCTGGTGGCGTTTGACGGTCCGGGCATTGCGGCAGTTTGTGTGGACATTGCGGTTGCGGTGGTGGGCGCCCTTATCAAGCGAGGAGCGGGCCCAGCTTCAACCGCCCTTGTACCTGGCGGAGTGCGCCCTGGCGGCGGCGGCCATCGTGCAGTTTGGGTTTATGGATCTGATCGGGTAGTGCTGAGAACCGCGGAGGAGGCGCCTTATGGGACGGGCCGTGCTGGTGGCCTTATGCCCGTGGCTGGCCGTGCTGGTCGCGCTGGTTCTCTGCCTGCGGCTGCTGGTCCGGCTGGACAGCTCCGAGTTCAGGCCTGCGCGGCTTGGCACTCTGCACTGTGACGAGGCGGGCAGTTCGCAAAGCCTGAGCTTCGTGCTCACGCTCCCCTTCTTCATCATGGTTCTGATGTTCATCGTGCAAGTCAGCCAGGTGATGATCGGCACGATCGTCGTCAACTATGCCGCTTTCGCCGCGGCCCGCAGCGCGATCGTGTGGATTCCGGCACGGCTGGGCGATGAATGGGAAAACTGCATCAGCTTGCGTGTGGAGAACCGCGAGATCTATGCCGACGGGGAACTGGCCGGTTGGGAGTACGTGATCCGCGACGACCCGATCGCTCCGGTCAGCCCGAAGTACGCGCGGATCGCCCGGGCAGCCAAACTGGCGTGCATGCCGATCTCCCCCTCGCGAAACGTGGGGCTGACGTTGACTTCGGCTTCGCTGGGAGCGGAGCCGGTTACGCTGAGCGACGTCGACAACAGCCTGTGGCGAGCCTACCAGTCGATTGTTCCATCGGCGGCGGGGCGCCCGCTACAGCACGCACGGCTCAGCAACAAGCTGGCATGGTCGGCGGTCCGCACCCGGACCTACCTGCGGGTGTTCCATCCGAACAACGAAACGCAAGGCACGACCGAACCGTTCCTGCGACCCTACCCTGAGGTCTACGGCCGCAATGCCCGGGTGATCCATTTCCTGCCGAACGAGATCGGCTGGCAGGACCTGATCACCGTGACGGTGAGTCATGACATGGCTTTGCTGCCGGGCCCCGGCGCTGTGCTGGCCCGGACCCTGCGGGGCATGGATATGCGGGGCACTCCCCTGCCGATCGCGCGTGACGACGAGCACGGGCTGTACTATTTCACGATCAAGGCCCAGGCATCGCTGGGCAATGAAGGCCGCCGATCGGTGCTGCCCTATGAACATGCCATCGAATAAGCGCGCTCGAGCGCTTCGAGAGCGACTTGCCGCAACGCTCGGGCAACTACACCGGAGCGAAGAGGGCGCCATCAGTCTGCTCACCGTGTTCTCCGTGCTGATCCTGACCATGCTCCTGGGCATGGTGATGAACGTTGGCCGCCACGCCGATCACAAGATCCGCATGCAGAACGCCGCCGATTCGGCCGCGTATTCGGGAGCGGCGGTCATTGCGCGGGGCATGAATACGCTGGCCTTCACCAACAACCTGCTCTTCGACGTCTTCGCACTCGACGCCTGGATGCGCGAGGCTCGCGACCGCAATGCCGAGCGCTACACGCCTGAGATCCTCGAGGCGTGGCGGCGCGAGGGGGCGAAATTCCGCGGTTCCGGCTTCGAGAAGTTCGAGCGATTGGCCGACGCCATCGATCAGCCCGAGGGCAAGGTCGCCCTGGAGACCGACGTGATCCGCGCGTTCCTCGACTGGGGCACCGCTGCGGCCGAGCCGATCCTGCCGATGCTCGAGTACATACTTCAAGGCGATTATTGGCCGCAGGGAGACGGGCTGATCGGCGAGTTCCAGCGCGAGGTAATGCGCGTCTATCCGGACATCGCCCAGACGGCGGCGCTCGAGGCGGCGCGGCGAACCGGCAGCCTGGACCGCGGCCGCCGCGAACTGGTGGGAGTTTTGTGGCGGTGCTCCTATCCGATGCAGCCGGTGGCGGGCGGGGGCGGTCCCTGGGACCGCGTTCTGCCGGTGATCGATCCGGCCAACGACCTGGTGGCTGGCTATCAGGCGATTGCCGCCCGCCAGCGGAACCGCCGGGTGCAAGATTACCTGGACCGCCGAAATGCAACCTACCTTGCAGCGTTCACCGGTCCGGTGAACTTCGCAGGCACATTTGGCCCGTCGTGGGGTTACCGGGCCCGCGGCAAGATGAGCCAGTTCGGCCCGTTGTGGGAAGGTTTCACCTGCGGCCAGAAGGAGAGGCTGCTCGATGAGCACCTTGCCCGAAACCTGCCTTTTCTGATCCGGACGCGAGGCCAATCGCTCCTGGCGACGGAGAACCCGGCGATCATCAACGGGCACCTCAACGACCACTTCACTTTCATTGGAGTCGTTTATCGCAGCAAGGCTCGCGATTTCTCACCGGGGCTGTTTCGTTTTCACCACTTCTTCGCCGGCGACGAGATGGCCTTCGCCCAGGCGAGGGTGTTCATTCCGCAGCCCCGGTTGTGGCGCTGGTCGGGAGGGGGCCGGGCGGAGGAAGGAATCGGCGGCATGCCCGGCGATGTCCCCAGCATGCCTGGCGGCGACGAGGAGGAAGACGACGGCGAGGAGGGCGACACGGGCGGCGGAAGCGGACCGCACTATGTGCTGCACGGCCATCCGGCGTGGGATCTCTTCAACCAGTCGTGGTGTGCCCAGCTTGTTCCGGCGACGCATGCCATTCTCCCAGACATCCTCCGCGAGCCGGTGCCGACGGACATTTCGGGAACGGTGGGGTCGCCCGCGGCGCTCGATCTCGATTCGGCCGACCTGCGACGGATCAGCGCGCATTAGAGGAACTGCATGTGAGACGGCACGAGACAGAAGCTGGTATGCACCGCCGCTCGGGAAGCGATCGCTGCCCGAGTTGCCGTCGCGGCATCTCGAGCCTCGAGATGGTCCTCTGCCTGCCGCTCTTGCTGTTCGTGATGGCATTGATCGTCAATGCGGCATACGTGGCCGAATGGAAGGTTCGCAGCCGCGTCGTCGCCCGGCACGAGTTGTGGTCGCACCGCTGGGAGCGGACTACCTCGCGGGCCGCCCAGCCGCCGCGAGCGCAAGCGATCGCTGGCGGGCATTCCAGCGAGGGAAATGTCGACCCGCTCGACACCAATTACCCGACGGTGGTTCTGCCGATTTCGCGCGGTCCGTGGCTCGTCGAGCGCCGTACCGGCACGGCGCCGCCTTGGCGGGTTCGGGAGTGGATGTTCGATCCGTCGCGCGAGTTGTTTGAAGGCACGGGCGAAATCGAGCAGTCGTACCCGTTTCTCGCCTCGATGGGCCCATTCCGGCTCCGCTCGGGCGAGCGGCTGCTGGACGACGAGTGGCGTTACGACCAGATCGGTGCAGCGCAGCGCCGGCGCGGCGACCCCGCGGCCGACTCGCAGCGCTACGACGACGAGAGCATCTTGAACGGCGCCTACCAGGGCCGCACGACCGTGCTCTATGAGATTCCGCGGGTCGAGGATCCGAGATACTTCCAGGAATATGTCCGCGCCGCAGTGGCCATGCTGCGCACGCCCTTGCGGCCCGACCTCTGGGTGCTTGACTGGGATCGCGAATACCGCCAGTACAGACGAAGGTTTGCCGGCGACCCGCTCTATGATCCGGGGCCGCTGCCCGATTTCCACCCCCGGCTCAGCCATTTCTGCACGCTCGACCACGACGTCGTTGAGCCGCTGGTCGAGAACCTGATCCAGCGGATCGAGAGCAGTCCGAATCCGGGCGTTGCCTTTGACATGGCGAGGTGGTTCATTGGCTTCTATCGCGACGACGTGATTCCGGCGTTGGAACGGGAGCGCGATGCCGATCCGCCGCCGCCCGATCGGGGAGCGATCGACGCCGAGATCGCCGAACTCGAGCGCCGCCTTGAGATTCTCCAAGCATTCCAGAGCCGCCTGTAGCATGTCTTCCGCTGACCGACCGATCCGCGAATCGTCGGCGGACTCCGCGACGAATCCTCCCGCCCGATCCCGCACGGCATCGATGGCCGCCGTCGCAGAGCGAGTATCGAGTTGGACTTCGCGGCTGATCGTGTCGGCGTTGATTCTCGTCGCCGGACTCGGCTTTGGCCGCCAGGTGTTGCGGTGGTGGGCCGACGACGCGCCGGCGGCCAGTACATTTGAATCAGAATCGGTCTCACCCGGCGGCCTGGGCGACCTCGGTGTTCTGCACGGGTTGGAGTTCGGCAGTTCCGACTGGACCATGTCGAGGCAAACCGTTTCCGGAGACCGCCAGACGGTCGCCCGCAAGCTCGAGGAGTTGTGCCGCACCGTGGCGCGCGCGAGCCGACTGCCACAGGCCCCAGCCGGCGCGGAAGAGAAGCGATTCGTCGCCGCGCTGGCGACCCAGAAACCGGCCGCCGAAGAGCCGGGACAGTGGCGGCTGTACATAACCGGTGATCTACCGCCCGTAGCGGTTGTCACGCGACCGCAGGCGGACGCGCACGAGGAAGTTGCCAGTTCGCCGGTTGCGGCTTCGGCCGACCGCGTGGTAACCTGGGCAATAGCGGTCCCGGAACGGACGGATGTGTGGACGCTGTATGCATTTGCTGCCGGCGGCACAAACGCGATATCCGCTACAGCTCCGGGCCTGCCGATGCCGGAAGACGCACGGCGGACGCTGGCGATCCATACCGCCGAGGGTGGAGCAGTCGTCGCCTTTCGGGGATCCTCGTCTTTGGAGTCCTGGCGGAGTTTTTTTGAGAAGCGGCTGGCCGCCGCCGGCTGGACGCTGGCCGGAGTGTGGAATGCGGACACGGCCCATGCCGTGGCCCGCTATATCAGTGCGGCATCGGGACGGGCGTTTGTGGCCGATCTGCACATCCACAGGGATGGCGGCGACGAGATTCGCGGGCTGATAGTCGTCGGCCCGCGTGACGACAAGCCGACGGAAACAGCACCATGAGAGGCACGCAAGGTCTGGTTATCGCGCTGGCGTTGGGGCTGGCGGGCGGCGTCTTCAACTGGCTCTACCTGGCCGGCAAAGCTCAGCGCCAGGAGACGGTCTCGTACGTCGGTATTGCCACGGAGGCGAATGTCGCCCGCGGCGAGGTGCTGCAGGAGTCGCACCTTGTTCGGGTCGATATTCCACGTTCCCAGGCCGGCAACCTCGACGAGTTCGCCTATCCGTGGTCGACGCGGGAGTCGGTGATCGGCAGCCGCGTCTGGCGCGATCACAGTGGCGGCTACCTTCTGCTGCGCGACGACCTGAAAACCCCGGCACAGGAGCTCAAGTTTGGCGAGAACGAGCGCGTCGTCTGGCTGCCAGTCGACAACCGCACCTTTGTGCCGTCGCTGGTCGAACCGGGGGATATGGTTTCGTTCATCGCCGGCCCGGCGCCGGTGGGTTATGGAGAATCGATAGAGGATGAGACCGGCCCGGCCGCCGCGGCCGACGGTCCCCAGCCGCGTCTGGCCGGAAGCATCGACACGATCGGTCCGTTCCGCATTCTCTCGCTCGGCAATCGCCTCGGTTCGGCTGAGGTGCGGCGATCGTCGCGCATGCCGACGGTGCAGGAGAACGTGATTGCCATCGCGATCGAAGTCGATTCGACCGGCAACCCGATCGCCCAGGCGGACAAGCTGCTGAAGATGCTCAACGAGACGAATTTCCGGCCGATGGGCATTCTGCTCCATCCGCGCAAAGGCAAGACACTGTCTCCATGAAGATCTGGTACAACCGGGTAAGCGAGAGCCGCCGCAACCTCGTCGAGGTTGAAGGGGGCGAAGTGACGATTGGCCGCGATGCGACGAACACCATCGTGCTGGCCAGCCCGCTCGTCTCGCGCCGCCACGCCATCGTGCGTCTGGTGGACGGCCAGCTTCAACTGGAGAACGTGGGGCTTAACAGCTGCGTTGTCGGCGACGAGGAAGTGCTCGGCGGCCAGACAGCCCTTTTCGCCCCCGGCGCGAAGGTGCGAATCTGGCCATATACGTTGACTTTCGAGGCCGAGAAGGCCGTCGCCATCAGCCGCGATGAGCTGGAGAGCCATCTTCGTTCGGTGATGTCGGACCTGGAGTTGCGGATCCATCGAAAGCTGCTCGAACGGCTCGACCTGTACGAATTTGAAACGCGGCGAAGCAGCGACACGGAGAGCATCCTGCTGTTGGAAAACAACATCGAGGACGTGTGCCGGGAGCTTGCCGTCTTCGGCCCTGAGAACGAGCCCCTGATCGAAGAACTGACGGGGCTCACGCTCCGCGACCATCTCATCAACCAGTTGATCATGGATTCCGGGCCGGAGGAGTTCTTCGACCTGGCATCGCTGACTTCGAACGAGTTCGACGTGCCGGCCACGCTGGTGCCGGAGCGCGAGGCCGAACTGCACGGGCTGCTGCAGTTCGTGCGCGAGCGGATGAACCTGGCCGAGTGCCGCGACGTGAGCAGCCAGGTACAACGCGTCGAGATCCGCTTTGCCGAGGTTTTTCCGCTGGTGCGGCCGCACTTGCACCACGAGCTGCGGCGCTACATCGTGCTGCGGACGCTCAAGAAGGACCTCAAGGACGTGATCTTCGGTTTCGGTCCGCTGCAGGACCTGCTGCGGGCCCCCACGGTCACCGAAATCATGGTCGTCGGATCGGACCAGATCTACATCGAGCGCGATGGCGTGATCGAGAAGTCGGGCCGCCGCTTCATTTCCGAGAAGGTCACCGAATCGATCATCGAGCGGATCGTGGCCCAAGTGGGCCGCCGCATCGACAAGAGCCAGCCGCTGGTCGACGCCCGGCTTCCCGACGGCTCGCGGGTGAACGCGATCATCCCGCCGCTTTCGACGAAAGGCCCCTGCCTGACAATCCGCAAGTTCCCCGTCCAGCGAATGACGATGGACGACCTGGTGGAGATGGAGAGCGTAAGCACGGCGGCAGCCCGCTTCCTGCGGGCATGCGTCATCGACCGCCGCAACATCCTGGTGAGCGGCGGCACGGGGACAGGCAAGACGACCCTCCTGAACGTGCTCAGCAGCTTCATCCCTTACAAGGAACGGATCATCACCGTCGAAGACACGCTCGAACT
Organism: Thermoguttaceae bacterium; assembly: GCA_040766885.1. Taxonomy (GTDB): domain Bacteria; phylum Planctomycetota; class Planctomycetia; order Pirellulales; family Thermoguttaceae; genus JAXGPP01. Next base: position 487,776 of record JAXGPP010000004.1, on the reverse strand, counting down.
GCGGCTGCACCAGGAGCACGTGGTGTCGCTGGAGAGCAAGATGTCGAATGTCGAGGGGGCGGGCGCGTACACGATCCGCGACCTCGTGCGGAACGCGCTGCGGATGCGCCCCGATCGCATCATCGTCGGCGAATGCCGCGGCGCCGAAGCGCTCGACATGGTGCAGGCGATGAACACCGGGCACGATGGCTCGATGACCACCGTTCATGCCAACAGCGCCCGCGAGGTCGTCGAGCGGCTGGAGGTGCTGATCCTCATGGCGGCCGACCTGCCCATCGCTTCGATCCACCGGCAGCTTGTCTCGGCGATCGACGTCATCGTGCACATCAGCCGCATGCCGGGCGGGCGCCGCGTCATCACGCAGGTGTCGGAGCTTACGCGGATCGATCCCGACAGCCACGAGGTGGTGATCCTCGATATTTTCAACTTCCGTAACGGCCGGACGCTCCTGCCCACCGGCTACCTGCCCTCGTTCATTGAATCGCTTACGGCCAAGGAACTGCTGGAACTGGAATTCCTATATGGCCACGATGCGGCGCTCGCCGGACCAGCGACCAGGGCGCTGCCGGGCGTGGAAGAGCCCGCGAGACTGGCGTCGGGTTCGCTTACGGGGCCCGATCGACCGCGTTCCGGGCGGGAAACACGAGTCTCCCGGCCGACGGAGTGAGGAGAACCGCCATGCCGCAAGGCATCGAACTGTACCTCGGCTCGTTGAGCGTCGCTACGGCGATCGCTTTGGGCACGTGGTCAGGAGGCGATCTCCTTCTGGCGACGGCGGCGGCGATTGAACGCGATATTGCGGAGAAGCTGCGGCGACTGCGGGCGTCAACGGAGAGGCTGCGGGCGATCCTCGTCGCCTGGGTCGCCGCGACTGCGGTGGTATTCTTCATCTTCTGGGAGGTACTGGCCAGCCCCGTCTTTGCGGTGCTCGCCTCGACGTTTCTCCTGGCAGCGCCGTGGTATTTGCTGCAGAGGGCGGCCGAGCGGCGGCGTCAGAAGGTCGAAGATCAGATGGCCGACGCGATGGTAACGCTGGCCAACGCGGTGCGCGCCGGCCTTTCGCTGGTGCAGTCGCTGGATATTCTGGCCGCCCAATGCCCCTGGCCGATCAACGAGGAATTCCGGCAGATCATCGGCGAGTACAAACTGGGCAAGCCACTGGAGCGGACGCTCGTTGAGGCCAAAGACCGCCTCAGGAGCGAGAACTTCGCCCTCTTCGCCGCGGCGATCCTCGCCAGCCATGAAAGCGGCGGAAAGCTCAATGAGACGGTCGAGCGTATCGCCCAATCGGTCCTCGAGCTGCAGCGGCTGGAACGGAAGATCATGAGCGAGACCGCGCAGGCACGAAAGTCGGCGATCTACATGGCGTTCACTCCCGCGGTGATCCTTGTGGCGTACTGGTTCGTCGATCCTGACAACACGGCCCTGCTGTTTACCACGACGTTCGGCCATTTCCTGCTGGCTTTGGCGATGCTGTTGAACATCGCTGCCTATTGGTGGGCGCGGTGGATCTTGAATCCTGACATCTAATGTTATTATGTCCCTTCTCTTGGCTCTCAGCACGGCCCTGCTTACCGGCATCGAGCTAGCCGCCTGCGCCGCGATCGCGGCGGCGGTGACGATTGTCGCGCGCTGGGTATTCGTAGTGCTGGCGACCGAGGATCTGGAGCAGGGGAGCGAATGGCGTTACGACATCAGCCGCATCAATGAGCTGCGCCGCACCGACCCGCTCTATCGGCTGTTTCAGCCGGTGATCCATTGGCTGGCGCGGATCAACCGCAACATCTTCCACGACGGGCTGCCCAGGATGCAGCGCGAGATCCAGGCCGCTGGACTATCGCGGTTCTGGCTGGCCGAGGAATACCTGGCGAGAATGGAACTGGTCACCGCCTTCCTGGTTCCGGCCTACGCGTATTTCTTCACCGACCAGTTCGGCCTGCTCGGCGGCGCCCTGCTCACTCCGGCGGCCGCACTGGCCACCGTGTGGTACCTGCGGCGGCGGCTGGCCGCCCGGGCCGCCCAGCGGCTGCGGATGATCAAGCGGCGGATGCCGTTTCTGCTCGATCTCTTGACGCTGCTCATGGAGGCCGGGGCTACCTTCCTCAGGGCGCTGCGGCAGGCGGTGGATGAATTTCACGGCCACCCGGTCGCCGAGGAGTTCGGCCGCGTGCTCAACGACATGAACATGGGCAAGACCCGGGCGGAGGCGTTCGAGGCGATGATGCGCCGGCTCGATGACGACGAGATCAACAGCATCGTGGGCTCGATCCTGCAAGGAGAGTTCCTCGGCACGCCGCTGGCCCACGTTTTCCGGACCCAGGCGGACGTATTGCGGATCAAACGGACCCAGCGCGCCGAGACCGTGGCCGGCGAGGCGGGGGTCAATATGCTCCTGCCGGGCATGCTGGTGATGATCGCCACGGTGTTGATCATTCTCGGACCGTTTCTGATGAATTACATGAGTTTCGGACTGTTCCTGGAGTAACGTGCAACCGCTTGTAGTGCTGCACCAGGCGGCACTGCGGCAGGCGCGACGCCTGCACACAAGGAAGGCCAAGCCGCTCAAGATGCCCATGCAAGTCGAGTGTCCCCAGTGCCAGCAGAGCGTCACGTTGCCGGATAAGATGGCCGGCAGCGCTGTGAGCTGCCCGCGCTGTGAACACCGCTTTATTGCCGGTCGCGCGTCGGGCGGCCGGTCCGCACCGCTGGCGGTACCACCCCCGTTGGCGACGGCGCCGGGGTCGGCGGCTGCAAAGACCGAGGCCTCTGCCGCGCCTACGCGGGCTTCGGCCCCCAGCGCGCCGCCGAAATCCGGCAACTCGCGGGCGGCGACGCCGAAGCCGCCTGCCGCCCCGGAGAGCCGCACGACTGCGGCTCCAGTTTCCGGCCAGCCGCCGGTTCCGGCTCCGCCGGCGAAACCACAGCGCAAGTCGGCCCGGTTCATCCCGACGGAGACGGCATCGTCGCTTCTGCCCGTGGCGGAGGGAGAGAAGCTGCCCGAACTGCTCCTCGCGGAGGATGCGGCCGCTGCTCGGCCGCAGCGGGAACGTTCAGGCGTCAATCCGTTGGTGCTCTTCGGGCTGCTGAGCATGAGCATGGTATTATCGCTTGTACTCGCCTTTATCGACTTGGAGCCGCCCGGCACGAACATCGAACAGATCACCCGTGCTCGCCGCGTGGTCGAAGAAGAGTATTTCTCCGATCTCGGCGGGCCCGAGCCGACAGCAGCGTATCAGATTCTGCTCCGCCAGGCGCACCAGGCGTGGGCCCGCGGCGATTACCGGGCCGAACGGCAGTATTACCGCGAGGTGCTGGAGTTGTTGCGGTCCGAACGCGGCGAGTTCGACGGCATCACCGGCAGCATTGCCCGCGATCGACGGCTTGAGGAACAACTCGTCATCCTGTTAAGCAGCGACTGAGGAACGGTAAGGACCATGGAATCGGCCGATCGCTACGAGATCCTCAGCACGATTGCCAGCGGCGATTTCGCCACCGTCTACCGCGCCCGCGACCGCGAGCTGGGGCGCGAGGTTGCGGTGAAGCAGATTCACCAGCAGTTCCTCGGCGATCCGCGGCAACTGGAGCGGTATTGGCGCGAGGCACAATTGCTGGCTTCGTTGCAGCATCCAAACATTCTCACCATCTACGACGTGGTGCGCCCCAAGGGATGGCTCATCCTGGAGCTGATGCGGGGAAGCCTGCAACCATTCACGCAGGGCGACCCGATCGATCTGGACTACCTTCGCTTCGTGCTCATCGGCAGCCTCAACGCGCTCAATTTCCTGCATGCCAACGGCATCGTTCACGGCGATGTCAAGCCGAGCAACCTGTTGCTGGACCCGTTGAACCGCATCAAGTTGGGCGACTTTGGCCTCGCGCGACGCGCGAGCAACGAGGAAGGGAGCCTGCTCAAGGGTACGACCAAGTACATTGCCCCGGAACTTGTCTCGAACCAGTTCGGCCCGCGAGGTCCGGCGAGCGACCTCTATTCGCTCGGTTTCGCCGCCTACGAACTGATGTGCGGGCGGCATTTCGAATCGCTGTTTCCGGGCCTCAGCGCGTTCGGCCCCGACCCGCAGATCGCCTGGCTCATGTGGCACGCCGCGCCCGACCGGCACTTGCCGCGCATCGCCCAGGTGCTGGAAGGAGTGCCGGAGGAACTCGCCGAGATCATCGAACGGCTTGCCGCCAAGGATCAGGGCCAGCGGTTCCATACCGCGGCCGAAGCGCTCGGGCGACTCGCGACGCGTTCTGCGGCAACGGCCATCCCTCCACCTCCGCCGCCAAGAGACTCGGAGGCCGATGCGGCACGAGAGCAAGAAGCCAGGAAGAAAAGGACGATGCGGATCGCCGCCATCGCCGCGATGGCCGGCTCGCTAGTGATCAGCACGCTCATGCTTCTGCCCGGAAAGCCCCAACCCTCGGTTGATCAAGGGCTCAAGCCGATGCAAGGCATCGTCCGCAGCATCCATCCCAACGAGCGCATGGTGGTGATCGAGCGCCTCGACAACGGCCGGCCGCAAGAGGTCCCCATCAAGTCGCGAGATGAGGTAGTGATCAACGACCGCAAGGAGGTGATCCTTAACCTCCAGCCCGGCGACCGGGCGACCGTCGAATATCTTCGCGATGGTTCGGGCCGCACGATCACGCGGATTGTGGCCACACGGCCGAAAAGCGATAGCGGCCGCATCGAAGCGATCGAGGCCGACGAAGGGAAGCTGACGGTCGCTCTTGCCGATGGCGGGGCACCGCTGGTGGTGAGAGTCCCCAGCGATCTGGAGATCCTCTTCAACGGGAAGCCGTCGCTCGACGGCCAGCCGGTTACGCTGGCGAGTCTTCAAGCGGGCGACCGCGTCGTCGTCGATCACGCCGAAAAAGAGACCGGCCATGAGGCGACCCGGCTGGCGGTCGAACGAGTCGTGACGCTTGAAGGGGTGCTCCGCGAGCTGAATGAGGCCGAGCGACGGATTACGGTGGCTCGCGGCGAAGGCACATCCTCCGAACTGGTCGCGATGCCGCTGGCCGAGCAGGTCGACGTCACGATCAACCATCGCAATGATCTTGACGGTCGGCTGGTAAGGGTCCGGGACCTGCAACCGGGCGACCGCGTGACGCTTTCGCATGATGTCCGCGTGGTTCGCATCGATGCGGTTCGTGTGCTCGGCCAGGCGGGCACGATCGCCGCAATCAACCTCGGCGTCAACGCCCTCGATTTCTTACCTGAAGGAACCACGCGTCCCAACACGGTGCTCGCGCCTCCCGAAACGGAGATCACGCTGGCGGGCCAAAAGGTTGCGCTGGCCGATCTCCGCATCGGCGACCTGGTGGATGTGCGGCACGCTCCGGGCGCCGATACGCCGAAGGCGCTGTCGATCGCCGCGACCCGGCCACCCGACCCCAGCCGCTGGGCCGTTCTCGTCGCGATCGAGAACTATGACGACCAGTCGCTGAGCAGACTTGAGTACCCGATCGAAGACGCCACGTTGCTGCAACAGACGCTGGTCGATCGCTATCGGGTGCCCGCTTCCCAGGCCATCCTGCTGACCGACGTGAGCCAGGTGCGGCTGGAGCAGGGCGTGCCGGCTGCTTTGGAGCGGGCTAAGCCGGAAGACAAGGTTCTGCTGTACTACTCCGGTCATGCCTACCGCGGTCCGGACGGCGAGATCTGGCTGGCGCCGAAATCGTTCAATCTGGCTCGGATCGAGACCTCCGGAGTAAAGCTCCGCTGGCTCGTCGAGCAGTTCGAGAAATGCCCTGCCCGCGATAAGCTGCTGCTGCTCGACACGAGCCATGCCGGCACGGGTGAGGATCTCAAGTCGCAGCCTTCGGCGGGCGAGATGCTCGCCAGCCTCGAGACCCAGCCCGGACGATCGCCGCTCCGCTCCGTGACGGCCATCGCCAGCAGCTCCGAGGGCCAGCGAGGCCAGCCATGGCCGGAGAAGCAGCACGGACTGTTTGCCTATGCACTGGCCCAAGGTCTTTCCGGGCAGGCGGACACCAACCGCGACGGCCGCATCGAGAACACCGAGCTTTTCAGCTATCTGAATGAGACGATGCGTTCGCTGTCGGGCGGTTGGGGCCAGCCGCAGACTCCCCAACTGCTTCTGCCCGACGCAACGCCCCCGCGACTTACCGAGGAGGCCAAGACGGCGGTACGTCGGCTGGTCGCCTATCTCGGCCAGAGCGAGATCGACGTCCTCGACGTGAAACTGGAATACACGAACACCGAGAAGCTGACGCCAACCGAACCGGAACCTAGGCTGGCGTACGGTCTGGTCCTGCTCAAAGCGAGGGAGCGGAACGAAGCCGCCTCAGTGCTGCAGAAGCTCAGCGCCGAGCACCCCACACTGCTCTTGCCCATCCAGGCGCTGGCATGGATCGAATTCGAGAAGCGAAGCTACGCTGCGGGTGCGAGGCATCTCGTCAGGCTGGTCGACCAGATTCCTGTTCCGCAAGCGGCTGCCGGGTACTCGCCGGCTGAGCTGAATGTCTTCGAGTGGGTCGGCAGGCTCCGCGAGTTCGCCGGCGCGGCAGTCGATCCAAGCTACCGGCCAGCAAACCTCGACGAACTCGACCGCGCCGTCGCCCGGCACTCCCCCGCGGCCGCGCAGCGCTACCAGGCGGGCCGGGCGGAGACCACGCGCCGGCTTGCCCGCTTTGACCAACGAGCCGCTTCCGGCGACGCCGCCGACCAGTCGCTCGCGCGCGTGCAGCGCCAGCAGGTCATCCAGTTTGCTGAATTCCCCTTCGGGCCCGCGGGCCAGGAAATCCTGGACCGACTGGAGAAGTAGGCAGTCACGGGCCCGCGAAGAGCTGCTGGGCGAATTCGCTCAGGTAGTCTCGCCAGTTGATCCAGGTGTGGCCGCCTTCAGTCCGGCGATACGCAACGTCGAAGCCATGGCTCTTGAGCATTTCGACGGTTGCGTTGGAGGTTCCGATAAGGAAGTCGTCTTCACCGCAGCCGAACCACACCAGCCTGAGACCGTCTTTCAGTTCAGCGTTGTCTAGCGTCTCCTTGTGGTCTTCCTCCCACTGCCTGTTCGACGGGCCGCCACCCGGACCGCCTGTGATGCCGAAGATGCCTGAACTGAAGACACCGATGTAGCCGTACTCGTCGAGGCCAGAGAAGGCGATGTTGAGCGTCTGCGATCCTCCCATGGAGAGTCCCGCGATGGCGCGGTGTTCCCGATCGGCCAGCGCGCGGTAGTTGCTCTCGACATACGGCCGCAGATCGTTGGTGAAATCCGCAAGGAACTCGTCGACTCGGGAGCCAGCCGAACGCTCGCGCCGCGGGCCGAAGCGGAACGGCCCGGTGTGCCCCGCCGGCATGACCACGATCATGGGCTTGGCCTTTCCCGCCGCGATCAGGTTATCGAGGATGAACCCGGCCCGGCCGATGGTGCTCCACGAATTGTCACTGTCAGACGCGCCGTGCAGCAGATAGAGCACCGGGTAGTGTCCCTCGCCCTTTCCGTAGCCGGGCGGAGTGTATACGTGCATCCGCCGCGGACGCTTCAGCGTCTGCGATTGATACGTGACTTCCGCCACGGCCCCGTGCGGCACATCGACCAGGTCCGAGAACTCGGACCCGGGAACGTAAACCAGGCTCCACACGTTGGCGTTCGACTCGCTCGTCGAGGGGTTGCGGGGATCGGCCACTGCCAGGCCGTCGACATTGAAGTGATAGCGATACGCGCCCGGCGGAACAGGGCCGAGCGTCGCTTCCCAGACGCCGCTTTCGGCCTTGGCCATCTCGGCACCCGATCCGTTGCCGGGTATGTCGCCGCCGACCACCCTCACCATCTCCGCCTTGGGGGCGTGAATGCGGAAGGTGATCGCTTTCTCCGCCGAGACCTCCGGCGAGACGAACTCCGGCGGCCTGGCGCCCGAAGGCCCCTGAGCCGCGTGGGAAAGAGGAGCGACAAGAGTCGCCAGGCCAAATACGACAGCGGAAATGGACTGCCTCACGAGAGTGCTCCTGCCGGGAATCGGGGAACCAGTTCGCTACAAGCCTAGCAGACACGGTCCCTTCCGGATACAGGCCAGGGGGCGAATCGCGAACGGCCCCGGCAATGTCCCGGACTGAATCAGTCGTCCGCCACTTCGGCGTAGCTGATGAGTCTGATGCCACGGCGAGCAACAGCCGCCTTCACTCTGGCACTGGTGAAGGCGTACGTCACGCCGGCGCGATCCGCGGCAACGTTTTCGTACCCCTTGTGTCCGATGCCGCGCATCTCCGGTGTTTCGAGGCCAGGATGCTCGATGATGCACCACTGGCCCGGCTGGAGCCTCTCAATGAGTTCGATCAGCAACTGTTCCCGCTGTTCGCCCGTGGACTTCAGGCTGCCAAACGAACCGCCGGACTTCAGGCTTGGGAACTGCATTTGCAGGCCGTATTCCTCGGCCAAGCGTCTGGTCAATGCCTGTAGCTCCAGCGTTGCTGTCGCGGTCCCCATGTGCGATGACACGTGGCTCACCTGTTTGCCAAGGTGCCGCTGAGCCGTCTCGATCTGAGCCCGAAGCTCGCGTTCGACTTCCTCCAGGTTCGGCTGTGCATCGAGAAAACCGGTGCCAGGTGGGAAGTCCGACCGTTGCCGAGTCATCGGGCGTAAGTACCCGTCGGCATCGACCAGGCTGGGTGCGTAGGTCAGCGGCCGCCACTTCACGCGTTCCCATTCGCTGGTGAGCGTGAGATGAACTCCCACATCTAGATCCGGGTTCTCTTTGAGCAGGCGCACCGCGTCGAGGAACCACGGCCCCGGAACCATCAACTCCACCGACCTGACGATTCCTTCCTGGTATGACTTGATGCACGCTTCGTTAACGGCCTGCGCGGTGCCGATGTCATCGGCACGGACAAGGAGACGGATCTCGCTCTGCTGCGCTTCGATAGATCCACCGGCCAGCATGACACCGAACGTAACCAATGCAACGAGTACTTTCATTTCGGCTGACCATTTTTCTTAGTGTGAATCGGTCTGTGACCTCAATCGGAAGCCCGGATCTCCAACGGGCCTCCATGGGCACAACCATCCTACCGTTTCCGGATGGACGGAAGAAACGCCCGCTCTTTCACAAGATCGATGGCTCTTCCCGTCTCGGCGGCACCCGCTCGAGAAGCACGGACACAAGGCGTGGCTGAAAAGAGAGAACCGACTCAGACACTGCAGTTAAATCGGTCAACAGCCGGATGCTGGCCAGAAGCACCGAATGCGGCAGCGTCGCCGACCGAGAACGCGTGCCGCAAATGATTAAATAGCAGATATTTATGCAAAGTCGGGGCGGAGGGATTCGAACCCACGACCCCCTGCTCCCAAAGCAGGTGCGCTAGCCAGGCTGCGCTACGCCCCGATGCATGTTGTATCACCGATGGACGACCGCCGGCCCTGCCACGCCCGACGGGCATGATCGGGACCGATCCAATGGGATCAATCGTACCGCGTGGCGGCGTCACTGACAACCGCCGATGCCATCACGGGCGGGCCTCGGCTCAGCAGGCCGTGACACTCCGCTGAGCAACGATTCAAGCCCTTTGCGCGTTTCCAGGTCTTCAAACTGCGGCTCGCACCCGGATGAACACCAAGCGGAGTTCCACGTCCTTTTCAGCCCGTTTGAGCGTGCGGCATTGCGGCCCCAGAGGTGGTGAGATGACTGTGCAACCGCTCGAATTCGTCGTGGTTGGCGAAGTGGATAACGATCTTCCCCCGACCGCCGCTGGCGTGACTGATCGAGACTTTGGTCCCCAACGCCAAGCGAAGTTCCTGCTCGAGCGCTGCCAGATGCTTGCTCGTCGGCCGGGTGGTCCGATTTCCTTCGCGGTCGATCACCGCCAACGGTTCGGCATCGGCGCTGCGGATCATCTCCTGCACCAGCGCCTCCGTCTGGCGGACGCTCATCCCCTCCTGCTGGATCCGTTCGCAGAAGGCGATCTGTTCCCGCTCGTCGCCCAGCGGCAACAGGGCCCGGGCGTGGCCATTAGTGATCTTCCCCTGCCTCAACGAGTCCTGCACTGCCGCAGGCAGTTCCAGTAGCCGAATCAGGTTCGAAATCGTCGAACGGTCGAGCTTCAGCCGCGAGGCCAGCTCTTCCTGCCGGCAGCCATACTGCTCCAGGTACCGCTGGAACGACGCGGCTTTCTCCAACGGGTTGAGGTCCTTCCGCTGCATGTTCTCGACAATTGCCAACTCTGCCAGTTCGCGGTCGTCGGCTTCGATGAGTTGAACCGGCACTTCGGCCCAGCCAGCCTTAACTGCCGCGCGGAAACGGCGTTCGCCCGCGATGAGCTGATAGCGATCGCCCACGCGGCGGACGACGACAGGTTGCAGCAGGCCGTGCGCCTCGAGGCTCTCCGCCAGCGTGGCGATTTCGGCCTCATCGAAATCCTGACGCGGCTGATAGGGATTGCGGTCAACCAGACCGATCTCGACGTGGAGCGGGCCGGCGGCGGGCGCGGGCTGGACGAGGTTTTCCGCTTGCGGCACCAGGGCCGGCGGCGCACCCGTCAGATCGATCTCGGCTGCCGACGGGTGCATTCGCGGGGGATAGTGCGGGGCGCCAGGCGAGGCGACTGCCCCGGTCTCCGGGCTGCCCGATACGCGTCCCAGCAGGGCTTCCAGTCCACGTCCAAGTCTCTTTTCCTTAGTCACGTTCCAGCACCTCCATGCACAATTCGACATAAGCCCGGGCGCCGCGGGCCCGGGGGGCGTAGTCAAGAATCGAAAGCCCGTGGCTGGGGGCTTCGGCCACCGCCACGTCACGCGGAATGACCGTCTGGAAGACGATCTCCCCAAAGAACTCGCGGACCTCCTGCTCCACTTCGCGGGTCAACTCCAACAAGTGGTCATACATCGTGAGGACGATGCCGCCGAACTGGAGCCGGTTCGGCGGGCGTTGCATCACGTCGCGGATGACCTCGATCATCTGCGCCAGCCCCTCCATGGCGAAGTACTCGCATTGGATTGGCATCAGCACTTCGGTCGAGCTGGCCAGCGCCGTTCGGGTCAGCGGCCCGAGCGACGGCGGGCAGTCGATGAGCACGTAGTCGTAGGCTGAGAGCCCACCGGTGAGGTGATGCCGGAGGCGTGCCGACTGCCCCTCGTCGTCCCGCGTGAGCGCTTCGACGTCGCGGAAGCTCCGGCTGCCGGGCAAGAGATCGAGTCGCGTGACGCCCGTTTCGAGCAGCGATTCGGCTAGCGACCGGCCAGCCACCAGCGGATGCGTTTCGCTCGGTTCGGCGCCTAGGCCAGAGGTGGCGTTACACTGCGGATCGAGGTCGACCAGCAGCACGTAGGCCCCCGCCTTGGCCAAACCCGCGGCCAAATTGACCGCAGTGGTCGTCTTACCGACCCCTCCTTTCTGGTTGGCCACGCAGAGTACCCTTCCCACACCAGCCTCCCTGCTGGCAGATGCTAGCACCGTCGCGAAACGCGGGCGGATTGTAGCAAGGGGGGCTGGAAGCGGGAAATGGCAGTTGGGAGGAGCTGTCAGCCTTCAGCGATCAGCTTTCAGCCATCGCGGTCGGCTACGAGCGGGTTTCGGACCGTCTCCATGCACTTTGCCTGGGCGGTTCGCAACGGAGAGCTGACTGCTGAAAGCTGTTCGCTGACGGCTTCGCCGTTCCACGTGGAACAGCCGGAGCTTCCCGTCGGGGCGGGCCGACCGGCAGGGTCCGCCCGAGCGGCTTACTCGAGCGGATTGATGACCAGGCCGCTGAGCAGTTTCGGATAGAAGTATGTGCTCTTCGCGGGCATCCGCTCGCCCGCCAGGCTGACGTCGCGAACGTGTTTCACCGAGGCGGGCATCACCAGGGCCGCCATTGGGTACTCGCCCGCGGCAAGTCCGGCGGCTACCTCGTCGATCAGGTGTACATAGACCGGCTTCTCCTGGTCCGACAAAGCCCGGCCGTGCTGGCCCAGCAGCGTATCGACAATCAACCGGTGCAGGAGACTCACTCCCAGGCTCCGCCACGCTTCATTGTGCTCGGGGGCTGCCTCGGCCATCTTGGCATGGCCGGCCGCCGTAACGGTAGCGATTGTCCAACTGTCATCAGCCCGCGTGTAGAGACCGATGGCGCCCTGGTCGTCGCCGGTTTCAATGTCCTCCCACACTCCATGCGCCGCCTGCGACCCTTGGCCGGCGGGGCGAGTGGTGAAGCACTCGCCGAGCTTGCTCGTCAGTTCGGCGGCGGTGAGAGAGGGCAGATGACGGAACAGCCGATGTGTCGGTAGAATCACCAGACCCGGCTCCTCCATGGCGATGAACATCATGAGCACGAAGTTGGCGGGGTGCTCGGGCGAAAGGATACCGCTGTCGCGGACCTGGTCGCGGTAGTTGCACGCGGTCTCATAGCGGTGATGGCCGTCGGCGATGAACAGCGGCTTGGGGCCAATCGAACCGCTCAGGGCGGAAATCACGCCGACATCGGTCACGGGCCAAAGGCGATGGGTGACGCCGAGGTGATCGGTGGCGACAATGGGCGTCTTGTCGCCCACGGCCGCTTCGAGGATGTTCTGAGCCTCGTTCTTTGCGTCTGGATAGAGGCCAAACACCGGGCTCAAATTCACTTTGCAGATGGCCGTCAGCATGAGGCGGTCCATCTTCGGGCCGCTCATCGTCTCCTCGTGCGGGAAGACGACCCCTTCGCCGAATCGTGACAGGCGCATCCGCGACATGAAGCCGCGACGAACGAACGTCTGCCCCTCGACAGTGAACTCCTGATGGTAGACGTAAACGGCCGGGTCGGCCTCGTCAAAAAGGACGCCTTCCTCGCGCCAGTTCTTGAGGAACCGCCGGGCCCGGGTGTAGCGGTTGTTGGCCTCGTCGTCGCCCGGCTCCTGCCGGTTGAGAATCAGCCGCACCACGTTGCAGGGGTGCTTCCTGTAAAGGTCGTCCTGCAACTCGGGGCCAATGACGTCGTAAGGCGGAGCGACCACGTCGCTCAGGCTCCCCACATGGCCAAGGTCGTAACGAATCGCGCGGAAGGCTTGGATTTCGGGCATGGTGCAGGGGAAGCACCAATGATCAAAGGCTCAACGACCAACCAGGGTCATTGGTCATTGATCATTGGTGCCTGGTCATTGGTGCTTTCTTGATCAGTACCGATAGTGTTCCGGCTTGTACGGTCCTTCGACCGGAATGCCGAGATACTCGGCCTGAGTAGTGGTCAACCGATCGAGCTTCACGCCGAGCTGCTCGAGGTGCAGCCGGGCGACCTCCTCGTCGAGCTCCTTGGGGAGCGTGTGAACGCCCAACGGGTATTTCTCCGGCTCGGTCCAGAGGGCGATCTGGGCCAGCACCTGATTGGTAAACGAGTTCGACATGACGAACGATGGGTGTCCCTCGGCGCAGCCGAGGTTCACCAGCCGACCTTCGGCCAGGAGGATCAGTGTGCGGCCATCGGGAAAGACAAACTTGTCGACTTGCGGCTTGATATTCACCCGTGCCGCGCCCGACTTCTGCATCAGCCAGTCGACGTCGATCTCCAGGTCAAAGTGGCCGATGTTGCAGACGATGGCTTCGTGCTTGAACTTCGTCATGTGCTCACCCCGGACGACGTCGCGGCAGCCGGTGGCGGTGACAACGATATTGGCCTGCGGAGCGGCCTCTTCCATGGTGGTCACTTCGAACCCTTCCATCGCCGCCTGGAGCGCGCAGATCGGATCGATCTCGGTTACGATCACCCGGGCGCCGAAACCGCGCATCGAGTGGGCGCAGCCCTTGCCCACGTCGCCGTAGCCGCAGACCACGACGACCTTGCCGGCGACCATCACACCGGTAGCCCGCTTCAGGCCGTCGGCCAGCGATTCGCGGCAGCCGTACAGGTTGTCGAACTTGCTCTTGGTGACCGAGTCGTTGACGTTGATCGCCGGCGCCCCGAGTTCGCCGCGGGCGTGCATCTGGTAGAGGCGGTGCACGCCGGTGGTGGTCTCCTCCGACAGTCCCCGCAGGTCCTGGAGCATGTGCCGATACTTGGGCCCGTGGACCATTGCCGTAAGATCGCCGCCATCGTCGACGATCAGGTTGAGCGGCTGCCCGTCGGGGAAGACGAGTGTCTGTTCGATGCACCAGTCGTATTCCTCGAGCGTCTCACCCTTCCAGGCGTAGACCGGCACCCCCGTCGCCGCGACGGCGGCCGCCGCCTGATCCTGGGTCGAGAAGATGTTGCAGCTACTCCACTGCACCTGGGCGCCGAGTTCGATCAGCGTCTCGATCAGCACCGCAGTTTCGATGGTCATGTGCAGGCAACCGGCAATCCGTGCTCCCGCAAGGACCTTCTTCGGGCCGTATTTTCGCCGCAATGCCATCAGGCCGGGCATTTCCGCTTCCGCCATCTCGATTTCCTTGCGGCCCCATTCAGCCAGAGAGATGTCGGCAACCTTATACGGCAGCTTGGTTTCGGTCTCGAGCGCCACAACTCCTCCTTTACCTGCTTCCTCTGCCTGTACAGTCAATAATCCGCCTATATTAAGACCCCGGATCACCCATTGGCAAGGGGACGGGCGCAATCGCGACTATTCGGCAGCACCCTGGGAGCCCCTCCCGCGCGCAACGGCCGCCGCTCGCAACTTGTTCTGGTTAAAGATCTTTCTACGCATTCAGCGATTGCTTTGCTCGAATGCGGCTCGGGCAGCAGCCACGAACTGCCGGACAAGCGTGGGATCTTTCTGGCCCGGCAGCGATTCCACACCGCTGGCCGTATCGATGGCGGCCGGGCGTACCTCTCGAATGGCCGCCGCGACGTTCGCTGGGGCCAAGCCACCCGCCAGAATAAGAGGTACCCCCCGAATAGAACCATTGAGGGATGAAAGAAGCGACCAATCGGCGGTGGCCCCCGTACCCCCATAAACCCCTCTTTGAAAGGAGTCGATGAGTATACCCGCGAAGATAATGCCATGGTCCCGGCACTCGGTGATGTAGTCCAGCAGGGGCTGCAACCCGGCGTCGGTCAGGCGAAGGGCGCGAACGACCGGAAGATCCTTGAGCCGCTCGATGTCCTGCGGAGTCTCGTCTCCGTGAAGTTGAACGAGGTCGAGACCGATATCGTCAAACACGCGACGCACGTCGCCCGGGCTGGAGTTGACGAAGACGCCTACTTTCACCGTGTCACTGGGAAGGGCGCGGACGATGACCCGTGCCTGGTCGAGCGATACGAACCGCGGACTCTTACGGTAGAAGTTGAGGCCCACTGCGTCGGCCCCGCCGTCGGCGGCGACTTGGGCGTCGGCGGCGCTGGTGATCCCGCAAATTTTCACGTGAAAACGGAGCATCTTCAGTGCGACCTCAGCAGCAGTACGGCGATGAGCGAAAGACCGAGGATGGCCCACGGGCTGAGGATCATGAGAATGGCAGCGACCGCCGTCAGCACGCTGCGCCGACTCTTCACCGACCGGGCGTTGAGATCGGCGAGCACGCACGCGATCGCGGCGGTCTGGATCGCCATCATGACGGCGCCGAACGGTCCCAACGCTTGGCCTACCGAGAGACAAAGGCTTACGGCGAAGACCAGCAGCATCAGTGCGCGAAGCGAGTATTGCCGCGTTGTGCAACCGCCGGGCGTCATACTGCTATTCTAGCGCCAGCAGATTGCGGAGGTACTTCAGGTCCTCCGCCGTCTGCGCGAGACACTCCTCGGTGGACAGGTCCTTGAAACTGCCGCTCCCCTCATACTCACTGTGCAGTGAATAAATGCCGTCGAATCCGATCGATTTCAGCGCGGCGACGAACTTGGGGAGGGGGGAGACGCCGTCGGCGATCGGCACCACCTCGTGGCGCCATTGAACCTGCCCGTGCTGGTCGCGCCCTTGAGGCCGGAATGCAAAATTCTTCACGGCCACCAGCGCCAGCCACGGGGCGATCAGATCCAAGCCCTGCCGCCAACCGTCGCTGCCCCCTTCGAGAGCCATATGGAGCATGTCGGCGTACGCGCCCACCTCGCCGGGCGGGAAGTCGCGAAGCAACTCGTAGAGCATGGTTCCATGGGAAGGGATGTACGCCCCGGAATGGATGTGCACACAGGGGAGCACCGAATACTTCTTGGCCAGTTCTGCCACGGCGGCTATCCGCGCGCGAGTCTCCTCGATCTGCTTCGCCAATGTGCCAAACGGCTTGTAGCTATAGTAACCCAACTTGATGCGGCTGATGCCCAGTTTCGAGGCAGTCGCCAGCAGCGTTTCGGCTTCGGGTGTCGGATCGGTGATCCCCGTCGTCAGCATGGGGATTTGAGTACCCGCTTCCAGAGCCGTCTTGGCCGCCAGCGGCAGTTCTTGAGGGGCCTTTGACGGGTCAATGTGACCACCGGTGCGGACCGTGAGATCGAGGCCATCCAGGCCGATCTCGCGAAACCGCTCACAGACCATCCCGATCGGCCAATCCTGAAAGCTCTTTGTAAAGGCGACAATCTTCATGGGAAACCTCGGCTCCTGGTTGCGAATATCCCACTATGGTGGTCGAGATGGCACCCGTTGGCAATCTGCCCGGGGGCGCATTTCTCAAGCGATCGTCGAATAAGGGTCGATGTCGATTTCGTCGGACTATTATGCCGCCTCTCAAAATCCCCCCTTAAGGCGGAGACAAGGCACTTTTCCACCGGCGTAGCAGCATGCGTGTCTATCAGCCTGCTCGGCATTCGAGGATCGGCCTGACACCGTCGGCCCGGGCGGCGCTATGCCTGATCGCGCTGGCGGCGGGCACGCTGGCAACTTATGCGGCCGGACGCTGGTATACGGAGCCTCCGGCCCAGTACGTGGCAATCGCTGTGGTCGCGGAGCGATCGGAAGCTGGTCGCGGCGGCCCTCCGAGCGCGCCGCAGGCTCTCGCGTCCGAATCGCGATTCGAGCGCGCTCTGGTCAGTCTCCGTAGTGAGGGAGTTGTCGAAAACCGCTCGCCCGCCGCGCTGCGGTCGCAACTGACAGTGAAAGCGGTCGTTGGAGAAAAGGAAGGTGCCAGGACCACAGTGAGCTTCGCCAGCGACAACGGGCAGATAGCGATGGCACTGGTCAATCGACTGGCCGAACAATATGTCGCCGAGCGCCGACAGTCGTTTGAACATTCCGCCGGCGCCGATCACGCCAGCGCCCACGCGGCGCTCGAATCGGCTAGAGCGGAGTTGAGCCGCTTGCAGCGAGAGCAGAAAGCTCTTCTGAACGAGTTGGATGCCGCACGAACCCAGGCCCGGCTGGCACCACCCACTGCGAGTTCCGTCAGATCACGCGCACGCGAGAACCCTGAATGGACGGCTCTGGCACAGCAGCGCGCGTCGCTTGAAGAGCGACAGCGGACGCTGCTTCTCAGCCGTACTGCGGCCCATCCGGAGGTGCTCTACGTAACTGAGGAGCTTGCGGAAATCGAGCAACAGATGGCGACGGTGCCTCGCCACGTTCCGTCGGGGCAAGAAATCCGGACGGAGCCGTCGCCATCCAGGTTGGAAGTGACAAACCAGGAGGAGGAACTGACCGCGCGACTTGACGCCGCTACCGCCGCAATCAGCCAGACCGAGGCGGAGTGCCGGCGATTGGAGACCATCGAACGCGATGCGCGATCGTGCCTTGAGGCGGGACCTGGCATCGAGATGATCCCCGCCCGAACGTGCCACATCGGACCAGAACCTGGCCCGCCGGCAGGGCTTCTCTGGTACTCGCTGGGCACGGGCCTGGTGATCGCCGTGGCTGTCGGTTGCGCCTCACGAGGACTACCCGCCGACCGACCATTCACCACGGTTGCCGAGGCGCAGTCAGCTCTCACCATCCCCATTGTGGGCGTGATTCCGCGAGAGACCGGCTCAAACCTGTAGCCGCTGGGCACCGCGTGCCGAATTGATGGAAAGGATGTCTGTTGGTTCCGTGGTGGATGAAAGGGTGGCATGTACGAAAGCTACTTCGGCCTGGATAATCGCCCGTTTGCCTCCATCGCGAGAACCGACCGCTATTTCCCGGCGGAAGCCATCGAGTATGCGCGGCAAACGCTGATCCGCTGCATTCAGCGCGCGGAGGGGGCGGGGATCGTGATCGGCCCGCCGGGCACAGGCAAGACGCTGCTCTGCCATTTGCTAGCCGAGACCTTCCAGAACGAATTTGCGGTGGCGCTGTTGGCCAGCGGCCGCCTGAGCACGCGGCGGGCGCTGTTTCAGGCAATCCTGTACGAGATCGGCCAACCCTATCGGGGTATGGACGAGGGGGAACTCCGGCTGGCGCTGGTCGATTACCTGACCACAAAGGAGGATCGGCCCAAAGCGCTGGTGCTGCTGGTGGACGAAGCCCAGACACTGCCGCTCAGGTTGCTGGAAGAGATTCGCCTGATGACGAATCTCGTCGCCGATGGACAGCCGCGAACGCGCCTCGTATTGGCGGGCGGGCCGACGCTTGAGGAGCGATTCGCCAGCCCCAAACTCGAATCGTTCACCCAGCGGATCTCAGCCCGCTGCTACCTGCAGGCGTTCAGCAAATCGGAAACGCAGCAGTACATCCAGCGGCAAGTGGAAGCGGTGGGCGGCCGCCCCGACCGGCTGTTCTCCGGCGAAGCGTGCCACGCGGTGCATTCGGCCACCGACGGCATCCCGCGGCTGATCAACCAGCTCTGCGATCACGCGCTACTCCTGGCCTTTACGGCCGGGCGTCGGCAGGTCGATCGCGCGGTCGTCGAGGAGGCTTGGTCCGACTTGCAGCAGCTTCCAACGCCCTGGGGAGGCGACGGACGGGCGCCGAAACCCGACGGCGGCGTCATCGAATTTGGCAGTCTCTCGGATGACGACGACGTTCAGTCGCGCTCGTCGGTGCC
Organism: Thermoguttaceae bacterium; assembly: GCA_040766885.1. GTDB lineage: Bacteria > Planctomycetota > Planctomycetia > Pirellulales > Thermoguttaceae > JAXGPP01. Next base: position 469,005 of record JAXGPP010000004.1, on the reverse strand, counting down.
GCTGTTGCGTGTAACGTGCGAGGCCGATCTCGACGATTCCGAACTTGAACCGACGCAACGTCTGGAGAAGATCGAACGGACGCTGGCTGGACTTGACGACCAGTTCGAGCCTACCGGCCCGTTTGGCGGGCCGGAGGTCACCCTCTTGTTCGAAGAAGTCGTCAATCCGTTCGAGGAGGAGTTCGCAGAGGAAGAACTCGTGATGACTCGTTTCGCGCCGGTGCGGGAGAACGAACCGGTGCCGGCCGAACCTCCGCCAGACTATATCGCCCCGCTGCCCAGCCAGAATGCGGCCCGAGCAGAGCCGGCTCGAGTCGATACGGTCCGCATGATGCCCTCCCCAGAGACGGAGTCGGTCACGTTTCCCGTGTCTGAACCTCCTGAACCGCACCGCGTAGCGGCCGGCAGCCCCGCTGCCGCACCGGCTACCGGTCCCGCCTGGAGCGAAGGCCCGCAGACCGTATTGCTCCGCCGCGAAGTGCCGGAGCCCGCCGGTTCCCCCGGTGCAGAGCCGAGCCGCCGCGACGAGCCGTTGGAAGAAGAACCGCTTATTGTGGTGGAAGACGGGTACGAGGAATTCGATTTGCCGCACGCCCGGCGCAGGCCCGCCGTTCGGCGTCAGGAGTACCGGCAGCTCTTTGCCCGGCTGCGCCGCAGCAGTTGACGACCGCGGAGACAGTTCATGAGTCGCATGCTGCAGGCGCTCAAAGGGATCCAGGCGCGAACGCCCGACGGCACCTCGCCGCCGGACGAGATCTCTCCTGAGGAACTCGGGACCCTCGGTTTGGCGCGTCCGCTTGAGCCCTGGAAGGCATTACCTTCCGTGGCTGCCGACTCGGCGCCGTCGCCGCGCGAGTCCGCCGATAGCCCGGGCCAGTCTCCTGCGGCGGCCGATCCCAGGTGCCGGGTGCCCGAGCTGATGCCTGATGCCCAGTGCATTGTCGGCAGCATGGTCGACACCGGACCGGACTGGATCGCCGATCCGAGGGCTGCCGATGCGCTCGCCGGATTTGAACCGGTGGTGATCGACGATCGTCCGCTGGCCGCCTCCTGGCCGGACGTCGAGTCTTCTGTCCTAGCCACCGCCGACTCCTTCACGGCAGATCCCATCGAGACCATCGACCGCGCCGGGGACGATTTCTGTACGACAAGGCCCCTCGCTCGCGGACCGATGGAACTCGATGGGAGAATCGAGTCGGTGCCGAAGCGCGACGCGCCGCCGGTCGCGACCGAGGCTTTGGCCAGCCCGCCCGACGAGCCTTCGGCGTCATTCTTCGATGAGCCACCAACCGATACGCCGGAAGTCGGTTCAGTGACGGCGACCACCCGCGAGGGCTTAACCCCGGATCGTTCGCCAAACGACGAGCCAACGAACGACAACGATCGCGACCTGGCCTACTGGCACCTGGCCGAGAATGTGCTCTCTCAGGTGCACCACCCCGGCCCGGCAGTGCTGATGTTCACCAGCCCGGGCGCCGGATCGAGGAAGACGATGGTCGTCGCCCGACTGGCGACGATGCTGGCGAGGCGACTGCCCGGCGAGGTGGTGGCGGTCGATGCGGATTGGCAGGGCGGGGGGCTGGGGCGGCAATTTGGCTTTCATGCCTCGCGCGGCCTGATGGACATCCTGTCAGGCCGCGCCAGTTGGCGCGACGTGCTTCGAACCGCTGACGGCACCCGGTTGAACATCATTCCACGAGGCGCCGTAAAGCACCGCAGCAGTCCTGAAATCGACGGCAAACGCCTGCGGTCGCTCCTGGACTCACTGCGTCGCCACGCGCGGCTGGTGCTCGTCAATGCACCTGCCGCCACGGCACACGGTATTGACCCGCTAGCCTCGCTCTGCGAGGCTGCCTACCTCGTCGTCCGCCTCGGACACACTCCGGGACGCGTAACCCGGCATGCGGTGACCATGCTGGAGGAGTCGGGCATTCCGCTCTACGGCTGCGTGCTGACCGGAGCATGAGAACTCTGCGGCAGTTCGGGGCGAACCGTCGCACCATCAAGCGCGAGCCGCGAATTGTTCGGCTTGTGCGGCAATGTCCAGTCCCACCCGTTCGTTCCACAGCGCCAGCAGCTTCCGGAATGTCGCGCCCGGCACACCTTGACCGATCAGCCGACCGTTGAATCGCGTCACCGGCAGCAGACAGAACGGCGTGCTCGAGAGCAGCACTTCGCCGGCAGCCGCGACGTCTTCCGGCCGCAGATCGCGATGCGAGAAAGGCAGGCCCGCCTGGCGGGCCAATTCCACCACTTCCGTCAGACTGATCCCTCGCAGGACCTGAGCGCTGGGTGGCGAAATCAGCCCTTCCCGCTCGTTGAACAGGATGATGTTGGCCGTCGAAGCCTCGGCCACGAAGCCTTGGATGTCCAGAAGCAGTGCCCGCGCACCGGATTCGATCCGTGCCGCCTGCCGATCGGCCAGATAATAGTGCATGCGGCTGCGGCACTTGAGCGTTGCCGGCCAGCATTGCGGCGGCACCTGTCGGTAGTCGGTCGTCACCAGCGACTGCCCGCGGCGGTACTTCTCGGCCCAGAATCGGAAGGGCAGGGGGTACGTGTGGAGCGCTACAGTCGGACCGTCGGACTCGGGCGGACCATACGAAGGGTATGCGCCGGGAGTGACGAAGATGGAGAGCCCCAGATCATCGCCCGCCGAAAGCAGCCGGTGGTTCGTGCTGGTTAGGTGACGTGAGATGTCGGCGAGTTCCGTGCGGCTGAAACCAAGTTCAACGCCGACCACCTCCAGCGAGTGCGCGAGGCGTGCCAGATGATCGTCGAAGCGAAACAACCTGCCACCGAACGTGCGCAGTTGCTCGGCAACGGCCGTTCCCTGGACGAATCCAGCATCGGTTGCCGCGATGCGCAGCGACGACTGAGGAATGTACTGGCCGTTCAGCCACGCCTGTGGTTCGTTCATGCCGCCATTATTGCCCGCCCGCGGTGAAAAGCCAACGCGGCCGCAACGTGGTGCTCGGCGCAGGTCTCTTCCCTGGGCCGTCAGGAAGCGTTCCCCGAACGAGACAGCAGCCTCTACGGCGCCATAATCGCCGGACCGGTCACCGCCGCGGGATCGGCAAAGCCGATCCAACCAAGGTGGCCATGCACTGCGGAGGCGCGAAGGTAGTCGTCCCAGCTATGGCTGCGTCCGACGGAGCAGGTGACGTCGTAGACGCTGATCATACCAGTGTTGCAGGCTGGTCCGACGTATCCGAGCGATTGCGGCGCCAGCAGGCGGCGGTAGAGCAGCGGATACCAGCGAAGTACCGGATCATTCCGATTGCGTGTGATGACCACCGCCTCCACCTGGGTCATCGCCTGTCCAAAGGTGCGGCCGGGTAGGAGCGAGTCGCTGTCCATGCCTGCCGCGACGAGCATCAGTCGATACGGAACATGTTCTCCCATGCGGCGATTGGCGAGAACGCGACCATCAACCGCGCCGCCACCCAACAGATGCAGCGCCGCGCCGGCGATCCGTGCTCCAAAGCTGTAGCCGGCCAGACCGACGCGGACTCCGGGATCGAGCTCGCTCAGCAGCCCCGCCAGGTAATGGCCTTGGGTACCGCATCGCGCCGCCTTGAGGCGGGCATCATCGGCAGACCGGCGATAGACTTCGTCCGCCGGCCAAGACCAGATCACGAATCGCAACGGGCGGCCGGCGGCCTGACAGGCGACATGGCGGTAGGCCTTGAATGACTCATAGACGGCGTCGTTACGGTCAACGCGGTTGCCGTGCAGGAAGATCTCGATGGGAACCGCCGGGCTGGCGGTGGCGACAAAGGCCGCTCGATCGGAAGCCGCCCACTGGTTGTCGGGCGCCAGCCGCCAGAAGTCCAGACATGCCGAGGCTCCGACCCCCGGAGCGCAGGTCGGCGCACGGCGGGTGCTGATCAGCCAGATCTCATGCTCGGGCGGATACGCGGCCTGTGCGGCCGAAACCGCCAAAGCCATGAATACCCACGCAGTCGCGGCGAGACGAGCTCGCGCGGCCGCGACAGCCAGATTGCTCCAGGTGCTTCGCATGGTGTCGCCCAATCGCAGCTAGGGTCAAGGAGATGCGTCGCGGCCGACAGTTCAGGGTGCGCCGCTCATCATAGACAATCTAGCTTGCGAAAGACGCGAAGGGTAGCGAAATCGCAACGGCTGTTTCAAAAAATCCGCTGTTGAATTTGCACATCACGGATCGTGAGGTAGAGTTGTCTGGCTACAACACGCGACGTGCCTGGGAAACGGACTTGGCTCCCGCGGAGTGGAGTCGGAGGCGGCGACAACGGTCGCACCGGGTTCATGTTCCAGGCGGATATCAAGGAATGCTGCCTTGCGGCAGGAGATGCATGCCATGCGGAAGGTCATTGTCCTGGCAATTGCGGCCTTGATTGCGGCCGCCACGGTAGGGTGCGAGTGCTGCGCCCCCTTGCGGCGCGGGGCGATGTTTCCGCCCATGCAGGCTGCACCACCCATGCAAGCCGCCCCCATGACTTACGGCGGAGCGGTCTACGAATCGGGAGCGCCTTGCGAGCCTTCGTGCAGCGCCTGCGGGCCCGCCGGCTCCACCATAATGGGCGCCCCGGTCCTGACCACTCCGGGCACTGAGTTGATCCCCGGCCCCACCAACTGACACCTCTACCGGTGTCCGTCATGCTACGCCGCACTGACCTCCCTCACGCCGCAGCGTGCCGAACAGAACGAATCACCGAACGACAGTCCCCACATTCCTCCCGGTGACCCCGATCCCTCGCCGACCGGCCGTGCCATCCTGAACACGGTCGGCCACGGAGGGACGGGGGTTTTTCATGCGCTGAGCGGATGGCGAATGTTGAATAGCGAATACGGAAGGTGGGAGGGGCATTCTGCCTTCCCTGCCGGGCATTCATCATTCGCTACCCAAACGCTTGACTGCCCGGCTCACTCGAGTGCCGACTTGCGCCGCAGCATGTGGTGGTAGTGCTGTGCGAAGCGGTGCGCTTCGTCGCGGACATACTGCAGGAGCCGCAGAGCGTACGAGTGCCGGCTGAGCCTCAGCGGCTCATCGGCGCCGGGCAGAAAGACTTCTTCTTCGCGTTTGGCCAGCGAGATCACCGTCGGCGCGTCGATCGAAAGCGCCGCAAACGCTCCCATCGCCGCGTTGAGCTGGCCCTTTCCCCCGTCGATGAGCAGGATGTCGGGAAAGACATCTCCTTCGTCGCGCAGACGCTGGAACCGTCGGGCAACGACTTCAAAGATGCTGGCGAAGTCATCCACCCCCTGGACGTTGCGGATCTTGAACCGCTTGTAGCCGGGCTTGAACGGCAGGCCATCGATGAACTGCACGAGGCTGGCGACGGTCTCGGTTCCGGCAAGGTGCGCGATGTCGACCCCTTCGATCGTCCGCGGCTGATTCGGCAGGTGAAGCACCTTCTGCAAGCCGGCGAGACCTTTCTTGGGATCGATCGGAAATACCTCGGGCTGCACGTGGGTGTCGAGTTCTCCCCGCTGGTCGAGTGTCTCCAGGAGCCGGACTTCGTCGCGGAGACGCGCGGCTTCTTCATACCTCCGCTCGTCGGCCAGCGACTGCATCTCGGCCCGCATTTCTTCGAGCAGCGACTTCTTTTCGCCTTCCAGGAACCGCTGCAGCCGGCGGATGTCCTTGCGATATTCCTCCTTGGTGATGCGAAAGTTGCAGGGGGCGGTGCACTGGCCGATCGAAGCCAGGAGACACGGCCGGAACCACCGCCACCGTTCGTCGGTCTCGTCAATATCGAGTGAGCAGGTGCGGAAGCGGAAAATCTTCTGCAGCACCTGCAGCGCGCCACGCAGGCCGCTCACGTTGGCAAACGGGCCGTAGAGCTTCGTGCCGCGGGGCTCCGGCTGCCGAGTGATCTCCACCCGCGGGAAATCCTCCCGGGTGTGGATCTCCAAGTAGGGAAAGGTCTTGTCGTCCTTGAGGTCGGTGTTGAATTTCGGCTGGATGTCCTTGACCAGCCGGGCCTCAACCAGCAGGGCATCGACTTCGCTCTCGGCCTCCAGGTAATCGATGTCGCGGATCTCCTGGACGAGCTGCGCGGTACGAGCGTCCTCGGCCGCGGCCTTGTGGAAGTAGCTGCCGGCGCGATTGCGGAGGTCCTTCGCCTTGCCGACATAGATCACCCGGCCGGCGGCATCCTTCATCAGATACACGCCAGGCGTGTGGGGAAAGGAGCGGACTTTCTCGGCCGCCAGAGAGTTGTCGTTGGGCAATGCAGTCTCAGACACGGCGAAGTCCGTTTCGATTCGGCGTAAAGCAAGCATCCGTTGCGGTGGACAGGATAATCTGCAACTATCACTATTATACTGCCCCTTCCCCCACTCCGCCCGGCTGTAACGGAGACGCTGTTGGACGACCCCACCCGCCAGAATCCATACGCCTCGCCGCAGAGCGATGCCTGCCTCGTACCGCAGTCCGAACGGCGGTTCGGCCTGATCGAGCCGATCCACGCGGCGGGAACCCTCACGCTGGGCGACTTCCGGCGGGCGGCAATGGCCGGGCAGAAGCCGGTGCCGGCGTGGCTCAAGGGCTTCTACCTGGTCCTCATCGTGGCGATGCCGATTGGCTGGCTCGCGCTCGTTCCCGGCTTCGGGCCACTGAAGTGGAGCATGGTGGCTTTGTGCGGCCTTGTCGCATTCTTCCTGCTGCTGGCGATGCTCCCCACGCGGTGGCTGTCGCGCGCCAAAGATGAAGACCCGATCGAAGAACAGCAACTCCTGCTGACGGAGGAGGGATTGACGGCGCAATCGGCAGACGCCCGTTCGTTACGGCCGTGGTCACGATTCAGTCATTTCCGCAGCGATGATGCATCGATGTTGCTGTACCTGGCCGATCCGGCAAGCCACGTTGTCCTGCCGCGGCGGTTCTTCGCCACGGAAGAGGAGTGGCAAGCGGCCGCGGCACTCGTGCGGTTCAAGCTGCCGGAACAAGGCACTCCGGCGGCAAGGGAACTGGTATCGCGAGGCCCCTCGCCGGCGTCTGCCGAGCCGCAGGAGGAGATGGAGCCGGTCGGCGAAGCGATCGCCTTTTCCGGGCGTCCCACGGCAAAAGAACTCGCGGCACTGCGACGATTCTTCCCGTACTCGCAGATTCTGGTGCACTTCATCACCGTAGCGTTCCTGCTGCTGCCGACGGTCATTGGCGGTTTCATGATCATCAACCAGGGCCCCGACACTCGTCCGGCAATTGTCGTCGTTGTGTCGGCTGCGATGACGGTTCTTATTCTCTACGTCTTCATTCTGAAGCCGCTTTATCAACGACGGCGCGACCGCATTGAAGGTCGTGGCGACTATGCCCTGCTAAGCGGCCAGGTCGGTGAACAGGGGATCGAGACCTTGCGCAACGGCATTCGAGGCGTCGCAAGCTGGGAGGCGTTCAGTTCGTACCGCCGGTCCGAGTCGGTCGTGCTGCTCCTGAGCGAGCACGGCGAGCATCTCCGCACGTACCATGTGTTCTACCGTTCGTTGTTCTCCAGTGCGGAGGCCTGGCGGCAGTTCATTGAGATGGTCGAGCGGAGACTACCCCCCGAGCAGAGGCAGCCGTGGTGGCGAAGGTCGAAAAAGCAGCAGTTTACCGCAAGTCCGCAGGAAGGCAGATGACCTTGCCCGAACACGATCAGAATCCATACGCCTCGCCACGGGCGGAAACGGCTGCCGCTCCGATCCTGGTGCCCAACCGCGCGCCGTTCGGGCTGGACCGGCCGATCCGTGCGGCGGGCACGATCAGGCGACAGGATGTGCGCGACGGCCTTCGGCTGGTGATACCCGGAGGCCGCGCGGCGCTCTTGTTGCTCATCGCCGCGCTGCTGCTGGTATGGATGATCGCAACCGATGGCCCCGTCGAGGTCTTCGCCCATCCGCTCCTTCCGCTGCTTGTGACGCTTGTGGCGATCGTCGGCGGGGCGCAGATGGGCGTGCGCAGCCTGCTGCGCCGGCTCGCGGCGGAGTGGTGTGGAGCGGAGATCGCACCGGAATTCGAGTTTGCCGAGCAGACGGTTCGCGTGAAGACGGCGAGCACCGAATCGCTGCGCGTCTGGGACGCCTTTTCCAGGTGCACCATTTCCGATCGCGTCGCGCTGTTGCACCTCCATCCTGCTTCGGAATGGCTGACGCTACCTCGATCACTGTTCGATCCGGCCGATTGGCAGGCCTTCCTGGACCTTGTGCGTCATAAGCTGCCTCAGGGGCACCTGCTTTCGGCCCCGGATCCCAACGATCCCGCGCTGAGAGTTATCGGGACCGAAGAAATGGCGACATGGCCCGCCGAACCGGCGACTCCGGTGATCGAGGGACAAGGAAGCGTGAGCCTCGGGCAGATTCGTGCGGTGATGTGGCATCTGCCCGGTTGGTGGTTATGGCGGCTGCTGCCCCTGGCCCTGATGGTGCCGATCGCCGCGCCGGCCGTAGTCTCGATCGCCAGCGGGATCCGCCCGGACGGCCTGATGATGCTGAGCACACTCGCCGGCTTGATGGCGATCGTCTGGGTGTTTTATGTTGCAGAGCGCCGCAGCATTGCCGCCCAGGCGCGATTGCGCACCGGCCCCTTTGCCCTGGCCGCGGTCAGAATCTCACCCTTCGCGATACGGATCGAATCACCCTACGGTGTCAATGTGGTCAACTGGCGGCACTACTCCGCGTATCGCGTCGCCCGCGTCGCGCTCCTGCTTTACTTTCGCAGCGGCACGCGAGCCCAGGTGCTGCCGCGGACGCTTTTTGAGGATCACCAGTGGCAGGCGCTGCTTGAGCTGGTCGCTGCCAGATTACCGCCGGTTTGAGACGAGCAAGCGATGCGCGAGTTGTTGAAGCCCCTGCTGCTCTTGGCCGCCGTGCTGGCGATTCCAATCCTGCCGTTTGCGGTGTTCGGCGCTGAGATGGAAGCCTGGATCGAAACGCAGCTTCACTCAACGCTGCCCCCCACGACGGTCGCCCTCGCGGTAGTCGGGCTACTGTCGACGGACGTGCTTCTGCCGATCCCGTCGAGCGTGGTGATCACTGTGGCGGGCAATGCCCTGGGTATCTGGGGCGGAACTGCGGCTTCGTGGGCCGGAATGACCGCCGGGGCGGTAGTCGGTTACGTTCTGGCGAAGCTCTTCGGCCGTCCGCTAGCGATCCGGCTTTCGGGCGCGGAGGAACAGGAGCGGATCGACCGGCTGAGCCGCCGTTTCGGGCCGCTTGTCCTGGTGCTGGCCCGCCCGGTGCCCGTGCTGGCTGAGGCGAGCGTCCTCTTCCTGAGTACCACGCGGCTGGGCTGGGCGGCGTTTCTCCTGCCGGTCGCATTGAGTAATCTGGGGATTGCCGCCGTGTATGCGGCACTGGGGCACGCCGTGCCGCTGCCCTATGCGTTGGCAGCTTCGCTCGCCCTGCCGCTGCTGGCGGCCGCCCTGGCCCGCTGGTTGTGGCCGGCGCCCAAGGCCGAGCAATGAACCCTCCATGATGCCCGTCACGCTTACTCCCATGACGCACGACACCTCGCTCCTCGACTCCGGCAACCCGGACCTCTACCACACGCCGACACACGCGCCGGGCGCGAAAGGTGAATTGCCGCTGACGGACGACATGCTCCGCATGCGGCCCAGTGGCGACCTGTTCGGCATGACGCAAGACGCCGGCATGGGCTGGAAGCCCTCAGCGGTAGCCGGGCGGCAGTATGTGATTCTGAGCACGCTTGGCGGAATGCGAGGCCCAAACGGCACACCAATCGCGCTCGGCTATCATACCGGACACTGGGAATTGGGGCTGGCCGTGGCCACAGCGGCCGAGGAGATCAAATCGGGCGGGCGCGTGCCTTACGCGGCTTACTGCTCCGACCCCTGCGACGGCCGCACGCAGGGGACCACGGGCATGTTCGACAGTCTCGCGTATCGGAACGATGCGGCGTCAATCTTCCGCCGGCTCACCCGGTCGATCCCTACCGCTAAGGGCGTTCTCGGTGTGGCGACCTGCGACAAGGGGCTGCCGGCGATGATGATGGCCCTGGCCAGTTTTCGAAGATTGCCGAGCGTGCTCGTGCCGGGTGGCGTCACACTGATGCCCTCCCGGGGGGAAGACGCCGGCAAGATCCAGTCGATGGGCACCCGCTACGCTCGGGGCGAAATGTCGCTCGAAGAGGCGGCGGCGCTCGGGTGCCGGGCATGCGGCTCACCAGGCGGGGGCTGCCAGTTCCTGGGGACCGCCGCAACGTCGCAGGTGGTGGGCGAGGCGCTCGGCCTGAGCCTGCCGCACTCGGCTCTGGCGCCCTCCGGGCAACCGGTTTGGCTCGACATGGCCCGTCGCAGCGCTAAGGCGCTGATGACACTCGACGACCGCGGTATTACGGCCGGCGACATCGTCAGCCAGGCCGCAATCCGCAATGCAATGGCCGTCTTCGCCGCGTTCGGCGGCTCAACCAATTTGCTTCTGCACACGCCGGCGATCGCCCATGCGGCGGGGCTTGACCGGCCGACCATCGACGACTGGACCGAGATGAATCGCCGTGTGCCGCGGCTGGTCGACGCGCTCCCCAACGGTCCGGCGAACTATCCGACCGTGCAGGTGTACCTGGCGGGCGGCGTGCCGGAAGTGATGCTCCACCTGCGTGAACTGGGCGTGCTTGATCTGGGCGTGCTTACGGTGAGCGGTCTGACGCTCGGCGAAGTGCTTGAGTGGTGGCAGCGTTCGCCGCGCCGCGAGGCGATGCGAGAAGTGCTGAGGAAACGGGATGGCGTCGATCCCGACGTTGTGATCATGAGCCCGGAGCGGGCCGCCGAGAAGGGGGTGACGAGCACCGTCTGCTTCCCGCGTGGCAACCTGGCGCCGGAGGGTTCAGTGATCAAGAGCACCGCGATCGACCCGCGAGTGATCGACGCGGACGGTGTATACCGCAAGACGGGCCCGGCGCGAGTGTTTGTCCGCGAGCGCGACGCAATCGCCGCGGTGCGAGGTCAAGGCGAGCGAGTGATCGCGGCGGGGGACATCATCGTGCTTGTCGGCCGCGGTCCGCTGGGTTCCGGTATGGAAGAGACATTTCAGCTCACGTCGGCGCTCAGGTATCTCTCCTGGGGCCACGAGGTGGCGCTGGTGACCGACGCGCGGTTTTCGGGCGTGAGCACGGGCGCGTGCGTCGGCATGGTCGGTCCGGAGGCGCTGGCGGGCGGCCCCCTGGGCAAGGTTCGCGACGGCGATCGCATTCGCCTGGTAATCGACCGCCACCGGCTGGAGGGAAGCGTGGATCTGGTGGGCGACGCCGAGCATCAGTTCACGCCCGAGGAGGCCGCACACATCCTTGCCGAACGAGCTCCCCACCCAGAGCTGTCACCCGATCCGCTCCTGCCGGACGAAACACGGCTATGGGCGGCGCTGCAGCAGATCGGCGGCGGGACGTGGGGCGGGTGTGTGTTCGACGTCGGCCGCATAGTCGCGACGCTGGAAGCGGGGCGAAAGGCGATGGATTAGCGTTTCCACGACTGGACCGGCCGCGGCCTCGGCACGGTCCCGACCAGCAACATATTCAGCCAGAGCCGGGATTCGCTGCCAATTTGGCAGCCGGTTACGAGGTGGAATCGGTGTTTCCGTCCGACATGGCGGCTGCCGGAAGAAGGCGGGCGGCGCGCTCGGTCACGCAACCCATTACCAATTATCGGCTTGCGTCGATAAGACAGTTTGGCGCGCGGGTTGCTTTCCCACGTGGCCAAGCGCCGACGGTGCGCAGAACTGGCAGGCCAATTTGCCTGAGTCGCTCCTGCCGCTGCTGGCCAGCGCTGCCCTGCCAGGCGGCCGAGACCGCGGCTGGCGCATGAGCGCCCCCGAGCAGCATCCATCCTCGAAACAACGGAGGCTATCGAAGTTATGGCGAAGAAGAAGGCGGAGACCGCTCCCACGAAGAAAGGCGGCGAGGACTTCCAGCTCCAGCCGCTGGGTGACCGGGTCGTGGTCGAACGGGAAGAGTCGGAAATGATCACCTCCGGTGGAATCGTGCTGCCCGACACGGCCAAAAACAAACCTGCCCGCGGCAAGATCGTCAGCGTCGGCGATGGCCGCATGCTCGAAAATGGCACTCGCACGCCGTTTCAGGTCAAAGTTGGCGACCGCGTGCTGTTCACCTCCTATGCGGGCGAGGAGTTTCGCGTTGGCGACCGGGAACTCCTGCTGATGCATGAGAGCGACATTCTGGCGGTGATCGGCTAGGCATACAAGAAGGAGAACATAGCTCATGGTGAAGATGATTGCTTTCGACCAGGAAGCCCGCGACGCGATGCGCCGGGGTGTCTCGAAGCTCGCCCAGGCGGTGAAGGTCACGCTTGGCCCCCGCGGGCGCAACGTGATCCTTCAGAAGAGCTTCGGCTCGCCGACCGTGACCAAGGACGGCGTCACCGTGGCCAAGGAGGTCGACCTGGAGGACGTCTATGAGAACATGGGCGCCCGCATGGTCCGCGAAGTAGCCTCGAAGACCAGCGACGTGGCTGGCGACGGCACCACGACGGCGACGCTCTTGGCTGAAGCCATTTTCAACGAGGGTCTGCGGGCCGTCGTCGCGGGCGTCAACCCGCTGCATCTGAAGAACGGCATGGAGCGGGCCGTTTCCGACATCATCGATCGCCTGAAGAAGATGTCGATCACGATCAAGAAGAAGGAAGAGATGGCCCAGGTGGCGTCGATCGCCGCCAATAACGACCGCGAGATCGGCAACCTGCTGGCCGACGCCATGGAGCGGGTAGGCAAGGACGGCGTGATCACGGTCGACGAGGGAAAGAGCCTGGCGACTGAGGTCGAGTGGGTCGAAGGCATGCAGTTCGACCGCGGCTATCTCTCGCCGTACTTCGTCACCGACGCCCAGAAGATGGAAGCGGTACTCGAAGACGCCTACATCCTCATTCACGAGAAGAAGATCTCCAACGTCCGCGAGCTTGTGCCCGTACTCGAAACGGTGGTCCAATCGGGCCGGCCGCTGCTGATCATCGCCGAGGATGTGGACGGCGAGGCCCTGGCCACGCTGGTGATCAACAAGCTCCGCGGCACGCTCAAGGTGTGCGCGTTGAAGGCCCCGGGTTACGGCGACCGCCGCAAGGCGATGATGGAAGACATCGCCATCCTGACCGGCGGACTGGCGCTGTTTGAGAGCCTCGGCCGCAAGCTTGAGAACGTCACGGTCGGCGACCTGGGCCGGGCCAAGAAGATCATCGTCGACAAGGACAATACGACGATCATCGAAGGCGCCGGCAAGTCGGCCGAGATCAAGGGCCGGATCGAGCAGTTGCGTCGCGAGATCGAGAAGGCCACCAGCGACTACGACCGCGAGAAGCTCGAAGAGCGTTTGGCGAAGCTGGCTGGCGGTGTGGCGAAGATCAATGTCGGCGCCGCGACCGAGGCCGAGATGAAGGAGAAGAAGGCTCGCGTCGAGGACGCTCTGCACGCCACCCGGGCTGCCGTCGAAGAAGGCATCCTCCCCGGCGGCGGCGTGGCCCTGTTGCGGGCATCAGCCACTGTGAAGCCGGAGGGCCTCAGCCAGGACGAGCAGGTGGGGTACAACATCATCATCCGGGCGTGCCGCGCGCCGCTCACCCAGATTGCCGACAACGCCGGCCAGGACGGCGGCATCGTCTGCGAGAAGGTTAGCGAGATGAAGGGCAATATGGGCTACAATGCTGCCACCGGCGAGTACGAAGATCTCGTCAAGGCGGGCGTCATCGACCCGACCAAGGTTACCCGGACTGCCCTGCAGAACGCCTCGAGCGTCTCGACCCTCTTGTTGACCAGCGACGCGCTGATTGCCGAGAAGCCGAAGGAAGAGAAATCGCCGGCCGGCCACGGTGGCGGCCACGACATGTACTAGAAGTACAATGTCAACTGCCGACGTACGAATGACTGAAGGATGGACGAAGCGTGCGGGGCAGATCGCATCCAAGCGAATCCTACCCGACGCAAAGTCCATCCTGATCCGATAAGAACGCGGTTCTTCGGGGTAATCAGGACACCCGGACTCCGCGTGTCGTTTGCCCAACCCGCCGGCGTTCCATGAAGGAAGGCCGGCGGTTTTTTTGTTGCGATTTCAGTCCACCAGCTTGCGGACGAAGTCGTAGTCGGGCGAGCCGCCCTTGCCGGTGAGGTATTCGGCGGGGAATCGCTGGATGTCGTTGTCGTCGTGCGGCGGGCGGTAGTTGTCCCCCTTGAACAGGATCGGACGCGTTTCGGTGCTGGCGCCCAGTTCGGCGTTGCCAGCCACGTCGGCCGGAAACCAGTGGCCTTTGCCTTCGGCGTCGAACAAGTAGAACTCGGCGTAGCAGTAGGCGGGCACCCAGACAGTGCGGGCTGGGATGCCGCTCGCCCGGCAGAGGGCAATGAACGCCGACGCGATGTCCTCGTGGGTTCCCTGCCCGGTGGTAATCGCCGCGGCAGCACCGACATTCTTGCCGGTGGTCTTCTTCACGTTATTGCGGACCCAGTCGAAGATCGCCGACACGTGCTCCCAGCCCTTGTGTCCGGGTGAAGCCAGTTCGCGGGCCAACTTCTGAATTCTCGGGTGGCGATTCTCAATCTGCGGACTCGGGCCGAGATAAGGCCGCACCGACCGCTCCAGCTTCCGTTCCGGTGCGACGGTGTAGCCGGTCTTGTCTTCCGGCGGAAGCTGCGAACTGCGGCGAACCTCTAGCGTCACCAATGCCCGGCCTTCCTCGCGGGGCTGCAGGAAGGGGATGCTGACCACCATCAGTTTCGCTGTTGCTCCGACGGCACGATAGCTCATCTTTGCCGTCGGCGTGATCTCTTCATCGGCCACGATTACCTGCTGCTCGGGCCAGTCGATGGGCACGGCCGCCGTCCCCACAATGCCGCGGCATGGCCCGTTGCCGGCCCGGACAATCAAGCCGGCCTGCCACTTCGAAGTCGCAGGTTCACCCAGCCGAGGCCCGCCCGGCTCGGCCTCCTGGAACTGCGCCCGAGCGGTGCCGCACGCAAGCAAACATGCGAGGACTGCAAGTAATGCATTCTTCATCGTTGCCTCAGACGTCTCAAGGTGCTTGTTCTTCGACCTGCTCGCAAACGACTTGAACCTGCGGAATCTGGCCGCGGATAAGTGGGACACCGACCAGTGTCTCCGGCAGAAATCGTTCGCGCGAGAGCCGCCGGCTTCCCAGGTCGCGGAATGGAATATTGTCGCCCTTCTGAAGAATAGGCCGCGGATCGGGCATGCCCCCGAAGGCCCGATCGCCGGCCGCCTGGCAGGGGAACCATCTCCCGCCTCCATTCGCGTCGACCAGGTAGAACTCCGGGTAGCAGTGGCCGGGGACTCGCACCGTCCTCGCCGGTACGCCTGCAGCACGGCAAATGGCGATGAACAGCGACGACAATTCATCGCAATCGCCCGTACCGTCCTCCAGGGCCTTCAAGGCGCCTTTGAGCGGCACGTCCTGGTACTCGACCTTTGCCCGCACCCAGTCATAGATCGCCTCGACCCGTTGCCATGCCGTCGGCGAGTCGGCGCCGATTTGCCGCGCCAGGGCCTTGATCTTCGGATGGGTGCTTTCGATATACGGGCTCGGCTTGAGGTACTCGCGCAGCGGGCGGTCGAGTGCACGGGCATCGGGCAGCAAGAACTGGGCGGGGTTGTTGGGCGGGAGTTGCATCGAGCGCCGAACCGCGAACGTGACCAGCACTTTCGCCTGCTCGCCCGCCTCCATCTCCGTGATCTTGATGATCATCTGCTTGAGAGTGCCCGCCATGGTTTCGTACTTGACATCCACACCGGGCGGAATCTGCTCGTCGACGATCTCGACCGATTGCTCCGGCCACTGATCGGGCACCGCCACGTTGCCGCTGATCGCGCGGCATGTACCGGTAGCAGTTATGATCATGCCGATCTGCCACTTCTGGACGGTCGCCTCACCGAGGTCGGCGTCCTGCTGAAACTGACCCGCTGCCGGCACGGCTCCCGCCAACCAGAACCCCATCCCCAAAAGCACTATCAGTGTTCGCACGAAACGCTTCTCCTCGAAGGACGACTGGCTGCAATCCATTCTAATTCAACCTCCATCGTTCATCCCTCGCCATTCTCCCGTCCCCCTCAGGCGGGACTGGTCCGCGGGCGGCCGGACCGCTAGAGTCGTCACAACCGGTTCGCAAAATCAACAGCCCCCCACTGAGACTGATATGAATTCGCCCGAACGAGAGCGGATCCTGGATTTGTCGGCCGGCTTCGGCCCAGCCTGTGTTCTGGGAGCCGCCGCGGAACTCGACCTGTTTACCCGGCTGCGCAATGAGCCCATGACGGCCCAGCGCGCCGCAGAGCGACTCGACGCCGATCTCCGCGGAATCACCATCCTTCTGGACGCCCTGGTGGCGCTGGAGGTGCTGGACAAACAGGGTGAAACGTATTCCGTACCCGAGGCGATTGCACCCTACTTGGTGGACGATTGCCCGGAGTCGACGCTGCCGATGATTCGGCACCGCATGGTCATTTTGCGCGGGTGGTCGCAATTGGCGTGGACGGTTCGGGCGGGCATCCCATCGCCACGGCCGGCGAGCATTCGAGGGCCGGCGGCCGACCGTGCCGCTTTCGTCGCCGCGATGCACGCCATCAATGCCCCGGTGGCCAACCAAGTAGTCGCCACGATGGGGCCGCTCGATTTCAAGCACGCGCTTGACGTGGGTGGCGCCTCGGGCACGTGGACGATGGCGCTATTGCGGGCGGCGCCCGGAGCGAAGGCGACGATCTTCGACCTGCCAGACGCGATCGGTCAGGCGCACGAGAGGTTCAAGGGAACCGAGTTCTTCGAACGGGTGCAGTTCGCACCGGGCGATTTCTATGTCGACGAATTGCCGTCCGGCGCCGACTTCGCGTGGGTCAGCGCGATCGTGCATCAGCACTCGCGCAAGCACAACCGAGAGCTATTTGCCAAGGTGTTCCGCGCGCTGGAACCGGGCGGCCGAATCGCCATCCGCGACATTGTCATGGAGCCCTCGCGGACAGCGCCGGTAGAGGGGGCGATGTTCGCCATCAACATGCTCGCGGGAACTGAAACCGGCGGCACGTTCACCTTTCAGGAGTTTGCCGAAGACCTCCAGGCCGCCGGCTTCGTCGACCCCCGGCTGGCGGTGAAGACCAGCGACATGAATTCGATCGTGATCGCGAGGAAGCCGTAGCAGCGGCCGGACTTCGTCGAACGCAGCGCAAACGCGAAGGCGAGAGCGGGTTTCCGGAGATTGAAACCGAGAATCTCGGCATGTACTATTGATTGGTGTTCGCTTGGCGAATGAGCCGGGGAGCAAGGGGGCCGGCCTTGACTCCAGCCGCGATGGAGTCCGGTTCATTTCCAATGCTGGCAGACCATAGTAGTACACAGCACCCATCTTCACTCGGGCGGCAGAGCCATGTTGGACGACGACCGCTACATCGAGCCCTACGCCCCCGACGATTTGCGAGTTCGTGCTACTCGCGTGGGCGTCGAGCACATACTGACAGCCTATCTTGCGGGACGACTTCCGGAAGAAATATCGCTCGATTATCCGACGACAACGCTCGATCAGGTGTATGGAGTGATCGCCTGGTACCTGCGCAATCGGAACGAGGTTGACGAGTACCTGGCGAATTGGCAACGACGGGCGCTCACGGCACGAAGGGCCCAGGATGAAACCGCAATTCCAGAACCCGCCCGGCGTCTTCGGCAGCTTGCACAGAAGCGGGCTGCGGGATGAGCCGTTGCCAGTTCCTGCTTGACGAGTGCGTTCCGGCCGCCTTGGCGCGTGGCCTCCGCCGACGATTGCCGGAGGTTGTTGTTGCTCGGGTGGGCGAAGGCGATGCTCCCGCCAAGGGCGTATCCGACCTGGAGCTTCTAGCCTATTGCGAACAGCGGCAAATGATTCTCATTACCGCTGATCGCTCGACATTTCCCGATTGGATTGGGCGACACCTCAGCGCGGGCCATCACACGTGGGGTGTACTGGTGGTAGCCACGAACCAGTCGGCAAGTTCGATTCTGAACGACCTGGTACTGGTGTACTCGGCCAGCGAACGCGATGAATGGGTGGACGTGCTCTACTATCTACCGCTGGGGATGCACTAATCGTTGGTCGGCCAATGCTTCGCCGTTCACGCGGCAAGTCCCCGGGACTGGCGTTCAAGTTGGGCATAAGGGCCGCCGCGGGCGAGGAGTTCATGGTGGCTCCCCCGCTCGACGATCCGGCCGCCGTCGAGCACAAGCACCAGGTCGGCATTCTCGACGGTACTCAGGCGGTGGGCGATCACAAAGGCTGTCCGACCGTGCAACAAACGTTCGAGTGCGACCTGGATCCGCCGCTCGGTGGCCGGATCGACCGAGCTCGTTGCCTCGTCGAGGATGACAAGTTGCGGATTGGCCACCATCGCTCGGGCAAAACAGACGAGTTGCCGCTGTCCCAGCGACAGGTTCGCGCCCGACTCGCCGACTTCGGTATCCAGCCCGTCGGCCAGTGATTCGAACATGTCGAGGCAGCCGAGGTCGGCGAGTGTCCGCCTCACGTCGTCGTCGGTCGCATCGGGCCGGCCCAACCGGATATTCTCGCGCACGCTGCCGGTGAAGAGCAGGTTCTGCTGCAGGACCACGCCCATCTGCCGTCGCAGCCAGTGTGCGTCGAGTTCGCGCATGTCGCGGCCGTCGAGCAGGATGCGGCCGGAGGTCGGCATGTAGTACTTGGCCAGCAGGTTGATTACCGAAGTCTTCCCGCTGCCCGTGTGTCCCACAAGAGCCACCGTCTGGCCGGGCGAGGCCGCAAAGGTCACCGCCTGGAGCACGGGACTGTCAGGATCGTAACCAAACGTGACGTTCTCAAAACGCACGTGGCCGAAGACCTGCGCCGGCCGGACCGCATGGGGCGGGTCGGTCCACTCGGGCGTTTGGCTGAGCAAGTGCCGAATTCGCTCCGCCCCAGCCATCGCCACCAAGGCCTGGTTATACTGCTCGCCGAGAACCTGCACCGGCTGAAAGAACAGGTTTGCCAGAAAGATGAACTGAATCAGGTCGGCCAAAGGCATTGCCTGCGAGGGACTTAGCACCCGGTAGCCGCCCACCACGAGCAAGATGGCCAGAAACGCCTGACTGTTGAGCTCCAACATCGGGAGAAAGACGCCAGCCGTCCGCGCGGCGCGGAGGTTGTTCTCGGCGTGGTACGATGCGAGGTCGCGGAAGTCGCGCGTTTTCGCCGTTTCCTGCACCAACGATTGGGTGACCTGCACCCCCTGGATCGCTTCGGCAACATTGGATGTCACGCGGCTGAAACTCTCCTGCACGTCGCGGTGGACCTGGCTGAGCCGTCGGCGGAAGTGGCGGTTGAGGCCCCACAACACGCCCATCAAGCTCGCCACAAGGGCGAACAGCAGGCCGTCGGCCCACAACATGAGACCGCCCGCAACGGTCATCTGTCCCGACCCGACGAGCGTGCGGAAAAACACGTCCTGCACGCCGGCGCGCACGGCTTCGGCGTCGGACGAGAAGCGGCTGATGATCCGCCCCAGTCTGGTGCGATTGAAGAAGTCCATCTGCATAGTCTGCAGATGCGCGAAGAGTTCGCCGCGCATGTCGCGAACAACCGCTTCGCCCAGGTCGAGCGCCCACCGCTGGCGGAAGTAGAACGTCAGTTGCGTAAGAGCCGCCAGGGCGAGGAATCCGGCGACGCCCCACACCAGCCCCTGCGTCGAGCCGCCGGTAATCGGGCCGTTGATAATGGCCGTAATCGTCCACGCCAAAAGCGGCAGTTGGACCGAGCGGATGATGACGATCGCCGCCAGAGCATTCCGCATCCGAGCGTGCGGCCGGGTGTAGCCATACAGCCAGCCGATCAGCCCCCAGTCGAGAGGCCGCTCGGATTCCTCAAGCTCGGCCTCGTCCGCCGCGTGGGTTTGGGGGTGAGGCAAGGCACCAGCCCTGCCGGCGTGCGTCCACCGGCCAAGCGACAAAACCGCCTGGCGCACCCGCTTCCATACCGCGCCAATCATCCGCATACGTTGCACGACACCCCACCTTCCGTCACGCGGCTACTGCCAGCTCGCGATGCTCATCCTGAATCCGTCGCGCGATCGTTCGTTCATAGATGCCGCCTGCGGCCGCAAGCTGAGCGTGGCTTCCCGTCTCCACAATCCTCCCCCGTTCGACGACCACAATCCGGTCGGCCCAGGCGAGCGTGCTCGTGCGATGCGAAACCAGAACAAGCGTCTGGCCCGGCATGAAGCTGCGAATTCCGCGCAGAATCCGCTGTTCGGTTGCGGCGTCAACGGCCGAAGTCGAATCGTCGAGAAGCAGGATCGGCGGTTCAAGAACGAGTGCCCGGGCAAGCGCCAGCCGCTGTCGCTGTCCGCCCGACAGATCTTTGCCGCGTTCCCGCAACACGGTCCCGTAGCCCTGCGGCATTCGAGCGATGAACTCATCGGCTGCGGCAATGGCGGCCGCGCGGGCGATCCGGCCGTCCAAGGCATCCACCCGGCGGCAGGCGATATTGGCTGCCACCGTGTCGCTGAACAGGAAAGATTCCTGCAGGACGATGGCCACGTTCTGCCTCAGGTCGGCGAGCCGCCAATCGCGGACGTCGACGCCGTCAACCAGCACACGGCCGGCGGTTGCCTCGTGGAGTCGCGGAATCATATGCAGAAGCGATGTCTTGCCCGACCCCGTGGCACCAAAAATCGCGACGCATTCGCCCGGCTCGATTCGCAGGTTGATGTCGTTCAGGACGCGGCCCTGGTCGCCGTAAGCGAATGAAACGCCAGCCAATTCGACCAGTCCCCGCGATCGCGTCATGCGGCGGGCCGCCGGCCGATCCCGCACTTCGATCGGTGCGTCGACCACACTGAATACTCGTTCGGCAGCGGCCAGGCTCTCCTGCACGCTGTTGATGATGCCCGTAACCTTGGTAATCTGGGCCGAGAACTGCTGCAGCAACCCGAAGAAGACCACCAGCCCCATTCCCAGAGCCAGCCGGCCCTCGATCACCAGGTAGCCACCGTAACCCAGCAGCACCGCCTGGTTTACGGCCAGCAGCAGTTCGACCCCCGGGCTGAACAGGCTCACGCGATGGAAGATCGTCCGCTTGTGATCGTGAACCGCCTGGTTCGCGGCGCGGAACTTGGCAGCCTCCGCCGCCTGCCGCGACAGGGCCTTCACCACCTGTACTCCGAACACGTTTTCGGTAATCACCAGCAGCATGCGGTCGACCAGTTCCCGATTCCGCACATAAGCCGGGCGAACCGACCGGGAAAACGCGGCCGACATCAGCCACATGCCGGGTGTGGTTCCCAGACACAAGAGCGTCAGACGAACGTCGATGGTGATCATGTATGCCACGTAGAACGCCATCGCCAAGGCGAGGATCACCAATTGCAGCACGACGCCGTCGATGAACAGTCGCACGGCCTGCACGTCGCTCGTCACTCGGGCGATGAGAGATCCGGTGAGGTTCTTTCCGTAAAAGGTTGATGGCAGCTGCTGTAGTTTTCCATACACGCGCTGGCGGAGGTCGACGACGATTTCGCCTTGCAGCAATTGGGCCGAGGCCACGGCATAGCGGTAGTTGAGAAGCGACCGTACGGCGGCGACCACGAGGATTCCTGCCGCGAGTGCCGCCACCTGCCTGATCGCTTCCGATGCAGGACCTCCACTGGCGCCGGCCTGGACCTTGATCACGTCGATTGCCATGCCGCTGAGCGCGAGCGCGGCCACGTTGAGCGCCAACAGCAGTGCTTGCAGCACCACCAGGCGTGCGCAGCCCCGACGATACTCGCTGGCAAGCGCCAGCAACCGCAACAGCAGCGACCTATTGGAGCGCACAGCCATCGACAACGAACGTGGGAACCGCCGGGGGGAGAGGAGGAAGCCGGGCGAGCCAATGCCTGACGTCCCGTTCAGGAGATCGCCGTAGCGGGCAGGATTGTAGCGAACTCGTGCCCGGCCGGGTAGACGAAAAGACGGCCGTAGAACGCGGATTCGGTGCCGCAGGCATGCATCAACCCGCCCCCCGAAACACTGACTCGGAAGCCCGGGCCACCCTATCGAAGGCCGGGAGAGGTCTCAGTAATGACGAAAAGCTGGTCCGAGGCGACATCCTCGATGGTCTGCACGTCGCCACCCGACCAGCGGACCTCGATACGGTCGATCCGGGCATGCGGCCCCAGGCCAAAATGCAGACGGTTGCCGAAGTGGCTCTGGTAGCTGCGGCCGCTGTGCACCTCGGCGAGTTGGATCAAGTCGCCTGCGAACACTTTGATCTGCGAGCCTACTCCATCGCGATTGGCCTCCGCACCACGCAACTGGATCTCGATCCAGTGCTTGTTGCCGGGCGAGTCATTGCGGAGGACCGTCGGACCATGGCGGCTGTTGAGCACGACGACGTCCACATCGCCGTCGTTGTCCAGGTCGTCGAACGCCGCTCCGCGGCTGCTTAACTTGACGCGCATGCCGTCGCCCGCGTTCTGCGAAACGTCGACGAATCGTCCCCCGGCATTCAGCAGGAGGACGTTCTGTGCGCAGTAGGCCGCCGGATCGTTCGGCTGCTCAGGCCGATCGTCGAAATAGCCGCAGGCAATGTAAAGGTCGCGATCGCCATCGTTATCGAAGTCGATCATCCCCGAGCCCCAAGTGACCTGGTTGAGGGTGCCACTGGCGGCCCCGGTCACACGGCTCACATCCTCGAAGAAGCCGTCGCCCAGATTGTGGTACAGCGTGGCCATTTCCCTCTGATATGAAGTGACATAGAAATCGAGCCGGCCATCGTTGTCGTAGTCGCCGCACTCGACTCCCATGCTGCCCTGCGGAATGCCGCCGAAATCGTAGGCAAAACCGCTGATCACACCGACCTCGTCGAACTGCCCCTGACCATCGTTCTGGAAGAGATAGTTCGCCATGACATCGTTGCCGACGAGAATGTCGGTATCACCGTCACTATCGAAGTCGGCCGATACCCCGCCCATGCAACGGCCGAGGTGCTTTCCCAATCCGGACTTCTCGGTCACATCGGTAAAGGTGCCGTCGGCATTGTTTCGGTACAGCTGGTCGGGATCGGCCTCGTACTGCAACGGACTGGGATAGACCGGCACACCGCGGAGCATCTGTGGAACGTGAGTCTCGTAGGAGAACTTGACATAGTTGCCCACGAAGAGATCGAGATCGCCGTCCCCTTCAATGTCGAGAAAGCTTACGGCGGCCCCAACATTCGAGGCCCGCACGCCAGCCTGGCCGGCAATATCGGTGAACGTGCCGTCGCCATTGTTGCGATACAAGGCATTAGGGCCGAAGTTGTTCACATAGAGGTCCAGGTCGCCGTCGTTGTCGAAATCGGCGGCGGTCACTCCCAACCCGTGTTCGAGGTCTCCGACGCCGGCTTCGTCGGTCACGTCGGTGAAGCGAAAGTCGCCGTCGTTGCGCCACAGGGCATCGCGGGGGGGTAAATCGGCTTTGGTGCCTTTCAATGGCGCGCCGTTGAGGAAGTAGATGTCGATCAATCCGTCGCCGTTGTAGTCGAATGTCGCCAAGCCGGCGCTGACGTATTCGACAATGTACCGCTGACCGCCGCCGCCATCCGTGTGGCGGAAAGTAATTCCCGTCTCGGCCGTCACGTCGTGAAGCTGGATCGACGGCTCTGCCCCGGCCGCCGTTATGGCGTGGCCAATCGCCGCGTCGAGTAACACCAGACGGACCATGTACCATATCCCATATACCGGGCGGCAGACCGGCTTTCGCCTACTGCTGCAGCCACTGACGCGAGATGGCGTTCGTCTGAAAGGTCGACACAACGCAGCGAGGGACATGCGGACGGCGGCGATCATGATCTCAAGGGCCTGCAGACAGTGATTCGTAATGCTGCCTTATCGCAGCGTTGTTCGGGTCGAGGCTCATTGCACGCGACATTGCTGCCCGAGCAGCCACACGATCACCGTTCGACTCGCAAGCAGCGGCCAGAAGTGTGTAGTAGTCGGCCACGGGGGCAAGCTCTACCGCACTGCGAGCCAGTCTCAGGGCCTCTTCGGGCTGGCGGTCGGTCTGCAGAAGGAACAGCGCGAGTGCCGCGCACACTTCGGGATTCTGGGGCGAAGCATCGAGCGCCCGACGCAACGTCTGCTCGGCGGGCCCCAACTGCCCGATGGATGCTTGCAGCCGCGCGATCTCGAGGTCGTATACGTGCCGAGGCTTTGACAGGTCGGCGACCTGATTCAGCATCTCCACCGCTTCGACAACGCGTCCGCTCTGCTGGTACATCATGGCCAGTGCTTGCCGGGCCTCGACGTTCTTCGGAGCAATGGCCGCCGCACGCTCGCAGATCTTCTCAGCGGCTGCCGGTCGACCGCCGGCCGCGTAGAGCCTGGCGGCCAGTATGTACATCTCCGCCAGTCCCTCGCGCATCGTGGTGGAATCGTCGTACTCGCTGCGATCCCGGCTGCGAATGACCTGCTCTTCGGAGCGAAGCCGCTGGAACTCCTGCCGATATCTCGCTGCCTCCTCCGTGAGACCGAGCCGCGCGCACGCCGTTGCCAGCCCAAAATGCGCGTTGGCATGCTGCGGGTGGAGGCGAATTGCGTTCTGGTAGCTCTCCTTTGCTTGTTCGTATTTCTGCGCCTGGAGATAGGCCATGCCCAGCAGTACGTATCCGTCGTAACGGCCCGGTTCGGCGGCAACGTGGCGTTTGAGGATCTCGATTGCCTCATCCAGCTTCCCCAAGTCAATCAGCGTGTTGGCCAAGCCGCTCCGCGCCTCGGATGCCGCGGGATCGAGTTCGAGCGCCCGGGTGTACATCTCCACCGCCTGGGCCTGCTCTCCGCGGCCTGCCGCCACCGCGCCAATCTGCTGGTAGGCGTAGCTATACGCGGAGTCCAATTCCAGGCATTTCTTCCAGTAGACCACGGCTTCGTCGGCCTTGCCGAGCCATTGCTTGATCCGGGCGACGATATCCAGAGCGTCGGCCCGCTGCGGGAAATCCGCATTGATGCGGCCGATCAATTGCTCCCCCTCTTCGACCGCGTCACGTGAGGTCTCGGGCCGTTCGGCAGGGAAGTCGGGCAGCGGATCAGCGGCCGGCGCAACCGGCGGCTGGACAGTCTGAGCAGGCGGCGCGACAGAGGGCGGCGGCGAGTCGGCCGGTGAAGAGGCCGCCTCGGGCTCGGACGGCGTTTCTGCCGCCGCAGGCGATGGGGCAGGAGAGCCGCGCATCGCGAAATACGAGCCCCACGCGCCAGTCACAATGCCCGCCAGGAGAATCACCACCCCGGTGAGCCAACCGCTTGCCGGGCGAGGTCGATGGCGAAGAAGATTCTCGGACGGCGGACTGGCCGGTTCGCCGTCGATGTTCTCGTCGGATGGTGTACCCATTTGTCACCCACTTGCGCCCCTAGCGATCGCATCTCTTGGATGCTACACGCGCCCCGATCGCGAGGCAACGGGTGGACCAACGGTGTGGGCACCGAAATCCGTGCCGGGCACCGCGGGCACCGGGGCGTACCGCCGGCAAGATCGATGCAGAGGAATCCGCTTGATCCGCCGCAGGCTAATCCTGGCCATCCTTCCATCCAGGCGTGGTCGGCTGGGCTTTGCCGAGCGGCCACAGTTCCAGGCGACGCACGAACAACTCTGCAAGTTCTGTCTGGAGCAGGATCTTGCCGGCGTTGGGTACAAGCTGGCGGGCTTCATTCACCTTCACCCCGTTGAGCCAACACTCGATCCGGTCGCCGGAGCAGATCACCTCGTAGCGATTCCAGTCCGGCGAGGGATGCTCCAGGTCGGCGGGACCGCGAAATCCCTTCACGTCCTTCCAATCGACGTCGCGGCCGTACCAGTTGATGCGCCCGCGTGCCATCACCCGTTCTTGCCCCTGCTCGCTCCAGACCGTCTCACCATCGCGGTCCTCGACCACGTTGGCCGTGGCCGAAGCGGGGATCAGTGAGCCGTCTTCCCGCTTCCCGGGCAGAACTAGGATGTCGCCGGTGCCCCCCTCAATGATCTGCGCCTCGATGCCCGCCATGAACGAGCCTCCGAAGCTGCCGTCGGGGTCGGCAGCGTGGACGATCAGCCCCGAGTCGCGAGCAGCGACGACGCGGTTTCCCCAAGTTTTCTCGCCCCAGCGGTACTCCAGGATCAGGTGGTAGTCGCGGTAGCGTTCTCGTGTGCAGACATATCCAATGCCATCGCCGGAAACACGGAGCATGCCATCGGCAACGGCGAAGATCTGCCGTGGGTCTTCGTATTTCGTATCGCTGACCCATGTGTAAAGCCCGGCGAGGTCGCGTCCGTTGAAGAGCCGAATCACTTCCTGCGGCGCTATGGCTTGTGTTTCCTCGCCAGCAGCGATTGCCGTGATGATGAGCATGGCCACGGAACACGCCATACAACAAATCGACCCACAGAGCCTCGATAGCCCGTTGATTTCACGTGTAGCCATCAATCACCCTCCCGTTCATCATCGGTGCGTGGTGAACCTTGTGTCGGACTGCTGGCGACCGTTTCAAGACCGATCGCTGCGACAAACCATCTCGGTTCGGGAACCGCGTTCTTAAACGACACCTTATGATAACTGGGCGGCTCGCGTGATTCGAGCCATCTAGGAAAGGCTCTGTGGATTCGAAGCGCGCACTTGAAGCGCGACGCTGCATTCCCGGCCATCACGGGTACAGCCCGACTTCTACGGTTGGATCAAGTAGTAGAGCACCGTGGGATCAAGCGAAAAACGGTCCGCCGTACCGACTTGTTCGACGGGGTAGCCGCTGTGATCGAGCGCGGTCACTTTGAGCGTAGCAGCATCGGAACGCTTGAGGCCGAGGGTACCGGAAAATTCGCGGACCAGCCACGGGTCTTCGCCGATGCTCTCGATCCGCTGCACTCCCCGGCCGGTGTCCTCGGTGCGGAAGTTGTTGTTCTTCTCTTCGGACATCACCTGTACGAGCATCCGCCGCGAACTGGCCAACGGCTCTTCATCGAGACTCACGACAACTATGTGCCCGAGTTCCATGTCGGACGCAATGTTGACGTCCTTGAGCGACGTCGCTCCCGCGGCCTGTAACGCCCCGCTGACGCCCTGGACCGCCGGAGCGTTGAGATAGAGCACACCCTTACCGTAGTCGAGCTTGAGTTGCCGAGTGGAGCTCACGACCGTCTGCCGTTGGCGGTCGATGAACTGCGAGAGATCGGCGAGCCGGGCCGGGCCGCCTTCAGGCCTGAAGTTCACGTTCGTCCGCCCGGCGTAGTGCACGAGCGGATCGATGATGGCATCGACGGCGAGCGCGGCGTTCTGCGGGACGTCCTTGAGACGCAGTTCGTCCAACGCGGCGTCTTGCGCCAGCGGAGTGCCTTTCAACTGGCGAAGGTCGTCAAGACCGAGATTCAGTTCCACGAGCAGGTCACCCGATTCGATCAGGCCGCGACGATAAAGGAGAGCGGCCGCGGGAAACTGCCCCATCATGGCTGGCGACATCAGCGTCCAGGGTTGCATGAAGAAACCTGGCTTAACGCTCCACGTCGAACTGTCGAGCGAAAAGTGGACGATGCAGTCGGTGTCCTGCAGGGCGCCATAGGCCGCATAATACAGCGGCGCCTCGGAGCGAAAACGGTTCGGCCGGGTGAATGTCGTCTCCGAAATCATTGACGGCTTGCCATCATAGCTGGGGTCCATCACCGGGTGGACGAATACCTTTGGCTTGCCGGGCTCTTCAGGCTCGAACCGCAGCGCGCTGCGGTCGCTGTAGGTGTGGCCGTCGCGGATCGACCAGGCGGCGTTGTCGCCCTTGTGGTTGCAGCCGAAGTAGCCATGACGGTCGATGAAATCGCCCACCGTGTAACTGTACTTTTCCAGCGGGCCGAAGACCTGCGGACTGGCGGTCGCCCAATTGGAACAGGTGATAACGCCCTTGAATCCGAGATCGCGAAGGAACTTTCTTGTCTCGTCGTAGAATCGTCGCTGGCTCTCCAGGAGAAACGCCGCCGTGTCCTGGTCGCGGGCCGACTTCTCGTTGAACATGTTCCACAGCGGGCGCATTCCCATCCGCCCTTCGGCCGGATTGTCGCGGCCGGTCTTCTGGCCGTTCCACTTCTCAATCGCCGCTTCCAGCGAGCCATAACGCTGCTTGAGCCAGTCGGCAAACTGCGTCTCGACCAGGCGAAGCTGTGCGTCGGGGATGCGGTCGGGGGCAAAGGTCCAGAAGAAGTACGAGTCTTCGTTGATCATCTCGAGGCCGGCCAGCGCCGGTTCGTCGATCAGTTTGTGGCCCGTCTCGGGGCTGGGCGTGAGCAGGACCGCTTTCCACCATTCGCGATACTGCGCCTGGAAATCCGAGTTGAAGTAGAGCGCCGCAAAGGGGTGGGTTTTGCCGTCGTAGCCCTTGAGCCACGGCGTGTCGGGCTTCGGCTGCATCCACAGCGGGAAGTAAATCGACAGGTGGCTGTAGATGCCCTCTTCCTTCATGCTCTCGACGATCGCGATCCGGTGAGCGATCGCGTCGGTGCGGAGATTTCCGCTTCCGTCGTACAGTGCACCGTGAATTCGCACGAGGTTCACGCCGTACTTGGCCAGCAACCTCGCGTTCTGCCGGAGCAGGTCACGGCTTCTCAGGTCGTGGGAGGGGCCGTTCACCGCCCAGAACCGCACGGGCTGGCCGGTCTTCGAGTGGATGAACTCCGAACCGCGGACGCCGATGAAACCGCCGTCGCCGGCCTTCGCCTCGTTGAGCGGTCGCAGATCGAAGCCGCTCGTGGCCTCGAACTGCTCCGGGCGCGGCGAGAAGAGGAACCAGCCCTGGTTGGCCGCGGCAACTCGCTCCGCCTGCGCGGCAATCTCGTCGGGCTTCAGGATCCCCTGCGGCCGAAACGGTTCGTTTGCCAGCACAAAGCAGTCGAGCATGCCGTGATTGATGAGCGGCCCGTGCATGCGGAACTCGATGCGGCCTCGTCCCTGCTTGAGGGCCAGCTTGCCCACCGCGATCCAGGCGACGAAACGCATGTCGGGCTTGCCGTCGGCGGCAAGGTTCGTCCGGCCTTGAACGTCGCCTTCCAGGTCTATCTCGGTCCACTCACCGCCCTCGAGACGATACGCGAGCCGAGCCTGGACGGGATTCGCCCGCACCCAGAACTCGTAATCGCCGGCCTGCGGGACGCGGAATTC
This sequence comes from Thermoguttaceae bacterium, assembly GCA_040766885.1. Lineage (GTDB taxonomy): Bacteria > Planctomycetota > Planctomycetia > Pirellulales > Thermoguttaceae > JAXGPP01. The sequence continues at coordinate 439,929 of JAXGPP010000004.1, read as the reverse complement.
ATAGGCAGCCTCGCCGGGCTTGTCCTGACTGTAGTTGCTGATCAGGTCGCCACCCGAGAGCTGATCACGCTTCACTTGTTCGTACCAGGAATGGCGGTTCATGGTCGAGCGGACCGGCTTCTCACCTTCCACCCAGATGGTCGCCGCCCGGGCCGCAGGCAACGCGACAAGCCAGAAGGCGATCAGCAGGAACGTGTGGCCGCACAGGCGGTTCCAAGGAACGCGAATACTGTTGTTGTCCCGGCGCATGGCAGACCCTTTTGAGCACGAGGGCGAAAAGTCGTGGGCGAGCCGTCCATTCTTGACCTGCGTCGGGGGCAAGTCAACCAGGGCGGCTCGGTTGTGGGCTTGCCCGCCTCCCGATACGATGGACGGTCCAGGGTGGCGGCGGCGAGGGCTCCGCCATACGGAAGCGTGCCAGTCACACGGAGCGTGAAAGACACAAGTCATTTCGGGACGGGAGCACACATGAGTCAGATCATCCGTCGGGCGACGCTTTGGGCAGTGACAGTCCTTGCGGCGATGGGAATGAGGGCCTACGGGGCAGCCGCCGTGAGTTCCTACGAGGTGTGGCTGGAGCATCGCAGTTCCCTGGCCAAATCGCCCGACGTCGTGCGGTACTACACTTTCGAGAAAGACGCCGGCGGCGGCCCTTCCCTGGCAAATGCCGTTTCACAGCAGGCACCGCTCACGTTCCACGCCGGTCCATCGATGGTCGAGGCCGAATCGCTCCAGCCGGCTGCCGGCCGTTGGCCGCAGAAACCGGCGGTGCGGCTCGACCGGGGATTCCTGGCAACGGAACCGTTTCCGGTGGAGAACAAGTCGTTCACCGTCGCCGCCTGGCTCCGCAAGCAAGGGCCTGGAGTCCATCGCGGCAACGACGGTGTGACAAACGGCACGCTGCTTTCGGTCGGTGTGGGCTATTGGGACGGCTGGCGGCTCACGACCACCTACCCGGCGGGGACCGTTGGCTTCGAGATCGGTCGGCCACAGCCGGTCAATGCCATCGGCGTCGGAACAGACCCGGTAACCGATGACGCCTGGCACCATATTGCCGCCACCTGGGACGGCCAGCGGATGCGCGTGTTTGTCGACGGTGTGATTCGAGCCACCAAGGAGTACAGCGGCGAGTACACGCCGCCTAAGGCTGGCGCCCAGTTCCGCATTGGCTACGCGGGCCACGGCTTCGGGTCGGTGGTGCTTGATGTTGATGAGGTGATTGTCTATCGCCGAGCGCTCGCGCCGGCAGAGATTCTTCAGGCCGCGCATCTCGAATCGCCCATCTCCGAAGCAGCCGCCCAGCAAATGCTGCGAGGCGAAGAAGCTTTCGAGAAAGGCGACTATCCGTCGGCAACGGCAGCGTTTGAGCAGGCTCTGACGGAAGCCGGTACGGCGGCAGCCGCGAGGCTGCGAATTGCCGCGGCACTGCGCCAACAGGCGCAAGCGTCTGCCGCGGCGAAGCGTCTGGCGGAGGTGGTCGAGATGCCCGGCGTCGGCGAGGGGCACCGCAGCACGGCGCTGGCCGCCCTGGTCGAGTTGCTTCCCGCTTCATCGGCCGGTGCGATTTCCCGAGGAGTCTACGAAGAGATCATCAAGCTCCCCGGACTCTCGGCGGCTGACGCGCTCCGCGCACGGCTGAACCTCGCGCGAAGCTACCGTGACGCGAAAGACTTTGCCGGCGCCCGCCGGCAACTGGCCGCGATTGCCGAGTTGCCGGAACTCTCCGCCCGTGAGCGATTGGATATATACGTCGAACTTGGGCACACGTCGATGGAAGCGAAGGACTATGAGGGGGCGCGGAAGGAGTATGCCCGAATCGTTGCAGCATCGGATGCGCCACCCGCCTATCGCAGCCACGCCCAGCTTCGCCTGGCCGAAACGTTCGTCCGCGAAAAGAACCATTCCGCAGCGAAAGCCGAACTGGCCAAGGTGGAAACGCTGGCCAAAGTGCCGGCACACCATATCTGGGAAGCCGCGGAGCGGTCGCGCGAACTCGACCGCGTGCAGGCAGGGCTGCCGCCGCGAGATCCGGGGCAGAGCCGCGTTCAACTGCCGGCCGGGCCCAAGCCGGCGGTCACACTGTACGTCGCGCCCAACGGGTCCGATTCCAACCCGGGAACGCGCGAAGCGCCTTTCGGCTCCCCCTATCGCGCTCAGATGGAGATCCGTCGGCTCAAGCGCGGCGGATTGCCGGCGGGAGGCGTAACGATATGCCTTCGCGAGGGCCAATACCGGCTGCGGCAGACGTGGCGGCTTGCGGCGGAAGACTCCGGTACGCCCGAGGCGCCGATCGTCTACCGAGCCTGTGAGAATGAGACGGTTCTCTTCACTGGCGGGGCCTCGCTGAAAGATTTTCAGCCCGTGGCTGATCGGGCCGTGCGGGCGCGGCTCGATGAAGGGGCGCGCGATAAGGTCGTGGAGATCGATCTTCGCGCGGCAGGAATCACCGATTTCGGCCAGGCAGCCGGCGAGGGCAATCGACCGGAGCTTTTCTTCAACGGCCAACCGATGCCTCTTGCCCGCTGGCCCAACGAGGGCTTTGTCCATGTGGGGGAGCTTCTGGGACAGGGAGAGCTGAAGGCGGGCTGGGGCAACATCGAAGGTCGCCGGGAAGGGATCTTCACCTATGACGGCGATCGGCCCTCGCGATGGAATGCTGAGGAGGACATCTGGCTCTTTGGCTACTGGTACTGGGATTGGGCCGACGCCTATCATCGCGTGGGATCGATCGACACAACGAAGCGTGTGATTACCATCGCGCCGCCATACCGTGGCTATGGTTTCCGCACGGGGCAACGCTACTACGCGTTGAACCTGCTCGCCGAACTCGACGCACCCGGTGAGTGGTACCTCGACCGATCGCGAGGCAAACTTTATTTCTGGCCGCCTGCCGACATGGCGAATGCGGCAGTAGAGCTCTCGATGCTCGCAGCACCGATGGCCGAACTCGAAGGCGCATCGCACGTAGCTCTCCGCGGTTTGACCTTCGAACTCGGACGCGGCGACGGCATTGCGGTCCGCGGGGGAGAGAAGTGCCTTATCGCCGGTTGTACGGTCCGGCGATTGGGCCAGAATGGCGTCATCATCGACGGCGGCACGGGACATGGCGTACTGGGATGCGACATCTACACGCTCGGTCGCGGCGGCACGCGCGTGACCGGAGGCAACCGCAAGACGCTGGCGCCCAGCGGGCATTTCATCGAGAACTGCCACATCTACGATTTCTCGCGGATCCACCGCACCTACACGCCGGCGGTGTGGATGGACGGCGTCGGCCACCGCATCGCCCACAACTCGTTCCACGATTCGCCGCACCAGGCGATGCGGATCGAGGGGAACGATCACCTCGTCGAATTCAACGAGGTGTATGACGTGGTTCGTGAGACCGACGACCAGGGGGGCATCGACATGTGGTACAACCCCACGTATCGCGGCAACATCTTCCGCTATAATTTCTGGCACGACATCGGCGGCGGGGTCGGCCTGGGCGCCGCGGGCATCCGGCTGGACGATGCGATCTGCGGCGTGCTGATCTACGGCAATGTGTTCTGCCGCTCGTCCGACGGGAGCTTCGGCGGCGTGCAGATCCACGGCGGCAAGGAGAACATCGTCGACAACAACCTGTTCATCGACTGCCGCCACGCGGTGAGCTTCTCGCCGTGGGGCGAGAAACGCTGGCAGGAGACGCTCGCCAGGCCCGACATGGTGAAAAAGCTCACTGAGGATGTCGATATCAGCCGGCCACCCTACGCAACCCGGTATCCGGATCTGGCGCGGCTTGGTGAAAACCCGGATGTGAACCAAATCTGGCGGAACGTCGCCGTCCGCTGCGGCGGTCTGCTTACGCGCGACCGGGGCATTCAAGACGTCATGGACAATCACATGACCGATGAGGATCCGGGGTTTGCCGATGCGGGGAAGCTGGACTTTTCGCTACCGGAGGGATCGCCGCTCTATGACCGTACCGGTTTGCGGCCAATCCCATTTGCGGAGATCGGCCTCTATGAGGACGAGTTTCGGCCCAAACTGCCGGCAAAGCATAAATGACCGGACGGGCGATGACCAGGATGTGAACTCCAAACCGCGAGCTCCGCACTATCATGAACAAGCTCAAAGTAGGGCTGATCGGATCGCAGTTCATTTCGTCGATCCATGCCGAGGCGCTTTCGCGGGTGCCTGAGGCCGAACTGCTGGCGGTCGCTTCGCCGACAGGCGACCATGCGCGTCGCTTTGCCGAACGTTACGGCATCAAGCATCCCTTTACCGACTACCGCAAGATGCTGGAGTTGGACGAGTTGGACATGGTGGTGCTCGGGTTGCCGAACGACCTGCACCACCCTGCGACGCTCGACGCTGCCGCCGCGGGCAAGCACGTCGTGTGCGAAAAGCCACTGGCGCTGAACCTGCGCCAAGCCGACGAGATGATCGCAGCGTGCCGCAAAGCAGGCGTGAAGCTGATGTATGCCGAAGAACTGTGCTTTGCGCCGAAGTACGTACGGCTCAAGAAGCTGCTCGACGACGGCGCCTTGGGCAAACCGACATTGCTGAAACAGTCGGAGAAGCACGACGGCCCCCACGCCGCGCACTTCTGGGACGTCGAGCGATCGGGTGGCGGCGTGACCATGGACATGGGCTGCCATGCCATCGAGTTCTTCCGCTGGATGCTGGGCAAGCCGCCGATCACCTCGGTATATGCTCAGATGTCGACCCTGGTGCACGCGGAAAAGACGCGGGGCGACGACAATGCTCTGCTGATCGTTGAGTTCGAAGGGGGGTGCGTGGGACTGGCTGAGGAGAGCTGGAGCAAGCTGGGCGGCATGGATGACCGGGCCGAGGTTCACGGCTCCGGTGGCGTGGCCTATGCCGATCTGTTGCACGGCAATTCCATCGAGACCTATAGCACCACGGGGTATGATTACGCCGTGGAAAAAGCGGGGCAGACGGCCGGCTGGAGCTTCACCATGTACGAGGAAAACTGGAACTACGGCTTCCCCCAGGAGATGGCCCACTTCGTCGACTGCGCGCTTCACGACAAGCCGCCGCGAGAGACGGGTGAAGACGGGCGGGCCGTGCTGGAGGTGATCTTCGCGGCGTATGCATCAGCCGGAAGTGGTCGGAAAGTGGCCCTCCCGTTTGCCAGCGAGGCAACGAAGCCCTGGGATCTGTGGCGCGGTGCCCGATGAGCTCAGCTCTGTAGTCCGTTCGGCTCTACTTGCTTTCCCAGCCCGACCACGCGTCTGCGACTTTCGGCAAGACGGCGCCACAGCGGGGGCAGCGCGCGGAATACTGATAACCGATCGGCTTCTCGCACTTGGGACATGTCCGCTGCGCCGGCTTTGCCGACGAGCGGACGCTCAGACCGTCGCCGTTGAAGCTGCTATCGATGATCGGCGCGCGTTCAGCCGGCGGGCTTGTCTCCGCCGCCGGATCGCCCAGCACGCCGAGGATATCGTCTTCAGACAAGGGGGTCTCAGGTTTCGGTACCTTGACCCGGGCATGGCAGATCGGACAGTAGCCAGTCTTGCCGGCGAAGCTGTCTTTGACCTTTAACCGATGCCCGTTATCGCAACTGACTTCAATTCCCACCGCAACCTCCGAGCAAGGCAGCATTTCCCTCTGTAAGTGAATTCTACGTCTCGTTTCCGCCACGGACACCCCCGCAAGGGGCGTCAACAGCCGGACGCACTCACTTCATGCAATCGCAAACGGCTGGCGCTGTCGGAGGGCACAGAAAATGCGGAATGGCTGTGAAGATCGGCTACTTGCCAGCGACTTCCCGATGCACGAGGTCGCCGTGCTTTCTGCGGGCATGCGACGGCCGCGGCGCGATTGACGTATGGCGCATCGAGAATTCTCACCGGACTGTATTACAGGTGGTTGCACGCCGGACCGCGACAAGCTGTCGGCACCCAGTCCGGGAGTCGCTGGCAAAGGAGCCTATACAATAGCGCGGCGGCGGGAGTGATCCCGCGCCAGCTAGATTCACCTGTTCAACCGACCGAAGGAGAGCCACATGGCAGACCAGCGTGACAAGATCATCGCCGAACTGATCACGTCGTACCGGATGGAACTTGAGACGGTGATGAACTACCTGGCCAATTCGACCAACCTGGATGGCGTGCGGGCCGAAGAGATCAAGAAGTCGCTCGCCGCAGATGTTGCGGCCGAACTGGGACACGCACAGACGCTGGCCCGCCGAATCAAGACGCTGGGGGGTCAGGTGCCCGGTTCGCTGGCATTTACCTGGGACCAGCGGTCGCTGCAGCCGCCCCCCGATCAGACCGACGTGGTGACGGTTATTCGCGGCGTGATCGAGGCCGAGGAAGGGGCCATCGCACAATACAACAAGATCATCAAGCTCTGCGAAGGAACCGACTACGTCACCCAGGATATCTGCATCCAGCTTCTGGGCGACGAAGAAGAGCACCGCCGAGAATTCATCGGGTTCCTCAAGGAGTACGCGAAGTAGCCCGATCGGCCCGCTGCCAACGTGAGCTACCGCTGGGTGCGGCGTGACTGGAAAAACTCGACAAGCGGATATGCCTCGCGGTTGATCGCCCGGGCGCGGTCCAGGAGCGGTTGGTGGGGACGGCCTTCAAGGTCGAACATCCCCTTGTTCGCACCCCCGGCCGAATCGAGCGCTTTCGATTCGGCCGGATCGTCGAGGTACTTGAACCAGTGCCAGCCGACCACGTTGCCCGACTCCAGTGCCCCCAGGGCGAAGTGCTGATAGAAGCGTCCGCGATCCTCCTGCGTCCGCACCAGCCACCCCGCGCCGAGGCGATTTGCCAGGCCGGGCACATCGGCGGCTTTCGCATACCACTCGGTGAACAGGATCGGTCGCCCGGCCCATTCTTCCCATTCGGCCAACTGGTGGAGGTCTGGTCCCCACATGTTGTAGTAGTTCACCGAAATCACATCGTGGTAGCGAGCCAGCATCTTCCAGAACCAGGGGTTTTCAAACTGCCCCTGGCGGTAGTTGAGCCGCGAGCCCAAATAGAGATGGTTGGGATCATAGCGCCGAACCGCTCGCGTCACGATCTGGTAATACCGCTCGAAGGCGAAAGCGATGAACTGGCAGCGGTCGCGCTGAGTGATTCCTGCCGTGTCGGCCGACCCGCGCCGCGACTCAAGCCATGCTGCGGCGGCGTCGCGATTCGGCTTCAGGTCCGGATGGCCGGGATCGAGCGATAAATAGCGGTCGAGCAGATCGATAGGGCACTGCAACTCATTATCGGTCATGATGCCGAGTAGGTACGGATCGCTGGCCGTGTCGGCCAGATCACGGCCGTATTGGTCGCAAAATTCGGCAAATTCGGGATGAAACACGGGCATGCACCGGTTGGTGAAACCTTGGGTTCCCGCCGCCGGTTCCGTCAGCCCTTTCTTCCGCGCGAAGGCAAACATGAAGTCCTTGCGAAGCACCCAAACCAGCGGATTGCGAACCTCAGCGAGCCGCGGAGAACTCCAGTTCCCCAGACCATTGAAACCGTTGTCACGAAGCTGGGCTGTGAGGGCTTCGGCCCACCGGTCGGCGGAACCGAAGTTCGCCTCGACGTTGCGCGGTTCGCGAGCGGCATTCATGGCGATATGGAAGAACCGGCAGCCGTCGGGATCGACCAGCCAGTGCCGGCCGTCGATCTTCTTCGTGTAGAAATAGCCGCTGGCCTTCTCGCGAGGCCGATCGGCACGACCGCCAAATCGGTCAAGTTTCACGGCGACTCCCGAGGGCTGGTAGCCATCGAGCAGTTCCAGCAGCCGCGTCGGCTGCTGTCGCCATGGCCGGTCGCCCTCGGGACTGTTGCCGTGCGTCTCCACGGTTACCGTGCCATCGATGAACACGGGCCGATCCGATTGCGGCGACCCGTAGGCATTCTTGCCCTGCTCATAGATCGAGCGGATTTCTGCGGCCTCCAAAGGCCGGCTGTAGACTCGTAGTTCCCCAATGCGGCCCCGCAGCGAGGGCTTGTTCGTGCCCGCCCCCTTGCCGACAAGCAGGGCTCGTTCGTCGCGCGCGATCGTCCCGCTAGCCGGTGCTTCTGCCACTGGCTCGCCGTTAACGTAGAGCCTTACCGTCGCGCCATCGTACGTGGCGGCCAGGAACGACCAGTGTTGAAGCGGCAACTCGCCGGGACTTTCGACAAGCACCTTGCCGCCGGCCTGAAACCACATGCCATACACCACTCGGCGGTCGGAGACATACATGCCGAAAATGGGCGTCGTCCACGACTCGGTCGGATTGGGGATCCCGAACAGCACCGTATTGTTGCTCAGGCGGAACGGCTTGACCCACAACGTGGTGGTGATCTTGCGCGACAGCCCGAAGGGTGTCTTCTGCCCGATCAGCACATGAGCGTCGATGCCGTCCAGTTCAAGTACCTGGCGTGCGGGTTCCTGCCGCAATTCGGCGAACTCGATGACACCGTCATTGCCGTGGTGAGACTGGTCCTTGACAGTCTGGCCGGCGCTCCGGCCCAACTCCCAGTGTCCCACCAGGGCAGCATCGTCAACCCGCGCCGTCTGGCCGACGGCCTGGAGGGGCGCAGCGATACCAAGACTCACGAAAACGACGGCCGACAGGGTCTCTTTGAGGTGTCGCATGAGCGCGCTCGGATCAGTTGATGGCGGGCTGGAACGGGCCACGGAGGGGCGCACCATGGCGCCGCCATCCGGCCGTAGTTTCCTGATCATCCCCGACGCGCGGCAGTCGTGTCAATCGCCGGCAGTTGGGCCGGCGGGACGAAGCAAATCCTGAGATTCTTCGGGCGGACGAGCGCGCCGGGCCTGTTCCTCAATTTGCTGCGCCTCGGAATGCAGCCCGCCTTCGGCCGCGACCGACGGCTGCTCGACCTGCTCGCTGACAGGCGCCTTGGCAGTCCCACCCGCATGCGGCGGCCGTCGCTCGTCGACAATCTGCACGGGTACGCCTTCCGGAAACAGCACCTCGCGGGCTTCATCCGGCAGACTCACGCCGTGCGACTGGAAGGCGCGCTTCACCATCCGGATCACCGACGACTTGACCTTCAGCCAACTGTGCTGACTGCCGTCGAGCCAGAAGTACACACGGAGGATAACCGTGCCGGCACCGAGGCCGTCGACGAGAACCCACGGCTCCGGATCCTGGAGCACCGCCGGGTGCTCGGCCAGGACTTGCAGGGCAATCTCCTGCGCCTGCGGAATCTGCACGTCGTAGCCGATCCCCACCGTGAAATCCTCGCGGCGGTTGGGGTTGCTCGTGTAGTTGCGGATCGTGCTCTTGTACACGGTAGAGTTGGGAATCTGCACGTGGTTGCCGTTGAGCGTCATCAGAATCGTCGTGCGCACGTTCAATTGCTGCACCATCCCCAGCACTCCGTTCATCTCCACCAGGTCGCCGGCGCGGAACGGCTGCTGGACGCTGAGCAGGATGCTGGCCAGGAAGTTCTCGGTGATGTCGCGGAAGGCAATTCCGATCACCAATCCCGCCAGCCCCGTGCCTCCGAGGACCGTTACGGCGAGACGAGTGAGTCCTGCGACCCTGAGGACGATGTACAGCCCAAGCAAGAATACCACCGCGCCCACTGCTCGAACGATGACCTCGCGGAGCAGCGCGACTCCTATTCGCCGACGCAAGATCGGACGCAGGCCGCGCGTCACAAGCTTCGCAGCAGCATAGGCGAGGAATAGGATCGTTAACCCGAAGCCCAGGAAGGGCAATGAGTAGATGAAACCGCTCCACAACTCGTCGAGCCCGGCCAACGCCGGTTCAAGGTCCCAAACCGATTTGGCGACTTCCAGCCGATTGACGACGGCCACCACATCGCGGGTGCTCTGGGCAAGGTTGCCAGCCCACGTCTTGTACTCCTGGCTACGCGTCCGCCCGTTCAAGAACACAACGCCTTCTTCGACTTCAACCTCGGATGCCTGAAACCAGCCGGTGGCCCGCAGAATTCTCTCCAGCCGCTGGCGGATCTCTTCGTCCCGAGCGACGGGCTTGACTTCCACGGTGGCCGGGGCGCGCGGCGCGGTCGATTCGGCCGCCGGCTCCGCGGCAGCGGTAGACGGCAGGTCCTGCGCGACGACCGGGTGACAGGCGGCGACGCAGGCGGCCAGCATCCAGCACAGTTGAATGAATCCTCTCTGCCCGGTTATCGCCATGCCGCGCCTTTCGTCTCTCGGTGACCGTCCATTTCGTCTCGCAGCCTGGCGAGCCGCAGCCGGGCAGCCTCGAGAATCGCACGATCTCGGGGCGACGCGACGGTGCGTTCAACGACCTCGGCCGTTGCCGCAGCATGCTCGTACAGACACAATCGCCGCTGGGATGTCGTCGCGCGAGCGATGATCTCCAGCGCACGCAGAAGCTCTTCCAGCACTGCCACGTTACCGGCCGCGTTCTGCCGAATCGGATCGAACGACTGGCACACCAGATCCTCGAAAGTAGGACTACAGAATATCACCCGCAACTTGCCACCCGAATCTCGATGGCGAGAGCCAAGCGAGCGGCACGCCAGGCGCACCAGAACGGCAGTGAGGTAGTTGATCGACGTCAGGGCCGTTGTCGTGTCGTTCACGCCCGGGGACAGAGCCCGATTCGCTATGTCGGTGATCTGGCGAATGCCAAAAGCGGGATCCTGCTCCACAGTGCGTTCACGGCTGAGGGCATAGATGGCGTTCAGCTCGTCCGTAATCCGGTCGTCGGCTTCGCAGTTGCCACAGAGCGATGCCAGCGACATGCCCTCAATCAAGAACTCGCCCACGCCGCACTCCATGCGGACGACGGTATCGTGCGACACCGCAAAATGGAGCAGCGCCGCTTCGTCGATGCGTTGGATGTAACCCGTTGCTCGAGCGACGACCGAGTGCCATTTCCGGCCGGACGATTCAGCAAGAACATCGTTTTCCACAGGAGCATCACAACCGTCCTCCTGCTCATCAGGAAACAGTTCATCGATCACCCCAATAAGTTCCGCGCCGATCGCGGCAAGAAGATGGGAAGCCTGTATCGAGACGGCAATATGATGAATGAACGCGATGAGCAGCCCCACGCCCACCAGCGACAGGAGGAAAGCACCCGATACCGCAAGTGGAGCTGCAAACGAGGGGCCCGATTCGCTGCGGATCGTCCGCAGTACCACCAGACAATAGGCGAAAATGCCTGTCAGCCCCCCAAGCACTATTTGGTTGAGACGATCGCGAAGGAAAGTGCGGAGAACTCGCGAAGAATACTGGCTTGAAGCCAGCGATAGCGTCACGATGGTGATGGAAAAAGCGACGCCGGTGACGGTGATAAGCGACGTTGCGATGGCGCTCAACATCGAGCGGGCCCCCTCCGGTCCGGTCCCGAAGAGACTGGGCCAAGTCTCTTGAATGACCTCATCCGTCTGCTCGTCGACCTCGACGAGAACGATTGCCAGCGCAATTGCTCCCATAGTGATGAGGCCCGGGATGAACCACAGGCTGGCGAGCAGGTCTCCCCACAGCTTGCTTAACTTTGCGAGAGGGGGGCGACGCATCGGTGCACCTCTTCGACCATGATTTCACGCGAGACCACCACTTGTGGCCAGCCTGCGAGAAGCAGCCGCCCTGCCGAGAAGGGAATCGGCTTTCAGCCGGCTCGGCCTGTCCAGACAGCACAACGCCTGCCGCCCGAAAGTGGCATACAATACAGTGTGCCTGAATTATGCTTCCTAGTGACGGCAGGGAAAGACGAGACGAGGCGCTCGGCAAATAATCACCACAGTTTGCCGCGAGTCAATGCCTTCCGACCGCAAGAGAGCTGGGACGCCTCGACGAAGACACCGCCCTCCTGGTAACTTATGGGACCGAGACGCCAGGTTGTGTTTTGCGTGTCGCTGCGTGCACGGGGACGCACTTTCCGGCGGCTTGGCCATGGTGAATCTCACCATTGTATTTGCAGTGCCGCCTTGCACAGGTAGTGTCGTTCATGGAGCATAACATTCCACAGGCGCTGGCAGCCATCGTGGCTCTCGGAATCGCTGCGCAGTGGCTGGCGTGGCGGCTGAAGATTCCTTCCATTCTCCTCTTGCTGTTGACCGGTATTCTTGTTGGCCCCGTCGCGGGGCTGCTTTCGCCGGACGACCTCTTCGGCGACTTGCTGCTGCCGTTGGTATCCCTGTCTGTAGCCGTAGTCCTCTTCGAGGGAGGCATGACGCTTCGGTTCCGGGAGCTGCGCGACGAAGCTGGTCGGGTCCTGTTCCGTCTGGTGACGCTTGGAGCGTTCGTTACTACCGTCATCGCCGCAGCGTCCAGCCGATTCCTGCTCGGCTTCGATTGGCCCCTGGCCATCCTGCTCGGCGCCATTCTGACCGTCACCGGGCCGACGGTGATCGGACCGCTCCTGCGCCAACTCCGCATCGGCGGCCGCGCCGGCTCGATATTGAAGTGGGAGGGGATCGTCATCGACCCGGTAGGGGCGATGCTCGCGGTGCTTGCATTCACCGCCATTCGTGCCGCAGGGCCGGAGGAAGCCACAGCCTCGGTGGCACGGGATCTCTTCGGAACGGCGTTGGTTGGGCTCGGATTGGGAGCCGCGGGCGCTGGCGGTCTGCTGCTCGCTCTGCGTAAACATTGGGTGCCCGACCCGCTGCAGAATCCGGTCACCTTGGCGGCGGTGCTCTCCGCCTCTGCGGTGGCGAACCTTCTGCAGCCCGAATCAGGTCTCGTCGCGGTGACCGTGATGGGGATCGCCGTGGCGAATCAGCGGATGGTCACGATCACGCACCTTACCGAATTCAAGGAAAACCTGACGGTCCTCCTGATCTCAGTCCTGTTCATCCTCCTGTCGGCGCGGCTGCGTCCGGGCGACCTTCTGGCCCTCGGCTGGCAGGAATTGGCGTTTGTGGGAGTGCTGGTGATCGTAGCGCGCCCGGCAGCCGTGCTGCTGTCGACGGCACGATCTCCCCTTCCCTGGCAGGAGCGGCTGTTTCTCTCAGCCATGGCGCCGCGCGGAATCGTGGCAGCGGCGGTCGCGTCTGTCTTCGCCCTGGAGTTGGCTGACGCCGGACTGGAGCAGGCGTCGCGTCTTCCGCCGGTGGTGTTTCTGGTGATCGTAGGGACCGTGGTCCTGTACGGACTGGGCGCCGGACCGCTGGCGCGGCGGCTCGGGCTGGCGCGAGCCAACCCGCAAGGAGTCCTGTTTGTCGGCGCTCATGCGTGGGTCCGCGCAATGGCATCCGCCCTGAAGGCCGAAGGGGTGCCCGTGCTGCTGGTCGATTCCAACCACCACAATTCAGCCGCGGCCCGAATGGCAGGTTTGCGAGTGCACCACGGGAGCATCCTCGCCGAACATACCGCCGAGGAATTGGACCTGGGTGACATGGGCCGGCTCGTGGCGTTGACATCGAACGACGAAGTGAACGCTCTTGCCTGCCTCCGGTTCCTCAACCGGTTTGGCCGCCGCGAAATCTATCAGCTTCCCTTTGGCGCGCCGACGGAGGGCCGTCACGAGGCGCTCCCGCCGGAGCAGCGCGGCCGCCTGCTGTTCGGCCGGACCACGACGTTCGCAAACATGGACGAGCGATTCGGCACGGAACCGAGTGCGAAGATAACGCGTTTGAGCGCCGCGTTCGATTATGGAGCCTTCCAAGCCGCCCATGCCGAACAAGTCTTGCCGGTGTTCGTCATTCGTGCCAGCGGACGAGTGGTTCCGTTCACCGCGGAGGGTGCACCCCATCCGCAGCCGGGAGATACGGTTATCAGCCTGACGCGTGCAAAGGCTGAGGCATCGCCTGCACGTGACGTGGACGACCTGGCGATGGCCGATCCGTCCTCGGCGTCCACCCCCGAATGAACCGGGATCCGGCGAAGACGGTGCCGGATTCTGCCAGCTCTCGCCGCTCAGAACCCGGCCAGGAAGGAACGGCTCCACAGTCCATGCATGGCGACGTATTCATCGTCGGCCCGCGCGGTCCGGCCATGGCAGCCGATCGCATCGAGCAGACCACCCAGCAGCGCAGTGAGTTCGGCCGGACTGGCCAGGCGATACAAGGCAATGTCGGGCGCCTCGGGTCCCACGCCGATAGACACGCCGCCACTATCGCGAACGTATTTCAGGGCGCTCGCGTCGTTTTCGGCATCCCCCGCAAAAAGAACGCCCGGCGACTCGATCTCCAGATCGTGAATCATCCGTTCGAGGGCGACGGCCTTGTTCCAGGCGACTCGCGGTCGGAACTCGATCGCCATCGGTCCCCGTTCGACGCAAAAGTCCTGCGTCCAGGGATCTAACACGCCGCAAGCAAGGCGTTCCACCGAAGGAATGCACTGAGGATCGGCATCGCGATAGTGGACCGTCAGCGTCGGTCCCTTGTTTTCGATCCACACGCCTTCAATCGTGCCGATCATCGCCTGAAGCCGATCGAATAGACCGGCCGCTAGACTGCAGGCGTGAGCCATTTCAGGTTGCGCTACACGGCGGCCGCGGAATTCAAACTCCATTCCACCGGCGCCGGCCAGATGCACGTCAGTCAGTCGCGAGAGTTGCCCGAGATCGTCGATCGTTCGGCTGCTGATCACCCCCAGATGCACCCGTTCCTGGCAGCCGAGTTGCCCCAGCAAGCGGCGGGTCGCGCAATCGAGCTTGGCTTGGCTCGGATGCCCGACGATGGGCGTCAGCGTTCCGTCGTAGTCGAAAAAGAGTCCCAGCCGACCGCCGTGCCGATGTTCATCGATAAGCTGGTCGAGCGCATCGTAAAGTGCTGGCTTCATACGTTCTCCCCCACCAGGTAAGGGGCCGTGACCAGCCGGCTGGCTTCGGAGAGCAGCATGCCGGCCCAACGGTAGATGTTGTTTTCGCAGACCTGGTTTCGCATGCGTTCCATGCGGGCGGCCTGCTCCTCGGCCGGCATCGTTAGTGCCTGGTACAGGGCCGATGCAAACTGGTCCACGTCGTATGGATTCACCTGCAGAGCGTCGGTCAACTCGCGAGCCGCGCCGGTGAATTGGGAAAGCACCAGCGACCCGCCCAGATCCTCACGCGCGGCGATGAATTCCTTGGCCACAAGATTCATGCCGTCGTGCAGCGAACTGACCACGCATGCCGTCGACAGCCGGTACAGGAGAAAAACATCCTCATGCGAGAAGTGCTCATTGACGAACACGATCGGCCGCCACAACTCCGATCCGTACCGCCAGTTGATCTCCTCAGCCAGCGTGTCCAGCTCCTCATTCAATTGCCGATAGGCCGGAATGTGCACCCGGCTGGGAGCGCCTATCTGCACCAGGCTGAACGTTCCTCTCAGCTCCGGATACAGACTCAGCAAGCGGTCGACGGCCGCGAACCGCTCGGGAATGCCTTTAGTATAGTCGACCCGATCGACGCCGATCAGGATCTGCACGTCGCGCAAGCCCAGCCGCCGGCGGACTCGCCGTTCGGCGGCCGCGATGTCTCGAGGCAACGACGCGGCGATCTGCCCGGGGTCAATGCTGATGGCGTGAGGCCGAACCATCGTCGTGTGGCCACCGCGCGTCACCGCGAAATGTTCCGGATCGACCTTCGCCTCCAACGATCGATCGACCGTTTCGAGGAAGTTGTTGCAGTGGTACTGAATGTGGAACGACAGCAGGTCGTTGCCCAGCAGACCGTCAAGAATCTCCTCCGACCACGGGCAGACGCGGAACACCTCGCGGTTGGGCCACGGAATGTGCCAGAACTGCGCGACGACCACATCCGGGCGGGCCGTCTTCACGAGCCGGGGCAAGAGCGCGAAGTGGTAATCCTGCACGAATACGATGGCCGGACCGTCGTCGATTTCGGCGAGCACCGCGTCGGCAAATTTCTGATTCACTGCCGTATACTGTCGCCAATCCGCCGGCCGAAACTTCGGACGCGTGTAGGCCACGTGACACAGCGGCCAGAGGGCCTCGTTCGAAAACCCGTAGTAATACCCCTGCTCCTCGCGCTTGCTCAGCCACACACGGCGAAGCGTATACTCTGGATCATCCGGAGGCACCGCGACGCAGTCGCGTTCATCGACCACCATCCGGTCGGCGTTGCCGCTGCCGTGAGCTACCCAAACGCCGCCGCAAGCGCGCATCACCGGGTCCAGCGCCGTCGTCAGTCCGCTCGCCGGACGCACGCACACGACCGACTCGCCGTCGTGGGAATGGATATACGGTTCGCGATTGGCGACCACCACCAGCTTCACATCGCTGAGGCGCTCGCAGACCGTCTCTTCCAGGCGTTGCTTGTCCCATGCCATACACGTGCTCCTTCGATCGCGATCGGGAAACAGCCCGACTCACTGCTGTACATTACAACCCCCACCTGCTGACTCGCCTCTGGTGCATCGGGCAGCAAGCGTTCCCTGTTCCGCAGCCATGCGGGGTCACAGCTACGTGTGCCCACCGGCTGCGTCGTCGTTCGGGTTATCCGTATCGGTCGGGTGAACTACGGTCGAGTCGGAATGTGCTGTACCGCAGCCGAGAATGGACTTGATCCGCTCGCTGAGTTTCCGGGGCGCTAACGGTTTGAACTGCATGTCGCGCACGCGGAACGCCGACAGCCGGTAAATCGCGCCGCGGTCGCGTCCGTAGGTCAGGATGATCACCGGGATGTCGCGCAGGCGGCTTTCCTGCTGCATCTGCTCGACGACGCTGTCGCCACCGCCAAGCACATCGGGATCGAGAATCAGCGCATCGGGAAGAGTATGCCGCAACTGAGTCAGGCAATCGAGCGCATTGGTGGCCACGGTCACCAGGAAACCCTGGCGGCGCAGATAGGTTGCGTATTCTGTCCGGCTTGCTTCATCCCCGTCGGCGACAAGAAGCCTCAACGGTGATCTTGATGGGCAAGGAGACAAGACGGCGGAAGGAGCAGTCTCCGTGGCTGAGGCTGTGCCCGAGTCCGCGCCCCGTTGACACACGACCGCTTCGAGCGGAGCGTCGATTCCCAGCCGAACTCGGTTCTCGCTGGTATCGAGCACCGTAAGCGTAATGCGGTGCAACGGCAAGAATACCTGCTCTCCAGCCCGGCGACTGACAACCAGCATTCTCCATCCCCTTCATTGGCCGGACAGGCGCTCCGGCACATCGGAATGACACAGACAGAAGATTTCTCAGCCCGAAACGATTCGTCGCGGACTGGCACGCGCACTGCAATCTACCCCCACAAGCGGGGGCAGGATTCAGAATTGATCGGAACCGCGTAATGCAATGGCCATACCGGCAATGACGGTCTGTCGATCAGGTTGCATAAGTGCCTGATATGAAAACGTTTATAATAGCGTGCACAGCAAACCCCATTATGCTTCTCCAGGGGATGGCATTGCGATCGATGGAAAGTGCCTTTCCCAAAGCGAAACGTTCTTTCCATACCTTGCCCCAACGTTTCGTAAAACAGAATAATGGGACACGGCCATCCTGGCGGGTGTCCCCTCCAGAGCAGATTGGAGCAGGTGATGTGGCAACGCGTAATCGGGCCGATCGTGTTCGTCAGCCTGCTGTGGATCACCACCAGCACAGCGACAACGTATTACATCCACTGGCTGTCGGAATCGTACGGCAGGGTGCTGTCGGAGAATGTGACCACCATTCAGGCGGTGGGGGGAATTCAGGACGTTCTGTGGAAGCTGCAAGCGGCGGTGCTCGATGCCCGGCCAGGCGAAGACCCCGAGAGCCGTATCGAGGTCGGGCAGTTGCTGGTGGACTTCGAAACCCGGCTGACCCAAGTCAAGCGGAACGCCTTCACCACCGAGGAGCAGATTCTCATTGAGGCGGTGGAAGAGAATTTCCAGGTCTACCGTGAGCACGTGGCTCGACGGCTGGCATCATCGGAAGGCCCCGCGGAGGCTGGCGCCCCGTCGCTCGAACGGACCGCGCGTCTGGCTCTCGCCGTGGCCAAGCCTTGTCAGCAATTGATGGAAGTCAACGAGCGGCTGCTGAAGAATTCGATTGCCCGCAACACGCAATACAGCAGCCTGATCATGTTGAGCCGGTTCTCGCTGCTGGTGATCGGTCCGATCCTCGGCGTGTTCCTCGGCATTTGGACCGCCCACCGGCTACATCGCTCGATCTCACAAATAAGCATCACGCTCGAAGACGCCGCGGGAGAGTTGGAGCAGGACCTGGGACACGTGACGGTCCACCCACGTGGGGATCTGACCGGCCTGCAGGAGCAGGTGCAAACCGTTTCGAACCGCATCAAGCAGGTACTCGATCAGTTGCAGGAGGCACGCCGCGAGACGATGCGCGCCGACCGGCTTGCTGCCGTGGGCCAACTGGCCGCCGGCGTAGCGCACGAACTGCGGAACCCGCTCACGTCAGTGAAGTTGCTCATCCAGACGGCCGCACAGCGTCATCCGGCCCGTTCGCTGAGCGAAAAGCAGATGCACGTGGTGCAGCAAGAGATCCAGCGGATGGAGAGTACGATCCAGCGACTGCTCGACTTCGCCCGGCCGGCCGAGTTGCACCGCGTCCGCCACGATCTCCGCGACACCGTGGCCAGGGGGCTGAATCTGGTGGAAGGGCGGGCCGAACAGCAGCGGGTAAGGCTCGTACAGCACCTGCCGGCACACGAAGTAGCCATCGACGCCGATGCCGAGCAACTCCACCAGGTGTTCATCAATCTCGCTCTCAACGGCATCGACTCGATGGAGGAGGGCGGAACGCTGGCGATCTCGATGAATTTCGCCGAGGGCGGCCAGACCGCGCGCGTGGTTTTCTCCGACACCGGCTGCGGGATTCCGCCGGCGGTGCTCGATCGGATCTTCGAACCGTTCGTGACAGGCAAAGAACGGGGCACGGGATTAGGGCTGGCCATCAGCCGCCGGATTGTCCATCAGCACGGCGGCAGGCTGCACGCGCGCAATCGCCCCGAGTGTGGGGCCGAATTCACCGTCGAGCTTCCGCTGGCCCAACCGGCGATTGAATCGTCCGAGCCGGCCGCGCATTCATCCGGCTTCCAGCCCGAAAATGGTCACTGAGTCCCCCACCGACAGGAAAGACGGACCTCGTGTGCCGTTCGACAACTACGCAAGCGCTCCCCATTAGTCACGGAACCAGGAAATGCCCAAGCTGCTCGTCATCGATGACGAACCGAACATCCACTTCAGCATTACCCAGGTGTTCGCGGAGGAGGATCTCGAGCTCTTTTCGGCCGAGACGGCGACGGCGGGGCTGCAGATGGCGGCCCAGGAGTCGCCCGACGTGGTCCTGCTCGACATCCAGCTGGGCGACCGGTCGGGGCTCGAGTTATTCCACGATTTGCGGCGGCTCGACCCGAAGTGCCTGATCATCTTCATCACCGGTCATGGCACCACCGAAACGGCCATTGAAGCGATGAAGCTGGGCGCGTTCGACTACCTCGTCAAGCCGCTCGACGCCGACCAGCTTCAGCAGCTCGTCGGCCAGGCGATCGAGATTCGTCGATTGATGCATGTACCGGCGATTGTCGAGGAAGGCCGGCGGCTGGAGGAACTGCCCGACCGCCTGATCGGCAGCGGCCCCGCCATGCAGACAGTCTGCAAGTTGATCGGCCGCGTCGCACCCCAGGATGTGGGCGTGCTCATCCAGGGCGAAAGCGGCACCGGAAAGGAACTCGTCGCGCGGGCCATCTATCACCACAGCCGCCGCACCCAGGCGCCGTTTCTGGCGATCAATTGCGCCGCCATACCCGAGTCGCTGCTGGAAAGCGAGCTTTTCGGCCATGAGCGAGGAGCGTTCACCGGCGCGGAACGGAGGCGGATCGGCAAGTTCGAACAATGCCACGGAGGCACGATCTTCCTCGACGAAGTCGGCGACATGACGCCGCGCACCCAGGCCAAGGTGCTCCGCCTGCTCCAGGAACGCCGTTTCGAACGGCTGGGAGGCGCCGAGACGATCTCGGTTGACGTGCGGGTAATCGCCGCTACCAACCAGGATCTCGATGCGATGATCTCGCAAGGACGGTTTCGTGAAGATCTTTACTACCGTCTCCGCGGAGTGACGATCCATTTGCCGCCCTTGCGCCAGCGCCGCGAAGATATCGCCGAGCTGGCGCACTACTTCATGTTCCGATACAACCGGCAGCTTGGCACGTCGATCCAGTCGATCTCCCCCGCCTCGCTCGCACTGCTGGAGTCGTACGAGTGGCCGGGTAACGTTCGCGAGCTGCAGAGCGTCATCCGCGAGGCGCTGATCGTATCGGCGGGAATTACCATCCTGCCGGAGTTTTTACCGCCGGAACTGCACCACGAATCGTCCGCCGACGCCGCGGCCGACGAGCCCTCCGGTCCGGTGCCCGACCCAGACTGGCAGGGCCTGATCCAATCGGTGGAAACATGGATCAGCAACGGTGAACGCGACGTATACCGCCGTGCCCGCGAGCATTTCGACCGCCTGATGATCCTGCGGGCCATGCAGCGCGCTGGAGGCAACCAGAACCGCGCGTCGGAGATTCTCGGCCTCAGCCGCGTAACCCTGCGCGCCAGGCTCAAGAGCATGAACCTGTCCGTCGGCCGTGTCGTCACCTCCCGCGACCCTCTCAGCGAGTGAAACTTGGTCACGGATATCCAGCGCCCCGTGCTTGAGTGCGATGGTCTGATCGCGCAGCCCCAAGTGACGCGTTACGAAACCCGTCGGAGCGCTACTGCGGCAGCAAAGCCGGTTCCCTGCCGGCCCGGGTAGCCAGCGCTCGATACACGGTCAAGTCAATCTCGTCGCTAATCATCTGCACCGATCCGTCCGCCATGACAAAATTGGCACCGAAAGGATGATAGCTGCCGAAGTCGGCAGCGTCGCCGAGGACATCATTCGGGACGGAGCCCGCACGGCCTACTACCCGTGCCATGCCTCGGTCGGCTCCCGGAACCGCGCCTACCCAAGTGCATCCGCCCAAGCGAGAGGTGCGTTCGCCCACCAGCAACGTGTTGCTGAGCCCGTCGCTGATGTCGGCGAAGCGGATTCGGCTGTTTTCGAAGAAAGCACCGTCGCCAGCGTGCGATGCGGTTTCGATGACTTTGGTCCCGAAGACACCGCCGTAATTGGCACGAGCCACTTCGAACATCGGCGGCCCACCTGGGCCTCCTCCTCCGCCGCCTCCTCCGCCGCCTCCTCCTCCGCCGCCGCCAGCGTTACCCTGGTAAAGCATAAACAGCCGGTCGGTCGGATCGGAAGGGCAGAGGAAGACCGTCAGCGGCGTCTCTCGAAAACGCTGACAGCCGGGGTCGCTAATCGGTGGACCACCTTGCCCCGGTCCCCCGGGAGAGAACTCGACGCCATCCGTATCCTGCAGGGCTTCCTGTTCCAGGTACGGCAGCGTCATAGTGGCCCAACCCCAGCCGGGATCGCCGTTCGATGCCTGTACGACCCAACCAGGCGGAAGGAATCCATAGGCTTCGTGGCGGCTTTGCAGGGCCAGGCCGATCTGCCGAATGTTGCTCCCGCACTGGAGCCGTCGAGCTGCCTCGCGTGCCGCCTGAACCGCCGGCAACAACAGCGCCACGAGCATGCCAATGATGCCGATAACACAAAGCAACTCGACAATGGTGAACGCCTTTGGTCGTCTGGCCACGGTAATCGGCGATTTCTTTGTGAGGCGCCGCTCCGGCGCCCTCTGCAACACTTCGAGCGCCCGCCAAAGGTCTTGGACGACTCGCGTCCGGAAACCTGGAACCCGTTGGCGCTACTGTAGCACTGACGTATTTAGCAGACCAGCTATTAGCGCAGCCGTGCACGACCAGCTATCCGTGTACCTAACGCGCTGTCCGCCGCTTCGGTCGCAGCCGCAGAAGTGCAATCAGCATGCCTGGAAACGGTTGGATTCGTTCGTAGCGGACGTTCCCGCCGTATGCTAAAAAGGGAATGAGTCTGCCGCCCCCGCTCGTGAGGTATCCCGTCATGCGGATTGGCCTGAAGCTGACCTTGGCCTTCCTGGCAATCGCCAGCCTGGTAGGTGCGGTCGGATACCTGGCTGGCGCTACCAACCGCGAGGTGGAATACCAGATGGAGCGGCTCAGCCGCAGCGCCGTGATCAAGGCCGACACGACCGACCTGCTCGGTGCACTGTATGCCGGCCAATTGGCGGCCCATGCTCTGGTCGACGTCGAACGCAAACGAACAATCAGCGGCGAGGGTGCTGCTGTTCGAAAACAGGAGTTGCTCGATCTGATCCGCGACAGCATCAAACGGGCCGAACATGGCTTGGACCGCCAGAGATCGTCGATCGAACGCTCGATTCCCTGGGCAGCTAGCCGCGAGGCCGCCGCGCTCAACTCCGCCCCGCTCCTCCGTTCCGCAGAGCAACTACAACACCTACTGGCGGCCCACCGGAAGTTGTTGGACGAGTTCCTTCGTATCGCCGGCGATTCTCCTGACAGGGCTGAGGCGTTCCTGGAAGAGCGGGTTTCTCCGCATTTCGAACACGAACTCCTGCCGCCACTCTCCGCCTACCGTGATGGGGCAGAGGCGGAGTTTACACGCGGCATCCGCAGCACACAGCGCGCAATGGTCCTGGCGGACCAGCAGCGGGGCTTGATGACGGTTGTGGCCGCGACCGCTGCGGTTCTGCTGGGACTGACGATATCGCGATCGATCGGCAGGCGGCTGGCAATGCTCCAAGACGCAGCGATGAGAATGGGACGAGGGCAGTTAAAAACCCGTGTGCCCGTTCAGTCGCGGGACGAAATCGGCATGTTGGCGCATTCGCTGAACGGCATGGCGGCTGACCTTGAAGAACGAACTGTTTCGAGAAACTACCTCAATAACGTCATTCGATCGATGCGTGAGATGCTGATTGTCACCGATCCCGGCCTGCGCATCAGCCAGATGAATCCGGCCGTGTGCGACGAGTTAGGGTTCGCGGCCGAGGAGCTGATCGGCCGGCCGCTGGCGGACATCCTCGACTCGAACGATATTGGCCTGAACACGCTGCTCACCGAGAACGTTGCGCTCGACGCCGAATGCCTGCTGACCGGCAAGTCGGACAGGAAGATCCCTGTCCACTGTTCGATCGCCGGAATGAAGGACGAATCGGGCCGGCTAGAAGGGGTCGTCTGTGCCGCGATGGATGTCTCTCGACAGAAGGCGGATGAAACGCGCCTGCTGGAGTCGCTCCACGAGAAGGAACTGCTGCTCAAGGAGTTGCACCACCGCGTCAAGAACAATCTGCAAGTGATTTCGAGCCTGCTCAACCTCCAGGCTCAGGAGATCGACGATCCACAGATCATCCGATTCCTCCACGACAGCCAGGCACGCATCCGTTCGATGGCGTTGGTCCACGAACAATTCTATCGCTCCACCAACTTGGCCAGCATCGAATTTCCGGCGTACGTGAAGCAGCTCGTGACGCACCTGCGGCACGGCTTTGGCAGGTCCGACAGCCGGCTCTCCATCACTGTCGAAGGGGAGTTGCCGCCGCTGCCGCTGGATCTTGCCATCCCTTGCGGCATGATCATCAACGAGTTGGTTTCCAACGCGATGGAACACGCCTTTCCGGACGTTTGCAAGGGCAGCATCCGTGTGCTGTTCGGAGAAGAAGAGGAGACCTATCGCCTGGAAGTCGCCGACGACGGCGTGGGCATGGCGGAGGGGCCCCAGAACGAGAGATCGACTTCTCTGGGGATGCGGGTCGTGATGGCTCTCACACGGCAGATACGCGGAACTCTAGAAAGCCGCCATGCCGACGGGACCGCCTTCGTGCTGCGTTTTCCGCGTCCTGAGAGCCCGCCCTCCGGAGAGGAGGTACCGGCGTGATGAATGTTGTCTACTTATTCTGTCCCAGATCAACCGAGCCATGCCACAGCGTACAGCCGCCATCCTGATTGTTGAGGACGAACAACTCATTGCCATGGACATCGAGGCGCAACTGAAGCGCCTGGGCCATCGTGTGACAGGCCTTGCATGCACGGGCGAAGAAGCGATTGCTGCCGCAATCCAGTGCAAGCCGGATCTCGTGCTCATGGACGTGCGTCTGGCAGGGTCGATGGACGGCATCGATGCCGCCCGCGAGATCTCGCGGACATGCCAGGCACCGGTGGTCTTTCTCACCGCCTACGCCGATATCGAGACGTTGAGGCGGGCGAGCCTGGCCGAGCCCTACGGCTACCTCGTCAAGCCGTTTGACCAGCGTGACCTGGAGGCCGCGGTGGAGATCTCTCTGCACAAGGCCAAAACCGACCGGCGGCTTCGGCGGAACCGTGATGACCTTCGCACCATCCTCGACGCTCAGCGCCAGGGCACGATCATGATCGACGCCAAAGGCCTTGTTGTCTTTGCCAGCCGTGCAGCGTGCCGCATGGCCTCCGTCGATGAGGCGACGGTCCTCGGCAAACCGTTGGGCGATATGCTGCCCCTCGCTGACAACCAACGGGCCGCTTTGGAGAGAGTGTGGAACTTGCCGGCGGAAGACCGCGGCAAGCTGCCCGTCGTGCTCGCACCCGGCGAGCCGCGGCCTCGGCACCTGGAGATCGAGGTCCTCGATGACTCGCGGAGCGGCGCCGGCCGGATCGTTTTTCTCTACGACGTGTCGCCACTGGTCGATCTCCGGCGGCAACTGGACGAGCGCGCAGCTTTCCACAATATCCTGGGCAAATCGAAATCGATGCAGCAGGTGTTCCAATTCATTCGGGATGTCGCCGGGGTCGATTCCATCGTGATGATCGAAGGCGAGACGGGCACTGGCAAAGAGCTGGTAGCACGCGCGATCCACGAGTGCAGCCGACGTCGCGACGGTCCGCTGGTGGCCTTGAACTGCGCGGGATTGCCGGAGGAATTGGCGGCCAGCCAGTTGTTCGGGCACCGGCGAGGCGCGTTCACCGGGGCGATGGACGACCAGCAAGGACTCTTCGAAGCAGCCAGCGGGGGCACACTCTTCCTCGACGAGATTGGCGACCTGCCGCTGCGCGTGCAGACGACTCTCCTCCGCGTGCTTGAAGAACGCAGTGTGCGCCGACTCGGCGAAACGAAGCTGCAGCCCGTCGACGTCCGCGTACTGGCCGCCACGAATCGCGACCTGGCCCGCGAGGCCGCCGAAGGGCGGTTCCGGCAGGACCTGCTGTACCGAATTCGTGTGGCGCGCGTTCGGCTGCCTCCACTCCGCGACCGCCGCGAGGATCTGCCGTTGCTGGTCCGGGCGTTCATGGCCGACCACCGCGCTACGACCGGTAAACAGGTCGACGCGGTCGGCGACGACGCGATGGCCGTATTGATGGATTACGAGTGGCCCGGCAATGTCCGCGAACTTCGCAACACCCTGGAATTCGCGGTCATCCGGGCAAGCGGATCGGTCATTGATGTCGACGATCTGCCGCCGGAAGTGCTGGAGGCTTGCCCGCTGCCGCCGGCCGGTGAAACCGGGCCAGAAGAGGCCGGACGCATTTCCGCAGCCCTGGAGCGAGCGCGCGGCAATCGGACGCGCGCGGCGGCAATGCTTGGCATCAGCCGCGCAACCCTCTATCGCCGGCTCAAGGAGCTTGGGATCGGCGAGGAGTAGTTGCGCGGCGAAGCCGACCGGTCAGCGATCGGCCAATGACGGTCGAGCCGAGGAGGCCCCCGACTCGGCGCGCCGATACGGCTACTCAGTCGTCCAGGTCGTGGTCCGGCCCTCCCCACAGCCAGTTAAAATACCACTGATAGAACATGTACTCGCAATCGGGATCGCACTCCCGATTGCACAACTGCGTCTGGGTCTGGTCCTGAGCCTGCGTTTGCGTCTGATCCTGGCTCTGAGTCTGGGTCTTCACGGGGTCCCCGGCGCCGGCCCAGGCGATCCCGGTGGCATACATCAGCATGCCAATACAAACGGCAACAACAAGCAACTTCCTGAACATCATCAACCTCCCGTAGCGAAGTGGAAAACGCCCTGGCCCGCTGAAAAGACTGGCTGCCGACCGGTCGCACAGGCTTACTGCCTCGCGGTGTAGGGGCCAACAGCGGTGCGCTGCCAAAAGCAATTCGCGTACCGGGCTTGACGGCAGTCGCAAACACTGAGGACCGGCAGCTTCCGCAATCACAAATCCCACGGAATTCGCGTCCTTGAGCGTTCCTCTGGCGAAGTGAGCGGCTACCACAGACGACGAGATTGTTGCGCCCGACTGTAGCAGCGGCTGTCGCAGCGGTGTCTCATGCGGCGCGCAATTCTTGCACCCCGACAAACGAAGATAGAGAACGGGTGCGATCCCAGCGCCTGGTGCCCGGCACGGTCGATGTGCCGCCACTGGAATCGCACCCAGCGACCGGGGAGGATTTCGCATCGGTCGCATCGAGAGGTCAGTCCTTCCGGCCGTCCGGACCGTGCGACCCAGCACTCAGGGTCCGCCAACCAAGCGGAAGGACCAGATGCTGCCGCACCTCTCGGTTCGTCGTCAACCTCGCGGTCGGCGGTCTATCCGACCGGTGGCGAGGGGATGTTCTATCGCAGCTCGCATTCCATGGCTTCTCTTGGCTCGGCCGGGCAGTCCAAGAACCCATCCATCAGGCCGCAGTCGGATTCCATGATCTCCCTACGGAAGATGGGCACTTCGTCCGGAGCCGTGATGCACAGGCTGACGCGGTTCTTCGTCAACCTCGCCACGACGATGGACACCCCGCACGTGGGCAGCACGATTTCTTCGCCGACCTTTCGGCTAAGCAGTAGCATTGGTTCCTCCATGAATGCTATGTAGTAATCGACTTCGAGCCGTAGCCCCTTAGTAGCCTGAACAGCCGGCAGCGGCCGGGATCCCCATTGGCCGACCACAAACCGCCCCGGCGATTTCGATCATCAGACGGCATTCCTCCGTCTCGTGCCGGTGCAGTTGCTGGCAGAACTCATCGAACTTCCGGCAATCGGCCTGCACGTCCCGTCCGCGATGCCTCTTGTGCAGCCGACGTTCGGCCGATTCCGCCAGATCAGCGACCGCCTGGTACAGACGCTCATGTTCGGCGCAGAGGGCTCTCGCCGCCTGGGTGATCTGCGGCGGCACGTCGGCGGCGCCGGAAAAGTACCCGTAAGCCTGCTCCACGGCGAAGTAAAGAGCCAGCCAGTCCCGCAATTGCCCCATGAAATTACAGCACCGGAGTTGGCCCAAGCGGCTCATCGCGCGGCTTGTCAGTGCCCGGCGAGCGTCCGCAATGAGCATGCGGATCTCGCCAATGTCCTCCTTGACTTCGAGGAGGAAGGCGACGTTGATGGTTAGAGTAGGACTCGATGGAAGCATAACCAACATCCTGCTGGTGGGGGTGGCATTCCGTTCCGAAGAAACATCACGATGTGGCGGTCATGGCGGCAATTGTCTCCTTGAGTTGCGTCAGGTCCTCTGATTTCGACAGGCAGGCCGCCGCCACCGCCGCCCGTTCCTGGCGATCGCAGTCCTCGCGCCGAGTGGTGAAAAGGATCACCGGTATCTCGGGCCGTCGCGCCTTGATTCGTTGAGCAGCCTCCAAGCCGGTACCCCGCGGCATGTGCATGTCCATGACAACGAGATCGGGAGACTCGCGTTGCATCGCCTCGATGGCCTCCCAACCGTCGCGGACCGTGATCACCCGGTAGCCGGCACGCTCCAACTCCTCGCGGCAGAATTCGCGAATACTTCGGGTGTCATCCGCCAGGAGGATAGTCTTCGTTTTCGTAAGCTTCTCAAGGAGGGCCATAGCTCAACTCCGCAGCGGATTACCGCTGGCAGTATCAGGATTTTCGTCTGCCGTTCATCGCCCTCGGGCACACGTACGATGTTAGCCCGCAGTCCAATGCCCGCTCTCGCGGCCTCTGTAGTCGACGCGAAGACACGTTCTGCCCAACGTAAGGCAATCACCCGGCATCACCCGCCCCGCCTTCAGTCGCTGGCCATTGACATAGGTGCCGTTCGGCGTCGCCAAATCGCGAAGAAAGAGGGTGCCCCTTTCGATATCGAGCAGACAATGCAGCAGCGCAACCCGCGGATCATCTAGCTTGACCGTCGCGCAGGCGTCTCGTCCAAAGAGAATAGGGCACTGCTCTTCGGAGAACCGATATCTTTGCCGCCGATCTTCGACATTGGTCAGGTAGATCGCCATCGCGGCCTCTTGTCTCGACCCCTGGCTCGCTCTGTTCGCTCGCGCCGGATGCACCGCGCGAGCGAGACTCTGCTTTGTTCCGGCCCCGCTGTAAGCAAACCGAATGCCGAGAACGATTAATCGCCCGGCGTAACGCCGAAGCCGTTAGCAGAAAACAAGATGCGACGAAGCCGCAATCCTGATCGCCAGCCGATCAAGGTGCCGGAGAGTCAACAAGCTGACAGGGCGTCAGAAACCTGACACTCTTTTCGGGTCCTATTTCTCCGCCGTCAAGCCGAACTTCTGCAGCTTGGCATGCAGCGTCGGCCGGGCCAGCCCAAGCAGTCGGGCGGCATGAGTCTGGTTGCCTTTCGAGTGCCG
This sequence comes from Thermoguttaceae bacterium, assembly GCA_040766885.1. GTDB lineage: Bacteria > Planctomycetota > Planctomycetia > Pirellulales > Thermoguttaceae > JAXGPP01. The sequence goes on along the minus strand of JAXGPP010000004.1, from coordinate 411,627 downwards.
CAGCGCCTCGGTCAAGAGGAGCCTCTCGACCTTTTCCAGAAACTCGCTATAGAGCGGCCCTTCGCGCGAGCCAATAAGCTGCTGTCGCACAAGTGAACGCAGCAGTTCGTCCATCCGCCTTCCCGCTTCGGCCAACTCACCGGGCGACGGCTTCTTGAGTACTGCGTCCAGGTCAGCGGCTTGAATTGGATAGCCCTGCGTAAAGATCGCCACGCTCTGCAGCGCATGCATCAACTCCCGCACGTTTCCCGGCCAGGAATGCTTCAAGAGCAGTTCCATCGCCTCCGGAGCGATCACGGGCCGCTCGATCTCAAGATCCCTGGCGAAGCGGCCAAGAAAGTAGTCGGCCAGCCGAGGGATGTCGTCGCGACGCTCCCTCAGCGTAGGCAGCGTTACCGTAACCACGTTCAAACGGTGGTAAAGATCCTCACGGAAAGTTCCCTCGCGGATGGCTTGCTCCAATGCCCGGTTGGTGGCTGCCAGTACACGGGTGTCGACCCGGACGGTGTCGTTCCCGCCCACTCTCTCGACGGTCCGCTCTTGCAGGACACGGAGTATCTTGGCCTGCAGCGCGAGGGGGATTTCGCCGATCTCATCGAGAAAGATCGTGCCCCCATGGGCCTGCTGGAACTTACCGATGCGCCGTGAAGTCGCTCCGGTGAAGGCCCCCTGTTCATGGCCGAATAGCTCGCTCTCCAGCAGCGTCTCGGGAATCGCCGCGCAGTTGATGATCAGAAACGGCCCGTCCTTGCGGAGGCTGTGCTGATAGATTGCCCGCGCGACGAGCTCTTTCCCGGTTCCCGACTCCCCGCGGATAAGCACGGTGGCGTCGGTTGACGCTACCCGGCCGATAGCCTTGAAGACCTCCTGCATGTTCGAGCTCTGGCCGATCATGGCGTCGCTCGCCACGTCGGCCGGAAGGTAACCGAGCGACACCTGCTGCCGCGCCAGCCGGGAGCTCTCCAGTGCTTTGTCGATTACCCGGAGCATCTCGGCCGGTTCGAGCGGCTTGAGTTGATAGTCGAACGCGCCGATCTTCGTGGCTTCGATGGCCGTTTCCATCGTGCCCTGGCCAGTCATGATAACTACCGGCAACCGTGGCTGAAGCCTCTTGATCTCGCGGAGCGCATCCAGGCCGTTCATGCCCGGCAGGCAGATGTCCATGATCACCAGGTCGCAATCGCCCGCCCGGGCGCGCTCCAGCGCATGCTCGGCATGGATCGCTGTCGACACGTTGTGCCCCCGGGCCGACAGGAGTTCTTCGAACGCGGCGAGGACGCTGCGTTCATCGTCGACGATCACGATGCCGCTCATCCGCGCGCTCCGTTGTCAATCGGCAGCCAAACGGCGAAGACCGTTCCCTGATCGGTCGATGACTCCAGCACCAGTCGTCCGCTATGCCGCGCGATGATCTGCGCTGCGATGCTGAGCCCCAATCCGGTGCCGCCATCTTTGGTAGTGAAGAACGGATCGAAGATCTTCTCGCGGACGTCGTGCGGCATGCCGCCGCCAGTGTCCGCCACGCGAACGACCGCCATGCCGCGCCCCTCGCCGTCGGTCGTGGCGTGCCCGCTCACCTCGATCGCGCCGTGCGAGACGGCTTCCATGGAGTTGTTCAGCAGGTTGATGAATACTTGCCGCAACTGGCCGGCATCCACCACGACAGGCAGGGGTTGCTCCGGCATGGTGCACGCGAGCCGAACGTCCTTTTCCTGACACCGGCAAGCCAGCAGGTCGGCGGTCCGCCGGACGACATCGCGAAGGTCGCACGGTTCGAGCTTGAGCGGCGTGGGGCGCGAGAACTCGAGGAAGTCGCCGATGATGCTTTCCAGACGCCCGATTTCTTCCGATACGATGCCAAACTTCCGGTCCAGCTCCGGATCGCCGGCGACGGCCCCGCGAATCGAGAACAGCCACATCTTCACGGCCGTAAGCGGATTGCGGATTTCGTGGGCAACGCTGGCTGCCAGACGACCGACGGCGGCCAGTTTCTCGGCGATCGAAAGCCGCAGACGGTTCTCCTCCAGGCTGCTCCGCGTCTCAGCCACATCAGACATCAACAACTGCAGATGCTTGCCCACTTCGTGCATCTCGTCGCCCATGGTCCGGCTGGAGGTCGAACTGCCGGCGAATGTCCGGGCGTCGGTGAGCATTCGCCGCAGCGGAAACAGCACGCCCGCGAAGAACAGCCACAGCAGCCCAACCCCCAACCCCAGAGTCAGCAATGCCACCGTGCTAGCGACCCACATCGTCTGGCGAGTCTGACTCCGGGCCAATGCCATACTGTCCTCGACGTACCGCATGTTGGCGTCGATGAAATTCTCACAGAGGCCGTATGCTTTGAGATAGAGGTCGTGCACCTCACCGAGCAGCACTTCGGTTGCCTGAGCAACGTCCCCCTGCTCATAAAGGTCCAGAACCCGCTGCCGTGCCGCACAGTATTGGGGATAGACTATCTCAAGTCTCTGCAGGATCTCGTGCTCCTCACCGGTGTTGGCACTAATCCGTGCGGTCTGAAGCCAATCGCGGAAGCCGGCCTCCTTGCCGGGCAGGTCCTGGAGTCTCGCCTCGTCACCCTCGGCGAGAATATAGGAAGAGACAATCCCCCGCTGCTCCAGAAGCGCGATTTCCAGCTCTTCAGCGGCGCGAACGCTGGAAAGGTTGTTTCTGACGGCCTGGTCCAGCAGGTCAGCCGTCGTGCGGGACGAGTACCAACCGGTGGCAGCGGAGACGATCGCCAGTCCGACGACTCCCAACACCGCGGCGGAAAACCGGGTCGCCAGCCCAATACGCATTCAAGCCTCCTTTGCCTTTCTTGCGCGGTGACCCGATCGGCCCGGTGTTCCGACCGGCCTATCTCGGTGGTCTCCGGATCTGCGACATAGCCTGTCTGGCCGTCGGATGTCACAGCCAGCGCCTAATAACACCCCCCAGCCAGCCCTCCAGCAAGCATGCCCCCAGCCTTTGAGTTTTATGCTATACCGCCGGCCCTGGCCAGCGATTGAACCGGCTAGGTTGGCGTCGGCCCCACGGAACTCGCCGCGAGAGACAAAGGGATACGGAGCGGCGTTGCTTAGCCTTCCGTTGCCCCGAGGCCAGCCGTTGCACTCCGACTCCTTACGGCGATGCCATTTGTCGGTCGCGCATTCCTGCGGAGTCACCAAGCACGCCGCCCAGCACCTTTTCGTATCTTTGCGACCGCCCTCTGGACCGGTATACTCTACAATCGTCGTACGTCTGCACACGGGCCCGTAGCTCAGCGGTTAGAGCAGGGGACTCATAATCCCTTGGTCGGAGGTTCGAATCCCCCCGGGCCTACTCGATGCTTCGTGGTCTGCGCCCATGGCACGTGCTGGCAACTGGCTTGTGCCGCCCTGTTCGTGCAAGTAGACACTGAGCCCGAGAATCGGCAGCGATGCTGCTTCAGTCACTGCATTCGAACTCCTCGGGGGAACGCAGACATGCGACGCGATCGGTTTGTGGCAAGGTGGATTCCAGGCGCTGGCCTGCCGGGATGGACCCTGACCGGTCTTGTCTGGATTGCCGTTTCCACAATCGCCTTCGCCGCGGAACCGGCCGCAATCGCCCGCTGGAAGCCCTCTGAGCCAGCCAATAAGCCGCTGGGCGTGGGCCAGGGGATCTTCCCGGGCCGCGTCGTCTGGATCCACAACCCGGAGGTGGCGAAGTGGGACGGCGACACCTCCAAGGGTGGCTGGTTTGAAGACCGCTTCACCGATCCCGCGCTGGCGGCCGAGATGCTCAGCCAGAGCCTTCGCCGACTCACCGGGGCGGCCAGCGATGCCCAGGCCTGGGAATTGCTTTTGCGTCACTACAACCGGTCGCACGGACGCGGCGACGTCGGCTATCGGCCCGGCGAAAAGATCACGCTCAAGCTCAATCTGAATTGCTCCGTCGCACAGCAGCCCGACTTCAAACACGGGTTGTACAATACGCCGCAGTTGACGCTCGCGCTCATGCGCCAACTGGTCAACGAGGCGCGCGTGCGCGAGGAGGACATTACCGTCTACGATGCGTCTCGGTGGGTGAACGACACGATCTACGTGCCGGTACATGCCGAGTTTCCCGGAATCCGTTTCGAGGATCAGGACGGCGGCGACGGCCGAGAACGGATTGAACCGGACAAGACGGCGGCCGTGCATTTTGCCGATCCCGGCGTACCCGAAAGCGGCCGAACCTGGCTGCCGCGCTGCGTAACCGGAGCCACGTACCTGCTCAACGTGGCCGTGCTCAAAGGGCACAGCCTCGCCGGGGTGACGCTCAACGTGAAGAACCACTTCGGCTCGGTGTATCGCGAGAACGCCGGGCCCGGCGACCGCTACCATGGCTGGAATCCGAGCCATTTGCACGCCACGATCACGTCGCGCAAGCAGCCGATGGGAACGTATAACGCCATGGTCGACCTGATGGGGCACAAGGAACTCGGCGGCAAGACGATCCTTTACCTGGTCGACGCGCTCTACGCCTCGCCGCACCAATCCGTGCTGCCCGAGCGGTGGCAGTCGGCGCCGTTTGATGGTCACTGGACCGCCAGCGTGTTTGCTTCACAGGATCCGGTGGCGATTGAATCGGTTGGCGTCGATTTCTTCGGCGCCGAACCGTCCGCCGTGCAGATGGTCGGTGCGGTCGACAATTACCTACACGAGGCCGCCCTGGCCGGCCAACCGCCATCGGGCACGCGTTACGACCCGGAGGGTGACGGCAGCCCGCTCGGCAGCCTGGGCGTCCACGAGCATTGGAACAACCCTGTCGATAAGAAGTATTCGCGGAACCTGGGAACGGGACAGGGGATCGAACTGGTCGGCGGAGAGTGAACATGCGTGGTTGCGTTCGTGTGCCGGCACTGGTGTTCCTGGCAGTTTCGTATGCGAGTGCCGGACTTGCCTTGGCGGAGGACACCGCACCCGGCAATCCGGACCTGCCCCGGTTCCTTCCCGACAATGGCAATAGCGTTTACCACGCCAAGGGCCTTCTGCGCCAGTGGCCGGAGGAAGGCCCCGAGCGACTCTGGCGAACGGAGATCGGCTGGGGCAAGAGCGCGGTGGTTGAAGCGAACGGGCTGGCGTTCACTGCCGCCGAAGTCGACGACAAGCAATGGGCGCTGGCACTCGATCCGCTCACCGGCGAAACCCGGTGGAAAACGCTCCTCATTCCGCAAGGCAACCGCCATTTCGAGCGCGGCCCGGTCACGTCACCCGTCGTCGACGGTGATCGGGTGTATTTCATTCCTTATGCCATCGAAGGCCGCGACGTGTGGGAGATGCGCTGCCCCGTCGTCTGCCTTAAGACCGATGGGACCGAGTTGTGGCGGCTCGACGAGGGGGTGTGGGCCACCGAGGCTTCGACCCCGCTCGTCGTCGGCGACACGCTGTACGTGGGCGCTGACAATCCCGAGCGCGCCGTGCTCGCGGCCATTGACAAGCTGACGGGCGCGGTCCGCTGGACGACGCAAGTGCCCTCCGAGAGCCAGCGTGAATTGGCGGCCCCGGCCTCGCTCACCTATCAAGAAATTGACGGCATTCCCCAGATTATCGTGGCCACCTACGGCACCACGGAAGTGCTGGGCGTGCATGCCGAGACCGGCGAGATCATGTGGCGCTATCCCTACCCGGCCAAGATCATCATCGGGCTGGTGAGCACGCCGGTAGCCGTGGGATCGCGGCTCTTCGTCTGCGGCGGCGAAGGCAAGAACCGCGATTTCTCGGCCTGTCTTGAGATGCAGGCTGCCGATGGCAAGATTACGTTCCGTGAGGTTTACGTCAGCACCGAGTTGCAGAACAATGCCTTCAACACGGTCGCGATCCACGACAATGCGGTTTTCGGTTTCGGGGGCGGCGACACGGCGGGCTTCCTTCACTGCACGGACCTTGACGACGGACGGTTGCTGTGGAAAGAGAGCAGCCGCGACTGGAACCGGGAAAGGAATCTCGTTATCGCCGACGGTCTACTCTTTGCCGTCACGCGTGGCGACGAACTGGTGATGGCTGAGGCCAGCCGCGAAGGTTATCGGGAACTAGGCCGCGTCCGTCCGGGCATCAAGCTCGGCCGGCCTCAGCAGCCGACCATCGCCAACGGTCGGCTCTATCTCCGCGGCGATCGGGAAGTGGTCTGCTACCGCATCACGAATTGACCCAGTTGCCGTCAATGCAGTTGCCGTCAATGGTAGTCGGCACGCTTTGTGTGCCGGACACTCTGGCCGCTGTTGCATAGTTCACCTCTGGGCTAATAAAATGGAGCCGGGTTTGACAGCGACGCTCACACCTGTCGGCGGAAACACCATGAAGAACCTGGCCAACCTGCTCGGGGTTTTGGCAATTCTGTGGTCACCAGCCGTGGCGGAAACGCCGGCGGGCATCACGTGTGAGCAGATCGAGGCCGACTGGCTGTTGCAGGATTATGTCCGCGGACTGGCCGCCCTGCCCAATGTCCCGCTGACCGGACTCTCGACCGCCCAGGACGCGGCCGGCGGTTGCGACGGCTTCAAAACGGGCACTTTCGGTTTTCACACGAGCAATGATGAAAGCCCCTGGTGGCAGGTCGATCTGGGGCAAGTCATTGCGGTGGATCGGGTGGTTGTCTGGAACCGCTGCGATGGCAACGTGGAGGCTCGCGCCGCGCGGCTGAAGCTGTTCGTTTCTCCCGACGAAACCGCTTGGACCGAGTTGTACCAGCACGACGGCACGCCGTTCCTCGGCCAGAGCGATGGCAAGCCGTTGTCGATAAGTCTCGGCGGGGTCGAGGCGCGATTCATCCGCGTGCAACTGCCGGAGAAAACCTACCTCCATCTCGATGAGGTCGAGGTCTTCACCGCCGGCAGCAAGGAGAACGTCGCGATCGGAAAAAAGGCCGACCAGTCGAGCACCAGCCCGTGGTCGAAAGTCGACACGGCGCAGCCTGTCAAGCTGGCGATTCCTGAGAAGCCAGCCTATCCGATCGACCAGGTGATCGAGCGAGGACTGCGGCTGGCCGAGAGCCTGCGGGCCCTGGGGGCTGATTTGAACCCGGAGGAGGCGGGACTTCGCGAAGTCGCCGACCAGTCAAAGGCGCTCGCGGCCGATGCGCCGGAGGCCGCGCGGCGTGAGCTTTACCTTCGTGCACGCTGGGCGGTGCGGCGGATGACGCTGGTCAATCCGCTGCTGGACTTCGACGATCTCTTGCTGGTGAAACGGGTGCCGGGAACGTTCACCCATATGTCGGACCAGCATTACGGCTGGTTCTCGCGGCCCGGCGGCGGGCTGTTTGTGCTCCAGGGTTTCAAAACCGACCAGCCGCGGCTCAGGCAACTGGCCGCCGACTTGCCGCCGGGGAGCGTGCAGGGGCCGGACCTCTCCTGTGATGCCAAACGCATTCTGTTCGCCCATTGCCGGCACTATCCTGGCTTGAACGACGAGCCGAACAAACTCGACAAGAACAATGTGCCTGAAGATGCCTTCTATCAACTCTACGAAGTGGGCCTTGACGGTTCGGGCTTGCGACGGCTGACCGAAGGCAAGTACGACAGCTTCGATGGCCGCTATTTGCCCGATGGGCGGATCGTGTTCCTTTCCACGCGGCGCGGGCAATACGTGCAATGCGGCCCGGAAAGCGCCGCCGAGGCGGCTGCCGGCGCGTCGCCCGACTGCTACGTCCGTTGCGGCGGCGGCCCGGAGCGGCCGGTCGCCGTGTATACGCTGCACGTGATGAACGCCGACGGTTCCGCATTGCGTCCGCTCTCGCCATTTGAGATGTTTGAATGGACGCCGAGCGTCGATCACGATGGGAGCATCCTCTACGCGCGGTGGGACTACGTCGACCGACACAACATGCCGTACATGAGCCTGTGGTCGACTTTGCCAGACGGCACGCACACCCGGGCAATCTACGGCAACTACACGACCAATCCGCATTGTGTGTTCGAGGCCCGGCGAATTCCGGGCTCCTCGAAGATCCTGTTCACAGCCTCGGCGCATCACGCCCAGACGAGCGGGTCGCTGGTGCTCCTGGATCCGCGGGTCGGGGCGGACGGTCCGGAGCCGCTCGTGCGGCTGACGCCCGAAGTGGAGTTTCCTGAATCGGAAGGGTGGCCGCAGACGTACTTCGCCAGTCCATATCCGCTCAGCGAGAGCCATTATCTGGTGGCCTGGAGCGCGTCGCCGCTGCCTCGGGGCACGCCGCGGCCGCAGTGGGGGATGCCTGGTCCGCCCAACGACCTCGGCGTTTACCTGTTCGATGCTTTCGGCAATCTGAACCTGATCTACCGCGATCCCGAGATCAGCAGCATGTATCCGCTGCCGATCCGCCCGCGACCGCTGCCTCCAGCCGTCAGCCTGGCCTCTGAATGGGAAGGCGATCAGGAGGGCACCGTAGTCGTGTCGGACGTCTACCAGGGTCTGGCGGGCATCGCGAGAGGGAGTGTGCGCACGTTGCGACTGGTGGGCGTGCCTCCCAAGACGCATCCCACGATGAACAGCCCGCTCATGGGGCTCACGCGCGACGATCCGGGCAAGTTTGTGCTCGGCACGGTGCCGGTCGAAGCAGATGGGTCGGCCAGCTTCCGGGTTCCGTCGGGCATCTCATTTTTCGTGCAAGCCTTGGATGAGCAGGGAATGGCCGTACAAACGATGCGGAGCGCCATTTACCTGCAGCCCGGCGAGCGGATCAGTTGCGTCGGCTGTCACGAATCGCGTCATACAGCCCCGCCGAACCGGCTGCCTGCGGCCGTCTGCCGGGAGCCGTCGAAGATCACGCCGGATCCCGACGGATCGTGGCCCTTGGACTACCAGGTGCTGGTGCAACCCGTGCTCGACAAGCACTGTGTCGGCTGCCACGATCCGAATGCGAAAGACGCGGCGCTGCCAGACCTGACTGCCAAGTCGTCGTACGACAGTTTATCGAAGTACGGCCGACCGAGCCTTAGTGATCATGTCCTAGCCCGCTACGCTGAAGGCCGCTCCGCCCCTGGTGCCGGTGCGGCGGCGACCAATCCCTTGTGGCCGCTTCTGGACACCGGCCACCACGATGTCGCGATCGGTCCTGAAGACCGTCAACGGCTGGCCACTTGGATGGACACCTACGGGCAGCGGCAGGGGCATTTCGACCAGCAACAGGAAGAGCGGCTCAAGAGACTTCGCGAGGCCGCGGCGTCGCTGCTGGCCGAGCGGACGGGTGAGTGAATTTCACGGCTTGACGGCAAACACCCTCACGCTGGCGGCGTAGTCGTTGACGTTGTAATGGCGGAGCAACCCTGCCAGTCGGGCATGGAGTCCATTGTCCGCCGATGGCGGCGAGCAGCAACTGACGGGCTCTGCTATGGGCAGGGTCGCCGGACTGCCGCTGCCACAGCAACCGGATGAGCCTTCGACCTTGGCGTACGCGTTCAAATCGGCGCCGCTGTCGACGACCTGGACCTCGGCGAACCCCGCCTCGACCAGGCTGCGGCGATAGTCGTCAATCGGTATCGCTCCGGCGATGCAACCCACGTAGGCCACCAGGTCATTGCCGAGTTCTGGAGGCAGTGGCTTCTTGAGGGCGATGTCGCTTATTGCCAGTCGCCCGCCAGGCTTCAACACGCGGACGATTTCGCGAAACACGGCCGCTTTGTCGGGTGCCAGATTGACCACGCAGTTGCTGATGACGCAGTCGACCGAGTTGTCTGCCAGCGGCAGCTTGTCGATGGTCGATTCATGGAACTCGACGTTCGATACCGGATGGCCGTCGGCAGCCTTCGATGCGTTGCGACGGGCCAGTTCGATCATCTCCGGGGTCATGTCGATGCCGATCGCCCTTCCAATCGGCCCGACCCGGGCGGCCGCAAGGAACACATCGAGCCCACCGCCGCAGCCCAGGTCCACCACGGTCTCTCCCGGCTTCAGGCTGGCCAACGCAACGGGGTTTCCACAGGAAAGCCCCATATTCGCCTCGGCGGGGATCGACGACAATTCGTCGGCGCTGTAACCGAATGCCTCGGCCACCGCCCGGACCCCGCTCTGTGCGCTGGACAGACCGCTCGTCGCTACGGCGGCATACTTCGACTGCACGACCTTCTGAATCTCATCGGACATGTGCATCTCCTCTACGGCCTGCGAGTCGGGCAACAGGGCCTCTCACCGGGATCGTCAGCCGCAACTGGATGATCGACACAACATCGTTCGCGCTGCACTTTGCGAAGACGCTTGGCATCGGCGGTCAGAACGGGATTCTCATCGGCGCACCGGACAAGACATTCCGCCAGTGCACGACGGAACGCGCTTTGGGGCGGGGCAAGCCGGTAATAGCACCACTGTCCTTCCTTTCTCACGTCCACTAACCCGGCACGGCGAAGGTATGCCAGGTGGCGCGAGGCAGTGGGCTGCGGAACTTCGAGCACGTCGACTAGGTCGCAAACGCACACTTCGCCCTCCCGCAACAGGTTGAGAATCCGCAGCCGGATTCGCTCCGAGAGCGCCCGGAAGATCGTCTCGACGGCGGGTTGATTCCGGTTCGTTTTCATATTCGCTTAAGCAAATATACGTACTGGTCCGCCAGCGGACAAGACCGACCCTCCTGCGATTCGCCCAGCATTTCGGAGGATTTGCCGGATGCCTCCGGGTGTCGACGACTACATTGAATCGAGTGGGCCAGATGCAGGTCGATCGATGCCGGCAACTGGCCTATTGCCAAACCGGAGCTTCTGCTAATATTTCGTCATTTGGCGAACGATAGAAATATTGACTTTGGCGATCGAGCGGCTTTGCCCGCCCCTGAAGAACAGCCCCTTCTTCGTACTTTCACCATAAACCATTTTACGACAATAACTTACGACACATGATACCCCAGAAGGCACTCCCATGAAGAGACTCCTCATTGCGGCCGCATTCGCTGGATTCATCCTGCTCGGACTTTCGCTTGCTATTGCCATATCGGGTCGAGCTGACAACGCGGAAGCAAAGCCTTCGGCGGCAGCCACAGCGGCCGATCGGAGCACAGAAACCATCGCCTTCGGCACTGGGAGCGGCATCGCCGCCATGGAACAGGCGGCACATGCCGGAAAGTATCTCTTTGCCTTCTTCTGGAAAGACGAGTCGGGCGAAACCTCCGCGGCGAGAGCGGTGTTCGAATCGGCGACGAAACAAGCCGCGGATCGTGCTCAGGCCGTGCAGGTCCGGGTGTCGGACCCGGCGGAGAAAAGCATCGTCGAGAAGTTCGGCCTCGACCGCGCGCCGATGCCGCTCGTGCTGGCCATCGCGCCGAACGGAGCGATCCTCGGCGGATTTCCACAGAAGTTCACCGAGGACGATCTGCTGAACGCCTTCGGCAGCCCCTGTACCGAGCAGTGCATGAAAGGGTTGCAGGACGGGAATCTCGTGCTGCTGTGCGTGCAGAGCAAGGAAACGGCCGGGAAGGACGAGGCTCTCAAGGGCGTGCGCGAGTTCGCCGCCGATGCGCGGTACGCCAGCGCCACACGGGTTGTGATGCTCGATCCGGCCGATCCGGCCGAGCATCCGTTCCTCGCGGATCTCCAGATCGATCCCAAAAGCCCTGAGGCCGTCACGGCGTTTCTCGTTCCACCTGGTTCGGTGATCGCCGAATTCAAGGGAGCGACGAGTAAGGACGAGTTGATCGCCGCCCTCGAAAAGGCAAATACGGCCTGCGGCCCCGGCGGCTGCGGTCCCGGTGGCTGCGGCCCCGCACCACAGGGCCGTTGACCCAGAAGGCCAATGACTGGCCGTCCGTGCCCGGGCGACTCACGCCCAAGTTCCGCTCTTCCCCGGAGGATCCGAAAAATGAGACTGCTACACGTGGCGACGATCCTGATTGCCTTCCTCACGGGCGCGATGTGCGCCAGCGGTCAGGAGAAGGTCAGTGTTCAGGGATGGCGTGCTGCCGAGTCGCCGTCGGCCGGTCCAGGGCAATCGGCGATCAATCAAGCGGCTGCCGCTCGAAAGTATGCGCTGGTCTTCTTCTGGAAGGAAGAGAATTCGCAAACCGACGAGGCCTGGAATTCACTGCAAGCGGCCGCCGCCAGATTTCCTGCGTCGGCCAACGTCGTCTCGGTCCAGGCAACCGACCCCGCGGAACGGAGCGTGGTCGATCGCTTGGGCGTGGACCGCGCTCCCATGCCGATGGTGATGGCCATCGCACCATGTGGTGCAATCACCATGGCGTTCACCGGAACGGTCGACGAGAACCAATTGCGAGGGGCGTTCGTCAGTCCGTGCACGGAGCTTTGCCTCAAGGCGATCCAGGATCGCAAGCTCGTTTTTGTCTGTGTCAACTCCGGGCGGTCCGGCGCCCGCGCCACCGTCCCGCAAGGTGTCGCCGAGTTCCAAGCGGACCAGCGGTACCGTCAGGCAACCGAGGTTGTGCTCTTGGATGCACGCGACCCGAAGGAAACATCGTTTCTCGAACAGTTGCAGGTTGATTCGCAAACCACGACGCCGGTCACGGTCTTTCTGGCTCCACCTGGCGCCGTGATCGGGAAGTTCGGTGCGCAAGCCACCAAGCAGCAGTTCATCGCCACGCTGGCCTCGGCACAGTCGGATCCCTGTGCGGGAGGAAAGTGCGGACCGAATGGATGCGGACCCAAGCAATAGAAGAAAGCCGTCTATCATGAATCTGCGCAAGCTCGTATGGCGGGAGATCTTCGAGCGGAAGAGCCAGTTGGCGACCAGCTTTCTGGCGATCCTGCTGGGAATCACGGTCATTGTCTCGATCAAGAACATCACCTTCTATTCCGAGAAGGCCGTGGCGCGGGAGATGGATTCGCTTGGGGCGAACGTCCTCGTGCTCCCCAAGTCGGCCTCGCTGGAGAACTACTATTCGGCCGACATGCAGGGCGAGACGATTCCTGAGGAGTACGTGACCCAACTGGCGATATCGGACCTCCAAGGACTGGACAACCTCTCCCCCAAGCTTTCCATGCCCGTGGACATGCAAGGGCGGACATTCACTCTGACCGGCATCCTGCCGAAGAGCGAGTTCCAGGCCAAGGCCGCATGGGCCGGCGCAGGCATCTTTTCCCGCCCGATCGGCTGCGGGACGATGCCGACGCTCGCCTTCTCGGGAGGCGACAAGAAAACCCTCGTGCGGCAACGGGTGATCGACAACCTGGAAGATGATGAGGCCCTGGTCGGAGCCGAAGTCGCGGCGGCGCTGGGGACGAAGGAGGGCGACTGCATGACCCTCCTCGGACAAGCCTTTCATGTGACGGCCGTTCTGCCGGCTACGGGTACCGTGGATGATTCCCGGGTGTTCGCTCACCTTCACCGTGTCCAGGATCTTTCCGGCAAGGGACCGGTCGTCAACGCGATTGAGATCGTCGGCTGCTGCCAGGAAATCTCCAAGGGTCTGGTCGAGAAGATCAACACCCTCTTGCCGCAGGCGAAAGTCGTGACCATCACGCAGATCGCCGAGGCTCAGATCAAGATGAATCAGCTCATGTCGCGTCTGTCGTTCATTTTCCTGGTGATCATCGTGCTGGTCGGAGGAGCGGGTATCGCCAACTACATGTACGCCAATGTCCACGAGCGTCGGCGCGAGGTTGGAACGCTGATGGCCCTCGGGGCCGATTCGTTCCTGGTTCTGCGGATCTTCCTCATGAAGGCCCTGCTCCTGGGGATCGCCGGGGGCGCAGGAGGTTTCGTCCTGGGGACGGCTCTGGCGGTCGGACTCGGACCGCGGCTGGCCGGCGTGCCGGTGCTCCCCATGCCAGTATTGGCCCTCTGGGCGCTGGTCATCTCGGTGGGGCTGGCCTTGCTGGCCAGCTATTTCCCGGCGCGACGTGCCGCCCGGCTCGATCCTTGCGCCACATTCCAGGAGGTCTGAAGCATGCTAACCATGGAAAACGTCAGCAAGAGCTACAAGCACCGCGGCCAGCTCGTTACGGCGCTCGACGGAGCCACAGCCGAAATCCCCCGCGCCGACTTCGTCGCGGTCGTCGGTCCCAGCGGCAGCGGCAAGAGCACGCTCTTGCTGATGCTCGGCGGCATGCTCTCGCCCTCGTCGGGCCGCGTGCTGCTGGAGGGCCAGTCGCTCTACGATCTCAACGCCGACGGCCGGGCGCGGTTGCGGAAGAAAAAAGTGGGCTTCGTCTTCCAGACCTTCAACCTCGTGCCGTACCTGACGGCAATCGAGAACGTCCAGGTGCCGCTCTATCTGGCCGGCGTCGAGCAGAAGGAGCAGGAAGATCGCGCGGCCGCACTGCTGGACCGCATGGGCCTCGCCGACCGGATGCACCACAAGCCGTGTGAGCTGAGCGTCGGCCAACAGCAGCGCGTGGCGCTGGCCCGCATGCTGGCCAACGACCCGGCGGTGATCCTGGCCGACGAGCCCACCGGCAACCTGGACCCGGAGACGAGCCGGCAGGTCATCGGCTTCTTCGAGGAGTTCAATCGCGAGGGGCGGACGATCGTCATGGTCACGCATGACCCGCGGGCGGCCGAACGCGCCAAACGAGTGCTGCGTTTGACCGGCGGGGCGATCGTCTCCGGAGCCTATGATCGGGAGAACCTGCATGTCGCCTGACCGTACCGCCAACGGCCGCTCCGGTGCCTTGACGCTGCGAGGCGGCGCCGGTAGAAACGCACTCATGACACCGACGCATGAAGTGCAGCCCTCCGGGGCAACGATGTGGGATTTTATGTCCATCACCAAGGCTCTGGCCGACGAGAATCGGGTACGGATGCTCCTGGCGCTCCGCGGGCAGGAACTCTGCCTGTGCCAGATCGTGGAGCTCGTGGTTCTGGCCCCGTCGACAGCCTCGAAGCACATGTCGATCCTGCGGCAGGCACGGCTCGTGGAAGGGCGCAAGAGCGGGCGTTGGATGTACTACCGCCTGGCCAGCAAAGACGCCCCGGAAGTAGTCCAGCAGGCATTGGCATGGGCCATGGAATCACTGGCCTCAGACCCGCGAGTGGTCCGCGACGCCGAGCGGCTCCAGGAGATCCTCCAACTCGATGCGCAATCGCTCTGTGAAAGCCAGTGCCCGCCAGAACGTTCGTGCGGCAAGTCTGGGAAGAACAGTCGACGATCCTAGCTCCACCGACGATCAAAGCCATCCCGCCCGATGGACACACAGAAGAAACAAAAGCTGAAAGTGCTCTTCCTCTGTACGGGCAACTCCTGCCGCAGCCAGATGGCTGAGGGCTGGGCACGCCACCTGAAGAGCGAGCATGTTGAGCCCTACTCCGCCGGGATCGAAACCCACGGCCTCAACCCGAGGGCGGTTCAGGTGATGGCGGAGGCTGGCGTCGACATCTCGGGCCACCGCTCCAAGCATGTGGATGAACTGAAGGGCGTCGAGTTCGACTTTGTGGTGACGGTCTGCGGCCACGCCAACGAACACTGCCCGATCTTCCCCGGTAACTCCCGTGTGATCCACGTCGGTTTCGACGATCCACCCAAATTAGCCGCTTTAGCATCGTCAGAAGAGGAGCGACTCACCCCCTATCGCCGGGTTCGCGACGAGATCCGGGCGTTTGTCGAAAGCCTGCCTGGCCGGCTCGAGCAATAGCAGAAGCCGCCTTGCACTAAAGAGAGCATTTGGCTAAAATGCCAAATAACGAAATGCCGATAGGATTCTCAGGGTGAGGCATGGCGACTGAAACGCGAGCGAAATCACTGTCGAGTTACGAATCCCGGGTGCGGGTGGTCAAGGCGATGGCCCACCCGACGCGAATGTTCATCGTCGATGAACTTTCCCGAGTGGGCGAGCGATGCGTCTGTGAACTCACCGAAATGATTGGGGCCGACATGTCGACGGTATCGAAGCACCTGTCGCTGTTGAAAAACGCCGGACTCATCATCGACGAGAAGCGGGGCAATCAGGTCTATTACCGCCTTCGCGTGCCGTGCATCCTTGATTTCTTCCGTTGCATCGAATCGGTCATCGAGTGCCGGACCGATGGCAAGGGGAAATGCGGCAATTGCCACTAGCTGAACAATCCGGCCCGAGGCCGTTTTTTTTCGCACATTGGATTGGTAATTTCGCCAAGGAGCTAATACACGATGAGCGGCGGCATTACCCGGCGGCTCTCCTTTCTCGACCGCTACCTGACCCTCTGGATCTTTCTGGCGATGGCCGTCGGCGTCGCCCTGGGGAAGGCGTGGCCGGGCGTGGCGGAAGTCGTCAACGCTTTCAAGTTCGACGAGACGACCAGCATTCCCATCGCTCTGGGCCTGATCCTCATGATGTACCCGCCGCTGGCGAAGGTGCGTTACGAGGAGTTGGGCGACGTGTTCCGCAATTGGAAGGTGCTGGGGCTCTCGCTGGTGCAGAACTGGATCGTGGGGCCGATCCTGATGTTTGTCCTCGCGGCGATCTTTCTCCGCGGCCAACCGGAGTTCATGGCGGGCCTGATCCTGGTGGGGCTTGCGCGCTGCATCGCCATGGTTATCGTCTGGAACGAACTGGCCAAGGGCGACACAGAGTACTGTGCGGGGCTGGTGGCCTTCAACAGCATCTTTCAGGTCTTCTTCTACAGCATCTACGCTTATTTCTTCATCGTCGTCCTGCCCGTGAAGATGGGCCTGCCCCTGGCCGTCGACGAGGAGACGCTGCGCACGAAGGTCACCATCGGGCGGATCGCCTGGAGCGTGTTCATCTACCTGGGCATACCGTTCCTGGCAGGCATGTTCACCCGACTGGTGCTCGTGAAGGCGAGGGGCCGGACGTGGTACGAGAAGCAGTTCATCCCCAAGATCAGCCCGATCACGCTCGTGGCACTGTTGTTCACGATTCTCGTGATGTTCAGCCTGCAAGGGGAGAAGATCGTCGCCAAGCCGCTGGACGTGGCGATGATCGCCGTGCCGCTGTTGATCTACTTCCTGTTGATGTTCCTGGTCAGCTTCTACATGAGCCGCAAGGCGGGGGCCGACTATTCCAAGACCGCCACGCTTTCGTTCACGGCGGCGAGCAACAACTTCGAACTGGCAATCGCCGTGGCGGTGGCGGTATTCGGTATCGACCACGGCGCCGCATTCGCGGCGGTGATCGGTCCGCTGGTCGAGGTGCCGGTGCTGATCGGGCTGGTGAACGTCGCTCTGCGTTTCAAGCAGCGGTTCTTCGCGGCTGAAACGAGGATAAGCGACGTGCTGCCGCCAGTGGCCAAGGAATACGAGCATGTGTGATCCGGAACACAAAGCGTGCTATGGGAAGATGTTCCCGTCAACGCTCGGAGCGGCCGGCGACCGGCCATCGCGCGGAAAAGTATTCGCGTTTCAGGTCCTCACCGCCGGCGGAACGTTCCGGTCCGGCCGCCGCGCGGACCATGATCTTGCCGAGTGGGATGATTGCCTGGGATGCGCCGAGTTCGAGAGTTGCTACAGACTCGGCCTCGGCCAGGTGTTGTTGGAGGCCGCCATCGGCGGAAAATAGCCGCTTCGGCCGATTCCGCGATTAATCCGAACGATCTGACATTACGACCACTACTTGGCTACTTTCCCAATTTGCCACGATCCTACCTGGAGCTTGGAACGCTGCAATGAAACGAGAATGGACCATCTTTGCCGGATTGGCGACGGTCTTCCTGCTGGCCTACTTTCTCAACTTCACCGACCCGCGGATCCGCGATGCCATCATGGAGGCGTTCTTCATGCTGCAGTGGTACGTCCAGTACCACACGCTGGCCTGCGTCGTGCCGGCGATGTTCATCGCCGGGGCGATCGCGGTGTTCTTCTCCAAGGAGGCCGTGCTGCGGCACCTGGGGCCGAAAGCCAACAAATTCGAGGCCTACGGCGTGGCGTCAACCTCCGGCACGGTGCTGGCGGTCTGCTCATGCAGCGTGTTGCCGATGTTTGCCGGCATCTACCGCGTGGGCGCGGGCCTGGGCCCGGCGGCGGCGTTCCTTTATTCCGGCCCGGCGATCAATGTCATGGCGATCTTCCTCACGGCGCGCGTGCTGGGGTTCGACCTGGGAGTCGCGCGGATCATCGGTTCCATCGTGTTCGCGGTCATCATCGGCTTGATCATGGCGGCCATTTTCCGCAAGGACGACGAACAGCGGACGGCCGCAGTGATGGCCCTGCCCGATCCGCCCCCGGCCAAGCGTAGCCTGTGGCAGACAGCGATCTTCTTCGCGGCGATGATTACCTTCCTGGTGTTCAGCGATTGGGCCAACCCGAGCCAGACGATCCTCACCACCAGCGACGGTCGCGTGATGCACGTGGCGGTGCTCCAGAAGACGGGCGAGACGTACCGCGTGCAACTGGAAGAGCCGCTGGGCGATCTCAAGAAGGGAGCGAAGGTCACGCTGAGCACCGAGGAGATCCTCTCGGAGAAAGACTGGACACCCGAAAATTACCGCTGGGCCGCCTGGGTGTTTCATCACCGCTGGTATTTCGCCGGGGCCTGCTTCCTGGCCGTGCTGATGATGGTCGGTAGCTGGTTCGATCGCGAGGAACTTGCCGAATGGATGGACCAGACCTGGAGTTTCTCCAAAACGATCATCCCCCTGTTGTTCGGCGGCGTGTTCGTTACGGGTTTCGTCGGTGCGCTCATTCCCGAAGCATGGGTGGCCTCGTGGGTGGGGGGCGACAGCTTCAAGTCGAACCTCGTGGCGTCGATGATCGGCGGGATGTGGTACTTTGCCACGCTCACTGAGATTCCGATTTTGGAGGCCCTGCGGGGCCTGGGCATGGGGCGTGGCCCGGCGCTGGCCCTGTTGCTCGCCGGCCCCGCGCTGTCGCTGCCCAGCATTGCCGTGATTTACAGCGTCATCGGGTTCAAGAAGACGGCGGTGTTTGTCGGCCTCACCATTGTGATGAGCGCCACCGTTGGCATGGTCTTTGGAATGTTCTTTGTTTAGGATACCGCCAATCGCTCTGTACTCTCAGGAGAAAGAGAAATGAGACTGATCCAGGTTCTTGGCACCGGCTGCCCGAAGTGCGAAAAGCTCAAGAAGAACGCCGAAGAAGCCGTCCAACTGGCCGGCACCGAGGCGATGGTCGAGAAGATCACCGACATCGGGCAGATCACTGCGTTCGGCGTGATGATGACCCCCGCTCTGGCGATCGACGGTGAGGTCAAAGCGGTGGGAAAAGTCCTCTCGCCGGAAGACATCCAGAAGTTGTTGGCATAGCACAAGCTACTGAAGGAGCCCTCATATGGCTGATCAAAATGCCCCGTC
Organism: Thermoguttaceae bacterium; assembly: GCA_040766885.1. GTDB lineage: Bacteria > Planctomycetota > Planctomycetia > Pirellulales > Thermoguttaceae > JAXGPP01. Next base: position 392,527 of record JAXGPP010000004.1, on the reverse strand, counting down.
ACCGGCGTGCGCGTGCAGCGCCGCGCCGAAACTGATTTTCGCCTGTTCGGGAGCGGCCGATGTGGGCCACGTCTCGGACCTGGCTGCCCGGAAGCTCACCGCCGAGGGAGTCGGCAAGATGTTCTGCCTGGCAGGCGTCGGCGGACGCGTGAGCGGCATCATCGCCACGACGCAAGCGGCCGAGTCGATCCTGGCCATCGACGGTTGCCAGTTGGATTGCGTCCGCAAGACGCTCGAGGAAGCCGGTTTCACGAAGTTCGAGCACCTGCGGCTCAACGACCTCGGCATGGAAAAAGGCAAGACTCCCGCCAGCGACGAGAACGTCGCCACGGTCGTCGGCCGCGCCAAGGCACTCATGACCGCCTGAACCGAAGGAGGATGTTTCATGACCGTCAAGGACGCTGCCACCAATTCACTGCTCATGTTCGTCGCGGCCACGTGCGTGGCGCTGGTGGTGCGGGCACTCCCTCAGCCGCAGCAATCTCAGGCAGGATCGACGACTTCAGTGGCCGACACGAAAGCCGGCGGCGCGGCGACGCCTGCCACCGAGGACGGGGTCGTGGTCTACTACCTGCACAGCAACTTTCGCTGCGACACCTGCCGCACCATTGAGGCCTACGCCAAGGAGGCGGTCGAGTCGGGCTTCGCCGACGAGTTGCAGGCGGGAACGATCCAGTGGCAGGTGGTCAATTACGAGTCGCCGGGCAACGAGCGCTTTGCCACCGACTACGAGACGGTCGCCCCCAATGTTGTGCTGGTGAAGTTCAAGGACGGCAAGCAAGTCGACTGGAAGGGACTACCCGAGGTCTGGGAGCATACGGGCGACAAGCCTGCTTTTCTGAACTTCGTTCAGTCGAGCCTGCGCGACTTCCTCGACGACGGACAGACTGCCTCGGCCGAGACACCGACGGCGGCGGCCATGCTGGAGTCAAGCCTTGAAGACGCTCCGGTTCCCGATCTTCCACTTCCGGAGTAACGCCCATGCAGCCAGCACGCTCACGATCGGCGAGGTCAGCACAGCGCGGGTTTGCCTTCGTCGTCATTTGCGCCATTGCTGCCGGCGGGATCTTCTCCGGCTGCCAGCGGTCGGCGGAGCCGCGCCCGGCGGCCGAGGCGGCCGCCGGGCAAGCGGTCGTTTCTCCTTCCTCCGCTCCGGGTATCCCACGCCTGGTGGATCTGGGGGCCGGCAAGTGCATCCCGTGCAAAATGATGGCCCCGATCCTGGATGAACTGAAGGAGGAGTACGCCGGTTCGCTGGATGTCGTATTCATCGATGTCTGGGAAGACTCGAGCGCCGGGGAGAAGTACGGCATCGAGACAATCCCCACGCAAATCTTCTACGGTCCCGACGGCAAGGAACTCTTCCGGCACGTGGGATTCATTGCCAAGGAGGAGATCCTCGCCAAATGGGAGGAGTTGGGCTTTCCGCTGGAGAAGACATTGGCCGACGCGCCCTCCGCAGACGCGGCCGACGCGGCCGGATGATTGTTCGTCTGCAATAACTGCAATCCACATTGACTCGAACCAGGACAAGGATTTCCGAGATGACACGAACTGCCTTTGGTCTGAACATCGTCGCCGTGCTGGCCGCCGCGACTTTCGCGCTGGTGCTTGCCGGAGAGGTTTCTCCCGCCTGGTCGGCGGACGGGGCGGCGGCGCCTTCGCACCAGGTGATCGCCTGCTACTTCCACCGCACGGTGCGCTGCCCGACATGCCGGACGATCAGCGCGTATATCGAGGAGTCGGTGAAGGCCGGTTTCGCCGCGCAACTGCAGGACGGCAGCGTCAAGCTGACGATGATCGACTTCCAGGATCCGAAGAATCAGAAGTTTACCCAGGCATACCGCATCACCGGCCCGACGCTGGTGATCATGGACGTGAAGGACGGCAAGGTGGCCGCCTGGAAACCGGCGCCGAAGGTGTGGAGCCTCGTCGGCCAGAAGGATCAGTTCTTCAGGTACGTCCAGGGCGAGGTGCAGAGCTATCTGCAAGGCAGCGCCACGGCGGCGCGGTGAGCGTGAAGGAGAGAGTCCTGTTCAGGGAGGCGACGCGATGACCGAGTATCTGATTGGGATCGGCTCGGCCCTGTGGCTGGGGATACTGACTTCGATCAGTCCCTGCCCGTTGGCCACCAACATTGCCGCCATCTCCTACATCGGCCGCAAGGTGGGAAGCTCGCGGCAGATATTCCTCTCCGGGTTGCTCTACACGGTCGGGCGGACCGCGGCGTATCTCGCGCTGGCGATCGTGCTGGTCGCCAGCGTGCTCTCGGTGCCGCAGATCTCGCTTTTCCTGCAGAAGTACATGCACCTGGTGCTGGGGCCGATCCTGATCGTCGTGGGCATGTTCCTGATGGGACTGATCGAGTTTGAGGCAAGCGGATCGGGAGTGGGTGGAGGGCTCCAGAAGCGAGTCGACCGGATGGGCATCTGGGGCGCCCTGCTGCTGGGGATCGTCTTCGCGCTGTCGTTCTGCCCGACATCGGCGGCGTTGTTTTTCGGCAGCCTGGTGCCCTTGTCGCTGAAGGTCAACTCCAGCGTGACGCTGCCGGCGGTGTATGGCGTGGGTACCGCGCTGCCGGTGATCGTGTTTGCCGTGCTGCTGGCCACCAGCGCCCAGTCGGTCGGCAAGGCGTACAACATCCTGGCCAAGATCGAGTGGTGGGCACGGATGGCCACCGGGTTGATCTTCATCCTGGTGGGCGTGCATTTCTCGCTGAAATACGTCCACCGCATCGACCTGGTGGACCCGGTGTGGCGATTCCTGAGAGAGGGAATCCTGTAGGCGCACTGCGGCGCTTGGCGCCAATCTCAGGACAGCATACCCCCCGTTGATGCGCAACAATAAACGCATTGCTGCGACTCGTGCGTCGCGAGGCGCGGCGGCAAGTACAAGGGCACAAGGCGTTTCGCACTTGGCGCGCGAGCGCAGCTTCGCACCTCCTATGAGGTGCGTGTTGAAGTTGGCGCCATGCTCTATCTACCCGGGGGGCCGCGCGGATGGAACATTGTTGCATCGAAGCGAAACGCCCTTGAGAGTGTTTCGGTTGGATACGTCGCGGCGTGCGGCGACAAGTGCAAGGCATGTAGGGCTTTCTGTCCAGGCGGCTCGACGCAAGTGAAACCACCCTTTTGGCTTCAGTGTTGAAGTCCGTAGAGGGGAATGGAGGAGAAGTTAGGAGTGAGAAGTTAGAAGGTGGAGAGGGACAGAAAGAACCAAGGTGGTTCTTTATCTGGTGCTTTTGGGGCAAGGAATGGGCGCGGGCCAAGCGCGAGGCTGGCCGTAGTGAGTGTGACGAATTGAGAAAGAACGAACGCGGGTGGGCCCGATTTGCCGGGCGGGCGCGCCGGCGGACGGAGGTCCGTCGCTGCCGTGGATTAGTATACTTGCGTTCATGTATCTTTGTCAATAGCCAAACCGGCCGGAGTTGGCGAGTTTTTCGGGGATTTCTGGAGGGGGATCAGAAGAGCGGTGGGGGATGTTTCGCGCAGAGGCGGAGGGAGCGTGCGCGGGCGGGAGACCGGGCGGGAAAGCAGGGAAGTTGAACCACAGAGGGCACAGAGATCACAGAGGAAAGGCGAAGGGAAACGGAGCGATGGGAAAGGACGAATCGCGTGGAGGGGGCGATGAAGATGCGAGCTGATTGTGGAGGGCGGGCTGACTGGCAAAAGGGCCGCGGAAAGCACGAAAGAAGGAAAGGGCGAAGAACGTGGGTCGAGCGTCAACTGCCATTCGGCTCGCCGGGCCCGTCCGGCGGCGCGGGCCAGGGCTTGTTCAACTTCGCCAGCGTCTGGCGGACGGTGAGGCCGCCGAGTTCCGGGAGCGGAATGTCGAGGCCGCGATTCGCGTTCACATGGCTCACATTCACGAAGAGTTTCTGCATTTCGACCTCCGTTTCGACGACAGTTTCCGTCGTCCGTTGAGTGGATATCCAGAACGAGAATGTGACCATCCCCTCGCCCTGCACATGCCATCCTAGTGGGTTGCCAACGCCCGCCTTCTTCCGAAAACCGTATCTGGCGCCGTCGTCGGTCCGGAGCCGCCCCGCATACAGTAAAAGCGCCCGCGGCGGTAATTCCGACATCACCGTCTCAATGAAGCGGGCGTGGAAGAGATTTGCCTGCCGAATGGTGATCTGCCTCTCGTCCCATTGTCGCTGGTCAAAGAGTTTCTGGTCGGCACGTTGTTGAGCTTCCGACCTTGGCGGGCCGCTGAACGGGTCGGAGGAAACGGTCGACTCCGCCGCTGGCGAACGCGGTGCAGAGATAATACAAGTGGCGAGCAAGGCGATAAGGGCCACCCCAGCGGGCACGACACTGCAGAGAAGGCGCTTGCGGGTAATCATATCAGTCCCTCTCCGTCGTCGTGCGCTCGTTGCGTCAATGACGAGACAAATGCTCCCGGACGCTTCGGCACTCGCCAGCTACTGGCTCTTCTTCGCCCGTTCCTGGAGGTCCTCCAGCGTGATCGGCCAGGGGTTGTTCAGCTTCGCCAGCGTCTGGCGGACAGTGAGGTTTCCAAGTTCCGGGAGCGGGATGTCCAGACCCGAGTTGCCGATGACCGAGTCGACGTTGACGAACAGCTTCTGCCCTTCAATCGGCACGTCGCCAGCAGTCTCCGGAGTCGGCTGGGTGGAAAGCCAGAAGGTGCAGACCGCACGGCCGTCGTGGCCGAGCGCCCAGGAAAGCGGCAGCCCGATGTCGCCGGCCTTGCGCGGCCTGCCCTGTTCGCGAACCGTGGCGACCAGGCCCTGGTAGTCGAGGGCAACGAGCCTAGGCAGATCGTCCATGACCGTCTCGATGAACCGCAAGTGAAACAGATTCACCTGGCGGGCGGTGATCACGCGTTCGTCGGCGCGGTACTGGGCGCTGAGTTCCCTCGGCCGCTTGAGGATGACGCGGGGAGTGACCGGCGGGCCGAAGCGATCCATGGCATGGGTCGGTTCCGCTGGCGGAGACGCGACACGACGTTCGGCGGCTGGAGCCGCAGAATCGGTTTGCTCACGAACCCGCGGCTCATTCAGCTTCGCCAACGCCTGCCGGACCGAGAGGCCGCCCAATTCCGGCAACGGTTCATCCACCGTTGCGTAGCGCGCTTCATCCAGGTCGACAAAGCAAACGGCATTCTCCACATTGAGAAAGAGCCTTTGGCCTTCGATAAACGTCTCGCAAACCGTCGCAGGGCCTGGGCGTGTAGTGATCGAGAGCGTGAACACGTTGAGGCTTCTTGAGCCGATTCTCCAAGACAGCGGCATGCCTTCATTCCCAATGCCGTGCTGTCCCTCGCGGCCGCGACTGAACGCGACGATCCCCGCATAGGCAAACGTTACGTTTACAGGCACTCCTTTCACGACCGTTTCACGAAAGCGGACGTGGAACAAATTGACCTGCCGCGCCGAGACGGACCTCTCATTGGCGTTGTGTTCAACGAGAAGCAGGTCCGCCCCTGGCGGGGGCATAACCATGGTGTCCTTCGCCTGCGCCAAGGCCGCGACCAGCAAATACACGCACATGATGCAACGGGTTGGCGGTGTCATATGCCTTTCGCAACGTCCACGATGACTCTATCGCCTTCAGGTAGGCGATTGAATAAAAGCTCGACGGGATCGGGAAGGAAGTTTGCCCTCGGGGCCGGCAGAATCATGAATGGTGGAGTCTTGAAGCCCCGAACTACAGACCTCTTAAAGTCCGCCCAGCCGGCGGTCCTGCCCGGTCTTACCCGCCGGATTCCGACGCTCCAGCGGCCCGGGCCCGTTCAGCTTCTGCAGCGCCTCGCGGACCGTGCAGCCGCCGAGTTCCGGCGCCGGCGCATCGGGATCGCGGCCGGCGGCAATGTCCTCCACGTTGACGAAAAGTCTTTCCTTCTCGATGGTGATTTCAACGACGGTTTGCGCCGTCAACTGCGTGGAAATCCAGAGCGTGAGTACCTGCCTGGTTCCGCTCACCAGATCCCATCGCAGAGGCGAGCCGATTTCTCCTATCGACAACAGGCCCAATTGCGGGCCGCTGCGCTCCGGCCTGCCGAGCGTTCCGCCATAGCGAAACGTCAGGCCCTTCGGCAGATCGCCCAGCACGTGGTCGACAAAGCGACGATGGAACTGATTGGCTTGCCGTACCGTGATCCGCTCCGTGTCGGCCCTTTCCTGAGCGTGGAGTCGCTCGATTTCCGGGGGCAGCTTCTCCACGAACGGGTCGGCGGACTCCTCTGCGGCCGACGCCAGCAACGCCGTGATGCCGGCGATCCCTCCCATCGTGCCGGCTGCAACCAGGGCCACACTGAGGCCGAAACAGCATCGGTTGAAGATCGTGGTTTGCGCCATGGGCGAATACTCCCTTCTATCGTCTGATCGACTACGGTGTCCAACCCGACTCAATGGTCGTCACGCCCTCAATCCAGAGGAGTTCATAACGGTTGGGCATCGTGTCCCAATCCACGCGCTGGCCATTGGGGCGCGTGTATTCCCGCACTTCTGTTTTGATGTGGTCAAGCTGTGTAAGCGTAAGCTGTCCGTTTCGGTGCATCGCTTCCAGGACATCCTTATCTACATCTACACGCCAAGGCGACCGGCAGGAACGGAACTACCCGCCGAGGGAGCGTAGGACAGAATCGTATTCCGTCCGGGACGGTTTATAAATCCATCGTACGGTGGAGACGGATCAAAAATCCGTCCTACTGGCAACCTGCCGCTCGCCAGAAAGAACCGAGGTGTTGCGAAGTGCGGTGGGACCGCCTGGTGAGGAGAGCCCCACGGTTGATCGGCTCCCGGCAGGGCATTCATTGCGCCGTCATGTTGGGAGCTATCGCCGACACGCCATCCTGCGCGCCGCCAGCCCGCGGCAGACATCCGGCGGAAAAGCCGAAGGCCTCCACCGGAAACACCCGTGATCCTACCAGGAGCTACGCCCCTGTCAATAGGCGCAAAGGGTTATCGATATAGTGCGGCCGCGGCGGCCGACCTTCGGGGCATTCGCCATGAACAGGATCAGCATGCGATGAAAGAGCCGACATCGGGGGCGGAAGGCGTTATGCGGATCTGCCCACGGTGGTGCGGAAGATGGGCGCCAGTGTACCAAGTGCGCGGGATGGCACGAACCAGGCGGGGCGCACTTGGCTCATAGCAGCGATGCGGTGCGGCGGCGCGGGTGAAGGCGCACTTTCGCGGGAGCGATGGGCGGCGGAGGGGAGGCCTCGCTTGCGCGTCGGGTTACAAAGGGGCGGCGAGGGTGAAGGCATCTTTCGCGGGAGCGATGGGCGACAGAGGAGGAGCATGCTTACGCTCCCGGCGGAGCCGAGGGCGAAAGCACGGCACCGGGCGGGCCGCGGAGCGGTGGGTGGGGCGTCAGCCGGCATTCGGTTGGCCGGGCCCGTTGAGCCGATCTCCTGGGCAGGTCATCGCATCCGGCGGTCCGCCGGGCTATGATATGCGATTGAACCGTGGTCCCTTGGGTCCTGCCGGTCCAACGCGATGTCAGACATCTGGTCCGCTATTGTCGTCATGGCCTGCGTCTCGGCGGCCGCGGCGTGGTTGTCGGCCAACCGCTTCCATACGGACAAGCCGCAGCGGGCGGTCTTGTTGCTAGCCCTGTCCGTCTTCGCGACGTTCATGTTTCTGCTGTACTTCGCCGGGCAGCTCTTCTGGGCAAGGATCGTCCCCAGTTCCGCAGCGATCATCTACAGCAACCTTGCTGCCGTCTTTGCCGGACTGGGCGCTGGATGGAGCTGGCGATTGCCAGGGACACCCTCGTGGCGTCGCGCGGTTCTCGCTGTCCTTCTCGGGCTTACATCTTTGACCGCCATACTCTGGCCATTGTTGTCGATGGCCTTGCGCCCGCCGCCGGACGGGTCCGACAAGTGGGTGGGGCCGGTGGCGATGCAGAGTTCGTGGGCGACATGCAGTCCGGCGGCCGCGGCGACGCTCTTGGCCGCCGAGGGAATGAGGGTCAGTGAACGCGAGATGGTTCCCCTGTGCCTGACCGACTACGACGGAACGCCCACGCTGGGGCTGTATCGAGGCGTCAAGCTCGTGGCGGCTCGGCACGAACGTGGAGTCGAGATTATCGATCGCCGCCTGGAGCACTTGCTCGGCGAGGACGACTGGCCGGTGCTGATCTCGGTCCGGCTCCCGTTCGGCGTCGACGATCCCCGATTCGCGGACGAATGGGGATGGATACCAGGAATGGGTCACGCGGTGGTCGTCCTCGGTCGCACGCCCGAGGGGGACTTCATCGTCGGCGATCCGGCGATCGGTATGGAACGCTGGCCTGAGTCGAAGCTCGAGACCCTCTGGCAGGGCATCGGCATGCGGGTCAAATAGCGCACCACTACCCGACGGCACGGTCGGCCGGTGCTCTGCCGCCGGCGCAGGGCACGCGCGACGGCAGCCGATGAGGCCGCGTCAGCGGTTCACCCGGCGTACTGCGCCGGCCACGAATCCCAGATTCTGCCGCAGAGCCGCTGCGGTGGCGTCGGCACTGGTGCGACCCGGCATCACCACCCAACGCGGCGGCATTGGGTTGCCGGGCACGGGATGGAGCGTCACTTCCCACAGGGAAGTGATGCCGGCCTGAATCGCCTGCAGGTTCAGATTCATCAAGGCGATCTGGTTGTTGATCTGCTGGTTCCGCACGTGGGCGGCGGCGTAGGCCTCGAGGCGAAAGGCGCGATCATCGCGCTCGTTGTAGTCATGTTGAGTGCTGAGCCAGTCTGCCCAGCCTTGCTTGAGCCACGCCTGATCGCCGTCCGAGAAGGCAAAGAAGGGCACGACATACTCGTCTCCGTTCTCCCATTCCAGGACGACTCCTTCGATCAGGAAGGTGCGCGGCTGGCCTCTCAGACTGAGCAGCCACTGACGCAAAGCGCGGTCGTCGGGGATTTCGACGCCCTCGAAGTGCTCGATGACCTCCGGCAGCAGCTTCTGGTACAGTTCCGGCAGGTTGCTGAACACGCGGTCGTTAACGTACATCCGGCCGCGACGGCGCTGGACGGTGATTTCGGTCCGCGCGTAGTCGACCACCCTGCCTGGAAGCGCCAGACCGCTTCGGGTGGTCCACACCTGACCGGCCGCGATGTTCTGGCGGTTAATCTCCTCGGCGTCCTTCGAGGCCAGATACTCTTGATCTGCCGCGCTGAGCTGGTCGATCTTGAGCATGCCCAGCTCGCCGTCTTCGCGCTCGAGGATGGCGTTTTCGTCGTCGAACCCGAACAAATCCGCCTCGAGCGAATACGCGCCCGTTTGGTCGGTCCACTGGCGGGCCTGTACGGGCGATTGTGCCGCCGCCAGCGCGAGCGCCAAGCTCGCCAGGAGAGTGTAGCGTCTCATCGAGAACCCTTTCCGCCTGGTGTTCGTGTGCCGCCTGGTTGTTATCGCCGCATCCTCCAATGAAGTTGTAACCGCTCAAGGCCCGCGATCATAGGGGACCGCTCCGCGCTGATTCATCAACGTCCTGTGAGCAGCACGTGCCTGTCGCGCCAAGAAACGGGCAGTACCCGCCCAGCCTGTGAACGCTTGCCAGCAGCCGGGAATACGTCCGCGGGTCACTCGGCGATGGGCAGACCGGGCGCGGCCTCGTAGGGATCGTGTCGAGCGGGTTTGGCCCGCCGTTTGGATTGGGTGCCCGGCAGGATTTCGAAGCGGGGATCGAAGTCGACCATCGTCGCAGCCAGCTTCTTGAGAATGCCGATATCGCCTTCCGCCTTGCAGGTCCCGTCGGCGATCTGTGCCGCCAGCGGCTTCGCACCGGCCATCGTCTGCTCGAGGTCCGAGCGGTTGATGGTCAGGGTCAAGTCCGGTTTCTCGGCGAGATATCCCTGGATGTTCGTCAGGGTGGCGTTCGACATTTCGATGAGGAACTTCTCGCCGTTGTCGGGCGTGACGAGATTGATGGTGAACTGCATCCCTTCCGCCTTGCGGCTGTCCATCCTGATGCCGAGAAAGTTGAGAAATAGCTCGGTGGACATCGCGCGGATGACATCCGGGCTCGACGTGCTCGGAATGGGGTCCTGCGGAATACCGGAGCGGAGTTCGAGGGCGCCGGCGAGGAAGCTGTTGCGGAGGCCCGGATTCTCCTGCTGGTAGCCGAGTTGCTCGTACACGTCGGCGAGCAGATCCTTGGCGGCTCGATTGCCGGGTTCGGCATGGACCAGCTTGTCGAGGATCTCGGCGGCGTGCTTGTACTTGCCCTGGTCGGCAAGCTCACGGCCCTTGGCGAGGATCGCCTCGGCCCCGCCCATCATTTCGACGTACAGCGGCGCGGATTCTTCCGGTGAGAGCGGGATGAGGGTTGCTGGGTTACAGTCCCAGAAGCCGAGATAACGCTGGACGACGCCGCGCGCGTTATGTTCCGGCGAGCCGTGATAGCCCCGCGTGTGCCACTGCTGCTGCAGTCCCTTGGGCAACTGGTAGACATTGTGGATCTGGTTGATCGTGACTCCCTGGTTGGCATAGTGGAGGCACTGGTTGTTCATATTGGCGTAGAGGTCGCGCTGCGCCCGGAGCACCTCCCGGATGCGCTCGTTGCCCCAGCGCGGCCAATGGTGTGAAGCGAACATGACCTCCGCATCGAGGCCGAACTTGTAGAGTGCCTCGGCAATATACTTCGACCAACGGAGCGGGTCGCGGACCGGGGTGCCGCGCAGCGTATAGATGTTGTGCAGCGAGGCGATAACGTTCTCCGCCATCCACAGCGCCTTGTGCTCCGGGAAGTAGGTGTTCATCTCGGAGGGGGCTTCCGTGTTCGGCGTGTTCTGGTGGATCATGCGGACGCCGTCAACGGTCATTTCCTCGAGGTCGTCTGCGACGATACGCGTGGGGGCAATCAGACCGACCGCGCCGCTGGAGCTATTCTGGCCGAGGCCCTGGCTGACGTAACCATAAGGACTGACCGGCAGGTTGATGCCGTACTGGTAGAACAACCGCCGGTTCATCGCGTTGCCGGCGTAGACGTTCTCCGAGATGGTGTGGCTCATGAAGTCGCGGGGAGCGATAATCTCGACCCGGCCCGACCTCAGGTCGTCGTCGCTGAGGATGCCGCGCACGCCGCCCCAGTGATCGACATGGGAGTGGGAGTAGATCACCGCCGTGACCGGCAGTCCTTCCCCGACGTGTTCCTGGAAGAACTTCCAGGCGGCCCGAACCACTTCGGCGGAAACGAGCGGGTCGATGACGATCCAACCGGTCTTGCCGCGAACGAAGGAAATGTCGGAGAGGTCGAAGCCGCGGACCTGGTAGATCCCCTCGATGACCTTGTAGAGGCCGTAGTTGTTGTTGAGTCGCGCCTGGCGAAGCAGCGAGGGGTGGATGCTGTCGAAGTCGCGATCTTCTTCGAGGAACTGGAATCGCTCCATGTCCCAGGCGACGTGGCCGGCGTCGGCCTGGATCTTGAGTTGCTTCATGGGCGCGATGAGCCCTCTTTGCTGCTCCTCGAAATCCCGCGTATCGGTCAGCGGGAGCGAGTCCTTCGCTGCGGCGAGGATCTCCTTGGTGAAACGGCTGGGGGCCTTTCCCTTCGGATGGAAGTGGCCCTTCGGCGGTGCGGCACTGTGGGCCGCGGCCTGCGCGGAGGCGGTGTTGTCGGGGCACAGGTTATAGCCGATGGCCAGGGCGCCAGCCGCGGCCGGCACGGTCGTGAGGAACTCGCGTCGCGTTTTCATGGTGCGTCTTGCAGCAAGGGGGATGGGCAGCTACGTCGGACGTTTCATCAGAGCAAGTCCGCGCTGTCAGCGCGTTCGAGACGCGCCTCATGCCCCGCTGGACCTACCGAGTCGCTACTGGCATAGCCGTCCCGACGCTTCGAAAAGAAAACTTCCAAGCGGCGCCCACGGCCGGAAACAGCAAAAGGACCGTAGCCAGTTTAGATCGGCAGATATTGTTCGGAGCGCAACAGGTTGAGTCAAGGGTCAAGAGTTCCGCGTCTTGTACGTTGGCGCCAAGTGACCTGTCTCCCGCTGACCAGACAGAGGCGCGCAAAAAACACGCAAAAAAACCTGTCCACTGGCTACTGCAAATCAGCATGAGCTGCTACACCTGAAACGGCGATTATGGCGAAGGCACGATAACGTCCTGGAACGAACGCGTGGAACAGCCAGTTCGTCGCTTCACTTTTCCGCCTGGAGCCCGCCGCCCTTTTCGGACGCTGTGCCTCGGCGCGGCGCTGTCGTTGGAGGATGTACAGCGACTCATTCAGCCAGTCCCGAGCCGGGTTCCCCGTGAACCAAGACAATCCGGTCCGAACGACGGCATCGCGAAGCATGCGGAGGCCCGATACGGCGAATACTGCGCCGACGATATTACTTGTTCGGGCGGTGTGCAGGGGTGTGTCGAGAGAGCCGCATGAACGCACCGCAACTTGAAGCCAGGCTAGCCGCAGCGATGGGTTGCTGAACAACCCGCGCACGATAGAACAGTGGACTCGACCTCACAGACAGTAGCGTGATCTGGAGAAGAACCGTAAGATCAACCAGTGGTTGCTACACGCGAAACGAGTGGCGGCCGCGCCGCGATTCCAGGGCGCGTCACCGTGCCCACCGAGTCCCTCGTTTCCGGTGCCCTTATGACCGAGGCTCCCTTGAAGTTCCCTTCTGTGCTGCACCGCTTCTGGTCGTCGTTCTCTTTTGTCGGATTGGTTTTCGGGACGCTCTTCTTCTCGGCATCCCTTTCTCCGTCGCTCCTGCCACGGCACTACGCTGTCCAAGGGGTCTTGTCCGGACTCGCACTGGCAGTCGGGTATGGCCTGGGCGTCTCTGCCGCCTGGTTGTGGCGCTACCTTGGATTGCCGGAGCCACGGGCGAAGATGGAGCGTGTTTGCAGGCTATCGACGGCAATGGTCGCAGCCGCTGTTGCCGCTCTTTCGCTGTGGCGCTCGACTGTCTGGCAAAACTCTGTTCGCAGTCTGATGGAGATGCCGCCAATCGAGAGCGCCTATGCTTCATACGTTGCGATGATCGCAGTCACTGTGGGAATTCTCCTGATCGGCCTCGCACGAATCTTCTGGATAACCTGCAACTTTGCCGATCGACAACTGAAACGCTTTCTGCCGCCGCGAGTCTCGTACCTCCTGAGCGCCGTAATTGTTGTCTTCATCCTGCTGACCATCACCAATAGGCTCGTGCTCAGCCAATTGCTGGCCACTGCGGACGCCGCTTTCCTGGAACTCGACAACCTGATCGAGGATGGCATCGAACAGCCCCGTGACGCCATGGCTTCGGGCAGCCCCGAGTCGCTGATCAACTGGGACTCGATCGGCCGACGCGGGAAGGCTTTCGTCGTTGCAGGGCCGACGCAGGAGGAATTGGCACAGTTCTCGGGCCGGAAAGCCTTGCGACCTTTGCGGGTGTACGTCGGCCTCGACTGCGGAGAAACGCCGCAAGAGCGAGCTGAACTGGCCCTGGCGGAACTGATACGCGTAGGAGCATTCCAGCGGTCAGTGCTGGTCGTCGCCACCCCGACCGGGACTGGGTGGCTCGACCCCGGCGCCGTCGATACGCTGGAGTTCCTGCATGGAGGCGACACGGCGATTGTCGCCATGCAGTATTCCTATCTTCCGAGTTGGATTACGATCCTGGTCAACCCTGAAGGGTCACGAGAGGCAGCGCGGGCCCTTTTTGACGAGGTGTACGGGCATTGGACGACTCTGGCAGGTCAATCTCGACCAAGACTGTACCTGCACGGACTGAGTCTCGGGGCGCTCGGCTCGGAAACCTGCGCTGACTTGTTCACGCTTTTTGAGGACCCGATTCAAGGCGGTGTCTGGAGCGGCCCGCCGTTTCCCAGCACGAAATGGGCCGCAATTACGAGATCCCGAAATCCCGCTTCGCCCGCGTGGCTCCCTACGTTTCGGGACGGGTCGATGGTGCGGTTCACCGGGCGGAGCAATGCGCTCGACCACGCCGGTAATCGATGGGGCCCAATGCGGTTCGTCTACATCCAGCATCCGAGCGATCCGATGACGTTTTTTTCGCCGGAGCTGGCGTTTCGAAGGCCCGACTGGCTCGGCGGCGAGCGTGGGGCGGATGTCTCGCCCTACTTGACCTGGTACCCGATCGTAACGTTCCTGCAAGTCGCTTTCGACTTGCCCATGGCAACGAGCGTACCTCACGGATACGGCCACAACATCGCCGCGGCCAGCTACATTGACGCCTGGAAAGAAGTCACCGACCCGGCTGGCTGGAGTGCCGACGACACGGCTCGCCTGAAGGAGCGACTTGCTGAGCAGTAGACTGCACTTGAGCCTGACGACCGGTATTCAGGCGGATGCGAACATCGCCGTCCGACCGGTAGGGAGGGGTCATCGAAGAAAGTGATGCCCTCGTCGGTGACCGGTGAACGTCCGGCCTACGTGCTTGACGCGGCTGCTACTCTGGCGGGGAAAACCGCACGTTTCGAGGTGAGGCGATGTGGCCATTGATGCGCGAGTGAGGGGGACGGGTCTGTGTTCTCGGCGATCGGGCTGCGCGGTAGACTGGCCTGCCGCGCCGAAAAACGGACCAGTCCCCGCACAATGGGTACGGCGCGAGGAGAGTTTATTCAGCCAAGGATGAGCCGATGCGGTCAGGTCTGGTGCATTTGCGGTTGTGGATCGTCGGGATGAGCCTGGCGGGGCTGGTGGCCGCGCCACCGGCCGGGCTGGCATCCGACGACGGGATCATTGTCGAACGCGATGAAGTGGGCGGAACGACGACGGTAATCGTACCGGCGCAGGACGGGCGCGTGAGCCCCGATGATGTGGCCCGCGGGCTGGCGATGGCGGGCGGGTTGGACGCGGATCAGATCGGCCGCGATTTCGACGTCTCGCGGCTGGACCTTCGGCGGCGGGAGTCGCGGGCGGCAGTCCGCCTCTTGAGCGCCGCGATTCCGAACATCCGTCTCGATGTGATCGACCACCCGGCGACGGGTGAACCGGCGCTGGAGATCCTGATCGATCGCTTCGACGCACGGCAGAGACTGCGCTACGCCAAAGGGGTGATTCGGGAGAAGCTGGGAGGCGAGCCAGAAGGTTACGGGCTGGTGCTGGATGAGGGCTGGGAAGCGAAACCGGCCGATCGGGCGGTGGTGGTGCTCGTGCACGGCTATGGCGCCACCCGGCGGACGCTGGAGGGATTGCATGATGTACTGGCCGGGCGAGACTGGCCGTGCGGCACGTTTGCCTATCCCAACGACGGCCCGCTGAAGGAGTCGGCGAAATTGCTGGCGAGGGAACTGCGCGATTTCGGCCGGCAGCATCCCGAGCGGCGGGTAGCGATCGTGGCCCACTCCATGGGCGGGCTGGTCGCCCGGGCGGCGATCGAGGATCCCGGGCTCGATCCGGGCAATGTCGAGAAGCTGGTGATGGTTTCGACGCCGAACCACGGCACGCGATGGGCCGAATTGCCGGGCGGGCTCGACTACCTTGAGCACCTGCCGCCCGACCCGGAAAAGAAACTGATGGCGATCTTTCGAGGCGCCGTGGCCGACGGGCTCAACGAAGCGCGCGACGATTTGAAGCCGGGCTCGCGTTTTCTCCGCGAGCTCAACACTCGCCCGCGGAACGGCGAGGTGCGGTACTCGCTGATTCTGGGGACCGGCGGGCCGTGTACGGCAGAGGGGCTCGGAGCGATCCGCGAGCGGATCACGCGGCGTTTGAACGAGAGCCGGACCGGCCGACTGGTGCTGCCGAAGGTGGACGAACTGCTGGGCGATCTCGACGAGTGGGAGAACGGCAAGGGAGACGGGGTGGTCGCCGTCGAGCGGGCGAAACTCGAGGGCGTGGACGACACGCTCCTGTTGCCGATCGGGCACCACACGCTCAGCCACGGGTTGAGCGATTCGCTCTACCCGGCAGTGCGTGACGCGGTTGTCGAGCGCGTGGAGCGGTAGCCCAGGTCGAGCGCGGTGGTTGGGCCGGCGGCCGGACACGTCGAACGAAGCGGTGACATCTGCTACGCTGTTTCGGCGGCAGATGGACTGGCTGGCAGTCACCGCGAGGCGCGAGAATGTCGTGTGGCTCCGATGAATCGCTGATGGCGCTAGTCGCAGAAGGGGATTGCGCTGCGTTCGAGCAACTCGTCGTGCGACACCAACAGGCGGTCTGGCGGACGACTTATCGCATGGTGGGAGACGTCCAGGCGGCCGAAGATCTTGCCCAGGAAGCCTTTCTGCGGATTTTCCGAGCGGCCGACCGCTACCAAGCGACATCGACGTTCCGAACCTACCTGTACCGCGTCGTGGTGCACTTGTGCGTAGATTATCTGCGCAAAGGGCGACCGGAGCCTGCGGCGGATCTCTCCCACCTCACCGCGCCAACCGCGTCTGCGGATGATCAGGCGGAAACAGGCGAACGGCGACACGCCGTGCAGCAGGCCATCGCCAGCCTCCCGCCGAAGCAGCGGTCGGCCGTAGTACTCCGCTACTACGAGAGCCTGAGCACGCGCGAGATTGCCGAAGTGATGGAGACGACTGCGAAAGCGATCGAACGCCATCTTGCCCGCGGCCGAGCCGCGCTCGAAGTGCGCCTCGCCCGGCTGATGGACGATCGGTGATTCGCGGCGAGGTTCGAGAGTCTTCTCCCAGGCAACGCGGAACCACCGTGGGAGAATCTATTCCCGAGGCAACACAGAAATCGTCAGATTATGTGCGGGGGTTTCTCGCCGCTCGTCCGTTTCTACTGGCGGGAGAGGAATCACCATGCGTTGCCGTGACGTTCAGCGACAACTGGATCTCTATGAGCGGCAAGAACTTGTGTCTTCCGTACTCGCATCCATCGATGCGCACCTGAGCGGCTGTGACGGGTGCCGCCGGGAACTTGACCGGCTGCGCCGCCTGAAGGGGCTATTGGCTTCCGCGGAGATGCCTCCGGTACCCGAAGGCTTTCTCGCAGGGGTTGTCTCGCAAGCGCGACGGGAATCGGAGCCAGTACCGGAAGCGATCGCGGCAGTGCGTCGCGATCGCAAGTGGCCGTGGCGCGGCGTGGGGATCGCGGTGCGAACGGCCGCAGCGCTGGCGGCAGGGCTTCTGGTGGGAGCCTTGCTGGGTTTCGACACATGGCAGGGTGGTCGCCAATCCGCGGCGGTCAGGGCGGCTGATCCGCTGAGCGGCTCGGGGCTGGCACAATTCGTCGAACCGGGCGGCGACTCGCTGGCCGAGGCATATCTCGGACTGGTTTCCGGCCGCGAAGGTTGAGGGTCATCGATATGTTGAGACGAGCTGCGCCCTACCTGGTTATTGTCTCGGTCGGTCTCAACCTCGCATTCGTCGGCATATGGGCGGCCCACGCCTGGGCGGCGCGTCCGCAGGGCGAGCCTGGCAAACCGCCGGCGATCTGGTGCCCCCTGCACCGCGAGCTTGGGGTGACTCCGGAACAATGGGCCAAGATCGAGCCGCGATTGCGGGAATTCCAGGCGGCGGTCGGTGAACTCTGCCAGCAGGTCGACCAAGCCCGTTCGGAGGTGATCGCGCTGATCGCCGCAGAGGAGCCGGATCGCGAAGCCATTCGTGTGAAGCAGGATGAGGTTCTCGCCACCAAGCGGGCCATCCAGGAGCGAGTGGTCGAGCACCTGCTGGCCGAGAAGGAGTTTCTGACGGCGGACCAACGGGCGAAGCTGTTCGAGATGCTGCGCCAGCGGGCCGGTTGTGCGGCCGATCCACCCATGTCGGGTCGAGGCCTGGGGCGAGGAATGGCACCTGTGCTCAGGCAACAAGCAGATCAATAGACGCTGGAGGATTGCCTGATGAGCACGGCTCACACCGACATCACGCCGGTTGAGGACACGGCCGTTCGCGACCGGTCGGCTGCCTTCTCGAACAACGGGAGCAAGACATTGCCGAGCAACCGCACGGGTTCCTCGTCCTCGTCGGCCCGCGCTGCGGCGCGACGCCGGAGGAAACGCCGGCAACGGCTGACCGCGCTGGTGCTGCTCGTGGGAGTGGCGGCCGGTATTGCGTGGTGGTTCTGGCCGACAGGAACCGGGGCGGTCGCCGATAGTGCGCCGGCAACCGAGAAAGTCGGGCGGCGAGACTTTGCCTCGTCGGTGCTTGCCACCGGAGCGGTTCAGCCGCAGATCGGAGCCGAGGTCCGCGTCGGCGCCCGCATCTCGGGGAAAGTCGAGCGGCTGCTGGCCAACATCGGCGACACGGTCTCGAAAGGCCAGGTCGTGGCGGAACTGGAGAAGGCCGACTTGGAGGCCATGGTGGCGCAGCGGCAGGCGGAACTGAGCCTCGCCCAGGCCAAGCTGGCCGCAGTCGAGTCGCTCTTGCCCAGGGAAATCGAGAAGGCCCGCTTTGACCTGGAGGAAGCACTGTCGACCTTGACGCTTGCCGAAAGGGTGCTGGGCCGAACGCGACAGCTTCACGAGCGCCAGGTTGCCACGGAAGACGACCGGGACCAGGCCGAGGAGCGTTACGCGGTGGCCAAGAGTCGCGCGGCCTCGGCCAGCAAGGCGCTGGAGTTGGCCGAGACCCGCTACGCGGAAGACCTGCGACAAGCAAAGGCCGAGAGCGAGCGGGCGCTGTCTGCCCTGGAGAATGCCAAGGTGCAGCTTTCGTATGCCACGATCACCGCGCCGATTCCAGGCGTGATTGCTTCGGTGTCGACGGAAGAAGGCGAAACGGTGGCCGCGGGCATGCAGGCGCCCACGTTCGTCACCATCATCGACCTAGAGCGATTGCAGGTCGACGCTTTCGTGGACGAGGTGGACATCGGCAAGGTGAAGGTCGGCCAGCGCGCGGCGTTCACCGTCGATGCCTTCCCGGCGACGGAGTATGCCGGCACGGTCGCGGCGATCTACCCCAAGGCGGTCATCCAGGACAACGTGGTCAACTACGACGTGGTCGTGGAGATTGAAACGGCCTACCACGGCCAGTTGCGGCCTGAAATGACCGCCAGTGTGACGATCTTCCTCGACCGCCGGGAGGGCGTCTTGGCCGTGCCGGCGAAGGCGATCCAGCGCGAGAAGGGGAAGACGGTGGTGTATGTGCTCGAAGGCGGCCAGGCCAGGCCGCGTGAGACCAAGGTCGGCTGGCGCGACGGCCCGTGGATTGAAGTGATCGCCGGAGTTCACGAGGGCGACACGATCCTCATCCAACCGCCACCTCAGGACATCCAAGGAAGCCAGGAGCTGCGATGATCGAGCTGGAAAACATCGAAAAGACGTACGGCACCGGGAGCGTGACAACGCCGGTGCTCAAGGGGGTCAGCTTCCGCATCGAGCGGGGCGAATACGTCGCCATCATGGGTTCCTCGGGGACCGGCAAGTCGACGCTGATGAACGTCCTCGGCTGCCTCGACAAACCCACGGCCGGCGAGTACCGGCTCGACGGGGTCGACGTAGCGCACCTCGACGACGAGGAGCTTTCGCACCTGCGGAACGAGAAGATCGGCTTCGTCTTCCAGCAGTTTCACCTGCTCGGGAGGACCACCGCGCTGCGGAACGTGATGCTGCCGCTCATCTACGCCCACGACTACCCGGAGGATGCGGAAGAGCGCGCCGACGCGGCGCTGGTAGCGGTGGGGCTGGAGGATCGCATGACCTATCAGCCGAGCGCGCTTTCCGGCGGCCAGCAGCAGCGCGTGGCGATTGCCCGGGCGCTGGTCACGGCCCCCGAGATGATCCTCGCCGACGAGCCGACGGGAAACCTTGACAGCCGCAGCGGGCTGGAGGTGCTGGCGATTTTCAAGCGGCTGCACCGCCAGGGGCGGACGATCGTGCTGGTGACGCACTCCGAGGAAGTTGCCGAGCATGCGGATCGGGTGATCGTGCTCAAGGACGGCACGGTGGCCGAGGACCGCCGCATCGAGCAGCCGCGGGACGCCGAAGCGGAGAGAGCCCAAACCGAACCGGAGGAGACCGCCGCATGAGAATCCTGCGCATCGCGGGCGAGGGGTTCCACTCGCTCAATTTGAACAAGCTCCGCACGTTTTTCATGATGGCGGGCACGATCGTGGGCGTGGCGGCGCTCGTGGTGATCATGGCCATCGGCAAGGGAACCGAGCGGAACGTGATGAAACGGGTGCAGAATTTCGGCCCCCGCGCGATGATGCTCATCGCCGGCGGCGGGAAGGACATGCCGCCGCCCGACATGAGTGTCACCACGCTCACGCTCGACGACGCCGAGGCGATTCGCAACGAGATCGAGGGTCTGGAAGTCGTCACACCCCAGGCGTGGCGGTTCGATATGGACCTCAAGCACGAGAACAACCAGACCCAGGCGGTCGTGTGGGGCGTCGAGCCGCAGTGGCACGACGCCTGGAACTGGCCGGCGGTCGAAGGCGAAGGGATCACCGCCGATGACGTCGCCACAATGGCCCGCGTCTGCGTCATCGGCTCGGCGGTGAAGCGGGACCTGTTCGGCGGTCAGAACCCGCTCGGCAAAGAACTGTATTGCAACAAGGTGCGGCTGACCGTCAAGGGCGTGCTGGAGCATCGCGGCGTTGCCGGGATGGGAGGCGTCAACGAGTTCGACAACCGCATCATCATACCCATTACCACTGCGATGCGGCGGGTGATGAATGTCGACCATGTCGGCGCCGTGCGGATCATTACCACGGACGCCGCCTTGATGCCGCAGCAGGCCGAAGCGATTCGCGCATTGATTCACGAGCGCCACCACATTACCCCGCCGCAGGAAGACGATTTCCGCATCATCTCGCCGATGGTCATCGCCGAGATGGTCCGCGGGACCTCGGGCACGATCTCGATGCTTCTGGTTGCCCTGGCCGCGATGAGCCTCCTGGTGGGCGGCGTGGTGCTAATGAATATCCTGTTGATTTCCGTGGCCGAACGGACGCGCGAGATCGGACTGCGCCGCGCACTGGGAGCGACAGGGCGGGATATTTTCGTGCAGTTCCTTACCGAGTCGCTGGCGGTCACGCTGCTGGGGATGTTCATCGGAAGTTTGGTCGGTTTCGGCGTCAGCACGCTACTCGCCCGGTTCACGCCGATTATGGCGATTAGCTCCTGGGAACCGTTGGCACTGGGGCTGGCATTCGCGCTGGCGGTGGGCACGTTCTTCGGGGTCCAGCCCGCACGGCGTGCGGCGCGACTTCGGCCAGTCGAGGCGCTGCGATGAGCGGCGAGGGAGATCGCCGGCCGAAGGGATCAGGCCGGTCTTCTCGGTGGCTGATGTTGAGGGAGGATCGGGGTGACGGCGGATGAAACTCTCGCGTAACGCAGCACTCTCGTGTGAAATCCTCGCCGCCCACAAGCTCCGTACGATGCTGAGCGTTATCGGAATCGTGGTCGGCATCGCCACGGTTGTGCTCATGGTCTCCGCCGCGCGGGGTGCTGAGAAGAAGATCCTCGACCGCATTCGCGATATGGGCACCAACCTGATCGTGGTTAACGCTGGCCAGACGCGGATTGTTGCCGGCCGGCAGCGGCAGACTTCGATGGTAACCACGCTGGAGATCGACGACGCCGAGGCTGTCGCTGCGCAGTGTCCTTCCGCGAGGCTTGCGACGCCGGCGGTCAGCAAGAAACTCTCCGTGCGATGGGAAGATCAGAATGCCAACACGAACGTTATCGGCATCACATCCGCCGGCCTCCCCATCCGCAACATCGCCATCGCCAGGGGCCGGACCTTCGACGCGGAAGAAGACCGTGCCCGGCGTCGCGTGGCGGTGCTCGGGCCGACGGCGGCAGTCAACGTCTTCGGGCGGGCCGACCCGCTGGGGCTTCAGATCCGCATCGGCCGTGTGCCGTTCGAGGTGATCGGCGTCACCGAGTCGAAGGGTATGGACGCCAACGGCGTGGACCAGGACGATTTGATCCTTGTTCCGCTCAGCTCGGCAATGCGGCGGCTGTTCAATGTGGACCACATCGACACCGTCTATGTCCAGGCCCACAGTGCCGACGTGCTCGATCGAGCGGAGAGCGAGATCCGCACCGTGCTCCGCGAGCGGCACCGGCTGCGCGACAAGCCGGACGACTTCACGATCCAGAATCAGGCCACACTGCTAGCAGCCGAACGCGAGACGGCCCGGTCGATGACACTGCTGATCGGCAGCGTGGCGGCTATCTCGCTGGTGGTCGGCGGGATCGGCATCCTGGCGGTGATGCTCATCGCCGTGCGCGAGCGGACGCCCGAAATCGGCTTGCGCCGAGCCCTGGGCGCTACCCGGCGGGATATCCGCCTGCAGTTTCTCCTCGAATCGGGAATGCTCGCCGGCTCCGGCGGCGTGATTGGTGTGACCGCCGGAATCGCCGCCGCGCTGGCCGTTTCATGGCTGGGCTACTGGGAGACGATCATTTCCTGGCCCGCCGCGCTGACCGGGTTCGGCTTCTCGGTCGCAGTAGGCCTGGTATTCGGCATCTACCCCGCCGTCCGCGCAGCAGCCTTGGAACCGATTGAGGCCCTGAGGTCGGAGTGATTGAACATCGGCAGGTTCCTGTGACCACGTGGCCTGCGACATATGCACCGACTTCTGCCCGGACCGGTTCTTGGCGATCGAATATGGGAGCGCAGATCGTCTTGCAGCGCAAAAAAACCGGAAACCACCGAGATAACTGCGGTTTCCGGCTTCTGCAAGCGGTTATTACTGAAGCCCGGTGAGCCGCGAACTCGCGGCAGCCGGAACTCAAGATTCGGTCTATTCTTCCTCTTCTTCGAGCTTGGCGGCGCGGATGATTTCCTGCTGCACGTTGCCGGGGACGACGTCGTGGTGGCTATACTCCATGGTGTAGCTGCCCTGGCCGCCGGTGATGCTCGACAGGGAGCGGGCGTAGGTGCTGACCTCGGCCAGCGGGGCCTCGGCGGTGATCGTGGTCATGCCGCCGGAAGCCTCCATGCCCAGCACGCGGCCGCGGCGGCCGGACATGTCGCTGTTGATGTCGCCCACCTTGTCGCTGGGGACGGTGATTTCGAGCTTCACCACCGGTTCGAGCAGGGCCGGCTTGGCCTGCTGGAAGACGTTGCGGAAGGCCATCGAGGCGGCCGTCTTGAACGCCTGCTCGGAGCTGTCGACCGGATGGTGCTTGCCGAAATGGACCTCGATGCAGACGTCCTGCACCCGGTAGCCGGCGATCACGCCGCGGTTGAGGCGGTCGAGGAAGCCTTTTTCCACGGCGGGCATGAAGTTGCCGGGGATGGTGGCGCCGACAACCGAATCGATCCAGAGGAAGTTGTTGTCGGGGTGGTAGTGCAATTGCTTGAGCGACGGGAACTTGTCCTTGGTGGCCCACTCTTCCGGATTGACATCCTTGGGCAGCGGGTACATGCGGATGTGGACTTCGCCGAACTGCCCGCGGCCACCCGTCTGCTTCTTGTGCCGGTACATCCCCTCGGCGTTGATCTGGATCGTCTCGCGATAGGGGATCTTGGGCTCCTTGGTCTCAACCTCGACCTTGTCGCGGCGCTTGAGCCGCTCGCGGATGATCTGCAGGTGAAGTTCGGTCATGCCGGTGATGACCATTTCCTTGGTCTGCGGGTCGCGGTCGACGCGGAAGGTCGGGTCTTCCTGGGTGATCTTCGTCAGCGCGCCGGAGAGCTTCGCCTCGTCGCCGCGGCTCTTCGGGGTCGCCGCCAGGCCCACCATGGGGGTGGGAAAGCGGATCGGCGGCAGGGCCCACTCGCCGATGGTGCTGGCGGTCTGGAGTTCCTCGACCTTGGCGACCGCCACGATTGCGCCGGGAATGGCCTCGTCGATGGGCTCGCTGTCTTCGGCCTGCATGTGCAGCAACTGCGAGAGCTTGACCGCCTTGCGCTCGCCAACGACGCTCACACTCGAGTCCTTGCGGAGCGTTCCGGAGAACACGCGGACGAAGTTGAGCTTCTGCACGAAGGGATCGACGCGGGTCTTGAAAACCTGGGCCACGAGCGGACCGTCGGGATCGGCCTTCAGCTCGATCTCCTCCCCCTCGCTGCCATCGGCCGCCTTGCGGGCAGTCCGTTTGACTTTATCCGGCGGCAGCGCGCACATGGCCAGCGTGTCGAGGAGTTCCTTGAACCCGGTGCCGGTCTTGCCCGATACGGCG
This sequence comes from Thermoguttaceae bacterium, assembly GCA_040766885.1. GTDB lineage: Bacteria > Planctomycetota > Planctomycetia > Pirellulales > Thermoguttaceae > JAXGPP01. The sequence goes on along the minus strand of JAXGPP010000004.1, from coordinate 368,587 downwards.
ACGATCGGAACCAGGCTCCCGTCGGCAATCGCCTGGACCAGCAGGCGGCCGAGTTCTTCCTCGCTGGGCGGCTGGCCTTCCAGGTAGCGGTTCATGACCTCCTCGTCGGCCATCACGATCGACTCGATGAGCGACTGGTTGATCTCGTTGGGATCGACCAGGGCCCCGGCGGCGTCGGCCGGCGGCTGGAGCGTGCTGACCACGCCCTTGAAGTCGCCGCCGTGCCCGACCGGCACGCTGATGGGCACGCATTCGGAGCCGAAGACCTCCTGGATCTTGCCGAGCAGAGCGGGATAGTCGACGTTGTCGGAATCCATCTTGTTGACGATGATCATCCGCCCGATGCCGGCCTTCTGGGCTTCGGCAAACACCCGGCGGGTGTTGACCTCGATCCCCGCCTGGCCGTTGATCACGATGGCGGCCGTGTCGACGCCGCGGAGGGCGCCGATGGTCTGGCCGATGAAGTCGGGGTATCCCGGCGTGTCGATCACGTGGAAATGCTTGCCGGCGTGGTCGAAGTGAACCACCTTGGCTTCGACGGTGTACTTGTGGTGCTTCTCCTCGTCGTCGAAATCGCAGATGCTCGTGCCGTCGTCGACGCTGGCTGGCCGGCTGATGGTGCCGGTGGCGGTGAGCATCTTGTCGACCAGCGTCGTCTTGCCGGTCCCGCCGTGTCCACAGAGCGCCACATTACGGATGTCTTCCGTTTTGTACTTCGCCATGAAAGCCTTCCTTTGACCGGATCGTGACCTGGAGGTATTGGGTGATTATCTCATATCTCCGGCGGCGGCAAGGGCCTCCGGAAGCGCCAGTGTCCCTTCGTACAACGCGCGGCCGATGATGCATCCCGCCAGTCCGGCCTCGGCGAGGCGGACGACGTCGTCGCGACGGCTGACACCGCCGGAAGCGACCACCGGCACGGAGACGGCCGCCTGCATTTCGGCCATCGCCGCGACATTCGGCCCGGTAAGCATGCCGTCGGTAGCGATGTCGGTATAGACGATCGCGGCCAGAGGCGACGCGGCGAACTGCCGGGCCATGTCGACCGCCGGCACGTCGCTCGTCTGGAGCCAGCCATCGGTGGCCACGCGTCCGCCACGAGCGTCGATGCCCAGGACCAGCCGGCCGGGAAACCGCAGGCACATGCGGCGAAACCAATCGGGCTCCTTGAGGGCCAGCGTGCCGACGACCAGACGGGTCAGGCCGAGGTCGAGCAGCTCCTCGATCGTCTCCTCGTTGCGTATCCCGCCACCCAACTCGCAGGGGACCTTGGCCGCCGCCAGGATCGCGCGGACGCTCTCCAGATTACCCGGCCGCCCGTCGCGGGCACCATCGAGGTCGACGAGGTGCATTCGCCGGGCCCCCTGCTGGCACCAATGGCGAGCCATTGCGGCAGGATCTTCGCCGAACACCGTCTCGCGACCGTAATCCCCCTGCTTGAGCCGGACGCACTTCCCGCCCCGCAAATCGATCGCCGGCCAGATCTCCACGCGTCCGATACTCCCTATCGCTCGGTTCGAGTGACGAAACACGCAATATGACACAGCGAAAACCGCTTGGCAAGCAGCAACTGGGCCATGGGCGGCCGGGTGGGAGGTTTCAGAGGGCCGTTCGGCCGCGTGGCGAAAGGGAGGAGACGTGACGGGCGGCGGTGAGGTGGCTCGGTCGTAGATTGGCCACGGCGCGGACCTATAAATCAGCGAAGTTGCGCAGGATTCGCAGGCCGGCCGCCTGACTTTTTTCGGGGTGGAACTGGGTGGCGAAGACGTTGTCGCGCCAGATCATCGCGCAGAACGGCCGCCCGTAGTCTGTTTCGACTGCCACCACCGAATCATCGCGAGGCACCACGTAGTAGGAGTGGACGAAGTAGAAGTAGGTGCCGTCGTCCAAGTGGTCGAGCAGCGGGGGCCGGCGACGGATCCGCGCCTGGTTCCAGCCCATGTGGGGGACAGAGTACTCCTCCGGAAGATCAAATCGGACGACATCGCCTTCCAGCACGCCGAGCCCCTGGTGGCGACCGTTCTCGTAACTCGTCTCGAATAGCAATTGCAGGCCGAGACAGATGCCCAGGAAGGGTTTGCCGGCATCGATCGCTTCGTGGATCGGCCGGATGAGCTCGTGGCGATGGAGTTCGCCGATCGCATCTTCGAAGGCCCCCACGCCGGGCAGGACGACCTTCGACGCCTTGCGGATCACGGCGGGATCGCTGGTGACTTCCGCGGCATGGCCCACCTTCGCGAAGCCCTTTTCGACGCTGCGAAGATTGCCCATGCCGTAATCGATGATGGCGATCATGAAGTGGTGGAAGTCTGCGGGGGCAATGGACGCGGCTCCCGTTCCGCGGAGCCGGAATCGACGATTCGGGCAGGCGGGACGTCGGGACCAGTCTTAGGCAGGCTAGACGCCTGCACCACAATAAGGCGAGACACCAAGAGTATCCCCTGCCAAGGAGAGAGCGGCAAGGGAGAAGGTTCGGGGGAAACAGCCTTGACGGCGGGCTATTGGCGATGCGACTGGGCCCACTTCTCCACGAAAGCCACGCATTTGGCGACGTCGGTCATCAGTTCGGGCGAGTCGTGCTCGTACTCGATGATCAGCACACCCTTGTAGCCCTGGCGATGGAGTTCGTTGAGCACCTCGGCATAGTTTGCCTTGCCTTCGCCCAGCGGGACATCGCGGGCCTCGGGTTTGCCGGCTTCGATCACGTCCTTGAGATGGAAGCCGAGCACGCGGCCCTCCATCCGCTTCAGGCAGTCGACCGGGTCCAGCCCCGAGCGGACCCAATGCCCGGTGTCGCAGCAACCGCCGATCCGCGGCGAGCGCCCCTGGCAGGCGGCGAGCACGCTGTCGGGGTTCCAGTATTTCGACTCAGGCGACTTGGGATGGTTGTGGATTGCCAGGTTGATCTCGTACTCTTCGCAGAGTTTCTCGATCATGTCGAACGCTTCGGCGGGCGGTTCGGCAACAATCGTGCCGGCGCCCATTTCCTTGCAGAAGTCGAAGATCTTCCGAGCACGATCGGCGTCGGCATCGAGATTGCTGTAGAACACCGGCATGGAGAGTCCGCGATCGGCCAACCGCTGATTGACTTCCCGGCGGAGTTCGGGCGAGAGGTCTTCGTTGGTCGCCAGGCCCGGCCGGGCTTTGTCGAGCGGCAGGAAGAAAGCGGGCTCGACGCGCTCGATGCCCAGCTTCACCATCATGTCGAGCGTCTCGTAGAACGAGAAGCGGCGAAACGTATACTGCTGCACTCCGAGCAGCCACCCGATCTTGGCGGCCGACGGCGAACTGCTCTGGACCATGTCGGCCGCCAGAGCATTTATGCCGCGGAGGCCGGCAAAGCACGCGCCGGTGGCGATCGCCGAACCGGCCTTGATGAAGCCGCGACGGTTGAGATTCGGTAGCATGAGCAGAGCTCCTCTTGGCGGACGTACGGGGTGGCGGTTCTCGTGGTGCAGGAAGGACGGCTGCGAGGATGCAGGCGAGACGCCTGCGCCACAAACTGGGCTGTTCCACTACGGCTTCGCTTCGACGAGCTGGCGTGCGACGGGCGTGAATGTGATGAACTCGTAGCCGCTCTTCACGCCCCGCTCCCAGAGCACGCCCACGGTCTTGTCGGGCAGGACCGTGAGATCGGAGTAGGCCGACGGGCCTTCGTAAAGCAATCGCTCCGTCGGAAAGGTCAGCCCGCCGTCGGTGCTCGTGCGGATCACCAGGTTCGCCCGGCCGGGGCCTTTGGGGCCGGTCCACAGGATGCGGTCGCCGGAGTCGGTCGTGTAGCGTTCGATCGCGGTGGCGACGGGCGTGACCGTGACGCCGGGCCGCGGCTTGGACCAGGTCTGGCCGCGGTCTTCGCTCACCGCCATCCAGCGGTGCGGACCGGATTGCTGCCGAATGTCCATCAGCAGCCGTCCATCGGGCAGTTCGACGATCTGGCATTCGTCGCCCGGGATTCCGCCCGGCACCAGTTCGCCCCGCTGCCAGTTGGCGCCATGATCGTCGCTGAAGATGGCGAAGTCCTGGTAGGGAGCGTGTTTCCAGACGGCGGCGACGAGCCGGCCGCTGGAGTGCTGGATCGCTCCGCCCGGCCCGACGACGCTCGTGCGCCAATCGGCGGCCGACATGTCGCGAGCCACCGCCGTGATGTCGATCGGCTCCGACCAGGTCGCCCCTTGGTCGCTGGAGTAGCGGGCGAGCGTCTGGACGTCGTCGGTGCCCGGCCGGGCGGTCTCGGTATTCCGCTCGGGTTTGCCGCGGAGATAGAGGACCCACACTCGGCCCGTCTGGCGATCGACGATCGTCGCCGGATTGGCGGCCGACCACAACTCGCCCGGATCTTCGACGATCGTCATCGGCGACCAGGTTCGGCCGCCGTCGGTGCTGCGCTTCAGCACGAGGTCGATGTCCTGCTTGCCGTAGCCGGGATCGGCCTGGTTGTACTTGCGGGCCTCGGCGAAGGCCAGCAGGGTTCCGTCGGGCGTGGTTTCGATGGCCGGGATGCGATAGGTGTGATAGCCGTCGGCACCCGACTTGTAGACGTCTAAGTGCTCGAGCTCCGCCGCCGTCGACACTCCGCACCACACACCGACAATCAATAACCACCAGGCCGTGCGCGTCATGATGCGTACTCCTTGAAGGGGATTCTCGTTGCCGGCCCCATTTTATTGGCGTCCAGGTCGATGACGCAACGCTTGCGGGCGATTCGCGCAACGATCGGGGGCGTCACGGGATACGTTTCGGCGACTTGAAAATGCCAGGAATGTGAGTTGCCATTCAGGCCACGATGCCAATAGACTGAACCGTCGCATCAGGTCTGTCACAAGGAGGCTGTCATGAAACGATCCGCTCTTTTTGGGTTGGCGCTGGCTCTAGCTGTTACGATCGCTGCCTCGGCCGGGGAAGCCAAACGGCCGGCGGGGCGCGGCCAGCAAGCCGATTTGCTGACGATTCCGCAGGTGAGCAAGGACCAGATCATCTGCTTTGCGCTGTACACGGTCCACAACAACACGCTCAAGCTCACCGCGCAACTCTACCCGCTCGACGATACCGATCCGCGGACTGTCCGCCTGGAAGTGAACCGGGGCGGACAGTGGGAGCAGGTCGGGACGACGGAGGTTGTCACTCCCGGCTGGACGGCGCCGTTCCGCGTGGAGAACTGGGACATGACGCAGGAGGTGCCCTATCGGGTGCGGCACGGCGAGTCGGCGGTGTACGAAGGGCTGATCCGCCGCGATCCGCTGGAGAAATCGGAGATCATCGTTGCCGCTTTTACGGGCAACTCGATCTACCCGGGCCACGGCGGCGACATTCCGCGGACCGACATCGTCGAGAACCTGAAGAAGCTCAAGCCCGACTTGCTGTTCTTCTCGGGCGACCAGGTGTACGACCACAACCGGCACTATGCCTACTGGCTCAAGTTCGGTCGAGACTTCGGCGAGGCGATCCGCAATACGCCGACGATCACCATACCCGACGACCACGATGTCGGTCATCCGAACCTGTGGGGCGCGGGAGGCAAGCAATCGTTCGTCGCCCAGGGACACGACGGCGGTTACTTCAAGCCGGTGGAGTACGTTCAGGAAGTGGAACGGGCGCAAACCAGCCACCTTCCCGATCCGTACGATCCGACGCCCATCGAGCGCGGCATCGGCGTTTACTACACGGCTTTCAATTGGGGCGGGATCAGCTTCGCGGTGATCGAAGACCGCAAGTTCAAGAGCGGTCCCCAGGGCCTGGTTCCCGAAATGGGGCCGCGGCCCGACCACGTGAACGATCCGGACTACGATCCCAAGTCGCTCGACGTGCCCGGCGCCGAGTTGCTAGGGGAGCGGCAACTGAAATTTCTGCGCGAGTGGGCGGCCGATTGGCGCGGGGCGGACATGAAAGCGGTTCTTTCCCAGACCATCTTCTGCGGCGGCGCGCATATCCACGGCACGCGCGACAACCGTATCCTCGCGGACCTCGATTCGAATGGCTGGCCGCAAACCGGCCGCAACCAAGCACTGGCCGAGATGCGCAAGGCTTTTGCCTTGCACATTGCCGGAGACCAGCACCTGGGCACGATCATCCACCACGGCATCGACGACTGGGACGACGCCGGCTACTCGTTGTGCGTCCCGTCGATCGCCAACCTCTACCTGCGCTGGTGGGCGCCGCTTGAACCCGGCAAGAACCGCCAACCGGGCATGCCGGAATACACGGGCCAGCACACCGACGGCTTCGGCAACAAGCTGACGGTCTGGGCGGTGGCCAATCCGAGTCCCGAGGAGAACCACGATAAGCTCACCACACGGGCCGCCGGCTTCGGCGTGGTCCGTTTCAACAAGCCCGACCGCACGATCACGCTGGAATGCTGGCCGCGGAACGTCGATGTGGCCGATCCTCAGGCGCGGCAGTATCCCGGCTGGCCGAAGACGATCCACCAACTCGACAATTACGGGAGGAAGGCCGCAGCCTACCTGCCGACGTTGAAGATCGACGGGATGGACAACGCGGTCGTCCAGGTGATTGACGAAGCGCAGGGCGAGATTGTCTACACGCTGCGAATCCAGGGACGCGAGTTCCGACCCAAGGTGTTCCGCGACGGGACGTACACCGTCCGCGTCGGCGACCAGGACAAGAGGACCAAGGAGATCAAGGGAGTGAAAGCCCTGCCGCCGCAGGAACAGAAGGAACTGGTCGTGAAACTCGAGTAGGCGGGTTATTACATGAATCGGCGAGACGCACTCACGTGGCTGGCCGCCGGCGCGGCCCACGCGGTGGCAGGAAGTTCCTGGGCGGCACCGCCTTCGGGCGAGTTGAAGAGCAGCCTCGGGCTGGTCGTCTATACGCTGGCTCTCCGGCGGAAAGCGATCCAGAGCGAGGCGCCGAAGCGGGATCTTTTCGAACCGCTCACCTATCTCGACTACTGCCACTCACGCGGGGCCGGTGGCGTGCAACTCCCGCTCGGTGTGCGCGATGCGCACTATTGCCGCAACCTGCGAGAGCGGGCCACCGAGTACGGGATGTACGTCGAAGGGATCGTCGGCCTGCCGCGGAACGACCGGGACGTGGAACGGTTTGGGGCCGAAGTTCGCACGGCCGGTGAAATGGGCGTGCTGGTCGTCCGCACGGCCAGCATGCCCGGTCGGCGCTACGAACAGTTCGAGACCCTCCAGGAATTCCAGGCCGCGGCCGAGCAAAGCCGGCAGGCGCTGGCCCGGGCGGTGCCGATCCTGGAGAAGCACCGAGTCCGACTGGCGATCGAGAATCACAAGGACCGCCGCGTGGAGGAGCAGGTGGCCCTGCTGCGCGCGACGGGCAGCGAGTATGTCGGCGCTTGCGTCGACCTGGGCAACGGCTTCGCCCTGTTAGAGGATCCGATTGCCGTGGTCGAGGCCCTTGCGCCCTGGGCGTTTTCGGTTCACCTCAAGGACCAGGCGGTCGAGGAGTACGACGAGGGATTCTTGTTTGCCGACGTGCCGCTGGGCGATGGTTTTCTCGATATCAGGAGGATGGTTGAGATCCTTCGCCACGCGAAGCCCGATGTTCGCTTCAGCCTGGAGACGCTCACCCGCGATCCGCTCAAGGTACCCGTTCTGACCGAGAAATACTGGGCCACGCTGCCGGGTGTTCCCGGCAGTGACCTGGCCCGCACGCTGCGAATTGTCCGGGCGAAGCGTGCGGGCCAGTTGCGATACATCAGCCGGTTGCCGATCGACGAACAAGTGGCGCACGAGTCGGCGGGGATCGACACGTCGCTGGAATACGCTCGGCGGGTGCTCGGAATCTGAGGCGTTTGCATTCACTCTATCTCCGCGGAGCACACGGCCAGGCTGGGACTCATGTAAGTTCCCAACCGGGGCGGTACTGGCGGACCAGGTACTGGTTTGCGCTGGGCAGATTGGTGATCTTCATGTTCTGGCTGTCGAAGACCACCTTGCTCCCAGCGCGGAGGGCTACGGCACCGAGGTTCACGGCGTCGGTGATCGATCCGGCGTTCAGGAAACTGCCGGGTGACGGTTCGCCTCCGCCGATGGCCTCAACCCAGGGGTTATTGCGCTCGCTGCGATCGCTCGACCGTGCGTCGTCTGGCGACGCGGCCCACAGAGACTTGCGTTTTCCCCGGGCGTAGAGTTGCGGATTGTCGCCGCGGAAGCCGGCCAGAATCGCCCCTTCGTCGCCGACGAAGAGGATACCTTCGCGGCCCATCTCGGCCCCCAGCGTCTCCACCTCCGCTGGGAGTCGCGGCTTCATGCCACCGTCGTACCAGAACAGTTCGATGGTTCCCTCGCCTTCGGGCCGAGCGAAAACGAACCGCAGTTGGCAGGCGGTCGGGAAGGCGAAATCGTTCTTCGCCACCTGGCTGACATTGTCGACGATCGTGCAGGTGTGGGTCGCCCAGGCCTCGGCGCTTGTGGGAGGGGCCAGATTGAGAGCGGCAAAGACCGGCCAGAGGCTGTAGATCCCCATGTCGGCCATCGAGCCGCCGCCGAAATCGTACCAGCCGCGGAACACGGTGTGGGTGTAGTGGGGATGAAAGGGCCGGTAGACGGCCGGGCCCAGCCAGAGGTCCCAGTCGAGCCCCTTGGGCACGGGCGGCCGGTCCGCGGGGATTTCGGTGTACTGGGGCCACACGGGGCGGTTCGTCCAGTTGTGGATCTCCCGCAGTTTTCCGATCGCGCCCTCCTTGATGCTTTGGACGATGCGCCCGTTATCGCGTCCGGAGCCGTAGGCCAGCAAATGGGTCGCCACGCCGGTCGACCGCGCCGTCTCGACGACCAGGCGGCCTTCGTGCATGCGGTTGGCCAGCGGCTTGTGCATCATGACGTGTTTGCCCTTCTTCATCGCCGCGATGGAAACGCAGGCATGAAGATGGTCGGGCGTCATAACCTTGACGGCATCGAGATCCTTTTCTTTCTCCAGCAATTCGCGGTAATCGGCGTAGGCCGTGCAGGCTTTGTACTTGGTCTCGCCCTTCTGGCGGGCGTAGAAGCCGTCGACCACTTCCCGGCCGACCTCGCGGCCGCCGGGGCAGCCGCCGGCGCCCTCGCGCCAGCCCGGCTGACCGAGCAGTTCGCGGATCGTGTTGCGGATGCCGTTCCTGCCCCACTCGATATAGTCGTTGCTGTCAGTATTGGGGTCGCAGACCGCAACGACCTGGATCTGCGGGTTGTTGAGCAGGCCACCCAACTCGCGGAACCCCTGTGTGCCCATGCCGATATGGGCGACCGTGATCTTCTCGCTGGGGGCGACGTGTTCGGCGCCGCCGAGAACGTGCCGCGGCACGATGCTGGCGACTCCCACCGCCGCCGCAGTTCCCACGAATCTCCGTCGAGTGACTTGCTCAGCCATGGCACGACTCCTCTGTCGGGTGTCGGGTGTGATTCGAGACTGTCCACCAGGGTAGCGCCAGGCGGTTCGGGAGTCAATCGCCGGCCGCTGGAGTCCCGGCTTCGGCCGGCTGCGATGCCGCTGGCGCTGCCGCCGCTTTGCGACTCAACAACGACGAGCTGCCGACAGCCAAAGCCCCACGGCCCGCGATGACGCATTACAACTCCGTCTTACGAAGACGGGCGGTGAATATCAAATGCGCGCGGCGGGAGAGCAGTGAGAGCCGGCGATCAGCTCGGCTTCTGTTTCGTCGGCCAGCAGTTCGCGCTGGCGGATGAGCCGCTCGGCGGCGTGACGGCCGAAGAGCCAGAACAGGGCGGGGCGGACAAAGAAGTCGAGCAGGGTTGAGCTGATCAGGCCGCCGACGATCACCGTGGCGACCGGGTAGAGGATCTCCTTGCCCGGCTGGCCAGCGGCCCAGATCAGTGGCACGAGGGCGATACCTGTGCACAGGGCTGTCATGAGCATCGGCGCCAGCCGCTCCTTGCCGGCGCGCTCGACCATCGCCTGCGAGAAGCTTTCGCCTTCGTAACGCACCAGATGCAGGTAATGGGCGATGAGGAGGATCCCATTCCGGGCCGCAATGCCGGCGAGCGAAATGAACCCCACCATGCTCGCCACGGTAAGCGTCTGGCCGGTGAGCACAAGCGCCGCCACCGCCCCGATGGCCGCCATCGGCAGCGCCGCCAGCACCTGGAGGCTGAGGTTCGCCGAGCGGAATAGCGTATAAAGCGTCAGGAACATGCAGGCCAGCGAGACGATGCTCAGCAGTCCGATCGTCCGGGTCGCCGACTGCTGGCTTTCGAACTGCCCGCTGTACTCGATGAAGTAGCCGGTGGGAAGGTTCGCCTCAACCGGTTTGAGCCGCTGCTGGATATCGCCGACCACGCCGCCCAAATCGCGACCGGACGTATTGCACTGCACGATGATGCGCCGCCGCACGTTTTCGCGGTTGATGGTGTTCGGGCCGCTGGCCTCCGCGATCGAGGCCACGGCGCTTAAGGGAATCTGCCCGCCGCGCGGCAGGTCGATCACCAGCCGCCGCAATTGCTCCGGATCGTTGCGGAACTCGTCGTCGAGCCGCACGAGCAAGTCGAATTTCCGCTCGCCCATCACGACTTCCGAGACCACGCGACCGTTCATTGCGGTCTCGACCAGTTCGTTCACATCGTCGGCGTTGAGGCCGTGCAGGGCCAGTTCCGGCCGATTGAGCTCGATCCGTAGCTGTGGAATCTCGACCTGGGGCTCGACCATCAGATCGGTCACACCCGGCACGTCCTGGATCGCCATCTTGATCTCGTCGGCATTGGCCCGCAGCACCTCGAGGCTGTCGCCATAGAGCTTGATGCCCACCTGGGCCTTCACACCGGAGAGCATTTGCGAAATGACGTGCTGCAGGGGCTGTTCGACGGCGATCACCGCGCCGGGGACCTGCGTCAGCTCCTCGCGGATCCGGTCGAGCACTTCTTCGCGAGTGTGCTCGGAGTCGGGAGCGAAGGTGACGATGATCTCCGACATGTTGACCCCCTCGGCGTGCTCGTCGAGTTCGGCGCGCCCGGTGCGCCGCCCGAACGACAACACTCCGGGGACGTCCTTGAGCCGCCGTTCGACCATGCCAGCGATGCGGTTCGAGGTCTCCAGCGAATCGCCGGGCGGAAGCACGAGATTGATCTGGGCGGTGCCCTCGTTGAAGGGGGGCAGGAAGTCGCGACCCAGCCGCGTCACCAGGAAAAGGCTTACCGCCACCATCAACGCGACCGTGGCGAGTATCGGCCAGGGCCGCCGGGTGCTGAAGCGGATCGCGTGGCCGGCAAGCCACTTGAGCAGCGTGAGCAACCGGCCGTCCTTCTCCGCCGCGATTACCCGGGCTTTCGGCAAGAGCCAGTACGAAAGCACGGGGGTCACGGTGAGCGAAACCAGGAGCGAGGCGACGATCGAGACGATGTAGGCCACCCCGAGCGGCGTGAAGAGCCGGCCTTCCATGCCGCCCATGGCGAACAGGGGCACGAAGACGAGCACCACGAGAATCGTGCTGAAGACGATCGAATTGCGGACCTCGCTGCTGGCTTCATAGACCACGCGGAGGGCCGGTTTGGGATCGGCCAGTTGGCGGTTCTCGCGGAGGCGGCGGAAGATGTTTTCCACGTCGACGATCGCGTCGTCGACCAGTTCGCCGATCGCCACGGCCAGTCCGCCGAGGGTCATCGTGTTGATCGACATGCCGAACCACTTGAAGACCAGCCCGGTGACGACGATCGACAGCGGGATGGCAGTCAGCGTAATGAAGGTGGTGCGGAAATTGAGCAGAAACAGGAACAGGATGACCACGACCAGGATGCTGCCGTCGCGCAGGGCGTGGATCACATTGTTTACGCCCAACTCGATGAAGGTCCGTTGCTGGTAGACGTTTGGGTTGAGGCGGATGTCGGCCGGCAGGCTCGATTTGAGTTCGTGGAGGGCCTTGGTGATCTCGCCGGTCAGGAAGCGAGTGTCCTTGCCCGGCTGCTTGGTGATGGTGATCATCACCGCCGGGTGCCCCTCAACCGCAGCGTCGCCGCGCGGCACCTGCGGGGCCTCGACCACGCGGGCCACCTGGCCGAGCAGCACAGGGCGCTCGCCGCCGGACTTGACGACCACGTGCTGCATGTCTTCCAGGTCGTGCAGGCGGCCGATCGAGCGGACGAGATACTCCTGCGCACCGCGGTTGAGGTAGCCGCCGGTGGCATTGGTGTTGCTGGCGGCCAGGGCCCGCTCGACGTCGTGCAGGCTGACGCCGTAACTCCGCAGCGCTGCCGCGTCGACGAGCACCTGGTACTGCTTCCGCCCACCGCCCATGGTGATCACCTGGGCGATGCCGGGAATGGTCTGGAGACGCTGGCGGACAACCCAGTCGGCGAGCGTGCGGACTTCCATCGGCGACGTCTTCCCGCCTTCGCTCCACATGCCGATGAGCATGATCTGCCCCATCACCGACGAGATGGGACCCAACTGCGGCTTGACCCCTTCGGGCAGCCGGTCGGCGGCCACGGCGAGCCGCTCGTTCACCACCTGGCGGTCGACGAAGATATCGGTCCCCCAGGCGAATTCCACCTGGATCATCGACAGCCCGATTCCCGAGGAACTGCGGACCGCCTGGACGCCGGTGGCCCCATTGAGCACCGATTCCAGGGGAAACGTGACGAGCGTCTCTACTTCTTCGGGCGCCAGTCCCGGCGCCTCGGTCATCACGGTGACGCGGGGCCGATCGAGATCGGGAAACACGTCGATCGGCAGGTGATACATCGTGTACGAGCCATAGACCAGCACGACCAGCGCGGCCAGGATCGTCAGCAGCCGGTAGCGGAGCGAGAAGCGGATGATCGCGTTGAGCATGGATGTCTCAATGGTTGTGCCCGGCGTGCGGATCGACTCCGCCCCCGGCGCGGTTCTTCAGAGCCAACTGCATCTGGTGCGCCGCCGATGTGGCGATCATTGAACCGACGCGAAGGCTGCCGTCGTTGGCGATCACGACCGATCGCTGGTCGCGGTAGTCGACTTTCACCGACCGGCGGTCGAAATGCCCATCGTTGGACTCGAAGACGTAGTACTCCGCGCCATCTTTGGCCACCGCCTCCACGGGCAGCACGATGCGGTCCTGCCACTGCTCGACGGGGACCTTGATTTCGGTCCGCTGCCCTGGCTTGAACTGCCAGGAGACGAATTGTTGGCCATCGGGTCCCTTATCCTCGCGGATGATGTGATTGCAGAGCGGCACGTAGAACCGGAAGGTCCGCGAATCGGCGTCGACGGTGTTCTTGACATAGAGAATCTTGACGCCGCCGGAGGCCACGGAGCACGACTCCCCGCCGTCGAGTGTCGTCGAGACAGACCAACCCTTTTCCGCGGCCCGTGAGACGGCCGGAATGTCCTGCTCGAATGCCCTTCCCTCGACGTACAGTTCGCTGTAGTCGGCCAGCGTGCAGAGTCGATCGCCGACGGCGACCGCCGTTCCCTGGGCAACGTGCAGTTCCTCGACCTGGAGCGACTCGTGGACGGTCCCCTCCTTGCCCGGCGCGGCGATCGTGAGTTTCTTGAGCAACGTTCGGCTGGCGACGATCTCATCGACCTGGGCTTCGGACAGACCATGCAGGAGCAGCGCCTGGCGCTGGCTTCTCAACAGCGCCTGTTGGCGCTGCTCGTCGTACTTGCGCTCCAGCAGCGTCTTTCCCGCCACCGCCCCCTGCTTCGTCACTTGCTCCAGCCTGGCGACCTCGCGGGCGATGACATCGAGTTCCTCGACCGTCCGCAGGAAGTCGGTCTGGGCCTGGAGAAGATCCTCATGCGTCAGTCGCACGTCGAACAGCGGCTGATCGGGCGTGACCGTCTGCCCCTGGAGTGGATAGATCCGGGTGACGACGCCGGTCATGGGGGCCGTGACCTCGAGCTTCGACCACCCGGGCCGCTCGACCACGAGGCCGGGTATGCTGATCGTCTTCTCGAACGGCCGCAGTTCGACCCGCGTCAGTTCAAGGCCAATATTGGCGCGGGCCTGCTTCGAGAGCGAAATGGCGCCAGCCTCGTCATGCACGTGGCTGCTTTCAGCCTCGCCCGCGTGTGCTTCGTGTTCGGCTTCGGTTTCCCGCTCGCCAGCATGCGCGGCATGGTCGTGCTCATCTGAGGCGTGCGCGGCATGGTCGTGGCCGTCCTCCGCAGCATGATCGTGTTCCGCGAGGCCGCCTTGACGCCCGGCCAGGAGCAATTGGGCTGCGGGCAGCCAGCGGTCGTGCGTCACTGTAACGACCGTTGCCGTCACCACCACGATGAGCACGGCGCCGGCCCAGATCCACGTCCTGCGCCGTCGCTGCGGCGGCCGAGACTCGTGCCCCGGTCGACCGAGGCGCTGATGCGGCGCGGTGACCTCGCCTTGCGATCCAGTGTGGACCGTGTCCATAGAAACCCTCTTTCCGGGGAAACAGATGTCGAGAATGGGCGCGCAGCGGATTCGCCGGGCGGGCGAATCGGACCGCGGGACTATCCGGCGCAGATCGGCCGGTTTAGAGCAGAAGCACCTGTTTCACCAGGTGCAGGCGAGGAAGCGAGAGCGCAATTGGGTCGGGCGGATCACTCTGAAACGCCTCGGGATCGCCTACCTCAGCGCCCGGCAGGACCATCTCGATGACCGGCGACACAAAGGCTGCAATCACCTTCTGCAATTGCGACGCCCCCGGCCGGATGAAATCGCAGTGCCGCTCGCGGCACGGATCGTGGTCCCGGCCGTGATCATCGGCCGCGCAAGTGAGCGAGTGTTCGTGGTCGTCGTGCGCCGAGCAGGCGGCCTCGTCATGATGCGGAACGCCCGTCGCGTGATCATCCGCCATCGCTCCATGCGCATGATGAACGCAACACCCGAGCACGGTGTGCACGAGCACGGCGAACATGGTAGCAACGTGAAGTGACCGGTGCATGACCGTCTCGGGATGGAAGATCCGCCTGCATAACAGCATACGACCGCGCCTCCGCTGGGACCACCCCGCTCAAAAGGGGCATGGCCTTTGCTTAACGTGGCCGCGAGTATAGGCGTTGGGCCACCTGCCGACCAAGACCAAATGGTCTTTGGCCAGCGGTGGCCTTTAGTCTACGGAAGAGGCTATGCTGTAGATCGATGCACGACCATGACCATCATCACCAGCACGCTCATCATCATGGCCGGTCTTCCAGCCGACGGCGGCTGGCACTGACGCTTGGCCTGGCTGCCATTTACATGGTGGCCGAGATCGTCGGCGGCCTGTGGACCGGTTCATTGGCCCTGCTGGCGGATGCGGGGCACATGTTCTCCGATGTGGCCGCGCTGGCCTTGAGTCTTTTCGCGGCCTGGGTTTCCGAACGGCCTCCGACGTCGCGAAGGACTTACGGCTTTTACCGTACCGAGATTCTGGCGGCGATGGTCAACGGGGCGACCTTGATCGCCATCGCCATCTATATCCTGTTTGAGGCCTACCACCGCTTCCGCGACCCCCGCGAAGTGATAGGGCCGGCCATGATGGCTATCGCTGTGGGGGGGCTGGCGGTCAATCTGCTGGGATTATGGCTCCTCAGTGCCGGCCGGGATGACAACCTCAACGTTCGGGGGGCATGGCTCCACGTGCTCACCGACGCGCTGGGGAGCGTCGGCGCGATCGCTGCCGGGGGCCTGATCTGGGGTTTTGGGTGGCAATGGGCCGATCCAGTCGCCTCGGTGCTCATCGCACTGTTGGTGATCTATTCGTCATGGCGGTTGCTGGCCGAAGCGGTGGCCGTACTCATGGAATCGGCTCCCCACGGGATCGACGTGGACGAGGTTCGCACGGCGATGGCCGCCATACCCGGCGTGCTCGACGTTCATGATTTGCACGTGTGGTCGATCACCAGCGGGCTGGATTCGCTTTCGGCCCACGTGGTTATCGACGACGGGCATTCGCACAGCGAACTGCTGACGGCGCTTCGTGCGATGCTCGACGAGCGGTTCGGGATCGACCATCTCACGATCCAGATCGAACCCGTGGATTTCGAGGAACGCCACATACACGTTTGACGCCGGCCCCTCTTGTTGGTTTCCGCCCATCCTCCGCATTTCGCCCAGAAGAAGACCAGGCGTCGGCGATTGCAGCGACTCGCCTTGCAGCGGAAAAGCCCGACCCGCTAGACTGCCGTCCGAAATTGCCGCCGGGAATGGCTGTGAGCCGTTAGCGGTCCGTTTCAGTTGCCACCGACACCTGGTGCTTGAGCGGGCATGTTCACGGCTTGGCGCCGTGGGACATGGCACCCGACGCACCCGACGTTGCGCACGCCCCACAATGACCTCGCAGACTATGCTCCCACTTTTGCTGGCACTTGTCGCATCCGCTCCCCAACCGCCGGACACCGTGGTGGTCTGCCCAGCCGTGATGCGGCAGGCGCTGGAGCCTTGGGTCCGTTACCGGACCGAACAGGGACGCCGGGTGGTCGTCGTTCCCAGTGCGCCGACGGCCGAGGAAGTCCGCGAGTCGATCCGGCGCGCGGCGGGAAAGACGGCGAGGTTTGTGGTTCTCGTGGGAGACGCTGATCCCGAGGCATACTTCGACGGCCAGATTGCCTCGCGGTCGCTACCCGTCCACTGGGCCGAGGCGAAGGCGACAGCAGCCTTCGCCCCCGAGTGGCACATTGCCGCCGACAACTGGTACGCCGATCTGGACGACGACTTGTCGCCCGACGTGGCGATCGGCCGGTTGACGGCTGACACTCCGCAGGAACTGTCGCAGATCATCGAGAAGACGATCGCCTATGAGCAGTCGAGCGATTTCGGGACGTGGCGCAGGCGGCTGAACCTCGTGGCAGGTGTGGGGGGCTTCGGTCTTCTGACAGACACGATGCTCGAATCGGCCGCGCGGTACTATCTGACCGAGCGGATCCCATCGGCGTGCGATGTGTCGATGACCTACGCGAGTTGGCGCAGCCCGTACTGCCCCGATCCGCGACGCTTTCGCGAGATCACGCTCCAACGGCTGAGCGAAGGCTCGCTGTTCTGGGTCTACCTGGGGCACGGATTCCATGTCGAGCTGGACCGATTGAACTTCGACGGCGAGGAATACCCGATCCTGAGCACGCTCGACGTCCGGCAGATCCGCTCGGCCGCCGGTTCGCCGATCGCGATGTTCCTGGCCTGCTATACCGGCGCGCTGGATACGCGGGAGGACTGCCTCGCCGAGGAGATGCTGCGCACGCCCGGAGCACCGGTCGCCGTGCTCGCCGCCTCGCGGGTGACGATGCCCTATGGGTTGTCGGTATGGGGGCTGGAGATGGCCGATGCGGTCTTCCAGTCGCGCGCAGCGACGCTGGGGGAGGCCGTGCTGCGGGCCAAGCAGCGGATGCTGGCAGCGCCCGACGCCAAGGGCGGCGGCCGTGGAATGCTCGACACGCTGGCCGCGGTGCTGAGTCCGACCGGCTCGAAGCTGGCCGAGGAACGCGAAGATCATGTGCTGCTTTTCAACCTGTTTGGCGATCCGTTGTTACGGTTGCAGCACCCTCAGCCGGTATCGATGGAAGTCGAATCGACGGCAGCGCCCGGCACGGTGATCGAGGTTCGCGGCACGAGTCCGCTGGCTGGTCGGGCACGAATTGAGCTGGTGCGGCGGCGCGACCGCCTCGGTTTCACGCCAGTGCTGCGAGCTCAATGTCCCAAGCCGGAGGTTTGGAACGACCTGCAGGCGACGTACGAGCGTGCAAGCGGGTCGTACCTGTCCGCAGTTGAGTTGGGAGTGACGCCCGGTCCTTTCAGCGCGCGGCTCAGGGTCCCCGAGGATGCTTCGGGGCCGTATCATGTGCGGGTCTTCATTTCGGGTGCGTTGGGTTTCGCACAGGGCGCCGCGGACGTTTCGATAGGCCCGGGCGACGCTCCCCCGCCAACTGCCCCTCGTATGGCCGAGAAACCGGCGGCCGGAGGAGCCCGCCGCTAGGCTTGGCTCCCCGGCGGGAAAGCGCAACGCCTTTTCGTTGCTGTAGCATTTCGCTGGTCGCAAGGCTCGGAGCCGATTCAAAGATGAAGAAACGCAACGCGGATCAACAGCGTACCGCTGACGGAGCCGAAGGTCTGAAGTCTGCCGGGCGTGCAGTTGGATTTCGGCTTTTCGAGATGCTCGGCGCGTTGCTGTTTATCGGGCTGTTCGTTTGCCTGTCTCAGGGCTGCGGCAAGTCTGAAATCCCGACGGCAGACGCGGAGCCGTTCAAGGCGGCGATCGCCGAGTATCTGGAACAGAAGAACATGGCGATGGCCCTAAAGACAATCAAGGCCGGACCGACTATTGAGGGGAAGACTGCCACGCTCACGGCTTCACTTCAGCATGCGACCATTCCGGGACCGGCGGTGACCTGGAAGTTCCGCTTCGAGCAGAGCGCCGACGGAACCTGGAAGGCGGTCGGTCATGAATAGCCCGCCCCATGCCTCCACGGGCAGTAGATTCTGACCGCGCCGTCAGGCAACATTCCGGCAAAATGTGCATTGCGGCCACGCCTCGGGCTCTTCTTCCCGCGAGATGCTTTCACGGTATGCGGCGGCATGTTAGCATTTTGCCCAGACTCCGCGGCGGGAGAGGCGACCACTCTCGCAGAGCAAGAAGCGATGGTCTGCGTCACGCCGGTGTTGAGTCACCGAGCGGCACACCACACCTTCCCCGGTTCACGCAATCGCATTCGGTCTGGAGCAAGGCATGTTGAGATTCGTTTGCGGATGGCTGGTGGTATTCGGGGTGCTTGGGCCGGCGGCGGCGGTCGACGTGTTGCCGAGCGGAATAGAGCCGGCGAAGGTCGAAGAGGTCCGTTACCTGGAGTACGCCCGGCAGTGCGCGGATCTGGTCATTGCCCACGGGACGGACCGGTATGGGGAGGTGCGGTCGCCGGTGCTGGTGAGCATTCTCGATGTGCGGACGCGGGATTGCCCGCAGGAGGCCGCGGCGCTGGATGAGGCGTGGCGGGTCACCCGCCGCGAACGAAGAAACCCGGCCGGGGCGAACCTCTACACCGACCAGCCGATGCTGCGGGCGCTGTATGCGTTGAGCCGCGCGACGGGGGACCGCCGATACGCGGCGGCGGCCGACGCATCGGCCGGCTATACGATGGCAAACCTGGTGGACGACAAGGGGCTGTTCTGGTGGGGCTGGCACCGCCACTACGACGTCTTCCGCGATGTGATGACCGGGCACAACGGCGATTTCCACGAGATCCATATCCAGGCGGCGCTGTGGCCGGAGTTGTGGCGGGTGAACCACGCGGCGGTGGCGCGGGAGATCGAAGCGGTCTGGCAGTGGCAGGTGATCGACAAGGCCACCGGCGAATGCAACCGCCACGCCGACGGCCAGCGGGGCTGCGACTTCGCCATGAGCGGCGGCGAAATCCTCGCGGCGATGGCCTTCATGTATCGCCAGACGAAGGATAGCGATTGGCTTGACCGGGCGCGGCTCGTGGCCAACTACTACTGGAAGGCGAAACACCCGGCGACCGGCCTTACGCCGAACCGGCCGAACGCCGGGGCGGATCGGTTCGACGGTGGGCATTTCGATACGTCGATCACCGCTTTCCTGTGCCGGGGGCTGTTTCTCGCCAGCGAGTGGAGCGGCGAACCAGAGTTCCGCGAGCAGGCGGTGGCCTATCTCAAGGCCTACGGCAAGTACGGTTACGATGCCAAGGCGAAGGCGTTCTGGGGGAGCCTCAAGCTCGACGGCACGCCCGTACCGGGCCCGCGGACGATCGGCGATTACGCCCAATATGAACCGCGAGGGCACATCGACCTCTGGCAACCCTACGCCGCTGGGTATGAACACGCGATCGCCACAGCGTTGGTATACGCCTACGCCGCCGAGGCCACCGGGGACGAAGAACTGCTCGCCACGGCGAAGCGGTGGGCGGAGTCGATTCGAGAGCAGTTTCCTCCGCGAGGCGCGGTCGAGCATTCGTGGTATGGAGAGTATGCCCGGGAGTGGGCGCCGCACGGGACCTACGCCGGGTATTATGGGCAGACGATCTCATTCCTGCTCGAAATGCACCGGGCAACGGGCGACGAGCAGTACCTCGATTTCGCCCGGGAGGCGGCGCGGGAGAGCGTGGCGAGACTTTATTACCAGGGGCTTTTGCGCGGGCATCCCTGCAAGCCGTATTATGAGGCGATGGACGGCGTCGGCTACCTGCTGACGGCCCTGGTCGAGTTGGACCAGGTGCTGACGAGGCCGAGCGCCGAGAAGCGTTCGCCGGTCAACTGGTGAGGAGCAAGCTGATGATCGTGGCAATGCGAGTGGCGTTCTGCACGGCGATGGCGTGCTGCCTGGCAGCGCAGGCCGGCGCGGCGGAGAAGGCTTACCTGTTCTCGCACTTCAAGGGGAACGGCGAGGACGGCCTGCACCTGGCCGCGAGCCATGACGGCTTGAAATGGACGCCGCTTAACGATGACCGGCCGATTGTCAGGCCGGAGGTGGGGCACAAGCTGATGCGCGACCCAAGCATCGTTCGCGGGCCGGATGGCACGTTTCACATGGTGTGGACCACTTCGTGGAACAACCGCGTCATCGGCTACGCCCATTCACGCGATCTGGTCGAGTGGTCGCCGCAGCGGGCGATAGGAGTCATGGAGCACGAACCTACGGCGCGGAATTGCTGGGCCCCGGAGCTGTTTTTCGACGAGCCTTCCGGGAGGTTCCTGATCTTCTGGGCGACAACTGTTCCGGGGCGTTTTCCGTCGACTTTGGGGAGCAGCGAGGACCAGTACAACCACCGCATTTACGCGACCACGACCAAGGACTTCGAGTCGTTCACCCCGACGCGGCTGTTTTTCGATCCGGGTCACAACGTGATCGATGCCTATCTCACCCGGTCGGGCGAGCGGCATGTGCTGTTTTACAAGGATGAGACGCTCAAGCCGCAACCGCGGAAGCTGATCTTGATGGCGACGGCGGAGAAGCCGGACGGGCCATTTGAGGTGCAAGGCGAGCCGATCTCGGCGGAGGACTGGGTGGAGGGGCCAAGCGCACTCAAGGTGGACGGGCGTTGGATCGTGTACTACGACGCGTACCGGCGGGGCGGCTACGGCGCGGTGGCGTCGGCCGACCTGGTGAACTGGGAAGACATCACCAAGCAGATCTCGATGCCCAAGGGGATGCGCCACGGGACGGCGTTTGAAGTGGAGCCGGATATTCTCGAGCGGCTCAAACGGTAGGGTTGATGCTTCAGCGGCTGCGAGAGAGCAGGCCGGACCCTCACCCGGCCGCGGCGCGGCCACCTTCGCCGGCCAGCGGGCCAGGATGGCGGGTACGAGCAGCGGCGCGGATGATCTCGCCGTACTCTTGCCAGGCAGCGCCGAGGGCCGTGATGAGTTCTTCGATCACGTTGGCATCCTCTTCGACGACGCGGCCGGCGATGCGATGGCCGTGGATGGAAAGGGCATACGCCCGGTCGGCCAGAAGTGCATCATGGCGGATCCGGACGACCGGGCGATCGATTTCGGAGTATCCACGAAGCCGGGCCAGCAAGTCGGTGAGAAGGCCCAGGTCTCGCTGGACGGCAGCGGCCAGATCCGATCCGAAGTTGATCTCGACCACCTCGGGCAGCCAGGCGGCGGGGACGGCGGCCCGTTCGCTCCTCGGGGGCCACCGTACCGATACCCAACGGCATAGCGCTGCGAGGGAGCAAACCACACCGAGAAGGATCGGCAGATCGAATACCCAGTTGCCCATTGACGCGCACTTCATGAGGCATGCCGGCGCCGGCATGAACGGCATGCCGGACAGACCACGCACCGGCCACGATGAGAGGCCTGCAAGACAAGCCTACCATGCCGGGCGGCAGCGGGTCGGCAAAGGCCGCGTGGTGGTGGGGTCGTGGCGATGGGTGAGATTAGAGGGACTGCGCGGCCACCGTACGACTACGGCGATCTTGAGAAACTCCTGGGCGGCACCGAATGACGCCGGCCGCTTCGGGCCCGCTTACAGCCGGCCGTCGGGGCCGCGTTTGATGCGGTGCTTGACCATCGTCACTTCGTTGCCCGACTCGTTGAACTTCACCTCATCCATGAAGGTCCGCATGAGCGACAGCCCGCGGCCGCCTTCCTGGGCGAGCGTGCCCGGTTTGGAAGGGTCGGGGATGGCCGAGGTATCGAACCCCTTTCCCTCGTCGCGGATGACAAACCGCAGTTCGTCGGGCAGCAGCGATACGTCGGCGTGAATGCGCCGCTCAGAATAGGGCGATTCTGCCCGGCGGCGTTCGACGAGGCTCGGTTCGTCGGCGCCAATGAGCATGTCGCTGACTTCCTGCATCTGCTCCTGGCTGATTTCGAGATTACCGTGGAACAGGGCGTTGAGCAGGGCCTGTTTTAGAGCCATCGCCACCTGGAGCCGGCTGTAGAAATCGCCGAATCCCATGCCGGAAATCGTCTCCTGGACCAGGTTGACGAGCGGGTCGATGAGCGTCGGCTCGTTTTCCAGCACGAACGAGAACTCGGTCCGCCGCGCACAACGCATCAGTTCGCGGTGCTTGCGGTCCGCTTCGGCGCGGGTCAAAACGTCCTCCACCGTGTCGGGCAGCTTGCTGACCAACTGCGATTTGGGAACGTAGCTCGCGGCGCCCTGCTCGAGCGCTTCGAGGGCCAGCGACTCGCTGCCATAGGCGGTCATGAGGATGACCGGAATGTTGGGCGCCCGGACGCGGAGCTCGCGAACCAGTTCCAGGCCGCTCTGCATCGGCATCGAGAGGTCGGTCACGACCAGGTCGGGTTTGATGGTCCCGAGCCGCGCCAATGCCTCGGCTCCGTCCGCGGCATATTCAATCGCACAGTCATAGCGCTTGCGAAGCAACTCGCCCACAAGTCTTCGGTCAACCGCAGAATCGTCGACGATCAGAAACATGGTCATGGCGATGTCTCCTTCAGTGGGACAGGGCAGCCACCACAGTACTCCGCATTGGGGCAGACCACAAGCCACCCCTCCGCCGCAGATAACCGAGGACGGGCCGCCAGCAGGGCGGCGGCGAAGGCGGTCTCTACTGGCGGAATCCCCGAGGAGGAGGGAGGCTCCCCGGCGTCTCAGGTGTCGGCGGGCCCGCAGGATGTCAGTTGCGCGCTCGCCACCCGGCGGGCGCGCCGGTATTCAGAGAGTTCGGCCAGGAGCCGCGCCACGTCGTCCTCCAGCACGTTCAGCATGTCGGCGGCGCCGTCGATCGCACGCGAGGCTCCGACGCGTTCCAACTGGTAGGCCCCCTCGTAGGCTGCGGGAGCTCCGAAGTAGCGGACCGTGCCTTTCAGCGCGTGGCTGGCGACGCGCAGGGCCTCGGCGTCCCGCGCCTCGACGGCGCGGCGCAGTGAATACAGTTGCTTGGGGAGTTCCTCGGCCGCGGCTTCGACGACAACTTGCAGCAAGTCGTCATCGCCGCTGACCGATCGCAACGCGGCTTGCCAGTCAACCACTGGAGCGACCGAATCTTCCTCGTTACCACCGGGTGATTCCTCGCCGCAACCGAGCCCCACCGCCGACTCGATCGCCTGGAGCAACTGGTCGACGCGGATCGGCTTGGAGACATACCCGTCCATTCCCGCGGCGAGACACCGCTCGCGGTCCCCCTTGATGGCATGCGCAGTCATGGCGACGATCGGCAGATGACCGCCGCCGGACTTCTCCTGCCGGCGGATCGCCGCGGTGGCCTCCAGCCCATTCATGCCTGGCATCTCAACGTCCATGAGGACGAGATCAAACGGCTCCTTCCGGACGGCCTCGATCGCCTCTTCGCCGCTGGAGGCCACGGCAACCGAATGGCCGTGCTTCTCGAGCAGCGCCACGGCCAGCCGCTGGTTGACGAAGCTGTCTTCGGCCAGCAGGATGCGCAGCCTACGAGTCGCCGGGCAGGCCGCCACGGCCGCGTCGGTCGCAGCGTCGCCACCAAACGCCCGGACCAGCGTCCCCAGCAGTTCCGATTGCTTCACCGGTTTCAGCAGGCAGGCCACGATGTTGCCGCAGTCCTCGCATCGGGCATCGGACAACCGCTCGCTGGAGGTAAACAGCACCACAGGGATCTGCCGCGTGGACTCGGCACGCTGCATTTCACGAGCCAGATCGACACCGTCGGCCTGGGGCATCATGCCATCGGTAAGCACGAGGTCGAACGGTCGATCTTCCTGGCGGGCGTGATCCAGCGCCTGGATTGCTTCCGGCACCGATGTGGCCACAACCGGCTCGACGCCCCATCGCCGCAGCATCTCTTCGGCGATCCGGCGGTTCGTGGCGTTGTCGTCGACCACCAGTACCCGGCGACCGCGCACCCGTTCGATCGGGTAGCGCTGGGCCAGCGGCAATTCGCCCTTGGCAACGGGAAAGCGGGCGGTGAAGTGGAAGGTGCTTCCCTTTCCGGGTTGGCTTTCCACCCAGAGGCGTCCTCCCATGAGTTTGGTGAGCCGCGCAGAGATGGTGAGCCCCAGCCCGGTGCCGCCGTACTTCCGCGCCGTCGACGAGTCGGCCTGTTCGAAGGCGGTGAAGATCGCCGACAGTCGCGAGTCGGGGATTCCGATGCCGGTATCGCTCACAGCGAAGTGGAGCAGGGCGTTCTCGTCGTTGATCTCCTGGCATTCCACGTCGAGGAGCACCTCGCCGTGATCGGTGAACTTGATGGCGTTGCCGACCAGATTGACGACGATCTGGCGGAGCCGGCAGGAGTCGCCGACGACCACGTCGGGAACGCCGTTGCGGATGCGGCAAGCCAACTCGAGCCCCTTGCCGTGCGCCCGGATGGCGAACGTCTTCATCGTGTCGCCGAGCAGGTCGCGCAGATCGAAGGGGGCCTGTTCGAGGTCGATCCGTCCGGCCTCGATCTTGGAGAAGTCGAGGATGTCGTTGATCACCGAGGTCAGCGAATCCACCGCGTCGCGCATCATCGGGAGGTAGCTGCGCTGTTCAATCCGCAGCCGCGAATCGAGCAACAGCTCGGTCATGCCGCTGATGGCATTGAGCGGGGTGCGGATCTCGTGGCTCATGGTGGCCAGAAACGTGCTCTTGGCCCGGTTGGCCGACTCGGCCGCCTCCTTGGCCTGTTTGAGCTGCTCCTCGTTCTGCTTCAGCTCGCGGAAGAGCAGGCTGTAGGGCCGGGCCAGTCCGACTTCGACAAACGCGCGGTAGCTGAGGTAGACGGCGGCGATTTTGAGGATGTGGCCGACTAAATTGGCCGGGCCGTAGACATCGCGGTAGATAGTGAAGGCCAGTTCGGAAACCACGGTGACCAGAATCGATGCCGCGAGGAGCCGCACGACGCCGGGATCGAAATGCCGGCGATGATGAAACAGCAATCCAATCGCCACGCCGAGCAGCGCGCAGATGGCGAGTTCACTGGCGATCTTGAAGGGTGTCAGGCCGTCACCCGGTACGAAACAATCGGGAAAGACATCCCAGACGAAGATGGTCGCCAGAGCCAGAGACACGACGACTCCATACCCGGCGAACAGCGCCACCGGCCGCGGTTTGCGGTGGATGAGCAGCAGCCCCAGCACCAGTGACGCGCTTTGCAGGAAACGAGCGACGATCCAGAGCTGGATACCCAGATTGCCGCCGTCTGCGCGAAAGACTCCCATGCCCTTGTAAGCCAAGGCATGCAGAAGGTCGATTCCGCCGACAAACAGGTAGGCAACGCCGACGACGAGAAAGAACCCGTTGTCGAGAAAACGGCGAGAGTTCCAGAAGATCGCGAAGATCGCCGAGGCGACGACGACGCTGAAGATCTCGGTCAGGCTGTGGAAGAGGAGATACCGCTCGGGGCTGACGAGGTGCGTATAGCGGCCAGCCGCGTCGAGCCCAAAGAACACTGCCGCCGCAAGAGCCAGAGCAATTGCGGCACCGGCAGCGATGTACCGGTCAGCGGTTTTCATCATCGCACTCCGCCTCTCCCGTCCTGAGCCGCGGCGGTGGGGCCGTGGCGCGGAGTTCCAGCCCATCCTCTACGAGTTCCAAGGTCGACTGCGGATCGCCAGGAACGTTATCGACCGGAAGGCGGTCTGAACCGTTCGGCTTCGTTCTTTACCTTAGACTCGACACTGCACGCGATCGACTCGCTATGCCCCAGAACAGGGCCAGGGGTGGTTGGAACCCCGAAGAAAAGAAAAAAGTTGTTCCGATAACTTCACTTTATACTCGCCAATGTGTCAGGTCGATAGTCGTAGCCCTCAAAGGGGGGAGACCGCCGCGCCTGCCATCGCTTTACGGGCGGGCTGACCGTCGCCGGACAACTTCCGCGGCGTGTTGCCGATCAATGGAACACCACCGGCGGCGCCGTGGGAATATTGTGCCAGAAAGCGCGAAGCAATTCGACATTGGCGGCGGGGAGTCGGCCCCGAGCGTAGGCCACGCGAGAATAGAGGCCCGCCAGCCGCCGCGCCTCGCGGGCCAGCGACGGTACCTGCGCGGCGATCTGCTCGGCAAACTCGTGCGGCGTTTGTTCGGGTGTTCGGGGACACCCGTTCTCCCGTGCCCAAGCCTCCAAGGCCTCAAAGCTGTAGCGAACCAACTGTTCGATGGGCCACTCGTCGGCATGGCCGGTGAGGAAGGGGTCGGGGTAAGCGGAGAACGGCCGGTGGGCCGGTCCGGAGAGGGCCTCGGCCGTCTCGCCTTCGGCCGGTCGCCGCTTGCCCGAAAGCAAGGCGAGCAGCTCGGCCCACATGGCGGCCAGTTGCCGGAAGAACTCGCGGACTTGCTCGCCGTGGGTCCAAAGCCAGTAGACCACCACCGCCAGGAGGACGATCCAGATGGTCCATTTCAACAGAAGCAAGAACCACTGCCCCAGCGCCAGCCGCGGCAACTTGAAGAGATCCCGCCATTGCTGCTGGCGGTTCTCCAGAGCCTGGCTCTCTGACGGCTTCGCCTTGTCGGCATCGCTGGTCGCAGGCTTCTCTTGTTGCTGCTGCTGCGAATCGGGCCGTTGGTTCTCAGGAGACGGCTTCCGAGCGTCCTGCCGGTTGCCCTCATCGGTTTGGGAATCCTGCCGCTGCCGACTCTCTTGACTCCGATCGCCGTCCTTTGCTCCGCTTGACTGGCTCTGTCGCTGCGACTGATTCCGTTGGCCCTGCTGAGTCTGTTTCCCTTGCTGAGACTGCTCATTCTGGTCGCCATCGGACTTGCCTTGCGAATCCTGTTTCTGGCCGCCCTCCTGCCCCTGTTTGCCTTGCTCCCCACCACCGGATTGCTCCTTGTCCTTTCCGCCGGTGGCTTGCGGGTCTTTCTCGCCGGGTCCGGCGGCCTTTGGCTCCTCTCCCGGTTCAGGCTGCGCCCCGGCCTTGCCCTGGTCGTCGCGGACGCCGTCGTTCCCGACGCCGTACCGTGATGGCTTCTGGTCGGGGGAATCGACGCCAAGCGACATCTCGGCCAGGGCGTATTCGGCATTGGGCCGAGGGAAGATGGCGGCGAAAGCCATGATGCCCACAATAAGCAGGCTGCCCATGGCGATCCACGTGGCGGCCATTTCGACGGGCATTTCGAGGCGCCGCTGCCGCAAGTACCGCCGCAGGCCGAGGAAGCTGGTGGTGAGCAGAAGACCGAGACCGCTTGCCACGTAGACACAGAGGAGCTTGAACGCTGCTTGCTTCGCGCCGGCGTCTGCCGAGGGAATGAACAACTGGCCGACGCCGAACAAGGGAAGGGCGGCCAGGGAGAAGTAGACGACCCATACCCCGGGCGCGTGCGGGCGGCGGCTGCGCTCGACCCATCGCTGCCACCATGATTGCTGGGGAGCATCGCGCCTGGTCACGCCCTCCGGTTCTTCGTCCGGCCCCGCCCCACTGTCGCCGATGCTGCCAAGATCCTCGCCATTGTCGGCCCGCCGCCGGGCCAGCGCGAGCTGTTTTGCGCCGTCGTCGATCTCCGGACGCGGCGGACGGACAGCCGTGTCAAGTCCGACGGTCTGGAGCAGACCTTCGCCGGAGTCGTCCTCGCGTTCGTCGATCACGGTGCAGTCCCAGGTAAGCCGGTGGGAAGACCACCAGACCAGGCCGAGCAGGCCGGCGTTGATGAACCCGCTAAGTCCCGCCAGCGCGCCCTGGAACTGCACGAACCGGTTGATCGCCACCAGCGAAACCAGGGCCAGCGGTATGGCAAAACCCATCGCCCGTTCCATTCCCTCCTCGATGGAGATCCGCCCGATGAGCACGGTGGCCATGACGAACAGGCCCATGATGTACTCAAGTCGCCCGGTCCAATGGCCACGATAGAACATTTCCAGCAAGAAGAAGACAAGGCTGCCGACCAACAGCATGATGAGCACCGGGCTGACGGCGATCACCAGATAGTCGGCAAGCGTCTTGTGGAGTCGCATCGATTGAATCTCAAACCGGCAAGGCGTCGCGATCGCGCGTCTGGCCTGAACGCGATAGGCAAGGCTACCGCAGCACGTAATCGCGGCACACGGTCGCCAGCCCTTCTTTGTCTTTCAAATGCCGTACGTCGATGTATTCGGCCATCAGCCGGCCGGCGGCCACGGCGTAGTCGTGCGGCTCGTAGGTGTTCACAATCGCGGTTACCGAGAGACCCCGTCGCCGCAGGCTTCCCAAGGCCACGGCGGCTGCCTCGGTCACCGTGGGGAGGATGGCGACCACCGTTGCATCGCGGGGGAGCCGCGAGGCTGTCTCGGTTACCAGTTCGGCCAGCGTGAGCCCGTCGGTCAATTCTATCCGCGCCAGCGTCTCGAGGATCCGCATGAACTGCTCGGGGCCCCTCCGTGTCGGCACGACCAGCGGCTGGAGCCGATCGCTGTGGGCGATCATGCTGGCCGACCGCCGCGCCTCGCGACGCGAACGGGGATCGCTGTCCCAGCCCTCCTGGCGGATGCGGTCGGCGGCATCGCGGCCGTTGGTCGCCAGGCCAATCTGCTGGCCCATCTCGTAAACGGCGTTGGCCAGCGAAGCCGCCGCAGTTACCGCGAGTTCGGACCGGTACGGCTCGTAGCGCTCGGGGTACGACGCCGCGTGGAAATCGAGAAGCAGGGTCGCGCCGGCGATTGTCGACGGCTCATAGACCTTGCTGTGCAGCACCCCAGTCCGGGCGGTTGCCTTCCAATGGATGCGGTTGAGCGGATCGCCCCGCTGGTACTGCCGCACGCCGGCAATCCGCGTCGGGTCCTCATAGAGCCGATGCGTCACGCGAACTTCGCCGATCGGCCGTCGGGAGGCGATGTCCCATCCTTCGAGCGTAACCACATCGGGATAAACGAGCAGGAAGTGGGGCTCAGTGACCACCCGGTAGCGACGATGCAGGCCCAGGAGATCGCCTGTTTCGAGCACCAGCGGGCCGATCTGAAAGTAGCCCCGCCCCCGGCAGTGAAGCTGGTAGAGGAGCGTCTTGCGTCCCTGGCTTTTGAGCATGGTCAGTTGCAGCCGCCGTCCCTGGACCGCCAACCGGGGCGGAGGCGGCAGGAGCGCGTGCCGGGCCAGAAGGTCTTCCAAGAGCACCCAAGCCACCGGCAGTTTGCCGCGATTCTCGACTTTGATGACCACCGCTACGGTATCGCCGATATTGGCGGTGAGCCGGTTGCATTCGCGCGAAGCGGCGAGCCCTTCGGACCACTGCCGGGCGAGTAATCGTCCCACGAGCATGGTTCCGAGCAGGGCGTACATGGCGTATGCCAGGAGGCCGAGGTTGAACACCAGGGCCACCAGCAAAATCGCCGCGGCTCCCAAGAACCATCTCATCGCAGGTCCGTTCCCGGCGTGAGCAGAGGCACGGGTACTTCGTCGACGATGTCGTCGACAATCGCAGCCGGCGTGATTTTTCGCAGCCGGCTTTCCGGCCGCACAATGACGCGGTGCACCAGCACCGGCCCGGCCACCCGTTTGACGTCATCCGGCTGAACGAAATTCCGGCCGTGGATGGCAGCGGTGGCCTGGGCCGTGCGGAACAGGGCGATCGACGCCCGCGGACTGGCTCCGAGGCTCAAGTCGTCGTGTTTCCGCGTGCCGTGGACGATTTCGACAATATACTGTCGCACCTTATCGTCGACGTGGACTTCGCGGATCGCCCGCTGCGCGGCGAGCAACTCCTCGGCCGACACCACGGTCTCGAGCGAATCGAGCGGATGGGACCGCTGCAGGAGCCCCAGCAGTCTTGCCTCGTCTTCCAGGTTCGGGTATCCGAGGCTGAATCGCATCAGAAAGCGGTCGAGTTGCGCTTCCGGCAGCGGGAAGGTTCCCTCGTGGTCGATCGGGTTCTGGGTGGCGATGACCAGGAACGGCGGTTTCAGGTCGCGCGTGACGCCGTCGACCGTCACCCGGCTTTCGGCCATCGCCTCCAGCAGCGCCGACTGGGTACGCGGCGTGGCCCGATTGATTTCGTCGGCCAGGACGATCTCGGCGAAGATCGGGCCGGCGCGGAACTCGAATTCGCTCGTCTTGGGGTTGAAGACAGACGCCCCGGTGACGTCGGACGGCAGCAGGTCGGGGGTGCACTGGATCCGTTTGAGCGTGCAGCCGACGCTGCGGGCCAGGGCCCGCGCGAGCATCGTCTTGGCGACGCCGGGCACGTCCTCCAGCAGGATATGCCCTTCGCTGAGCCAGGCAATGATCGACAACAGGATCTGCCGCCGCTTGCCGACGATTACCTTCTCGACATTGGCGAGGATCTTCTTCGCCGTGGTCATCGCTTCGGGCATGGGCGGTTCCTGGAGCGGCGGAGCGGAGCGAGAAATCTGGGTGAAAACCCCAGAACTGAGTCTACGCCCCGGCCCCCAGGATGTCAACACTACGGCTGCGGCGGGCCGATCCGCAGGTGGCGGAACCACACCTCCTCATTATGGTTCTGAAGACCGAGAAAACCCTCCTGGCAGCGGGACAGGAGATCCGCGATATCGGCCCCCTTGGCTTCGACCACGACGGCGCCGTTATGCGTCACGCGGTAGTCCGGCCCCTGGCAGTTGATCTCCAGCGTGTTCCACTCGCCCGCCGGGCGGCTTACCCGGGGATTGGCCGGCACGATCTTGTAGACGCTGCCGGAGTACTGGTACGGCTGGAGTTGGGCGTATCGTGGGTGATTGTCGTCGAGGATTTGCACCTCGACCCCGGACCCGTTGCCATGGTGGGAACCTTCCTCGGGCACGCGAACATAGACTCCCGAGTTTCCGCCCGGCTTGAGCCGGTACTCCAGCCGCAGATTGAAATCGCTGACCGGATCGTTGTGCCGCAGCCACGTTCCCTTCGCGCCGGTGCAGACGAGCAGGCCGTCCTCGACTTTCCAGCAACTCTCGGCCGGCGCTGTGGCGCCGGTCCAGCCGGTCAGGTCGGCGCCATTGAACAGCGGGCGGTAGCCGAGTTCCGTGATCCGCAGGTTGCGGAAGAGGAACCGGCCGCCGCCGGCCACTTCCGACTGCAGAGCGATGTAGCCGCTGGGCCGCTCAACGCCATCGGCCTTCCATGCCGGCTGCCCGTTGATCTCCAAGGAAGCCGTGGCACCGAGGACAGTGAGCCGGAAATGGTTCCAATCGCCCGGTTTGACCAGGCCGCTGCTGGCGGCACCCGCGAGACCAGGCACGTTGCCTTCCATGTCCTTGCGCAGGTTCACCTGGTAGTCGCGCGGCCACGGCCGGCCTTCCGGCGGCGGCATCTCGCAGCGGAAGAAGATGCCCGAATCCCACATCTCCGCGCCAAGAGCCTTCCAGTCGACTTCCAGAACGAAATCACCGTAGCGGTGGTCGGCGACCACCACGCCGTCCCCCTCGGCAAGCAGAATTGCGCCGTCTTCGACTTTGGCCTCGCATCCCACGACTCGCCATCCGGCCAGCGTGCTTCCGTCGAAGAGCGGATAGCTATACCCCTCCATGCCGTCGGCCCCGAGTAGCGACGACGTGCAGGCCAATAAGGACAGAGTCACAAGAGTCCGAGCGGTCATCTTCATTCCTTCACGGTGCAAGAAGCCTTTCTGCCGGCCGCGACATAATAACCAGCCGGAAACACGGGCGTCAAATGGCAGTACCATGTGCGGGCACCGTTCCCGATCAACGAGCGCCCCTACCTCCGCAATCCTAGCGCAGGCGGCCGTTTTTCAGCACGCCGCGAAGATGAAGGCCCGTATGGTTGCCCTCCAATGCCGCGACTTCCTCCGGCGTGCCGGTGGCCACAATGTAGCCCCCGGCCTCGCCACCTTCCGGACCGAGATCGATGATCCAGTCGGCCGTCTTGATCACGTCGAGGTTATGTTCGATGACGATCACCGTATTGCCCAGGTCAACCAGCCGGCCGAGCACGTCGAGCAGCTTGCGGATGTCGTCGAAATGCAGGCCCGTGGTCGGTTCGTCGAGGATATAGACGGTGCTGCCGGTCGTGACGCGGCTCAATTCGGCAGCCAGTTTCACCCGTTGGGCCTCGCCGCCGGAGAGCGTGGTCGACGATTGGCCGATGGTAATGTAGCCCAGCCCCACTTCCTGCAGGCTGCCGAGGATCCGGGCGACCACGGGAAAATTCTCAAAAAACACCAGCGCGTCGTCCACCCGCATGTCGAGCACATCGGCGATGGACTTGCCTCGATAGAGCACCTCCAGCGTCTGGCGATTGAACCGCTTCCCCTCGCATTCGGTACAGGTGACATACAGGTCGGGCAGGAAGTTCATCTCGATCCGCCGCTGGCCTTGCCCCTGACACGTCTCGCAGCGCCCGCCCTGCACGTTGAAACTGAAACGGCCCGTTTTGTAGCCGCGCTGCCGCGACTCGCGCGTGCCGGCGAACACCTTGCGGATCTCATCGAAGACGCCGGTATACGTGGCCGGATTGGATCGCGGCGTCCGCCCGATCGGCGACTGGTCGATCTCGACGACCTTGTCGATTCCCTTCACGCCGCGGAGTCCCGTGTGCGGACCAGGCTTGGGGGCCAAGCCGCCCAACCGCCGGATCAGGGCGCGGGCGAGCGTCTCGTTGAGTAGCGAGCTCTTGCCCGATCCACTCACCCCCGTCACGCAAACCAGCGCCGAGAGCGGAAACTGCACCGTGATGTTCTTAAGGTTATTCGTCGTAGCGCCTTCCAGGACGAGGCTTCGCGTCTTGGCAATCTTCCGCCGCTGATCGGGAACGGGAATCGAGATCGCGCCGCTCAGGTAACGCCCCGTCGTCGATTCGCCGTTGGCCGCCAGTTCCGCCGGAGTCCCCTGGGCCACGATTTTCCCGCCGTGCCGCCCGGCGCCCGGCCCCAGGTCGACGAGCCAATCGGCCTGCCGCATGATGGCCTCGTCGTGCTCGACGACGAACACGGTATTGCCGCGGCGCTGCAGGCCGCGCATCGCTTCGATGAGCCGCTGGTTGTCGCGCGGGTGCAGCCCGATCGACGGCTCATCGAGTACGTAGCAAACGCCGATCAGTCCCGAGCCGAGCCCCGTGGCAAGCCGCACCCGCTGCAGTTCGCCGCCGCTGAGGGTGTCGGCGGGGCGGTCCAGCGTCAGGTAATCGAGCCCCACCCGATCCAGGAAATCCAGTCGGCTATTGATTTCCGAAATCAGCGGAAGGGCGATCGGCTGATCGCTGTCGGGGAACCGGACGTCGGCAAAGAAATCGCGGCCCTGTCGCACCGTGAGCGCCGTGAGCTGATAGATTGGCCGGCCGGCGACCACTACCGAACGGGCTTCCGCCCGCAACCGGGCGCCGCGGCATTCGGGACAGGGGACCTCGCCGCGGAATGTCTCCAGTCGCTGCCGCGTTGTCTCGCTGGCGGTCGACTGGTACTCCTTCTCGATCAGCGCCAGCACACCGGCAAAATGCTTGCCATCGCCATGCAGGAGCACTTCCAGCGTCCGCCGGTCAAGATTCGCCAGCGGCGTGTTCCAGCGGAAACCGGCGGCCGACATCAGGTCGCGCAAATAGGAGCGATGCTTCCGCTCGGCGGCCGGGCTGGCATCCTTCCACGGCAGAACGGCTCCCGTGGCCAGCGACTGCGAAAGGTCGGGCACAATCAGTTCCGGATCGAACTGCACGCGGACTCCGAGTCCTTCGCACGTCGGGCAGGCGCCGTAGGGACTGTTGAAGCTGAACGTTCGCGGTTCGAGTTCCTCGTAGCTGATTTTGCACTCGGGGCAGGCGTACAGGGTGCTGAACAGGAGGTCGCGCCATACGCCCGTGTCGCCGTCCCGCTTCTCCTCGTAGGTGGCCAGCACCAGACCATCGCCGTGCTTGATCGCCAGCTTGATCGATTCCGCCAAGCGGCTGCGGATCTTCTCGCGGATCACCAGCCGGTCCACAACCGCTTCAATGTGGTGCGACCGCTGCCGGACCAACTCCGGAGGATGCTCGACATCGATCACCTCGCCGTCGACGCGGGCGCGCTGGAAGCCGGCCTTGCGGATGGCGTCGAAAACCTCCTTGTGCTGCCCTTTTCGGCCCCGAACGATGGACGCGAGGATCATCACGCGCGTGTTTTCCGCCATCGCCAGCAGGGCGTCGAGGATTTCCTCAGAGCTTTGCTGGCGAATCGGGGCCCCACACTGATGGCAATGCGCCTGCCCCAAACGGGCATACAAGACACGTAAGTAGTCGTATAATTCGGTGACGGTGGCGACCGTGCTGCGGGGATTTCGGACGCCCGTCCGCTGGTCGATTGAAATGGTGGGCTGAAGCCCGTCGATGAAATCGACGTCCGGCCGTTCAAGCTGATGCAGAAACTGGCGCGCGTAGACCGACAGGCTCTCGATGTACTGGCGTTGTCCCTCGGCGTACAGCGTGTCGAACGCCAGCGAACTCTTACCCGATCCGCTCGGTCCGGTTACCACCACCAATTGGTTGCGGGGGATGTCCAGATCGAGATTCTGCAGGTTGTGTACCCGCGCCCCACGAATCGCGATATGTCCGTCACCGTTGCTCGCCACGATATCGAACGTCTCTCCCTCCAACAGCCCCTGGCCAGGCCGCGCCGGCCTGTCCCAAACTTCTCAACTTACTACAGTTGCGACTGGAGGGCAACATGCGGGGCAACCGCTGGCGGGGCGGGCTGTCAGTTCGCCGCGAGCCGATTCCTTTCCCGTTACGACCGGCCGGCACCGGACTTGCAGGACGACTGTACGCTGTCGGCGCCGCAGGCCGACGTAGACTCCATGACGAGGCGCAATACCCACGAAGGAGTGAAGGTTATGCCGTTTTCCGATGAGACGTACAACTTGCGGATCAAGCTCGACACCAAGAATTTCCAGTTCTCTGCCGCGGAGATCGCCAAGATTGAAACCGGCTTGCAGCCGTTGCGTAAAGTCGTCCGCGACTTCCCGGTCTCCGACCTCTATCTCACCTTCTACTACCACGAGCGAAACAACGATTATAAGGTCGACGCGTCGCTGCGGCTTCCCAAGCGGATCCTCTATACGGGAGACCACGATTTCGACCCCTACACCGCCTTCCGCCGCTGCGTCCGGAAGCTGATGATGAAGGTGGAGAGCGTTATCGACAACATGGAAAACAGGTCCGCCATCTCCAAGCGTGAAAAGGGGACCCAGCACGACGTCGTGCCAAGCCACCTGCCCGACGGCGCGACGCTCGCTGAAGCGGTTGAGTCGGGCGACTACCGGCGGTTCCGCGAGGCAACCTACGCCTATGAGGAGCCGCTGCGGAAACGAATCGGTCGCTGGATTGAACGTTACCCCAATCTGACGCCGAAGACGAGCGATCTCGGTATCGACGACATCGTCGAGGAGGTTTTTCTCAACGCCTTCGAACGCTTCGGCGACTGGCCGTCGTCGTCGGTCACGCTGAGCGATTGGCTCGAAAGCCTCATTGATCCGTCGATCAAGGCCATTATCCAGAACCCCGACGCGGAGATGGAGAACATCGAGTTCGCCAAGACGCTCCGCGCGGCGCCTGCGGAGGGAGACTGAAACTGCTGGCAGTGGCCGCCTTTTCGGATACACTAGGGCGACGGCGGGGCTGTCGGCCGCCGCTTGCTGTCCCCACTGTCTCCCTGAGCGCTCGCCCACGTGCCCGACAACAAGCCCACTACCTCGGTTCCCACAGCCGACGCCGCGAAGGTCGAACGCTTCGCGCAACTGCTGGCCACCTGCCAACGCCGGGTATTCCTCTATGCCCTGGCCCTGGTGCACCACGCCGCCGACGCCGAAGAAATCCTCCAGGAGACAAACCTGGTCCTGTGGAGGAAATTCGACCAGTTCCAGCCGGGCACGGACTTTGGACGATGGGCATGCCGGATCGCCCAGCTTGAGGTGCTCAAGTTTCGCGAGAAGAAAGGCCGGGAGAAGCTCTTTAGCGACGAATTCATTGAGTCGTTGGCCGTCGAGGCGGAATCGGCGATGGAGCAACTCGACCGCCGGCGCGAAGCGCTCTCCGGATGCCTGGCCAAGCTCAACGAGGGCGATAGGCATCTGGTTACCCGCCGCTACTCGGAGAGCGCGACGACTCGCAGTGTTGCCGAGGCCCTGGGACGCAGCGTCCAGGGCACGCGGAAGGCGCTGCACCGCATCCGGGGTGCGCTCTTGGTGTGCATCGAGCGAAGCTTGGCCCTGGAGGAGCGGCCATGAGTCCGGTCGAGCGACACGAAGAACTGGGACGACTGGCCGCTGCCCTCTGCGACGGCGAGATCACCGCTGCCGAAGCTCGCCGATTGGAGCAGCTTGCCAGCGAGTCGCCCGAGGCCCGCCGATACCTGATCGCCTACCTTCAACTCCACGGCGAATTGCATTGGGACCACGCTCTCGGAGCGGGGGCCGATATTACGGCGGCGCTGGGCAAACCGCTCGCGCCCGAGGAATTCGCCCGAGGCATGCGGCAGGCGGGACGAGGCAAGCCGGGAGCACGATGGCTCCTATTGCTCGTCACGCTGGCCGTTTCCATCGCGGTGGCGATTATCGGTTGGAGGGCCATCCCACTCCAGCGCCAGCCCCAAAGGGGCCCGGGCGAGTCTTCCGGGACCGGGTTCGTCGCCCAGGTAACCGCCACCGCCAATGCGCGCTGGGCAGTCGGGACCGACCAACGTTATCGCAACCGCCGGCTGTCAGCCGGGCAAGGTGTCCAGCTTCAGGCCGGCCTGGCCGAAGTGATGTTCGATTCCGGGGTTCGCGTTATCATGCAGGGCCCGGCCGATCTACACGTCGATTCGGCCGACGGGGCTTTCCTCATGGCCGGCGCCGCGGTCACAACCGTGCCGGCGTCGGCAAACAGATTCGCACTCCGCACGACGACGGCAGTAATGGTCGCGGCCGACGCGGAGTTTGGCGTTGCCGTTGCCGAGAACGGGAGCAACGAGATTCGCGTCTTCACCGGCGAAGTCACTGCCCAATCCACCGCATCGGCAAGGGCGCCAACTCGCCGTCTATCAGCCGGAGAGGCGCTTGCTGTATCGTCAGTCTCTGGCGAGACGATTGCATTCACCGATCCAAGCGTGCCGGCAAAACAGTTTGTGCGCACGATGCCCGCACCTGATTCGCTGCCGGGATCGGTGGCTGCGTTGCGGAGCCAGGTCGAGCGACACCCGCACCTCATTCACCTCTGGACCTTCGAGGGCACCACGCGCGAGGAGAAGTGGCGCGACAAGCAAGGCGGGCTGCACCTGATGGAAGCCGTCATGGCAGGCGGGCGTGGCGGCGGCGCGATCGATTACTCGATTCCCGGTCCCGATCCGACGAGCGAGGCGATTCGCACATTTCGTGGCCCGGTCGACGGCGATTCCAATGGCGTGGCCCTTCAGTCCGAAGGTCGGTTCCAGCCCCCGCCTGAGATGACGGTTGAGGTGCTGCTAAACTTTGCCGGCTTTGACGGGGCCACGGGGGTGGCGGCCGTCGTCGCCACGCGAGACAGCCACCGCAACTGTGGGTTCCTGATTGCGGTCGCCGACGATGGGCACCTCGTCCACCTGTTCGACGGCGACGCCGAGTGGACGGCGGGCGACTTCGTACTCGCCCCCGGCGAATGGTACTACGTCGCCAGCACATTCCGTTCAGGTCCGGAACAGACCACTGTCAGCACCTACGCTGCGAACCTCACTCGTGGAGAACGCCAGCTCACCCGAATCCTCACCGACGCCGTCGCACCGGGAGTCCCACCCCCTGGGCGGCTAGGGGTTGGAAAGGGGCTGGATAATACGCTGGCCCACGCCTACCCCTGGCCCGGTCGAATCGACGAGTTGGCGATCTACGATGCGGAGCTAGACATTCAGACCCTTGAAGGACACCTGGAAAAACTGGCGACCCCTCCGAAATAGGGATATACTGCGGCCTTCAACTGCCCTGCAGAGGGGGCTTGAAGAGATTCTCGCCGATTCACAGTTTTCTGGGTACCGTTTTCGGCAGCTCGCCGGGTATTAGAGCGGGCAGCGAGAGTGCAAGGATGCATGAAGCGGCTTGCCAGAGCACCGGACCCCAACGCTTCATGCACCCCCACTCTCGCTGCCAATCTATTGCGCCTGCCGCAGCAGAGGCAAGAGCAATTCACGCAACTTGAAGTTGCTTCTAGGCAGGACCGGTGAAGCCCATGCGTACGACGGCTGTCCGCGCTGGCGTTTTTACACGCCGCAATTTCCTCGAAAACATCGGCGTCCTGGCCGCATACGGCATCGCTGGCTCGCCGTTGACTTTCGGTCAGGAGGAAGGCTCCGGCCCGGTTGATTGCGGACCGCCCCCTAAGGCGAAGCCTAAGACGCGAACCGGCGGCGAATCATTTGCTCCACTCCCTCTTCCCGTCACCCCCTTGCGCCGCAGCGAGTCAAAGCGGCCGCCGAGCCCGCCGGCCTTGATCGGCAAGATGGCGATGGGGCCGACGCGATGGGTCACCCGGGAAGGCAAACGGGTGATGTACCGCGATTGGATGACCGATCCGGCCGACATCAGCACGCTGTTGAAATGGACCAACGAGAAGCTGGGGATCAACTACCGCGCGGTAGAGAGCGACTTTGCCCACTTCTCGTTCGATCCCCGCGAATTGCCGGCGGTGCTCTTCGCCGGGCACAACAAGTTCGAACTGGACGATGAAACGCGGGCCCGGCTGGCGCAGTACGTGGCCGACGGCGGTATGATCCTGGGCGACGCCTGCTGTGGCTGGAACGACTTTGCCGAAAGCTTCCGCAGCGAGATGGAGCAGATCTTCCCCGGTCGTCCCTTGCGGAAGATGCTGCCCGAGGATCCGGTCTTCTCGGCCTACTACAAGCTCGGCCAGTTCACCTATAAGAAAGGGGACGGCAGCGAGTACGTCGACGCCCCCTGCCTGGAGTCGATCGACTTCGGCTGCCGGGCCGGGGTGATCTTCTCGCCGGCCGACCTGACCTGCGGCTGGGACGGGCACGAGCACCCGCGCGGCACGCGGGTGGTGATCGACGAAGCCCGGCAGGTGGGGGCCAACCTGGTGACGTATCTGTTGGGCCAGTTCCAACTGGGCCGGTTTCTCTCGACGAGCAAGGTGTACTACGAGGCGGACGCCCCCAGCCGCGACGACTTCGTGTTTGCCCAGTTAGTGCACGAAGGGGACTGGGACCCCGATCCGTCGGCGGTGCACAACCTCTTGAAGCACGCCCGGGACAACTCCACGCTGGAGGTGAAGTTCAAGCGGCAGAACGTGGAGCTGAAGGATCCCAAGACGACGACCTACCCGTTGCTCTACATGACCGGGCACCGGGAGTTTGCCTGGGACCAGGATGCCGTGGGGCGGATGCAGCGATACTTGAAGGCGGGGGGGCTGTTGCTGGCCGACGCCTGCTGCGGGCGGATGTCGTTCGATCAGGCGTTCCGCCGCGAGATCCAGAAGGTGTTTCCGGAGACGCCGCTGGAGCGGATTCCGTTGGACCACCCGATTTACCACTGCCATTACGAGGTGGCAACGGTGGACTATACGCCGCGGGTGCGGGAGGACTTCGGCCCGTTCGACACGCCGGAGTTGGAGGGGATCAGCGTCGACGGCCGGCTGGTGGTGATCTACAGCAAGTTCGACCTGGGCAACGGCTGGGAGCAGTTCCCGCACGCCTACGCCTATGGGATGAAGGACGAATCGGCGCTTGAGATCGGCACCAACGCGATCGTCTATGCGATGACGCACTGAAGGAAGGTTGTGGTGCGGACGTTCTGGCTGGCGGTGTGCAGCCGATACGCCTGCCTCACGCGACCTCACCAGTGCTATCGTCGAACCGTTCAAGCTGGGAGTGCAGAAACCGGTTCACTTCTTCAGGATGCGTCAGGGGCAAGAGATGCCCGCCCCCTTCGACGTACTCATCGGCATGCACGTTTCGGCATGGCAAGATGCGATCGCGCGTCCCATGGATCGCAACGACGGGCGCGCCTGGTGACGCACTCGGCTGCCAGGTGAGTATCGCCCAGGAGGCCCATTGCAGAAAACTGCCCGGATTGCTGGCCAATTGCTCAACCGCCGGGACGATCCGGCGCGGCAAGACGTGCCGGGTGATCGGCAATGTTGTGCGACTCGCTAGGGGCACCAGTCGCAGCAACTGGGTCGCCAGCAACGCGCAGTGCGTGAGAGCGCGGAAATAATACGGCAACTCGCCCGGAGAGCGGATGCTCGATATCAGCAGGCAAGCTCGGGCGTCCAAGTGCCAGCACATCTCGGTGGCAACCATCCCGCCGAATGAGCAGCCGCCGACGAGGCACGGAGTGCCCGGATCGATGACCGCCGCCAGACGCCGAGCATAGGCGGGGAGGGATTCCCGCGGGAGTGGATCGATCCACCGGACCACGATCAAGTCCGGCAATGCAGCCTGTTGTGCCGCATAGAGCCGCTCGTCGATGCCCATTCCCGACAGGAGGAAGAGCGGCATTGAGCCCGGCATGGCGGAGGTCCCGGCCCGCGCAGCCCCAAGCACCGCGCTCGGCTGGCAGAAGCGGAAGGGACTATTTGCGGTGACGAATCTTGGACCGCATGCGCCGTTTCTTGCGGCCAATCTTGCGTCGTCCCTTCCCGGTCTTCTTCGTTCCCACGCTAATTCTCCGTCACGTGCAGTATCAAGGCTCAGGTTGAATGAGCAAGGAGGGTAATGTAACGAGCCGGTTTCCCGCTCGCCGATGTCACAAATCATTCCACAATCCGCCGCAACGCGCACTGACTGTCGGTCGCGGCGGCGGCGGAAGCCATTACTATATCAGAATGGGAACAAGCCCGGCAAGGGGGGGTGCCATGATGGCGAGGGCCCTAAATCGCCGTCCTAGCGGTTCTTCCAGTCGATGGCGGAGAGCGAAGCCAGCGCCAATTGCAGGGCGTGGGTGCCGTCACGGGCGTGCCCTTGGGCGGCCAGGGCCAGATAGAGCTGATGGGCAAGCGCCAGACCCGGCAGCGCCAGCCCTAACCGCTTCGCCTCGTCCAGGGCGATGCCCATGTCCTTGATGAAGTGCTCGACGAAGAAGCCCGGTTCGAAGCGGTTGGCGATGATCCGCGGCCCAAGGTTGGCGAGCGACCAGCTTCCCGCCGCCCCCGAGGCCACTGATCGCAGGGCCGTCTCCAGGTCCAGGCCCGCCCGGTAGGCATACAGGAGCGCTTCGCAGACACCGATCATATTCCCGGCAATCAGGGTCTGGTTGACCATCTTGGTGTGCTGCCCGGCACCGGGACCGCCCTGGTGGACGATCGTCTTGCCCATGGCATTGAAGCAGGGCATGAGGGCATCGACGGCTTCTTTCTCACCCCCGACCATGATCGACAACGTCGCCTGGCGGGCGCCGATATCGCCCCCCGATACCGGCGCGTCGACCGCGTGCACACCCCTCTCCGCGGCGGCCGCCGCGATCCGCACCGCCAACTGCGGCCGGCTCGTGGTCACATCAACCACGATATTGCCTTCTTTTGACCCGGCAAGCACGCCTTCGTGGCCGAGGATCACGTCCTCGACATCGGCCGGGTAGCCGACCATGGTGAACACGCAGTCCGACGCCTCCGCGACATGACGCGGGCTTGAGGCCCACTGGGCGCCGCGATCGATTAGTCCTTGAGCTTTGGATCTGCTGCGATTGAAAACCGTGATCGCATACCCGGTGTCGAGTAGATGACCGCACATGCTCGCGCCCATCACTCCGGTGCCGACCCATCCGAGGCGCGCCGTGCCCGGCTCAACGGGTTCCAAAGTCATCGCGATTTCACCTCCAACGTTCCTCGGGCCGTCGGAAGATCTCATGGGCGAGAATCGCCTGGCGAAGGCTCGCGGGGTCGGCGAACATGGCGGCCAGCCCCAAACCGTCGAGGTGCGGCCGGCCGGCGGCCAGGATCGGCGATTCGTCGGTTTCACCTCGGACCGGTTCGACAGCTCGAATATCGAGCGAGCCTACCGAATGGGCGAACACTTCCTGCAGGTGCGACTGGATCTCCTGGTCGGCATGCAGATGCCGCTGCTCCAGGCCGCCGTGCAGCGAGGGAAACTTCTGCGATTCCAGCGTGCTCCGCAGCGGTGCCGGCGCCGCGGGTTCCACCACTTCGACCACTACCGGACGCTCGCGGCCCGGAGGAGGCGGAGGAGGAGACTTGGGAGCACCGGGCTTCGCCGGTCGTTCGCCGCTCCGGCGGCGTGCCGCCTCCCGCAGAAACTCGCTGATCTCGTCCTCCAACGGCTTCTGCTGCGGCCGCGGGGCGGCTTGCTGCGGGGGCTGCGGCATCCGCTGACCGCGTTGCTGCGGGGGCTGCTGCGGCATCGCCTCCATGCGCGCCTGGCGCTGCCGGCGCCGAGCCTCTTCCTCCTGTACCTGCCGCCACTTGGCGATCGCTTGGGCGACATAACTGATGACGGCGATGATAATCAGAATCGCCGTGATAATCAGTTGTTCCATGTCGAAACGCCTCTTTCCCCAGTGCTGGTCGAGCCACGGGCCGCCCCGCCTGACGGCATTCGGAGACTATGCCCCAGTACTCGTGCCGACTTTGGCCATCGGTCCCGCACTG
Source organism: Thermoguttaceae bacterium (assembly GCA_040766885.1). GTDB lineage: Bacteria > Planctomycetota > Planctomycetia > Pirellulales > Thermoguttaceae > JAXGPP01. Next base: position 325,893 of record JAXGPP010000004.1, on the reverse strand, counting down.
GCTTTGGCAATCGCGGTGCGCATGTCCGTATCGGCTTGAACGTTGCGGAGCCGGTAGTAGTCCATGATCCCCAGGGTTCCCTCACGAAATGCCTGGGCGATGGCACGGGGAACCTCGGCTTCCGCCTCGACGAGCTTCGCTCGGCTTTCTTCAATCGACGCGATATTCTCTTGCTCCTGGGCTACCGCCAGCGCGCGGCGCCCTTCCGCACGCGCCCGGGCAACGCGCATGTCGGCCTCGGCCTGGTCGGCCTGGAGGCGAGCGCCAATGTTGTCGCCCACGTCGATGTCGGCGATGTCGATCGATACGATCTCGAAGGCCGTCTGGCTGTCGAGCTTGCGGCCCAGCACCTTCTTGGAGATCCGATCCGGGTTGGCAAGCACTTCACTGTGTGTCTCGGCCGAGCCGATGGCACTGACAATGCCCTCGCCGACGCGAGCGATGATCGTCTCTTCCGTCGCTCCGCCGATCAACTGATAGAGGTTCGCCCGCACGGTAACCCGGGCCTTGACCTTGAGTTGGATGCCGTTGCGCGCCACGCCGTCGAGCGTGTCGCGGCCCATACCGCGGGCCGGGCAGTCGATCACCTTCGGATAAACACTCGTTTGCACGGCTTCCAGGACGTTCCGGCCGGCAAGGTCGATCGCCGTGGCCAGTTTGAAATCCAGATCGAGCCTGGCCTTGTTGGCCGCAATCAGCGAGCGGATCACCAGCGGCACATTGCCACCCGCCAGGTAATGGGCTTCCAGTGCGCGTGTGGTCACCCCATCTTCGTCGCTGATGCCGGCCTGTACCGCCATGATCTTGCTGCGAACGATCGCCGCGGGGTTGACCTTGCGGAACGTCATGCCCAGAAGGTCGAGAATGCCGATTCCCGCCCCGGTCGTCTTCGATTGGATCCAGAGCCGGAAATACCTGGCAAATACGGCCAGCACTACCAGGCCGAAGATGACGACGGCGAAAACGATCACGAACGTGATCACTTGGCCGGCTTGCTGGGCGAACAGTCCCATGTTGGAATCCTTGTTGATGCCCTCGGGTAACTCGACGCCACCGGTTTAGCGGGCCCCGCGCCAAAAGTCAAGCAGTCGGCGGCTCCTGGAAGGGGTCCGGGATCAATGCATCAATCGGCTGCGACAACGGATCCTGAGCCGCCTGTTTCGGACGGGAAGCGAGCGATTCGCCGTCGTCGGCTGGTTGGACGATCACTTCCATGCCGCGGACCTGCACGACGCGAACCAGTTGCCCCGCCTCGATCGCCATCCCCTCGCTCACCGCGTCGATCGTCCGGCCCTCGATTACCACGGGGCCGCTAGGAAGCATCGGGCCCTTCGCGCGGCCCACCTTCCCGACAAGGGACTTCAAAGCGCGGAGTCGCGGATTATCTGGCAGAACGTCTTGGCTCTGCGGCGTGGTCAAGAGTACTCGTCTTCCGATTGCCGTTCGGGGCCAAAACTTGAACCCCAAAATGGCGACCACCGGCAAACCGAAAAGCGCCGTCGCCAAAATGACCAACCCCACCACGGCGCTGTGCAGGAATGCTACGACGACGGAGGCCACCAGGGCGGCCACGGCCAGGAAGCCAAGGATGCCACCCGACGGAATGAAGATCTCCATCGTGGCCAGTGCCAGTCCCGAGACGAGCAGCAGAATCGCCCAAGCCCAGTATTCCACCATCGCGGATATCGATCTCCCGGAGACAACGGAAGGGACCGCCTTCCTCCGACATTATGTCGGCTGCCAAGCGACGGGGCCAGGGGGGTGAGCCGCTCGCCGCTGACCACCTGGGAGTTCCTCCCGCCTCGGGCGACGGTCTCGGTCCGTCCCCCCGGAACCGGTCAGTTCGTTGTCTCTGCAGATTGCACCAGGATGCGGTTGCCGTGGACTTCCACCACGCGGACCGCCGCTGCACGGGGGATCACATCTCCGTCGCTGATCACGTCGTAGACACGGTCGCCGAAGCGAGCCTTTCCGCTCGGCATCAACTGCGTTACGGTCTCGCCCTGGGCACCCAACAGATGCTCGTAGCTGACCAGCGATTCGCGGCGACTGCGGTCGCGGGCCTCCTCGCCAGCGGGAGGCTCCAGCATGACCTCGCCCAAAATCGGCGCGCGCGGGAGCCAGCGGTGCATGAGTGCACCCGCCGCGATGGTCCCGACCAGGGCCCCGCCGATTATCAGCAGCGACTGTTGCAGTTCGCCGAACTGGTAAGCGTTTCGGGGCACGATGAATGTCTGGCTGGCGAGGACCAGCGACAGAATCACCAGCAGGCCGCCCCCCAGGCCGAAAACGCCGAAACCCGGCAGCACGAAGATCTCGAGCAACAGGCAGGACACCCCCGTGATAAACAGAATCACTTCGAGCCAGCCGGCAGTCCCTCCGAGAAACCGACTCCAGAAGAACAGCAGAAAGCAGAGCGCTGCGATGAAGCCACCCAGGCCGATGCCCGGCATTTGCAGTTCCGCGTACAGGGCCGCGAAGCCCACGATCAACAACAGAACCGCCAGCCCTGGGGACGCCAGAGCCTCGATCAACGTGTCGGCCCAACTGGGCTCCATCAAGGCAGGGTCGTCCTCCAGTTCATAAATCGCCCGGAACGCGGCGAAGTTGTCGACAACGTGCGTCGCAAGCCAGTAGTCGATTGCCTCCTCGCCCCGGACGCTGAACGGTTCGCCGGGCCGGGTGACCTTCTCGCCCTGCTTCCACTCGTCGCGATTCGGCTGCTGCGACAGTTCTTCTTCGCTGAAGTACTCGTCGTGCTTAATCGATCCCAGCCGCGAATAGCGGTATACTTCAAGGTTCGGATCGATCATGGCCGCGGGCAACGACCAGGATCGCATCTTGCGCGCCGAGATACCCTTGCGGATCGTCTCCTTCGCCTGGTGCACTTGCTCATCGGCGAACGTGCCGTCCCCCTCGCCGCCCAGGATTGCATCAGGATGCATCACCACTTGGTCGCACGCCAATGCAATCAGCGCGGCGTCGGAACGGGCCTGTTTCGGAATATAGGCCACCGTGCGAACCTCGCCCGGATCGAGATCGTAGGCCAATGTCCCGGCTAGCCTGAGACTGTCGGCCGGGGAACCGCCCGGACTGTCGATCCAAAGGCAGATGAAATTGACGTCGCGCTTGTTGACCGCGTCGGCGATCATGCGCTCGGCTCGCGTCACCTTCTCGGCATCGATCGGGCCGGAAACATCAATCCGCACCGCACGCCAGGCCTCGCCCAGCGACGGGTCTTCTTCCACCGCACCGGGTGGCAACTCCAGCGCCCTGGCGACGTCGCGAAGGTCCTCGGCCTTGTAACTGATGAACCCCAGTTCGCGGGCCTCGTTGCCCGAAAGCCGTCCGGGTTGGCCGGCCTGAAACAGTACCCGGCTCGACTGGATCGTCCGCTGTTTGCGGAGTTCTTCCAGCCCTTCCGGCGTCACGTATTCGCGGCTCAGGTCGGTTTCGACCTCCAGCACTTCGCGCGAAACGTCGAGCAACCCTAGCGCGACTTCCGGCGGGATCGACTTGCGGCGGCCCGCGATCTCCTTATAGAAGCTGAGCATCGCCGGTGTGATCGTCCGTTCGTTGACTCCCGCCGACCCGATCTCGGCTTCCGGGGCCATGATGATCTCGTCGCAGGCCAGGGCCACAAGCACGGCGTGCCCTTCGACCGTCTGCGGAATGTAGGCTACCGTGGTCGCTTCATTGACCTTCTCACTGGAAATGAAATTGGCCAGGTCGTATGCGACGCCAAACTCGGTAGTGCGGGCGAATTCCTTCTGATCGGGCGGCACGACGAATTCGAAGATCAACACGGGCCTGACACCCGTGCTGCGAACATCATCGAGCGAATTCAAAACGAATCGCCGTACCTGGCTGGTCGTGGGACCGGAAATTGGCAACCGAACGCGGATCGTCCGTCCCACTCGCTTTGAGCCGTCGTCGCCCGGCGCCGCAGCACCGGCTGGCGCTTTGGCCGGTTGAGCAGGTTCGACCCCTTCGGCTGCCAGGACGCGAACATCGGTCCAAGCTGCCAGCAGGCCCGCGGCAATCGACGCGATCAGAGCCCAGACATGCCGCATTGCCAAGGCTTCGCCACGTTGGGTGGTCATGAACGACCCTGCTCCTTCGCGTCCGGCCTCGCGGGCGCGGAACTGGCACCTTCCAAAAGACGGAACGCTCTGTCCGGACTCAGCTTGGGGAATGCGTCCCGGAAAGTGCCGGGCGATGAATTATAGCGGTCCGGCAAAGCGGGGGTCAAACAGGCGCTCCCCTCATCAGGGCAAGCGACGCACCCGATAATCGCGTCGCTCCACTCCCTGTACTTCGCTGCCGGAGGCACGGCTATTGGGCGCCACCTCACCAGCGGGCGGAATCCCGGCGAAGCAGAATTGCCTAACGCGTGCCCGGCGTTGCCGGGCGCGACGCTTGCTGGGCTGTTTGTGCGGTACCGGTATCCTGGACCTCTTTCGTCCAACCGACAGGCACCCGGGCATGGAAGGGATCCTGGCGGATCCAGCCCCGCGGATCCAGGCCGCCCAGCCAGTTCTTGGCGTTGATCTTTGGCTGGCCCAGATTGTAGACCTGGTTTGTCTTGCCGTTCGTCTCGTGCTTGCGGATCGCGATTGGCAACATCTCCTTGCGGTCGAGGATAATCTCGACCTTGATGAATTCGGCGGCGTCTTTCTGATAGCGCGGATAGGCCTCCAGCCAAACCTGCTGCTGTTGAACCTGAGCCGGGGTGATCAGCCGCAGGAAGTACCGCTCATTGAGCTTGGCGGCGCTTGCGCCGAACAGGAACGGCATGGGCCCGTCGGCAATGCCCTTGCCCTGCAAATCGGGCGGAAGGGGATACTCTTTCACCTTCTTGGTGGCATAGTCGTACTGGAAAAGCGACTGTCCGTCGCACAACCAATGCTCGCCCTCCTCGGGTTTGACGACGCGAAAAAGTCCTTTGTCGGGCGACTGGAACTTGATCTCGCCGGTTTCCACCAGACTCGGCTGGCCCGGCTGCGTACTGACGGCCAACTGCCCACCGAATGTGAGCCGAGTGAACTCACATTCGAACATCTTGATCTGCCCACTCCGCTCTTCCCAGGCGGCCAACGCCTGATCAAGCGCGGCTTGTTCGTGCGGCGTAAGTACAAACGGTGCGCTGGCGGTTTGCGGTTGAGATGGAGCCTGTGGGCCTGGCACTGCGGCAACCGGACCGCCCGGCCGCTGGACGGGAACGGCTGCCGGCGCGGCAGTTCGCCGCTCGATCGAAGGCATCTGCGGCGGCATCGCCTGATAGGGTGGCTGCGGCCCGTAGACCGATGGTTGCGGCGACGAGGATGCCGGTTGTCCGTAATTGGTCGGCCCTTGGGCGCCGTATGCTGACTGCGGTGCCGTCACTTGCGGCTGCTGGTGACCCGCAGGGAGAGTCTGCTGTGGCTGATAGGCGGACTGACCTTGATAGCCGGGCTGCTGGGCTGGCGTCTGCTGCGGCCATTGCGATTGCGCCGCCGCCAACCCGCACCAGAACGCCGACACTGCCACGATGCATCCTGCAAGACGCGACGCCATGGGTTCCCTCCCTGTGGGGCGCAAATACAGCGGACCGGTCCGCCATCCGCCGGGCATTGCCCGGCCTCAGTCGATTGAGATCGGCCATTCTAACCGCAAGCATTCGCTAACCCCAAGGGCGAATCCGCATACAAGCGCGGGTTTGTTCGTTGCTTGTTCTTCCCGGCTTTCCCAGATTATGTCTGTCGGTTCTCTGTTCAACCGAATGATCTTCTCCCCCGAACGTAGTTCGGGCTAGATTCAGGGATCGTAGAACACGCGATTCGCGGTTGAAGGCGGAGCTGATTCGCGTTCCTTCTTCATCATCACACCATCCGTTCCCAACCATCAGAATTGTTCCGATGAGAATGGCACTGGTCCATGACTGGCTCACCGGGATGAGGGGGGGCGAGAAGTGTCTGGAGGTTCTCTGCCGCCGCTATCCCGACGCCCGGTTGTGGACCCTGCTCCATGTCCGCGGGAGCACTTCGCCTGCGATCGAGCGGATGGAGATCCGTACCAGTTTCCTGCAGCGGTTGCCGGGAGCCGCCCGCTACTATCGCACGCTGTTGCCACTGATGCCTGCGGCGGTGCGAGGGCTGCGAATCCCGTCTGATGTCGATCTGGTGGTCAGTCTCAGTCACGCGGTGGCGAAGGGCGTGGTGCCACCCCCCGGCGTGCCGCACGTGTGCTACTGCTTCACGCCGATGCGCTACGCCTGGCACCGTCGCGGGGACTATTTCGCCGGCGGCGGGCGGCGCGGCCCGCTTTCCTGGGCCCGCCATGCAGTGCTTGATTCGGTCCGCCGCTGGGATCAGGCCACCAGCCATCGCGTGACCCACTTCGTGGCGATCAGCCGCACCGTGGCGCAGCGAATCGCCGAATGCTACGGACGGACAAGTCGCGTAATCTACCCGCCGGTCGATACCGATTTCTACACCCTCGCCAACCGGCCTCGCGAAGACTTCTATCTCTGCGTATCGGCACTGGTAGCCTACAAACGACTCGACCTGGCTATCGACGCCTGCAATCGCCTTGGCCGGCGTCTGATCGTCATTGGCGACGGCCCCGAGCGTTCGAGATTGGCCCACCGCTGCGGTCCGACGGTCCATCTGCTCGGCTGGCAATCGAATGAAGCAATCCGCGACCAGTATCGGCGGGCGAAGGCGCTGATCTTCCCCGGCAACGAGGATTTCGGCATTGTCCCGCTGGAAGCACAGGCGTGCGGCGCGCCGGTGATCGCCTTTGGCGAAGGAGGTGTGACTGAGACCATCCTGGCGTCCGACGGCTCTCAGGCGGGCACGGGGTTGTTCTTTGCGTCGCAGGACGAGGCCGCGATTGTCGAGGCGATTCATCGTTTCGAGGCCGAAAGGGGCGGTTTTTCGCCGATCGCCGCCAGGCGACAGGCGGAACGTTTTGCAGTCGAACGGTTTGAACGGGAACTGACGGGCTACCTTGAAGAGGTATGCGGCGGCAATCGCCAGCCGGTTTCCCCTTCGGAGCCCGGTCGTAGAATACCCGTTGAACCAACCTCGCACCCGGAGCCGAGATGAGAGTCGCCGTTTTCAGCACGAAGCCGTACGACCGCGAGTACCTGTCGGCGGCGAACCTGTCGCACAACCACGATCTGACGTTCTACGAGCCACGGTTGACGCCCCAGACCGTTCCTCTGGCCGAGGGATTCCCGGCCGTTTGCGCGTTCGTCAACGACATGCTCGACGCGCAGGTGCTATTGATGCTCGCGCGTCACGACACGCGGCTGATCGCGATGCGTTGCGCGGGTTTCAACAATGTCGATCTCCGCTCGGCCGAGCAGCTCGGTTTGACGGTGACGCGAGTGCCCGCCTATTCGCCCCACGCGGTGGCCGAGCACACGGTGGCCATGATCCTCGCGTTGGCCCGGCGGCTGCACAAGGCGTACACCCGAGTCCGCGAAGGCAATTTCGCCCTCGACGGCCTGATCGGTTTCGACCTCCACGGCCGCACGGTGGGCATCATCGGCACGGGGAAGATCGGCACGGTAGTGGCCCAGATCATGAAGGGTTTCGGCTGCCAGATACTGGCTTACGACATCGCCGAATCACCCGAAGTGCTCGCGCTGGGAGGCAGCTACGTGTCGACCGAGGAGCTTTTCTCGCGATCCGACATCATCACTCTTCATTGCCCGCTGGTGCCGGCGACGTATCACATCATCAACGAAGAGGCGATCGCCCGGATGAAGCGAGGGGCGATCCTGATCAACACCGGCCGTGGAGCGCTCGTCGATACGAAGGCCGCCATCCGCGGCCTCAAGTCGGGCAAGATCGGCTCGCTGGGGCTCGATGTGTATGAAGAAGAGGCCGACATCTTCTTCGAAGACCTGTCGGATAGGGTGATTCAGGATGACGTGCTCTCACGGATGCTCACGTTTCCCAACGTGCTCATCACCGGCCACCAGGCTTTCTTCACCCACAATGCCATGCGGGCGATTGCCGAGGAGACGCTGGCCAACATCAGCGCTTTCGAACAGGGCCAGCAACCGCACGGCGTGATCTCAGCCGAACTCGTCCGGGCGTGATGGCGTTCAGGCGGCGACTCGTGTGACAGTGAAGCAGAAGCGTCTTACGCCTCGTCGGACGACCCCGCGGAATCCGGATCGAGCACCAGTTCCCGCAGCGGCTCCGGACAGTCGTCCCAGGCCGCCTGGTAACTTCCCTCCAACGGGGCAGGAACGTAGGTCTGCAGGTCGAGAAAGACCGGCAGCGAGGGAAGAGGATCTCCAACGGCCACGGGCTCGATATAGGCCTTCTTCGGCACGCCGGCGTAATAGGCTGCGATGGTGAGCGGCTTGTCAGGCGGCAACTCGAACGGTTCGTCGCAGATCTCCTCCCAGATCGCCTTGTGTATGCCCTGAGGGTCGCGCGGCGTGGGGGGAAACAGGTCGACGACGAGCAGGTGGATTCCCTGCCGCAGGAGTTCATAGGCTTTATCCACGACTGATCGCAGTGCGCCCGTGCTGCTCTTGTTGCCGGGCGAAATGATCTCGATCACCGCCACGACCTGCCCCAAACGATGGCGGACGACGATCCGGTTCGCCTTTCGAACGTAGAGATCGAGTTCGGTGGAAGCCACGAATCGAGCCTGCGGCGGGGCGTCGGCGATCGCTACTCCACGCGGACCCTCCCGTTCGACCGGCGGTGACGACCGCCGCTTGAGCGTGATCACGTCGGGTATCGGACCGCCCACGACCTGCTCGGCGAGGGCGAAATAGCCGGCGGGGAGTGCGCCGCCATTCAATGCCTTCTTGATCTGGATGGTCCAGGTCTGGTGAAAATCGTGGAACAGTCCGGCATCGACTCGGCTCCAATCGTGGATCGGCATGGCCCGACTCCTTCATCCGATTTGGCGGCAAAGCACTCTACTCAAATTGTACCCGCCGCGCGGTCGTCTGCCATGGTTCGAATCGTGGCAGGAGCCCCCCCGGATTCACGCTCTCGTCCTCACCGCTTGATGAGCGGCACGAACTCGCGCTGGGGGGCGCCCATGTAGAGTTGGCTGGGGCGATGGATCTTGAGGGTGCCGGCAGTGTGCATTTCACGCCAGTGGGCGATCCAACCGGGCAGCCGGCCGAGGGCGAAGAGCACGGTGAACATGTTCTTTGGGATGCCGATCACCCGGTAGATGATGCCCGAGTAGAAGTCGACGTTGGGATAGAGCTTACGGTCGATGAAGTAGGGGTCCTTCAGGGCGAGTTCCTCGAGTTCCTGCGCCAGCTCGAACAACGGGTTTTGCGAGCCGTACTTGGCCAGCAGGCGGTTGGCCACCTGCTTGATGATCTTGGCGCGGGGATCGTAGTTCTTGTAGACGCGATGGCCGAAGCCCATCAGGCGGAAGTCGTCGTTGGGATCCTTGGCCTTGTCGACATACTTGCCCAGGTTGCGGTTGTCGGCCAGGATCATTTCGAGCATGTCGATGCAGGCTTCGTTGGCTCCGCCGTGCAGCGTGCCCCACAGCGCGCAGATGCCGGCCGAGATGCTCGAGAAGAGGTTGACATTGCTCGAGCCGACCATCCGCACCGCCGAGGTGCTGCAGTTCTGGCCGTGGTCGGCGTGCAGGATCAGGAGCAGATTCAAGGCGTCGACAAACGCCGGGTCCATCTCGTACCGCTCGCTCGGCACGGCGAACATCATCTGCAGGAAGTTCTGCACGTAGGTCAGCCGGTTCTCCGGGTAGATGAACGGCTGTCCGATTGATTGCTTGTAGCTGAAGGCCGCAATCGTCGGCATCTTGGCCATCATGCGGTAAATGGCCAGTTGCTGCTGCGCGGGATCGCGGGGGTTCACCGTGTCGCCCGAGTAGATCGCCAGGGCGCCGACCACGGAGCTCAGGATTGCCATCGGATGCGCGTTGGGCGGGAAGCCCGCGAAGAGTTGCCGCATCCCTTCATGCAGGAGCGTATGGCGGCGGATGTTGATGCGAAACTCCTCCAACTGATCGGGCTGGGGGAGTTCGCCGTGAATCAGCAGGTAGGCCGTCTCGGTGAAGTCGCAGCGCTCGGCCAGTTCTTCGATGGGGTAGCCGCGGTAGCGGAGGATACCCTTCTCGCCGTCGATGTAGCAGATGCGGCTGACCGCTTCACCCGTATTGGCGAAGCCTTCGTCCAGCGTGGTGTAGCCGGTCTGGGCGAAGAGTTTGCCAATATCGATTACCTTGTCGCCTTCGGTGCCGACTCGGACCGGCAATTCATAGGTGTTGCCGTCCAGGATCAGTTTAGCCGTGTCGCTCATGGTGATCCTCGTCATGATGCTGTTTCGGTGACGCTTGCCCTGTCACTCTAGCGCCACCGGAGGGGGAAGCAATCGGCGTGCCATATCTTTAGTCACAAGCTGCTGTTGGATAATACTTTGAGCCGCCACTTCCGGGTTACCTCTCTTGGAGGACATTTTGTCGGCGCGAATAGCTCGAATTTCGCGAGCGGTGTGATGCGACTCGCGCGCCGGCGCAAACCGATGCGCCTGGCACCAGGCCTTACTTGCGTGGCGGGTGGCGGCGAGGGTGGGGAGTCTAACGCACTTTGGTGTCGTCGACTGCTTGGACGTGTCTGGCGGTGACGTGCTGGGCGTTCTGCTGGCCGGTAACGCCGCGGATGCCGCTCACGGCGACCTCGCGGTTGAGATAGTACTCCATGTTCACGCCGGGAGCCGGAGTGACGAAGCACTGGACGTTGCCCTGCTCGTCGACGAGGGCGTAGCGGGGGGCGCCGACTTTGGGCGAGACGAAGCGGGCCAGGCGGCCGCGGGCGTCGAATCGGCCGTCCGGCGGAGGCGACGCCTGAAACTCGAAGGTAGGCGCCTGCGCAGGTGGGAGCCGGGAATCGTTGCGGCGGCGTGCGACGTCGAGATAGCGGCCTTTGACATCTTCCGAATGTTCGATGCGGCTCAAAACTTTCCGTGCCCGGTTCTGGTCAACGGGGGTTTGGGCCTGCTTTACGAGCGACTCGGCGCGGGGTCGCAGTTCCTGGAATTCCCAGACGCTGGGCTCTTCGGCCAGCATCTTAGCCAGTTCCAGTTCCAGTTCATCGAGTGCCCGGCGGCACTCCTCGGCCGACAGGGGGCGCGAGATGGCGGCATCGAGAGCCGCGGGGGGCGCGGGGCCGGCGTCGAGTTTGATTTTGGCGGCGGCGATCCAGCGGAACTCGCCGGCGGGGGGGGCGATCTTGTACCAGGTGCCCGGCTCTTCGCCGGCGATGAATTCCTTGGTGTCGAGCACGACCACCGTTTCGCCGCGGCGAAGGCGGACCTGGACGACATCGCGGACGTCGCTTAGATGGCTGCCGACGCGGGCCGGGACCTCGATGGCGAGCACCTCGGCGACGCCGTCGCGGCCGAGCTTGAGGTACTTGGCCGGCACCCAGGAGAAGCTCCCTTCGGGTGGACGGATCGCGCACCAGTCGCCGGCATCGTGGCGGTAGACCTCGACCTTGCTGCCAGCGGCCAGTTTGGCGGCCGGGTAATACTCGTTACCCGGTCCGCTGCGGACGTAGGTCCCGTCGACGGTCACGCGGGCGGCATAGGGGAAATCTGAAGCGGCGGCGTGTGCGGACAGGGAAATGAAGACTGAAGCGGCGATCCAGGGGCGAACCATGGCAGTGCCTCTGAGACGGAACGGGTCGGCGCGGCGCAATGCCAGACAGACCGCGGCCTTGTAGCGAAAACGGCGGCACCGTTCAAGGCCGTTCTGCGGCCGCGTCGAGGCGGAGGGGGTCGCACGGCGAGTCTTGACGAACACTGAGGGACGCGTGGCCCAACGTGGAAGTGCTGTCGGCGGGTGACAAGTTTCGGCTCGAGATGCAACATTGTTGCATCGAAGCGCAACAACAAACGCATTGTTGCATTTCGTGCGTCGCGGAGCGCGGCGGCAAGTGGAAGTGAGGCAGTAAGTTCGCGCCGAGCGGGTGAACGCAACTTCGTACGTACTTTGAGGTACGTGTTGCACTTCGCGTTTTCTTTCGGCCGCGGCGTGCTCGCCGCAGGAATGGCTCGGGCTGTTAAAAAGGGTCTGGCTCATGGGACGATTCGGTGTTACACGCTGACGACATAGTAAAGGGCTGGCCGGCACGACCAGAGTACCGGTCGAACGCCGCGATGGCGTCGGGCCGCATTATATCAGGCGTTCTTTCCGCCTCGGGGGGGTGAATTGCCCGTTCTGTGAACACATGTCCATAGTGCGAAAGAAGATAGAAGAATTCTCGAGTGGCTGGAGAAATGAATGGGAGAAGGCAGGAGTTGGAAGTTAGGAGCCTTTGGGGCCAGGCGAGAAGAGTTGCACGCACCCACTTGACCAGCGCCTTCATAGGAGGCGGAAGCACTCCCGCGACCTCCACACTTGCCACAGCGGATGTGGTCCGTCACAATGCAGTGGTGCGTTGCCCCTGCTTCCCCGGGCTCGACGCCACGGCAGTGCTTCTCGCTCTATAACCCTTCAGGAGCGATGGTCATGGCTTCCGTTTGCAGCCCTGTTCTGTCCGGCATGATGGGCCTGGTTGCCGCTGGCTTGGTCACGGCTGCCGCGGCGTCGGACGGTATGACGAAGCACGCGGAGACGCTGGCCCGCGTGGGCGCGATGTCGGACGAGGTTCTCGGCCTTCGGCTGGGGCAACTGCTTGTCGATCTGCGGCCGCAGGAGGAACTCGAGCTTGACATGGTGCTGTCTGAAATCGTTCGCCGGCGCCGGCCGGAGAGCGAGGTCCTGTTGCGAGGGCACCTCGAAGCGCTCATGGCGCGGACCGTGAAACGGCACGAGAGTGATCCCGGCGACCCGGGATCGTGCTACAACCTGGGGCTGTTGACGGCGATTCGCCGGCTCGAGGGGCGCCCCGATCCATTGGCGGTGGTGGTGGGCACACCCGCGACGCCCCTGACGTGCACGCCACTTTCGCTGCCACGATTGAAGGTGGCGGTCAAGAACGTGGACGTGGAGAACTACGAGGTCGGCCTCACGCTTGGCGGAGACTATCGCTCGGGCCGGCAGGCGCGGTGGCGATTGGTAGTCGTGAATGAGGCAGGGGAACCGCTTGCGGTGCGGCCGCATGAAGATGCGGTGATTATCATGGGTGGCTTGTACCGGCTCGGCGTGCTTAAGCCAGGAGAGTCGTGGGAGACGGTTCTCGACATGCGCAGCTTCGTGGCGGCGCCGCTGCCCGGCAAGTACCGGCTCGAGGTGCTCTATCACAACACGCAGACGATCGTCGATATGACGGATCTCTCGGGGCTGACCGTCTTTACCTCGCCGCCGATTCCGCTCGTGGTCGATCCGACCGTGATCGAACTCAGCGCGGAGGATCGCCGCGCGGCACGGGAGTGGATCGCCGCGATCGAACCGGGAGAGACCGTCAAACTGGTTATGGGCACCTACGGCGAGTGGGCCCACCCGCTCATCGCCCCCGACACACCCGAAGGCAAACTGCTCACGATGGGGCTCAAGGCGGCGCCGCCGCTGGTGGCAGCGCTTCAGGACGAGACGCTTTCACCCGGCAAACGCGGCACCATCCTGGCGCTGCTTTACACGTTGACCGGGGAGCACAATCCACGGCACGTGCTCGGCCGGGTAGAGTTTGCCAACGGGCCATGGGCCGTGTGGGGCGGGCCACCGGGCGAACACCGTTCGGGCGGGATGAGCTTCGGCGGGACAGGGAGTTCGCACGGACAGCCCTACCTGCCAGGGCAGCAGGAACTGGTGAAGAAATGGGCAGAGTGGCTCGGGACGGTGAAGGTGAAGGAGGAGTAGAGGAGGGAGGAGTTGGAGGTCAGAAGTTGGGAGGGAGTAAGGAGTACGATCGACGCACGCGGGCTGTGTTTGAGGATCACGCCATGTCGGGTCATCAGGCTTCGCGGCATGTGGCGCTGGCTTATCCACTGGCGGTGCCGTGGATGGCGCTATTCATGCGCGGCGTAGCCGACTACGCGCGGCAGACAGGGGGCTGGACGTTCACCACCAGCCCGCCGACGCTCACCGGGGCGGAAGAGTTCGCCCACACCGTGTATAGCCTTCGCGGGTGGCCGGGCGACGGCGTGATCGCGGCGATCAGCAACCGGGCCGAGGCCGAGGCTGCGCGGCGACTGGGAGTGCCGGTAGTCAACCTGGCAGGCGCGCTTCGCGAAGTTGGTTTGCCCCGGGTGATGGTCGACCACTATGCGATCGGGCGGATCGCCGCGGAACATCTGCTGGAATGCGGCCTGCGCCGGCTGGCCTACTACGGCGTCCGCGGCCTGTATTACTCGCAACAGCGGAGGCGAGGGTTCGTCGAACGGGCCGAGGAGGCTGGCGTGGCAGTCGCCGTGTTCGAGGCCGCCCGGGGGAGCAACCGGCGGCAGTCGTGGCAGAGCCGCATCGGACGGCTCGATGAGTGGCTGTCGACGCTCCCGCGGCCGGTGGGGATTCTGGCAGTACATGACTACCGGGCGAGGGCGCTGGTGGACGAGTGCGAGCGGCTCAAGCTGCGGATTCCCGAAGATGTGGCGGTGCTGGGAGTGGACAACGACCCGACGATCTGCGAGTTCTGCCAGCCGACGTTGAGCAGCGTTTCGCGAAGTGCGTGGCGCGTGGGGTACGAGACGGCGTCGCTGCTGGACGGGCTGATGGACGGCATGGAGCCGCCGGAAGACGACCTGCTCGTGCCACCCGACGGCGTCGTGGCCCGGCAATCGACGGACACGCTCGCCCTGGAAGACCCGCACCTCGTGGCGGCGATGCGCTATGTCCGCGACCATCTGCTTGAGCGACACGGGGTCGAGGAGATCGTCCGCGCCAGCGGCATCTCACGGAGACAACTTGAACTGCGATTCCGGGAGGTACTTCACTGCACCCCCTACGACTACGTTTGCCGCTTGCGGCTGGAGCGGGCCAAGCAGCTTTTGGCCGGTCCGGAACGGCTCAAGCACCAGTTCGTGGCCAACGCCTGCGGATTCGCCAGTTCCCACCGTCTGCGGCTGGTCTTTCGCCGCTACACGGGCCTGACTCCGGAGCAGTACCGGCGGCAGGCGGGCTGCGTCAAGGACGCACCCGGCGGTTCGCCCGCCGGACGAGTCAAGGAGCGGCCTGTTTCTTCAAGCCGATCGTGAAATCATTCTCGCCTTCTTTTACCTCGTACTTCAGACCGCTCGTGGACGGCTCGCCGTAGTGCCGCGGGAAATCGAAGACGAATTCACCCTTCTTCGCCAGCTCCGGGTTATCGATCAGCGCCTCGGCGCTGACTTCTTCCATGGCGACCTCGGGATCGATGGGGCGGACCGACACTTCGTAGTGGCCGACGGGTAGTTCGTCCTTCAGGCTGAACCTCCCCTGGGCGTCGGTCATCGAGTAGGAAACGTCGCCGCTGGTGGGCTCCATGAACACCACGCCGTGGCCGGCGGGGAGCGGCTGCCCTTCGAGCAACAGCGTTCCGGTTACTTTGCCCATCGGTTCCGAGCTTCCGCAGCCGAAGAACAGGCAGAGCGCCACCAGGAGTGGAAGACAACCGACCCAGAGGCGCGCATTGGTTGCTTGCGTCGTCATATCACGTGGTCCTTTCCATAATCGTCTGGGATCGGCCTACGGAAGCTCCGCGGGCTGGCCGTCGTCGCGCGTCGCAAGGCGCTTGAATACGAGCAGATCGACAGTGTCGGGCAGAAAATGAACCGAGCCGTCGGTCACGAGGACGTTTACGCCGCCGGGATGCAGGGAGACCAGCGGGTTATTGGCGCCCACATTGCTCCCCATGCCGGTGAACAACTGGTTGGCGAACGGCTTCTGATTGGGCTTCCATCGGACCGTGGTGAGGTTGAATACCCGATCGTCGGCCTCGTTGGTAGGATTCATATTGGGCGGGGTACCCACGATGCGAGTTCCCATCAGCCACCCGTGACTGCTGCCCGCCGCGCCCACGATCCGTTCATCGCCGTTGACGATGTATTGCTTTCGCGAGACCTCGCCCATCATGATCACGTTGGAACTGCCGTCGGTGCAGGTGGCGAAGCTCTGGCACTGGTTCGGCACGAGCATGCCGCCGCCGGAGACGCCGCCGCCAAGCGAGATATTGGTGATCTCGTAGATGCGGTTTTCGCGGAAGACGCTGTCGGGATACGCGCCGGAGATGCCGGGATAGTTGGAGTGCACCTCGTAGCTCGCCTGCGGCTTGGGATCCATGTTGCACGACGGACAGCGCATGGCCGGTACGATGAGGTCGAACATCACAGGCCTGTTGATGTCGCGGCCGGTGCTGGGAGACGACTCGTTCACGTAGCCGGGCGACATGCCCACCCAACTCATCCTGTCGTACACGGGGGCTTGTTCCAGGTACGGCAGGATCATCGCGTTGAAACTCGGACCGAAGCTGGTGGTCCCGCCCGATCGCCTGGGAATCGGGGAGTGGATTACACCGAACGTGAACTTGTTGAACGTGCTGTGGTAGTTGTGGTGCGCCAGGCCGAATTGCTTGAGGTTGTTGACGCACTGCGATCGGCGCGCCGCCTCCCGGGCCGCCTGGACAGCCGGCAGCAGCATCGCGATGAGAATGCCAATGATGGCGATCACGACCAGCAGTTCTACGAGTGTGAAACCGCGAACTGGAGAGGTTCGCATGACACAGTCCCCCTACTGTAAGACGCGAAACGAAGTGGACGGGCTTGCGTGCTCTACCCGTGGGGTAGCATGGCCCCGCCGTGCGGACCGGTCAATGTTCCTTTTGCGCAAAACAGGGCCGATTTGCGCACAGCGCATCGCGGGGTGAGATCTAGTGGCGAAGCGCTGGAATGATCCCTTCCGCCCGTGCAGCGGCGAGTGGCGGGGCCTTGTTGAGAAAAGGAGCGATGCGCGGTAAGGTTGCCGCATACGATAAACCGCAGCCGCTGCCGCGGGAGGGAACTCGAAGCGGCAATGGACTTGAGGTTGACGGCTGGGCGGAGAGGAGCTGTTGATCTGCCAGGCGCGGCGGCAATTAAACGCCGATGAAATGCGCGACATTCTGCGAGCAAGCGAGGCTGGTGCAATGATCGGAGAATCCGAGGGGGCCATTACCCGTCGCTCGCTGTTTTCGGCGGCCGGCGCGGCCGTGATGCTGGGGGTTCACACGCAAACCAGCAGCCTCCTCGCCGCGGAGGGCGAGGAGGGGGAAATTTGGGATTGCCACACGCACATGAGCGGCGTCACCGGGACGCCCGAGGAACGGGTGGATGAACTGCTGCGCTATGCCGACCGGATGGGGATCGCACGGCTGGCGGTGAGCATGGGGCTGCGGTTCGTTTACGATCCGTCGCCCGAAGAGGTCGTCAAGCAGAACGACGACGTGTTGCGGGCGGTCGAGCATGGCAAGGGCCGGGTGCTCGGGTTCGTCATGCTCAACCCGCGGCATACGGAAGTCAGCCTCAAGGAACTGGACCGCTGCGTCGGCAACGGGCCGATGGTCGGAGTGAAGCTGTGGATGGCGATGAGGTGCAACGAGCCGGCCCTGGATCCGATCGCGGCCCGCGCGGCCGAACTGAAGGCGCCGATCCTGCAGCACACTTTCTGGCGAACGGGCGAGCCGATTGAGAATGAGTCGTTTCCGGCCGACGTGGCGGAACTGGCCGCCCGGCACCCGGAGTTGATGCTGATCTGCGAACACGGGGGCCGATTGGGGCAGGGTGCCGCCATTCGGGCGCAGCCGTATGTGTGGGCTGATATCTGCGGGTGCGATCCGACGGCGGGCATGGTCGAGATGCTTGTCCGCGAGTTGGGCGCGGAACGGGTGCTCTACGGCAGCGACGCTGGCGGCCGGAGCTTCGCTTCCCAACTGGCGAAGGTCCAGGGCGCCGACATTCCGGCCGAATCGCGGCGGCTGATCCTGGGGGACAATTTCCGGCGGCTGCTGGCGCCGATCCTGCGGTCGAAGGGGATGAAGACGTGAACGCGCAGAAACTGGTCGACGTCAACGTGAACCTGTCGCGGTGGCCCTTCCGCCGCACACCGTGCGACGAGGTCGCGCCGCTTGTCGAGCGACTGCGAAGGTCGAACGTGGTGGAGGCCTGGACGGGCAGCCTCGACGGACTTTTCCACCGCGACGTGGCCGGGGTGAATCGGCGCCTGGCCGAGACCTGCGCTGAGACGGCCGGTTTGCTGGTGCCGTTCGGCACGGTCAATCCAGCGCTGCCCGATTGGCGCGAGGATCTGCGCCGCTGCCACGAAGAGCATCGCATGCCGGGCGTTCGGCTGCATCCAAACTACCACGGATACCGGCTGGACGAGCCGATCTTCGGCGAGCTTCTGGCCGCCGCGGAGGAGCGGGGGCTGATCGTGCAACTGGCCGCGCGGATGGACGACGACCGCGTGCAGCATCCGCTGATGCGCGTGGCCGACGTCGAATTGAAGCCGCTGGCAGACGCGCTGGTCAGGCGTTCGAAGCTGCGATTCGTCCTGCTCAACGCGGGGAGGACCCTCAGCGCGGCCGATGCGACGCGACTGGCCCGCGAGACGACTGCCTGCCTGGAGATTTCGATGGTGGAAGGCGTGGCCGGCGTCGCGCGGCTCATCGATCGCTACCCGGCCGAACGAGTGCTGTTCGGCTCGCACCTGCCGCTGTTCAACATCGAGTCGGCGCTGCTCAAACTGCGCGAGTCGGATCTTTCAGCGGAAGAACTGGCGGCGATCGGCGAGGGGAATGCGCGGCGGGTGATGGAGTCTCGCTCTTAGCTGGCTTTTTGAAGGCCGGCTGAAGCCGGAACTCGAGCGCAATGAGATCAAATGCGGCGGGACGCCGCATCTACGAGTGCCGCGGGCGGAACGATGGCCTACTTTTGGGCGGCCGAGCGGCATGCGAGACTACAGGACGCCCTTGGTGCTGGGGACGCCGCTCGTTCGCGGATCGGGCTCGACGGCCATCCGCAAGGCGCGGGCGGTGGCCTTGAAGATCCCCTCGGCGATGTGATGGCTGTTCGTGCCGTGGTGCAGCGTGATGTGCAGGTTGCAGAGCGAGTTGTTCACCACGGCCTGCCAGAACTCGGCAACCAGTTCGCTGTCGAACTGGCCGATCTTTGCCGCCGGAAACGCCGCCTGGAAGACGAAGTAGGGGCGCCCGCCGAGGTCGATGGCCGTGGTGACGAGCGTCTCTTCCATGGGGAGCGTGAAATGGCCGTAACGGCGGATACCCGCTTTGTCGCCGAGCGCCTGCCGCAGGGCCTGCCCGAGGCAGATCCCCACGTCTTCCACGGTGTGGTGCTGGTCGACGTGCAGGTCGCCCTCGGCCTTGACGGTCAGGTCGATCGCCGCATGCCGGGCCAGAAGCGCAAGCATGTGGTCGAAGAAGCCGACGCCGGTGGCAATCGTCGATTGGCCGCTGCCATCGAGCGAAAGCTCCAGTGCGATCTGCGTCTCAGCGGTGCGGCGTTCGATGCGTGCGGTGCGGCTCATGGTATTTTGGTGTTCAGATTGATGACGCAACACCTTCGAACCGTTTTTCCTTGAAGCCGGGATCCCGTTGGTCGTCCTGGTTCAATACAGAATGGCAGCCAGTTTCTCGAGGCAGGCGTCGATCTCCTGGTCGGTGCCGACGCTGATCCGCAAGCCGTCGCCCCAACCCGGATAGTCCATGTATCGGACCAGGATCTTCTCGTGTTTCAGCCGTTCGTAGAGCGGCTTGACGGGGCGGTGCGGATGGGGGTTCCAGGTAAAGTTAGCTTGCGAATCGACCGTAGCAAACCCTAGGGCCCGCATACCCGATACAAGCCGCACCCGCGTGGCAAGGATTCGTGCCCTCGTGGCGGCCAGCCACTCCCGGTCGCCGATGGCCGCCGTGGCCGCGGCAATGGCCAGGGTGTCGCAGTTGTAGGAATCTTTCACTTTCACCAGTTGCTCGATGATGTGGGGCTGGGCAACCACATAGCCGAACCGCATACCCGCCAGGGCATAGGACTTGCTGAACGACCGCGAGACGAGGATCTTCTCGTTCCGGGCGACCAGATCGATGCAGTTGGCCTCGGCGAAATCGGCGTAGGCCTCGTCGACCAACAGCGGGCAGGGGAGTCGCTCGGCCAGTTCCAGGATGGCGGCCGGCGGCACCATGGTGCCCGAGGGGCTGTTGGGATTGGGCAGGAACACCAACCGCAGGTCCGGCGAAGCGGCAGCGAACTGGTCGGGCAATGACCAGTCGGTGTTGAAGTGGATCTCTTCGCTCTTCGCGCCCTGGAGCTGGGCCAGTGTGCGGTAGAGGATATAGCTCGGGTAGGGCAACCGCAGCGATTGTCGCTGGCCTACAAAGGCTCGCGTGACGATTGTGAGGATGTCGTCGCTGCCGTTGCCGCAGAGGATCCAGCCGGGCTCAACGCCGAGGATCTCGGCGGCGCGGCGGCGGAACGCGCCGGCCATCGGGTCGGGGTATTTCTGCAGGCCGCGCCGCACCGCTTCCGCCACCGCCTCGTCGACCGCGGGGGACATCCGGTAGGGGTTTTCGTTGGTATTGAGCTTGATGTAACCGGCATCCTGCGGCTGCTCGCCGGGGACGTAGCCGGCCATGGCTTCGATTTCGGGACGGAAGAAAGACATGGGGGTCAAGTGGCGATTGGCGAATGATGGATGTCGAATGGAGCCGCGCGGCTAGGAGTGTTTCAGGCGGATTTCAACGCTGGCGCGGTGGGCGGTGAGGCCTTCCTTGGTGGCGAGAATCTGCACATCGTGGGCGAGCCCTTCGAGGCCCTCGCGCGTGAAGTGGAGAATGCTGCCGGCACGGAGGAAGTCGTTGGCCGAAAGGCCGCTGGCCCAGCGGGCGGTGCCGCTGGTAGGGAGCACGTGCGACGGGCCGGCGGCGTAGTCGCCCAGGGCCACCGGGGTATAGTTGCCGAGGAAGATGGCGCCGGCGTGGCGGATCTTGCCGGCAAGCTGCTCGGCGTTGGCGGTCGCAATGTGGAGATGCTCGGGGGCGATTTCGTCGGTCAGCGCGCAGGCCTCATCGGCGTCGCGTGCCAGGATCACCGCGCCAAAATCCTCCAGACTCTGCCGGGCGAGTTCGCCGCGCTCGACCGCTTCGAGTTGCCGCGCGAGCGCCGCCACCGCGGCGTCGAGCACCTCGGACTGCCAGCCGATGAGCACGCTCGCACCGGGGGCGTGTTCGGCCTGGGCGATCAGATCGAAGGCCGTGTAGTCGGCCCGCGTCGACCCGTCGACAATGACGACCACCTCGCTCGGCCCGGCGATGGAGTCGATGTCGACCTCGCCGTAGACGAGCCTCTTGGCCAGAGCGACGAACAGGTTGCCGGGCCCGACGATCTTGTCGACGCGGCGAAGACCATCGACGCCGTACGCGAGGGCTGCTACGCCCTGCGCGCCGCCGATCCGGTAAACCTCGCCGATACCCAGTTCGTGGCAAGTCGCCAAGAGATCGGGATTATTGGATCCGTAAGCCGTCGGCGGCGCGACGACCGCCAGTTCCTTCACGCCCGCCACCTGGGCGGGCACGGCGGTCATGAGCACGGTCGAAGGGTAGGCGGCCGCGCCGCCCGGCACGCAGAGGCCGGCCCGCTCGAGCGGCAAATAGCGCTCGACGAGATAGCCGCCCGGCCGCTCCACGCGAACGTCGCGGTGCAGGATGGCTTCCTGAAACTGGCGGATATTATCGCGGACGCTACGAATGGTCGCGAGGAACTCAGGAGCGGCCGCGGCGTGGGCCCGGGCCAGTTCGTCGGCCGAGACGCGGATCGTCTCTCGCGTGAGCCGGGCGCCGTCGATCCGCTCGGTGTATTCGATGACTGCGTCGAGCCCCCGGTCCTCGACGTCGCGGCAGATCCGTTCAACAACCTGCAACGGGGACAAGGGCTCGCCAAAGATGCGGATGGTTCGCTCGCGGCCGGCCTGGCTGACGACGTCGCCGCGCGGGCTCAACCGGCGACGGAGTTCGGCCATCGCCGCGCCGATGTCGTCGCGGCGGCTGTCGATCCGCAGGATGTTCAGTTTCGCTGGAGCGTCGCTCATGGTTTCCGGCTGCTCTGACCGCTTGATTACCTCTGCCAGCCATGCCTCGGATCGGGATTCGGCGGGTTCGCCTTTCCACTCTCGACCCCGTCAGAGACACGGAAACGGTCTATTCTGTTCGCCCGCCGCTTTGCGTGGAAGGCCCGTCGAGCGGTTTTGGCTTTGCGGAGCGTGCCGATTATGAGAGCCGAACCCGGGTCGGCCGCCCTCCAGGCTGTAGCCTGATTTGGGGGGGCCAGGATGGGAGCGGGTCGATCGCAGGACAGCGATTGCTCTGCGAGCGCCGCAACGGACGCACCGGCGCGAAACCGGGCGGATCATGGCTGACTCGCCGAACGGCGTGCCCTACAATTGGGAGAAGGCAACTTCCGGAACATTGCCTGTTGATGGTGTATCGCGCGCCCGAGGGTTTGGGCGACGAACATCTTTACGCGGCCGGATCCTCAAGAAGACTCACCGGCAAGTCGTGGACGACGCCCTTTTCTCAATTACTTGCACTACCTGCCAGGCCCGGCTAAAGGTCCGCAGCCTGGACGCCATCGGCCAGATTCTCTCCTGCCCGAAGTGCGAAAGCATGGTGCAGGTTGCCGCCCCGCCCGGCTGGATACCGCCTGAACCCAAGCCCGCGGTGCCGGAGCCACCGCCCGCGCCGGCATACCCGCTGCCGCCGCCACCGCCGCCGGTGGCGGGCGAGGAAGAGGTTCCGCCCGCAGGCGGTCAGTTCGAGGCTGCGACGGAACATGGGAAGACGACGGGCGGAGACCCGGTTGAGCCCGTTGCCAGCCCGGCGGCTGCTGCAACCGCTGTGGCAGACGCTTCGGCGGCGGATGCAGAGCCAGCGATTGCGAGCCAGAAGACCGACCCGAGCGAGTGGGAGCTTACGCCGGTGGGCGGCGCGGAGGACGGATGGGGGCGAAAACGTTTTCTGCTGGCTGCCGTTCCCGTAATCGGCGCTGTGGCGGCGGTGGGCGCGTGGGCTTACATCGCATGGCGTCCCGACTTGCCTCAAGCGACATCGCCTCCCATCAGGCCGGCGGCAGTGGTTCAGCCAGCCGCCGTTTCAGCCGAGCAGCAACCTTCGCTGCCGATTGACCGCCGCTGGATTCCCGATCAGACGAAGTTCTATGCCCGTCTGCGGCTGTCTCGGCTCCAGGGCCGCGAGGATTTTCGCCGCGCGCTCAACGTGGGCGATGCCCTCTGGCAGAGCAGTGCCGCAAGGGTGTTTCAGACGCTCTCTCTCAAGCCAGAGAAGGTGGCCCGGCTCGACTGGGCCGCGGTCGACCTGAAGGACTGGACACGCCAGGCGGTGGTGTTCATCGAATTGGGCGAGGGGCAAGACGCGACCGTCCTCCGGGCGGAAGGCGAAGCGACTGGCCTGGAAGTGGCCGGCCAACCGTGCCATCAGAAGCCGGGCTCCTCGTGGCCGCACCCGTATGCCGTGCTCGACGAGCGGACGATCGTCACCGGACCGGCGGACCAACTGCGACAACTGATCGCGCGGCAGCCCGAGCGCCTCGCCAGCACGGCGATCGCGCGGTTTCTGGACTCCGCAGCGGCGGATGCGGACCTGCTGATGGCCTTGGATCTGGCAGCGGCGCGCGCGGCGGACTGGCCGTTGCCGGTCGGATGGTTCGATGTCTGGCCGACGGGCCGCGATGCGTGGCGGGTGTTGTGCCAGACACCGCAAGGGTTCGGGCTTACTTTGCAGGGACAATCGCCGGCGGCGAGCGAGTTGGCGCTGGTGTGCGACGGCTTGACGGTCGCCGACCAGGTGAAGAACGCCCTTGACGCGCTCGTTCCGGCAGCCAAGTCGGGCATGCAGGTGATCGGTCAATCGCTCACCGACAGGCTTCACTCCGGCAAGTTCCGGGGCGAAGAGGCCGATCAGTATGAGATTCTGCTTGCGCGGGGCCGCGAAGCGCTGGCCGGCGCGCGATGGGAGGTTCTCGAAGACGTCGTCTGGCTGCGGATCGACTGGGGGAAGGATCTGGCCGACCTGGTTGCCGCGGCGATCGAAAGTCGTGCGGCGATCCGAGCCGAGTGGTCGGTGGCGGCGCTGGATGCCGATCGCGAAGTCCACCAACGGCTGATCACGGGCCTTACGGGTTATCGCGAAGGGGAGGGGCGATTCCCCGCCGGCGCCGCGGGTGGAACGTTGCTGCCGCCCGAAACGCGGCTGAGCTGGCTGGCCACGCTACTTCCCTATTACGACCACCGCGATTGGCACCGCGAGCTGGAATTTGGCTACTCGTGGAACGCCCCCCAGAACAAGGCCGTCACCAGCCGCGTTTTGCCCGAGGCGGTCAATCCGGCGATCGGGCCGCAGCGATCGGAAGCAGGTTTCCCGGTCACTCATTATGTGGGCGTCGCGGGCGTAGGCGCCGACGCGGCGACGCTGCCGGCGGGCGATCCGCGGGCCGGAGTCTTCGGCTACAACCGCAGCACTCGTCCGCAAGACATTGCCGACGGCGCCGCCAATACGATCGCCGTGCTCGGAGTCAGCAAAGAGGCGGGCCCCTGGGCCGCTGGCGGACGGCCGACGGTGCGCGCTTTGACCCAACGTCCCTACGTGAATGGCCCGGATGGATTCGGCAGCGGGCAACCCGACGGCATGTTGGCCGGAATGGCCGATGGCTCGGTGCGGTTCATTTCCCAAAACGTCGACCCGACGGTGCTGGAGCAGCTTGCCACAGCCAAGGGAGCGGAGACAACGACCGTGGCCGCGCTCGATGCCGCGCGGCCGGAACCCGTTCCGCCAGCGCCCGAAGCAGACACTCCGCCGCTGCAGCAGCAGGCCGATGCGGAGCCTTCGGCGACGCCGGCCGCCGCGGAAGCGGTCGCGCCCGAAGCGGCCCCTTCAGCTCCCGAAGTTGCCCGCCGCAACGCGCCCGACTGGCAGGCGATTGAAACGGAGAATCGAACGCGTCTGGCGGTGAAGGTGGCGGCCATTGATTTGCCCGAACGGACCCTCGGCGACGCGGTGGACCTGTGGACCCAACTGAGCGCTGTGCCGGTGACGTTCGACACCGACGCGATGGCGCAGCTCGGCGTCCGCTTCAGCGATCCGGTGCGGGCGAGTCTCTCGGAGGCAAGCCTGGGATTGGTTTTGCAGACGCTTGTTGCCAACCGCGGCCTGACCGTGGCTGTCGAACGCGGCCACGTCCTCGTCACCTGGCCCGCCGCTCAACGCACCGAGTTGCGGTCGATTCGGTATAGCGTCGCCGATCTCGCCCCGACCGGCGATGCGCTTGACCGTTTGGGCACTCTGATCCAGGAACTGGTCGCGCCCGAATCGTGGCAGGCGGCTGGCGGCCAGGGGACGCTGCGCGTGGCCGATGGCACGCTCGATATCGGTCAGACGGGCATCGTTCACGGACAGATCGTGGCCTTTTGCGAACGGCTGCGGGTGGCCCGCCGCTTGCCGCTACGGAGCGGGCTTCCTCCGGCCCGCTTCAGCCTGGTCAGCCGCTCCGCGCAAGGCCGTGCTAGGCTGAATGAGCCGGTCACGGTCAATTTCCCCGAACCGACTCCGCTGGACCAAGTGGCCCGTTATCTCCAGCAGGCAGGCAAGATGCAGATCTTGACCAACTGGCTGGCATTGGCTGAAGAAGGAATCGGCAGTCAGGAACCGGTCTCCGTCGCCGGAGACAACCAGCCGCTGGGGGAGATACTGACCCAACTGCTGCGGCCGATGGGGTTGGCGTACCGGGTGGTGGACGCCGATACGCTAGAGATCTCCACAGCGAAGACGGTGGAAGCCCGGCTGGAACTGGAGTTCTATCCGGCGGGTGATCTTGCGATCCAGAGCTCGCCCGACGATCTTATTGGCCGGTTGCAGGCCGATACCGCCGCAAGCACCTGGAGCGACGTTGGAGGATCGGGGATTGTGCGTTTCGACGACGGTTCGAAGTGCCTGCTGGTCCTCCAGTCGCAGCCGGTCCAGGCGGCCGTCGAGACCTTTCTGGCAAGGCTCCGCGCGGGGCATGAGCCGTGAACGGGAAGGGGCAAAGGAGGGAATTCTTTTTTCCCCTCTTGTTTTTTTCCCGGGCTGGAGAGAAAATGAGGGCCGAAGGGAAAGTTGAACCCTTCCGTTGGACGATTGAACTGGTATGAATCTGAGCTGGCGCACCTATTTCCGGTTTTATTTTAGCCCGCGAGGTCGCGGGGCCGGAGGAGGTTTGTAAGCTCAACGGAAACAAACAAGCCCAATCCAAAGCCCCGGGACCTCGCAGGTCTCGGGGCTTTTTTTGTTGTCTCGTTCCCAACCCGATACGCATCGCCACCGCCGAACAGCACTCAACCGACAGGAGCCGATCGCCATGATTGTCGTGATGAAGAAGGGGGCCACCCAGGAACAAATCCAGCATATGGTCGAAAGGGTCGAGGCCATGGGCCTCAAGAGCCACGTGATCGTCGGCACCGAACGCACCGTGATCGCCGCCATCGGCGACAAACGCGATGAGCATCGCACGGCTCTGGAAAGCGGCCCAGGAGTCGCTGAAGTCGTACCGATCCTCGCTCCCTACAAGGTCGCCAGTCTTGAGGTCCGTCCGGAACGGACGATTGTTCGCGTGGGACCGCTGATGGTCGGCAACTGCCATCTGGGCGTGATCGCCGGCCCCTGCTCCGTGGAAAATCGCGAGCAGACGCTCTCTACCGCCCGGGCGGTAAAGGCCGCCGGCGCCACGGGCCTCCGCGGCGGAGCGTTCAAGCCGAGGACCAGTCCGTACAGCTTCCAGGGGCTCAAGGAAGAGGGCCTCAAGATCCTCGCCGCGGCCCGCGATGAGACGGGGTTGCCCGTGGTGACCGAAGTGATGTCGGCTCAGGATGTGGAACTGGTGGCCCGCTACGCCGACGTGCTCCAGATCGGCGCCCGGAATATGCAGAACTACCGCTTGCTGGAAGAGGTGGGCGACTGCGGCAAACCCGTGCTCCTGAAACGCGGCCCGAGCGCCACTCTTGACGAGTTGCTCCTCGCCTCGGAGTATATTCTCAATCAGGGCAACCAGAACGTGATGCTGTGCGAGCGGGGGATTCGCACGTTCGAGACTCACACACGGTTCACGCTCCCGCTGGCCAGCGTCCCCTGGCTCCACGAGCGGACCCACCTGCCGGTGGTAGTGGACCCGAGCCATGGCACTGGCCACACGCATCTTGTGGCTCGGATGGCCGCCGCCGCGGTGGCCGCCGGCGCCGACGGTTTGATACTGGAAGTCCATCCCGATCCCGAGAGCGCGCTGAGCGACGGCTACCAGTCGCTCACCTTCGATCAGTTCAGCGAGACGATGCAGCTCATCCGCCGGGTTGCCGAAGCCGTGGGCAAGGTAATCTCCGCCGACGAAACGGCGCCGTCGCGGGGCGGGAAATAGCGTCCGCCGCGCACGGCGGGCACGTGACGGCGACAGCAACAGGAACCGGTTATGGGAGAAGTCTGGATTGCGTTCGGCTTGACCGTGTTCGCCGGAATGGCCACGGCGATTGGCAGCATCATCGCGTTCACCGCGAGCAGAACCAACTATCGATTCCTCTCGGTGGCCACAGGTTTCTCCGCCGGGGTGATGCTCTACGTGTCGTTCGTCGAGATATTCCTCAAAGGCGTCGAAGCGCTCTCGGAGCGATACGGCGACTATTGGGGCCAGTGGATAAACGCCGGGTCCTTCTTTGGCGGCATGTTGCTGATCGGCCTGATCGACAACCTGATCCCGGCGGGCGAGAACCCCCACGAGATCCACGCGGAAGCGGAGACCAAACCGCTGCACAATCCCGAGGCGCCGCTGCCGGACTTCGAGTCCGCTGCGGACGCATCGCCAGCCGCCGAAGGGCTCCACGATCACACCGATCACCACCACAAGCTGATGCGGATGGGGCTATTCACCGCCCTGGCGATCGGCATCCATAATTTTCCAGAAGGCCTGGCCACCTTTCTCGCTGCCCTGCACGATCCGAGTGTTGGCCTGGCCATCGCCGTGGCGATTGCGCTACACAACATCCCCGAAGGCATCAGCGTGTCGGTTCCGATCTTCTACGCCACGGGAGACCGCAAGAAGGCCTTCTGCTATTCGGTACTGAGCGGATTGGCCGAGCCGGTTGGAGCAGCCATCGCGTATCTCGGGATGCGATTATTCCTGGGCAGCAGCAACGGGGCGGTTCCACCGCAATTGATGGGGATCCTCTTCGGGGGCGTTGCCGGCATCATGGTCTACATCAGCCTCGACGAGTTGTTGCCGACCAGCAGGGCGTATGGGAAAGGACATGACAGCCTGCTCGGCCTCGTGGCCGGCATGCTCGTGATGGCCGTGAGCTTGCTCATGATGCAGTAACGAGCTCAAAGGAACGCTGCTGGGCATGGTTGCCACGGCACCCGCCACCCTTTCGCAGGTGATGGCTTCCGGCGCGCGGAACGCGGCGGCGTCAACCGGGAATGAGCCAGCGGAAGAACTCGCGGGCGGCGGGAGCAGCGTCGTGCATGTCCCAGACGTGGCGGCCCATGCCAAATTGCGCGAGTACGTACCATCCGATGCCTGCCTGGCCGATCGCCACGTAGCCGGAGACGGCTTGGCCCAGGCCGAAGGCCACGCCCACGGCAAGCTGCCCGACGGCAATTACGCCCGTTGCCCCCTGGCCCAGTCCGAACAGCAGTCCCACCGCTAGCTGGCCGATGGCAATCAGCCCGACGGCCGCCTGGCCGAATGCGATCATGCCGACCGCGATCCGTCCGATGGCGATCACCCCCTTGGCTACCACACGTTTCCCCGTTTCGGGGCACTTGCCACGGGTGTAATGTACGACGGGCAACCCGAAGAATCGCCAATAGGAGGTGTATTCCTCGAATACTTCGCCATTGGGGTACATGTAGCGGCGCCAGACGCCGCGACGCGTGCCGTCGATCTTGTAATCGACCGGCTCCAGCAATTGATTGCGAGAGGGTTCGTAGCTCATTTTGTTCGGCGGTGCGGCCGCCAGCCCCGGCGATGGAGAATGCGCCCCGCGTTCCGCCGATGATTTTAAAGGCTTCGCGGCGGGCTGTGCAACAGCCCCCGATGTTCCTTAACCAGGAAACCGGGGCCGTTCGACTCGCCCCCGATTCTAAAGCTGTGAATGCTGGACCGTCGCGGCACAAGGACCTCTCGAGGCCGCGGGCGGGCCCTATTTCCGGCACAGCCCGCATAATCGGCACAGTCGCCTCAATCATTACGGCCGGATTTTCCGTTGCGGCAGTGCGCAACCGGACCCGGTTCTGTCGATCAGAGGGAGTATGGAAAAAAGCACTCCGCTGGGACTCCTGATCGGCTTCTCCATGATGGTGGGGGTGCTGTTTGTCGGCGAGTCGGACGTCGCCCTGATGGAGTTCGTCGACCCGCCGGCCATCATGATGGTGTTCGGCGGCGCCCTGGCAGTGGTCATGGTGGGCTTCCCGCTGCACCAGGTGCTGCGGGTATTTCGCGTGGTGCGGAAACTGTTCGTCCACCGGGCGGATGATCCCGAGGAGGTCATCGATCAGATCGTGGAGATGGCCGAGGTGGCGCGGAAGAACGGACTGTTGGCCCTGGAGCAGAAGGCGGCCGAGTGCAAGCACCCGTTGCTGGAACTGGGCATCCAGCTCACGATCGACGGCAATCGGCCGGAAACGATCGAACAGATCCTGCGGACCGAGATCGAGGCCGCGGCGGCCCGTCACCGCGAGAACAAGAAGGTGCTCGAACTGGTGGGGCGTTGCGGCCCGGCGTTCGGCATGATCGCCACGCTGCTGGGCCTGATCATGATGCTCGGCAACCTCGACAATCCCGACACGATCGGGCCGTCGATGGCAGTGGCCTTGATCGGCACGTTATATGGCGCCGTGATGGCCAACCTGGTCTGCATTCCGATGACGGAGAAGCTCTCGTTTCTGAGCCACGAGGAAGAGAAGATCAAGGAAATGATCCTCTGCGGCGTGCTCTCGCTCCAGGCCGGCGACAATCCGCGGATCGTCCGCCATCGGCTGGAGACATTCCTGCCGCCGATAATGCGGCACACGGGCAGTTCAGGCCATTCGACCGCCGCCGCGGCGTGAGGAGTCTCGATGGCCAAACATGTCGAAGAAAAGCCCGAAGGGGCTCCGGAATGGATGGTCTCGTTTGCCGACATGATCACGATCATGATGTCGTTTTTCGTGATCATGTTCGCCCTGGCGGCGGCGAAGAACGAGGGGCATGCCGAGGCCGTCCGGCAATCGATTCACGACCGTTTCAGCCCGTACTGGTCGCCGCTGGGCGCGGTGCAGAGAGGCTTGTTTACGGAGGGTTCCCCATTTCGCAGTCGCGGGACCAAGGGGAAGACGCCTGAATCGACGCCAAGAGCCATTCTCTATGACGATGCCGCCGCGGGAAGGATGGGCGGCCGGGCCAACATCCCCACGCTTGGCTTCCGCGCCGGCCTGGGGGGCTCGGTGTACTTCGAGGAGATGTCAACCGAGCTCTCGGCCAACCAGCGAGGCAACCTCAAGTCGATCGCCGAGCGGATGGTCGGCAAACCGCAGAAGATCCAGATCATCGGCCATGCCTCGCGGCGGCCGCTGCCGGCCGACTCGCCGTATCACGACCAGTGGGACCTGGCCTACGCCCGGGGCCGGCACGTGATGGATCTGTTGATCTCCATGGGGATCGAGGCCGACCGCATCCGCCTCGGCAGCGCCGGCGACACCGAACCGATCCGCGGGCTGGAGCCGGGGCTCTACGCCCGGCGGGCTTCGCGCGTCGACCTCTACCTTACCGACATTTTCGTCACCCAGTTCGACCCCGCCGATGAAGGTGGAAGCGAGCTGAGGTGAACAGGTATTTCACGGGAACAATTCGTCACGGCGGTCGTACTGGCCCTGCTCCTGGCGTGCAAACGTGGGATCGGTGATACAGCCGGACATTTGGTGAATGAACCGTTGCCAGTCGTCGATCTCGGTTAACGCGCCCGCTTTCGCTGCCTCCACCGTGACACGGACCGGCTGATTGGCGGCGTGTTCCGTATTCATCCCTCACCGTTTTCTCCGTCGCGAAACAACATCGCTGCGGGGATGGTTTGCCGGGTGAGGCCTTCGCCTTCGATATAGACCTCCAACTGCTCGTCGCCGCTGATCTCGGTGTACTCGACGCGGATGGGGTGCAGGCCTTCGGAAAGACGGACCACATGGGTGATTTCCTGGGCCGGATGCGGACCGTCGTTGTCCAGCAGCAATTCGTCGTGGAGGTAGAGCCGGCTGCCGTCGTCGGAAGAGACGCCGAGCGTGTAGACGCCGGTCCGCGGAATCTTCACGTAGCCGGTGAAGACGAGGGCGTATCCGTCCTTGAGATCGCCGGCAACCTTCGAGGCATGGAACACGTCGGTCGCACCCTCGGCCTGGGACTTGATCGCGGAGAAATCGGGCATCGCCGTGTAGCGCCCGGTGTAGAGTGCGTAATGCAGTCCGGGTGATCTGCCCTCTTCGGCCACGCTTGGCTCAAGCGGGTAATCGTCAAGGGTGAGACTGACAGTTTTCGTCTCTTCCGCGTGCCGGTAGATCAGTTCGACGGACTGTTGCGGCTTTCGCCCGACGAGCAGCAGGTGCCAGTCGACGGCGTCGCGGACCGGCTTGCCGTCGAACTGGACGAGCACGTCGCCCGGTTGCACTCCCGCCCGTGCGGCGGCCGAATCGGCGGCCACGGCAACCACCGTGGCTTCGCCGGCCAGGGGATCGGTCTCGATGCCGGTCGAGAAGCCGCCGCGCTGCTGGGCGGCGACGATCGAGGGAAGGTGGCGGCGGACGCGATCGGCGGGAATCGCGAAGTTTTCGTTCTCCTCCTCTTTGTATTTGCCGCAGACGACGCCGATCTGCCGGCCCTCGGCGTTCAGGAGCGGCCCGCCCGAGTTGCCCGGATTGCTGGCGGCGTCGAAAAGGATGAAGCGATCACGGGTATCGGAAGCGAATTGGCTCATCACCAGGGCATTCATTCCCAGCAGAACCTGGCGCGAGCTGACAATGCCGCTGGAAAAGACGATGCCCCGTCCGCCAGGATTGCCGGCGGCGAGGATCGGCTCGCCGGTCATCAGGTCGTGGCTGCGTCCGAGCGGGATTCTGGCCAGCGGTTGTGCGGCATCGATCTTGATTACGGCCAGGTCCTTTTCCGGCGACCGCCCGATCATGCGATAGCGCACCGGTGGGCGATCCTCGAGGAGCACCCAGCCCGGCCGGTCACGGACCACGTGGTCGGCCGTGAGGATGTAACCCTCCTCGTGGATGATCGCGCCGGATCCGCTGCTGAGCTTTCCCTGGCCCTGCTCGCTGAACACGGCCACCACTGCCGGTTCGGCTTGTTGGATGAGTCGCACGGTGGGCGTGATGCGTGGCGACGGGTCGGCGATGGCGGATGCACTGAGCGCGACGGTCAGCAGGAGCAGGATCGGAAGCGGTTTCATGGAGAGGTTTTCAGTGCTGAGAGCAATGGCGGGCGAGAGGAACAGCACCCCGAACTTGGGGGCAGGATCTCCCTCATTTTCTACCCGCGGATTGAGGTTGACGCCGATACGATACACGCGTACACTGTCCACAGCGAGATGCTAGCATGACAGCACAGCCCCCCCATTTTAGCACGTCGTCGGCTCAGAACTACACCCGTGAGGGGGCTATTCAAGCATTGCGCGAGCAAATTGCTGGAATGGAGCAGGCCCGCAAGCCGGCCGGTAAGAACGTGATTTCCAGCGGTTGCCGGTCCTTGGATCTGTTGTTGCCCGAGGCCGGTTTTTGTTGCGGCACATTGGTGGAATGGCTGGCGAGTCGGGTGGGGAATGGGACGGCATCGCTGGCATTCGGTACCGCTCGCGAGGCGAGCCGGGAAGGAGGGGCGATTGTTGTGTTGGATCAGGCCCAGGAGTTTTATCCGCCCGCCGCCGCCCGCCTGGGGCTCTCCCTGGAGAGCCTGGTGGTCGTTCAAGCTGCTCAGCCGGCCGACAACCTCTGGGCCCTCGATCAGGCATTGCGCTGCCCGGGTGTGGCGGCCGTGGTGGCCTGGCCCGAGAAGATCGATGCGCGAACCTTCCGCCGCTTGCAGCTTGCCGCCGAGGAAGGAGGAGCCCTGGGGCTGTTGCTCCGACCCGAGCGGGTCCGCAGCGAGCCTTCCTGGGCCGATGTGCGGCTGTTGGTCGAACCCTTGCCCGGCGGGACCGCTGGCGTGCGGCGACTGCGGATCGAGATCCTCCGTTGCCGCGCCGCGCCCGGCGGCACTGTGGAAGTGGAGATGGAGAAGTGTCAAGCACCAAGTACCAATGACCAATGGGGATGGAAGCGGGAACGCAGGGCGTAAAGTCGAGCGTTTAGCGATTGGTCATTGGTGCCTGAGTTATTCACCCTCATACTGGTCATTTCACGATGCGTGTCCTTTGCCTCTGGTTTCCTGGATGGCCGATTCAAAGGCTGACGGCTGGGCGGCCGGAATTGAAGCGGAAGCCGCTGGTCCTGTACGAAACGCAACGCGGCAGCCAGCGGGTATCGGCGTGTTGCGGCCGCGCCAGGGGAGCGAGGATCGTGCCCGGCATGCCGCTGGCGGAAGCGACCGCGCTGGCCGGACCGGAGACGATCGTCGTCGAGGCCCACGATCGTCTGCACGACCGGCAGAGGCTCGGCGAACTGGCGATCGAGTGCGGGCGGTTCAGTCCACTGGTAGGCGTCGAGGACGGGCCGCAGCCGGAAAGCCTGCTCTTGGACATCACGGGTATTGGCGAACTTTTCGGCGGCGAAATGCCGCTGGCTACGGCGGTGCAAAGCGAACTGGCGCAGCGGGGATTCGAGGCCCGCCTGGCCGCGGCCGACACGCTCGGCGCGGCGTGGGCCGCGGCCCATTTCGAGCCGGCCGGGCATCGGATTCGCCTCATTCCGCCGGGCAAGGCCCTCGACGCGCTTCGTCCGCTGCCGGTTGCTGCCCTGAGGTTGCCGCCGGAAACATTGGACCTCTTGTACCAGTTGGGCCTGTATCAAGTCGCCCAGGTAGAGACGCTTCCGCGCCAGGATCTGGCGGCGCGGTTTGGCAGCGCGCTGGTCGAGCGGTTCGATCAGGCCAGCGGGCGGCTGATTGAGCCGGTGCAGGCCATCCCACTGCCACCCGAGTTTGAGGCGAGTTATGCGTTTGAGCATCCCAGCGCGCGGCGTGAGGCAATCGAGGCCATTCTGGAGCCGCTCGTGGAAAGCGTGGCCGAGCAACTGGCCCGCAGCGGCCGGGGCGCGCTCAGGCTCGAGTGCCGGCTCGAGGGGGAGTCGGGCCCGTGCACCGAGCTTTCGGTAGGGCTTTTTCGCCCCATGGCTTCGCCGCGCCACTTGCTGGGGCTCGTGCGGATGAAACTGGAGCGCGTCGTGCTGCGATCGCCGGTCGAGAGGGTGCATCTCCGCGCGCCGGTCAGCGACCGCCTCGAGCGCCGGCAGTACGAGCTTTTCGGCGAACGGCAGGGACGCGAGAATCCGCGCGAATTGGCTGCATTGATCGACCGGCTCAGCAGCCGCCTGGGGCCGCGCGGCGTGCTGCGCCCGTGCCTCCAGCCCGACGCCCAGCCGGAGTGGGCCTACCGTTATCAGCCGCTGGTTGAAACTGCAGGCCGGCCGCGCCGGCGGC
Organism: Thermoguttaceae bacterium; assembly: GCA_040766885.1. Lineage (GTDB taxonomy): Bacteria > Planctomycetota > Planctomycetia > Pirellulales > Thermoguttaceae > JAXGPP01. The sequence continues at coordinate 291,298 of JAXGPP010000004.1, read as the reverse complement.
GAGGCGCGGCCGCCGCGCTGGTTGCGGCCGATACGCCGCCGCCGCGGCCCTTGCGGCTGTTGCGCCGGCCCTTGCCGCTGGCGGCGATGTCGGTCCAGCCGGACGGCCCGCCGGTCCGTTTCCGCTTTCAGTCGCAAGACCACCCGATTGCCGCCGCTTCCGGTCCCGAGCGGATCGAAACCGGCTGGTGGCGCGGCCGCACGGTGCGGCGCGACTACTACCGCGTGGAAACGGCCGGGGGACAGCGGTTCTGGCTCTTCCGCCGGCTGCCCGATGGCCAGTGGTTTCTGCACGGAACGTTTGACTGAGGGTTCACGGTGCAGCCGTCGCGGCTGCATTGCGGCAGGCGGGACGCCTGCACCACAAGGATGGAGCGAGAATGTCCTACGCTGAACTACACGCGAAAACGAATTTCTCTTTTCTCCGGGCGGCTTCCCATCCGGATGAGCTCGTCTTCCGCGCGGCCGAGTTGGGCTACGCGGCGCTGGCCATCACCGATCGAAACAGCCTGGCAGGCGTGGTGCGGGCGCATGGGGCGGCCAAGGAGGCAGGGCTGAAGATCATCATCGGCACCGAAATCACGCCCGAGGACGCGCCGCCGGTGGTGCTCTGGGCCAGCGACCGCGCCGCCTACGGCCGGCTGTCGCGGCTGATTACCGTGGGCCGTCGCCGTGCGGAAAAAGGCGAGTGCCGATTGACGTTCGACGACGTTGCCGAGCATGCCGCAGGCCTGCTGGCCGGGATTCTGCCCGAGCCGCGCGCGGAGCGCGCTACCGCCGCATGGCACGCCGCGTACCGGCACTACCGCGAGATCTTCGGCGACCGCTGTTCTTTACTCGCAGAACTGCACCACGGGCCTGATGACCAGGGCTGGCTCGGCGAAATCGGCGAACTGTCGCGGCAAACGCGGATTCCGCTGGCCGCGGCGGGCGACGTGCATTTTCACGTGCCGGGCCGCCGCGCGCTGCAGGACGTGCTCACCGCGATCCGGCTGGGCACGACGGTGGCCGACGCCCGGGAGCATCTGTTTGCCAATGCCGAGCGCCATTTGAAGCCGATCGAGGAGATCCTCGTGCAGTTTGCCGGAGCAACCGGGGCCCTGCGGCGAACGCTGGAAATCGCCGAGCGGTGCCGGTTTTCGCTCGATGAATTGCGCTACGAGTATCCCGAGGAACTGGTTCCGGACGGGCTCACGGCGATCGAGCACCTGCGGCGGCTGAGCTGGAAAGGGGCAAGGAAGCGATATCCGGACGGCGTGCCGCCAAAGGTGAGCCAACTGCTGGAGCACGAGCTGAGGCTCATCGAAGAACTGCGCTACGAGGCTTATTTCCTCACGGTCTGGGACCTGGTGCGATTCGCCCGTACTCGCGACATCCTTTGCCAGGGGCGGGGTTCAGCCGCCAATTCGGTCGTGTGCTACTGCCTGGGCGTAACGTCGGTCGATCCGGAGCGGATGGATGTGCTCTTCGAGCGGTTCATCAGCCGCGAGCGGAACGAGGCACCTGATATCGACGTCGATTTCGAGCACGAGCGTCGCGAGGAGGTATTGCAGTATCTCTACGAAAAGTATGGACGCGAGCGGGCCGGCATGACGGCCGAGGTGATCACCTATCGCCCGCGTTCGGCAGTCCGCGATGTGGGTAAGGCGCTGGGACTGTCGCTCGACTGCATCGACAAACTTGCCAAGCGGCTGGAGCATTTTCGCGGGGAGCCGCACCTAGACGAGCGCTGCCGCGAGGTAGGCATCGATCCCGAGAGCCGGCTGGGAAAGTTGCTTGTCGCCCTGGTGGGCACGCTGGTCGGCTTTCCCCGCCATCTTTCGCAGCACACCGGCGGGATGGTGATGACCCGGGGGCCGCTCTGCGAGCTGGTGCCGATCGAGAATGCCTCGATGCCCGACCGCACCGTCATCCAGTGGAACAAGGACGACCTGGATGAGCTGGGCATTCTCAAGGTCGATTGCCTCGCCCTGGGCATGCTCACGGCGATCCACAAGTGTTTCGACATGGTAGCAAAACACTATAGACGCCACTATACGCTGGCCAGTATCCCGGCCGACGATCCGGATGTTTACGAGATGATCCGCCGCGCCGACACGATGGGCGTCTTCCAGATCGAGAGCCGGGCCCAGATGAGCATGCTCCCCCGGCTGCGGCCGCGGTGCTTCTACGACCTGGTGATCGAGGTGGCGATCGTGCGCCCCGGTCCGATCCAGGGCAATATGGTGCATCCCTACCTGCGCCGCCGCAACGGCGAGGAGCCGGTGAGTTTTCCCAATGAGGAGATCCGCCAGGTGCTGGAGAAGACGCTCGGCGTGCCGCTGTTTCAGGAGCAGGCGATGCGGCTGGCGGTGGTGGCCGCCGGCTTCACACCCGGCGAGGCCGACCAGCTTCGCCGCGCCATGGGGGCGTGGCGGCGGCCGGGGATCATCGATCAGTTCCGCAGAAAGCTCATTGAAGGGATGCGGTCCAAAGGGTTTTCCGATTCCTACGCCGAGATGATCTTCGAAGAGATCCGCGGCTTCGGCAGCTACGGTTTCCCCGAATCGCACGCGGCGAGCTTCGCGCTACTGGTCTATGTGTCGGCCTGGCTCAAGCATCACCACATGGCGGCCTTTACGGCGGCGCTGTTGAATAGCCAGCCGATGGGCTTCTATGCCCCGGCACAACTGGTCCGCAACGCCCGCGATCACGACGTCGAGGTCCGCCCGGCCGATGTGAACCATAGCCAATGGATGAGCACGCTGGAAGCGGTGCAGGAATCAACCGCCTCGGGCCGCTTCGCGCTGCGGCTTGGTTTCCACATGCTGCGGGGCATGTCGCACGCGCAGGCCGAGAGCATCGTAAACGCACGCGCAAAGGGCCTCTTCAACTCGCTGGACGATTTCTGCCGGCGGACGGGCTTGAGCCGTGCGGCGGCCACCCGGCTGGCCAAAGCAGGGGCTTTCGATTCACTCGGCCTCGACCGCCGCAACGCCTTGTGGCACGCGCTGGCCGAGAGGCAACAGCCGCTCCCTTTGTTCGACGCCCTGGTAGCCGAACCCGACCGCGCGGTCCCCTTGCCGCCGATGTCGCCGGCCCAGGAGGTGCTGGCCGACTATCGGACCGCCGGATTGTCGCTCCGCGCCCATCCGATGACGTTTCTTCGCGATCGACTGGAGCAGGAAGGGGTCGCACGGGCGGAAGCGCTCAAGACATGGCCCAACGGCCGTCCGGTCCGCGTGGCGGGGATCGTGCTGGTGCGCCAGCGCCCCGGCACGGCGAAGGGGATCACGTTCGTCACCCTGGAAGACGAGACCGGGCAGGCCAACCTTATCATTCGCCCCGACGTCTGGCAGCGCTGGCGGGCCGCGGCGATCGGCGCCCACATCATGCTGGCCCACGGCCGCCTGCAGCGAGCGGGCCTGGTGATCCACGTTCTCTGCACAAAGCTTGAAGACCTCTCCCCCCACCTTCGCGACCTCACATCGCAGTCGCGGGATTTCTGTTGAACCGCTCACCGCAAAGCCGCTCCACCCGGTATTGCCACCAAGACAGCATACCCAGGTTTTTTCTGTCATGGCGAACGGGGGGTGGATGGAGGAGAAGTACGGCCTAGACTACGGTTAAGGATTATGTGCGGCGCGAGGAACAAGAAAGCGACCCACGCCGTCGAACTACTGGCAGTGTACGAACGACGCTGCCCTGCCACCCTACAGGAGGAGCCACTGTGCGAAACACCCAGTTATGGACCATTGTGATGGTGGGAATGGTCCTGACCGCCCTGATCGTCGCCCGAGCCCCCGCCGAGCCGACGGTTGAACTCAGAGCGGCGGCTGTCGCCGAAGACGAGGCCGTCGATTCCGAAGCTGCCGAAACGGCCAACAACGAGTCATCGGCCGACGAGGCGTCAGCCGCCAAGGCCGACGAGGACTCACCGGCCGAGCAGCCGAAGAAGAAGGCGGCCAAGAAACGAACCGCTAAACGGCAGGCGGCACGCGCCGAGGGAGCCAAGGCGGAGTCGCGAAAGAAGAGAGCAGCCACCGAGGAGGGGGAACAGAAAGCCGTTGAAGAGGCGATGGAGGAAGAGGCCGCCGAGGAAGAGGCCGATGCCAAAGACGAGCCGACCGAGAAAGAAAAAGAAGACGCGGCTGCGGCGAAGAAATCGGACGCCGCCAAAGCCAGGAAGAAGGAAGCTGCCAAGGCCGATGCCAAGGCGGCGACCAAGAAATCGTCGATCGCCGAGATCTCGCTGGTCGGAACGTATCCTGAGGGACCGACCCAGCCGGGGCTGTTCAGCGAACTGCAACCGTCGCTGGACGACATGGTTCGCCGCATCGACACGGCTGCCAGCGACGAAGACGTTTCCGCGCTGGTGCTGCGGATCGGCAGCCTTTACGTCGGCTCCGGCCAGGTGAACGAGCTTCGCGACGCCATCGCCCGCGTGCGCAAGTCGGGCAAACCGGTCTACGCCACATTCGAGATGGCCGAGAGCGGCCAGTATCTCGTGGCCGCGGCGGCCGACGAGCTGCTGATGCCCCCTTCGGGCATGCTCCTGCTGCCCGGCGTTCGCATGGAGATGATGTTTTTCAAGGGTCTGCTCGACAAGGTGGGCGTCGAGTACGAAGTGATGCAGATGGGCAAGTACAAAGGGGCCGGCGAACCCTACAGCCGCACCCGGATGAGCCCCGCATTGCGCGAGAGCCTGGAAGCGATCGCCGACGACCGCTATGAGAACCTCCTGGCCACACTGGCCGCGGACCGCGAACTCGACAAGGCTCAGGTGAAGGAGATTCTCGACCACGGCCTGTTCACCGCCGAGGCGGCCAAGGAGGCCGGGCTCGTCGATGAGCTTGTCTATCGCGACGGGATCGAGAAGCTCATTGCCGGCAAGCTGGGAGTCGACGAAGTCCAATTCGTGAAGAACTACGGAAAGAAGAAGGTCGACGCCGATTTCTCCGGTGTCACCGGCATGATGAAGTTCATGCAACTGGTTTTTGGGGGCGAGCCGAAGAAGGCCGCCACCGTTAAGAAGAAGATCGCCGTGGTATACGCCGTCGGCCCGATCATGACCGGACAGAGTGCCAGCAGCCTTTTCGGCGGCCAGGTGCTGGGATCGACCACGCTGGTGGAAGCTCTCCGCGAGGCGGAGAAGGACAAGAACGTGGTGGCGATCGTCCTGCGGATCGACAGCCCCGGCGGCTCGGCGGTGGCCAGCGACCTCATCTGGCGCGAGGTCACGCGGATCGAGAAGCCGATCATCGCCAGTATGGGCGACGTGGCCGGCAGCGGCGGTTACTACATTGCCATGGGCGCCGACAAAATCCTAGCCGAACCGGCGACCATCACCGGTTCGATCGGCGTGATCAGCGCCAAGCCGGCCATGGGCGGATTGTTCGAGAAGATCGGCATCACCACCGAGGTGATCAGCCGCGGCGAGCGCGCCGGATTGTTTTCGCTCACCGAGACCATGAGCCCGGAAGACCGCAAGGTGATGCAGGAATTGCTCGAGGAGACTTACGACCAGTTCGTCTCGAAGGCCGCCGAGGGGCGCAAGATGGACCGCGACGATCTGGAGTCCCTGGCGCAAGGCCGCGTCTATACCGGCCGCATGGCCGCGGAGAACGGTCTGATCGACGGCGTGGGAACGCTTGCCGACGCGGTAATCGCAGCCAAGAAGGCCGTCGGACTGAAGGCCGACGCCGACGTTGAGATCCAGACTCTGCCGGAACCGAAGACCCTCTTCGAGCAATTGTTCGAAGAGCCCTCGGCCGCGAGCCGCACGAGCCTCCAGAGCCAGCTCGGCAACGTCAGCCCCGAACTGCTCGACGCGCTGCTGCGGGCCGAGGTCTATCGCCAGCTGTCGAGCGAGCCGGTGCTCACGCTCATGCCGTGCGACGTGGAGCTGAAATAGCCACAAGCTGAAATAGCGCCGGCGCGAATCGATCGACTCACTGAGCGAGCAGAGGGTCCCGCGGGATCTCTGCTCGCTCTTCTTTGCGCGGCCATACGAGCGAGCCGTGACGCCGGTGAGCTATTCCGGAACAGCAATTGCTGACCGATGGAGAGATGATTCGCCGCGGTTGGCTGGGACGCCGAATCCCTGAGCGATGCACTGCGCCGCCCGACATTTTGTCGCAGTCGGCGTCCCGCTCTGACATCCTTGACGCTGTCTCAACACCCGGAAAGTTGCCCTGCTTTGGCCAAGCCCCACGGCGGCTCCAACGGTCTCGAAAAACCTGGAGGATCTTGCTCCATGCGACCAGCCATCGCCCTTTGGATTACACTTGCGGCGGCCGCCTTCTCGCTCCCCGGCTGCGATGCTGGCCAGTTTGGCGCATTGAGCCGCAGCGAACAGCCCGCCTCTCCGCGGGAGCGGTCGCTTGCGCCGCAATGGGAGCCGGCAGCCGCCCCCTCCGACCGACATCAGGCTCCAACCAAAGCGGAAGACAACGCCGTCGCCGCTCGTGAAGAACCGGCCGCCGCGACAGGACTGTTGGAGAGACCGCAAGAGAGCGAAGGCGCGGCCGACGGTCAGGCGGCGCCGGAGCCGATGCCTAGGACGGCGCGGCGAATTCCGCCTACGGATGCGCCCACCGAGCCGCCACCGGCACCACAGGCCGCTCCGGCAACGGGCACGGCGGAGTTGCCCGCCAGCGCGGCGCCCGTGGCGACGGCCGTGGAGCGGCTCACCCAGCTCAGCAACGCGTTCAGCCAGGTGGCCGAGACAATCCAGCCCACGGTGGTGCAGGTCCTGGCGGAGGTCCGCGTCAGCCAGTTGTCCGGTCGGGGCGGCGGAGTCCAATTCCAGCAGCGGCGATTGCGGCCGGAAGACTTCTTCGCGCCGTTCGGCGAGAGCTTCGATCTCGAACCGGACAATCGGCCGCGATCGCGGCGTTCCACGCCCGGAGAGTATGCGCAGTACGACGTGCCGCAGCCGGTCGGCGCGGGAAGTGGATGGATCTATGACGATGAGGGGCACATTGTCACCAGCCGCCATGTGGTAGCCGACGCCGACGTGATCTCGGTTCGGTTCTTCGATGGCTCAGAAACCCGCGCGGAGATCGTGGGGGTCGATCCTCCGACCGATGTTGCCGTACTGCAGATTGACGCGCGGCGGATGCCCCAGTCGGCGCGGCGCGTGCAATTGGCGAAACAGGCCGTAAAGCCAGGCGACATCGTGTTTGCCGTGGGCTCGCCCTTCGAATACGCCTTCTCGGTGAGCCAGGGGATCGTTTCGGCCACCGAGCGCGTAGTGGGCATTCTGGGGCCGCAGGGCTACGAGAACTTCATCCAGACCGACGCCGCGATCAATCCCGGCAACTCCGGCGGGCCGCTGACCAATGTCCGCGGCGAGGTGGTGGGAATGAACACGGCGATCGCCTCCCAGAGCGGCGCGTTCGCCGGCATCGGTTTCGCTACGCCGGTGAGCATGGTCCGCGACGTGGCCGAGGAGCTGATCCGCGCCGGCAAGGTGAGCCGGGGCTACCTGGGCGCAATGATCAGCGACGACCGACGCCTGCTGGCGACGTTTGGCACGGAGCGGGGCGTAGTGATCGAGGATGTCACGCCCGACAGCCCGGCGGTACGGGCCGGTTTGCGCCCGGGGGACGTCATCCTGGCGATCGGAGACCGGCCGCTTCGGAGCGCCGCCGAACTGCGGCGCACCGTCGCCGGAAAGGACCCGGGCGACGTCATCCGCCTGGCTCTGGCCCGCGACGGGGAACAGCTACGGGCGGACGTTACGCTGGCTGAACTGCCCACCGACGCCGAACAGGATGAGCGGCAACGCCGGCAGCCGCCGGAGGAGGAAGCCGAGGCAAAGAGCGGCGACGTGCTGCTGAAACTCGGCCTGCAACGGCTCGCGCCGATGTCGCGGCCGATTGCCCAGCAAACCGGGCTGGATTACGCTCCGGGCGTACTCGTGCTCGACGTGCGGCAGTTCAGCGTTGCCCATTCCGCCGGGATCTCGCAAGGAGACATCGTAACCGATGTCATGGGTCAGGCCGTGACCACGCCCGAGGAACTCCGTGAGCGGCTCGCGTCAAGCAACCTGGCCGACGGCGTGCGGATCCGCCTCCGCATCCCCGCCGGGCATTCGCGATTTGCCGTCCTAACGCTGCCGTGACTCAGCTCAAGAGCAATTGCAGATCTTCCACCGTCAGGTTGCGGAGCAGGCTGGCGTCGGCGGAGACGATGGCGTCGGCGAGACGGCGTTTGCGCTGCTGCAGCTCGAGGATCTTTTCCTCGACCGTGTCGCGGGCGATGAGGCGGTAGGCGAAGACCTGCCGGGTCTGGCCGATGCGGTGCGCCCGGTCGATCGCCTGGGCCTCGACGGCCGGATTCCACCAGGGATCGAGGATGAACACATAGTCGGCGGCGGTGAGATTCAACCCCTGCCCGCCGGCCTTGAGGCTGATGAGGAACAGCGGGCACTCGGGATCCTCCTGGAACCGCGTCACGCGGCTTTGCCTGTCCCGCGTGCGACCGTCGAGATACTCATACGTCAGGCCGCGCTCGTCGAGCCGCCGCCGGACGATGGTCAAGAGCGATACGAATTGCGAGAACACCAGCGCCTTGTGCCCCTCGTCCACAACCTCGGTCAATTGTTCCAGCAAGAGTTCCAGCTTGGCGCTGGGGCCGTCGGCGAGTTTCTTGTCGAGCAGTCCCGTGTGGCAAGCGGCCTGCCGGAGCCGGAGCAGGGCCTCGAGCACGTGGATCTTGGTCTTTTCGAGCCCCTTCTCCTCGATCCGCTTCTGCAGGCTGGCGCGGTAGAAGTCGCGGAGCTCGTCGTAGCGGTGCCGCTCCTTTCCTTCCAGCTCGCAGTACAGGGTCTGCTCGAGTTTCTTGGGCAGTTCCTTGAGCACCTGCTGCTTCGTGCGGCGGAGGATGAATGGCGCGAGGCCCCGGGCAAGGACTTCGACCTGCCCGTTTCCTTCTCCGTTGGCCTTCGTCGCCGCCTGGAACGTCCGCGAGCTTCCAAGCATGCCCGGATTGAGGAATTCAAACAGCGACCATAGCTCGCCCAGGTGGTTCTCAACCGGCGTGCCGGTCATCGCCAGGTGGTGATCCGCCTGGAGCAGCCGGCAGGCCTTGGCCACTTGCGCCTGCGAGTTCTTGATTGCCTGCGCTTCGTCGAGGATCGCCATGTCAAAGCGGTAATCCTTGAGCCGGGCCACGTCGCGGCGGAGGGTGCCGTAGGTGGTGATCACGAGGTCGAAATCATCGAGCTTCTCGATGTGCTCCTTCCGCCCCAGCCCGGTGAAGTTGAGCACGCGAAGCTGCGGCGTGAATCGCGAGGCCTCGGCAATCCAGTTGAAGACCAGGCTCCGCGGCACGACGACCAGCGACGGCGGCCGCCGGCCGTCGGTCGGCTCCCGCGTCCGTCGCGCCTCGAGCAACGCGAGCACCTGCACGGTCTTTCCCAGGCCCATATCGTCGGCCAGGCAGCCGCCGAATCCATACTCGGTGAGGAAGTCGAGCCAGCCCAACCCCTCCTGCTGGTACTGCCGGAGGGCGCCCTGGAATCCGTCCGGAGCGGAACGCGGGGCGACGCCGTGCAGCGATCGCAGCCTGTCGCGGGCCTGCTCGAAGCGCTCATCGAACTTCACCTGCTCCTGCCCGGCGAGCATCGCGTCGAGGAGCATCGCCTGCGACGGCCGGAAGCGGAGTATATCGCCTTCGGCCTGGCCCCATTCGGCCAGGCGCTTGAATTGAGCCAGCCACTCTTCGGGCAGCAGGCCGTGCGTGCCGTCGTCCAGCCGCACGTAGCGATTGCCGTCGCGGAGGGCGGCAATGACCGCGGGAAACGCGACCGACTGGCCGTCGAACTCTAGCGCGCCGTCAAGTTCGAACCAGTCGATTCCGGACGTCACGCTGATGCGAAACTCGCCCGCTTTCCGCAGCAGGTGGCCCTCGGCCTCGACCATCCAGCCGGCGGCCACTAGGCGCTCGACGACCTGCGGAAGCGTCTTGTGCGGAAACCATGCGTCTCCGCTCGGCATGCCGATTTCCAGGCGCAGGCCGGCCTCGGTCAGTTGCCGCAGCAGTTCTGCCTCACGGGAGCGGTCGCGAAGCGATACCTTCAATTCGCCGGGCTCCACTGCGCCCGCAGCGCGCTGGCCGACTTGGAAGGTCCGGTCGCCGTAGAGGAAGGAGATTCTCGCCCAAAGCCGCTGCGGTTGATTGGCGACGGGCGCGTCGATCTGCAGTTTGCCTTGCGGGGCGGCGTGTTCGAAAGCGACCGCGGTTTCTTCGGGCCAGCGGATCGCCGGCAATTCACCGGCCTCGACCAGTTTCGAGAGAAAGTCGCGGCGTTCTTTCTCGGCAACGTGCAGTTCGTTGTGGTGGAGGATCGCCGCCCAGCCGAAGTGCCGGCCTGCATCGAAACGCGCGAAATGGTCATCGATCAAGATGATGCCGGCTTCGTGAACCATCACCGGCCTGATTACCTGCTGACCGTCGTCGCGGTAATACTCGCCGCTGATGATCCACTGCCCCGACTTCGGCTCGGCGGCGACGCGCACCCGGAACCGCCAAGGCGGCCCGTCATCCCAGGCCAGGGGCCGCAGGGCTACCTCATCGGATTCATCGACGAGAGACAAGCAGAACCGCCCCGTGGCGCACAACCGAGGCAGCACGTACTCAAAGAGCGACGGGTCCAGGGTCGCCTGATCCACGCGCGGCTGGTACCAGTACGTTGCGCCGTATTCACTGGTGCCCAGTCGCGTCAAAAGCCGGAGCAATTCGCGGTCTTCTCCCTGGAACTCCTTATCGATATTTGGCGGGTCCACGCGGAGTGACTTGAACTTGCCGAACTCACCATTCATCTTTCGCTCGCGACGGACAAACGAGATGGTGAACTGGTTCGAAACGGCCATTCGCACCGGATCGAGCAGATAGAAGATCTCCCGCTCCTTCGCCACAGAGAGCCCGGCTGCGGGGGAGGACACGTAGTAATTCTGCAACGCCAGCAGAGGCTCGTGCCAGTCGGGTTTTCTCGTCGTTGACTTTGGACCGAATCCGCCCAAGGAGCGAGCTGGCGGGAGGTAGGGCTGCCGGGTCAGCCCCAAATGGGCGCCGCTGAAGATGGGCATACCAGGAAGCGGGGCGTCCCCGTATTCATCCTCATCTTCGTAGTCCTCGTCGTAAGACTCTTCATCCTCGTCGTCCTCGTCGACATACTGGTCTTCGTCGTAGTCGAGGTCGTCAGGGTCGCCGAATTCGAAGATATGGAGGCGCCGCTTGCCCGAAGCGGTCACCGTCCAGCCGAAACGGTCGGCTTCGAGGATGGCGGCCCAAAGATGGGCACAGTTGTCGCCGCGCTTGTAGTCGCGGCACTGACAGTCTGCCTGCAGCTCGCCTGCGCCAGCCCGGCTCCAGTCAATCGTCACCTCATAAGTCCGCCCTTTGTCGGGGACGAACGCCAAGGCCGCCTTGTGACCTTTCGACCGCGCGACGACCATGCCCTGGTCGACGATTGACTCTCCACGAGAAAGATATTCGCTGAAGAACTCGTTCCGGCAACGATCGGCGAGCGGCATGGAAAGAAGACTCCCGCGACAGTGGCGGCAGCGGGTGACAGAGGAGCGGCGTCCTTGGCCCGACAGCCGGAAAGAAGCGGCTGAAGCTTCCTAAAGAATCTCCCAGTTATACACGCTACGGCCCGCCAGTCACCAGCTCCCCCGGTTTTCACAGAAGACTTGAGGGTGCCCGTCACGGGGGATCGATGCCGCCCGGATTCCAGGGATTGCATCGCAGAATCCGCCAGACGCCGCGGATCGATCCGCGAATGGCGCCGTACTTGCGGACCGCCTCGATGAAGTAGTTGCTGCAACTCGGGTAGAACCGACAGCGCTGGCCGATCAGCGGGCTGATTGTGTACTGGTAAACGCGCACCAAGCCGATGAGCACATTAGCGGGGAAGCCCCACATCAGGGCAAGCAGTAGCCGGAATTTCGCCGCGCCACTGGCGATCTGGCGATTTGCCATGATGAGCTCAGCAACTCCCATCGCGCGACTCGGCGGAGCGGGCGATCTTCCTCACCACCCGATGCGCCAAGCCGACCAGCGACTTCTCAAGTTCCCTCAGGTGGGGAGGCTCCGACTGCCGGGGAATCACCACCAGGTCGAGGCCGGGTGGCAATTGCCGCCGGCTGAGGCGAAAGGCTTCGCGGATGAGTCGCTTCCAGCGGTTGCGCTCGACAGCTCCCCCCACCTTCCGTGATACCGACAGCCCCAACCGCGGATGGGGCAGGCCGCTCTCGTGTCCGAACACAAGCAGCCATTGATCGGCGGCGGTCGCGCGCAATCGATAGGCCCGCTCGAAATCGGCCCCTTTGCGGATCCGGTATTCGCGGCGGAAACGCTCGTCGGCTACCATCGCAGATCGGCCCGCGGATCGTGCGACCCGGTCTGCTTCCAATGGCTGTCCAATTGACGGATCAGGTCGCCCGCGCGATCGTCAATGCTTTTCGGCACCACAATCATCACCTCGGCCATCAGATCGCCGGGTGCGGTCCCCTTGGTCGCCACACCCTGCCCTTTAACGCGAAGCTTGGTTCCGCTCGACGTTCCCGGCGGAATGCGGACCGAAACCGTTCCGTTGGGCGTGGGCACGTCAATCTTCGCGCCCAGCGTGGCCTCTGCCAACGTCACGGGAACACGGACGTGCAGGTGGTTGCCACGTCGCGTGAAATGCGGATGGGGCGCCACGCGGATGTTGATCAACAGGTCTCCAGGCGTACCGCCGGGCGCTGGTTCCCCCTGACCGCGCAGGCGGATCTTCTTGCCATCTTCGATGCCGGGCGGGATCTTCACTTCGATCGTACCCTGCCGCCCTGGCAAGCCGATCTCGACAACTCCGCCGGTGATCGACAAGGTGAAGGGGACCTCCAACTCATGGACTAGATCCGACCCGCGGGCCCGCCCTCGAGCCGAACGTTTTTTCGCCCGCCCGCCGGTGGCAAATTGGCCAAAGAGGCTGCCGAGGTCGATGCCGCTCTGCCCGCCGAAGCGATCGCCGAAGAACTGCCCGAAGTCGATGTCCTCAAAGTTGAACTCGCCGCCCGGCCCTTGCCCCGGACCGGCACCCCAACCCGGCCCGCCTCGCGGCCCGCCGCTCCCCATGTGCTCAAAGGCGCTGCCGTAACGGTCATACAGTTCCCGCTTCTTGGGGTCATTCAGCACATCGAACGCGGCCTGGATCTCCTGGAATTTTTTCTTTGCTGCGGGATCGTCCGGATTTCGGTCGGGATGGTGCTTCCGTGCCAAATCCCGATACGCTTTCTGGATTTCGGCTTGGGAAGCGTTGCGGTTGACTCCCAGGGTCTTGTAGTAGTCTTCGGCCATGGTGCGCCAGAGTTCCCTTTTCAGCAGTTGCGGCAGCGGGGTCCGCTGCGTGCTATTGTAGCGCGTGGGTTCCGCGTCCAGCAAGCCAACTCCGCAGACCGATTTCCGCTCGATTGGGTGGATCGGCCGAGGACAAAAGCCGCTTTCACCCGTCTTGAAGCGGCCGAACATGACGATTCTGCCGAAGGGGAGGCCGTTGAGTACAGTCTCCGTCGTTTTGCGCCTTCTATTACCAATTGCCGCCCTCGCCACGATCTATTCGCTCCCGGCGCAGGACGCCTGGGCGATCGGCGGCCAGCTTCAGTTCACGGTGGTCGACAAGGACACGGGGCAGCCGATTGCCTGCCGGATGCATCTGCGCAACGCGGCGGGGCGGCCCCACAAACCACCGCGGGTCCCTTTCTGGAACGATCACTTCGCCTTGCCAGGCACGATCACACTCGACCTGCCGCAGGGCAACTACCAGTTTGAGGTGGAAGCGGGCCCCGAATGCATCACAGTGGGCGGCCATTTCACCATGAAGCCCTTCGGCAAGGACTTCAAAAGGATCGAAATCCGCCGCTTCACCCGAATGTCGGACGACGGCTGGTGGTCGGGTGACCTGGACATTCGCCGCGCGCTCAAAGGCATCGAGTTGGTGCTGACGGCCGAGGACCTCCACGTCGCGCCCGTGGCGACCTGGTGGAACGACGAGAACTGGTGGGCCAAGCGCAAGCTGCCGGAGACGCCGCTCATCGGCTTCGAGGGCAGTCGGTTCTATCACCTCCTGTGCGGAGGGCAGAACCGGCCCGGCGGCGAGTGGCTGCTGCTCAACCAGGCGGCACCGCTGATCCTCAAAGCCGAGAAGCAGGAATACCCGAGCCCGGTTGAGCAACTCAAGCGGGCCCACGAAACGCCCTTGGGTTGGGTCGACGTCACCGCGCCCTATTGGTGGGACCTGCCGCTGCTGGTCGCTCATGGACAGGTTGACTCGATCCAGGTCGCCCATCGACGCCTGGGCCGTGAGACGTCGCTTGCCGGCGAGCAGGGAGGAAAGGCCCGCGACATGGCCCTCTATCCCGGACCGTGGGGCAACGCCCGGTGGTCCCAAGATCTTTACTTCCGGCTGCTGGAGTGCGGGCTGCGGATCCCACCCAGCGCCGGCAGTGGTTCCGGAGTGGGTCCCAATCCGGTGGGCTACAATCGCGTCTACGTGCACGTCGACGGCCCTTTCAGCTACCAGAAGTGGTGGGAAGGCCTCCGCGCCGGGCGCGTGACAATCACGAACGGTCCGCTGCTGCGCCCGAGCGTGAACGGCGAATTGCCCGGCCACGTCTTCCGCGCAGACAAGGGGGACAGCCTGTTGCTCGAGCCGGCGGTCACCCTCTCCACCCGCGACAAGATCTCGTACATGGAGATCGTGAGGAACGGCCAGGTTGAGCGATCGATCCGGTTTGATGAGTACGCCAAATCGGGCCGCCTGCCCACGCTGGAGTTCTCCGAGAGCGGTTGGTTCCTGTTGCGGGCAGTCACCGATGTCGAGAAGACGTATCGCTTCGCGATGACCGGGCCCTACTACGTCGAAATCGGCGAACAACCGCGGATCAGTAAGCAGGCTGGCCAGTTCTTTCTCGACTGGGTGTTCGAGCGAGCCCGGCAGATTCGCACTGCCGACGACGACCAGCAGCGGGAGACGCTTGAATTTCACCGCCAGGCCCGCGACTACTGGCAAGATCTCGCCAATCGGGCCACGGTCGAATAGCTGGCGGCGGCAGCTTCTGCGTCAATCGGAGCGATCTCGGGCCCGTGCTTGCTGATTGTCCGCGCGCCTTCGTATACTTCACCCATGAACGATTGGCGCGCACTCTACCCGTTTGAATCCCGGTTCGTCGAAATCGACGGCCACCGCTACCATTACCTTGATGAGGGCCAGGGACCGGTGCTCCTGCTGGTCCACGGCAATCCGACGTGGACATTTCTCTGGCGCGATGTAATCAAGGGCCTCCGCGACCGCTACCGCGTCATCGCCGTCGATCACATCGGCTGCGGACTGTCTGACAAGCCGTCGCCCGATCAGTATCCATACACGCTCGCGCGGCGCATCGAGGATCTGCGCCGATTCGTCGAGCAACTCGACCTGCACGACGTATCGCTCGTCGCGCACGACTGGGGGGGCGCGATCGGCATGGGCGCGGCGATCGAAATCCCCGAGCGGTTCCGCCGCTTCGTGTTGATGAATACGGCTGCCTTTCGCGCCCGACGTTGTCCACGCCGGATTCGGCTCTGCCACGTACCGTTGCTGGGCCAGGTTGCCGTGCAGGGGTTCAACCTGTTCATCCGAGCGGCCCTGCGGCAGGCGGCCGAAAAGCCGCTCGCCGGCCCGGTCCGCGAGGGACTGGCGGCACCGTACGATTCGTGGAGCAGTCGAGTCGCCATCTACCGGTTTGTGTGCGACATTCCCCTCGATTCCCGCCACACGAGCTATTCGACGCTGTTGCGGATGGAGCAGGAGATCGGCCGCTTCCGCGAACATCCAGTGTGCCTGATCTGGGGGATGCGCGACTGGTGCTTCACGCCCGATTTCTTGCAGCGTTTCATCGAGATCTTTCCGGCCGCCGAAGTCCACCGATTGCCCGACGCGGGCCACTATCTGATTGAAGACGCCCCCGAGCAGGTCGTTCCGCTGATCGGGGATTTCTTCGCTCGCCACGCGATCTGACGGCGATGAATTCTCAGAAGGGTACGGTCTACATCTCGGCGCTCGACTGCCCCGACGAGACGGCGATTATCGAAAAAGCGCTCCGTCGACTGCCGGGTGTGGTATCGCTCGCCCCCGACTACGTCGGCCGGACGCTGGAAGTTGAGTTCGTCCCGCAGCACATCGACCTGCAGCAGATTGCCGTCGAGATCCGCGCCACGGGTTTCGAAGCGGAACCACTCCTGACGCCGCGGCCGATCGAAGTCCGCGCCCCGTCGCCGCGCTGGCGGCCGACTACTACCGCGGGTGGCGCGCTGTTGGCTGCGGCGTTGGCGTTGCACGCGGCGGGATGGGCCAGCGCGACGGTCGTCCCGGGATTGGCGATCGCCTCGACGCTCATCTCGTCGCTGCCGGTGGCCCGCGCGGCCGGAAGAGCCGTCAGGGCGAGGCTGCTCGACATGAATGTGCTGATGACCGTCGCGGCGGCGGGGGCGATCGGCATCGGCGACTACTTCGAGGCTGCCACGGCCATGTTTCTGTTCGGCGTCGCGCTGTGGATGGAATCGTTCAGTATGGACCGCGCCCGCCGCACGGTCCGGTCGCTCGTGGAAATGGCCCCCAAAATCGCCCACCTCGTCCGCGACCGCGAGATTATCGACGTCGAGGTCGCACGGATCGCTGTAGGGGACCGAGTGCTCGTCCGTCCCGGCGAGCGCGTGCCGGTCGACGGCACAATCCGTGAAGGGAGTTCCAGCGTCAATCAGGCGCCAATCACCGGCGAGAGCATGCCGGTTGAGAAGGAGCCCGGCGATTTGGTCTTCGCCGGGTCGCTCAACGGCGAAAGCTCGATCCAAATCGAGGCCTGGCGGACCGCCGACTCCTCGACCCTGGCGCACATCGCGCGGCTGGTAGCCCAGGCCCAGGCGGCCCGGTCGCCAACGCAGCGGTTTGTCGACGCTTTTGCCCACCGCTACACCCCGATTGTGATTGCCCTGGCAGTGCTCGTGGCCTTTGGCCCGCCACTGCTGGCATCCATCGGCCTGTCGTGGGGTGCCGCCACGCCGTGGACTGAATGGTTGCATCGCGGGCTGGTATTGCTGGTGATCGCGTGTCCCTGCGCCCTGGTGATCTCGACCCCGGTAACGATCGTCTGTGGGCTGTTCTACGCGGCGCGGCGAGGAATACTCGTCAAAGGGGGCGTGCATCTTGAAAATGCTGGCCGAATCGAAGCCCTCGCCATCGACAAGACGGGAACGCTTACCACGGCCGCGCCACGGGTAACGGGAGTCGAGCCGGCGTCCGGACATACCGCGGACGAGGTGCTCGCCGCGGCCGCCGCCCTCGAGAATCACAGCGAGCACCCGTTGGCTCGGGCGATCGCCGCGGCCGCCACCCAACGGGGACTGCCGATCCCGGAAGTCGCTGAGTTTGCCGCGATTCGCGGGTTCGGCGTTCGCGGAACCGTCGGCGGTCGCGTCCTGTTTGTCGGCAGCCCGCGGCTGTTTCACGAACAAGGGCTGCCGGTCTCGCCTCTTCCGGCCGACCTCTCGGCCGAAACCCTGGCTCTGGTGGGAGACGAAAAAGGCCTATGGGGCACGATTCGAATGGCAGACCTTCCCCGCCCGGAAGCCGCGGGGGCAATTGAAGGGCTAAAACGGATCGGCATCCGCCCGATCGCAATGCTTTCGGGTGACAGCCGCGCGGTGGCGTCGCGGCTGGCGACCGAACTCGGTATTGACGAGGTCCATGCCGAGTTGCTGCCGGAAGACAAGGTCGAAGTTGTGCAGCAATTGGTGGACCGCTTTCACCATTTGGCCATGGTAGGCGACGGAGTAAACGACGCCCCCGCGCTGGCGGCAGCGAGCGTCGGCATTGCGGTGGGATCACAATCGAGCGACACAGCCCTGGAGACGGCCGACATCGTGGTCATGACTCCCGATTTGGGGAGGTTGGTCGAACTGGTTCTCCTCGGTCGTCGCGTTCGCCGCGTGTTGGGGCAGAACATTGTTCTGGCGCTGGCGACCAAGGGGCTGGTACTGCTCCTGGCGGCGTCGGGATTGGCCACGATGTGGATGGCGGTGGCGGCGGATGTCGGAGCAAGCTTGCTGGTGACACTCAACGGCATGCGGCTGGCCGGGGGCCGCTCTGCCTCTTGAACGGAGGGGCCGGGAGCGGAATACTGAGAGGGGTTCACCCGGAGAGGCTGACCAGTTCTTTCACACAAGGAGACTGCTGCCATGCGACGACTGGGAATCATCTTCGCCAGTGTGTTCGTGGTCACGGTCGTGATGAGCCCGGCCGCACAGGCGTGCGGATGGCGTCACGGCTGGAGCCGGTGGAGTGGAACGAGGTGCTGTGTGTCCTCGTGCTGGACGGTTACGACGTGCTGCCCGACTGTCTGCTGCGACACCTGGGCTGTCTGCGAGAACGAGGTCATCCTGCCGGCCGTCTGTGAACCGGCTGGCACAACGATTTCGCCGCTGACGGAAATGCCTCCGGTCGAGCCCACTCCGGCCGAAGCGCCCCCGATGTCGCCGTCACCGCAGCAGCAATCCGCTCCGCCCGTGCCAACTCCTGAGCCCTCGGCGGCTGAGCAACCGGTCCCCGCGGCCCCGGCTCCAGTTGCGCCTGAGGCTACCGCAGTCCCGGCGCCCGAAGCCCCAGAGGCCGCTGCTGCAGAGCCTGCAACCCCGGAAACTGCGGCCCCGGTTCCGGCTGCTGGTGAAGCTCCGGAAGTCCCGGCGCCTGCGGCTCCCGAGCCCGTCATGCCGGCGCCGGGCGAACCGCCGGCCGCTCCAGTTCTCGAACCGACTCCGGTGACACCAGCGCCAGAAGCAGCCCCGGCGACTCCGGAAGCGGAGCCGGCCCCCCCTGCGCCCGCCGAGCAACCGGGAGCGCCCCAGCCGACCCCGGCGGAGGATCCGTTCGGCGCCGGAACGGGCGACCCGTTCTCGCAGCACCAGCCGCGAACCTGGCGCGACAATACGGGCCAGTACACCGTCGAGGCAGCCTATCTGGCTACGCTGGCCGATGGCGCGGTGAGCCTGAAGCGATCGGTCGACGGAAGAACGATCCGCGTTCCGTTTGAACGGCTCAGCGAGGCCGACAAGGACTTCGTCCGCGGCAGTGCGCCGGTTGTGGCCCTGAACAACTGACCTCGACAGCCTACTTCCAGACCGGCGGCGTTCCGCCGCCGGTCCACTGGCGATCGCGCCCTCAACGGAGTATCTTTCCATTCATGGATGAAACCCGCTCTCTCCCGCGCAGCCCGGAACTGATGTCCCGTGGCGACACCGGTCTGCTTGTCGTCGACGTCCAGCAGCGGCTGGTGCCCGCCATCGGCGACCATCGCCGGGTGGTGTGGAACATCGGGCGGCTCATCGATGGAGCGAAGGTTCTCGGCCTGCCCGTGGTGGCCACCGAGCAATACCCCCAAGGCCTTGGCCCCACGGTGCCCGAACTGGCCCAGCGACTCGACGAACCGGCCGCCAAGGTCGCCTTCAGTTGCGGCGCATGCGGCCTGATGTTTCAGGACCTCTGCCAGCGCGGAGTCCATAAGCTCCTGGTTTGCGGGATCGAAGCCCACGTATGCGTCCAGCAGACGGTGCTCGACCTGCTGGCCGATGGCTGGCGGGTGTACGTGGCCGTCGATGCGGTGGGCTCACGCCACGACCTCGACCTCCGCACCGCGTTGGGACGGATGGACTCCTCAGGGGCCACGCTGACCACGACCGAGGCGGCACTGTTCGAGTGGTGCGAGGTTGCTGGCACGCCCGAATTCAAGGAAATCAGCCGTCTCGTCCGCGAGTCGATGCCGCTGGCATAGTCGCGGTACACGCCACTGGCCCTGCTGGCTGCAAGGCACCGCGGGCAGGATCAGAACTCCAGTTGCCTGAATGCGCGGAAGCCCATCTTCATGGGCACCACGGTCGCGACGATGCCCAGCAGTACGCTGGCCACGGTCCCGACCACGATCCACGTCTCGAGCCACTGCGGCATGGGCATGCGACCGGCGATGTCACCGTAGCGCGGCGCAACCATGCCCAGGTAAAAATGCGACGGCAGCGCGGTGAGGAGCACCACGGCGACAATGTAGAGCGTGCTGAGCACCAGGTTCAGCGTGCCGCCGAATCCGGCCGCGATCCGCGAGGGAGACTGCTCCCGCAGGTTGGGCATCTTGGCGCCCAGGCCGACGGCGATGCCCGACAGGCCGACGCACAGGATCAGGCAGGTGAGCTGATGACTGGCCAGGATGACGGTGTCGACCCCCAGCATCGTGTCGCTCAACAGGATCAGCCCCGCGCAGGGCAGGATTGACCCGCCGGCGGCAAAGTAGAACTTGCTCCACAGAATTGTGCTTCGTTCCAGCGGCAGCAGACCGAGGATCCAGAAGCGGCGCCCCTCGAGGCTGATCATCGGGAAAATGAAACGCGTCGTGAATGTCGAGAGCAGCAATCCTACTACCGAGACATTGAGGAAGCTCACCATGTTCACCCAACCGGAGTAGTAAGCCCCGTAATTGAACCGGCGGATGTTAATGAAGTAGAACACCAGCAGCAGGAAGAAGATCACGAATTGTGACCACTGCACCGGGTCGCGGCGGAAGACGCGGACGTCCTTGAGGATCAGAAGCCGCATCGGCCGCGACAGAGGCGCGGTGAGCGCCGCGACGAACCGGTCTGCCGTCGCCGAGACGCCCGCCAGCGAATGATCGACCCAGGTGGCCCGAAACCGGCCTCGCGACTGAACACGGGCGTAGGCCGAACGGTAGATCCGGCCCGCGAACCAGGTGGCCAGCAGCCGGAAGAACAGGGCGTTGGAGATCAGCAAGCCGAGAAACTTGACGCTCTCGACCGCTTCGTGTCCGGCGGCCAGCAGCAGTCCGGTGCTCAGCCACCAGCTTGGCAGCAGCCGGTTCTGCGTGACCTTGAAACGGCCCAGCAATTCCTGGAGCCAGCCGTAGGTCATCAGTTCGCTGCTCGCCCCGCCCGTTATCGACCAGATCACCGCGACGCCCAGCAGGAACACGGCCAGCGCCAGGAGCACCAAGGCGATCACGCGCGCCCGCGGCACGAACCGCACCACCAGAAGGCAGCAGATCCCGCCGATCCCAGCGGGGATGTAAGTGAAGGCGATCAGGAACGGTACGAGCATCGCGAAGTAGTACCAAGGAGCCTCAGAGACGATGCCGTAGGCCAAAAGCATCGGGCTTCCCAGCAGGATAAAGGCCCAACTGCTCAACAGGATCGCTTCCTGGAGCTTGAACAAGAAGATCCGCTCGGCACGCGCCGGAATGGTCAACAGCAGCGTGACGTCCGATGAGCGGAACAGCGAGCCGTAAAGGATGATCCACGCCGAGAAGATGAGCATCATGGTCATCGCGGCGAAGAAGAAGGCGAACACAAACTCCACCATCGTCTGGTGGAAGCCGGGATCGGTAATCGCGTTCTTCAGAAACAGGAAGCCATCGGCGAACAGATAAAACAGCCCCAGCCACAACAGCGCGCTGAGCGCCGCGACCAGCGACACGCGAAACCTGGCCCGCGAGAGGGTCTGTGCCAGCACGGTGAATGCAAGGCGCCCGCGCATCCGCCAGAAAGCATTGGCTTCGCCCTCCGGTGAGGGCAGATCGGGTGGCCAGGAGGCTACAGCAGCGTCGAGTTGGAGGGGGATGGAATCGGCCATGTTATGGTTCGCCGGCGGGCTCGGCCTGTGCGGCCCGATCGGGCGCGGCTTGGCCATTCTCCCCGGTGATCCTCAGGAACAAGTCTTCCAGCGACGTGCGGAATGTGGAGAGTTCTTCTTCCAGTTGATTCTTGGTGCCGAGAAACTTCAACTGCCCGTGGTCAATGATCCCGATCCGGTCCGCCACCTCCTCGGCAATGCTCAGGGTGTGGGTCGACATGAACACGGCGGCGCCGGCCGTGGCCTTGTCTCGCAACAGATCCTTGACCAGCCGCATGCTCTTCGGATCCAAGCCGACCATCGGCTCGTCCACCACAAGCACGGGCGGGTCGTGCAGCAGGGCCGAGGCAAAGACGGTTCGCTGCTTCATACCGTGGGAATAGGTCTCGGTGAGGTCCTCGAGGAAGCCGCCCAACTCGAATTGCTCGCTCTGCCGGGCGATGGCCGACGCCGTCTGTGCGCGGTCCAGCCCCCTCATCTCGGCAACGAACTCGAGGAACTCGCGCCCTGACAGCTTGTCGTATAGAAAAGGCTGATCAGGCACGTAGCCGATGAACCGCGTCGCGTCTCGGGGGTGGCTCACCGAATCATGTCCCGCCACACGAACCTTACCCGCGCTGGGATGAAGCAGGCCGACGAGCATCTTGATGGTCGTCGTTTTCCCGGCGCCATTCGGCCCCAGAAAGGCGAATAATTCGCCGGCCGGGATTTCCAGATTCAGCCCGGCGACGGCTGTCTTGCTGCCGAAGCGCCGGACGACGTTCTCGAATCGGATCATAGGTGCGAGGCCCCTGGCGAGTCGTCGTCGTTTCGTCCTTCATCAGCGCTGATGCCGGGGCGCACTTGCCTCTCCAGTTTCGCCCGCTCCCTCGCCACTTGGCCTGCGATTTCGGCGGCTCGGTCCTCAGGCAGGCGCACGAAATCCATTTCCGCGCCGAGAAACGATATTTGTTGCTTGAGCACCATACCGTCGGTGCGAACCCACAGCCTGGCCTGTGGCAGATCGCGTGCCAGACCGGCCCCCGTGCTTTTGCGATACACCACCAGCCAAGCATCGACGAGCCCGTCCTGCCAGGCGATCCGCTCCATCCGCTCGACGCGGGCTTGGATCACCTCCAGCGGATCGCTCGCCGGGCGCAAAGGGCTGAAAACTTCGATCGTCCAGGTCTGCCCTTCACGCAGACCCGGCAACCGGGTTTCCGGCGAAAAGGCGTCGCCGAGCATCGACTTCTGCGAGATCGGCATCTGACTCTCGTATCGCACTTCACCGGCGCGGAACGTGAGTGCCAGCACTCCCGAATCGATCGTGCCGGTCACCTTGATCGCGTCCTCGCCCGGCTGGAACCGTAGCGCCGACTCAAACCGCGAGAGATGTCCAAGCGGATCGAAAACCAGAATGCTGTCGAGGTCGACGTTGGCTAGATGGAAATCGGAGAGGCCATCGCTACGCAGCATCGGGCGCAGCCACCCCGGAGCCATCTCACCCAACGGCAGATCGTCGAACCGTACCAGGCTGTGGACCTCCGTCATACCGCTCGGCAGTTCCTGGGTATCGCTCAGAGCCCAGCCAACCTGGCGGTCTTTCCAGCCCATTTGCCAGGCGACAGCCGGCTCGTCCTGGCGGGCGTCCAGAATGGTCTGGTAGTTGGGCGGTTCGCCGACCAGCAATGCCGGCATGACTCGCGTCGAGATCAACCAGCCCATGCTCCCCAGCCAGAGGAGCACGACTGCGACATTGAACCAACGACTTGCCATCGACTCCTGCAGCCCTTTCACCACCCCTGGAAGCGGGGGGGCATTTGACTAGTTGGCGATCCGCGAGAAGATCTCCTCTACTCCTCGAACGCATTGTAACAGACTGGCCGGCCATTGGCTAAGCGCCGCAGGCCCGGGAACAGCCCAGTTTTTTTCACGAACCGAGGTTGCCAGAAATGGGCTTTCTAAAGATCATAGGGTACCCGAAATCGAACGCTGCCCGAATCCGTTGCCTGGCTTGATCGCGAGCGGATTTAGAGGCGAGCATGGAGGCCTGTTGAAATGCGAAGCGTAATCCGTGTCGTGTCCACCAGTCTGCTGGCCCTGTTGGCCGCCACCTTAACCGGGTGCGGCGGGAAGGGCGACGACGCCACTCCCGCAGCAATCAATGGCAGCAAGCCGGCGGAGCAGGCAACGTCGGGCGGTCCGTCACTCAATCCAGCGTCCAGCGCCGCGGGAGCCAAAGCCCAGGATCCATTTCACCCGGAGGTGGTCGTGGAAACCTCGTTGGGCAGCATCACGATCACGCTCGACGCCCAGAAGGCCGACCGGACGGTGGACAGCTTCCTTCAGTACGTCGATAGCGGCCACTACGACGGCACGATCTTTCACCAGGTGTTCGCGGGCTACGCGATTCTCGGCGGGGCCTTCACGCCCGACTACCAGGAGAAGGAAGCCATTCGCAAGGTGTTCAACCAGGCGAAAGAGGGGCTGAAGAACGTTCGTGGAACGATCGCCATGGCGCGCAAAGCCGATGTCATCGACAGCGCGTCGTGCCAGTTCTTCATCAACGTAAGCGACAATCCCTCGCTCGATTACCAGGGACAGTCGCCCGAGCAATACGGCTACTGTGTTTTCGGCAAGGTGAGCGATGGCATGGACGTCGTCGACAAGATCGCCTCCGTGCCTGTAAAGGATGTTGAACAGATGGAGCAGACTCCAGTGGAACCGGTGCTCATCAAGTCGATCCGCCGTACGCGCTGAGGGACTGCTTCGGGATTTGGTCGTCGACCCGTTCCGACCTGCGCTGGCAGGCGGTCGTGAGGCGATCTGGAAAAACAGCACGAAGGGGCCGATCCGTGCGCCGCCGGGTTCTCGTTGCGGTGGCGATGCTCCTGGCATCCACGCCCGGAATTATCGCCGCCGCAAACGCCGCCAAAAAGCCGAACATCCTCCTCGTCCTCACGGATGACCAGGGCTATGGCGAGTTGTCCTGCCATGGCAACCCGGTGGTTGAGACTCCCCATCTCGATCGGCTCCGCGACGAGAGTGTTCGGCTCGCCGATTTTCACGTCGCTCCGATGTGCACGCCCACCCGTGGGGAATTGATCACGGGCGTCGACGCGCTGCGGAACCGGGCGATGAATGTCAGCAGCGGTCGCACGCTCCTTCGCCGCGACCTGCCGACGCTGGCCAGCCTGTTCGATTCCGCCGGCTACGCCACAGGGATCTTCGGGAAATGGCATCTCGGCGACAACTATCCCTATCGCCCCTCGGACCGCGGCTTTCGCGAGTCTCTCTGGTATCCGTCGTCGCACATCGGCTCCGTGCCCGACTTCTGGGACAACGATTACTTCGACGACACCTACTGGCACAACGGCCGGCAGCGGCAGTTTTCCGGCTACACGACCGACGTCTTCTTTCGCGAGGCGATGCGCTGGATGCGCGAGCAGTCGCAGGCGGGCCGGAGTTTTCTCTGCTACCTGCCGACCGCCGCTCCCCACGCACCGCATTTTGTACCGGCAGTTTACCGTAACGCCCTGGCGGCAGCGGTCGCTAAGGCCGATATTCCCGAGCTTCCGTCAGCGGCCCGCGAGCAACTGGTGCGCTATCTGGCCATGATCGCGAATACCGATGACAACATGGGCCGCCTTGAAGCTTTCCTGCGCGAGACCGGGTTGCGGGACAACACGATCGTTCTCTTCCTGACCGACAATGGCAGCACGTTCGGCCCGCGCTACTTCAATGCCGGCATGCGAGGCGGCAAAGTGACACTTTGGGAAGGTGGCCATCGCGTGCCCTGCTTCATCCGCTGGCCAGGCGGCGGCCTTCGCGAACCCGCGGACGTGCCCGGACTGACTCAGGTACAGGACCTGCTGCCGACCCTCCTGGACCTGGCCGGCATTGCCCCGCCTGCCGATGCAAGTTTCGATGGCGTGAGCCTTGCCGACATACTCCGCGGCAGGGCGGCACCGCCCGATCGCACGCTCGTGGTGCAGTTCAGCCGGATGAATCATCCGGCCCCCCAGCGCGGCGACGCCTGCGTCATGTGGCAGCGTTGGCGATTGGTGCACGATACCGAACTCTACGACCTGAAAACGGATCCGCGGCAGGAACACAACGTAATTGCCGACCATCCCGACATCGCAGCACGCCTGCGCGCCCATTACGCGGCATGGTGGGATTCTGTATCACCGGGGCTGGAAGAACCCGAGCGCGTGATGATCGGCCACGAAGCCGAGCCCGAGAGCCTGCTCTCGCCGTGCGAGTGGTACGACGTGTTTCTTGACCAGAGCGCTCAAGTCCGCCGCGGCGAACGGAAGAACGGCGTCTGGCACATTGAAGTCGCTGTCGCCGGGCAGTATGAATTTGAACTGCGCCGATGGCCCCGCGAGCGGCCTTCTCCGTTGTCGGCCGCTTTGCCCCCGCAAGCGATCGCCGACGGCGAGTTTCCCGCCGGCGATTCCCTGCCGATCGCCCGTGCGCGCCTCAAGATCGCTGGCGTTGATCGGTCGCTTGATATCGCCAAAGAAGAGGTATCGGCAGTCTTCCGCGTGGCACTCCCTGCTGGTCGTACCGAACTGCAAACGTGGTTCTACGACGATGGCGGCGAGGAACTGTGCGGAGCATACTACGTCTACACCCATCGTGTGCCGTGACAAGCTGCCCCACGCGCGGGTCGGGGAAAACACTATCCCTATACGAGGGGTTTGCAAATAGGGGCGAAGGCCGTTATTATCAAGTGCAGTTGGGGAAAATCGCCCCCAGCACTGTTTGACCGCACAGAGAAGGGGCATCGAGTGTCATGGAGCGAGTCTCCGCGCGGAACATGAGACAACCAGACGAGCCAACCATTAGCGCCGCCGGACTCCGGATCATCAAGCTCCTGGTTGGAACCCCTCCGCGGACTGTCTCCGAGATGATTCGGGCTACGGGGGTGACACGAACCGCGGTTACCGAACAACTCAACGAATTGGCGGCAGCAGGATTCGTTGACCGGACCACCGAACGGTTGCCTGGTCGGGGACGGCCGCGACACCTCTACTCGGCCACCCAGGCGGCGCTGCTGTTGTTGTTCGCCAGCAACCAACGGTTGCTCGTGCCGGCGATATGGAAGGCGATCGACGAGGTTGGCGGCCGTCGGATGACGGAGAAGGTTCTGCATCGCACCGCAGTCAACCTGGCGGAACACTACAAGCGCCGCATTTCCGGCCGCACGCCTGCTGAACGGCTCGAGCAGATGTCGCGGCTGCTCGCCGACGAGGGCGTTTTGGTCGACATCGACGAAGGCGACGATGGCCAACTGGCGATCCGCAAACGGAGTTGCCCGTTCATCAGCATGTACGAATCCAGTGGGGCAGTCTGCTGTGTAGACCAGGAGATGATGAGCGAGGTCGTGGGCGTTCCGGTCCGCCGCACCGCTTGCCGCCACGAGGGGGCAGCATGCTGCGTGTTTGAGATCGCCTCTACCAACGGCCGGTAGCGGCGCTGTCGCCGGTGTGTTCATCGACGGTGGAATCGGGTATCGTGGACCGCACGGAGTCGCTGGGATAATAGACCTGGCGCGGCAGCACCTGCTGCCGATTCCGGCTCCGCGACGGCTCGCCGGACTCGCTTTCAGGCCCCCCCAACTGTCCCGCCGGTCCCACACTCCCGCCCGCTAGTCTGTTTTCCGCATGTCGCGTCCTGTCCGTCGCCTACTGCTGGCCTCCCTTGTCGCCTCGGCACTCATCGCGGCTTTGCTGGCCGCCGACTGGTGGTTCGCCCTGCCGGCTGACGCCACGGCCGAGTACGTCGGACGCCAAAGCTGCGCCGAGTGCCATCCGAAGGAGACGGAACTTTGGACAGCTTCGGATCACGACCGGGCCATGGACCACGCCACGCCGGAGACGGTGCTCGGCGACTTCAACGATTGCCGCTTCACGCATGTCGCGTTCGAGGATCTCGTCCGCCTGAGCGACGCCGAGGTGCAGGCCCTCGCCGGGGACATTGATCCCGACACCTGGGCGGCGGCGCTCGACGGCGCGGCGCCGGCGCTGGAGAAGAAAGTCATGGCGGCGATGTCGCCCGAGGTCGCCGCTCGGGTAACCGAACTCCGCCGCAACCCGGTGCCGGTGCGACCGTCGGACGCGATCACAGCCCAGCAGGCGGTGGGCGACGCCGCGCGACGGCTGATGGCCGCCGGCAAGCTCAAGGCTGATTTCGCCGTCACGACGAGGTTCTTCCGCGAGGATGGAAAATACTTCGCCCATACCGACAATCGGGTGGGGGAGCCCGAGACCTTCGAGGTCAAGTACGTGTTCGGCGTGCGGCCACTTCAGCAGTACCTTGTCGAATTCCCCGACGGCCGGGTGCAATGCCTGCCCGTATCCTGGGACACGGAGCGAAAGCAGTGGTTTCATCTTTATCCGGGCGAGCGGATTCCGCACGACGATCCGCTTCACTGGACGCGCCCACTGCAGAACTGGAACTACATGTGCGCGGAATGCCACACCACGAATCTCCAGAAGAATTTCGATGTGGCGACCAATACCTACCACACGACGTGGTCGGAGATCGACGTGAGCTGCGAGACGTGCCACGGTCCCGGCAGTCTGCACGTCAAGCTGGCCGAATCGAAGGGGTTCTTCTGGGATCGGCGGCACGGCTACGGACTGCCTGATCTGAAACAGCAGGACCACCGGGTGCAGGTCGAAACCTGCGCGCCGTGCCACGCCCGGCGAAGGGTCGTCGCTCCCGGCCACCAGGCCGGCGCGCGGCTGTTGGACTACTTCGTACCGGAAATGCTCGACGGGCACGAGTATTACGCCGACGGCCAGATCCTCGACGAGGACTACGAGTACAGCTCGTTCATCCAGAGCAAGATGTACCACCAGAAAGTCCGCTGCAGCGACTGCCACGACCCGCACTCGATCAAGATCAAGTACCCCGACAACCGCCTCTGCGGCCAGTGCCATACGCCTTCGAAATATGACACGCCGCTGCATCATCACCATCCGGATTCCAGCCAGCCGGGCACGAAGTGCGTCGATTGCCACATGCCGGTGACAAAGTACATGGTGGTCGACCCCCGGCGGGACCACAGCCTCCGCGTACCGCGGCCGGACCTGACGGTGGCCCTGGGCATCCCCAATGCATGCAACCTTTGCCACCGCGACCAGGCGAAGGGAGAGACGCCCCAATGGGCGGCCGATCAGGTGGAGAAATGGTACGGCGCTCGGAAGGGGCCGCCGCATTTTGCCCATGCCATTGCCGCGGGCCGCGACGGGAAACCCGGCGCGGATCGGGATCTTTACGCCCTGACGCGGCATCAGGATACCCGGGGGATTGTGCGGGCCAGCGCCATCGCGCTGTTGGGCCACTACCAAAGCGACACCGCGGTGGCCGCGGCGGTGGAGGGATTGCGAAGCGAAGATCCGCTGGTACGAACCACGGCGGTCCGCAGCCTGGAGTTCCTCGCGCCCGAGGAACTGCACCGGCGGCTCTCGCCCATGCTCTTCGATCCGGTTCGCGCCGTGCGGACCGAGGCGGCAAGGCTCCTGGCGGCCGTGCCGCGGAATGCGTTCTCGCAACGCGATCGTGACGCGTTCGACGCCGTTCTGGCGGAATACATCCAGGGACAATCGGCCGTTGCCGAGCAGCCGGGCGCGCATCTGGGGCTGGGAGTCATCTACGCTCAACAGGGGCAGCCCGAACGGGCCCAGCAGGCCTATGAGACTTCGCTCCGCCTGGACCCGGAATTCATCCCGGCGCGCATTAATCTGGCCATGCTCTACGACCAGCTCGGCCGTAAACGCGACGCTGAAGGGCAGTTTCGCCGCGTGGTCGGTCAATTGCGGCAGGAGTCGGAGGCCGAGAAACCCTTCCGCGACCTTGGCGCGATCCGTCGCGAACTGGCCGACGCCCGCTACTCGCTCGGGTTGCTCGTGGCCGAAGACGAAACGCGTTTGGAGGAGGCCGCCGAACTGCTCGGCCAAGCTTCCCGAGGCGCGCCGGAGAATCCGCGGGTGAAGTACAACTATGGCTTGGCGCTGCAGAAGCTCAATCGCCACGCCGAGGCGGAAGAGGCGCTGAAGGGTGCCTACGAGCTGGCGCCTCACGTGCCCGACTATCTCCACGCTCTGGCAATCCTCTATGCCCAGCAGGAGCAGTGGTCTCGCGCGATCGCTTGCGCGAAGGAACTCGTCCGCTCGCAACCGAACGACCCGCGGTTCAAGCAGTTCCAGCAGTACTTGGAGCAGCAGGCTGGAAAGACCGAGTAGTGAATACGCAAGCCGGAAGGCTGAACGTGGTAGCCGATAGCCGGCTACTCTCCCGGCGGATCGATGCCAAAGTCGCGGATGGTCAGCAGGCTCGAGAAGGGGTAGCCAAGCTCAGGAAACTTCCGGCTGCCCCCTTCCATGCGGTCGATGATGGCGACGACGCGAACGACCGTCAGCCCGAACTGCTCGGCCCGCTCGATGGCCACGAGGGATGAGCCGCCGGTGGTGACAACGTCCTCCACGATCACCACTTCATCGCCGGGCTCGACCGGACCTTCGATGAACTGGTTTGTACCGTGGCCCTTGCTTTCCTTGCGGACCATGAAACCGCGGATTGGCGTTTCGCGCACGGCCGACATGGTGACCACCGCGGCCGTAATCGGATCGGCGCCAATCGACATGCCCCCGATGGCCTTCGGCAAGCCTTCCGCCCCGAGCAGATCGAGGATCCCTTCGGCGATGAGGCGGGCGCCGTGGGCGTCGAGCGTCACCTGCTTGCCGTCGAGGTAGTAGGTGGCCTTCTTGCCAGAAGCCAGCGTGAAGTTGCCGAATTTCAGGGCCTTCTGCCGCACGAGGGCAACGAGCGATTCTTTATCGTACACCGGCGGTTCCTCGCGAGTATCGTGGTCAGATCAACTGGCACCACGTATACCACTTCGCGGCCATGGGCGAAAGGTGCCCGCCGCTCTCCCCCTCGCAAGCGGCTTCGCCGTTCAGCGGATGATCCGCACGGTCGAGCCCACCGAGAGAATGTCGTAGAGGTCCTTGATGTCGCGGTCAGCGACACTGATTGAGCCGCGATCGGTGATGCGGCCCACGTCGCCGGGGTGGCTGGCCGCGTGAATGCCGACCGTGGCGTCGCCTGTCGGGCCGCCGGGTGCGTCGAGGGCGATGAAATGGGGGGCCTCGCCGCCCGAAGCGTAGCTGCCATAGACGGACGGGCCTTGCTTCTCCTTGACCAGGAAAAGATCGGCCGTCTCGGGAAGGCTGGGGCCGACACCCGCAGGGAAGCGGCCGGCATAACATCTGCCGGGCAACATCAGCGTCAGCTCGCAATCGCCGACGCGAAGCTCCGCTTCCACCGGACCGCGGACGACCTTGAGTTGCTGCCCAGGTTGAATGGCCTGCGGGTCGCCGATGCCATTGATCCGCGCCAGCATCTGCCAGGGCACCTTATAGCGCTCGGCGATCTGCTCCAGCGTCTCGCCCGGAGCGACCGTGCAAGCCGCCTCAAGCAGATGCTGTGTAGGATCGTACACCACGGTTCCGGCCACCTGGTCGAGCAGTTCGGTAAGTTGCCGCATCTCGGCGGCGGAGAGGTTCGGGTGGCCATAGAACCGGCACAGTCCGCGATAGGCGTCGAGCAATTCGCCTTTGCCGAGCGACTGGTGTACGCTGTTGATGAAGTTGGTGAACTCCGGCCGCACGGTATCGTCGGCAACCGGCGCGCCATCGGACTTGGTTGCTGTCGAGTCGGCGGGCGTGCCGACGGCATCGGTCCCGGACGGAACGGCCGAAGACCGAGTCATCGGATTGTCCAAGTTGCCGCTCCTGTCGCCGGCAACCGCTTCGCCGGGAGGCATGGCGTCGACGGGCGGTGCACCTTCCGGTCCGTCAAAGGGGTATGGAACCGGCGAGGGCGCCCGTTCGGGGATGTCGGTGATGCCATAGAATCCGTCACCGAAGACGGGCGGTGCGCCGTCGCCAGACGGCCCCGGCGAGGGCGCTGTCTGGGCGGTCGCGGCATCGCCCGGCAGGGGCGTCACAGGGACGGCGGCGATGTCGCCGGGTGCGAAGGGATTAGCCTGCAATGGCGCCGGTGCCTGGCCAGGGCCCGTCGACCAATCGGTCACGCTGTCGGGCGACTGGGTGCCGGAAGGACTGGTGTTGATCGCCACGTAGACCCCGTACCCGACCGCCACAAGGATACCAACGACGAAGAGCGTTTTGAGGGAGTTCATGATCGTCCTCCTTGACGATGCACGACAACTTATGTGGAGCGCGATTCTGCGAACGCCGGGGCACGCTTCCTGCGCGCCTGACCGCTCTATGCGCTCCACGGCTAGCTAAATGGGCCGCAGACAAGGTCGATAACAGGTAATAGTGGCAACGAACAACACGTACGGACGCAACACCAATGGCCGACGACGATCGCTGGCAGGACGAACCCGACGACGATTACAACCCGGTGGACGATGACGACGCCGAGTCGCTGACCGTCTCCTGCCCGAGTTGTGGGGCCGAGATCTACGAAGATGCTGTCGCCTGCCCGAATTGCGGCACCTACGTGACGGCCGACACAAGCGTCTGGTCGGGTCGGTCCGGCTGGTGGATTCTGCTCGGGTTACTGGGGATCGCGGCGGTGATCCTGGCGCTCACAGCCATGTGAGCCGCCGGCCACCGGCAATCCCCTGTAGGCATCACTCCACCCGGCCGCGCGGATCATAGCCAATCGGGCGGAATCGTGCTACGCCAACTTATTGCCGCACGTCCGGGAGCCCGCACGGCCCCCACTTGCTCCCCTGCCCAGGTTATTCATCGCCGAAGGCAGGTCCATCTCGTCGGCAGTCGCGAGGCGAGCGTTACCGCCCAGAGAAGAAGTAGTGAGCGGTGGACTCGACACCATACCCCCTCGCGGCAAGGGGTACCGAACGACCGCATCGTGCGTATCTTTGCGATGTGAGGAGAATCGGACGAATTGGGCGTGACACGAGATGCACTACCCGGCACTGAAGAGGTAGGACCCGAGGGAGCACGCGAGCGCGTCACCCCCGAACATGGGGAAGAAGCAATGGGCGGAGACGATGGTGTCAGGCATAAACTGGAGCCGGAATGAATATCCCCGACACCAATGAATACGATTCCCAGGCCGTCGAGCTCGTCCAGATCCTTGATCAATATGTGGCCGAGTTGAAGGCGGGGGTCGCTCCCAGTCGTGAGGAGCTTCTGGAGAGACATCCTCACTTGGCTGGTCAACTGGAAGCGTGTCTGGCGGGCCTTGAGTTCATTCACTCGGCCGAGATTGCCGGGGCACGCCAACCCCAGACGCTAGGCGACTTCCGAATTCTGCGCGAGGTGGGGCGTGGCGGCATGGGAGCCGTATTCGAGGCCGAGCAGATTTCGCTCGGCCGCCGCGTGGCGCTGAAGATCTTGAGGTTCGGCGGCGTCTCCGATCCAGAGGCCGTCGAGCGGTTCAAACGCGAGGCGGAGACCGTCGCCAATCTGCACCACACGAACATCGTGCCGATCTTCGCCGTGGGGAGCGAGCGGGGCGTCAATTACTTCGCCATGCAGTTCATCGAAGGGGAGAGTCTCGCCGAACTGTTGGCCAAGAGCCGGCGCCCACTGGCGCCTGTCCAGGTCGCCGAACTCGGCTTGCAGGCAGCCGAAGCCCTGGCCCATGCCCATCAGCGTGGCGTCATCCATCGCGATGTCAAGCCGTCGAATCTGATCGTCGATCGCGAAAACCGCCTCTGGCTGACCGACTTCGGTCTCGCCCGGCGCATGGATGATGTGACGCTCAGTCTTACCGGCGCCCTGCTCGGCACGCCCCGCTATATGAGTCCCGAGCAGGCGGTCGCCGCACGCAAGCAGGTTGATCATCGCAGTGACTTGTTCAGTCTCGGGGCCACGCTCTACGAGCTTCTCACCACCGAGCCCGCCTTCGCCGGCGAGACGCCGCACGACGTGATCCAGCAGATCCTCTCCGCGGAGCCGAAACCGATCCGCCAGCGGGTCAAGTCGGTGCCGCGCGACCTCGAGACAATCGTCATGAAGTGCCTGGCGAAAGGGCCGGGCCAGCGCTACACAGCGGCCTCGGATCTGGCTTTCGATCTGCGGGCGTTCCTCGATGACCGCCCGATCCGCGCCCGCCGCGCCAGCCCGCTGGAGCGGACGACAAAGTGGCTCAAACGGCAGGAACGGAGTGTGAAGCTCACGGCGGCCGCGGTGGCTGCCACTCTTGTCCTGGTCATCGCCTCGACCGCCGGCTGGTCGGCCTACGATCGATGGCGGCAGGCAACGATTCAATTTGGCGCGACGAATCCTCCGCTGGTCACCGAGATTCTCGATGCCGAGGGGAATGTCCGCGAAGTCGCCACCGCCCCGATGCAGCGGCCCGCCGAACTCCCTGCCGGCGACTACGAGGTACGGGTGTCGGCGGCGGGCGAACTCAGCCAAACGTTCGATCTCGCCCTGCCACGAGGTCAACAGCTCACCTACGAGCTGAGTCTTACGGATCAGATGCTCTGGACACCGCAGGAAGTCGATCGCAGCTTCGCGACGGCCGATCTTGGCGACGGATCGGCGATTGTGATCCTGGGCGAGAAGGGCATCAGGGTCCGCCGCCACGAGGGTCAGCCGTTGGACTGGTCGCTTGAGTTCGACCCACAAGGTTCATCGGCACTGGCAGACTCACCCGGCTTTCGCTGGCTGTGGGCGGAGCGATATCTCCAGCACTCCGGGTACGGCCCGTTTGATTACCGGCCATGGGTCTCGCCCGTGGCACGCGACCTCAACGGCGATGGTGTCCTTGACCTGATATTCGCGGCACGCCATCAGCCCTGGCTGATGGCGGTCGCCGGCGACGGCAAAGGAATTCTCTGGTTCGCCGCGCGGGGCGCTGAGCTTAAGGAGCCACTGCCGAAGGACTGGGAGGGCCGCATTCTGCATGATATGCGCGGCGCCGTGTGGGGAGATCCGATCACCGGCCACGACTGCGACGAAGATGGCACGACTGACGTGATCGCCGCGTTCGTCGCGATCGACAATGTCAACTGGACTGGGCAGAATCGGCATCCGGCGCGCCGCTGGATTGAGGCAGTCTCCGGTCGCAGCGGCGAGACGATCTGGACCTATGAGTTGCCCGAAGAATGGTTCGAGCTTGCCGCCGGCAGTGAGGCCCCGCGTAATCTTCAGTGGTACTTCGGGTCGCAAGGCGGGACGATGTCGGGCGGCGGGTCGACCATGAATTTTGGGCGCAACCTCGTCCGCACCCATCCCAATCCCAGCCGCACAAGCAACCACGCTTACTGCCCTACGGCCGTCGAGCTTGTGTCGGCGGCAGGCCAACCGCAGGTCGCTTGTGTCGCCGGTACGCGGCTTGTCATGCTTGATCCACAGAGCGGCAAGGCGGTGCGGCCGCCCACCGACCTCGGTGTACGGCCGGGAATCGCGAAGTGGGCCGAACTGGACGGAGACGGCAACACCGATCTTGCGCTCCTCGAAGAGGTGCCCACAACCACTCTCCGCAATATCGCGACCGCCAGACTCGTTGGCTGGTCGGCGGCGCGCGGAAAGGCGCTCTGGACCCGGAATCTCGATGCGGACTGGCCGTGGCAGCCGGCCTGGACGATCGACGCTCCCGACTGGCCTCGCGTCGTCGATCTCGATCGCGATGGAAAGGCCGAAGTTGTGGTGCCCGATGGTCGATCAACGGGAGGTGGCGGGTTTCCCAACCCGCGGACCCCCTGGGCAGCGGTCGCTGTCCTGGCGGGCGATACGGGGTCACCACGTTGGACGCGGAAGCTCGTCTCGATCGACCGTCAGATCGACCACTTCATTGCCGGGCCCGATCTCGATCAAGACGGCCGCGCCGAACTCTTCGCGGCGAGCATCACGGGCACCGACTACCAGGTCAACATTGATTGCCTTTCGGGCCACGACGGCCGCACACTTTGGACAAGCCAGTGGCTGCCACGTCACCGCGCGAGCGGTTTCTCGTCGACCTTTCTTGCGTCGCTGGACTGGACTCAGGCAGGCCGCGACGGCTGGCCGTCGTTGATCGCCCGAGTGGTGACCGAGCAGGGGGGCTCGCGGGATTCGTCGATCGCTCTGTTCTCAGCCGGAACGGGCGAGCTCACAAGCTTTGCGAACGAAGTCGACCGCGTCGAGTCCGCCGATATCGATGGTGACGCGGTCGACGACCTGGTCGTCTTCCAATCGAACGACCCCGACCGGCTTGATGCGAGAGGACAATACCACTGCGTTCGAGGGCTGGTCGCGGAACCTTGGCGAAGGCTGGGTGACGTGGGTGCCCCGGTGGCCGATTTCGATGAAGACGGCGTCGACGACCTGGTCCGCAGTTGGGCCGACGGGACACTCGTCGCCACCAGCGGTCGCAACGGTGAGGAACTCTGGCAGTCGCGAGTTGTGCCCTCCGATGGCTCGCTCGGTTTCTGCCCCGCCGGTGACAGGCGACTGCGCGGCGGTCTCTGGCCGCGATCATCGGGCGACCTCAATGGCGACGGGATCACCGACATCCTGCTCTGGAAGCGGGCGGCGGGCCGCTTGATCGAGATGGGACCGCTCTATGCTGTCTCGGGTCGCACGGGAGACCTGCTTTGGAATGCCGGAGAAATCGAGGTCCACGGCCTGGCCAGCGTGATCGCGGCCGAGACAGACGACCTTGACGGCGACGGTCGGCTCGAGGTTGCCTGGCTCGTCGCCTGCGACTACGGTTATCCGGCCCGCCTGGGGTATGCGACCAGTGACGCGCAACTCTGGCTCTTCGTCACCTCGGGGCAGAGCGGCGAGTTGCGGTGGTCGCAGGCCCTCAGCCCTGCCTACGGGCTGGGCCCTGGAAACAGCATGCCCTATCAGCTCGACGATGTCTGGCTGCGCCTTGCCGTAGACGATCTCAATGGCGACGGAACTCGCGACATCATCGCGCCGGCGATCCGGCCCGACGGCCTCCTTGAGACGAGGGCGCTGAGCGGCAGGGACGGCCGCACGCTCTGGAATCGGCTGCGCCCGGGTGAGGAAGTGTCGCACCAGTCGCTCCAGCGCTGCTGGATTACCCCGCGGATCTGCGACCTCGACGGTAATGGTCGGCGCGAGGTGGCGGTGATCGAACCGTCATCGCCTGACAAGAGCACGATGCGTCCGCGGATGCAGATCGTCCTTCTCGACGCCACGAGCGGCCGCACACGTTGGACCTATGTCGGCGAGCAATCGACTTCCGATTCGTATACGCACTTGCCGGTGGACACCGACTCCTTCGCTCCCGTTATCCTGCGCGACGGACCGAAGCGACAGCGGATCGCTGCGGCTTTGCCGGGCTTTAAGGGTGAACTGGTCACTCTCGACGCCGACGGCCGGCCGACGAAGCGAACGCTGCCTTCGGCGCCCTACGAGGGCGGGCTATGGGCGTGTGATGTCGATGGCGATGGAAGCGACGAAGTAATTTTCAAGGAGGAACGGGACCTGGTCGCCGCCCGGCCTGATCGGCTGGACGAACCCATTTGGAGAAGGACCTTCGGCTCCAGCCCGAAGACTGTGCTGGCCATCGAGCCGGCCCGCGGCAGGAGACCACCCATCATTGCGGCAGCTATGCAGGCGGGCGACAATCGCGTCGTTGGACTCGACGCCGCGACCGGGAAGACGGTGTGGACCTGCCCGGGACCTGTGCCGCGGGGAATGGACGGCACAAGCTACCTCGTTCCTAACGAGTTGGCTCTTCTTGGAGTCGACGGAGAGCATTTGCCGCTCGTGCTCTACACCTACGGTTTCGTAAATTGCTGTCGCCAGGCCGTGCTCCACGACGT
The DNA here is from genome assembly GCA_040766885.1 of Thermoguttaceae bacterium. GTDB lineage: Bacteria > Planctomycetota > Planctomycetia > Pirellulales > Thermoguttaceae > JAXGPP01. The sequence continues at coordinate 253,827 of JAXGPP010000004.1, read as the reverse complement.
CGCAGCGCGCGCACCAGCAGAGGCTTCGTTTGCCACCCGGGGCGTGAGCGTCACTCCGGCCCTCCTCACCACGCCGGTACACGATCCGCGATGGAAACGTAGCCTTCCCTGGCATTCACCATACGATAATTGGCAACAAGCCGTACCGTTCTTCGGCTGGGCGATGTTCTTCTCGCTCGTGCTCGTCGTTGTGCCGGCAGGCTATTGTTTGCGGCTCATCGTGCGGCGGCAGTTCAGCCTCCTCGAACTGCTGGTCTTGCCGGTGGTTCTGGGGGTCTTCTTCTTCGGGGCCTTTGTGCGCGCCCCGCTCGACAACGATTTCGTGGGGCTGCCGGCACGGTTAGCCATCGGCATGGTGGTCGCGCCGAATATCCTGCTCGTCGCCATGCTGGTTCGATGGGCACTGGCGCGCCAGTGGAAGAGGATCACCGGCTGGATTGCCTTTTCGCTACTTGTCGCGATCGTCTTTGCCGGGCTGTCGCTCTACACGAGTTCTCTTCGCGAGCCCCTCGCGGCCGAAGAAACGTACGACCTGGCAGGGTGGTACGTGGTCTGGTTTCCGGCCGTGTACCTGACCGCCTGCCTCGTCTCCATCGGATGGCTTTTGAGATCCCTGGGCCGGATGCTTTGGCAGCTTCTGCAACGGCGCAAGCAGCGGGAAGGGCTGGTCAAGGTGAGCCATGCCGCGTAACGTCGTGCCAGAGACGCCGTCGACCGTTCCTCTGCCGTGAGCCGAATCGATGCCTGCCGAGTCGAACCCTCGCCCCCCAGCGTCCATGCCGCGGCTGCCGGCCGACGATCGCACGGCCTGGCTGGTGCGCTATGAGGCCTGGCTGCGGATGCTCGCGAGAATTGAGATCGACAGCCGCTTTCGAGGGAAGTACGATCCTTCCGACGCCGTGCAGCAGACGCTGCTCGAAGCCTGGAAAGGATGGGACGACTTCCGCGGCCGCGAGGAGCCGCAGCGCCGGGCGTGGTTGCGGCAGATCCTAGCCCACCAGCTCGCCCACCTGGCGCGACACTATGCCGGCACACAGAAACGCGACGTCGCCCGCGAGATGTCGCTCGACGAGACCTTGGGCCGCTCAGCCCAGCGACTCGATTCACTTCTCCGGTCGCCGGCCGACTCACCCAGCGGGATTGCCGCGGCGCACGAGCAACAACTGCGCCTGGCCGAATGCCTGGAGCGACTTCCGGATGACTACCGCCAAGTGATCGTGCTCAGGAATCTCGGAGACCTGCCGCACGAGGAGGTCGCCCGGCGGATGAACCGCTCGCCCGGCGCCGTCCGCATGCTGTGGCTCCGCGCCCTGGCGGCACTCAAAGAGTCGATCGGCGACCGGGGGGAGAGCCACGCGTAGATTCGATAGCATAGCGTACTTGCCGAGGACCTCGATTTGGCGCTGCAAGAGTTTGGCACCGCGAAGCGAAACGCCCTTTGTGGGTGTTTCGGTTGACTCCGTCGCGGCCCATGATCGCAAGTGCAAGGCCGGAGGGGCTTTCGGGCCAGGGGGCAAATCGCAAGCGACTCCACCCTTTTGGCTTCAGTGTTGAAGTTCGTAGAGGGGTGCCAGGAAAAATGGAGGCGATTACGGATTGCCATGCGCGCACCACCGCACAGGGGCACGTAATTGAGTGTGTTAAATTGTCAAACAACGAACACGGGCGAAGCCCAGTTTTGTCGGGCGACGCCGTGCCGGCGGACGGATTTCCGTCGCAGCCATCAATAGTATACCTGTGTTCATGCATTCTTGTCAAGAGGTGAATGGGCCAGTTTTCGGAGAATTCTGGAGGGGGTGTGGAACCCGAACTCGCGGCGGTTCACGCCGTGGGTTCCGGCTTCACTGCGCGACCGCTCGCTCCACTTCAATGCGAGGAGCCAGAGTAGCGCCCTACTTGATTGCGGTCGCGGTAGTGCCTGCGGGAATCTGCAGCCGGCCAAACTGCTCGAAGTAATAGCGGAAGGCCAGTTCGCGGACGCCGGGCTTCACGCCAACCAGGAACCGCAAGCGCCGCGGCCCAGGGAGCTTGTAGCCGGTGTCTTGGACGTATCTGCCGTCGGCCGGCACCGGCTGGGCCGAATCGTCTTCGTCGTCATCGAACTCCTCACCGGGAGCCAACCAGCACTCGATCGAACGGATCACCGCGCTATCGTCCTCGTCGTCCCATCGTCTGCCCGGCGCGACCAGCAGCAGTTCGCCGACTTCCCACAACATGAAGGGGCCGTCGCTCGGCTTGGGCGTAATGGTTGCCTCCACCTCGTAGTAATCGAGTGGCACGGGAGGCCCGCTCGGTTCAGTTTCGTCCTCCTCATCGACAGTCGCCATTTCGGCTGCATCCTCGGGCGGGGCCGCAGTTGGGCGGATCGAGTGAACTTCAACCGTCGCGTTTCTGAGGGCGCGTCCCTTGAGTCGAAAGGGAATCATCAGCAAGCGGGTCAGCAGGAAATTGAACAGTCGCCCCCGCAGCAACCAAGCCGCCACGGCACCAACCACGACCGCCCCCAACACCAGCCACCACGGCAAGAAGTAGACCGCCAAGCCCATCAAGACAGCGACAAGCAACAGCACGAAGAAGATCACGCGGAGCATCGTTCACCGCCTCTGCGGCATGCGAAACTCAGGCCACCGGCTTCGAAGCCTGAAACAAGGGCCTTCGTTCTGGCCGCCATTGTAGGGAACATGCGCGCCGCAGGACAACCGGTGGCGTGGAGATTGACTCGCCGGCAACGGGCGCCTAGGATACTCCGCCACGGCCAGCCAGCGGCTGGCGGTCCGCCCGTTCATCGTGTCGTCACCCGTAGTCTGTCATGGGGTGGAATCAATGAACCGAGACGAATTCTGGAAACTCATCGAGCACTCCGGATCGGGAGGCGACCCGGGCGAGCGGGTTGAGTCGATCGAGGCCGAACTGGGCGAACGGTCGCCGGAGGAGATCGTGGACTTCGAACGACATCTGGCCGATCTCCTGGCGGCTTCGTACACGTGGGATTTGTGGGGCGCCGCCTATCTGATCAACGGAGGTTGCTCGGATGATGGATTTGATTACTTCCGCGGCTGGCTGATCGCGCAGGGACGGTCGGTTTTCGAGAAAGCACTCGCTGATCCGGATTCCCTTGCCAACCTTGCCGATCTGGAGGAAGACGTTGAATGCGAGGAGATGCTCTACGTGGCCAAGTCGGCCTATGAAGCCGCGACGCAAGAGGAGATCCCCAGCGTGCCCATCAACCTCCCCGATCTTGGCGAGGGATGGGACTTCGACGATGATGCGGAGATGAAGCGCCGGTATCCGAAGCTGTTCGCGAGGTTCTGCTCGGACTGAGTCCCGCGATTCGAGGGCCGCCTGGTTTCCGGCTGTGAATCAGCCGTCTCAGCGGACCGGATTCGGGCTGCCCGAGTTGCCGATCGCTTGTGGATCGATCGGCTCACAGATCGAAAGCGGCTGTGCGGCGGCGGTCATGAACTCGCCTCTCGGGGATCGCCGAGCTTTCTGGCCACGCGCCGCATCGCCTCAATCCTCTGGAGATGCACCGAGAGGCTGAACTTGGCCGCGGTGGCGGTAAGGGAGAGGTCGTCGAAGGCGTTGCTTGCCGCCGCGCAGCATCGCTGGACCTCACGGCAGTCTCTCTCCGCTTGATCTGCCAGGGCGACAAAATGCTCCCGCTCGTGCGGTGGAAGCCGTGTAACCTTGTCACGGATCACCTGCAGAGCATTCTCAAACCGGCTCTTGAAATGAGGATAAACCGAGTTCGACATTGCAGTCCGTTCCTGTCTTGTTCAATCGCAGCCAGGCGGCCGGGCGCGAGGGGCGTCTCGCGCCCGGTCCGCTTCAACGTGCAGGCGGGGATTTACTGGCCGACGGTCGTCCGGGTGCGGAAGCGGCTGACCAGTTCGCGGAGCGCGCTGGCCTGGGCCCCCAATTCCTCGCTGGAACTGGCCATCTCCTCGCTGCCGGCAGCCGCCTGCTCGGTCACCTGGGCGACACCCTGAATGGCCGTCGAGACCTCGTGGGCGTTGCTGGCCTGCTCCACGGTGGACGAGGCGATCTCGGTGATCTTCGCCGCCGTCGACTGTACGCCGGCGATGATCTCCCGGAGCGCCGTACCCGTCTCCGCGCTCAATTGGGCCCCTTCCTCGACCCGCTGCGTCGACTCGCCGATGAGCTTGGAGATCTCGCCGGCGGCCTGGTTGCTGCGCTCGGCCAACTTGCGAACCTCGTCGGCCACCACGGCAAACCCCATACCGTGCTCGCCGGCCCGGGCGGCCTCGATGGCCGCATTGAGGGCGAGCAGATTCGTCTGGCTGGCGATCTCCGAGATCACCTGGATGATCTCGCCGATCTGCTGGCTGCTGGCGCGGATCTGCTCCATCGCGTCCACCGAACGGCGCACCGCCTTGTCCCCCTGCTCGGCCAACTCGCTGGTCCGTCGGGCCAGCTTATCAGCCTCGAGGGCGTTCTCCTTGACACTTTCCACCGAGCGGGCGAGTTCTTCGACCGACGCCGTCATTTCCTCGACACTGGAGCTCTGGGTCTGGGCGCCGGAGGCGAGCGTCTGGGAGCTTTCGGCGATGACGCGGGCACCCTCGTTGAACTGGGCCGCGCTCTCGGTAACCTGGCCGATGACGCTCGACAGGTCGGTGAGCATCTTCTGGATTCCGGCGGCCAATTCGTCGACCGCCTCGTTGCCGCGGACGACGACCTGGCGAGTCAGATCGCCCTGTGCGGCCGCATTGACGATCTCCAGCAGTTCATTGACCTTGCCGCGCAGCTCTTCGGCGGCCTTGCGTTCGGCTTCCATCCGCTCGCGCTCGCGGGCAGCTTCTTCTTCCTGACGGCGACGCTCGGCGTCCATCCGCTCGCGCTCGCGGGCAGCCTCTTCCTCCTGACGCCTGCGTTCGGCGTCGGCGGCCAGCCGTTCCTGTTCGGCTTTCTCAGCCTCCATGCGCCGCTGCTGTTCGGCGGCGTCCTTGACGTCCTGCATCGCCTTGGCCGTGGCCTCGATGGCCTGGTTCAGCGACACGGCCATCTCGCCGATCTCGTCCTTGCTCCTGGTAACCAGCCGCTGCGAATAATCGCCCGCGGCAAACGCCCGGATCACCTCGACGGCCTTGCGGATAGCGACCACAACGCTGGTGATGATCAACAGCCCCAGGCCGGAGGCTACAGCGATCCCGATGAAACTCACCGAGTACATCATCCACTTCGCCGCCACGTAGGCTTCGTCGCTGGTCCTCGCGTCGTCCTGCATGGCCTGATTCGCCATCTCGGCGATGGCGGCCATGGATTCGGTCGCCTTGTCCATCGCGGCGCGGCCCTCGGTGCCCGAAAGATCGCGGGCGACGGCGTTGCTGTTCTCCCGCGTCAGGGTCATCACCTGCTGATCGACCGCCAGGAAATCCTGGAAGGCCTGGCGGAAGGCGGCGATGTCCTGCTTGTCGGATGCGGAGGCCGTCGCCTCCACTTGCTGAAGTTTCTTCTCCAGCGAGGCGGCCGAGTCCTTGATCACTTTCTCATGGCGGCCCATTTCCTCAGCCGTGGTGGCCAGGATCATGTTCTTTTCGGCGCGGTGCAGGGCGAGCAGGTCCTGCACGCAGCGGGCCGAAGACAGCGCCCGCGACGCAGCCGCATTGGCCGTCTTGGCTGCCGCTTCGATCTTCGAATCATTCATGTCCAACAGCTTGCCGACCTGGTCGGTGACCTCCTTGTCGCTTCGATCGGCGATTGCCCGCAGAAGCTGCTCGGCCTTGTCGAACTTCTCCCGACCGGCGCCGACGGAGAGTTCGAACGCCTGCTTGTTGGTATTGCGACGGGTGGCGTCCTGCACCTTGGCCGACACTGCCTCGAACTCGGCGAACGCCTGCCGGAACTCGGCGACGCGGTTCTTGCCTTCGGCAGAGGCCATTTTCTCGAGCTGTTCCAGCTTTTCCTGCATCGACTTGGAAAAATTCCCCATGCTGGCCGCGTGGCGGTCCATCTCTTCAGTGGTCTCGGCCAACACCATGTTCTTTTCGGCGCGGTGAATGGCCAGCAAGTCCTCGTTGATCTGCGCCGCCAGAAGCGCCCGTTGCGATGTGATCTCGACGATGTTGTTGAGCTGGTCATTGATCCCGGCCAGCTTGGCGGTGGCCAGCAGCGTCAGCCCGATGGCGACGGCTGAGAGCATTCCCAGCACTGCGAACAGTTTCACGCGAATGGTCAGACGATTGAGCATCTCTTAGCCCTTATTGTAGTGACAGAAACACAAGGGCCTCCATGCGACGGACTCCGTAAACTGGACTCGACCGCAGCAGTTGTTCGGCGCGCTCGGAGCATCTGCTGCGGTGTAGACAACGGTTTCAACGCATTTCATCGGGAGTGGCGATACGGTTCGGGGTTGCAGGTGCGGCGGCGCCTCGGGCGCCTCCGCGAGCGGAAGGCGGGGTTATAAGGCTGGCAGGGAGACTGGAGCGTGGGCCGCCAGAATTTCGTCGACCGCGCCGGCGTCGAGCCCGGTCAAGAGAGGGAGCAGCGACTGGAGGCAGCGCTGCGGCGAAGCGGGCGCGGTGAAATGCTTCACCACCTCGGCACGAGCCAATTGTTCGGGTGTCGAAAACTCGGTGAGCAACAAATCGTCGGTGTTCAGTTCTCGTCGGGCATCGCGCTGCTGCAGGAAGTCCTGCAACTCGCGTTCGCTCATCACGAAGCATCGCAGCGGCACGGCGTGCGGATTCAAACCCAACCGGGCGATGTCTTCGCGGACAGCCGCGCTGGCCAGTTTGCGATGGAAGGAGGCCAGATCGATCTTCAGCGGCCGGTCCTTGCAGGCCAGGAGGATCACATCTCCCTTGGCCCCGCTGGTCCAGACGGTGACGTGGGGGAACACTCTTCGGAGCGTGTTCAGGAGTATGCGGAGGTCGCGCGGCGACATGTGGTAGGCCGGCAGCCACTGCGAGAATACGCCCCCTCGGTTCAAGCGGTCGCGGACCAATTGGTACCATTGAAGCGAAAAGAGGCTCGACTGGCCGCCGATCCATGGATTGGACGGCTGCGAGATGACGACGTCGTAGCGCTGCCGCGATGTGAGCAGTGCGTTGCGGGCATCGCGGCGCATGAGCGTCAGACGCGGATCGTTGAGCGGGCGGTGGTTGAACTCGCCGAAGTAGTGCGAGGCCTCGATGACCGCCGTGGAAAGCTCGGCGCACTCGAGGCTGCCGAGCGGATGCGTCAGGGCGGAGCCCGCGGTCACGCCGCTGCCCAAGCCGACGACGAACACCCTGTCGGGGCGCGGATGAAACAACAGTGGCAACTGGGCAAGCATGACCTGGGTCTTCATGTCGTGGGTCGTGGCGCTGCTGGCGTCGGTCTTGCCGTCGATGCTCAGGAAACGCACGCCGTCACGCCGCTCCATGACGGCCACGGTGGCGGTGGGACCGTGGCGATAGTAGAGCAGCTTGTACTGTTCCATGGCCATCCGCCAGAGTTCCCAGCGTCGTGGCGCCTGGTCGCCGAGGGCGGCTTCGGCCCGCCGGGCAACCTGCTGGTACCGATCGGCGTAGACGTACACTCCGCTGCTCATGATCCACGGCGACCACGGACGGAGAAACAGCAGGGCCAGCAGCATGGCCATGGTTCCGGACGCGGCGATCGCGAGGCGACGCCAGGCCGGCTGGTTGACCGAGACGGCCGCGGCCAGCGAGCCGGCCACGAAGTTGAGGATCGCCCCCAGCACGATCGTGACCTGAAGACCGATCAGTGGAACGAACAGCAACCCGCCGAGCGCGGCCCCGAGCACCGATCCCAGTGTGTTGAGCCCGTACGCCATGCCGAAGCGGCGGCCGCTGGTGTCGACGTTGCCGACCAGCACGGCGATCACGGCCGGGAAGGTCGCGCCGAGCGCGATCGTCGGCAGCAACATCACCATCGCCGCCAGGCTGAACCTCACGAGTTGGGTGCCGAGCCAGGCGGTGCTCGCGGCGCTTTGCAGCGACAGGTATACGAGTGGCAACCGCTCGAGGAGTGGTATAGTCGCCAGCGCCGACAAGGCCGCCGTGTACTGCAGGGCGGCGAGCAGCTGAACTGCGCCGGTCCGACGGCGCAGCCAAGGAAAGAGCAGGCTTCCCAATCCGATTCCCAGAAGGAACGTTGCCAGCATTGTGGTGAAGGAGTAGGTCGTCGTGCCAACGATCAGCGTCAACGTCCGCGTCCATGCCACCTCGTAGAGCATGGAGGCGAAACCGGAGATGGCCAAGACGAGAATGACCGCTTGTTCGACAAGACCCGGCCGGGCCTCCGTGCCTGAGGGAGTCGCCACGGCGCCGGCGGTCTGCTCTGGTCGAGTGCTGCTGGAACGCGCGCGACACAGCATCCACACGCCAGCGGCGACCAGTAGATTGGCGGCAGCCGCTGCCAGGGTCGCGCGGCGCATTCCCAGGTATGGCACCAGGGCATATCCGGCCGAGAGCGTGCCCGCGAAGGCTCCCAGCGTATTCATTCCGTAGAGCCATGAGACGGTCAGGGAGACTCTCGACTCGGCCCGGACGAGGACACGGGTCAGCACCGGCAGCGTGCCGCCCATGAGGACGGCAGGCACCACAAGCACCGCGCTGGCGAGGACAAAGCGCAGGGCGTTCGCGATCAACAACCCGGGTTGCCAGGCTTGATAGACCCAGACGTAGATGGATTGCCCGGCCAGGATCAGCAGCGGGAAGCCCAGCGCGTACAGGGCCAGGCCAATTTCCAGCATCACATAGAGGCGAAGCAACTGGCGGGCGCTGTAGCGATCGGCACGCTTGCCCAGGAGCCACGCTCCCAGGCCGAGGCCTCCCATGAATACCGCCAGTACGATGGTGACGGCATAGGTCGAGGCGCCGAGCACCAGCGTGAACTCGCGCATCCAGACGATCTCATAGATCAGTCCCGCGGCCCCGGAGAGCGCCACCAGCATGAACAAAGCCACTCGAGCAGGCCGATGCTCGAGGACTTCCAGGGGTGAGCCCGATACGGGCGCTAGCGCTCGCCTGCCGCTGGTATGCCTCATCATGGGCCTCCTCTTGGCGTACTGCCACCGTTCGGCGCGTAGATGCCGCTGCGTGCCTGTCACGCCAGCTCATCCTGCCACAGTCATGTATCGCGCCATCCGCCAGCCATCGCCGGGGTAGCGTCACGTCAGGCCAACAAGGGAGAACAAAAAAAGGCACAACCCAGGTGCCCCTTTCCTCGGAAAGAGTCACCTCGATTGTGCCTTCAACGTGCAAGCCCACAGCTTGCTAGCCAAGGCGTTCGCCCCCAGAGGGCGAACCTGTCTTCTGCTCACCCATCAAGGTCAGCAGTTCGATCTTGGGAAAGATAGCACGTATTCCGCGTGCGTCTAAGAGATTTCCCTATACCCGCTGTAGGGCATGATACTCATTGCCCTTCCTGTGGCCTGCCGATCACCCCCGCCGTCGAGCGCAAGTCCTGGTTCGTCACGCCAGGAGCTTTTCGAGCTTGAGGCGGAGGTCGCCCAGTTCCTTCCGCTTGCAGTAGTGCTTCGTCGTGCGGATCACGTCAATGGCTTCGCGAATGGCGTGCTCCAGCAGGTGCTGCCGTGCGCACCCGACACGGTCGCAGAGAGTGCGTTGTTCTTCGGGCGGCGCTGTTGCCACGTGCAGTCGATGCAACGTGTGGGCGGCGCAAATGAGGTCGTTCATAGCCATGTCCAACAGCCCCCTAGCGCTCTCATCGCTGGCGTCTTTGCGCGGCGCAACAAGCGACGCCTGTAACTGGCGGACCTTCTCCAGAGTGGACTGCAGTGAGTGGCAGACATTGGCGAGCATGCCGTAGCTGCGCGAACACTCGAGGGCCGTGCGGACTTCCTCACGCAGATCGGCCCACGGAATCGGCTTGGTGAGGTAGGCAGACACCGGCAAGCGGACTGCCTCGATTGCCGTATCGAGGCTGGGATAGCCGGTGACGAGGACGATCGGCAGGCCCGGTTGCATCTGGCTGGCCTCGCGGACGAACTCCAGCCCATCGTTTCCGGGAAGCATGACATCACTGATCAACAGATCGTAGGCGGACGTACGCAAGTTCTCCCTACCGTCCTCCGCCGAGACGGCCGTATCGCAACGGTAGCCCTCCTGGGCGAGCAGCGTGGCCGTGGATTCAAGAAACTCTGGCTCGTCGTCGGCCAGCAGAATTGCCCCAAAGCTGCCCATCGCAACCCTCCGATGCCGGGAGTGCCGATGCCCCTGGGCGGCAGCCGCAGCCCGTGTTTCCCTCGATCGCGCCGCGATGAATGATGCGGCATCGCCTGCCGATTATTGGTGTTCAGATTGATGACGCAACTGATTCAAAGCGATTCTCCATCAAGCCGGGCTCCGGTGGCGCGTCGCCCTTGTTGCACCATCAACCTGAAGTTCAATAGATCGGCACTGCCGGCCGAAAAGTTGGGCCCTGGTCCAAGGAGTTGTTGAACTGCAAGTCCTTTTGGGCCGCTCGACAATCCCACGGACGGACGAATGCCCCAAGACCGAGGCTTGACGAACCACCACTCTTCGTGGCAAACATCGGTTTGAGGATGAGATACGTTCGAAAGTGCGTCTTGGATCCCTTCTTCCCCAGAGGCGGCCGAATCGAGGCTACCGTTTTCCATCCGCGCGTATGCCAAACATCCTGATTGAGCGACCTCAAAGGCGCCGGTCAGAACGGTGGCACCCAATTCCCGTTTCCCGAACGGGGCACTGCTTGCCCGCGGTGCCGCAGCGTGCGAAGGCACCGCTGCAATGATACGTGAAGTCCATCCACACGACGCACGTCAGGGGCCCTCGTTCTCGCGATGGGCTCGCAGGCGGGCACGGATTGCCTCGAGGCGCTGGGCCAGTTCGCGCTCGAAGCCGCGGTCGACGGGGCGATAGTAGTCGCGGTCGACGCCGAGATAGTCCTGGGCGGCGATGGCGTCGGGGGCGTCGTGGGCGTACCGGTAGCCTTCGCCGTGGCCGAGCCGCTTGGCGCCACCGTAGTGGCTGTCGCGGAGGTGGACCGGCACGGGGAGCAACTGACCATCGTTCACGTCGCGGCGGGCTTCGCCGATGGCGATCGTGGCGGCGTTCGACTTGGGGGCGCAGGCCAGGTAGGTGACCGTCTGTGCGAGGTTCAACTGGCATTCGGGCAGGCCGACGAGTTCACAGGCCTGCGCCGCCGCCACGGCCAGCGGGAGGGCTGCCGGATCGGCGTTGCCCACGTCCTCGCTGGCGAGGATCACCAGCCGCCGGGCGAGGAAGCGCACGTCCTCACCCGCTTCGAGCATCCGCGCGAGCCAATAGATGGCCGCGTCGGGATCGCTGCCGCGGATGCTCTTGATGAGGGCACTGATCGAGTCGTAGTGCGCGTCGCCCTGGCGGTCGTACTGGATCGCCTTCCGCTGCACCGACTCGGCGGCCAGCGGCCGCGTGAACTCGATTGGCGATACGTCGGCTGAGAGGACGCCGATCTCGAGGGCCGAGAGGGCCCGCCGGGCGTCACCGTCGCTCACCTCGGCGAGGAAGTCGAGGGCGTCGGGGTGCATCCGCACGTCGTACCGCCCGAGGCCGCGATCGCGGTCGGCCAAGGCCCGACGGAGCAGGTTCTTGATGTCGTCGGTCGAGAGGGGCTGGAACTGGAACACCCGGCTGCGGCTGACCAGGGCGCTGTTGATGGTGAAGAAGGGATTCTCAGTCGTGGCGCCGACGAGGATCACGATTCCCTCTTCCACGTCGGGCAGAAGCACGTCCTGTTGCGCCTTGTTGAAGCGGTGGATCTCGTCGACGAACAGGAGCGTCTTGCGTCCCTCGGCCTCGAGGCGGTCGCGGGCGTCGGCGAGGACCTCGCGGAGTTCCTTCACACCGGAGGTGACCGCGCTGATCTGGCGGAATGTGCTGCGGGTCTCGCTGGCCAGGAGGCGCGCGAGCGTCGTCTTGCCGGTGCCGGGCGGACCGTAGAAGATTACTGAGCCCAGCCGGTCCGACTTCAGCAACCGCCGGAGCAACTTTCCCTCGCCCAGGAAGTGCTGCTGGCCGACAAATTCAGCAAGCGAACGGGGCCGCATCCGCGCAGGCAGCGGTTGGGCCTCGCGGCGATTGGCTTCCTCGCTGGCTTCGAACAGTGACATGGCGCGTGAGTCGTTGGGGAGGACTTCTTAGCTTACAGCTTTCAGCTATCAGCGTTCGGCGTTCGGCGTTCGGCACTTCAATTGGTGGGGCTTGCTCCTCGACCCACTACGTGCAAGAGATTATACCAGCGGCGATCCGGAGGGGCGCGGGTGTGATGGAGAGACTACGCGATGTTTACAGCGACAGGGGCTCGCTGCTCATATGGCGCTCATGCCGCGTGAGCTCGTACATGTCGTGCAGGAGTTGGACGTCGCAGGGACGCTGCTCGACGTGCCGCCGCTTGAACATCCGGGCCTGGGTGGCGATCATCACCTCGACCGGAGTTTCGCTCACCTGGCCAAATAGCCGGGCGTAGTTCACGAAGCTCGGGACGTTCGTCGTGACAAACCCGTAAATCATACTGCACGCGCCGATTGTCTTCCCGGTGAAGATACTCGTGTTGATGGCGGTCTTGGCGTAGTCGCCGATCATGCAGCCGAGGAATTGCATGCCGGTGGCCACCTTTCGGCCCTGGTATTCCATGCACACCAGTCCATAGGTGTTCTTGAGGTCGCTGTTGCACGTTCCGGCGCCGAGATTGACCCAGCTTCCCAGGTAGCTGTGCCCAAGGAAGCCGTGGTGCTGCTTGTTGGTATAGGCCTCGATCGTCGAGGCTTCCACCTCGCCCCCCACCTTGGTGGTGTGACCGAGCGAGACGGCGTCCTTGAGCGCCGAATGTTCAATCACCCGTGCGGATTCGCCCACGTGGACCGGGCCGCTCAGGTAGCAGTACGGTCCGATGCTGGCATTGGGTTCAACAACGATCGGTCCGCGCGTGGTATCGGCGACGACATAGGCGCCGAGCGTCGCGCCGGGGGCGAGAAAGACCCCGTCGGCCTGCTGGCGGTATTCAGCCCGTTTCAGGCGGTCTTCGAGGTTCTCTGAAAGAATAGCCATATGGTGGCGGACGGCATCGTGCGGGTACCCCAACAGCGGCAGTTCGGCTTCGATGGCCGGCAGGGCCAGGCGGGCAAAGTACTCGGCCCAATGATGTGTGTCGGCGTCGCTCGGCAGGCGCGGGTCGTCGGGGCCCAGCAGAGCGGCGGCCACGTGCTCGCTGCCGCGAACCACTCCCCGCCGGCCGTCTTCGATCAGTCGGCGAAGCGCGTCGAGCGCGGCGACGCTGGGAACCAGCCGAGCGTTGACCATCAGGGCCGGCCCCTTTCCGGCGCCGGGACCGACGCTCACTCCAGGGCAATCGGCCGCGATGATCGTCTTCAGATGCGGGCGGACGACTACCTCGACCGGCCGCCCGAGTCGCGTCACCAGGTCGATCAGGCGGTAGCTCCCGCAACTGATGGCAAAAGCCGGCCGTCCGATGGTCAAGGGGTAAAGTTGGTGGACCAGATCGTCCTCGAAAACGATAACGTCCATGTGGCGTGTGCCTCCTTTCGCCGCGCCCGAGACGCGTCGCCGCTTGACGTGCGTGAACCGCAGGACAAGTCGCAAGATGGAAGTCTACCGCGGCAAACCAAGTCCTTCCAGGGGAAATTGAACCACCAGACGTGGCGTGGTCGAGTCTGCCCGGCAAACCGGCGAGGCTCGAGGGCGCTGGAGTCGGAATGACTGCGGGAATCACCGCAAATGCGTTCGCTGTTTCGCGAGGAAACCGACACGCTCCGGCAACGTGGGTAAACGGCGTGGCGCCCCCCGCGGCGGAGCCGTATTCCTTGACGGTCCCCCGAACGGTTGCTAGATTGGTTCATTTCGTTCTTGCCCGTCTGCCCCACACAAGAATGCCCACGCCCCGCTGGCTCGGCCGCCGGGGTGCTCACTTTTTCCACCCGTTTCCTTGCCACAGCAAAAGGTAGCGCTCATGGCCCAGAAATTCGTCTATTACTTCGGCCCGGATGGGGCTGATGGTGATGCTAGCATGAAGAACACGCTCGGCGGCAAGGGCGCCAACCTCGCCGAGATGGCCAAGCTGGGCCTGCCGGTGCCCGCGGGCTTCACGGTCGTCACCGACTACTGCAACATCTATCTTGCCGAGGGCAAGAAGTTCACCGACGACGTCAAGCAGCAGGTCGCCGAAGCGATGAAGCGCGTCGAGAAGTCGATGGGCATGCTGTACGGCGACCCGGAGAACCCGCTTTTGGTCTCGTGCCGCTCGGGGGCGCGGACCTCGATGCCCGGCATGATGGAGACGGTGCTCAATGTGGGCCTGTCGTCGAAGACGATTCCGGGATTGATCAAGAAGTCGGGCAACGAGCGGTTTGTGTACGACGCCTACCGCCGGCTGATCACGATGTACTCCGACGTGGTGATGGAGAAGGCCGAGGACATCGAGCCGGCCGAGGGGAAGGGCATTCGCCTGCAACTCGAGCACATCATGGAGGAGCTGAAGCACAAGAAGGGCTACAAGCAGGACACCGATCTGACGGGCGAGGACCTGAAGTGGCTTTGCGACCAGTACAAGAAAAAGGTGAAGGAAGTGCTGGGGCGTGAATTTCCCGACGACCCGTGGGAACAGCTTTGGGGCGGCATCGGCGCGGTGTTCAAGAGCTGGAACGGCCGGCGGGCGGTCTCCTACCGCAAGATCGAGGGCATTCCGCACGATTGGGGCACAGCCACCAACGTGCAGAGCATGGTGTTCGGCAATCTGGGCGACAGCTCGGCCACCGGCGTGGCCTTCAGCCGCAATCCGGCAACGGGTGAGAACAAGTTCTACGGCGAGTGGCTGGTGAATGCCCAGGGCGAGGACGTGGTGGCCGGCATCCGCACGCCCAATCCGCTGAACGAAGCCACCAAGAACCCGCAGAACGAGCACATGGCTTCGCTCGAGAAGGAATGGCCGGACGTCTACAAGCAACTCGACGGCATCCGCCTGCGCTTGGAGAAGCACTACAAGGACATGCAGGACATCGAGTTCACGATCCAGGACAAGAAGCTCTACATGCTCCAGTGCCGCAACGGCAAGCGGACCGGCACCGCGGCCCTGAACATGGCCATGGACATGCTGGGCGAGAAGCTGATCGACGCCGAAATGGCCGTGATGCGGGTCGCCCCGGCGCAGTTGGACGAGCTGCTGCACCCGATCGTCGATCCGGCGGCCGAGAAGAAGGCCGCGCCGATCGCCACCGGTCTGCCGGCCGGGCCGGGCGGCGCGGTGGGCGAGATCGTGTTCACTTCGGCCGACGCCGTGGCCAAGGCGAAGCAGGGCAAGACCGTGATCCTGGTCCGCGAGGAGACGAACCCCGAGGACGTTGAGGGGATGCGGGCCGCGATGGGCATCCTCACCGCCCGCGGCGGCATGACCAGCCACGCGGCCCTTGTCGCTCGCGGCTGGGGCAAGTGCTGCATCGTCGGCGCCGGCGCGCTGAAGATCAACATGAAGACCCGCACCCTGTCGGTCGACGGCAAGTCGCTCAAGGAAGGCGACACCATCACGTTGAACGGCACGCGCGGCCGCGTCTACGAGGGCGCCCTGGCGATGATGGACGCCACGGAGAACCCGCGGTTCCAGGACTTCATGAAGCTGGTGGACCAGCAGCGGACGATGGGCGTGCGGACCAACGCCGACACGCCGGACGATGCCCGCGTGGCACGCAACTTCGGCGCGGAAGGCATCGGCCTTTTCCGCACGGAGCACATGTTCTACGGGGCCGGCGCCGACGAGCCGCTGTTCATCCTGCGGAAGATGATCCTGGCGGGCAGCGACGACGAGCGCAACAAGGCCATCGACGAACTGTTCCCGTTCGTCAAGCGCGACATCAAGGCCACCCTGGAGGCGATGGACGGACTGCCAGTCACGGTTCGCTTGCTCGACCCGCCGCTGCACGAATTCGTGCCGCAGGCCGAGGAGGCCCAGGCCAAGCTTGCCAAGGCGCTGGGCATCACGCCGGAGGACGTCAGGAAGCGCGGCGAGGCGCTGCATGAAGTGAACCCCATGATGGGGCATCGCGGCGTGCGGTTGGGGATCACCTATCCCTATCTTACCGAGATGCAGATCCGCGCCATCTTCGAGTCGGCCGCCGAACTGCAGAAGGAGGGCAAGAAGCCGCACCCCGAACTGATGGTGCCCGTGACCTGCACCGTCAAGGAGCTTGATTTCGTCAAGCCGATCTTCGATCGGGTGAAGAAGGAAGTCGAACAGAAGGCTGGCGTCATGGTCGACTGCCTTTACGGCACGATGATCGAGATTCCGCGGGCCTGCCTCCTGGCCGACAAGATGGCCCAGACCGCGCAGTTTTTCTCGTTCGGTACCAATGACCTGACGCAGATGGGCTTCGGGTTCAGCCGCGACGACATCGGCGGCTTCCTGCAGGACTACCTGGAGAAGAGCATCCTCGACGCCGATCCGTTCCAGACGATCGACCAGGAAGGCATCGGCCAGCTCATCCAGATGTCGGTCGAGAAGGGCCGCGCCACGCGGAAGGACCTCAAGATCGGCATCTGCGGCGAGCAGGGTGGCGATCCGGCGAGCGTCAAGTTTTGCTACAAGGCCGGCCTGAACTACGTGAGCTGCAGCCCCTATCGGGTGCCAATCGCCCGACTGGCCGCCGCGCAAGCCGCCGTGGCCGACAAGCAGGCGAAGAAGTAGAGCTTCCGACCTTATCAGGCAAGATCAAGTCCCGCGGCCCTTTCCTTCAGGGGAAAGGGCCGCGTGTTTCTTGGGTTCTTCGCGTCCTTACTAATCCGTCCCTAGCGGGGTATAATTTGAGTACCAACACCGCCTTCATGCCGCACAGCGATTGCCCTTTGCTTCGGATTAGATAAATGTTTCCTCCTTCCCCCATTTGCAGAGCGAGCGCCGACGAATGGCTGTATTCAAGCCTCGCGTCTATGTCGAATCCACCATCCCGAGCTTCTACTACGAGACGCGGTTGGCGCCAGACGTGCTCGCTCGTCGCGAATGGACTCGTCGATGGTGGCAGGACGCACGGGCACGGTATGAATTGGTGACCAGCCCCGCCGTCCTGGGCGAGCTATCGCTGGGGATTCCGGAACGGAGCGCGGAACGACTGTCGCTAATTCAGGACTTGCCCTTGTTGGCGGTTGAAAGCGGAATCGCGGAAATTGTAGCCGCATATGTTCGCCATAAAGTGATGCCCGCGGATCCTGCAGGAGATGCGTTGCATTTGGCGATAGCGTCTTATCACAAGTGCGATTTTCTGGCGACATGGAACTGTCAGCACCTTGCCAATGCAAACAAGTTCGGCCATATCAGACGTGTGAACACACTACTCGGTTTGTTCATTCCAGCTCTAGTCACCCCGCTTGAACTCCTCGGAAGCGATTATGAGTCCAGCACCAGCAACCTCTGATCCGGTGATTGACGAAATCCGCGAAATCCGACATCGCATTTCCGCGATGTGCGATCACGATCCTGAAAAGCTAGTCGCTTATTGCCGCAAGATCCAGGAGCAGCACGCCGACCGCCTTATCGAAACGCCACCATCCTCAAGTGAAACAGCAGGGAATCCCGACTGCCCGGTCACACCCTGCGAACGCTCGAGCTCGCGAGAGGGATGAACCAAAGCTAAGAGCTTTTGCCCGCAGCTCCGGATGAGACACCAGCAACAAACACGTGCGTTTCGAGGGAGTGGGCTTCCTGGAAAACGAGCCGCGAAGCGAAACAATCGAACTCTTTTCGTCCGCCCTTCCACCAGCGGCGTGTTGTGCACTGACGCGCAGCAATCATTAGATCGGCGCTAACGTCTGCGGTGGGATGGCTGATTACCGAAGTCTCGATGTAGACCTTGGGCTTCATATACCTATTATCTCCCCCCCGACTCGGCGGTCAACGACGTCGTGAGACGTTGCGGCAGCCGCCACCGCGGGTCGCTTGCCTGGCGACCCGAATCGGTCATAATGGCGGCGTTCTGGCGGACGGTTCCTATGGTTCTCAGGGCCGCCTCACGATGCGGCCCCGGCCCCACTTTGGAGGCTCGTCATGTTCGCTCGCCGCATGCTGGTTCTGGCCTCGGCGTTGTTACTCCTCCCCACCGCGACTTGGGCTGCCGAACAGGAACGGGCAGCGGTCGAATGGCCCGCCCTCCAACGCGGCATTTGCGCGGTGATCGGCCTGCCCGGCCCCGATGGCGCGGAGGCGATCGTCAAGCGGGTAAAGCAGAGCGAACTGGTCGTCTACTTCCAGTCGGCCGATGCGGCAGAGGTCGAGGCGGTCCGCGAGGCGGCGGCCAAGGCTGGCGTGCTTGGCGTGCAGGTGTTTGCCGACCAGGGCGATCTCAATCGCCTCCACCTCGCCGATAACGTGGCCGATGCGGTGCTGGTCGCGCCGGCGGCCGAGAAAGCGGTCGGCAGGGAGGTTTACCGGATCGTGCACCCGGAAGGCGCGGTGGAGATCGGCCGACGGCGGGTTACGAAGCAGCATCCCGAAGGGATCGACCAGTGGAGCCACGTATGGCATGGGCCCGATAACAATCCGCTCTCGACGGACCAGTTCGCCCGCGCGCCGTACCTGACCCAATTCCTCGGCGATCCGAAGTTCTGCCCCATGCCCGAGGTCTCAGTGGCTGCTGGCGGCCGCGTGTTCCGCGCGTTCGGCCATATCGCCCACAAGGCGAACCAGAACCCGATGCTCAACACGCTGCTGGCGATCAACGGGTACAACGGCACGATCCTCTGGCGGCGGCCGCTCCGTGAAGGGTTCATGATCCATCGCAACACGATGATCGCCACGCCCGACGTGCTCTACCTGGGGGACGACCAGTCGTGCAAGCTGCTCAACGCCCGGACCGGTGAGTTGGAAGCCGAGATCGTCGTGCCAGAGGATCTGTCGGATGGCCCCGTGTGGAAATGGATGGCGCTTGATGGCGGAACGCTTTACGCCCTGGTGGGCAGTGAAGAGGTGAGGCCGCGCACTCAGCCCTCGAACGTGCCCGGCTTGGGCCACTGGCCGTGGGGGATGTGGGAGGGGCACGAGTACCGCGAGGCCAAGACGAACTTCGGTTTCGGACGAACGCTTCTGGCCATCGATACGGCGACGAAGAAGATCCTGTGGAGCCATCGCCAGGACGACTTCATCGACGCACGCGGCACGTGCATGAAGAACGGCCGGATCTACTTTTACTGCCCGGGCAAGTACGTCGCCTGCCTCGATGCGGCTTCCGGCGATCCGGTGTGGAAGAACTCCGACCGCGATCTGCTTGACGCCATCGGCCAGGATGGGCGCGCCCAGCACTATGTGACGGGTTATTCTACCACCACGTTCATCAAGTGCAACGACGAGTACCTCTTCTTCTCCGGGCCGCAGCGCGACCGGATGGTGGTCGCTTCGACGAAGGACGGCCGGCTCGCCTGGCAGAAGCAGCCGGGCAACCTGCAATTGGTGCTCCGCGACGAGGCGATCTATGCCGCCGGACCGCAAGGGGAGTACGGCTTCAAGTTTGCTTACGCCACGGGCGAGCAAGTGGGCCTCATCCCCGGCCGCCGGGCCTGCACGCGGGCCACCGGCACGCTGGACAGCGTCTTCTTCCGCGCCAATGGCGGCACCGTCCGAATGGACGTCGCCACCGGGGCGGCCCAGCACATCGCCCCCATGCGGCCGCCGTGCCAGGATGGCGTGATCGTCTCCGACGGACTGCTCTATTGGGGCCCGTGGATGTGCGGCTGCCAACTCTCGTTCTATGGCCACATTTGCCTCGGGCCGGCCGGCGATTTTGATTTCCGTCCGGCGATGGACAAATCGCGTTTGAGCGTCGCTGCGGATGACTTGGTCAATGTGAAGCGGTTTGAAACCGGCGAGCGAGACTGGCCGACGTACCTGGGCAACAACGAGCGGACCGCGGCCACCGCCGCCGCGATACCTGGTCAGGTGCGGAAGAAGTGGACCTTCGAGACACCCGGGGGCGTGCGGCCGACCGCTCCCATCGTCGCCGGCGGAATGGTTTTCTGCGGCGATGAAAGCGGCGCGGTGCGGGCGATCGACGCCCAGACCGGCAAGGTCCGTTGGACGAGCTACACGGGTGGAGCGATCCATGTGCCGCCGGCGCTGTGGAACAGCCGGCTTTACGTGGGTTCTGCCGATGGGCGCGTCTATGCCATGGAAGCGGCGACGGGGCGGCTATTGTGGTCGTTCCGCGCGGCGCCGGCCGACCGCTGGATTCCGGTTTACGGCAAGCTGATGTCGACGTGGCCCGTGGCGGGAGGGGTCGCCGTGCACGACGGTACGGTCTACGCCGCCGCAGGCATCGCCCATTACGACGGAACCTATGTCTACGCGCTCGATGCCATCACGGGCGAGGTGAAGTGGTGCAACGACTCCTCGGGCAGTCTGTCGGAGGAAGTGGATTGCGGCGTGAGCCTGCAAGGGGAACTGTACATCGCCGACGGCGAACTGCGGTTCCTGGGCGGCGGAAAGTACGAAGTCGCCCGCTACGACCTCCAGACCGGTCGCTCGCTGAATGAGCCCGACAACAGCATCGTCTCGCGTTTCCGCACGGCGTTTTATCCCTACTATCCCGACTACGGCCGCTACGTCTCGCTGGAGCACTCGCTGGCCGACGGCAAAGAGTTGATCTACGACGCCAGTTACGAAGGGAGCGAGCACAGTGGCCTGGCCCTGTTCGCCGCATTGCCGCCCGGGACCGCTCGGCCTGCATTTGAAAAGGCCCGCTGGCCGGTGAACCGCCGCGGCCCGCGGCGCGAGTCGCTGTGGACCGACCGGAGCCGGGCCCGCTTCAATGCGTTCGTGGTTGCGCCGGGCGCGATTCTTGCCGCCGGACACACGGGCGTCGGTGATGCCGAGGAGCCGTTCCTGACGTTAAGCGACGTGGCTACTGGGGCCCAACGCTGGCGCGAGCCCCTTCCCGCAGCCGCCGTGCGGGCCGGCGCCGCCGTCGACGGCGAAGGGCGGATCGCCGTTGCGCTGGAAAATGGGCAAGTGGCGCTGTGGACCGATGGGTAGGGCCTGTGCCGTGGCATCGCAATAATCACCCCCCGTCCTTCGATGAAGGGGGGCTGCCATTGCCGCAAGATTCATCGCCGCTTGCCCAAGAATCATGCATTCCGGACGAGATCGGCGATTTCGGCCGCGCATGCGAACTTTCCCTAACTCAATACGGAAAGAATACTTGCGCTAACGATTCGCCCGACCGCGACTGTTTGTCGGCATCGTGGTTGCTTAGTAGGCCGTCGCAACTCTGGTTGCACCCAGGTGCGGTGCGGACGGGGCTCGCTCAAGTCAGGCATGGGCCTGACGCCCCCGAGTTTTCTTCAGCTTGGTTTGCCCTGCAATGTTCGAGAAGGAGGAGCCTGTGACACCCAAAGAAGTACTGGCGCTTTGTCGCGAAAAGGACGTGAAGTCGGTCGACCTGCGGTTTATGGACTTTCCCGGCCTGTGGCAGCATTTCACCATTCCCGTCTCAAAGCTTGACGAAGACGTATTTGAGGACGGGCTGGGATTTGACGGGTCCAGCATTCGCGGCTGGCAGGCGATCAACGAGAGCGACATGCTCGTCGTGCCGCAGCCCGAGACGGCAATCATCGACCCGTTCTGCGCGATCACGACGCTGTCGATGATCTGCAACATCCAGGATCCGATCACTCGCGAGGATTACAGCCGCGATCCGCGGAACGTGGCCCGCAAGGCGGTCAATTACCTGAAGAGTACGGGGATCGGCGACACGGCTTTCATCGGCCCCGAGTGCGAGTTCTTCATCTTCGACGACATCCGCTACGACGCCACCAGCAACTCGGCTTTCCACTACATCGACTCAAGCGAAGGGGAGTGGAACCGCGGCCGCGACGAGAAGCCCAACCTGGGCTACAAGCTCCGCTACAAGGAAGGCTACTTCCCAGTGCCGCCCGCCGATCAGCAGATGGACATCCGCAATGAAATGATGCACGCCATGATCGAGTGCGGGCTCGACGTGGAGGCCCAGCACCACGAGGTTGCCACCGGCGGGCAGGCGGAGATCGACCTGCGCTTTGACGAGTTGGTGACGATGGCCGACAAGGTGATGATGTACAAGTACATCTGCAAGAACGTCGCGCGCAAGCACGGCAAAGTGGTCACGTTCATGCCCAAGCCGCTCTACGGCGATAACGGCTCCGGAATGCACACCCACCTGTCGATCTGGAAGGGGGGCGAGCCCCTGTTTGCCGGTAGCGGCTACGCGGGCCTGAGCGACATGGCGCTCTACGCCATCGGCGGACTCTTGAAGCACGCCCCGGCGATCTGCGCGTTCGCCAACCCGACCACCAACAGCTACAAGCGTTTGGTGCCGGGCTACGAGGCTCCGGTGAACCTGGCCTACTCGCAGCGGAACCGCTCGGCGGCCTGCCGCATCCCGATGTACAGCCCGAGCCCCAAGGCGAAACGGGTGGAGTACCGCTGCCCCGACCCGAGCTGCAATCCCTACCTCTCGTTCGCTGCGATTCTCATGGCGGCCATCGACGGCATCCAGAACAAGATCGATCCGGGCGAGCCCCTGGACAAGGACATCTACGACCTGGAGCCGGAAGAACTGGCGGCGGTGCCGAAGACTCCCGGTGCGCTCCACGAGGCATTGGCCGCGCTGCGCGAGGACCACGAGTTCCTCCTCCGCGGCGACGTGTTCACGCCCGACGTGATCGACACGTGGATCTGGTACAAAACGGACCGCGAAGTCGACCCGATGCGGCTCCGCCCGCATCCGTACGAATTCTGCTTGTACGCCGACATCTGACGAGACACTGCGACTTGGCACGGTCTCGCACCCGGGCGGGCGATCGCAAGATCCCCGCCCGGGTCGGGCATTTTCCGGACCCCGCTCCCCGGTCGGCAGTCTGCGGTTCTGCGCGGGCGATATCCTCGCTGCCGGATCGGGTGAACCGCGAGGCGTCCGGTTCAGCGTGCGGAGTCGCGATTCAGGCTCGAATCGAGCAGCGCCTTTTCGACGATCAGCGCCGGAGCGTCGTAGACAGGCATGTCCTTGAACTTCGTCGCGCCGTCTTCAGACACAATCCGTTCGGCAGGGATCGCATAGATCGCGCCGGTGACGATATCGACCCAGACCGGCTCGACGAACTGCATGCCCCTGACGGTCAGTTGGCCGACGGTCGCCGTATTGTCGTTCTCCGGATGGCTGGAACAGTCCCAGTATGCGAGAATTGGATGGCCCGTTTCCTTCTGCCGGAACGGGTAAACGACTGTCTCCTTTGCGCACTCGACGGCGGTTTCGGCATCGCTGAAGGTCTCGATCGACGCGTCGAAAATCGACGCCAGGTGCTGCACGGTGTAGTAGGCCGGCTTGACCTTCAGCACCTTCAAGTCCTCGTTGCACTTGATCAGCCCCATGCGCTTCATGAAACGGTCGGTCCGCGTGCGTATCCAGATCGGGTCGACGTACCGGGTGTATCGCTCCGGTTGATCATAGGCCGGATCGTAAAAGGTAAACAGGAGCGTTTCCAGGTCGTGGCCGAGGTCGCCGATCACGCGGCGGGCGTTCCACTTGCATTGCGTCAGTTCGCTGTTCCACTGGCCGGAAGAGATCGCGTGCGAGTAGTGTGGCGCCGACGTAGCACCCGCTTCGCCCTGCCAGATCTTCATGCCCGGCGCCACATCGCGAACCGCCTTGATGAACTCGGCGACCTGCGGATAGCACAGGTCGGGATTCACGCGGTAGTCGTGGTAGACCATCCACTCAAACAGATCCGTTTTGCTGCGCTGCTTGAGGACATTCATGTACTGGGCGGCGAACCGGGCATTGGGCGCGCCGATCACCAGGCCGGCGATGCGAGCGTCGGGGATGTGCTTCTTGATGATCTCGGCCGTGCGTATGTTGTTGTCGGCCACCTGTTCGGGCGAGTTACCCTTGCCGATGTTCGGTTCGTTCCAGCAGCTCCAGTCTTTGATGAACGTGTAGTGTGCGGCCAGCGCGTCGACGTAGCGGTCCCAGGCTGCCAGCCCCTCTTCGCCGTGCGGCAGGCCGTCGGCCAGCGACGCCCCGCCGCCGCCGGGATAGATCGGGTTGCCGTACGATGTCTCCAGGAGGACGTCCATGCCCTGCTCGACCAGGTAGCTGACCTGCTTGTCGAGCCAGTCGAACTGGTAGACGCCGCGCTGAGGCTCGATCTTCGCCCACCCTGCGTGCAGCCGAATGCGTTTGACGCCCAGCGGCGCGATGTACTGTTTGAATGCCTCGAAGTCGCCGTAGCCGCGCGGGAGCATCTCGCAGCCGATTGCGATGTTGGAGCGCCCCACCTCTCCGGCCGAGCGGGGCATGACCGTGCCGATGCGTTTCAACCTGGGATCAAGCGTGGTCTGGACGCGGTCGTGCGTATTGTCGATCATCTGACCGAACGACGCCGAAGGGAGCAGCAACACCGGGGCAAGCATCAGACAGGCAATCGTTCGCATGCAAGGTCGCCTCTCGGCGGGTAGAAGAGCCATTCACGCGTGGAAGCCGCAACGTTCCTGAGGATCCACATCAGCCTAGTCCACAGCGATTGCGGACGCCAGCCATTACCACCAGATTCTCCGCGACGGCTCGGGCAGCAAGCGAGCAGGACCTAAACCCCGGCGGCGGCCTTCTCGTCGGCTTCGCGGGCGACCTCTTCGAGATGGCGAACCGCCTCGGCCAGGGACGTGGTGACCAGTTCGGCGCCGGCCCGCGTGAGCCGTTCACGGGTTTTCTGGGCCGGCCCGGTGGCATTCCAAAGGCCGATGATGACGCGCGCGTTCGGCAATCGCCGGCGGAGCCGCTTGCACCCTTCGGCCGCCGGAATGGCGCCACCCGGCGCCAGCGCGGAGATGATCACGTAGTGGGGCTGCTTCCGCGCGATGACCTCGCCAGCGTCGTGAGCGCCGGCGCGAATGGGCAGGGCTTCGGCCACGTCGCCACGGGCAGCCAGCAGTTGCGCCGCCATCATGCCAGCGATCCGGTCAGCGACATCCTCGGCCGGCACGCACACGACTCGCAGCGCTTTGCGAGCCGGTGGTTCCCTATCCGCCGCCGCTTCCTCGGCTGCACCCGGCGGTACCGCCTCGACGGCTGACGACGCATCGAACTGCTGCCCCATCTCGCGAACGGTTCCCCGCACCATGCGGTGGATGAATCGTCGCTGATGGTCCGTCAGATAGCCCGCGTTGCGGTCACGTTCCGACATGCTGAGCGCCGGGATGAGCATGTCTTCATACAGTTCGTCGAGGGTGCCGGTCTGGAGGAACGTCCCGACAAGGTTATTGGCTTCGTAATCATCGAACGCCAGCAACCGCTGATAGAATCGCACGTCGAGATCGAGCGCTGGCTCGTCGCTCAATAGGACGTTGAGGAAACCCAATTGGGGCACATGTCGGCCAAGAACCACGAGGCACACCGTTAGGGGCATCGACAGCACCAGGCCGATCGGCCCCCACAGCCAGGTCCAGAACGTGGCCGACACGATGATTCCCACTGTGGAAACCCCCGTACTCGAACCATACAGCCAGGGCTCCATGACATTGTTGCTGAACAGTTCGAGCACGATGAACAAACCGATCACTTCCAGCGGTCGGATCCAGCCGTCGAACACCACCAGCGACAGCAGGATGGGCAGCGATGCGGCCACCCACGGGCCGACATAGGGTATGAACCGGAATACGGTCGCCAGCAGACCCCAAACCAGCGCGTTGGGCACGCCGATCAAGAACAGGCCCACGGCTACCGCCAGCCCATAGGTGGCATTGATGATCAACTGCATGAGCAGGTAGCGACTGATCCGGGCACCGGCATCGTCGATGGCCTGGGTGGTGAGGTATACCCGACGGGTACCCGCCAGCCGGATCAGCCGGTCGCGCATGTCCTCGCGCTGGATGAGTATGAAGATCACAAACACGACAACAATCGCGGCGGTGCCGAGCGGGGCGAGGATCGGCCCCAGCCAATCGCGGAGCATGCTCTGAGGCGGCGGGGTGCTTTCCGTCTCCACCACGCGAACCGCCACTGGCTCCTCGCCGCTAAGGAACCTGTCCAGCACGTCCTGCATTGTCCGTTCGGCGGTGGCCTTGTCACCCCCTTCCGTCGCGAGATCGGTCAAGGCGTCTTCATCCGACACGTCGTCATCCGCCACGGCTTCCTCTTCGGCTTGCCCTTCCTCCGACAGGGCATCCTTCTTAGTTTCCCCTTCCTCCTCCTGTTCTTCTTCATTCTCCTCGGGCCGTATCGGCCCGTCATCCTCGGCGATCTCCTCGGGGATCTCCTGCAGCGTCTCTGCCAGCTTGCGCGACTCGCCGCCGCTCACCATCCCGCGCAACGACTTGGCACGTTCGACAAGGTTTTCCTTGTATTGCTGCCGGTTTTCGGTGAGATCCGCCAGCAATGCGGTGAACTGGGTTCCCATCAGCCAGAGAAGGCCGGCAAACACCGCCAGCGCCAGCGTTGCCGTGAGCGCAACGGCCGGAATCCGGCGAATGCGCCCGCGCTCCAGCCACATGACCACCGGAGTGAGCAGGAAACTGAGCAGCAACGCCAGGGCGAAGGGGAGCAGGACTTCCTGCAGGAAATACAGCGCCGCCAGGACAATCGCGATCCCCGCAATGGTGCCGATACCGACGGGATGATCTTCACGTTGAGCCATAATGCGTTGCCATCGGGCCTCAAGAACGCTGGCCATCGAGCAGCGGGGGGTGATGCAATACCCAATCCACCCCGGCTGCGGAATTATAGTTGCAGGTACCGCCCGGGCGAGTCATTCACGCCGGCCGCCATCTTGATCGGCGCTGCCCACCGGGCGTCCCGCGTGTGGCCCAGCGTGCGCCTGCGCACTGGCGACCGCGTGAAAATCGAGCCCGCAGCCCAAGGCAGCCGTTCATCGAGCGCCGAGGAGTTGGCCGGCGTTCAGCAATCGGCGGTTGTTGGAATCAGGGAGTCCCCGACCCATCGCCGTGGACTTAGCGGCGTGGAAACGCGGCGCCGACGACTCAGCGGGACGGCAATGCTATCGCGGCAACGCTCCCCCGCAGGACCAATTGTTCCGAAAGCCGGTTCCGGCGTGAACGCAAAGAACGCCGACGGCCGGCGAGGGGCCGGCCGTCGGCAATGTGTGAAGAACACGGAACGCGCGGAGCGACTGCTCGGCGGCGTGCGATCAGCGGCGTACCGGTGCCTCTGGGGCGGCTGGAATGGCGGCCTGTTCGTGCGGCACGTCGGTGACCCCCGCGCGATACAGTGCCACCTCATCGACGCCGTCGCCGTTGAAATCGGCCACCACGGGTACGTCGCCCGCGCCGCCCAGTTCAAACGACTTGTCGCTGGCGTCCATGGCCCGACTCCCGTTGCTGTCGAGATGCCACTGGCCGCTGCTGAACACGCCGATCTCGTCGATACCATCGCCGTTGAAGTCGCCCACTACGGGTATGTCGCCCGCCTGACCGAAACGCTCGATGTAGATGTCGGCATCATCGTTCCAGCGGCCATTGCCGTCGACATCCAAATACCAGGTGCCGTCGCGGAAAAGGCCGACGTTTGATACGCCGTCGCCGTTCCAATCGCCGGCGATCGGAGTGTCGTCCGAGTCGCCGTACTCGAAGACATGGTCGATGAGGTCGGATCGGACCGGTCCGGCCGCAGTTCGCCGCATGACGCGGCTTCCAACGCTGGCTCTCTCCGGAGCCGGCGGCAGGTTCTTGGGCGCGCCCGTCGAGGCGTTCTGGGCGTCGGGCAGTCCCGGTTCAGCGGCCACGGCACGAGCGTCACCCGGCCACATGGGGCCGAAAATGCCGATGTCGGTCTTGCCGTCTCCGTCCCAGTCTCCGGTGACCGGCCGATCGCCTTCCTTGCCGAGACGGGCCCAAAGGTCCCCCTCGTCCCAAATGCCGTTGCCGTTGAGGTCGATGAACCACAATCCGTTGTAGAACACGCCGACTTCGGCCTGACCATTGCCGTCGAAGTCGCCCGTGACGGGTATGCCTTCTTCAAGGCCGAACAGGAACTGCCGCACCACGTTGCCCTGTTCGTCGGCCACGATCCACTGCGAGCGGTTCATCTGGGCCGAACTCCAGGAGGCCTGGCTGAAGTAGCCCGGCTGCCCGGCCATTGCCAGTTGAACGCCGTCGGACGCACGGCGCGGCTGACCACCGTTAACCACGCTCAAGTGCCAGGTATACTTGCCGGGCAGGATTCCTCCGCCGCCGTAACCCGACATGAGTTTTGTCTGCGTGGCGGCAGCCAGGTAGAGAGGCCGCACCTTGGCCGGTTCGGCATACGGAGGCGAGGGGGGCGTGATATCTTCGCGCACCTCCGGCCGGGGTGGCGGGAAGTAGGGGATTTCGGGCTCGACTTCGACGACCTTCACCTCGCTGAAGTTGTAGGAAGTGCCCTTCTCGCCCGATTGGAGCCGGATCAGCAGGATGGCGTCGTTCTTCGGATCGATGGCAAGTTGCTTGAGAACCGACGGATCGATCACCGTGTGCCGGTTGACCGCCAAACCGCCCAGCGTACCCACCGTGTCGATGCTATCGACATAGCCCTGTGGATGGGCCTGGAGCACCGTGTACGTAGCCGGCTTGAGCCCCTTGAACTCGTAGTAACCGCGGGCGTCGGTGACTGTGGTGATTGGTTTGCCGTCGGTCCCCAGGAGGGCCACGCCGCTGGCATCGCCAAGCGTTATCACCACGCCAGCAATCGGCTTGTCGTCACTGGTGAACTTGCCGTTGCGAACCTTGGTCGGGTCGGGAATCGGATCTCCCCTCTCGATCTCCAGGGCCGCGCCATCTTGGAAGACGTAACCTGATATGCTCGCCGGCGCCAACTCGGTGAAGTCGTAGTTGACCCCCCGGACGCCTGAGCCGACGACGATTCCGCACACGCGGTCGTTCTCGACGAAGCGACCGCCGGCGGACCCAAGATAGTCGTTGCCGTCGAAGTAGCCATCGGGTTGGATTTCCCTGATGCCGTACTTGCCTGGCTTGAGATTGGTGAACGTGTAGTTGCCCTGGGCATCGGTCGTGGTGAATGCCACGGGGTTGCAGTTTTCGTCGAGCAATTGCAGGGTAACACCCGGCAGCGGTGTCTTGCCGTCGTCGTCGAGATACACGCGTCCCGAGATGCTGGCCGGAGCCAACTCGCCGAAGTTGTAGTTCTGGCCGGCGGCGCCGGCGCCGAGAACGGCGCGGGTGATCGTATCGCCGGGATTCTGAGCCGTGCCGCCGGCTGTGCCGGCGGAATCGCGTCCGTCGAAGTAACCGGCCGGCTGCGCTTCGGCCACGCCATAAACACCCGGCAGAAGACCCTCGAAGCGGTAGAAGCCGTTGGCATCGGTCGTCGTGGCGGCCGACGTCGGGTTGCCTTTGGCGTCGAGCAGCGTGACGCGGACACCGCCAATGCCGGCCTCACCGGCGTCGCGAACTCCGTTATCGTTTGAGTCGACGTAGACATAGCCGGAGAGGCTCGCCGGCCGCACCTCGAAGAAGTCGTAGTTTGCGGCCACGGTGCCTGAAACGAGCACCACGCCGGTCATCGAATCGGGCGGCACAAGCTGCCCACCGGCGGAGCCAAGCCGCTCGATGCTGTCGAGATAGCCGGCTGGTTGCTCTTCCTCGATGCCGTAGGTTCCGGGCGCCAGTCCGGTAAACTCGTAAGCGCCTTGGGCATTGGTCTTAGTGCTGGCAATCCGCTTGCCCGCGGCGTCGAGCAGGTGCACGGTTACGCCGCCAAGCAGCGTGTCGCCGGCATCGAACTGGCTATCGACGTTGTTGTCGGCGATCACCCGGCCGCGGATCGTGCTCGGCAGCAACTCGTAGAAATCGTAGTCGACGCCCTGGGTGCCGGAGACGAGCACAATTCCGGTCATCGTGTCGGGCGAAACGCGTTGCCCACCCTCGGAGCCGAGGTGTTCGGCGCCGTCGAAGTAGCCGGCCGGCTGGATCTCTTCCACTCCGTAGCGGCCCGGGGCCAGTCCGTTGAACTCGTATTCGCCCTGAGCGTTGGTCGTGGTGGTGGCAATCCGCTTGCCCGCACTGTCGAGCAGATGCACGGTCACGCCCGCAAGCAGTTTCTCGCCAGCGTCGTAGGCGCCGTTGGCGTTGGCGTCGGCCGCCACGCGGCCGCGGATGCTGCTGGGAAGGATTTCGAGGAAATCGTAATCGGTGGCATTCGTGCCCGACGCAAGACGGATGTCGATGATCGAATCGGGCGCGAGGATCGATCCGCCCACCGAGCCGACTCGCTCGGCGCCGTCGAAGTAACTCGCGGGCTGGATCTCTTCCACGCCGTAACCGCCCGGGGCGAGGCCGGTGAAGGCATACGCGCCGTTGGAATCGGTGGTCGTTGTCTGGAGAACCTTGCCCTGGGCGTCCTTGAGGCGAACGGTCACGCCGGAGAGCAGTTTTTCGCCGGCGTCATAACGGCCGTTGCCGTTGGCGTCGGCAATGATCCGGCCGCGAATCGTGCTCGGCACCAGTTCGCCGAAATCGTAATTCACACCGGCTTGACCGCTCAGGAGCCGGATTCCGGTCATCGCATCGCCCGGATTCTGGGCCGTGCCGCCGGCGCTGCCGACCGCATCGAGGCCATCGAGGTAGCCAGCCGGCTGAACCTCTTCGATACGGTAGTTGCCAGGCATCAGGCCGCCAGCCGTCCAGGTGCCGTCGGCGCTGGTGACAACTTCAATGGCCGCCGGCGCGGGGCCGCTGGAGGGCAAGTAGTAGATGCGGATCTTGGCGCCGGCGATGCCGGTCTCACCCGCATCGAGCCGGCCGTCGTTGTCGGCGTCGTGATAGACATGGCCGGAGAGGGTCGCCGGACGGGCCTCAGCGAAGTCGTTGTTGACGCTGTCTTCGCCGCCCACGAGTTCAATTTCGCTGATGACATCGTGGCCCTGAACCTGTCCGCGCGTCTGGCTGCCGACTTTGCCGGCGACCGCACCGATGCTGAAGTAGCCGGCCGGCTGCGTCTCAACGACGCGATATTTGCCGGGCAGCACGTCTTTGAACTGGTAGTTGCCCGCCGCATCGGTAACGGCCGTCTTGCCGGTGGCGACATACTGGCTGCCGTTCCACTCGTAGAGCGCCAGAGTGACGCCGGCCAACCCGGTCTCGCCGGCGTCGCGGCGGTTATCGAGGTCGATGTCTTCGTAAACAGTGCCGGCCAGCGTGATCGGCAGCGGCACCTGTGTAAGTGGAAACAGAGCGGCCGCAGTGCGGACCGGATGCGGTTCCTCGCCCGGCGGCACGTAATCGTCGGGCGGCAGGTTGAGCCCCGTTCCGCCAAGGTCGTAGTCGTCGAAGAACCGCGCCATGTCCGTCGCGTCGTGGAAATGGGCGGCGGAAAAAGTCGCGGTGAGCTTGGTGCCCTCGAACTCCTTCCCCTCGGCCACGGCGCTGGAGCCGGAGAAGGCCTGCTCGTCCACGTCGATGGAGAACACGAACTTTTCGCCAGCGTGGAAGCCCGTGAAGTCGAACACCAGCAGCGTCCCGCCGTCGGCAACGCTGGATTTCACGGAATCGATACCCGTCTTATCGACGATCACGAGGTCGCCGGCGCCGAATACGCCATCGCCGCCGGGCTTCGTATCGAACAGGCAGTCGCCGATCGTCAGGCCGTCGCCCAACTTGTCGGTGTCGATGACCAGGCGGTTCAGTTCGGTGCCGGCCGCGCCGCCCGAGAACGTAATCTCGATTCGGTCGCCAACCTCATCCTGACCGCTGGCATCTTCGTAATAGACGGCGCCGATCTGGATCGGCACGACGGAGGCTGCCAGCATCTGCCGGGGCTCCATCTGCTCGAAAACGAATTGTCGCTTCCGCAAGGAGGCAGCGGCCGACCGGGCCGATCGCCGCACACGACGACGCAACTCGCGCACCTTCCGTAGCAAACCCACAGGGCTCCCTCCCGTAGTGAGGACTTCACGCCAGCGCGCCCGAGCGCACCGCAGTGACTCGACCGCCTACTGTCGCCGCGACACCGCGTCGTAGCCGCCACCGTTCCACAATTGCCAAATTCGGACCGTCGTATCGAAACTACCCGAGACGAGCTGGCCTCGCTGGGCATCCCATGCCAGCGTGCCAACCGAACCGGTATGACCAATCAGCCGCACCTGCTCGGTCTGGCTGGCAAGGTCCCAAACGCGAATCAGATTGTCGCTGCCGCCGGCGGCCAGCCGATCAGGGCCGCAGAACGAGAGCGAGAGCACCTTGCCCGGCCGTTCCGGCAGCGTGCCGACCTGGATGCCGGCCACCGCGTCCCAAAGCCGCACCGCCTGCTCCTCACCACCGGAGGCCAATCGTGCCCCATCGGGCGAGTAGGCCAGAGCGTGGACTCGCCGGGTGTGCCCTTGCAGCTCGTGGACCACCCGACCAGACGCTATCTCCCAAATGCGGATTGTCCCCTGACGGCCTGCCGCGGCCAGCCGCGCGCCGTCGGGCGAGAAGGCCAGCGCTCGGATGTCCGGACCCGGCGCCTCGAGCACCGAGAGCCGGGTGCCGGAACGCCCGTCGTAAAGACGGATCTTGGACTCGAAGCCAGCCGCCGCCAGGATTCGCCCGTCCGGGCTGAAGACCAATGTTGAAATGCCCTGAATCATGTCGGGCAGCAGGCCATAGGGCTGACCGTCGGACGTGCGCCACAGTTTGATCTGATGGTCCTGTCCGGCGGTGGCGAGGATGGAGCCGTCGGGGTTGTACGCGGCCGCCTTCACCCAATCGGTGTGCCCACCCAGTCGGCGAACGAATCGGTTGTCGCGGGCGCTCCAGATCCGCACCATATGGTCGTCGCCGGCAATGGCCAAATTCATTCCACCCGGATCGAGGGCCACGCTGGAAACCACGGGGACCGTCTCGATCGCATCCTCGGGGCTGACCTCGATCACTTGAATGGATCGCAGTTCCGTCACGTTTTCCCCGATGAGCGGGGTCGCGGCGGCAAAAAGAATGGTCGAGGCCAGGACAGACGTGTAGTAACTGGGCAGTCTGGACATGCCGCAAACCCGGTATTTTTGCAGGACCAACTGTCTTTCGCCGGCGCAACGGAGCGCGGGGAACATCAGTTTTTCTCTCTCTAAGATCGGCCTTTACAGTCCGGGTCTGTGGCCGAATTCCAAGGGTTTGCCGATAAAGCAGAGTTTGACGTCTCGGAAGACTGGGCAAACCACAAAAGAAGAGGGATGAGTTTCCGGAACGCCTGGAGCCTTACCGGAAGTCGAGGATCCGGCGGCGATGGAGCCAGCCGATTGCCGCACACCAGAGAGTGGTCGTTGCCAGAAGCAGCCCGGCGGCAAGAAACCGAACTGCAGCCGAGTCGTCCCACGGTACGCGACCGGCTCCCTCGCCCGCCGGTGCGTAACCCACGGCGATCAGGCCGGGCATCAGGACAAGGCCGAACCCATACACGTAGGTGAGCGGAAGCAGCACCAGCGACCTCCAGTTGCCCAGGTCAATTCGGAACAGGAAGCTGGTTGCCCAAAAGACCATAATCCACAACAGCGCCACCACGGCAGACACGAGCCCGACAAGGATCCCCTCCAAAAGCGGCAACTGTTGGAGCCAGGCAACCGCCCCACCGGTTGCGGCCAACGGAAGGGCCCAGGAGCATGCCTGGATGAGTTCAACCTTGAGGGCCGCCGCCAGAACCTCGCCGTAGCCGACGGGATAGGCGGGGTGCCACGTGTTCAGCATTCCGCCGTTGGCCATGCCCGATGCCGAAGTGCTGCGGGCGCCAGCCAAGGCCGAGAAACTCGGTACGGCGGCAAAGGCAAAGACTGCTGCCGCCATCACGCCCGTCAGCCGCAGACCGTCGGCCGGAAGCACAAGGTGCGAGCCCAGCAATGCGGCCACCGCCACCAGTGCCGGCAGACCGAACAGAAGCCGGCGAGTCCAACGGGGCGGCCCCGCCCACCAGAATTCGATGATCGTGCGCTGCCGAGGGCTGAGAACTCGTGTGGCAAGCCGCTCTATAGGGCCTCGCGGTCGCCAGTCGAGTGACTGGGCCAGAGCGCGGCGAACGCTGGCCTCGTCGTCGATCGCTTCGCAATCGGCTGGAACGGAGGACATTGTCGTCAAGAAGTCGGCCGTAGCGGCGAGATCACGCTGGTAGATGATCGCCACCGTCCGATCGGAACCAGGAATCAACTCCCGGATGGCGAAGCCGCGCCCCAGCCAACGATAGCCGGCCGCAATTACGGCGGCAGTCGGAACGAGGAACAGCCAACCCGCCGGCTGGCCATCCAGGATTGCCATTTGCAGAATCCCTTGCACCCATCCGGCAGGAAGCAGCAAGAATACCCACGCTGCGGTTTCGATTCCATTTGGCGATCGAGGCACTCCGGCCAAGGCGAGGAACAACGGGCCGAAGATGCCAAGCTGCATCACGACGCAGGCGGTGACATGCCCCCAGGCGTTCATCATCGCTCTCGGCGCCGCGGCGGCGGCAAGCGCAGCGGTAGTGATAGTGAGGGGCCAGTGAAGAAGAATCGCGGCGATTCCCGCGATCCAGCCGGCGGGGTCAAGGCGGTGCGACCAGGCGAGCCAGAGCCAACCGGGAAGCACGAAGCCGCCGAGAAGGCAGAGCAAACCGTAACGCCCGAGGGAGAGTTTTCGTCGCAGATGCTCGCCCCACATCTGGTCGGTATATGGCAAGCAAGCCAGCACCGAAAGCTCGCGACCTTGGCGCAGGGCCAAGATCAGTTCCAGGACGAGGATGGCCGCGATGCCAGTCAACAACGCCGCCGGTCCCAACAACACAAGAACGCTTGGGTTCGCGCCCGGCGGCAACTCGGGATCCTTGATGAAGAGCCCCGGTCCAATGAGCATGGCGTTGTACGCCAGGGCCAGAAAAGGGATCCCCGCAACCCCAAGTGCGATGGCGATCCTGGTCAGTGCCGCCTCAATTCGTCGCGACCAGAGCCCGCGGGCGTAGATCATCCAGAGCGCGGGCGACCGGCGAACCTCTTCTCTTACGCGGCGTCGCAGAGCGCGTTCGAACGGCCGATCGCGGATGTTCACCGCGACGAGGTTCACCGGCGTGCCGGCCGAGTGCCTGGTCCAATTCACCGACGTACGGTTTCTGCGATTCACCGTTCGCATGGCTGCTGCTGCGTTCAGGCCGAATCCGCCTGCAACTGGCGGAATACAGTCGCCAGGACGTCATCGTCCTCCTCGCGGCCCGCGCGGAGTTCGTCGACCGACGCGAATGCCGCGATCCGATGGTTATGGAGAATGCACACCCGATCGGAAAACCGCTCCGCAACTTCCAGGATCTGGGTAGAGTAGATCACCGTGCGCCCACGGTCGGCCGCTTCGCGGGCATGTCGGCGGAAGGCTGCCAGGCCGTTGGGATCCATGCCCGAAGCGTACGGCTCGTCGAACAACCAGAGTTCCGGGTCGACAGCCAGCAGGGCGACGAGCGCCCCCTTGTACGACTCCCCGCGAGAAAGAGAGCGAAACATGGTTTCGGCCAGCGGCAGGATGTCAAACTCCCGGAGCAACTCGATCACCTTGTCTTCCACGCCGACGCTGGATTGCTCGTAGAGCCGGAGCACCATGCCGATGTGGCGGATGATCGAGGTGCCGGGAAACACGGCCGGCAGGTCGGGCATGAACATCAGCCGGCGGCGCAGGTCGATGCGGTCGCGACGGAACGGCTGGCCGTCGTAGTAGATATCGCCCTCGCCGGGCACGAGGATACCCGCCAGCAACCGCAAGAGCGTGGTCTTGCCGGCGCCGTTGGCGCCCAATAAGGCGATCACCTGGCCCGACTCGACGTCGAAGGTAATATCGTCGAGTACGGGCAGCGAGTCGAACGCCTTGGAAAGCCGGTCGATCGTGATGTGCATGGGCGATGTTCTGTAGGCCAGATTTCCAATCCGGCTCCAAGACGGATTTCACGCCCGTCCTACGGTGCGACTGCCTGCCGCGCAAGCGCCTTCAGATCGTCGCCCGCAGCGATCGGCCGCAGGCGGAAGCGGTAGGAGTACGCCTGGCAGGGGATCTGGAACTCCTGATGGGGCCAAGCGCCCCAGCTATCGTCGCCCCCCAAGCCCATCTGCCTGAGATCGAGGTGCAGGATCGTGTAATCCCGCATGTTCAACTGCCAGGGGTGTCGCGCCGCCTCGATGTCGTCAGTCGAATGCGGCACGGCATTGACGCTCAGAAGCGGCAGTCCCGCGGCGAGCAGGCCGACTCCCTGCGAGTTGGTCAGCGCGGCCCAGCGGACATCGACCTTGTTGCCGCTCTCGCCCGGCTCGGTGTAATGGTAGTAGAACTGCTCGCGAACCTTGCCATGGTAGACGGCGACTCGGGCATCGCGACGGTCGCTGTAGGTCTCCTGCGGTCCCGGGCCGTACCAGGTGATCTCGTCGAGACCGTTGGCCAGGGCCATCTTCATGCCCAATCGCGGCAGGGTGGGAAGCTTCTGCGAACCCGGCCGAAAACGGGCATCGACGAGGATATCGCCGCTGCCGAACACGGTGTAATCAGCCTGCCAGTGGGCGTCGATCTTGGGAAGCCGCAGGCTGGTGCGCACGATGACCGAGCCATCCGACGGCTTGTCGACCGCGAAGTTTTCCACAACGATCTCGTTGGCCGCCGTCTTCCAGACGCCTTGCCTTTCGATCATCTTACGGCCGCGGTCGTTGTCGGTCGGTGCACGCCAGAAGAAGGGCAGGAGCGGTTCGCGAACGAGTTCGACTCCGCTCGATTCGAGCGACGCGAGCGCGCCGCGGGCCTTGTCGAATCGGGCAACGAAGGTTGCTCCGCTGACTGTGATCGCGTCGGCAGTCTCGCTTACCTTGGGCGCCTCGCCGGTGCCCGCGCGAGGAGCAGATGCCGTGTCAGGCAATTTGAACTGGTCCCAGGCCACCTCGTGTCCCGCCTTGGCCCACGACGTGTCGGCACGCAGCCGGAAGGAAAGGTCCAGGCAGTACTCGACCCCGGGTTGCGGCTCGAACGCTTGGATGGGCACCGTCAACTGCTGCTTCGCCCGCGGGGCGAGGTCGAGCGCCGGAAGTTCGCCGGTCTGGATCTCTTCGCCGTCGGCCGTCACACGCCAGGTGCCGACAACGAGATCCTTGGGATTGGTGAAGTCGTACCAGTTGGTGATCTCCACCGTGCGATCGGCAAGCGACACCGGCCGGGCGTGGATGTACTGGTAGATGTGTTTCACTTCGTGCAAACCGGGATGCGGCTGCCGGTCGGGAGTGACCAGTCCGTTGCAGCAGAAGTTGTCGTCGCTGGGAGTACCTGGCGGGCCGAAATCGCCGCCGTACGCCCAGAAGTACTTCTGACCCCGCTCGACTCTCTTGTAGAGTCCGTCGCGGTTCGGATCTTGCGGCTGGCGGATGCCCTGGTCGACCCAATCCCAGACAAACGCTCCTTGAAGCTGTGGATTGCTGTAGAACTGCCGCCAGTAGG
This sequence comes from Thermoguttaceae bacterium, assembly GCA_040766885.1. Taxonomy (GTDB): domain Bacteria; phylum Planctomycetota; class Planctomycetia; order Pirellulales; family Thermoguttaceae; genus JAXGPP01. The sequence continues at coordinate 216,414 of JAXGPP010000004.1, read as the reverse complement.
ACCACATGTCGCCGCTCGAATTGCCCATCGCGTGGGCGTATTCGCAGAGGATCATCGGCCGGTCCTGCGGCCGGCTGCCGTATTCTGCCACGCCTTCGGGCCGCAGGTACATCGGGCAGACGATGTCGGTATGCGCCGCCCGTTCCGCCCGCTCGTATTGAACCGGCCGGCTCGGATCGCGCTGTTTGATCCAGTTATAGGTCGCGACAAAATTCGGACCGTCGCCGGCCTCGTTGCCCAGCGACCAGGTGACGATCGAAGCGTGGTTCTTGTCGCGTTCGACCATCCGCACGGTGCGGTCCATGTGGGCGGCGGCCCACTGGGGCTTTTTGGCAAGGCTCGCCTCGCCGTAGCCCATGCCGTGGCTCTCGATGTTGGCTTCGTCGATCAAGTAGATCCCGTAACGGTCGCAGAGATCGTACCAGGCCGGCTGGTTGGGATAGTGCGAGGTGCGGACCGCGTTTACGTTGTACTGCTTCATCACCATGATGTCGCGGATCATCGACTCGACAGTGATCGCCTGCCCGCGGTCGGGATCGTGCTCGTGGCGGTTCACCCCCTTGAGCCGCACCGCCTGGCCGTTGACCAGGAACTTGCCATCGCGAATCTCCGCTTCACGGAAGCCGACGTTCACCGGCACCACTTCGACCGCCTTGCCGTCGGGGCCCGCCACCGAGAGCAGCAGCTTGTACAAGGCAGGGGCTTCGGCCGACCAGGAGCGAATGTCCTTCACGCCGGCGGCGATCTCGATTGTTGCCTCAGCGCCGGGCGCGAGTTCGACGCGGCTGGACCGACCTTTCCGCTCCACCGCCGCCGGTTGACCATCGGGATCGAGCAATTCGAAATCAAGGTCGGCCGCGACAGCTTCCGCGCCGTAGTTGCGCAACGCGGCAACAACAGCCAACTGCTGCTCGCCGTGGAGCCGAGCCTTCACCTCCACATCGCGAAGGTGCAGGTTCGGCGGTGACCAGAGATAGACGTCGCGAAAGATGCCGCTCAAGCGCCAGAAGTCCTGGTCTTCGAGGTACGAACCGTCGCACCAGCGAAAATTCTCGACCGCCAGCAGATTCTGGCCCGGACGAATGTAGGGTGTGATGTTGAACTCGACCGGCGTGCGGCTGTCTTTGCCCATGCCCACTTTCCGGCCGTTGATCCAAACGTAGAAGAACGAATTGACGCCGTCGAATGTGAGGAAGACCTGCCGCCCTGCCCAGTCTTCCGGCACCTCGAACGTGCGCCGATAGGAATTCACCGTGGCGTTGGGATCGTCGTCCGGCACGAAAGGCGGATCGACCTTGTACCACGGGTAGGGAATATTGACGTAGATCGGCACGCCGTAGCCATGGAACTCGACATTGCTCGGCACCGGGATTTCGGTCCATGGACGGTCGTCGAAGTCCGGCTTGAAGAAGTCGGGCACACGGCTGAGCGGGTTCTTGGAATAGTGATACTTCCACTGTCCGTTCAGTGAGCGATACCAGGAAGACTTGATCCGCTGATTGTTGTCGATCCACTCGATCGACATCGCCGTCGCGCGGTCGGGACAGGCGACCATTGTGGCGTGCGGCGGTTCCAATCCCTCGCCGAGCGCTTCGGGATTCTGCCAGTCGTCGAGGGCACCGGGAGCATCGGCTGCCAGCACGCCGGCAGGCACGATTGCGAGCAGGACAAACAGACTCGATCGGAACATTGGAACCTCGCGCACGTTAGGAGCAGCCGGCCGCCCCGGCAGAAGAGGCCACGGCGGTTGGTGAGAGAATTCGGGTAACAGCGGCAACCCGGCCAGTCTACCATCCGCGCTCTACATGCGTCCAGCGGCGGTTGACGGGACACGGTGGCCGGCGCGATACTGTCGGCGGTGAGCATCGTCAATTACCCGGTTCAGGCCGATTGGGATCCAGCGGCATGGACGAGATGAACCCTTACGCATCGCCTCGCGATCCCGGGCCGCTGGCGCCTCCAGCCGGCCCGGGCGGCGAGTCTGCCCGGCAGTACGAGTACAAGCACGTGCGGCTGGGCTACGGCTTGGGGATGTTCTCACAGCGGCTGTTCCACCAGCGGCTGATGGAAGTGCTGGAGCCTCTTGGTCGTGACGGCTGGGATCTCAAAGCCATACTTTACGAAGGGGGCGCCCACGCGCACTTGATCTTCAACCGCGAGTTGCGGCGACAACAATGAACTGCTGTTTGACATGGGAGCATCCATGAGCCACACCACATTTCGACCCACTGCGTCGAGTCTTCTGTTCTGCCTGGCCGCGTTGTCGGTCGGCGCGGCGGCGTTCGCCGCCGAGACAGCGGAGTCGCCGCGCGTGTTTCGCGCCGGGGCGGCGACGAGCAACGTTACCCCGTGGCTGGGAGAACCGATCGTTGGCGGCTGGAACTCGCCTCCGGCCGAACACATCCACGACGAACTCCACGCCCGTTGCCTGGCGTTGGACGACGGCCGCACCCGGGTGGCCATCGTGGTCGTCGACAGTCTGGGCATGAATCGCGAGACGTTCGACGAGGCAAAACGCCAGATCGAAGAGCTTACCGGAATTCCGCCCGACCATGTTCTCACCTCGGCCACACACACCCACTCGGCCACCAGCGCGCGATCAAAGAACGTGCTCTCGTCAGAGGGCGATTTCAGCAACTACCAGCGATTCGTGGCGCGCCGCATTGCCGAAGGCGTCCGCCGGGCAGTGAATCAGCTTGAGCCGGCGAAGGTCGCTTGGGGGGCGGCCGACGAACCTCGCCACGTGTTCAATCGGCGGTGGTACATGCAGCCTGGCACGCCACTGCCCAATCCGTTTGGCGGGCAGGACCAGGTGAAGATGAATCCCGGCAACGACGGGCTGCTCAAGCCGGCCGGCCCGACCGATCCGCAAGTCTCGTTCCTTTCGCTTCAGGCTTCCGACGGTCGGCCGATCGCGCTCGTGGCAAACTACTCGTTGCACTACGTGGGCGGGACGGGGCCAAGTCACATCTCCGCCGACTACTATGCGATGTTTGCCGATCGCATCCAGCAACTCTTGCAGGCCGACCGCCTCGATCCGCCCTTTGTGGGCATCATGTCGAACGGCACCAGCGGCAATATCAACAACATCTCTTTTGGACAGCCGCGCCCGCGCCGCGCCCCGTACGAGCAGATGCGACGGGTGGCCAATGATGTAGCCGACGCCGTGTTCGCCGAGTACCAGAAACTCGAACATCGCGATTGGGTGCCACTCGCGATGCGCCAGCGCGAAGTGGAACTGGCAGTCCGCAAACCAACGGAGGAACAGTTGGCGCGGGCGAAGGAGGTTCTCGCCCACCCCGACTGGCCCGACAAGCTGCCGCATGAGCGATCCTATGCTGGCCGGATCGTCGCTCAACACGAATCTCCGCCCACCGTAAAGATCCTCCTGCAGGCGGTGCGGATTGGCGAGTTGGGTATTTGTGCAATACCCTTCGAGACCTTTGCCGAGACGGGCTTGGAACTGAAGGCCAGGAGCCCTCTCAAGCCGGCCTTTACCATCTCACAGGCCAACGGCAGCTACGGCTACTTGCCCACACCCGAGCAGCACCAGTTGGGCGGCTACGAAACGTGGCTTGGCACGAGCAAGGTCGAGATCGAGGCCTCGACGAAGATCGTCGACAACCTGCTGGAGATGCTCGCTGAGCTCAAGCAGGAGTAGATCGGCAACTGGCGAATCGCCGCCTCGTTCGGCATTCTGGGCTCGTGTTGTTTTCACCGGTGATCACAGCTTGTATTGCAGGGGAGTGAAATGTCGTCGAACTTGACCCGCCGGCCCCACCACCAGAACGGATCTATGGCGAACCATGGCCGGCGGTTGCCGTGGCTGGCAATTGCGATTCTCTGCGCAACCCTCGCATCCGATGCGCGAGCCATCGAGACGGTCCGAGTCGACACCTCGTCCGGCGCACCGCGGTTGCTCGTCGACGGCGAACCGGTGCGGGCGCGAATGTTCTGGGGCGGACCCGGTTCGCAGCCGATCCCTCTGGAGCCCGCGGCGCGCGAGATCAGCTTCGACTTCACGCCCAGTGAAGACGAACCCTCCCAGGCCACGATGCATCTTCGTTTCGGCGAAGTGCCCGGCGTGGTACACCTTGACGCCGTTCGCATCATCGACCTGACTGCCTCGCAAGACGTTCTTCCGGTGCAGGATTTCGAGGACGGGATGGCCGGCTTCAACCGCCGCTGGAACGTCTGGCCCCCCGCACCACAGAATACGGTCGCCACGCTCAAGACCGAGGCGGGTACCGGGCGAAATGGCTCCACTTCGTTGCGGATCGATTTCACCGCGCCTCCGCGCGGATCGTGGCCCGATTTTCACATCTACCTTCGCCCCGATCTGGCCCTCCGGGCAGACCATCGCTACCGCGTCACGTTTTGGGTCCGCGCCGAACCGGCCCGTCAGCTCAGGGTGGCTTTCTATCGTCCCGGCCAGACGTTTACCTACCTCGGCGGACCGCCGAGTCCGTTCGAATCGCAAATCAAACTAGCGGCCGACGTGGGCGTGGACTTCGTCAGCTTTCCGGCGGAAATGCCCTGGCCGAAGCCGGGCGAGGAGACCGACTGGCGCGGCGTCGATGCGCGCTTCCGGTCGGTGCTGAACGCCAATCCCAAGGCACTCCTATTGCCCCGCATGGGAATGGAGCCGCCGCGGTGGTGGCGCGAGGCGCATCCCGAGGAGATGATGGCCTGGGACAGGGGTGGGCAGGAGCACCAGGGCGCGGTGGTCGCATCGCCCATCTACCGGCGCGACGCTGCCCAGCGGTTGGCGGCGTTCATCGAGCATATCGAGGCGACATTCGGCGACCGCGTAGCCGGCTATCATCCCTGCGGCCAGAACACGGGCGAGTGGTTCTATCAGGAAACCTGGCGGCCGGCGCTCAACGGCTATGCCAAGGGAGATCTCCGGGCATGGCGGAATTGGCTTCGCCAGCGTTATGCAAACGACGGCGCCTTGCAGGCCGCCTGGCACGACGCAGAGGTCGCGCTCGATACGGCTGCCGTCCCCTCGCCCGAAGCCCGCCGCTCGACGGCCGCGGGCATGCTTCACGATCCCAAGTCGAAACGCGCGCTGATCGACTTCGCCGAGTTTCAGCAAGAGATGATGTCCGACTGCGTGTGCGAGTTGGCCCGTGCCGCCCGGCAGGCCTCGCGCGGCCGCAAACTGGTGGTCTTCTTCTACGGCTACGTGTTCGAGTTCGGCGCCGTGCAAAACGGTCCGGCGACTGCCGGCCATTACGCCCTCAGGCGCGTGCTCGACTCGCCGGATATCGACGTGCTCTGCTCGCCGATCTCCTACTTCGATCGCGGCGTGGGCCAGAGCGGCCCGGCGATGACGGCCGCCGAAAGCGTCGCTCTGGCCGGGAAGATGTGGCTCTATGAAGACGACACGCGAACCTATCTGGGAACGGGCCAGTTCCCCGGCTGGGTCGACGGCGCAAAGACGATCGAAGACACCAACCGGATGCTGTTGCGCAACACGGCCCAGTGCGCGGTGCGGAATTTCGGCACGTGGTGGATGGACTTGGGCTCGTCCGGATGGTTCAACGACACGCGGATGTGGGCCGAGATGAAGCGGCTCGAGGCTCTTGACCGGCCGCTCCTCGAGACACCCCGTCCGTTCCGTCCCGAAGTGGCGGCAGTGATCGATGAGCGGAGCATGCAGCGTGTGGCGTGGGGTGGCAATGCGCTCACGCGGCCGGGCGTGTATGAGGTCCGCCGGCCGCTGGGCCGGATGGGAGCGCCTTACGGGCAGTACCTGCAGGACGACCTGCTGGCCGGGCGCGTGCCGGCGAAGCTGTATGTACTGCTTACCGCGTGGCGGCTTGCGCCGCCGGAGCGGCAGAGACTGCTTGCCGCGACTCGCGGCGCCGTGCGCGTGTGGTGCTATGCACCCGGCTATCACGAGGAATACGGCACGTCGCTCGATGCCATGCGGGAGCTGACCGGCTTTGCGATGAAGACGCTCGAGGGCGTGAAGCCCTGGGCCGAGCCGACCGCGCGAGGCAAGGAACTGGGCCTGGAAAGCTTCGGGCTGGAACAGCCAATCCGCCCCATGTTTGCCGCCGCCGATGCGACCGCCGAGGAGACGCTCGCCACCTACCCGGACGGCTCTGCGGCCGTAGCCCTGCGCCGGCACGGCGATGGCTGGTCGTTGTTTGTCGGCCCGCCCGGCCTGACGTCGCCGCTCTTGCGGATCGCCGCGCGAAAAGCAGGCATCCACTTGTTCACCGCGACCGACTGCAATGTGTACGCCAACGGGCCCTATCTCGCCCTGCATGCCGCGGCAGACGGTCCAGTGGAGATCGACACTGGACGCTCGGCTCCCGTCTCCGATCTGCTTACGGGCGAGTCGCTCGGCACCGGTCCACAGATCACCCTGCCCATGTCCCGCGGCGACACCCGGGTGCTCCTGATCGATCGGACATAGACGTTATCCGTCTTCAGACCTGCCCGCGCTTGCGGCCGCTTCCGCGCGTGCCTATACTACCGCGCTGGTGTTGATCGGGCGAGTCGCGAATGGGAGGTATCTGCCATGAGACAGTTTCAACTCGCGGTGTGGACGTTGGCTTTGGCGACGGCGTTCAGCGGGGCTGCCTGGGGTGCGGAGTGGCGGTCGCTCTTCGACGGCAAGACCCTGGACGGCTGGGAGAAGCACGGCGGCGCAGCGGAGTATGCCGTTGAAGACGGCGTGATCGTCGGCCACTCGGTTCCCAATACGCGCAATACGTTCCTCTGCAGCAAGGAGAAGTTCAAGGATTTCGAACTCGTCGTCGAAGTCAAAGTCGACGCTGGCCTCAATAGCGGCATCCAGGTTCGCAGCCAGATCAAGGACAACGACGTGGTCTATGGCCCCCAGGTCGAGATCGCCTGGTCGCCCGATTCGGCCGGCTACATCTACGGCGAATCGACGGGCCGCGGGTGGCTCACCCCCGACGCGGAGCGCGTCGAGCACAGCCACTTCAAGAACGAGGAGTGGAATGAATACCGCATCCTCTGTAAGGGCCCAAACATCAAGACGTGGCTCAACGGCAAGCCCATCGCCGACCTGACCGACGCCGAGTCGGACCACGAAGGCATCATCGGCCTGCAGGTGCACGGCGTCGGCAATCGCACCGAGCCGCTCTATGTCCGCTGGCGGAATATCAAGATCCGCGAATTGGAGTAGATCGCTCCTTCCGAGCCGACTGTGTTGAAGCACCAACCCTCCTGCTGGAATAACCGATGAGCCAATCCGCTTCCGCTCCCGCATCGTCCCGTCGTCCATTCCTTGCCCGCACCTCGTTTGCCGCGGCCGGCGCGGTGCTGGCCGCGCCGGCAGTACCGGCGGTCCACGCCGCCGGCGACGAGACGATCAAGGTGGCGCTCATCGGTTGCGGCGGGCGGGGAACCGGCGCGGCGACACAGGCGCTGAGCACGCCCGGCCCGGTGAAGTTGTGGGCGATGGCCGACGTCTTCGAAGACAAGCTTCAGTCGAGCTACGAGGCGCTCGTCAAGGGGCAGGAGGCGCGCTACGATCGCAAGGAGCATGGCGGTTTTGCCGACCGGGTGGACGTGCCGCCCGAGCGCCGCTTCATCGGCTTCGACTCCTACAAGCAGGCCATCGACTCGGACGTGGACCTGGTGATCTTGACCACGTTCCCGCATTTCCGACCGGCTCATTTCGAGTACGCCGTTGAGCAGGGAAAGCACGTATTTATGGAGAAGCCGGTGGCGGTCGATGCTCCCGGCGTCCGCCGCATCCTTGTGGCAAACGAGATTGCCAGGCAGAAGAACCTCAAGGTGGGCGTGGGACTGCAGCGGCATCATCAACGGGTGTACGAGGAGACGATGAGTCGGCTGGCCGATGGCGCGATCGGCCAGCCCCAACTGTTGCGGGTTTACTGGAACGCGGCGATGCCGGCCAAACTCGGTCCGCGCGAGAACATGACCGAGATGGAGTTCCAGTTCCGCTACCGCTACTTCTTCACTTGGCTGGTGGGCGACCACATCGTCGAGCAGCACGTCCACAACATCGATGTCGGGACGTGGGTCATGGGAGGAGCCCATCCGGTCGAAGCCAACGGCATGGGCGGCCGCCAGTACCGCAATGGCCGCGAGCACGGCGAGATCTTTGACCACCACGCCGTCGAATTCACCTACGCCGATGGCACGAGGATGTACAGCTTCTGCCGGCATATCCCGCAATGCTGGAACAGCGTTTCGGAGCACGTGCTGGGTACGAAGGGCTCGGCGCAAATCGATCGCGGAATCATCGAATCGGCGGGCAATTCGTGGCGGTTCCGCGGCCAGTCGCCCAATCCGTACCAGGTCGAGCACGACCGGCTGTTCGAAGCTGTCCGCCGCGACACACCGTTCAACGAAGCTGATTACGGCGCCATCAGCACAATGACTGGCATCCTCGGACGCATGGCAACGTACTCGGGGCAGGTCGTCAAATGGGACGATGCCATCGCCTCTCAGGAGACGCTCGCCCCCGATCGCTATTCGTGGGATGCCACGCCGCCCGTCGTGCCCGATGCCGATGGGGTCTATCCCTGCGCCGTACCGGGAGTCACGAAGCCCGTCTAGCGTCGGCGAAACCGGTTCGGCAGCGAGACATCCGCGGCCTTCCCTCGCCCACCTGCGCGAGATGACCTGGGGGCGAGGGCGGGACGCCCGCGGTCGATCACTTTCCACGCTGGCGGTCCGCCAGCAGCAGGACGAGCGCCTGCTCCAGTTGCCGCGGCTTGAAGCCAAACGGGCCGCGCCCGCTCTTGAACGCCACCCGGCCCTGCTGGTCAACGAGATACAGCCGGTTGGGCATGCCGCTGTACTGGGTTCCCACGCGGTCGTCGACCGTGTCGACCAGAAGCGGCAGATCCAACTCGAGGTGCGCCTGGCAGGTGCGGGCGACGGCAAGGCGTTCGGCATCGCTCTTCGGTTGCGGCAGGTCGATGCCCACGCGCTCGTTCGACTCCATCCACCAGCCGTCGGCTGGGTGCGCTTCGCGGACATAGACCATGAGGAACGTCACCCGGTCGCGGTAACGCTGGTAGAGCTTTTCGATATTGCCGGCCTGGCTGCGGAACGGCCCGCAAGTGAAATTGCCGAAGATGAGCACCACCGGCTTGGGCCCGATCTCGGCCGAGAGCCTAATTGTCTTGCCGTCGTTAGCGGTCGGCAGGGTGAAGTCGGGTGCAGGCTCTTCCAGCATGGGACCGGGCTCGAGCGAGCCGATCTCCTGCGTTGCGAGGGCCTTGACCAGGGTGTCGACGCTCGGAGCATCGCGTCGCGCCGACGGCGGCGTTTCACCCGCCGGGTCGAAACGGTGGCGCAGGTCGTCGAGTGCAAGGAAACCGCGCGAGCCGCTGTCGAGTGCGCCGAACAGGGTGACGAACTCCGCCTGCGTCACCTTGCCGTTGCCGTCGCGGTCGGCCTGGAGAAACAGCAGCATGCCCGGCGTGCGGTTCGTGGCGCTTTCCGACCAGTCAAAGTCGACCGCGGTAATTCGGCCGTCGGAATTGCGGTCGAGCCGCGAGAAATCCGTCTCGCTGCCGGTGAACTCTTCGCGGCTGACAGCGTCGTCCGTTTGGCGGTCGTACTCACGGGCCATGTACTCCCAGCCGTAACGGGTTTGCGACACAGCCAGGCGGAACCATCCGTCGCGGTGGTCCAGCCGGCTTCCCTGGCGGATGTCGTCGTACATGGCCCGCGCCTCCGAGCCGGGCGACAGGGTCTGCTCCAGTTCGCTGGCCATTGCCTGGGCCTCCGCGCTCAGCGGTGGAGGCGAATTGGTCTCGGTGGCAATTGATTTCTCCTCGGCCTGTGCGGCGCGCGCGGCGGACAGGGCCGTGGCAAGAACGACTGCAATCATGAAAAGGCGCATTATCAGCCAATCTCCTCAAGGGGATAGTGCAAGAATCACATCATGCCGCGGAAAACCGTCAGCACCGGATCGGTGCCGACGACGTAGGAAACCAACTTCTGCACCTCGCCGCGGGCGGGATCGTACAACGTCAACCGCACCTGGCAGAACAGGTTTGCGTCGCGGGCCTCGCCGTCGCCGAGGATTTCATAGTCCTTGAGCTTCATGCCCGACTGCCAATCGAAGTCCTGCACCACGATCTTCGGCGAGCGGTTCTGCCAGGCGGACGGCGTGTCTCCGTTCTTCCACCCGTTGAGCACGCCAGCCAGCGTCTCCCGGGCCTTCGTCGGATTCACCGGTTCGGCCGAAGCGGGCCCGCCGCAACCGGAGCAGGAAATCGCCGCGGCGAGCAGCAGCCCGGCAACCCACCGCGGTATCCAATTCGACAACAATGGTTTCATGACTGTCTTCCTTGTGCAAGTGCGCGGGAGTCGCCCGGCAGCGCGTCGATCAGAAATCGCCGATTGCCTCACCACCGGCGCGCGTGCCCAGGGCACGCCATGGCTTGAGGTCAATCGTTTCACCCACAAACCGTACCGACCCATCGCAGAGCAGCAGGTTTACGCCGCCGGGATGCCGGCTGCTGGGAGGCATGTTCGCACGCAGCACGAGAAAGAAGCCGCACGACCGTTTGTTGGGCCCGTTGGTGTGCAGATAGGTGTGCTGGCCGTCGATCCACGGCGATCCCATGAACAGCGGGAACTGGTTTGCCAGGTCGGTGATGTCCAGCGAGTCGCACATCTGGACGGCCTCGTCCGCCGTCGTCGGAGAGCCCGGATGGAAGAAAACATCGGCCACGGGGCTGACAATGCCATTGCTGCCGTCGGCCAATACACGCTCGCTGAACGCCGCCGTGTTGCTCGTGCCGTCGATGAGATCGCGGAAGCCGACCGCGCTTTGCATGAAGAAGATGCCGCTGGGATTCGGCACCCCGGCGTTCGGACCGGTGGCCGTATTCCACACGATGCCGCTTCCCTTGTTGGCCATGTAGTTCGTGGCCCCGCCCGTTGCCGGCAACGGATTGGGGAGATCCGAGGGGCAGCGGAGCGGCGGCAACTCGGTAAGTCGCACCTCGTCGTTCGCCGGATCGGTGTAGGGGAGCGAGAAGTTGATCTTGGCGTGCAGCGGCGCCTGCTCCATGTGCGGCAGGAGCAGACTGATGGCCGAATACTTGTTGCCGGTGCCTCCGGTCCCGAAGGGAAAGACTTTGTGGGTGTCGTGATAGTTGTGCAGTGCGAGACCGATCTGCTTGAGGTTGTTGTTGCACTGGATGCGCCGCGCCGCCTCACGCGCCTGCTGCACGGCGGGCAGCAACAGGGCGATCATGATGCCGATAATGGCAATGACTACCAACAGCTCTACCAGGGTGAAACCCGGTGAATGTCTTCGGGTAAGCATGCGAAGCGCCTTCTTTCGTGATGAGATGAGAGAAAACCGTCACCAGAACGCAGCCTCTGCTCCGTCGCTATTCAGTCAATGCCCGCTCCGCGTCCGGTCGGCAAGGGCACCTTGGCAATCGCCGGAATCTGCTGTCGGACATGAATTGTCTGGCCGGGCTCCGCACCCGGCAGTTCCTGCACCGAGCCGTCGGGCCAGTGGATCACCACTCTCTCAACTCGTGCGCCGCGCCCCAGGCCGAACGTGAGCGGCAATTCCGCCTGTGAAAGGTAACTGCGGGTAGGCATGACCTGCTGCCGCAGCACACGATCAAGTGTGTGCACTTCCACCCAGGCGCCGATGGCGTCGCGATTGCATTGCGTCCCTTCAAGCCGGAGCCGCAGCCATTCGTGGCCGAGATCCTGGTCGTTCCGCAGCAGCCGCGCCGGCCGGGCAATGGCGGTGATCAGAATGTCGAGGTCGCCGTCGCCGTCGATGTCGGCATAGCTCGCGCCCCGGCCGACTGTGGGCTTGAGCAGGTCGTCGCCGCACTTCTCCCGCGAAACGAGCAGGAACTCGGTGGCCTGTTCGGGTCCGGAATTCCAGAAAAGCTGCGCCGGCTGTTCGTAGGTCTGGCTCGATTGGACGCGGTTGATCTCGTCTTCGAGATGCCCGTTGGCGGCAAACAAATCGAGCCGCCCGTCGAGGTCGTAGTCGAAGAAGAATATGCCAAATGTGAGCACCGACCGCGAACTGGGGCCGAGGCCTGTGGCCACCGCCTCGTCGGTGAAGTGGATATCGTCGCCGTACGAGACGTAAAGCGCATTCATCTCGTTCGAGAAGTTTCCGATGGTGATCCCCATCGCATCGCTGTTGCGGAAGTGGGCCACATCGATCCCCATCGCGCCCCGGGCGTTGCCATCCATGTCGAAGGCCACGCCCGAAACCGCCCCAATCTCTTCAAACGTCCCGTCGCCGCGGTTGTGGAGCAGGAGATTCTGCACCGTGTCGTTGGCCACCACCACGTCGATCCAGCCGTCACGATCGAAGTCGGCAAAGACCACGCCGAGCGACTTGGCCAATGGAACGCCAGTGGCCGGATTGCGGATCTGGATGCCGGCTTCGGCCGAGACGTCGGTGAACTTGCCCTCTCCGTCGTTGCGGTAGAGATAGGGGAACGTGCCGCCGAAGTTCTGCGGTCGCCCGTACGCCCGGCCGCCGCCGGTCAACTGGAAGTTCTGCGCCATGTCGTATTCGGCCGACCATTCGACGTAGTTGCACACAAACAGATCGAGGTCGCCGTCGTTGTCGTAGTCGAACCAGCCGCTGCTCGTGCTCCAGCGGTCCGGTTCCCCGGCCACGCCCGCGTCGTCGGTCACGTCCTCAAACTTCCCGCCCCCCAGGTTACGGAACAGCCGGTTCGGCCCCACGGCGGTGAGAAACACGTCAACGCGGCCGTCGTTGTCGTAGTCGCCGACCGCCACACCCATGCCGTAGAGCGAGATATCGAGCCCGGAGCCTGCGGTTACGTCCTCGAAGCGTCCCTGCCCGTCGTTGCGATAGAGCGCCATCGTCGCCGGCTTGGCCGATGGATCCTGCGCCCGCCAGGGCCAGGGTTGCGAGTTCACTAGCAGGATGTCCGGGTCGCCGTCGGCATCGAAATCGAAGAAAGCGCAGCCGCCCCCCATCGTCTCGGGAAGAAGTTTCTGGCCATAAGCGCCGTTCTCGTGGACGAAGCGAATACCGGCTTCGGTCGTGATTTCGGTAAATCGCACCGTCGGCGGTTCGAACGGCGCTTTTTGGCGGACGGCGACCGAGGCGAGCGTGGTGACCGAGGGTGGGGGTTCCGGCGCAGGTCTGGCCAACACGTAGACGACGCCCCCCGCGCCGGCCAGCAGGGCGAACACGACCAGCGACCAGCGCAAGGCCGTGCCGACAACCGCGTCGTCACGTTCCTCGAGATCGCTCTCGTCGTCGTTTTCGAGCTGCCGCCTTCGTTTCGCCTCTTTGACGTTCGCTGCCATCGGATCATTCTCCTCCCGCCTGAGATGCCACTTGTTCCGCCGCCGCGGATGCTTCCAGACCGGGGGCCCCGGCCCGGTCGAGTGCATAGATCACGACTGCCTCCGCGGCGTGGTTCGCCGCCGGATAACGCTCGCGGGCCAGCCGCACCGCAATGCCCTGGGCGTTGTCGTCAGGCTTGTACATGCGGTGCAACCGCTCGTGCTCGTTCGCCTTCGCCACGTCGCCCAACTCGCGGTGGAGCAAGTGCAGGTTGTAGTGGGCCGTGACGTTCTCCGGGTCCAGTTCGAGAGTCTTTTCGAACTGGGCTACGGCGTCGCGCCAGTGCCGATCTGCTTCCTCGGGCCGCTGCTGCCGCGCCCGCTGCCGGCCGAGGTCGAACAGCGTCTGGCCGTAGAGATTGATCACTTCGTAGTCGAGGCTGAAATCGAACGACCGCTTCTGCATTTCGGGTGTGCGGTCGGTGAGCACGCTGTGGAGATTCTGGGCCGCTTCCTCAAGATGCCCCTGCTGGCGATTCACCACGCCGCTGAGCCAAGCCCAGGTCCACCGCGGGTAGCCCTTTTCCTGCTCGAACCGCGCGGCCCGTTGAAGGGCCTCGACCGCCTCGTCGATCCGCCCCTCGGCGTTGTAGACGCGGGCCAGGTTCATCGGGCCGTCCCAGCGGTCCAACTTCTCGACCTCGGCAAACGCCTCGGCGGCCTGCCGCAATTCGGCGTTTCCCTTGAGCAACAGGCCGATACCGTAGTCGTTCCATCGCTGCCAGAGGGGGAAATCGGGCGTGGGATTGGTGACCGGCGAGTCGATGCCCGCCACGGGGAACGTCACCTTGTCGGCGGCCAGCGTCGTGATCGGCAGCTCGTTGTGGTACGGCTTGCCGGGCTGGTGGCCGCGGATTGTGCTGCCTAGTCGCTCGTTGGTGCGGGCGACGAAATCCATGAACCGCTGGTCGAACTTGCGGTATTGGAGCTTCACTTCCACCGTCACCGGCGCGTCGAGCCGCTCGGGCAGCCGCAGGGCGTAGTGGGCCGTCTGGCCGGCGCCGGGCGGGATCTGGTGGTTGTAGAGCGGCGTGAAGATGTCTTGCGGATTGCGGCGATCGATGCGGTTGCCGTTGCGGTCGAGCATGAACACGTTGACGAAATGGGCCCACGGATCGACCTCGTTGGCCTTCGCGGGATCAAGCGCGCCGCTGCGGCCGATGACGCGGCCATCCGACGTAACGGTCACATCGAGCCAGACCTCGTTCGAATCGACGGTTCCCTGGGTGAAGGGATGGCCGAGCTTGAGCGTGCGGATGACCGTTTCGAGCAGGTAGGTCTTGCCCGGCTCGAGCGTCGGCACTTCGGGCCTCAACGGAGCGACCAGCCGGCCGTCGATCCGGCCCTCTTCGCGGAGGCCGAACAGGTCCACCCGCATGGTTCCAAGGTGGAAGTCTTCGTGCGCCTTGATGATCTTAGGCTTGTCGAGCAGCCAGGCCACGCCCGTATTGGCCGAAGGGAAAAGGTGGTCGTGGACGCTCAGCTTCGTGGCGTCGTCGAAGAACTTCGCGCCGAAATCGTCCGACGCCACCAGCGGCATGTGGCACTCGTTGCAGTTGGTCTTCGCCTCCTCCGGATAGTAGAAGCTCCGCGCGCCGTGCCCGGAGACGCCGCTCAAGAGGTAGGTGTCGTAATGGTTCTGGCCGCGGAGGAAGTCTTTGTAGTTGTTCAATGCGTAGGGCAGGTGCACCTTGTGGCAGGTCGAGCAGAATTCGGCCGTCTTGTGGAACGGCTTCAGGAACGTCTTCTTGTGGAACGACGGCTTTGCCTTGATGAGCTGGTTGTTGACCCATTGGAGCACAGGGCTGTCGCTGTAGGCGAAGGGATACTGCAGCGGCTCTTCGATCGTGTAGTCGGCGTTGCCCCGGGTGCTGTTTACGTGGGTCACCGCGTGGCACACCGAGCAGGTGATTCCGGCATGCGCCGTGGGATCGTTCAGGGTGTCGAATTTCGGATTGTCGAACGCGCCGCTGAAGAAGGGCACAGGGTCGTGGCAGCCGGCGCACCAGCGCGAGGCCTGCACGTTGCCGTCGCGCTGGAGCGAGACCTCGCGGGTCTCGGTGACGCTCGCCAGGTAGGGTGGATTGTTGAACGAGCTGAAGCGGTGCACGCTCGAACTCCACTGGGCGTGGACATCGGCGTGGCACTTCTCGCAGTACTTGTCGTTCATCAGGGCCTCGGCGGGGATGAAATTGCCTGAGGCGGTGCGGGCGAGCGACGGCTCGAAGTACTTTGTGCCCGACTCGGGCCCGACGGCGAACCAGTTTCGCGGGTCCTCGGAGTGGAAATAGACCATCGCCAGAACGGCGGCACCGACCACGCCGGCGTAGCTCAGGCCGAGTCTCCACTTGATCCGGGGCCCGGCCAGCCGGTGCAGCCAGTAGAGCCAGGCGGCCACGAGGGGCGCGATGACGTGCAGCCAGTAGACGAGGCTGCGGACCTGCGGCTGCTTCAGATCGAAGCCTCCGGCCCGGGTCAACAGCACGCCAGTCAGCAGCACCACGATGGAGACGATGAAGAGCACGTAGCCGATCCGGACGGCGCGGCGGTTGCGGCGGTTCTTCGAGGCCACGAGGTGCAGCGCGCCGAAGGCCACGAACGGCACGATGAACACCAGGCCCAGCACCAGGTGGCCCAGGAACATGTACTGGTAGAAGTAGTTCTCGTATGTCCGCCCGGTGGCCCATTCGAGGGCGGTGATCGCCGCGAGGTATCCGGCATTGGCCGCCAGCAGGGCCAATAGGGCAAACACCACGTAGAGCAGCTTTCGCAGCCGCGGGCTGACCGCCCGGAGATACTTCTTCTTCGCAGGCGGCGGCAGCGGACTGCCAAGGGCAGAATCAGACATGAGAAAAGAACCGAGACGGGTGAAATGGCGAATGACGAGGGACGAACGGAGCGAGCCCCAGCGGTGAGAATGACCAAGGCCCAAGCACCAATGACCAATGGGGCTGGAGACTGAGAACTCAGCGCTCGAAGCTGCCGATATCGGCTAAGCGGCTCGCGGGGGGCGGTCGATTTGGGCAGGGAAACCGGGCAGAAGATGGGCCGGCTCGGAGAGAGAGAGTGATCGCTCAATCGCCGGTTGGGCGTCTGAGTCGGCGACCGCCTGGCAGGCGTCGGCACGCTGCAGGGGGGCGATTCGAGCCGGAGGCGTCTCCGTCGGAACGGGGGATGGGGCCTGACGGCACAAAGGGCCTCGGCAGTTCGTCGGTCGCGGGGTGGAGCGCGTCTCCGCGGGCTTCTCGGCCGCCGGGGTCATGTGCCGGTCGGCGGCCGACTCGTCAGCGACCCCACCCGGCTCGGCCGGATGCGCCAGCCAGTCGCCGCAGGTCGCTCTGACCGTGCGCGTACCGAGCGCGTGGAGCAGCACGATGGCCGCAAGTGCGGACCATAGCCGGAGGTGAGGAGAGTGGCGGAGGAGACGCATCGGAGGCGATTGTATTTTGACAGCTACCGCTGTCAATAATAGCCTCGAGCCGTCACCGGTCTAGTGCATTCAAGTTTCTCCTGTGGAAGCGTATGTGGTTCGAAAACCGAGCGAGAACCCCTCCAGGGAGGCCATTTGGACAGTCTGCTCCGGCGGCCGGGCGATCGAACCGAAACGCCCTAGCGAGTGTTTACTTTCGTTACGGCGCGGGCCGCGGCGGCAAGTTACGGCCGCGTAAGGCTTTCGAGCGGCATCGTCGGACGTAAGCAAAACCACCATTTTGGCTTCCGTGTTGAAGTCCCTAGAGGGATGTGATTGCGGGGCCATGGCGATGGGGCCAAGGCACCGGGCCGCATTATAGCAGACGGTGGCTCGCCAAAGGGGGGTGGGACTAGGCCACTCGGATGCGAAGAAGCTTATCGAGCAATGACTTGCGACTTTTTTTCAGGTGGCCAAAAACGAGCGCTCGCCGCAGCCTATTCCCCCCAGGCTGAAGGAAAATAGGACGGGCCGGCGTCGCGTATTCACGCGCCGCCGGCCCTATGACATCCCCCAGACGGAAGTCCTAATGACCAAGCACCAATGACCAAGGAAGCGGGAGCGAAGGGCGAAAGCCCAATGCTCCTATTGGTCCATGAACTCGTGGACGATCGTGGTCTCGCGGACCTTGCGGCTGTCGGGTTCGTAGACGCGAATCTTGATCTGCAAACCCTGGAGAGCCACCGGGTAGGGCGGGCTGGTCTCCCGTTCGTCGGGATCGTCGGCCACATAGTCAAGCGTGCCCAAGGGAGCCGGCCGGTGCTCGCCATATTGCGAATTGTTTATGTCCAGGACGACGGGATCGTCCAATCCGTTGCTCCCCTCGTCAGCCAGGGCATCGTTGTCCTGGTTCATCCCGTCGCTCTCGTAGTGGTTCGACCATGTGTCGTAGACCGACGGCAGCGCCCAGGAGCGGATGTCGCCGTAATGCTCTCCCTGGGGCGTCGTGTCGGGGTTGTCCCATGTGGTCAGGACGTTCGCATCGGGCACGTGGCCGCGGAGGCCGGAGCGGTAGTCGCCCGCTCCGTAGAACCATGGTTCCGGCTCGCCGGTCGTCTGGATCGTATTGTAGTACGACGGCTTGCCCACCTTTGCTTGGACATCCGCGTGCTGCGGATCATTGGTGCCGAAGGTCTGGAGCGCCAACCGCCCCATGAAATTCAGGTCGACAAACGCCCCATAGCTCACCCGTTCCACGGGATTCGACGGAGTGGTTGGCAGCGTGCTGGAGGGCAATTCGCGCAGGTAGGCCGGATCGCCGGGCATAACGATACGGTCGGTGCCGCCGATGTTCATGTTCAGGACCGGCGCGCCGGGGTCCCAGGCCTTGACGTCAAAGCCAACGACGTTGGTCAGGATGATGTCTTCGCCGGTCCGCCCGCCAAGGTACGGGCGCGGATTGTTCGACGCGCCGCCGTAGATCACCGCGCCGGTCGTGGGTTCCTGCTCGCCCCAGGGATGCGGGTTCGCCCAGAGGTCGAACTGGCCGGTGGCGTTCATGTCGCGAATCGTCAGCGTGTCCATGACCTGGCCCGATTGCGTGATCGCCGGCAGATAGCCGCCGGCATACCACGAATCACTCACCGACCCCGTCGCCGCGTCCTGGTAGAAGTACGAGGTCTCGCGGAGTGTCGGCAAGCCGAGCATGCTCCAGGCCGTTCGCTCGTTGCGCGGCGCGGGACCGGGCTTCGGCGTATCACCCGAACCGCTGGCGCTGGTCCGCCAATCGCGATAGATGTGCGGGTGGAAGGGGAAATTGAGCGCCATCACTCGATTGCCGCTGTCATCGAGATCACGCGTACGGTGGGCGAAGCGGTTCTCGGGTTTTGCCAGATCGGCGAACGCGTTCGGCGTGAGCGTATTCGTCGCCGGGTCATAGCTTACCGAGATATCGTACTGGGCAAAGAAGCCCGGGCCGGGATTATAAGGATTGGGCGTTTTCAAGTGCACTGACACGAGGCTCGATGTATCGAGCTGCAACTCGTTCGCGGTGGTCCGCAGATCGGCGTCGAAGCCGGGCAAGACCAGCAGCACGCGGCGATAGAGCGTCCGCCCGCGGACGAACCAAGCCACTTCGGCCTGATACGACTCGGCCGTGCGGACGATCATGTAGGGCATGGTCGAAAGCGGTCCCGGGCCGTCGGGATCGTTCGAACCGTCGGCCGTCTCGCCCGGCCGCGGAGCGCGAAGCTGCAGCACGCGTCCCACGAAAGGCTTGTCCTTGGCCGGGTCGCGCGCGACGGTGAACATCAGCATGTCGTCCACATCGCCCACGGTCGTGTCCACTTCGCCTGTAGGTTCGACACCAAAATTGAGGAACACGTTGTGAGCCGAACTCGGTGTGCCCGCATCCGGCACGTAGAGCGGGCCGATGGGGCCTTCGGTGTACTGCACGTAACCGGTCCGGGTGAGCTTCGAATCGTACCACCGGGGAACCGTGTCGATGGGGGCGGAAACAGTCGCCAGATCGCTCGCCAGCCGCTCGCGGGCACCGCGAAGCTGGTCGGTCTTTTCCATCAGCGCCCGGGTGTTGTTGATGCTCTCGCTCACGGTGCCGAAGACGCCGGCCACGGCGGCCATCAGCATCAGCGTCAGCAACGTGGCGATCAGCAGTTCGACGAGCGTGTAGCCCGGCCGCGCTGCGTTCGGGGACCTGACGCGGATCACGTCGCTCTCCTCCCGGCCGTCATGCCAGCCGCGAAATCGGTGTTGCCCTTCGTACGCCCGGCAAGGCCGGGCTATCGGCAGGACGGACTGCAAATCCGTCCCACGACAAACTCCAACGTCCGCAGGACGGATTTGAAATCCGTCCTACGGTGAACTTCAACGTTCGCCCGGCATGGTTGCCCGGGCCTTCGTGTCTTCTCTCGCCCGGCGCGATGCCTGGCCCGCACCATCACTTGATCGACCGCTTGAGGCGGATGCCCTTCTCGATGTTCAGGTCTTCGCCCCGCACGAATCCCATGGGAATCGAACGGTCGAAGATGTAGAACGACCGGTGCCGTTCCACCCGGCCGATATCGCTGCCGAGTTCCTGGCCCAGCTCGTAGCCGTCGCCGTAGATCAACGAGAACTCGGCGGGCGTAAGCTGGTAGGTCTTGCTGCTGCTATCGGTTGGCCGGTAGGCGATCGGTTGAACCTCGAACTTGCCGAGCGTAATCCAGATCGCGTACACGTTCGACCGCGATGTGGCCAGGTTTCCCAACCGCTGCAACCCCCGATACTGGAAGAACGGGTTGCGCTGCGTGTGGGTTGCCGCGCCGCCCAGGTTGGCCTCTTCGAACAGCGGGTGATTGGTCACCGTGGGATGCTCCCGCAGCATTCCAGAGCCGACCTCGTTTCCGACCTGGGCCTGCAGGTTGGGCGTTACCTGGGTTTCGGGCACAAGGTAGCGTCCGGCGAACGTGCGGAACGGCCGCGTCATGCGCGTCGGGAACTGGTTGTTGATGTCCACGCCGTTGGCGCCCAGGGCGAATCCGCGGCGGTTGTCGGTGAACCAGGTGAAGGCCTGCGCCAGGTTGTTCGAAACTATGGGCGAGCCGTTGGTCAGCCCCTGCCACACCAGCGGGTCGCTCAGCGTGTTGAGATTGATCCGCCCAGGCTCGCGGTAGTACGAGATCGAGTTGAAGGGCGGATAGAAGACGTGCGACCCCATGCTGAACGCGGTCGGGTTGCCCGCCAGCGTGTTGCCCACGAACCGCGACGGCACGAACGTGTAGTCGAGCACGCGATGGAACTCGGGCATGCCTGCGCCCACCCCCGTGCCATAGGCGCGAGAGTGGAAGAAGTTGAGTTGGTGCGCGAACCCGCCTTCCTGCGTCGGACTCATGGCGATGCCGTCGTACGGCGAGTAGTTACCGGGATTGGGCTCGATCATCGTGAAGAACGTGTAGTTCGGCTCGGGCGTGCCCGCGCCGATATTGGCGTTCAACAGCCGCGAGGAACTGGCCACCGGAACCGAGAGCAACTCCAACTGGCTCACGAAGGGCCGGTTGTTCCAGGCGAGCCAGGGGAACGGTCCGCCGGCGGGGTCGCCGACGTAGGGCGCGGTGGTCCGCGGCGGTCCGAAAGGCAACGGATCGTTCAGCGGCAACCGACTGCTGACATACCCCAGGCTGTGCACCATGATCTCATCGAAGTAATGGTCGTCGCCAAGCTGATTGGGCGTGGTGTCGATCGTCTTCAGCCCCAATCGCTGGATCCAGAGGTTGTTCGTCCCGTCGTCGCTGGTGTTCATCTCGCCGCGCTGATGCGAGGCGAAATGGTTCGGGTTGGGTTGCCCGCTCGGCATGTTATCCCAGCCGTTGAACGGGATGAGGTCGATCGGCGACGAGTCGACCGTCAGGTAGGGGTTTAGTTCCGGATGCCACGGCTGCAGCGGATTGGCCAGGCGCTGCAAGTGGGCGATCGATACGCGGGCCTGGACCGTCGGCGGATCGGCCGGATTGAGGTGATTGGCGCCGATGCGATCGGTGCGACCGGCATCGAGCGGCGTATCGGAGGCCATCGGCGTTCCGCCGGGAACGGCAGTCAGGTACATCCGCGTCGAGTTCGAATCAAACGTGGCGCTGGGAATCGTATCGGGGTAACCGCCATCGGGCTCGGTCAGGTTGAGCCGGTTGGGTTCGTCGACCACGATCGACACCACGTTGCGAATCTGGTCGGTCTGAGGTTCGAGCTGAGGGTTCGTGTTGGCCTTGACGGGCGATTCGGCCGGGTTGGCCCCGCCCACGTTAAGGCGAATCTGCCGCGTTTGATTGGCGTCGGTAGGCTCCTGGGTCTGCCCGTCACCAGGATCACTGCTTCGCTTGCCGAAGTAGGTCACGTAGTCGGTGCCGCTGCCACTCACCGCTGCTTGCGGCAGGCCAGGGCCGATCACCGCGTAGCCGCCGGGCGGAATGACGCCCACCGCCACATCGGGATAGAACTGCTCGGTGCCGTGGTTGGCGTCGTTGCCCGTGAGCGGCTTGGCCGTCTCCTGCGGCGGCAGCGTCACGCTCATGGCGCCGGTCGGATTCGTGAAGTACAGGCTCCGCTCGGCCACCAGCGTACCGCCGTTGCGCGGCCAGTTCTCCGGATCGTCGGGATCGAGGGCCGCCATGGTATCGTCGCCGGGAACGAAAATCATCCGCCACACCGGCCAGTCCACCGCAAGGCCGGGCTGGCTGGGGTCGGGTCGGTCGGGCACTGTTCGCGCCAGGTCCACGCCGCCACCCGTCAAGCTGCTATACAACTCGGCGGGCGCCGGTTCGAGGTTGGTCCAGGGGTTATAAAGCTCGATGAACAGCGAGCCTTCGGGACGCTTCAGGTTGTCGTAATCGTCATCGGGGTCCGACCCGTCGGTCGTCGTTGTCGCGTCGCCGTTGTCCGTATCGAGATCCTGGAGGCGGAAGTCGTGCGTCGCCAGCGTTTCGGTGATCAACAGTTCCGGACGTTCGCAACCCCACACCAGGCCGCGGTACGGCTGGCCGTCGTCGATATAGGGCGCCGTGCCGCTCGGCGGCAGCAGATCGGGATTGTTCGGATTGGGCTCGATGATGCCATCGACATCCCAGGTGTTGTTCGGACCGTTATTGTCAAAGACCTGCGGGGGACCCGCAGCGGCCACGGGGTTGGTAAATGGGTAGATGTCGTACTCAAACGGCGTCATGATCGAGTCGCGATCGCGGAAATCGACCACGTTGATCGCCCATTGGGCGATCGCCCGGGCCTTGCGCTCGTCTTCGGCCTGCGAATAGACGCGGAAACCGTCTTGCGGGTCGGTGGGATCCGTCTTATTCGTGCCGTAGAATGACCGCTCGTCGGCCAGCAGCATCATCAGCACGTAGAGGTGCCGCGCGTACCACTGCCGCACCAGCGCCTTGTCGATCTGGTCCACGGTGCCGTCGCCATTGACATCGAAGCCGTCGACGTGATTGAAGCCGATGTTGGGGATCAGTGCGCCAGAGCGGTCCTTGAGCAGCGTGGTCTCCGTCCCGTCGGCCGATTCGCCGGGGAATCCGAAGAACCGCGGCGGTCCCACGAAACCCGTGTCGAGCTTCAAGGCATACGGCGAACTCGTGTTGCGGATAATCCGTCCCGGTTCATCGACCACGTTGTTGATCGTGTCGGGGATGCCATCGGGCGGCACATCAAGGTCGATCGCCTGGTCCTGACCGTTGCCGAAGGGCCGGTTAACGTCCATCTTCAGGCCGGTCATCAGGTCCCACGACAACACCTGCGATGCAGCGGCGGCGATCTGCCGTGCGTGCGCCATGGCGTTAGTCTGCCTGGCGGCCAGGCCGCCACCGGAGGTGTCGCGAACGCGGTACTCGAAATAGGCCTTCAGCGCCAGAACGTCGGACATGTGCCGCGGCGGATACAGGCCGACAAGCCAGGTCTTCACGGCCGGAACCGGCGCGGTCGCCCCGGTGCCGTTGATCTCGGCGATCAGCCGCCGCACGATGTCTTCCGGCACCGAGAGATTGGGCACCGGCACATCCCAGCTATCGGTCGTGAGCAGGTTGCGATAGGCGACCAGATTCGACGAGGCCGTGAGCGTCGGCGGCAGAAGCCGGCTGGTGAGCGACGCCGAATCGGTGTCGTAGGGCCGCAAGATCGGCTCGAGTTCGGCAGGAGTGTAAGGCGAATCGACCGACGCCGATCCGGCCAGATCCAGTTCACCCGGATCGTCGAGGTGGTCGCCGATGGCGGCGCGGATGAAGATCGGCCTTCCGCCGGGATCGAGCCCCACCACCATGTCGCCGTCGAAATCGGGCGGGCTGCCGTAGGAACCGGCGTTGCCGGCGGCCGCCATGTTCCAGTAGGCGCCGCCGTATTGCGACCACATGTTCCAGCTCAGGAAATCATCGGCGTTGGCAGTCCCCGGCAGGTACTCGGCGCTCGCAGTGGCCGGCACGTAGCTGTAGTAGCGATTGGCAATCACCGCCTGGTAATCCAACGGCGAGCTGAACAAGGGCGCCAAGCTGATCTCAAAGGGCGCGTATCCGAGGCCGCGCGGCAACGCGAGCGGCGCGCCTCCCGCGAAAGCGAACATCCCGCCCATCGACATCATGCCGGGTGGAGCGAAGGCCGGGTTGTTCGGGTCGACGACGCTCGTGAAGCTCGGATCGCGGTGCATGTGCGCGCCGTGCGCGTTCACGTTCAGCCGGCCGTCGAGATCGGTACAGAAGATGGCGAACAGCGGCTTGTAAAGCCGCCCGTCGGCGTCGGAGCGAACCGGCATCCCCAGGTCGACCCAGACCGAATCCGGCGTGCCGTCGCCGTCGGAATCCACATCCCAGTCCCAACGGTACTCGGCGGGTTCGACGGTGCCACTACTGTCAGCGTCCTGCTCCAGGCGAATGCCGCTCCACAAGGGGTTGAAACCCGAAGCGTAGTGCCCCTGCACTAACTGGAAGGCCGGGTTACTGCCGGTGAAGTTGGGGTGATACTTCGGCAGCGGCCGGAAGATGATCCGGCAGGCGAGCTTGTCGACGGGCGCACCGAGATATTTCTGCGCCAACACGGCAAACTGATTGGGATTGCTCGGATCCTCCCCGGCCACGGTCTTGATGCGATTGATCCAGTAGCGAACGATCTCCGGCCGATGGAACGAAGGGCTGGGGACGGTGCCGTCGCGCAGGACGGAAGCCAGATGGGGGTTCTGGAGATCGGCTGCGTCGTAGTCCTCATTCGCGCCCCCGGCCGGTTCGCGACCCTCCGGGGCATTCGGCATGAGGGCGATTTCCGGGTAGAGTGTGAGACCCGTATTCGCGGTGGCAATGATATCGGCGGTCGTTCCCGGGTTGTAGTCGTTCGTGGTCTTCTCGAGCAGGCCCTCCTGGGTATCGGGAACCGGTTCACCCCCGGCCAGATTGGCGGCCACCACCTTCAGCCCGAAGCCGGTGCCGCTGAACGCCGAGCCATTGATAATGAAGCGGCACCGCGCGCCGCGGATGAAGTAGTTCTCCATCAGGTCTTCGGGGGAAACGTCCGGCGCAACAGTCTGCAGCAGCGCCTGGTTGTTGATCGAGTCGATGCGGTAGCCGATGATCGGCACGCTCTGGTGCCGCGCCGGCCCGTCGAGGAAGGTGAGCACCTGGCCGACGTAGCGATAGGGATCGGGCATGTAGGCCGTGTTCTGCGGATTGGCGGGATCGACCATCGCCGCGGTGAACTCGAGAATCTGGCCACGCCACCGGCCTGCGGTTGGGCCCGGCGCTACGAGGCGGACGAAGGTCGTGTTCGGCTTGTTCACCATGATGCCCTGCGGCGTGGCATTGCCCGCGGCGTCGGGAGCGCCGAACGTGCGGTTGCCATACATGTCTTCCAGCAGGCTGAGGCACCCCATCATCGACTTCTTGTCGCCGCGGACAAGTTGCTTGAAGGCGTCGTCGAGCAGTTCCTGCTCTTCTTCCAGCGGCGACTCGCCGGTGCGGCCGAGCGACGCGGCGCGGCGATACTGGCCGGTGATCAATACGAAGGTGATCGCCACCACGCCGAACATGGCCAAGAGGCCGAGCAATAGCAGGAGCAGAACGCCCCGGCGGTTCTTCGCTCTCGATCGGGTCCTCATAGGTCTCTGTCCTTCCGCCCCAAAAAGATTAGCTTGCCCTTCGCCCTATTTCGTTTGCCGCTGGCCGGCCCGTAATCCTCGCGCTCCGCGCGAGGACTTGCTGCTTTCTTGTTCTCTACTGCACGTTGAATTTCGCCGTGCGGACACCGATCACGCCCGGCATAATCACGGCGACGGCGTCATCGGGATCACCATTGCCGTCGTCGTCGATCGTCCAATCGGGACCGTCGAGCGTCGCGTAACGCTCTGCCGGATCATTGCTGTCGTCAATGTCGTCGAGTCCGACAACGCGGTAGAAATTGACTACTGGCTGGATCACACCGGTACTAATCGTTCGCTCCTGGGCGAGCATGATGATGTCGTTGGTTCTCAATTCCAGATAACTCGATGGGTCGCCGCTGTCGCAGACCAGGCGGACTTCGCCACCGTTGCGGCCGTCCCCCTGAAAATCGGCCGTCACGCGCCGCTCGGCCGGCGTGGCGGGTTCCAGGGGCGAGCCGGGTTCTTCATATTGCCGCCGGTAGAACACCACGACGGAAACCTGGTACGACGGGCTCCGCGTGTCGAGGTAGATCCAGTCCTGGCCGCCGCTCTGGAAGTCGCGTTGCCAGACGACGAATTGCGGCACCACCACCGCCAGCCACGAGTAGTGGTTATTGGCCAGGGGGACCATCGCTTCGGGATTCGTGTAGTTCGAGTCTCCCTCCCAGCCTCGGTAGGGCCACGGCAATGCGGTCTCGACGTCGCTGCTGCTGGCATCGGTCGCCTTGCAGGCCATGTTGATCCGCGGCCGGTCGTTCTCGTCGGCCGGTTCGACAAAATCGAGATCGTCGTGCGAGAGGAAGATCCGCTCGGCCATCGAGAGGTTCATTCGCGAGGAGTACTGGGAGTATGGACGCAGCGAGTACCTCCGGCCGATCACCTTGTTGGTTGGAGCGGTCGGCACGTGCAGGGGGAACTGTCCCGAACCGCCCACATCGGGATCGCCCGACGCGCCGGGATACTGCGCGACGAGCACCGGGTCGATAATGGCGATGCTGTTGTAGTCACTCAGCAGCATCACCGGGCGGTTCGAACTTGCGCCGGTTACCTGATTCTCCGTCTGTACGATCTCTTCGCCGTTGTAGCGCATCCACAACCGCGGATTGTAAAGCTCGCGAATGGTGACTTCGCCCATGCTCCGTATGCCGACGATTTCAGCATTCTCGCACTTGGTGGCCTCGATGATGTCGAGGCTCGCCAGCGGCAGCATGGCGGCGATGCCCAGCAGTCCGGCGGTGAGCACGAAGATCGACACCAGCACCTCCAGGAGGCTCACGCCCGTGCGGCCAAGCCGGGCAGGTCGCCGCAGGGAGGGTCGAGCGCAGCGATCCGTACCGGTGTTCAAAGGCCCAAGGCCCAAGCACCAATGACCAATCGCTGATCGCTGACGGATGACTGCTCTTGTCATGTTAGCGTGACCCCACTACCTGTGCCGCGCGGGCCGACTGGCGGACCAGGGCAAACGCGTTCTGGCGGTCGGTGAGATTGTTGTAGTAGTCAAACGCGCCGTAAGACGCCTCGTCGAACAGCGAGTTCTGCGCCGCGTAGACGGTGCCCGTATTGGGGTTGACGGTGATCCACAGGTTGTTCGGATCGCGCCAGTTGGGCAGGTTGTCATCGGCCGAGACTTTCTGTGCCAACATTCCGGTCGGCACGGTGACATCCGCCTCGTCATCGAGCATCCGCTCGCGGCGGCCGATGAGCAGATAAAACGGCTCCAGAAGCCGCGTCTGGATGCCGTGGTGATATACCGACTGCACCGCGCCGTCGGGGGCGAAGATGATCATCACCGGCGAGTTGTCGGTCGTGCTGGCGGGGCCGAACAACGTCGGGGTGGCGTCGGTTCCCGAGGACGCCAGGTCGAGCACGGCGTCGCCAGGCAATTGCAGCGGTTCGGCCGCCGCGCCGAACGACGCCGTCGAACCGTACGCCGAAGGCTGCCGCTCGATCTGGAAAAACATCGACGTCGATGAGGCTAAGAAATTTTCCCAGTCGGTCGCGTCGGTATCGACCGGAGGCGGATTATCATCTTCGCCGTGGTCGTCATCAGGCCAGGGGAGCGTCGCAGAGGGGCTCGGATCGATGAGCACGAGCGCCCGCATCGGGCGACCGACGTCGAGCGAGTTGCCGACGGAAAACCGCACGAAGCCCTCATTGTTGACCACCGTATTCACCTGAACTGAATCGGTGGGATCGTTCACGTAGGGCGTGGTGGTACCCGGCCGGTAAGGCGGCAGGATCTCGGCCCAATGGCCGTTCGGACCAAGCTGGATCCGGTCGCCGGGGCGGAAGATCGGCGCGCACTCGCTGTTGGGCGGATCGAGGTAGATCGTCACCAGCAGCGGGCGAGTTTGCCGCAGCACGGCAGCCTGGGCGGCGGTGTAGGGATTGGGCGGTTCGGTCGCGCCGCCAAAGCCCACGCGGTCGATCACCGTGCCGTCGGTATCGAGCCAACCGTCCCAGGCAACGAAGATCTTGCTGTCCCACGTCTCGCCGCCATAGTTTTCGGGCATCTCGATCTGCCGCAGGGTAATGCTCCCCTGCGGTACGGTACCGCTCCGTTCGATGAGCACGCCCACCGGCCGGCCGAGTTCCTTGGCCTTGATCCGGGCGCCGCCGAAGTACATGTTCACCCCGCGGGCCGCCTCGCGAACCTGGCGGCTCTTCATGGTCGGCTGCATCATCGGGATGGCGATCGCCAGCAGCAGCACCATGATGGCGATGACCACCAGCAGTTCGACCAGCGTGATGCCGCGGCGGCAAGCATGAGCGGTGCGTTTCATGTTACCTCACCCTCGCCTCGACGCGGTGGTTGTGGATGTTGTCGTAATGGCCGAAATCGCCGTCATTTCCGCCGTCGGTCGGCATGCCGAAATCCTGCGTATAGGTATCGTTGTTCCAGAAGTAGTCGCCGCTGGCGGCCAACTGGCTGACGTCGTACACGTCGTCGCGTCCCGCCGAGAAAATGAACGGCACCAGACGCCACGCGCGGGGCCGATTATTCCCCAAATCGGGCGCTGAGTTTGGGTCGGGCCGGCGATCGACTTTCATCGGATCGAAGGGATCGTGGTCCTCGTCCTCGGCCAGGCCCATGAGGCTTGCGTCGGCTGCCCACGTAGCGCCGCTTTCAACGTACACGATCCGCTGCAAGTCCGACTCGGTCAGGCCCGGGGCCCAGCGGAGAAAATGGATCGGCTGGCCCCAGCCGTCGAGAAACTCGCGGAGCGTGTCGCCGTCGGTATCACCCACCTCGTTCTCGCGGAAGTGCTCGGCGGAAGCGGGGGACGACATGGTCACCAGCAGGTAAAGGCACTCGGCCGATTCATGACTTTTCAGAAGCGCTTCGGCGTCGGCCTGGCTGAGCTTGTAGGCCCCCGCAGCGTCGGTCAGCGTGTTCCAGGCCCGGGCATAGCGGCGGAGGTAGCCCTTCGACAGCGCGGGGCGATACATTCCCGCGTTGAACTGGGCGGCACCGTACTGTGCCCGCAACGGGTAGCCCTGGTTGATGACGTAGCTGTTCGGGTTGTACGGGTCGCCGGGGGGCGAGAACGACTGCGGCACGTTGCAGATCAAGTTGCCCGGCGCCAGCACGTCGGTCCACCGCTCGGGCATCTCCAGCCGCATTGTCTGCCGCAACGCCAGCAGCTTCAGCATCGATCGCGCCGGAGGGGGCACCGTCGACGGCATCGCCATCCGCATCTGCCGGGTGCGGTACGACTCGTAGCGCTCGAGCACGATGTTGTTGATCTTGGTGATCGTCGATTTCGTCTTGGCCTCGCGGGCCCCCTGCCGGGCAAGCTGCAGCGCACCGGTGGCCAGCGCCGCCAGCATGCCGATGATCGTTATCGCCACCAGAAGTTCCACCAGCGTGAAACCCACGCGCCGCGGCGCGGGCGGGCGTGTCGGCGCCTCTCGCGTGCGCAGTCCGCGGCGGATATGAACGCATGCGCGGATCATAGCTCGTCCTCAAGCCTGCCGTTGCTGAAGTTGGCCAGGTTGTCGCGGTCCTCGCCTTCGGTCGAGAAGTTGAAGCCCGTGCGGCTGTAGCGGATCAGCTTGCTGGGGTCGACCGTATTGGCCGAGGAGCCGCCAACGCCGTAGAGCTTGTCCATCCCCGCGCAGAGGATCTGGAACTTCTCCGCGGCACGCCACGAGCGGACCGTATCGGGCTTGGCCGGCAGCGGTTTGACGGCCTCGGTGAGGTACGTCGCATCGGGGGGAGCGTCGGGATTGGAATCGAGGATCGGCGCGGCAACGTTCGCGATGTCGCCGTTGTGCATGTAGAACTTGGGCACAAAGGCGGTGCCCTGCACGGTGCCATACTCATAGCGGTACTTGGTGGTGGTGCCCGCCGTCAGCTTCACCCGTTGGGCGCGGAAGTAGACAAACGGCGGATCGGCTGCCTCGGGGGTGTCGAACGGGTAATAGCGCAGCACGTTGGCCACCGAATCGTATACCAGGCGATCCTCTTTGAAGTCGTGGAGTGCCTCGGTGCGCGGTCCGCCCGGCTTGAAGGGTGCTGTCGGATCGCTGTGGAAGCCGGCGGGCCGCCATTTCTCGCCGGCTGCGGGGGCTGACTCCGGCAACCCTCCCAGCCAGATAATGAGCCCAACGCTGGCATCGAAATTGGTGGCGTCGAGGCCGTAGTTCTGCGCCAGGTCGTAGACGAACTGGTCCCAGATTGTGCCCTGCGCGGTGTAGTTGTACCGTGGCCAGCGGCGCTTGATGTGCCGCTCGACGGCGTCGGTATCGATCACTCGACCGCTTCCCAGGTTGGGATTGATGTCGGCAAAATCGGGCGGGTATTCGCCGTACTCGATCTTGTAGTTCTCGGTCGACATCTCTAGTTGGGTGAGTTCGGCCTTGACGGCCCCTTCCCGCGCTTTCGTTCGCGCGGCGACCGCGGCGGCGGTGATCAGACTGGCCAGGATGCCGATGATCACGATCACCGTGAGCATTTCCACCAGCGTGAAGCCCGGCCGGGTTCGGCTTGTTGTCCTGACGCGGATCACTTGTCTTTCCCTCCCGGCCGTCGTTTGCGGCCGCGCTATGGTTCAATGATGCCCTTGGGGTAGCGGTCAGCTATCGGCTTTCAGCTATCGGCTTTCAGCGGTCAGCTTTCAGCTAGTTGGTAATTGGTGCTTGGGACGTGGTGCTTGTTTTCAGGTCAGGTTCTGGATGAGGCTGACGAGCGGCAGGAAGAGGGCGATGACGATGAATCCAACGATGCCGCCCAGCACGATGATCAGCAAAGGTTCCATGAGCCGGGTGAGGCTTTCGGTGAGCACGGCCACCTCTTCGTCGTACACGTCGGCCACCTTGTAGAGCATCGTATCGAGCTCACCCGTCTCCTCGCCGACGTCGACCATGTTGATCACCATGTCGTCGAGGATTCGCTGGTTGAACTTCATCAGATACATGAGCACGCCGACCGGACCGGCGATGAAGAAGAACCAGAAGAACAGGGCCATCGGATGGAAACCGGGGCGGCAATTGTCCTTCATCGGCTGGGCGATCGTTTCACCCTCGCGAATGGCGTCGTAGACCTTGGCGTAGAGGTTTTCGAAGACGGCGTTGCCCGAAGTCTCGCGAGTGATGTGCAAGGCCTCGAGAATCGGCACGCCGCTGGCCACGAGCGTGCCCAGGGTGCGCATGGTGCGGGCGACGATGTTCTTCTCGATCAGGGCGCCGAAGATCGGCAGCTTGAGCATGAACATGTCCCACCCGTAGCGCCCCGGGCCGAACTTGCGCAACAGCTTGACGAACAGCCAGATGCTGATGGGCACACCCGGCAGGAGGAACCAGTAGTGCAAGGTGACATACGAGCCGGTGATGAGGATCTGGGTCATCCACGGCAGCTCGGCGCCGAAGTCTTCGAAGATTTTCTGGAAGGCCGGCACGATCTTGAGCATGATGAACGTCAAGATGCCGACGGCGAACGTGACCACGGCCACCGGGTAGATGAGCGCGCCCTTGACCTTGCGTTTCAACGACTGGCTGCGTTCCTGGAACTCGGCCAGACGCTGGAGGATGGTTTCCAGCGCACCGCCCGCCTCGCCGGCCTTGATCATGTTGACATAGAGGCGGTCGAAGGCCTTGGGGCTCTTGGCCATGGCCTCGGAGAGGGTGGCCCCGCCTTCGATCTCGTCGCAGACGTCGATGAGGCAGTTCTTCAGCGCTCCCGGCTTTGCCTGCTGCTCGAGGATCCGCAGGCTGCGGAGAATCGGCAGGCCGGCGTCCTGGAGAATGGACAACTGCCGGGTGAAGGTGGTGAGTTGCTTGGAGCCCACGCGACCCAGCGAGAAGGTCTTGCCCTTCTTCTTGCCTTTCTTCTGGTCCTTGGCGGCACGGCTTTTCTTGACGGAGATCTTCGTAACGAAGTACCCCATCTGCCGTATAGTAGCTTGCGCCTCTTCTTCGCTTGGCGCCTCGATGACGTCCCGGATCTCCTGACCGGTAGCGTCCATGGCCTCGAACTGGAATTGCGGCATGGCTCAATCCTCTGTGGCGTACGAAATGCCGTTAGCTTGGTGATTTGTGTTGCCTGGCACGGATCTGTGACACGGCGGTTCTTGTGTTCTCGCAGACGGATGGGAAATCCGTCCTGCTGATTTGTTGGTGACGGATTGGAAATCCGTCCTACGTCAAAAAATTCTCCGTCAATGGACTGTCTCGCGGACGACTTCCTCGAGCGTGGTGATGCCGGTGCCGACTTTCTGCATGCCGTAGGTGCGCAGCGGGATCATGCCGTGGCGTTCGCCGGCGTCGCGCAATTCCTCGGTCGAGGCGTTGCGGTTGATCAGGTCGCGGATCTCGTCGGTGATCATCATCAGCTCGAAAATACCCGAACGGCCGCGGAACCCCGTGTTGTTGCAGTGGCCGCATCCCCGGCCGCGGAAGAACTGCTGGCCGACTACATCCTCGGGGCGGAGGCCCAGTTCCATGAGCGTTTCTTCGCTGGGGGTGATCTCTTCCTTGCACTCCTGGCAGATCCGGCGGACGAGCCGCTGGGCGAGGATGGCCTCGACGGTGGCGGTGATCAAAAACGGCGGAATGCCCATGTCGCGAAGCCGGGTGACCGTGCTCGGGGCGTCGTTGGTGTGCAGCGTGCTGAACACCATGTGCCCGGTGAGCGAGGCCTGAATGGCGATCTCGGCGGTTTCCAGGTCGCGGATCTCGCCGACGAGGATCTTGTCGGGATCCTGGCGGAGGATCGACCGCAGGCAGTGGGCGAACGTGTTGCCAATGTTCGGATCGATGGGGATCTGGACGATGCCGTCGATTTCGTATTCCACCGGGTCTTCGGTGGTGATCAGCTTGTCGGTAATCTCGTTGAGCTCGTTGAGCGCGCCGTAGAGCGTGGTCGTCTTGCCGGAACCCGTCGGGCCGGTGACCAGCACGATGCCATTGGGCCGCCGGATGACCTCGCGGAACTCGGCGAGAATGCCCGGTTCCATGCCCACCGCGCCCAGATCGAGCATCACCACCGAGCGGTCGAGCACCCGCATGACCACGCTCTCGCCGAACATGGTGGGCAGCACGCTGACGCGGAGATCGACCGGGTGGCCGCCCACGGTGAGGCGGATGCGGCCGTCCTGCGGCAGGCGGCGCTCGGCGATATCGAGGTTGGCCATCACCTTGATGCGCGTGGTGATGGCAAACGCCAGGTGCCGCGGCGGCGGGACCATTTCATACAGCACGCCGTCGGCGCGGATGCGGATCTTGAACTCGCTCTCGAACGGCTCGAAGTGCAAGTCGCTGGCGTGGTCCTTGATCGCCAGCAGGAGCACCATATTGAGAAGCTTGCGGACCGGCGCGCTGTCGGCCAGGGCCTCGGCGCTGGCCAAGTCGATCGGCCCTTCCGACGACAAGGCCGCGGCCGCCGCCTGCAGGCTGGGATCGTTTTCGATGTCGGCGATGAGGGTCTCAACGCTCTCGCTGCCGCCTCCATAGTACCGCTCCAGCGCCTTGGTGACTTCCTTATCGGTGGTGACCACCGCGCGGATGTCGTAGCCCAGGAAGCTCCGCAGCTCGTCGATCACCGAGAGCTTCTGCGGATCGCACATGGCCACCGTCAGAGTATTGTCGCGGAAAGCCAGCGGCACGATGCGGTAGAGCTGTGCCATGGGCTCGGTGATGTGATTCAGCACCTCCGGCTGGATGACCATGTCGCCGAGGGTGACCACCTGCAGGCCCATCTGCTCGGCCAGGGCCTGGGCCAGTTGCTCGTCGTTGATCAGGCCGATGCTGATGGCGATCTGGCCCAGCAACTCGCCAGGCCGCTGGCGCTGCTCGTCGAGCAGCATCTCCAGTTGATCATCGCTGATGAAGCCCAGGTCCACCAGAATCTGGCCGATTCGCCGCATCGCCATGGAAGAAGCCTCAATCGTTGCCGCTGGCTGTTAGTCCCTACACGCCGCATGCGCAGACCGCCACACAATACCGGGTCGGCGCAAAATCTGTCCCGCGGCCGCCGCAGCGGCCGGTATCGATCCGGGCACGATCAGCGTTGCTGGCCCTGGCCGGTTTCCGCGCGGGCGCGGACATCCTCTTCGTCATCGAACAGGCCGCGTTTGGCCCGGGCGATCCGGGCGGCCAGTTCTTCCGCATTATTGGCTTTGATCAGAGCTTCGTGCTCCTCGACGAGCCCGTCCTTCCAGAGGCGGAACATGTGCTCGTCCAGCAGTTGCATGCCCAATTTGTGGCCCGTCTGAATCGACGAATTGATACGATAAGTCTTGTTTTCGCGGATCAGGTTGGCGATGGCCGGCACCACGGTCAGCATTTCGTAAGCCGCCACGCGGCCGCCGCCGATCTTCGGCAGCAGGGCCTGCGACAGGATGCCGATGATCGCCGTCGACAACTGCACGCGGATCTGCTCCTGCTGGTTGGTCGGAAAGACGTCGATGATGCGGTTCACCGTGCCCTGGGCGCCGGTGGTGTGCAGCGTGCCGAAGACGACGTGCCCCGTTTCGGCCGCGGTGATGGCGGCTTCGATCGTCTCCAGATCGCGCATTTCGCCCACCAGGATCACGTCGGGATCCTGCCGCAACGCGCGGCGGATGGCCTCGGCAAAACTCGGCACATCGACGCCGATTTCGCGCTGGTTGACCGTCGATTTCTTGTGGTAGTGGTAGAACTCGATCGGGTCTTCGATGGTGATGATATGGTGGTCGCAGTTGTCGTTGAGGTAGTCGATGCAGGCCGCCAGCGTCGTCGACTTTCCCGATCCCGTAGGTCCGGTCACCAGGATCAGACCGCGGGGCCGCATGATGAGCTTCTTCATCACCGGCGGAGTGCCCAACTGATCCATGCTCAATAGCTTGTTGGGAATCTGCCGCAGCACCATGCCCACGTTGCCGCGCTGCTTGAAAATCGAGACGCGGAAGCGGGCCTGATCGCCAAATGCGAAACCGAAGTCGGAGCCGCCCACCTCCTGGAGTTCCTGCTGGCACCGCTCGGGGGAGATACTTTTCATCAGGCTGACGGTGTCTTCCGGCTCGAGAACCTTGGTCTCGAGTTTCACCAAGCGACCATGAAGGCGCAGCACGGGCGGTTGTCCCACGGCGATATGGAGGTCGCTCGCGTTACGATTGACGACCGTCTGCAGCAGTTTGTCGATGAGAATCGATGCCATGCCTGTTCCAGTCCTCGCGCACCCGAATGGGCTGTTGATAAGCCAGCCCGGTTCGAGTCCCGCGCTGTTGGGCACCGGCGCACGGCCTCCTGCCGCACCCGGCACGTCCTGTGTTGGATGCCCGTCAGATCGCCTGCGCGATCTGGCGCGCAAGCGTGGGGGTCCTCCCCATCCGACGCCAGATTATTCGCCTACGCCGAAAAGTACTCAAGCAAAAAGGAAAAAGTGACGCCCCCAAGGGACTACAGCCGGCTTGCGCCAGGGCACCCACACTTCCCATTCCTCGTTGCACCCCCTGTTGCAGGGAGATCTCTCGCTGATCGCATCTCCAGTTTTTGACCGCCCTTGCGGCCACGCATCACCCCTCTGTCAGCCGCTCAAAAACGGCAGCAAACCGTGGCGACAAGCCACGGTGACCTCCTCTTCACCAACGGCTAGTCCTGCTCGGTGCGTTTGGCCGTGCTAACTACCTCCTCCAACGTGGTGAGACCGCGGCAGACCTTAAGAAGTCCGTCGCGGTAAAGTGTTCTCATACCTTCAGTTTGGGCGGCTTGCCGGATCTCGGCGTTCGATGCGTTCTGGAATGCCAACTCGCGGATCTGCGGAGTCATGAGCATCAATTCGAAGATGCCCGCGCGACCGCGAAAACCGGTGTTATTGCACGCATTGCACCCCTTCCCCTGCATGTATGTAGCGTTGGTCCTCAGCTCGGGAGGGACTCCCGCCGAATCCAACGCCGACTCAGAGGGGGTGTATGGTGCCTTACACTTTTGGCAAACCAGGCGAACTAGGCGCTGTGCCATGATCGCGATAACACTGGAAGAGATCAGGTACGCCGGTACCCCCATATCCATCAAACGTGTAATGGCACTGGGCGCATCGTTCGTATGTAGCGTACTGAATACCAAGTGTCCAGTTAGCGAAGCCTGGATTCCCATCTGGGCAGTCTCCAAGTCGCGCATCTCACCAACGAGAATAATGTTCGGTGCCTGACGCAACATTGCGCGAATCACCCGCGCGAAATCCAAACCGATGTCGTGCCGAATCTCCACCTGATTAACACCCGGGAGGTAGTACTCAACGGGGTCCTCGGCGGTGATGATCTTGCGGTCGGGCGTGTTCAGTTCGTTAAGCGCCGCATAAAGAGAGGTAGTCTTCCCGGACCCCGTCGGCCCCGTCACTAGGATGATTCCGTTCGGGCGGCGGATCAGTTGGCGGAACTTCTGGTAGTCGTCGTCGGCGAAGCCAAGCTGCCGCAGCCCCACCTTGATGCTGTCCTTGTCCAGAATCCGCATTACCACCGACTGGCCGTGAGCGGTCGGAATCACGCTCACGCGGAGGTCCAATTCCTTCTCACCCAGGCTTACCTTAATCCGCCCGTCCTGCGTGCGTCGGCGTTCGGCAATGTCGAGCTTGGCAAGAATCTTGATGCGGGAAAGAATAGCCCCGAGCAACCGGCGAGGGGGGCTGTCGCGTTCTGCCAGAATACCGTCGATACGATAACGGACCCGGATACGGTCCTCGAACGGCTCAATATGAATGTCAGAGGCCCGAAGTTGCACAGCCTCACTGATAATCAGGTGTACCAGCCGGACGATGGGGGCACTGGATTCGTCGACCACCTCCTGGCCGGCGTGAGATTCGTCTTCGGTCTCGGTGAAATCGATCGCCGTGTCGGTGAACTCCTGCAGCATGGAGTCGGCCGACTCGCCTACCGTCTGCCCGTAGTGGCGGTTGATCGCTTCCAGGATCGCCTCGCGGGGGGCAAGAACTGTCTCGATGCGGCGATTCAGAATGAACCGCAGCTTCTCGAACGTAGGGTAGTCGTCAGGGTCGCTGACAATCACCCTTAGTGAACCATCATCCTCCGACAGGGGGAGGATTACGTTTTCGCGGGCAACCGATTCAGGCACCAGTTCGACGACTGATGGCGGAATCGCAACTTCACCAAGGTTGACGTAGTCCAACCCGTGCTGTTCCGCCATTGCCCGGGCGACATCCTCACCAGTGGCATAACCAAGCCGGATCAGTGCTTCGGGCAACTTCGAGCCCGATTGCCTGGCCATCTCCTGGGCTTCGGCGAGCTGATCAGGGCTAATTACCCGATTGCGGATGAGGATGTCCGTAAACGCACGTTTCTTGGCCATGACGGCTCCCCTAGGTCCTGCCCGGCTGCGGGCGCGTTGTTCCGAAATGCAGGCTGAAGAAGAGAGGCGAATGCCTGGCGGGTGGAAAACTCGCTAAAGTCGGAACAAATACAGACTAATGATGAGGAGGGGAGCTGTCAACTAAGGAGTGTGGGGGAGCCTTGGGACGGCAGGCAAATCAGACGGTCCGGCACTCACAAGCGGTCGATCTTCGCCGCCAGAATGAAGTCGTTTTCCGACAGACCGCCGATGGCGTGCGTCCAGATCTGGATGGTGATGTTGCGATACCGCTCCAGATGGAGGTCCGGGTGGTGCCCCTCGTCCTCCGCCAACCGGGCGACACGGTTGAAAAAGTCAATCCCGGCCATGAAGTCCTTCATGACCCACTGTTTATGAATGCGTTGGCCGTCGGGGGTAAGTTCCCAGCCGGAGAGCGTTTGAAGCTGCTCCTGCGCCTCCGAGAGCGAATACCGCGGCACTCCCCCTTCGCAGGGCACGCAACGCTTGGCGGATAGTTGTTCGGCAGTCTGTGACGTCATAAGCTGTCTCCTGACAGTCTTTTCGGTTGGATTGTCCGAGTTGACTTGCGCGCAGGAATTTTTCGCCTGCGCCTGACCGGGTCAATCCATGTGGACCGCGGTTCCGGAGACGCCGAGCATGGGCGCGGACGAATCACCTCTCTGGCATCGGCTCGCCGAGCGGATCACCCGCTTCGAGGAGGCCGCCACCTACCTGGAGCGAGCGGTCGAACTGCTCGACCAGCACGTGCGTCATCTCCAAGATTGCCTTGACGCGCTGTCGGGCCGAGTCGAACGGATGGAGCGCCTTCTCGAGCGGGCCGCCAACGACGACCTTGACTAGTCGAGATGCCCGTGTGAACCGCCGCTCAGGAGTCGGCGCCGTGCGGAACACACAGCACATGTTCGATCAATTCAACGAGCACTGCCGCGTCGATCGGCTTGCGGAGGTAGTAGGCGGAGCCGACCGAGTTGTGCCGGCGGATGATGTCGGGGATCTGCGATGCCGACAGGAACATCACCGGCACATCGTGGAGCCCCGCCTGCTGCCTGATCTCCTCGCACAACTGCACGCCATTGCACGATCCCAGGCTCATGTCGGTCAGGATCAGGTCCGGCGCGGTTTCGTGGGCCAGTTCCACTGCCGCTTCCGGAGTACTACAGGGATGGCAGCGATAGCCGGCGGCAACAAGCACCGCGGCCGTTTCGTGAAGGACTTCGACCTCGTCGTCGACCAACAGCACGTGAGGCGCCTGCGGAGTAAGAGTCATCAAGCACACTTCTGGAGAATAGGTGATCGCATCGCCAGAGCGGCCGAAATCGCCCTGGTAGCCGTTATCTCTTTCTTCGTCCGCAAACTCTGCTGGATTGAGCGTCTCTTCGCCAGACGGCACAGCCCGATCTACCGTCGCATTTGCTCTCGACAAACGAGGTCTTTTCGAGGCACATGACGGGTTACAGGCAGTGGCTTGCCGCCGGGGGGCGGTTCGGTTAAGGTAGGGGACCGTCTCGACCCAACAGGAGACCCCTGATGACCCATGCCCCCATCGAACCCGCCAACCCCGAAGCTCCCGCCTCCGTAGCCTGGTACCGCGAACTCAATGGCTACCACTGGTTCGTGTTCATTGTCTGCACGCTGAGCTGGATGTTCGATTGCCTCGACCAGCGGTTCTTCGTGCTGGCTCGCGGTCCGGCCCTGAAGGAACTGCTCGGGGGCAACGCCGGCCCGGACGAGGTGAAATGGTACGGATCGGTGGCCACGGCGCTGTTGCTGATCGGTTGGGCGACGGGAGGATTGATCTTCGGCGTGATGGGCGATCGAATGGGCCGCACGAAAACGCTCATGGCCACGATCACGGTGTACTCCGTGTTTACCGGTCTTTCCGCCGTCTCGGTGTATTGGTGGGACTTTTGCCTCTATCGGTTTCTGACCGGACTGGGAATCGGCGGGGCTTTCGCCGCCGCGGTAACCTTGATCGCCGAGGTCATGCCTTCCCGCGCCCGGCCGCACGCGCTCGGTCTGTTGCAGGCGTTTTCCGCGCTCGGCAACATTACCGGGTCGCTGCTCGGAGCGGTGCTCCTGGCGAAGACGCTTCACTTCGGCTGGCAGATGTTGCCCGACGGCGATTTCCACGGCTGGCGGATCATGTTCATGGTCGGTGCGCTGCCGGCCCTGCTGGTCGTGGTCGTGATGCTCTATATCAAGGAGCCCGAAAGCTGGCTGGCGGCGCGCGATGCTGCCCGGCGTGCGGCCGCCGAAGGGCGCAAGGTCAGACTCGGAAGCTGGCGCGAGATGTGGGACGACCGCCGTTGGCGCCATAACCTGCTCGTCGGTGTGGCGCTGGTCACCGCCGGCGCCGTCGGCCTGTGGGGCATCGGTTTCTGGACGCCCGAACTGATCCGCGACGTCCTCGCCAACAGTTCAGACGCGCACCAGAATCGCGTCGCCTCGATCGCCACCGCGCTGCAGGATGTGGGCGCCTTCTTCGGCATGATTGCGTTTACCGCGCTCACGGCGCGAATTGGCCGGCTCAAAGCCTTCGGCATTTCGTTCCTGTTGTGCTTCGTGGTGGTCGTCGGTGTATTCGGCTTCATGACTGAAGAATGGCAGATCTACTTCTTCGTTCCCTGGGTGGGCTTCGCCACGTTGACCGTTTTCGGCGGCTACGCCATCTATCTGCCGGAGCTTTTCCCCACGCGCCTGCGGAGCACGGGCACGAGCCTCTGCTACAACGTCGCCCGTTACCTGACGGCGATCGGCGTCTTCACGATGGGCTTCCTCACGCTGCTGTTCAACTGGATGGGCTTTGATCAGCCGTTCCGCTGGGCAGCCTGCACCGTGGCCTTGATCTTCCTGGCCGGAATCGCCGTCCTGCCCTTTGCCCCCGAGACCAAGGGCAAGCCGCTGCCCGAGTAGAGCAAATCGCCCCTTGGGCGACGCGTCGGCGAAGTGGAGGCCAGCCGTGCCTGCTCACGCCGTGACCGCCACCTTCCGCCGCCGGTAGGCGATGAACGTGAGATCGTCGGGATGCGAGGGCTGGCCCGCCTCGGGAGTGAGCATGCGACGGCGCGACCACTCGGCCAGGCGGGCCACCGCGCGCTCCAAGGGGCCGCTCTTGATCGAGTCGATAATCTCCTGCGTATGCAGGTTGTCAGCCAGCCCGTCGCTGGCCAACAACAGCGTATCGTGCTCGGCGAAGGGGAGTGTCGGGCCGATCTCGATCCGCATCGATGGCGAGCCGATGATGTTCGAAACCAGATGCCGGTCGTGGTGGTGCATCGCTTCGGCTTCGTCGAGCAGTCCGCTCTCCACCGCGTAACCGACCGGCGAGTGCGAGATCGACTGGAACTTGATCCGCCCGCGCTGCCCGACGAGCAGTATCACCGAATCACCCACGTGATAAGGGCGCACGGTCTCGCCTTGAATCTCGGCCACTACCACTGTGGTGGCCGCTCCGATTGCCATTTCAACAATCGTGCGGTTGGCCGTTTCAAGACCATTCAAGATGGCGGCTCGAATCTCGCCGCCCTCGGCAACCGCTGCCCGGACGCCGACCGCAATGTCCTCGACCACCCGCGACGACGCGGCCTCACCCGCTCGCATCCCCCCCAGTCCGTCGGCTACAGCGAGCACCACCCCTCCGGGTGTGGGAATAACGACCGCGCAGTCCTCGTTGGCAGTCGTCTTCGCAGGTGACCGGGCGGACAGAAGCCCGACCTCCCCTAAATCAGTGGGGAGTATCTCCGGTGCCGCCATGTCGGCTTGCGAAATGATCCGCACGTCCATGCTCCGGGTGCCTCCTCGGTCGGTGCGAGATGAGGCCATTGTGGCGAAACGGCGGATGTCCGGCAAGGTGGGGGGGCCGGGGAGAAGACCTGTCGTTTCATACGCTACGCGATCGAATCCAGTGCGGCATTCTCGTCTTCGAAGATCTGCAGGATCGTATTGAGCCTGGTGAGTTCAAGAATCTCTCGCAACGGGCTCCGTCGCGGTGCGACGATCAGCAATTGTCGCTGGAGCTTCCTGGCCGTTGTGTGCAGCCAGACGATTTCGCCGATGCAGGCCGACGGCAAATAGGAGCCTTCCCTGAACTGCACCACAAGCACTGCGCAGAAATCAAGGAGCGGCCGCCATTTTCTCATCTCGGCATGAATCTGCTCATAGCTCATCGGTTTCGGCGACGCGGTAAGCAAGGAAGCGAAGTCAACCATCGCCACCGGCCCGTCGAGATTCGACTTCACCGGGTGCCACACCAAACACCCGCAGTGTGGACACGGCGCGCCGCCCGGTTGTGCTGGCTCCAGCCGCAAGTCGGCACCACACAGCAGGCAATGGTTCGGCGTTCCTTCGGGCGTTCGCGAGGCGATGGTCATGATGGATCACCCTTCAGTCGGTTCCTGTACTTGTCGGCGGCGATCTTCAGCACGCCGCGTTCGTCATCCGTCAGGCTTCCGTCCCCTTGATCGTGGATCTTCTGCAGTACTTCATCCACCCGGGCATCGAAGTCTTCCTGGCCGGGATCATTGGACGGTTGGTAGAGCTTGATCCGCCTTCGCGGGCCGATCACGCGGTCGAGTCGCACGCCGTGAATG
The DNA here is from genome assembly GCA_040766885.1 of Thermoguttaceae bacterium. GTDB lineage: Bacteria > Planctomycetota > Planctomycetia > Pirellulales > Thermoguttaceae > JAXGPP01. The sequence goes on along the minus strand of JAXGPP010000004.1, from coordinate 174,605 downwards.
CGGTCTGCATAGTTCTCCAGGCGCAGTCCGTAACGCCAGTAGGCCCAGCCGAATGCCAATCCGCCGAGATGTGCTGCGTGAGCCACTCCGCCGCCCGTCGGCGTGCCAGCTAGAGCCAAGAGCACCGGGTGCAAATCGAAGATGATGTAGATCAGCACGATCCAGCGGATCTCGATCGGGATGATCATGAACAGGTAGATCGTGTGCCGCGGATAGTGGATCGCGTACAGCATGACCACGGCCATCACCGCGCCCGAAGCACCGATCGCTGGCACGAACTCGCGCGTGAAGAGATCGAGCCCGATGTGGCACACCGCCGCCGCCAGCGCTCCACACAGATAGAACAGCAGGAACTCCCGCGACCCGTACATCGCCTCAAGCGTCCTGCCGAACCACCACAGAAACAGCATGTTGAACAGGATGTGCCAGATGCTCATCCGGTCGTGACAGAAGGCGTAGGTCAGCACCCTCCACACCTGGCCATAGAGGACCTTCTTCGTGTCGAGCTTGAGCCAGTCCTCAACGACCGATACGCGCAGCATGTCCATGCCGGATAGGCTCTGGATCTGCTCCACTTGGTCCGGATCGAGTCCGTACGTGCGGAAGTCCTCGACGCGCGGCGGCCGGGTGACAAAGATCTGCAGGAGAAACACCGCGATATTGGCGATGATCAGCCACTTGCAGACCGGTGCCACCGTGCCGGTCCCCCAGCCCAGGAACCCCGAACCGCCGGGTGGTTCTCGGTAGTAGTCGCGGTTTTCGAGGCCCATGGGCTGCGTCACGCTTCAGACGGGCGACGACCTGTGGTCAAAGCTTGTCACGGATCTTGAGAATCTCGAGCAGGAATACCCGGCGAATGGCATCGTAACCGCGCTCGTTGGGGTCTTCAAGATTCACGTAGAACCAGTAATAGGGGTCTTCCGCGCGGTAGAACTCCCGCCAGAACTGGCGACAGTGGATGCCGTGGCCGATGAATTCCCGGCACATTGGCACGAAGTGAACATTGGTCCGCGCCTCGGCGGCCCGCCAGATCGCTGCATTGTAGGCGGCGTGGATCTCTACCCCGTCGGGCCACGGCGGCAGGCCGGCGTTGCGGGCGTCCCCCACGCCATCGGTCGGATCGTAGATGTCGGCCAGAAACACGTGGCAGCCGCCCGGAAACCGTGCATCGATCAGATCGAGCATCTTTTCCAGCCGCGCCGCGTAGTTGTCGATCCAGGGCCGGGCCTCCGCGAGCGTCGCCCCGTACATCGCCCCTTCGCGCGGCGGACGCTGCCCGTACCAGTGAATAAGGTCGTTTCCCCCGCTGGTCATCACCACCAGGCCGAGCGTTTCCGGATCCTGGGGCTCGAGCTCTTCGAGCATCTCCACATGTTGGAGCGAATTGCTCCCCGAGAGAGCGATGTTCTTGACCGTCAGATTCGGCAATACGGCGGAAAGCGAACGGCCCTGCATGTCGGGAAATTCGTCGGGCGGATTGCGAACCAGCCGATCGACGTAACCGTAGCCGGGCCGGGCGCCAAGTCCGGCGGTTACGCTGTCACCGACGGCCAGCAGCAACACGGGCCGCGTGGTCCATACAGTGGCAAATGGCTCGTGCGGCACGGCCGGTCCGGCTGGCCCTTCCCCGATCGGCCGCGCCAACCAATAGTAGCGATACGCGGCTGCGACGCTTACAAGCACGACTGCCAGCGCAACCAACACCGCCAAACGCCGCAATCGCGGCCGCCGCCGCTCGCTTTGGTCTGAAGGCTCATCCATGCGATCCAATCTACCGGGTAGCGGCTCGGCCGTGAAGCATGCGCAGCCGGTTGCCCCTGCCCGGTTGGCAGCTTATTATCAGACGATGCCCGCCCTCTCCAAGGGCGCTGATCCCACAACTTTCCCGCGCGAGCCTGCCCGTGAAAACCGCCTGCCTGATCCCGGCTCTGCTGGTGCTTCTCTCCGTGAATCTGACTGCCGCCGAAGTCGATATCCTGATCGCCGATTTCGAGGGCGAGGATTACGGCTCGTGGAAAGCCGAGGGCGAGGCTTTCGGCCCCGGTCCGGCCCGCGGCACGCTGCCGGGTCAGATGGACGTCAGCGGCTTTGAAGGCAAGGGACTGGTCAACAGCTACTCGGGCGGCGATCGGACCAAGGGGACACTGACCTCGCCCCCCTTCACCATCGAGCGCAAATACATCAACTTTCTCATCGGCGGCGGCCAGCATCCGGGTACGCGGATCGACCTGGTAGTCGACGACCGCGCTCTCCGCACCGCCACCGGCCCCAACGACCGCCCCGGCGGCAGCGAGCGGCTCGACTGGGACGCCTGGGATGTAAGCGATCTGGCCGGCAAGCGGGCGATCATCCGCATCGTCGACGAAGAGACGGGCGGCTGGGGGCACATCAATATCGATCAAATCATCCAGAGCAACCAGCGTCGCGGCGCCGCGCCGGCGGCACGCGAGATGACGATTGAACGACGCTTCCTGCACCTGCCGGTAAAGAACGGCGGGCGAAAGCACTGGATGCGTCTCTCGATCGACGGCCAGACGGTCCGCGATTTCGAGATCGAGCTGGCCGAAGGCGAGCCCGATTTCTGGGTATTCATCGACGCGGAAGCCTGGATGGGCCGCCGGCTCAGGATCGACGTCGACAAGCTCCCCTTTGGCTCAACCGGCCTGGAGTCGATCCGCCAGGCCGACGCTCTGCCCGATGCCGACTCGCTCTATCGCGAGGCCCTGCGGCCGCAGTTCCATTTCACCTCGCGCCGCGGCTGGCACAATGATCCCAACGGGCTGGTCTACTACGACGGCGAGTACCACCTGTTCTACCAGCACAATCCTTATGGCACCCCTTGGGGCAACATGACCTGGGGACACGCCGTGAGCCGCGACCTCGTCCATTGGCAGGAACTCGACGCCGCACTCCATCCCGACCACCAGGGCACCATGTTCTCCGGATCGGCGGTGGTCGACCACCGCAACACGTCCGGCTTCCAGCAGGGCGGCGAAAACCCGATTGTCTGCATTTATACGGCGGCGGGCGGTGCGAATCGCGCGTCGGCCGACCAACCGTTCACTCAGGGCATCGCCTGGTCGAACGATCGCGGCCGCACCTGGACCAAGTACGAGAAGAACCCGGTGTTGGGGCACATCCTCGCCAGCAACCGGGACCCAAAGGTATTCTGGCACGAACCGACCTCGCAGTGGATCATGGCCCTGTTCCTCGACGAGGAGCAGTACGCTCTTTTCAATTCGCCCGATCTGAAACAGTGGCAGAAGCTTTGCGACTTGCCCGACCCCGATTCGGGCGAGTGCCCCGACTTCTTCGAACTACCCGTTGACGGCGATGCCGGCAACACGCGGTGGGTCTTCTGGGGAGCCAACGGCAATTACGTGATCGGCCGCTTCGACGGCCGCACGTTCACCAAGGAGAGCGGACCGCACCAGTCGAAGTGGGGCGCGAATGACTATGCCGCCCAGACCTACAGCGACATTCCCGCGACCGACGGCCGCCGCATCCAGTTCTCGTGGATGAACGGCGGGAGGTATCCCGGCATGCCTTTCAACCAGCAGATGACCGTGCCCCGCGTGCTCACGCTGCGGACCACAACGGAAGGGATCCGGCTCTTCATCGAACCGGTCAAGGAACTCGAGTCGCTCCGCGGCCGCAGGCACGCGGTGAACGAGTCAGCATTGCCGTCGGGCCAGAATCCGCTGTCGGCCGTCTCGGGCGAACTGTTCGACATCGAGGCCGAGATCGAACTGGGCAGCGCCAAGACGGTCGGCTTCGAGATCCGCGGCCTCAAGGTCGAGTACTCCGTCGCCGACAAGCGGCTCACCGCCCTGGACCGTTCCGCCCCGCTGGAGCCGACAGACGGCCGGATCCGCCTCCGCATCCTCGTCGACCGCACCTCGCTGGAGATCTTCGCGGGCGACGGACGCATCTCGATGGCCTCGTGTTTCTTGCCCGAAGCGGAGAACAAGAGCCTCAGCGTCTACGCCGACGGCGGCGCGGCGAAGATCCGCACGCTGAACGTGTGGGAGATGAAATCGGCCTGGGAGGAGTGAGCCAGGTCGGAGCTGTTGCCCGATATGGCCACTTGACTCGAACCGGATCGACACATTCCGTTACTCGTCGCGCTCTGGATGCACAATGCCAGCTACACCGGAGGCTTTGTGGGCGGCCTCTTGCTGATGGCCTGGGTGTGGTGGACGCGAATCAAAATGGCGGACCGAGAGCGCGAGAAGATCGGGGTCGGCCCGCGACGTCTTCGCGTTCAAGAATCGTGAACGCGCCCGTCCTCCAGCCGCAGGATCCGGTCGGCCAGTCGCGCCGCATCCTCGTGGTTATGGGTGATATGGAGCACGGTCACCCGTGTATGCCGGCGGATGCGGCCCAGCACCTCGTACATGTGATGCCGCGTTTCGTCATCCAGCGCGCTCAGCGGTTCGTCCAGCAGCAGCACCGTTGGCCGGAATGAGAGCGCCCGACCCAGGGCGACTCGTTGTCGCTCGCCGCCGCTCAGCCTTTCCGGATAGCGATCCAAGAGGTGCTTGATTTCGAGCAGTTCCGCCATTTCATCCACGCGGGCCGCGATGGCAGCCCGCGACTGCCTGCGAATCTCCAATGCGAAAGCCAGATGCTGGGCAACCGTCATCGTGGAAAACAGGGCCCCATCCTGCGGCACGTAGCCCAGGCCGCGCGCGGCCGGGCGAAGCGCCGTGACGTCGCGTCCCACAAGCATCACACGGCCCGACTGTACCCTTCTCAGCCCGCAGATAGCCTCCAGCAGCGTCGTCTTGCCGCATCCCGTTCGACCCATGAGGACCGCGTACTGTCCCCCGGCCACCTCGAAGCTCACGTCCGAGAGGCGAAATCGGCCTTGAACAATAGACAACTTGTCGAGTGAAATCATCGCGTGCCAGAGCTTCGGACTCTGCTGCTGTCAGCGGTCAGCGGTCAGCTGTCAGCTTTCGGCGATCAGCGGCCCGCACTCCTCGTCATCGGTCAGTGATGACCGGTCACTGTTGCTTCTCATAGGAAAGACTTGTTTACCCCATAGACTCTCGCCAGGATGAGCACGACCAGCGCAACGACGACCATAATCAAGGAAACCGCCACCGCGGCTTCAATGTTGCCCACGCTCAGTTCGAGAAACACGCTCGTCGGCAGCACCTCGGTCCGCATCCGCGTCGCGCCGGCAAACACGAGGATTGGGCCGAACTCGCCCAGCGACCGGGCCCAGGCGAGCGTCGCCGCGGTCACCAGGCCATGGCGGGCCTCGGGCAACAGCACCAGCCAGAACGCCTGACCGCGACTGCATCCCAGCGTCAGCGCCACTGCCTCGGCTCGCGGATTGATGCCGTCGAACGTCACCCGCATTGTCCGCACCGCGAACGCGGCCGCCACCATGAACTGGGCCAGGACCACGGCGGGTACCGCAAACGTGACTCCACCCGGCACAAGCCCTTCCAGGAACCGGCCGACTGGCGTCTGAAAGAGGATCAGGAGCGCCAATCCGATGACCAGAGGGGGCAGGACGATCGGCAGATCGATCAAGGCGTCGAGCGCCGTCTTGCCGCGGAAATCAAATCGCGATGTCAGGTAGCCGATCGGAACGGCGATCCACAACGAAAGAATCGTTGCCAGCGTGCAGGTGATCAGGCTGAGCCTGGTCGCGTAGCGGATCTCCTCCGACGCAACGGCCTTCCACAAATGCCCGGGCGAGGTGAACATCGCCAGCGAAGCCAGCATGCCCACCAGCAGCAGCAGGTACACACCCGCCAGCACGCCCAGTCCGGCAAAGAACGGCAGCTCCGATTTGGGACGGTGGCTCGCGGCAGGCGGGGGCTCGGCCATTGTTCAGGTGCGGCTGGATGCGTTGTCAAGGGCTGAGTTCACGGCTGCGGGCCGCCCGTCAACGCATTAATAACCGGATCGAGCGCGAAGCCCAGATAGAGCGCCACGTCTCCCTGCTCTCGTTGCGCCTTGCGGGCTACAGCCTTCATCGTCTCCAGCGCGGGACGGGATTTCTCTCCCAGGAGCTGCAGTGTCCGCGCGGCGTGAATTACAGCATGCGGCTCGGTCCCCCGTAGCTCTTCGGCAAGCAGGCGGACCGCCGGCCGATCGCCCAGGGCAGCCATCGTTCCGGCAGCCTCGATTCGCACGCTGGCGGAAGGGTCTTTGGTTGCGGCGGCGATTCGTTCGACAGTCGCGTCGGAGTGGTCGCCCGCCGCGCGTAGTCCGACGATCGCCCAATAGCAGACTGCCGCATCGGCGTCTTTGAGCAACGCTGCCTGCTCGAGCACCGCATCGCGGCGGCCGACAAGCTCTGCCGCGGCCACGATCCGCTGCTGCGGATAGGCTTCGCCTTGGCGGGCCATCTCGTAGGGCGAGCTGCCGGCCGAGCGGCGGGCCATCTCGTATTCGGGCAGGAAGCCCAAGTCGCGGGTCTCGACTCGCCACTGGCGCTGGGCGGACCGCAGCCGTTCGATAATCTCCTGATGCGCCGCCGAGTCTGCCAGGTTCACGATCTGGTGAGGATCGGCCTGAGTGTCGTAAAGCTCCTCGATTGCCTTGCCCGGCCCCGCATAGGCCATCTGCACCGCGTTGAGTTTTCCCTCCCTCGCCAGACGCGTGATCTCCTGCCGCACTTCAGCCTGATCCGAGTAACCCTCCGGCTGGTTGTACGACACGTGCGGCATGTAGTTGCGCACGTAGAGATAACGCGCGTCGCGAATCGACCGGGTGAGATCGTAAGCCTCATCCACGCGGTCGCGGGCGCCAAACACGTATTGCCGCGGTTCGCCGGCCTCTGTTCCCAGGAACGGCACGCCCTGCATGTACGAAGGGATGGGCAGACCGGCCAGGCTGAGCACCGTGGGAGCGAAGTCGACGAAGCTGACCAGCCGGTCGAGCGTCTGGCCCGGTCCGGCCGGCGCCAGGTGACGGTACTTTTCGGGGAATCGGACTAGCAGCGGTACGTGCAGCCCGGAGTCGAGCACCAGCCGCTTGTGTCGCGGCATGCCAGCGCCGTGGTCGGAGTAGAAGAAGACAATCGTGTCGTCGGCCAGTCCGGCGGTCTCCAACTCCTCGAGCAGTCGGCCGACCTGCTTGTCCATCGCCGTGATACAGTCGTAATAGCGGGCGATCGTCCGGCGCGTGATTGGCGTATCGGGATAGTAGGGGGGCAGGGGCGCCCGGGCCGGATCGTGACGCTCGGCGGGCGTCAACTGCGACTGCACCTGCTTCTGGAACTGCTCGTACGGCAGCACCGTCGTTGGCCCCTGATGCGTGAGCATGCTGTTGAACACGGCGAAGAAGGGCTGCCCCGGCTTACGGTTCCGCCAGTGCGCCTTGGCACTGCACTCATCCCACGACTCCCTGATGATGTCGGGCTCGCGGCTGGTGTTGTAATCGGTCTTCACGTTATTAGTCGTGTAATACCCGGCCCGTCGGAGATACGCCGGAAATCCGGTGATCGACTCCGGGATCGGGAACCTCGACCGCAAGCTCTGCGTGCCGAGGCTCGTGGCATACACGCCCGTGATCAGGCACGATCGGGTGGGAGAGCAGATGGGGTTGGTGGCAAACGCATTCGTATAGCGGACGCTCTGGCTCGCCAGCCGATCGATATGGGGTGTGGTGGCGTAGGTGTCGCCCCAGCACCCCAGGTTGGCGCTCATGTCTTCGCAGGTGAGCCAAAGGATGTTCGGCTGATCGGCGGCAGGGGCCGCGCCGGTGACGACCGCCGCCGCGACACCGGCAAGCAACAGAGCGCGGTACATGATTCCTCCTTTTCCCAATCGCGGTGCGCAGCCGCCACGCGAGGCAGCACGCTGACTGAACCGCCAGCGTAACCGAACCGGGAGGGCCACGCCAGCGACTGCGGGGCGCACCACTGGCACGACCAGGATCGACCGGGTAACCGGGGCGACGGCGGCAGACCGCCCGCCGCCCTCCTGCCTGCGAATCTGGCCGGAAGCGATGGCAAACCGTCGAAACTGCACACGCACCGGCTGCCGTCTGTACTCAGCATTCCGGATCTTCTGCGCCAAGGTGGGGTTTGCAGCCCGTTCCGTGCGATTGGCAATCGTTCACGGCTCAAGCAGAAACCTATGATTTAGGGAACTTGAGCGGGCTTTGTATCTAGCGGGCAGTGGCATAAACAACATGCCTTGGAACGAACGCGGCGAATCGTCCCACCTGCACTGTCTGGAGCCAGCATCTTCTCACCACGCGGAAGAGACCGGAGGCACCGTGGTGGGGACCATGGCTGTTGCGCATCTGCTGGGCGGAGGCCACCGTCTCCCGCGGCAGCGGACCGTGGTGGTGGCCGACGACGACGCGGCCACGGCAAGGCTGGTGTCCCTGGTCCTGACCAGCGCGGGTTACGGGGCCATCGAGACCTTCAGCGGCGCCGAGGCGCTGGCTCATCTCGAGGATGGGCGCGGTGATTTTCTCGTCGCCGACTGGGAAATGCCCGGCATGTCCGGCATCGAACTGTGCGAGGCAATCCGCCGCGATCGTCAGTCTCGCTACGTCTACATCATCCTCCTGACCGCACGGGGGGAGGTCTGCGACCTCGTCCGCGGCGTGGCCGCGGGGGCCGACGACTTCATGAGCAAGCCGCTGGTGCCGGGCGAGCTCCTCGCGCGGCTCCAGGCCGGCGAACGGGTGCTGGAACTTCAGGAGCGGCTGGCGGAACTGGCCTCACACGATCCGCTAACCGGTCTGCTCAATCGCCGCAGCATGGAGGAGATACTGCACCAGGAGTGGGAACGGTCGCGAAGAACCGGCACCAGGCTGGCTTGCGTGATGATCGACCTGAACTACTTCAAAGTGATCAACGACGAGCACGGGCATGCGGTCGGCGACCAGTTGCTCCGGCACTTCGCGTCGATCCTGAAGCAGGGGTGCCGTTCGACCGACCGCGTCATCCGCTACGGGGGCGATGAATTCTGTGTCTTCCTGCCGGGCGCGGACCAGGGCGAAGCGGCCGCCTGGGCCGAACGGGTCCGCCATCGGCTGGCGCAGACACCGCTCGAACTGGATTCGGCGAGTATCGCCCTGCATGCCAGTTTCGGCGTGGCCGACAACTCTTCCGGGGCCGCCGATCCGCAGACGCTCGTTCGTCTCGCCGATGAGGCGATGCTCAGAAACAAGCAGGACGGGCGCGATCAGGTCGCCCGGCGCGGGGGCGAGTAGCCCCGGACTACAGCCGGAACTCCGCCACCACCGGCGCGTGGTCGGAGGGCTTTTCGCCTTTGCGTTCGTCGCGGTCGATCGCGGCGCTGGTCGAACGGGCCGCCAGCGATTCGGTTGCCAGTAGATAATCGATCCGCAGGCCGTCGTTCTTCGGAAAGCTCAGCATCCGGTAGTCCCACCAGGAATAAAGCTGCTCGTCCGGGTGGTGCTGGCGAACGACATCAACCAGGCCCCAAGCGAGAAGCTCTTCGAGAGCCTGGCGGGCTGTCGCGTGGAACAAGACGCTCCCCGCCCACGCGGCGGGACGGGCCACGTCGCGCTCGTCACGGGCAATATTGAAGTCGCCGCACAGCACCAGCGGATCGCCTGGCCGGTAGCGGCTCTCCAGGTGGCCCTTCAGCCGGCGCAGCCACTCAAGCTTGTAGGCGTATTTGTCGGAGCCAACTACCTGGCCGTTCGGCACGTAGACACTCGCCACGCGAATGCCTTCGATTTCGGCCGACAGGAACCGCGCCTGAGCGTCGTCGAAACCCGGCATGCCAATCTCCACGTGCCTGGGCTCGATACGGCTCAGGATCGCCACGCCGTTATAGGTCTTCTGGCCATGTATGGCTGCGTGGTAGCCGGCCGCTTGGACCGCCTCGTGCGGAAACTGTTCGTTGGTTACCTTCAGTTCCTGCAGGCAGACCACGTCGGGCGCAGACCTCGCCAGCCATGCCAATAGCCGGTCCATTCGGCTGCGGATCGAGTTCACATTCCAGGTTGCGATCTGCATGGCTTGCCGCGGTATCTGGGATGCCGCTCATCACTCGATTCCGCGGCCGATGGCGCGAAGCTGCTCGACAAATGGCGCGGGAATACGCCCGGGCTTCGAAATCGGCACATCGTATGTGACAACGCCTCCATGAGACGCAACCTGACGGGTCAGTGCCAGAACCTTCTCGTCGGGCCACTTGGGTCGTTCGCCGCGGCACCACGAATCGCCAAGGAATGTGAGGATGTGAAACTGAACCGGCGATCCGTCGTAATCCAGCCACCGGCCGGGCGCCGCCGCCACCGCCGCCGGAAGCTGATCGAGATTGACCTCGCCCGCGGCATAGTCCTCATGCGCGGTGTGCGCCGTGATCGGCACTCGGACGCCCGGGTTGAAGGCTACAATAGCCTCCGGGTTGCCCGCGCGGAGGGCGGCGGCGAAGCTGGCGAAATTGGGGTCGTCGTCGAAGCGGTACATGTCGTCGGCGAAGTAACAGCCGTCGATCCACCAGCCCGACACGCTATCGCCCCAACGCAACGACCACTCGCGGATCACCGCCTCCCAGTTACGCTGGAACTCGACCAGCCGGCCGCCCGTCGGCTCGCCGGGCAGTTGCCACCCGCCCGGCCGGCCCCATCGCCAACCGAGCTTCTGGCGAGCGACCGGATCGGCGGCCGGAGCGCCGCTCGGCAGGTAGACCATCAAGCGGACTCCGTTGGCCTTCAGGGCCGCTGCCAGATCGGCCACCAGGTCGCGGCGCGAGCACTTGCTCGGATCGATCCCGACTATCTTGTCATAAGTTGCGTTGGGCGAGCAGTAATGCCCTGAGTTCTGGCCGATGGTGAACAGGAGGTACTTGGCCCCGGTCGAGGCCACCTGGTCGACGAGGCCCTCGACGTCAAATGCGTCGATCTGGGCGTTCCACATCTCGGCGGTAAGCTCCGCTCCGCCATCGGAACTGGGTGGAGCGCCGAGGTAGTGGGTCATGATTCCCCACCGGGCGGCGTGAAACCAGTCGGTCCGCTCGGCCGGCGCGCCGTATCGAGCCAGCGTTGTTGTCAATACCAGGCAAAGGAGCGATGCGCGGGTCATAAGGTGCCTTTCTTCGTCTCAAGGCAACTTAGCCGCCCTCAGTTCCAGACGCAAGTGATCGAGACTGGAACATGTCACGGTCACACGTCCAACCGTGCCCCGTAAGACTCAACCGCACGGCGAACCTCGCCGGGTTCAAGCTCGCGCGGATTGCACTTCTTCCTCGCACTCAGGGCCGCGGCGATCCCCGCCGCCTGGCCGAGCATGGCGCAGGTCGTGCTCACCCGGGCAGAAGAGAGGGCCAATTGGTCGGCCGAGAAGCACCTGCCCGCGGCCAACAGGTTCTTGCCGTCGCGGGCAATCAGGCTGCGAAACGGAATCTGGTATGGGGGGACGTGGAGTTGGTCCTTGGGAAGGATGTACGTCCGCTTCTCGTCATCGGGCCGATGACCGTCCAGGTAGAAGACGCCGCGGGCAATCGCATCGTCGAACCGCCGCCCGGCGCGGAGATCGTCAACCGTCAGGACGTAATCGCCTGTGATCCGCGCGCCTTCGCGGACGCCGATCTGCGGCGAGCAACCGTCATAGCGCCACGCCCGCCCCTCGACTCGCTGGTAATAGTCGAGCACCTCCAGCGCGCGCCGTCGCGCCTGGATCTCGGCGGCGGTGAACGACTCGGTGTCGGTGGAATCGAAGCGGGGAATCTTGACCTTCAGCGCATTGCTCCGCGGCCCATTGGGCCAGATGCTCGTCATCGGCAGGTCGTCCTTCGAGCGGACCGGCTTGAGCCATCCTTCCGGCAATTGCGGAGCGGCGTCGTTCGCTTCCACGTGCCGGACAAAGTACATCATCGACATCGGCAGCGTCATGTGGTCTTCCGGGCGGCCGTGCATGACCGCGAAACCGGCGGCGCGGGCCACGTCGGCCTCGCCCGTGCAATCGATGAACTGCTTCGCCCGGAGCGCCTCAAGCCCGGACTTGCCGCATACGATGCACTCACTGATCCGGCCATCGTTGCTCGCGCGAACGTCGACGAACCGCGTGTGCAAAAGCAACTTCACTCCGCGACGGAGCAACAACTCCTGCAACACGATCGCCAGGATATGATGATCGAACACGCGACCTTCCTGCTTCGGGTATCCGCGATACGGCGCGACGGCGCGGAAGGCCTCGAGGTCGGCAACAATCGCGTCAAAGACCTCACCCTGCCCGGCCGTCTCGCCGCAGAAATTCGCCACGCCGCCGGTGGTGAGATTGCCACCAGTGATCGCGAATCGCTCGACCAGGACCGCCTTGGCGCCCTGCTTCGCCGCCGCGCAGGCCGCCGACACTCCGGCGATGCCGCCGCCGATCACCGCCACGTCGGCCTCCCACCGCACGGCGATCCTGCGCGACCAGGTGATCTCGCTCTCAGTATCGTCCTCCGCCCGGGCCCGCCCGCCTGCGCCCATCAGCCAGCCGGCCGCACCGGCCGAAGTTGCACCCAGGGCGGCCCGGCGAGTGACTCGCTTGTCTGGCTTTTCAGTCATGGCATTCTACTCCACTCTCATCCGGCTCAGCCGGTGAATCCGATCTGTCTCGGGAATGTCGATCGCCAGGCGGATCGCCGGCCGACGCGTTGCCGGATCGACTAGTGCTATCCCGAGCACGTACTCGCCCGGCGGCAGATCGGCGGGCACGTCCAGCCGACCGCGTGCCTCGTGATCGCCCGGCAGCCACCGCGTGGCATCAATATCCGACTGCTCCTGAGTGTGGACGGGTGTCCCGTCCTTGTTCAGCAGATAGAGCACCAGCGGATACGGGCGGTAGAGCTTGCCGACACCAACGTTTGACCATCGCATCGTCATGTCGAGTGCACCCCCGGGCGCGACGGCGGCCGTGTGCGTCAGTTCGCGGAGCACGAAGCGGTAGCCGGCCAGCCGCGCCAGGCGCTCGAGCTTCGGCCAATCGGCCTCTGGCACCGGGCCGATGTTGTCGTTGATGTAGGTCGCTTGGTTGGCGAGGATGAACTCCACCGCCCGATCGAACGACCACCCGCGGCGCTGAAGGAAATCGTAGGGGCCGAACCACTCGAAGACGACCGGAGCCCGTTTCCACTGCTCCGCCATCCCCGGCACTCCCTTGTACTTCTCCGAGCCGATCCAGTTCTCTTCGTGCCAGGGCGAGCCGACGCCGTCGCGGCGAAAACCCGTGCCGTGTTCCAGCGCGTAAGCCAGGGCCTGGGCATCGTCGGACATGGAGACCAGCGGCGTGGTGCGGAAGTTCTGCAGGTACATGTCGATGATCTGCCGCCGGACCTCCCACGGCTTGCCGTTGGGCGTGTGCCACTCACCCCAGATTCCGTACGAGCCGATGTCGAAGAACTCCACGCGTGGATGGCCGTCGTACCGCTTGCCAAGCGCGGCCAGCAGTGCAGCATGTTTTTCAAGAAACAGCGGATCGCCGTAATCAGGCTCGATCCGCGTGATCCGCTTGCCCCCTTCCATCGTGTCCTCGCCGCCGCGCGTGTACTCGTATGACTTGCAGCCCGCGTCAGACAGCCACTTCGGCGAGCAATAATAGCCACGCGTATGCGCGTTGGCCGTCATCACGCGCAGCGCCACCCGTACACCTCGCGGCTCCCACGCCCGAATCGCCTCGTCAATGGCCTCGAAGCGGTACTCGCCCGGCGTGGGCTCAAGCTCCTGCCAGTCCAATCGGAAATAGGCCACCGAACAGGGCAGCCGCGGCTCTCGCCCCGGCATCCGCTGAAACGTCATCCACCCCTTACCCGGATTGGCGAACAGATCATCCGCCTCAGTGAAGCCCACGGTCATTCGATCGCCGGCAGCGTCGGCCGCGGTCGAATTTGTGCCAGACCCCGCGGCAAACACCGCGACGAGCAACCCCAGAACGCCGAAACACTGCGGAACGTTCAAAGTGATTACTCCTTTATAGAAGCAACAGAATCAGCGCACGGCGGAACCGTCGAGTTCCCATAGAATAGCGGCTGGCATCACCGATGGACAGCAGCGCGAAGCACCGCCGTGCGACTGAGACGACGGAGTTGACGCAGAGTCCTTCGCCAGCGCGCGGCGTTTGGACCGGCAGGCTCGGTGGCGTTGCCACCTCTGACTTGTCCGGTCCGACCGAAGCGCAATCGTTGAGTGCCGTCCTAGCGTCCTCCCACGCTCCACATCGTCGGGTGGGCGCCGCACGCCTCGTGGTAGAGGGCCTCGAACTCGGGCGACACCTCGTCGGCTTCCCGCCGCAGTTCATCGAGAAACTGCATCTCCCGCGGGCGGATGTGGCCGTCGGAGTAGAGCATCTTGAGCAGGTAGAACTGCTCGTCGAGCCCCACCTTTCCGTCGGCCAGCAGCACTTCTTTGAGTGCCGGAAAGAACAGGTCGTCGAACGCCGTGCAGACTTCCCGAGCCTCGCTCAGGAGTTCGACGAGGAACTTCACGTCCTCCAGGTCGAGCCGTCCGTCGGTCGCAATATGCTCGCGGATGACCGTGACCTCGGCCTCGGTGATTCTGCCGTCGCGCAACAGTTCCGCCTCGAGTCGCTTCAATCCGGCCATGTTTCCCTCGCCTCGCTTGAACGTCTCAACCGAAATCCCGGCCGCACCCTTGGGCCGCACAGAAAAGCATAGCTTGCCCCCGCGGGCCCCTCGGCGTGGTGGACTGCTCCGGCCGTACCGCCTGCAACGATTTCGCCGGCCGAAAGCAGAGCGGGGCCTCCCCTCCCAGCCGGCCGGCAATTAGACTGGTGACGTTCCTGTTGTGCCCTGCCCGCGGCTTGTGAGGAGACTTTCGATGAAGGCCCTATCGCGACGTTCGTTTCTGGCCACCGGCGGCTCGATCATGACGGCTGCGGCCTGCAGTCCGCTCGGCCGGGTGCTGGGAGCCGAGGCGGCCGGCACCGACCCAAAGCCTCCGACCGCCCGCGATACCCTGGGCCTCCGCCGTCAGGACAAGAAGATCCCCGTGATCTTCGACTCCGACATCGGCGACGACATCGACGACACCTGGGCACTCGTGCTCATGCTCAAGTCGCCCGAATTCGACGTGCGTCTCGTCGCCTCCGACTACACGAACACCGTCTACCGGGCGAAGATCTTCGCCAAGATGCTTGAAGTGGCCGGACGCACCGACATCCCCATCGCCATCGGCCCTCAGAAGGACGAGAAACCCGGCCGGCAGAGCGCATGGGTGGGTGATTATGACCTCGCCAAGTATCCGGGCAAGGTCCACGAAGACGGGATCGCGGCCATCATCGACACCATCCGCGCGGCCGAGGAGCCGATCACGCTCGTGGCCGTCGGCCCCGTCCCCAATATCGCCGAAGTTGTCCGCCGGGCGCCCGACGTCGCCCACAAAGCCCGCTTCGTCGGCATGCACGGCAGCGTGCGGCGAGGCTACGGCGGCAGCGCCGAAATCTCACCCGAATGGAATGTCAAGGCCGACCCGAAGGCGCTCCAGCAGGTCTTCGCCGCCGACTGGGACATCACCGTCACTCCGCTCGACACGTGCGGACTGGTGCACCTCACCGGCGAGAAGTTCCAGCAGGTCTACCGCTCGGAAGATCCGCTCCTCAAGGCGCTGATGGCGAACTACCAGGCCTGGCGCGAGGCGCAGGAGAAGAAGAAGCTCGACCCGCCCGACCGCAGCAGCACGCTCTTCGACACCGTGGCGGTCTACCTCGGCCTGAGCCAGCGACTCGTCGACATGGAAACGGTCAATCTCCGCGTGACCGACGACGGCTTCACGCGGATCGATCCGGCAGGCCGCCCGGTGCACTGCGCGATGAACTGGAAAAGCCTCCCCGCCTTCGAAGACCTGCTCGTCCGGCGGCTCACTGCTGGCTGACGAGGAGTAAACCCCTGCCTTGTGGCCGGTTACCGACCGAGCCACACCTTCCCCGTACTCATCACGCTCCGCGTGATGTTTCCATACCTGTACTCGTCACGCTTCGCGTAACGAAACCGCCTCACGCGGAGCGTGAGGAGTACGGCTCCCCTCACTCGGCCGCTTTCGCCGCCAGCTTGCGAACCACCTCCGGGATGTTCGAGCATTGCCATCCCTCGACGAGCTTGCCGTCGCGCAAGCGGCACCACTTCATCCCCCGCATGACCACGTCCGTTGCGCTGGAATCGACGTCTGTGGCCGTTGGGACAGGCATCCTCCCGGTCTCTCAGATGTCCGTCATGTCGTATCTGCACAGCGGCCGGCTGCGCGTCGGCCAGAAATCGCCACCCCTGCCGTTCACAGCCGCAGCACTTCTTCCCCCTCGTCCACCCGGTCGTAGTGAATCGAGTCGATCACGTCGCCGGCCGGATTCACCAGATCGATCGTATCGCCCCGGTTGCCCATCGCCATTGCCTGGCCGTCGCGCTGGAAGGTCTTCGATTCACCGGGAGCGATCGTGCCGTCAAGGCTCCACGTCCCGCCGGCTAGGTCGCGCAGCTTGTAGCCGGCCAGATCGATGGCCGCTGCACCGTCGTTCCGCAGCGTGGCCTCCTCGTGGACGTCCTCATCGCCCGGCGGATTCGGCAGCAACCGGGCAATGACCACTCCGCCCGGAGCGGCCGGCGGGTCCGGCGGCACGACGATCGGCTCGCCGCCGCTTCCACCGTTCAGACGCAGATGAAGCACAATGGGGAAATGATCCGATACATCGGTCGGGTCGAGTTCGTGCGGCATCGCGAGCGAATCGACCAGCGACACAAGCGCAGGCGCGATGAGGATATGGTCGATCGAGGTCAGTTCGTGAGGTGGATCGACCGTGCCGTCCTCGTCCTGGTCCCAGAACGCGGTGTAGCGTTGCGATTGCGGCACAAACTGCGCGGCGTTAACCAGGTTGTCCGCTGCATCGCCGGGGTGCATCCGCTTGACAATCGGCAGTACTTCGGTGATCGGCTGGCTCCCCACGTGATCGAGCACCTGGCCGTCGTAGTCGTTGAAATCTCCGAGCACGATCGGAGCGTATCCTTCCGCGGCCAGATCCATCGCCCGCTGGGCGATCACGGCCGCCTGGGCCTGGCGTGCGTCGACGCGTACCGGGTCATTGGGCCGGGCCAGAAAGTGCAACGCGACCAGCGCGATCTTCCTGTCGCCCACGGTGAACCTCGCGAAGTAGTTCTTCGACACTCCCTTGACGACGCTGCCCGACTGCCCCGTGCGATCGTCGCGCTCGATCGCGCCCGCTTCCGGATCGATCCTCGTCAGCAGTCCCACGTCCTGGCCGGTCGCCGTATCGGTGCCGTCGACCAGGTACGCCTTGTAGCCTCGCCCGGCCAAAAACTTCGTGTTGAGCGTCTGCAGGGCCTGAAGATTCTCGACTTCGACGAGGTTGAGGATGTCCGGGTTGTGGGCGATGACCACCTCGGCGATCTCGGCCATGTGCTCCTCGGCTTCCGTCTGCGAACCGCGCCAGGGGATATCATGGACGCCCCCCTCCTCCGGTTCCACGCCGTCGAACATGAACAGCGCGTTGAATGTCATGACCACCAGCCGCGTGGAGTCGGTGCGGCGGTCTTCGGCCGGCGCCTGACCGGCGCCGACGATCAACAAGAGAAGTGCCACGAGCAGTCGCTTCATGACGGACCTCGCTTTCGATGGAGGGAAAAGCCCAGTTTAGGCAGGGCCAATCTGACCATTGCCGGCCAGCCCACCGGCGAGACCGCCAGAATGCTACGTCAGCTAGCCTCCAGGTCAAGCGTTTTCCGCCCAATGGGTGGCCGCAGGATGGACTTCAGTCCGCCCCGCGATCACCTTCACATTCGTACTCCCACCCCCGTGACGCTCATCCTGCGACATTCGATCCCACGCATCCGACGCGGCCTTCACAAAGTGAATCATTTCAAGCCAATCCCACACAATTAACGCACGGAGAATTGCCCTTCAACGAAGCGGATCCCGCACGGCACCGCCTCGCGATTGCTCGCCGCCGTGGTTCTCTTCTCTCCATGCTTGGCGAAGCCGCCACGCAAGCGCGTCGAGTGCGATCATCCCCAACAAGAAGATGTAGGTGATCATCATGAACGTTGTCGAATGGCCGGTAATCTCGCCACCTCCACCAGGACAGTCTCCAGTCCTCGGCAACGGAAGCAGGATCGCGCCGAACGCGAGGCCACCCGACAACATCGCCCGCGCAGTGCGGTAAATGATGGATTTTGGCATTACACTGACGGCCACAAAACCCGCGACCAGCGCCACTGCCATAATCATGACGACATCGAAGGTAATGCCCAGGATAGAGCCCGCCAGCGCCGCAAGTATGGCATAGGGAATCCGCAGGTAGAGCCGCGACTCAAAGCAACTCGCCGCTACGGCCACGCTCCAGGCCTTTGTACTAGCATGCGGAGCCGGTTACCAAGGCGGCTTGCGGCAATGAGTTGCGTCGATGACCGGTGCCTATACTTGGAGAAGAACCGCGATTTCTCCAGGAGGCATTCCAATGATTCTTCAGGAAGTGATTGATCGTTTCGAGCAGAAAGCGCCGGTGTGCGTGATGGTGCGTGCGGCCATGGAGAACGTGCTTTCGGCCGAGCGTCTCGACGGATTGTTCGAGGAAGCCGCCGAGCGGCAGGCCAATCGGCAGCTCATGTTCTCGACCGTGGCCGAGATGATGGGGCTGGTGGCCTGCAAGATCCATCCCTCGGTGCATGCGGCGTATCAGGCTAAGGCCAAGGCAGTCGGCGTGACGGTCAAGGCCGTCTACGACAAGCTGCAGCGGATGGAGAGTAACGTCTCTCGGCAGCTGGTGGCCGAGACGGCCGCGCGCATGGAAGCGATCATTACCAACAGTGGAGGCACGCTGCCGGAGTTGGTGCCCGGTTACCGCGTGAAGATCCTCGATGGCAACCACTTGCGTCGCACGCAGCGCCGGCTGGGAGCATTGCGGAAGCTCAACGCGGCCCCGCTGCCGGGGCATTGCGTGGTGGTCCTGGATCCGCGCTTGAAGCTGGCGATCGACGTGATCCCTTGCGAGGACGGGCACGCGCAGGAACGCAGTCTGTTGCCGCAGGTGCTGGAGACCGTGGCGCCGCGCGACCTGTGGATCGGCGACCGGAATTTCTGCACGACGGACTTCCTGTTCGGCATCCAAGCACAGCGGGGTTACTTCCTTATCCGTCAGCACGCCCAGGCATTGCGCTATGAACTGATCGGCCGACGCAATCGCGTCGGCGAGACGGAAACCGGAGTGGTCTACGAGCAGAGCATGCGGATTTTCGACAAGGAAGGCCGCGCCATCAAGATCCGCCGCGTGACGGTCGTACTCCATCAACCCACCCGGGACGGAGACACCGAGATCCATCTGCTGACCAACCTCCCGCGGAAAGTATCGGCCGAGCGCGTGGCCGATTTGTATCGCCGGCGCTGGACCATCGAAACCGCCTTTTGCGAGCTGGCGCAGAACCTGGAGGGAGAGATCGAGACGCTGGGCTACCCGCGTGCCGCGCTGTTCGCCTTCTCGATGGCCTTGGTCTGCTACAACCTGCTGAGCGTGGTCCTGGCGGCACTGCGGGCGGTGCATGGCCACGAAACGGCGCAGACGCAGCTTTCCTTCTACTATCTCTGCGACGAAGTGGCCCACACGCATCGCGGCCTGGATATCGCCCTGCCCGACGAATACTGGCGGCGTAAGTACGCACGCTTGACGCCCGCCCGTATGGCCCGTGCACTGATCCGCCTGGCGCGACAGGTGGATCTTGCCCGCTATCGCAAGCATCAACGCGGTCCCAAGCGGCCCCCACCCAAAATGGACAAACGACGCCGAAGCCATGTCTCGACGGCCCGTGTGCTGGCGCAAAGCCGCACCAATACGTCATGAATCGATGCTAGTACAAAGGCCTGGGCCACGCTCCCGGCATAGAGACACGGCGCTACGGCGTGCTGCATCGACAGGTCCAGGTTGGGTAGATAACTCAGTTGAGGATACCACGTGACAGCTATGCCCGGCATCAGGAGTGCAGCGGCCCCTCCGACCCACATGAAGAGAGTACGGAATCGAATAGCCATGCGCGAATCGGCCCCTGTGTTCACTGGCGTACTTGCTCGACGCCAACCTTGTCCGCCGAACGGCCCAGCAAACCGGACGGTGCCCTGAGGGCGCGAACGATCACTCTGCTGGCTGCCAAACCACGTTCAACCGTGGACTTGCCCAAGGTAAAACGCTCGCTACAGATGTTTTTCCTGGTGTCCCCCGAGAACCCTCGCCCTCTATCCTACCCCCCCGCGCGGGCACTCTCCAATAGGATCGCTGGCATCAGAAGACCGACACCGCCCAGTCTGCCGTTTCAGACTACCGCCGAATGACGTCGGAATAGTCGGCGCTCGAAGCGACTTGCCGGGCGGCGGGCGAGATGTTCGACCGCCGCCGCAGTTCTTCGAACGGCACGCTGTTGTCGATCAGTCCCAGCCGGTACGCCAGCTTGTCCGAATAGCCGGGAAAGAGCACGCCGAATCCGTACGGCACCTTGCCCGGCGCAAGCCGGTTGATGTGATCGACGATATTGGTCGTGCAGTTGTTCGTAAATGTGTTGTAGAACTCCGGCTCCGCTGCCAGGTGGTTCACCCGCTGCATCACGTCGACAAACAGATCCCGGACCTGCTCCCGGGTCGCCTTGGCGCGATACATGTACACATCGTCGCCGCGGAAGTTCGTCCGCAACTTGACCACGTCGCGTTCGTCGGCGACGACGTACATCAGCTCATACTGGTTGAAGCTGCCGTTGAGGAACTGGTACTGCTCCCCGTTTTCGCGGCGGATCTCGACGGATACGGCCACGTGTTCGCCGTTGTCGAAACCGAAGCTCATCATCGTGTGCGCCAATGGCGTCACACCCACCAGCGGCACGACGAAGAAATCGACCGTTGCCAGTTCGTTAAGGTTGTACGTCCGGTTGTCGTAATTAGCAACGTACTCGTCGGTGGAGAAATAGGCACAGTTGCGGACGTTGCGGACCGTAACCGTGTCGTCGTCATGGAACTCCGCCTGCGCCACTTGCGCCATGTCGGGCGACCAGTCGCGGTTGTTCGAAGGCACGCTGGCGCAGCCCGTCAGCGTCAGGATGGCCAGCGCCATTCCGAGCCATCGCATCAGGCGCATGCGGCTATCGGCCCTCGGCATTGGCGAAGCAGAAAGCTTGGAGCAGGAGTTGGCGTTCCGGACCATGCTCAGGCCCGGCGCGTCGGTTGAGAAGCACAGAAAAGGCCCCCGCCGTCATCAAGACGGCCTGGGCGGGCGGGAGAGTAGCCAAAACCTGGCCTCGCCGCAAGCCCGCTGTAGCCCCGGCTGACCGTCGTCTGGCCGTCGTTCTGTGGTGCGTGCGGCGCGATCCGCTTCGCCGGCGCGATGTGGAATGCCGTGACGCTATGTGCCAGCCAACGACCGGCTGGTCCGCATGTGCTCCAACCGGGCAACCCCGGCAGCTCCAATGTAGCCAGCGTCTCCCCCGAGCGAGGCGTATTCGATTTTTGTCCGCCGGGCCAGGGTCTCGAAAGCTCGCGATTTCACCTCCTGCCGGATGCGCGCCAGGAATTTCTTGCCCAGTGGTGACTTGTCGCCTCCGAATGTCATCGCACCGCCCAGCAGCACCCCCGTCGGGTCAATCGTATGGATCAACGTCACGATGCCGATACCCAGATAGCGGGCGGTGTCCATGACCAGTTCCAGCGCCAGCCGATCCCCGGCCTCGGCTTCTTCCGCCACCAGTTTGGGCGTCAACTCGTCGCCGGCGGCCAGTCGTTCGTGGAGCGAACTGGGCAGCCCGGCGTCGAGCACGTCGCGAGTGCGGCGGATCACCGCGGTGGCGCTGGCATAGGCCTCCAAGTGGCCCCGCTGCCCGCAGTTGCACCAGCGGGCCTCGGCCGACGAGTCGATGATTATGTGCCCGCACTCGCCGCCGTGGCTGTTCTGGCCGTCCAGCAACAGGTCGCCAACGATGATCCCGCAGCCAATGCCTGTGCCGAGCGTGAGCAGCACCAGGCTGCTGTAGTCCCGCCCCGATCCGATCCAGAACTCACCGTAGGCTGCGGCGTTGGCGTCATTCTCAAAGGCCACCGGGAAGCCGCAGGCCGCCGCCAGCTTGTCGCGCAGGGGATAGTCGTCCCAGCCGCGAAGGTTGACCGGCTTGAGCAGCATACCCGCCGGGATATCCATCGTTCCGGGTGAGCCGAGCCCGACGCGGGGCACCGCCGAGGACTTCAGCCCGGCCTGCTGGATCACCTTTTTGATCGCCTTACCCATCCGCAGAACGGCATCGTCGGGACCGCGCTCCACCCGGGTCGGAATGCTGAGCCAAGCCAGCGGACGCCCGGCATCGTCTACCAGGCCGACCTTGGTATTGGTGCCCCCCAGGTCAACGCCCACGAAGAACGGAGGTTTGGCATGGTCGAGGGAGATGAAGTTGCGGTGTTCTGCCATAATGCAAGCCGATCCTGGGGAGGAAATCGCGGCGCCGGGGCCCGGCGGCCGGGCGCTTTTGTGGACATTGGTGCGTGAACAGGGAGTATAAATCCCGCCCCTGTGCCGGACAATCGCCGTTGGCCCCCGGAGTCGGGCGGGCGGCGTTTCGCCGTCCCGCGGTGCCCTCGATCCGCGACCGGGCACCGAAACCGGCAAAAATCCGGCAAGTTGCGATTGTAAGAAATTCAAATTCCGGTCAGAATGCCGCCCTCGTGAGCCGATCCGGCCGGGAGTCGGCTCACGGGACGCGATTTCTACCTGAGGATCAGCAGCCGGCGGGCCACCCGCGGCCCGAGCATACGGCCTGGTAGGCCGCAAACGACCGCTGACCCGCAGGCCAATCAGAAAACTGAAGGAGTACGAGGGATCGTACCACTCGCCGTCGCTCGTGCGGCGCGGCGTGTGCGGACCGAAAAGGAGTTTCGGACGCACATGTCGGAGTGCGATCACGCCCAGAAGGTGACAGGGAGGTCGCCTGCACGTTCCTGACGTGCTGGCCGCAAACGCCGCCTGAGATGAAGGCGGCATCCGCCAACGGCCCTCCACCCGACTGTCCCCTCGCGGCCGATCGCCACGCCGGCGCCGGTGAAGATTCCGGCCCTCAGGAGGCGACCCATGGTCTCGTTGCAGTCGGCCGTTCTGGCCCTAGCGATTACGGGCGGCGTTGAGCCGCAAACCGTCCTCTTGGACTTCTACGCTGACTGGTGCAAACCATGCCGGCAAATGGCCCCGATTGTCGAACGGCTGGCGGCTCGCTATCCGGTCGCCAAGGTGGATGTCGACAAACGCCGCGACCTGGCGGTGAAGTATCGTGTCACTCACATGCCGACGTTCGTGATGCTGGTGAACGGCCGGGAGGTCGATCGGGAGGTCGGAGCGACGGACTCGGCGCGGCTCGAACAGTTGTGCCGCATGGGTGAGGCAGCCCGGACCCACTCGCCGGCCGAGGGGGTGAAGATCCCAAGCAGGCAGAGCCCCGCACTCACGCCCCACGTCCAGATGGCCTCCACTTCCAGCGCGAACGAGCGTCGGCCAAACCCGCCGGCTGCGACCGCCGATCTGGACCAACGCCTGATCGCCGCCACGGTACGGCTCCGCATCGAGGACAGCACGGGTCATAGTTGCGGCACCGGCACGATCATCGACGCCCGGCAAGGGGAAGCGATCATTCTCACTTGCGGACACATTTTCCGCGACTACAAGGGGAGGGGCCGCATCCTGGTGGATCTGTTCGGCCCGTACCCTGTCCGACAGGTCACCGGCCAACTGTGGAGCTACGACCTGGACAACGACATCGGGTTGATCGTCATTCGCGCCCCTGGGCAACTGATCGCGGCCCCGGTGGCGCCCGCCGGCTACCCGATCAAGGTCGGCGACAGCGTGGTGAACGTCGGCTGCAACAACGGCGACGATCCCACCGCCCGGCACAGCCAGGTGACATCGCTCGACCGGTACTTGGGGCCCGCGAACATCGAGGTCGCCGGACAGCCCGTTGAAGGCCGCAGCGGAGGAGGATTGTTCAGCGCCGAAGGCTATGTGATCGGCGTCTGCAATGCGGCTGATAAGGAAGAGAATGAGGGACTGTACGCGGCGCTGTCAGTAATTCACATGGAGTTGGATCGCGTCAAGCTGGCCTGGATTTATCAAGGCATCAAGGCGCCTGAGGATACTCCGCTCGTGCCAATCGATGTGCCGAAGATGGCCAAGGAGATGCCGGGAGCCGCCGACTTGGAACGCAGCCTCGAAGCCAATGTCCGGCCGGCGGTCGATCTTCAGCCAGCGCCGCTGGGGGATGCTGCCACCGGCGTGCGCCCGCAAGAGGCGGCAGCGTTGGAAGAGATACGAAAACGGCAAGCCGAGGGGGCGGAAGTGATCTGCGTCATCCGGTCGCGCAAAGACCCCGAAGCCAAGAGTGAGATCTTGACGCTCGACAACGTGACCCCGGAGTTCCTCCGTCAGCTTGCCGAGGGGGCGGAGTCAGCGACCGGCGGTCAACTCAACTCGTTGGAGATTCGGCCTGCTGTCCGTTCGGTCACCCCCGGCTCGAACCCCGCCCAGTCCACGCCGGTAAACATGAACCTGGGCCGCCCGACTTATCAGGCAACTCAGCTCCACTGAAAGGTGGCGGAACACAGACTTTTGTCCAATCCGCGTAACGGGGTTTCTCTCGCCGGCTTGGGAACGTCGCCGCGCGGTCCGAATCGCGAACAGCCATACCATCTTCGCCACGGCCATGACCTATGGTTAACTTAGTGGCCCATTCCGCCTGGAGTGGCAAAGATGGAAATGATGATTCTGACGGTTCTGATCGGCATCACGAATCTCTGTGTCGGCTACGCGCTGGCCATATGGATGGGCATGGGGCCAGTTTCCGCCGCCGATCTCGAGGCCGAGTTCGGCGCCTGTTCGCCAGCGATTCCATCGTCCCCTTCAGAACGGAAAGATCCGCCCGCCGAGCCTGTTGCTGCCGAAAGTGCGGAGCCGGAAGAGGCTGTTGTGGCCGCGGCGCCGGCAGATCCGCCGCCCGCTGAGGAGACGGTCACCCTGCCGGGTAGCGACGAAGATGTGCAGCCGGTCGCCACCGGTGACACCGACGCCATTGAAGCCGCGCTGGCCGGCCTGGTGCAGGAACTCGTCTCTTCACCGCTCGACGAGATCGCGCCGGAACAGCCCGCGACCGCGGAAGCCGACTCCGTCTCTCCGGCGCTGGAAAAGACGGCGCCGACCAGCGCTCCGTAGGCATTGCGATCAGACCTCGCTCGTCAGCCGATCGTAGAATTCGACATACCTGTTGCGTTGTTCTCCGCGACGGGCGGCCATGGCGCTGCGCGGGTGCTGGTTGAGTTGACCCGTGATGTTGTATTCCACGTACGGGCCCCACTCCATGTGTTCGCGAAGCGGTTCCAAGTGCGTTTGCAGGACCTCGTAGATGGGACGGATGTGGAACTTGGGGTTGCGCAAGAACCCGATCAGGAGTTCCATGGGGCAATTGCCCGCGCCGCGCCCCAAGCCGGCCATCGAAGCGTCCACTCGATTACAGCCGTGAATAATGGCTTCGATGGTGTTGGCAAACGCGAGTTGCTGGTTATTGTGGGCGTGGATGCCAACCTCTTTGCCTTTCGGCCGGGCGTACTCGAGGTACTTCTTCGCCAGAATCTCAACCTGCTCGGTGTATAACGAGCCGAAACTATCGACGACCACGATCGTGCTGGCCGGGGTTTCGGCGATGACTTCCAGCGCCTGCTCAATCTCGGTTTCCGTGGCCGTAGAGACGGCCATCAGGTTGGCCGTAGCCTCATAGCCTTTCTCGACGGCGTCGTTGATCATGTCGACCGCCTCGGAAACCTGGTGCACGTAGAACGCCACCCGGATCAGGTCGAGCACGCTCTGGTTCTTCGGCAGCACGTCGGTTCGCCAGTCGGACTTGCCCGCGTCGATCATCGCCGAGAGTTTCAGCGGCGTGGGATTGTCGCCCACAATGCGGCGGATGTCTTCCTCGTCGCAGAACTTCCAGCAACCGGACTGGTCGCGTGCGAAGACTTTCTTGGATGCCTTATAGCCGATCTCCATGTAGTCGACACCCGATTCGACGCAGGCGTCGTATACGGCCTTCACAAAGCCATCCTCGAACATGTGGTCGTTGATCAAACCGCCATCGCGAACCGTGCAGTCAAGCACCTTGATTTCGGGGCGATACGTGATCCAGGGAGCGGGCACTTCAAGCTCCTCCAACGATTCAAAAAGGGATGGAATGGTAGTCGCCACTAATCGATGCGCCGCGTCCGACTCGCCATGCAATGGGATGCCGATTCAAATTCGCCGGAGTCCTCCAGCGGAAATCCAAGGTAGCGGACAGGCTCGACTTACTGCCACCCATTCTGAGTGGGGGCAGCCGCTGTGTCAATGTGTCACGGCCCGAAACATCAGTAGTGTTCCCGAATTATTGATGTTTCTCGCCCGCGGGTTCAATTGCGTCTAATGATGAACCCGGCAGTTGCATCGAATGGCGCGCTCGGCTATCGTGTTTTTAATCCTGCCGACAGTCCACCAACCCATCCTTATGACGAGGAGTCGTGCTCATGTGCCAACACGATGAACATAACGGCGTCCGGCCGCATTGCTGCCCCACGGTGCGTGCGGTGGGAGATTCACTGGCTGGAGTGACGCGGCGTGGGTTTCTGGGCGGGACGGCTCTTGGAGCCGCGGCGCTCAGCGGGTTGTCATGGTCTGCCCTGGCCGCCAACGGACCGGATGTGGCCCCGGCGCCGCCGCGTCGACCGCTGGTTGTGAAGCCGGTGTTTCTCTATCACCTCTATCAGCGCCGACCGCAGACGAGTTGGCGTTCGTGGGGCGGTATCCACAGCCAGCAGGACGCCGACCAGGAAGTGGCCCGCATCCAGGGTGAGCTGGAAAAACTGCAGAAGATGGCCGACTTCCCTCTCCAGTTCCAAGCCGTGACGGCGACCAGCAAGGCGGCCGATCTGGCCGCGATGGACGATGTGAAATCGGCCGACGCGCTGCTGGTCTATGCCTGCGATGGCGATCTGAACCAGATTGCCGCGTTGGGCAAGGACACGATCTTCTTCCTACGTCACCAGTCGGGGCCGCTCTACCTCTATTACGAGATTATCAGCCCGCGATTCCTGCGGCAGCACGGCGACGCGTTGGCGGTCAAGGGAATCGACGACCAGGACGTGGTCGTCGACAGTCTCGATGAAGTGTTGTGGCGACTGCGGTCGCTGTGCGGTCTGAGAAACACCATGGGCACGAAGATACTGGCCGTCGGTGGCCCCGGCGCCTGGGCTCATCCCGCCGAACCGACAGCAAAACTTGTCAGCGAGAAGTTCAAGTTCGATATCCAGACCGTGACCTACGATGAACTGGGCAAGCTCATCCAGGCAGCGAGGCAGGACCAGGCGGCCGTCGCGCTGGCCAAGAAGCGGGCGGCCGACTATCTGCAGATGCCGGAGACCAAGCTGGAAACCGAGGGCCAGTTTGTCGAAAACTGCATGCTCCTGGATCAGGTCTTCCGCAAGCTCATGCAGGAGGCCGGCTGCCGCGCGCTGACCATCAACGCCTGCATGGGCACGATCATGCCGGTTGCCGAGACTACGGCGTGCCTGACCCTCAGCACGCTCAACGACGATGGCTACTTTGCCTTCTGCGAATCGGACTTCATCGTCATTCCCGCCGGCGTGCTGATGGGCAACATCTCCGGCCAGCCGACGTTCCTCAACGACCCGACCTATCCTCA
Organism: Thermoguttaceae bacterium; assembly: GCA_040766885.1. Classification (GTDB taxonomy): domain Bacteria; phylum Planctomycetota; class Planctomycetia; order Pirellulales; family Thermoguttaceae; genus JAXGPP01. The sequence continues at coordinate 146,916 of JAXGPP010000004.1, read as the reverse complement.
CGACGGCGTCATCACCTTGGCCCACTGCACTGCACCGCGGCGGATGGACGGCAAGAACCTTGAACCGGTGAGGTTGGTAACGCATTTCGAATCGGACTACGGTGCGGCGCCCAAGGTCGAAATGCACACCGGACAGAAAGTCACCAACATCGTGCCCGATTTCGCCTTCGAGCGCTGGCTCGGGCTGTCGGGTGAGATCGTGGCCCATCCCTTCCTGCCCATTTGCCGTTCGCAGATCGACATCCGTTTCACCGCCCCCAGCCTGACGGTGGCCGAGAAAATGCCCGGCTTCCACTGGATGACGATCTACGGCGACTACCTCCGCGAAACAGGTTACGCCTTGAAGCGGATCCCGATCCAATGGGAATGCCTGGGATAGGGTAGAATCGACTTTCCAGTCGAACTGGCGCGGGGCCCGCGCGGGTGCGGGCCCCGTGCATTCTGTCCTGTTGCGGATTCGATTCCGGCATGATCGTGCACTGCGTTCGGCACGGCGAAAGCGAGTTCAACTCCGAAGGCCGTGTCCAAGGTCATCTCGACGTCCCGCTATCGGAACTCGGCCGTCGTCAGGCGGCAGCGGTGGCCACGGCACTCGCCGCCGAGCCGAGCGAGATCATCTTCGCCAGCCCGCTCCGCCGGGCGCGCGAAACGGCAGACATCATCGCCCAGCGACTAGGGCTGGTGATCGAGACCGATCCGCGGCTCAAGGAAATAAACGTCGGCATTTTTCAGGGCAAACGACGCGACGAACTGCCCCAACTCTACCCGGAGGAGTTCGCACGCTGGAAACGGGACGAACCCGACTTCATCATTCCGGGCGGCGAATCACGCAAGGAACTGGAACGCCGCGGGCTGGAAGCGTTCGAGGCAATCCGCCGCAGCAGTCGGCGCGAAGCGATTGTCGTCGCCCACGGGCGACTGCTGATCGTCACCATGAGGGCCATGGTGCCCGATGTCGCCGATTTGCGAAAATCCTCGGGGCTGGAGAACGGCTCCATCAGCACGCTCGCCCTGACTGCACCAGGGAGGGCCGAATTGGTGCGATTCAACAACGTCGAACACCTGGCGAGTGTGGGAATGAGCGGCTTGGGCGACCTGTAGAGACCGCCGGAAGAACGACTGCAGTTGGACGGTACGCGCGGCGCTCGCCTGCAACTGCGGGGAGCCGAATTGCCGGGACTGGATCTTGGCCGTCGATCGACTCGATGAGATCAGGCGGCGGAACAGCCCACCGTCCTCATGAAACGACGCTGCCTCAGCCACTCCGGCGCCGGGCCGGCATGGCTGAGGCAAGCATGTACACGTCGGCTACGCCCGTAAACGGGTGTGCCTGACAGCTACCAACGACGTCCGCCGCCGCCGCCCCCGCGACGTGGCCTGTCGTCCGACTTGGGCCGGGCCTCGTTCACGGTCACGGAGCGGCCGCGGATCTCGGCCAGATTCATCTCCTTGATCGCGGTCACAGCCTCGGCGGCGTTGGGCATCTCGACGAACGCGAAGCCCCTGGGCCTTCCCGTCTCCCGATCGGTGATGATTTTCACTTCGGCAACGGTTCCGTGCTGGCTGAACGCCTCGCGTACATCGTCCTCGGTGGCGGCATGCGCCAAGTTGCCCACATAAATGCTCGTCATCAGTGATTCTCCTTAGCGCGAATCAGGCGGGACGCACGGTCTCGGCGCGCGGGCCCTTGGGGCCGCGGCCTTCCTCATACGTCACCCGCTGTCCGACGCGCAGCGCCTCGATCGTTGTTCCCTCAACGGCGCTGTGGTGGAAGAACAGATCTCCACGTTCTCCGTCGATAAACCCAAAACCCTTGTCAGCGATCAACTTCTTGATCGTCCCTTGCGGCATGTTGCCACTCCTTCAGAAAACAAACAACACAAACAAATATCCGCTTGACTTCACCCAGAGCCCCAACTCGTCAGGGAAGAAGGCGGCCGAATAGTGGAGCGAGACAATCAACCGCAACTAAAGATCGACCCCCGACAAGGGCCGGAATTCAGATCGCTGGGTGACTCGACGAGAACGCGCTACAGCGGTAGGGCTCAGTTCAGACTCTCACCACTGATGAACATTATACTACTCCGTTTCGGTGGTGACCAGACGGATCGGCGAGGAAATGGTTGGCCGGTCCTGCGTCGTCCAACTCGCGGGGCAACCGAGCGGGCTTGAGGATAGAAGGCGGGCCCGATTCGCCAGGGCCACCCTCGGAACCAGAGTGGGAGGGTTGTGCCTGCCGCCGTCACCACAGCCTCCCAGGCAAACAGGAGGACACGCCGCCCAGAGAACGTAACTCATTTGATTTTAAGGGTTTGAATCTACGGCCTACATTTTGCACCGGCATCGTTGGCCGACGCGAAGCTTGTCGTCACGGCGGGCTTGTTCGATTGACGTTCGACGCGGTGCCCGTATAGAATCGCGTGGCGTTTACAGGGCCACCACCTCTGGCAACCTGCCATCAGGAACGAGCGGCCTTCCGCACGATAAGCAACGGTGAATCGGGGAAGGGTTTAGGATGCACGTCCACCGCTCCACGGAGGGGCTGGTGGTCCAAGCACCGGCGAAGTTGAACTTGTTCTTCGAGGTGCTGGCCAAGCGACCGGATGGGTACCACGAGATTGAAACGCTCGTTTATCCCATCGATTTGTACGACACCCTAGTTTTCAGGGAGGATTTGAGCGGGCAAGTTGAGCTTGGTTGCGACAAGGGCTCCGGAACCTGGGCCTCCCGCGGCCTCGGGTTAAGTGATCTGCCGACCGATCACCAGAATCTCGTGGTCAAGGCCGTCGAGTTGCTCCAAGAGCGAGCCGGTCTTCGCCGGGGTGCGGCCGTTCGGTTGGTCAAACGGATTCCCAGTGCAGCCGGCTTGGGTGGAGGTTCGAGCGATGCAGCCGCCGCACTTGCGGCAGCCAACATCGCCTGGAACTTGGGCTGGTCGCCGGCCCAGTTGGCCGAATTGGGAGCCGAATTGGGCAGCGACGTCCCACTATTCTTCACTCAGGGACCGGCTGTCTGTCGCGGGCGAGGAGAACAGGTGGAAGCGGCGCCGGGATTGGCGGCACTCAACTTTGTGGTGGTTCGTCCTCCTGCCGGACTGTCGACAGCGGCGGTGTACCAGACTTGCCGGGTTCCCGGCGCGCCGGAGTCGAATGCTGGGCTGGTCAAGGCTTTGACGGAGGGCCGTCTGGCCGCAGCCGGCCGACGGTTTTTCAACCGTCTGCAGTCGGCCGCGGAGCGCCTGTCGCCTTGGATCGCGCGGCTGAGAGACGAATTTGCCCGGACGGATTGTCTGGGGCACCAGATGAGCGGCAGCGGGACCTGCTATTTTGGCCTTTTCCGCAGCACGCGCCACGCGCGACGCGCGGCTCGCTATCTTGCGACCCGAGCGGTTGGGCAAGCATACGCAGTTCGAGGCAGCCGGTGAGAAGGCACGCATCGGAAGGAGATCGGCCGTGGAGATCACCGAGGTCCGCATCAAGCTGATGGACGAACCGGGGGAACGGCTTAAGGCGTTCTGCTCGATAACTTTTGACGACTGTTTCGTCGTGCGGGACCTGAAGATCATCGAGGGTGCCAACGGCCCCTTCGTGGCAATGCCCAGCCGCAAGCTGACGGCGCACTGCCCGGCGTGCCGTACGAAGAACCACCTGCGGGCCGTCTACTGCAACCAGTGCGGCGCCCGGCTCCGCGAGCCTCCGGCCCCAAAGGAAGACGAGGGAAAGGCGAAACTCTATGCCGACATCGCCCATCCTATCAACTCGGGCTGTCGCGAAATGATCCAGGAGCGCGTGATCCGCACCTTCGACGAGGAGAAGGTCCGGGCCCAACAACCGGGCTACGTCTCGCGCTACGATGATCTCGACGCCGACGACTTCGAGGCCGCCGAGCCGCCCCGGCCCGCCGCTGCCGTGCCTGAAACGCTACGGCCCCAGCCGGTCAGGCCGTCATCCGCAAAAGTCGAGGGCGCGGAACCGCCCCGCGGCCCTCATCAGCCCCCCAAGCCCAATCAGCCGGCGCGACCTGGGAACGAAGACTTTGGCGCCGGGATATTCGAATGATCCTCCTCCCGGTGGTTGCCTGGTGAGGAGCTCAAGAGCCTCACCCGCACCTACTCAAAATACTTCACCGCGTTGACGAAGAGCCGTAGACCGTCACCGGTCGATCCGGCCTCACCGCGAGTCCAGCGGGGATGCTGGACGGGATCGATATGGCGTTCCGGGTGGGGCATGAGGCCAAGCACACGGCCATTCGAATCGCACACGCCGGCCACGTTGCCCATGGACCCGTTGGGGTTATCGGGATAGGGCACCGGAGCTTCGGGACTCGCCGTGGCCGGTTGCAGCGGCCGGTAGCGGAGTACGAGCCGGCCCGCCTGCTCCAGTTCACTCAGCGTTTCGTCGTCACGAGTCACGAACTTGCCCTCGGCATGGGCCACGGGCAGGTACATGCGGTCGATCCCAGCAAGAAACACCGACGGATTGCCCGACGATTCAAGCTGCACCCAACGATCCTCGTAGCGGCCCGAGTCATTCCAGGTGAGCGTGGCTGGTGGTCCGCTGCCGTTGGCCTCCAACAGAATGCCCGACTTGATCAGCACCTGAAAACCATTGCAGATTCCCAGCACGAGCTTGCCACTATCCCTGAACTTCGCCAACTGCGGAAAAAGGTGATGCTGGATCTGATTGGCCAGGATCCGGCCAGCGGCCACGTCGTCTCCATAACTGAAACCGCCCGGTACGCAAAGGATCTGGAAGCGGTCAAAGACGGCTGGATTTTCCAGGGTGCGGTTTACGTGGAGGACCTCCGCCTTCGCCCCAGCCCGCTCGAACGCGAATGCCGTTTCGTGATCGCAGTTGGTTCCGGGAGCTCGGAGGATCAGTACGTGCGGTTGGGCCATGAGAGAACTCGATAGAATGAAGTATCCACCAGGAATGATGAGCGGAAGCGTCGCCGTTCACCACTCCGAATTCAACAATCCGCTCCTCACCAGTCGAGCGGCGCAAGCCAGGCTTCCTTCAGCGCGGCAATGTCGCTGTCGATCACCTTGGCTGCTTCCAGCCGGGCGTTGGATCGGACCCCCTCGCCCGCCCTCGGACGCGAGATTCCCATAATCTCCAGGCGGCCGTCGCCCGTCACCTCGCCGACTCGGGCGTGGGGCACGTCGGCCAGGGCGGCCTCCAGGCGAGCCGCGTCGCCGGGCCGCACTTCGCACAGGAACCGGGTATTCGATTCCGCGAACAAGAGTATTGCGTCGGCACTGGGCATGGCGGCCAGCGGATGCAACGACGCGTCGGGCATCAGGCGCGCCAGCCGTTGCCGTTCCACGGCGGCCGGCTCGTCGGGTTCGACCGCCTGCGGCAAGCGGGCCAGGTCGAGCCTGGCGCCGAGGTTTCCAGCAAAAGCCATTTCGGCGGCAGCCGTGGCCAGACCGCCTTCGCTCAGATCGTGGCAAGCGCGGACAAGACCGCTCCAAATCGCCCGATGCAGGGCCTCGAACGTCTGCCGCGCCGCCGTCGGATCGAGTCGCGGCACGCAACCTCCGGTGAGCGAATTGACCAGCGCGAAATGGGAACCTCCCAACTCTTCCTTCGTTACGCCAATCTGGTACAAGTAGTTCCCGGGTTCTTTCAAGTCCATGGTCACGCAGCGCCGAACGTCATCGACCTGCCCCATGGCGCTGATCAGGAGCGACGGTGGAATGGCGATCGGCTCCTGGCCGCCGGCCGGCCGGAATTCGTTGTTCAGACTGTCCTTGCCGCTGATGAAGGGAGTCCCCAGGGCGATCGCGACGTCGTGGCAGGCCAAGGCGGCGCGGACCAGTGAGCCCAGCGTCTCCGGACGCTCGGTGTTGCCCCAGCAGAAGTTGTCGAGAATCGCCAGTCGCCGCGGATCCGCGCCCACCGCCACCGCGTTGCGGATCGCCTCGTCGATCGCGGCAGCGGCCATCCAGTAGGTGTCCAGATCGCCGTAGTAGGGATTCATTCCGCAGGCGATCACCAGCCCGCGATACGAGTGGAGCACCGGGCGGATTACCGCAGCGTCGCCCGGACCGTCGTTGCTCGCGCCGACCAACGGCTTGATCACGCTGCCGCCCTGCACCTCGTGATCGTACTGACGGATAATCCAGTGCTTGCTCGCCACGTTCCACGAGCCCAGGATCCGCCGCAATACATCGGTGTAGCCTTGGGCGGGCGTCGCTGGAAGGGCCAGAGGCTTCTCGGCGGCGGGGAGGCAGACGGCTTCACGAACCACCGGCGGACGGCCCTCGTGGAGGAACTCCATCGCCAGGTCGGCAACCTGCTGGTCCCCGTATTTCAACACCAGCCGACCCGTCGGCGCAAATTGGCCGATCACCGTCGCCTCGACCCCTTCCGAAGTACAAAGTTCCGAAAGTTCCTCCCAACGCTCGGGCGGAACGGCCATCACCATTCGCTCCTGGGCCTCGGAGATCCAGATCTCGGTGTAGGACAGCCCCTCGTACTTCAACGGCACGCGGTCGAGCCGGACCTCGGCGCCAATGTCCTCGCCCATCTCTCCCACGGCGCTGGAGAACCCGCCGGCGCCGCAGTCGGTCACCGCGCGGTACAGGTTCCGATCGCGGGCCGCCAGCAACACGTCGAGGAGCATCTTCTCGGTGATCGCGTTGCCGATCTGCACCGCGCCGCCCGAGACCACTTCGCTGTGGCTGGTCAGTTCGGCCGAGCTGAACGTGGCGCCATGGATGCCATCGCGGCCGGTCCGCCCGCCCACGGCCACGATGAGGTCGCCGGCGTGCGCGTGCTTTTCGCTCTTGTCGCGAGGGATCAGTCCGACGTTGCCGCAATACACCAGCGGATTGCCGAGGTAGCGCGAATCAAAGTACACCGCTCCATTGACCGTGGGGATTCCCATCCGGTTGCCGTAATCACGCACTCCCGCGACCACGCCCTTCATTACCCGTCGCGGGTGGAGCACGCCCGGCGGCAGCGAGTCGGGCGGAGTATCGGGTGGAGCGAAGCAGAAGACATCGGTATTGCAGATCGGCTTGGCTCCCAGGCCCGTCCCCATCGGATCGCGGATCACGCCGCCGATGCCCGTATTGGCTCCGCCGTAAGGCTCCAGGGCCGAGGGATGGTTGTGCGTCTCGACCTTGAATACCACGCTGTACTCGTCGTCAAAGCGAACAACGCCGGCGTTGTCCTTGAACACGCTCACGCACCAGTCGTGCTCGCCCAGACGGCGCCGGATCTCCTCGGTGGCAGCGAAGATCGTCTCGCGGAGCATGTTGTTGAAATGCCGCTCCCCCTTCTCGTCGCGATACTGGATACGGCCAGCCAGGGTCTTGTGGCTGCAGTGTTCGCTCCAGGTCTGGGCGAGCGTCTCGAGTTCGGCGTCGGTCGGATCGCGCTGGAGTTCCCGGAAGTGCCGCTGGATGGTCTGCATCTCTACCAGCGACAGGTAAAGCTGCCCTTCGAGGCTCAGGCGCTTCAGTTCCTCATCGCTCATCGTGCGGATGGGCACGTGCACCAGGCGGAACTCGTAGGGCGAACCGAGCTCAAGTTGCCGGAAGTCGAGCGGACCGACGATTACCTGCTCGATGGCGTCGTTGGCGAGGATCTTCGCGCACAAGAGCCGCAGTTTGTCGTCCGGCAGCGGACTGATCCAGAACTTCTTCAGCGTGCGGATCGCCTCGGCATGGATGCCCATGTCGGCGATCGCATCGCGGGCACTCTGGGCCACAGGATCCATCACTCCCGGCTTCGGCAGCACGTGGACCGGCCTCGCCTCAGCATAGGGCGACCGTTGAAGGTCGGCATGGCCCACCTGCGCCACTACCGTCCGTTCCACGACTGGATCGGCCAGCAACTCGCCGGCGATGCGAACGATGTCGTCGCGGCCGGCTTCCGTCTGAATCAGATAGCCTCGCGCCGCCGAAACGGCTAGCTCGGAGCCCAGCCCCAGGTCGGCCGCGTCGGCGACGACTCCGCGGGCCATCAGGTCGGGCAGGCCGGGTTTCGGATAGATGTCAACTTCCCAGAGCATCGCGGTTCTTCTTGGCTGCGGCTAGAAGGCGTTCCATGGCCGGGGCGTCGTTCTGCTCGATGGCGGTCCGCAATGCCGCCAGATGCTTCTCGAACTCGCCTAGCGCCGCCAGCACATTCTGGCGGTTCTGAGAAAAGATCTGCTGCCACAGCAGCCCATCGCCGGCCGCCAATCGTGTCGTGTCGGCGAAGCCGCTGCCGGCGAGGCGAAAGTACTTCTCCGGCAGCGTCGCCGCCAACGCGGAAGCGACCGCGTGCGGCAGGTGACTGCTCATCGCCAGCGCTACGTCATGCTCCTCCGGAGACATCTGGATCACCACCGAACCCAAGCTCGACCAGAAGTCTTCAAGGGCGTCGAAATCCTGGCCATGGGTATTCCGAGTGGGGGTCAGGATAGCAACGCGGCCCTCGAAAAGATCGGCCCGCGCATGGGCGGCCCCCGACTTTTCGCTGCCCGCCAGAGGGTGACTGCCGAGGAAGCGGCAGTCGCGCGGCAGACAGCCGTCCAGGGCCTCAACGATCACTCGTTTGGCGCTCCCGGCGTCGGTGATCAACGTTCCGGCCGGTGCACTGGCGGCGGCCTGGCGAACGTGCTCCACGATCAGTCCCACTGGTGAGCAAATGACGATCAGTTCGGCGTCCTCGACCCCCTTCGCGATGTCGATCGTCGTATTAGTCACCGCACCCACGCGGCGGGCCGTCCGCAGGCTCGTCTGACGGCGCCCGATGCCCACCACCTTGTCGGCCAGACCGCGCTCGCGCAAGGCCAGCCCGATCGATCCGCCGATCAACCCGACCCCGACGATCGCCACGGTGCGGAAGCGTCGCATAGGCTCTCCCAGTTCTCACGAGCAAGAAACGAGGATTGTACCAGATCAGCACGGCTTCGCGGCAGGGGCCGAGAGGAATGCCGGTCTTGGGTCGACCCCCGGGCCTCAACGGCCTCCATTTCGCTTCTATCGCCCTTGTTCCACCCTTCCCGATGGTGCAGAGTCCGTTCAGAATGGAGGTAATCTGTTTGGTTCTCGCCCATGCCCCCCCTCCCTCCATCACGGTTCTTTCCGCCGGCCGAAATGGCCGGAAGCGATGGCCTCTTGGCCTTTGGCGGCCGCCTGTCACCGGAATGGTTGCTGGACGCCTATCAGCATGGCATCTTCCCCTGGCCCTTTGCCGAGGAAGATGCACCAATGATCTGGTGGTCGCCGGACCCGCGGGCCATCATTGAGTTGGACGGGCTGCATATCTCGCGCCGGCTGCGGCGGACGATTCGCAGCGGCCGATTCACGGCCACTTGTGATCAGGACTTCGCCGGCGTGATCCATGGCTGCGCCACCGCCGAGGATCGCCAAGGGGCAACGTGGCTGACGCAGGAAATGATCCGGGCTTACGCTCGAATGCACGAATTGGGATACGCCCACAGCGTGGAGACATGGGTCAATGGCGAACTGGCCGGCGGGACATACGGCCTGGCGATTAAGGGCTTATTCGCCGCCGAATCGATGTTCCACTCAGTTCGCGACGCCTCGAAAGTCGCCGTCGCCTACCTCGTGGCCCATTTGCGGTCGAGAGGTTATCGCCTGCTGGATATCCAGCAGTTGACCCCGCATACCGCGAGATCGGGGGCTATCGAAATTCCCCGCCATCGGTACCTGGCTCGTCTTGCGGAAGCCCTGCAAGTCAGGGCAAGTTTCGGCGATTACCTCGAAGGCGATCCCCTGGACTGACTGAATTCGGGGCAGGACGCGCATCCGTTTGCCCGGCGGGGATCTGGCCCGTATAAAGAGAGGTGTGGTAATGACCGTAAATCGCAGGTATTGACATGGTTTCCTATCGCCGGGTGGTATTGGCGTGGGCGATGGTTTTGGGAGTCAGTGGCGTTGCGGCCCGCGCTTGCGACACGCCGGTCTTCCGTTACGCGATGAGCAACTGGGCCCCCGCCCCTTATCACGTTTTTTACGTCTACGAGGGCCAGCCTGCGGAGCAGGACGAAGCCGCCAACAAGCGGCTGAAGACATGGTCGGAGGGAACGGAGAGCTTGCCTCCGGCCAATTTGCTCTTCCGGTCGGTCGATCGGGCGGATGCGAAACTGATCGAGCAGTTGCCAGGCGTCGTCCGTGAGGCTTGCGAGTCGATTGAAGAGGGCGACCTTCCCCGCCACCTAGTGTTTACACCCTGGGGCGAACCGCTTTCATCCCAACGCCTCGACGAGGCGGCCATCGAAGCGATGTTTCACTCGCCGGCTCGCGACCAATTGGCCGATATGCTCGACCAGGGCAAGACCGCCGTTCTTCTGATGATTCCCGGCACCGACCGGGATGAGAACGAACGGGTCGAGAAGGTAGTGAACGGCCTGTTGGAGGATGCCCGTGCCGGGCGCGTGACTCCCGGCAGTCTGCTCGATTTGCCCACGGTTTCGCCAGGCGATCTCGACGTAGCTGAGGCCGGCAGCGCGGCGCCGGGCGAGGGCCCAACACTTGAACTGGGATTGATCCGCGTAGATCGGCAGGATCAGGCTGAGCAGTGGCTCGTCCGTTCGCTCACGGCGCTCGAGTCGGATCTGACCGAATACTTGGCACAACCGATGGTCTACTTCGTGTTCGGCCGCGGTCAGGCGATGCCGCCTTATGTGGGGGCGGGGATTACAGCCGAAAACCTCCGCGCGGAGGTGGGATTCGTTTGCGGTCCGTGTTCTTGCACTGTGAAGCAAGAGAATCCGGGTGGCGACCTCCCGATGCAGTGGGATTGGGACGCGACGGCCGTTAAACTGGACCAGCGCGAACTGCTGGCTCGGGACGAGGATGCCGGTGCGGAGATGGCATACGCCGGACCGGCAGCGAATGCCGTTGAGACGGTTGTGGCCGCTCCGCTCAGCGTGAAAGCGACCTCGCCGAACACGCACGAGGCGGCGGTCAAGCCGCAATTCGCGGCGGACACCCGCACCCCCACCAGAGATGATACCTCTACCCGCCGTCCTTCATTTGCCAATCGCCTGACTTGGATTTTGGGCGGTGGATTGGCGATCGCGACGCTCCTCGTCGCGGTTGCCGGGATGGTTATGGTGCGCCGACGGCCGAGCTGACGGGCGCCGGTCTAGACAAAGAGTGTGAAGATGATCGAACTCGCCGATGTATCGAAGGTGTACGTTCGCGCCGACGGCCCGGTAACGGCGTTATCTGGAATCAGTCTAAGAATCGAAGACGCCGAGTTCGTGGCGGTACGCGGTCCCAGCGGTTGTGGAAAATCGACGCTGCTGACGCTCATTGGAGGCCTGGGGACCCCAACTGGAGGGCACGTTCGCGTTGCTGGCGAGGACTTGACCGCGATGTCGCCTGGCGCGAGAGCAAGGTTCCGCGCCCATAACATCGGGTTCGTCTTTCAGACATTCCACCTATTGCCTTATCTGACGGTGCTCGACAACGTGGTTGCGGCGGCTCCGCCAAGCGAGGCCTCGGCTGCTCGCCAGAGGGCTCGCTCGCTGCTGGAGCAGTTCCGCCTCTCGCATCGGATGGCGCATCACCCAGCAGAGTTAAGCACGGGGGAGTGCCAGCGGGCCGCCATCGCCCGGGCGATGGTGAATCGGCCGAAGCTGATCCTCGCCGACGAGCCGACCGGGAACCTCGATCCAGACAACGGCGAAGCGGTGATGGAGATCCTCGCGGCATTCCACCGCGATGGCGGAACGGTGCTGCTGGTGACCCACGAGGAATCGGCAGCGCGGCGAGCACAGCGCACCGTCCTGCTCCGCGACGGAAGAATGGTCCAAACGGCTCAGTTTGCCATGGAATCGGATCCCGCCACTTAACTTAGCGGTCCGACGCTTGACGCCGCATCCCCACCGGGCTCTTATTCGCCCACATAAGGCATTAGGGCCATGAAACGAGCCCGCTTGACTGCCGCAGTGACGGCGTGCTGGCTGACAGCCGTGCATCCGCTCTTACGCCGGCTGATGATCTTGCCCTGACGGTTCGTCAGCTTCTTGAGCAGTTCCAAATCCTTGTAGTCCACGTACATCGGGCGCGGACGCTGGCCATCGACAAAGATCGGATCCTTCTTCTTCCCGCGGGTCTTCGCTTTGGCCCGCTTGCGGCTGGTGCGGCTCGAGCGACCGAAACTGGTAGGTCTGGGCATAAGGACTTGCTTGCCAGGAACGGGAGGTTTTGATGCCAAATGCCTTGCCGGACGACCAGGACAAACCCGGGCCCCGAGGCGTAAACCGTTAAGTTTACTGATCCCCATGCCACTTGCAAGCCCACACCATCGTGGGGCAGAAGCGCGAGCAGTTCGGCTTATGACGATTTTTCGGATTGGCTGAACTTTTCCGTCCGAGGCGTCGATAAACCATCCTGCCTCGGCGGCGAACCAGCAACTGCGCGCGGGATGCAGCCGGCTACTCGACGTCTTAGTCGTTGTCTTGCAACGACTTAGGCACAGGATGAGGGAAACGGCACCCAACCTGTCCCGAGTAAGTTCTTTGACAACCTAGACTTATTACGATCAGGCCTGCAGCGGTTCCCCGTCGGCGTGGCTCGCGAGAAAGTGATTGGTATTGACTCTAGTCATTACGCCATTTACACTTGGAGCGACATCCGCCCCGTGGGCCGCCGGAAAAACCACCCGGGATCCATGGAGCGTGCCACCCGCTTGATTCGTTCCACAGGTGCCGCCCGTCGGTACTCAGCCGGCACTGGCAGGGGAGATCGAGTCGTGACCAAAAAAGAGATCGTCAGGACAATTTCGGAAGAGATCGGACTCACGCAACTTAAGACTAAGGAGATCGTCCAGAAGACGTTCGACGCCATCGTGGAGACGCTCGTGGAGGACGGGCGGATTGAACTCCGCAACTTTGGCGTGTTTGAGGTCAAACGACGCGCCCCGCGCAAAGCCCGCAACCCCCGTACGGGCGACAAGGTCGACGTCCCGGAGAAGTTCGTCGTAACCTTCAAGCCGGGCAAGGAGATGGAGGCCCGCGTCCGCGAACTTGAACGCCAGGCAGCCGCGGCGGCTGCCCGAACCCTGAACGATCACGACGACGACGACCAGGAACCAACGGTCTTATCAGAAAGTGTGGAAACATCGGCAGGATACGGCCAGGACCAGTAGGCGGCGGTCAACGACCCGCTAATCGCCCCCGAAACTTGGCCGACAACGGCAATCCCACCGGATTTGCTGTGAGGACATCGACCCACTCCACCCGATAACAGCATTCACTCGTCACGGCAGTCGGACGGAAATCAGACTCGTCTTTCCCACCCGGCTCCGAATTGGTGCGACACGACATGGAAGTCGCCGCAGGTGCGCGTGCTCCTGCGAGGATTAGGCTGACGCAACTGCGAGCGCGCCCGCGCTGCGGCAATTTGTCTCAGGGAGGAGATGTTTCGATGCGCAAGCTCCTGCTGGCTCTGGTCTGCATGGCCCTGCTGTCGACCAGCGTGGGCTGTATCATTCCTGCCTATTCTGGTGATCCGAATCGCCGGGTCAGCGAACTGATCTGGACTTCGGAAAACTTGCGAATGGTCCTGGAAGAATGGCAACGGGCATGGTTCTTGGACCAGCCGTCGCATATGTCGCCGTGGCGGACGCACGGCGGAGTCATCTAAGTCACAGTCTTGGAGCCCGCCGGTTGTTTCAGACACGCCGTAACGGACCGGCCTGAGGACTGCCGGCGGTTGCTCGCCGGCAGGATGGACGTTACATTGCAGAGTCCAGGGCGTCGTGCGACGCCATGACCGTTCTGCGAGCGTCTGCGACCGCCTGTGGCCGTGAATTCCACCGCGATCCGTCTTGATGTCCAGCTTGGCCGACTCCACATCCCCAATCCGGTGATGGTGGCCTCGGGGACATTCGGCTACGCGCGGGAAATGGCGGGGCTGGTAGATCTCGCCCGCCTTGGGGCCATCCTCCCCAAAACCATCACTCAGCATCCTCGCACGGGCAACCCGCCGCCGCGGACCGTAGAAACCACCGGCGGGATGCTCAACTCGATCGGCCTGGACAACGATGGCATCGAGGCCTTTATCGAGCGCCAGTTGCCCTATCTCGCCGGGGTGGGTCCGCCGATCATCGTCAGCATCGCCGGCAAGAGCCATGACGAGTTCGTCGCCATGGCCGCGCGGTTGGATGAGGCCGCCGGCGTGGCGGCGCTGGAGTTGAACATTTCCTGCCCGAACGTTTCCGGCGGGGTCGATTTTGGCACCGATCCGGCGATGTGCGAGCGCGTGGTGGCCGGGGTCCGCCGCGCTTGCCGGCATCCGGTGCTGGCCAAGCTCACGCCCAATGTCACCGACATCACCGTGGTGGCCCGCGCGGCGGAGGCCGGGGGCGCCGATGCGATCTCGCTCATCAACACCTGCTTGGGGCTGGCGGTCGACTGGCGCCGGCGCCGGCCACGCCTGGGAAACGTGCTCGGAGGACTGAGCGGCCCGGCCATCAAACCCATTGCGCTGCGCATGGTCTATCAGGTCGCCCGAGCGGTCAAAACGCCGCTGGTCGGCATCGGCGGCATCGCCACGCTCGACGACTGCATGGAGTTCTTCCTGGCCGGAGCATCGGCGATCCAAGTCGGTACGGCGACTTTCTACCGTCCCCCAGTCTCCATCGAGATCCTCGACGGATTGCCGCGGGCCCTGGCCGAACTCGGCGCCACATGCGTGGCCGATGTCGTGGGTACGCTCGAAGCGGCTCGCCCGTCGGCCTCGTCCGGCACCCCTCAGCCGGACTCCGATGGCCCGAAAGCGGCAGCCGCACGATAAGCCATCCTGACAGTATTCCAGACGCGTCCTCTCAACACCCCATCTCGCCATGCGTGTCCTTTCCGGCATTCAGCCCACTGGCCGTTTCCATTGGGGAAACTACTTTGGCGCAATCCAGCAGTACATCGACCTGCAGTTCCAAACGCAGGAAGCGTTCTATTTCATCGCCAACCTTCACGCGCTGACCACCGTCCGCCACGGGCGACAGCTCGCCCAGTACACGCTTGACGCGGCGATCGATCTATTGGCGCTGGGCCTCGATCCGAACCGCGCGACGCTGTTTGTGCAATCCGATATACCGGAAGTCTCCGAGCTGTCCTGGCTGCTGATGACGGGTGCGCCGATGGGCCTCCTGGAACGCTGCCACGCGTACAAGGACAAGAAGGCCCGCGGTCTGCCCGCCGACGCCGGATTATTCACCTATCCGGTGCTTATGGCCGCCGATATCCTCGCCTACGACTCCGACGTTGTCCCGGTGGGCGAAGACCAGGTGCAGCATATCGAGGTTTGCCGCGACCTGGCGGCCAGCTTCAATCATCACTTCGGCGAAACCTTCGTGATGCCCAAGGCCCAGGTGCTGCCCGCGGCGGCCCGGGTGCCGGGCATCGACGGCGAGAAGATGTCCAAGAGCTACAACAACATGCTCGAAGTGTTCGAGGAGCCGAAGTCGCTCCGCAAGAAAATCATGCGGATCGTGACCGACTCGCGACCGATGGAACAGCCCAAGGAACCCCAGACCGACCACCTCTATGTGCTCTACTCGCTGTTCGTGGGCGAAGCGGAACGGGAATCGATGGCCGCCCTGTATCGGCGCGGCGGATTCGGTTACGGCGAAATAAAGAAGGCGCTGGCCGATGTGGCGGTGGACTACTTCGCCGAGGCCCGGCAGCGCCGCCAGGAACTCGAAGCCCATCCGGAAAGGGTCCGCGAGATCCTCGGCGACGGCGCGGCAAAGGCTCGCGCGAAGGCCGCCGAAGTGCTGTCGCGGGCGCAGCGGGCCTGCGGCGTGAAGTTTTCTTGAAACGAGGGTCGGCCCGCCTTCGCCTGGTTTGCTTATGCCGGCGCCAACAGAACAATCCATTCCGATCGGCCTGCCCCGGCCGGCAAGAATGAACCTGCCGCGGGCTGCCCTCTGGCTTGCACTCTGCGTGATTCAGGGCGCGCTTCTCGCCTGGGCCGCCACCGCCGTGGAATGGCTGCGGGCGCCCCTGGTCGTGTTCTCGGTTCTGGTGGGCGCGGTGTTGGGCGCAACGCTCGTCGGACTGTTCCGGCTGCTGGAAATCGGCCACCGGTCGACCATTCTGACCGGTGCGGTGGCGGCCGCCCTGGCAATGATCGCGGCGCAACACTACATCGCCTATCGGCTGGCCTGCTGGCAGGCCCGGGACGATGCCGCCACCTACCTGCTCGCCAAGCGGATGTTCGGCGACAATGTTCTTGGCAGCCAGCCTGTTCCACCCGATGACTTCGCCACCTATCTTCGCTGGCGCGCGGCCCGGGGAATCAAGGTCGGCTCGCGCCACCTGCAGGATTCAGGCATCTGGATACTGTGGCTCGTCGATGCGGCATTGGTGACGGCCGCCACAATCGGCATCGTCTTTCCGGCAGCGCGCCGGCCGTACTGCGATCACTGCCGCAGCTGGTACCGGTCCACCCGGCGCGGAGCCGTCGATGCCAGCCGTGCCGCCGAACTGGCTGCCGTCGCCGGCATCGATCTGTCGGGCTCTGCTCAAGCTCCGCGCTATCGCCTGGTCGCCTGCCGCGGCGGCTGCGGCCCGACCGGCCTGGAGCTACAATGGATCGATAAGGAAGGCCGCCATCTCAGTGCTCGTCGCTGGCTCGATTCCCGCGCTCGAAACGACGTCGCCGCCTGCCTGGACCACATCGGATCGAGCGGAAGCGATCGGTCATGAAAATCATCGGCATCGGAACCGACATCACCGAGTGTCTGCGGATCGCGCGGATGATCGAGCGGCACGGTGAGTTGTTCCTGGGCCGCGTGTTCACGCCGCAGGAAATTCGCTACTGCCAGAGCCGCAAGCAATCGACCCAGCATTTCTCCGCCCGCTGGGCCGCCAAGGAAGCGGTGCTCAAGGCGCTCGGCACGGGTTGGGTCCGCGGCATCAGTTGGCGCGACATCGAGATTCGCACCCAGGAGGGCGGCAAGCCGGTGGTCGCCGTGCGCGGGGGCGTCAAGGAACTCGTCGAGCGCCTGGGCGTAAGCCAACTGCTGGTCTCGATCTCCCATTGCCATACCCATGCCACCGCCTATGCCATGGCGGTTGACGAACGGCAATCAAGCGCCGAATAGTGAGCGCCCCGGGTCGGGGACGCCGCGTTAGGATCGCTTGGTGGTCCGCCGGCGTGCCGGACGCTTGGCGGGCGCCTTCGAAGCCCGCTCGGCCAGCAGCGCTAAGGCGCGGTCGAAGGTCACCGTTTCGGGCGACTCGCCCTTGGGGAGCGACGCATTGGTCTCGCCGTCGGTGACGTACGGGCCGTAGCGGCCATCCAGCAGTTGGATCGGCTTGTCCGTCACTGGCGAGGCTTCGAACACCTTCAGCGGCTCCTTGCGCCGGGCCGGAGCGCCGCGGCGGCCGCTCGACTTCGGCTGCGACAACAGTTCGAGCGCCTGATCCAGCGTCACGTCCAGTGGTGACAGATCGCCCGGCAATGAACGCGTCTCGCTCGCGCATTTGATGAATGGCCCGAATCGCCCGGTATGGGCCACCACGGGCTCGCCGCTCTCGGGATGGCTGCCCAGCTCGCGTGGCAGGCTGAGCAGTTTGAGTGCCGTCGCCAGATCGACGTCGGCGGGAGTCATGCCCTTGAGCAGCGAAGCGTTCTGCGGTTTCTCGCCGTCATCGGCCGTGCCGCGCTGGACATACGGTCCGAACCGCCCGGCCTTGAGGAAAACCGGCTTGCCGGTATCCGGACAATAGCCCAGCGGCTCTTCGGCCTGGCCGGCTTTGTCAAGCATGTCGAGTGCGGCTTCGAGCGTCATCTCGTCAGGGGCCATGCTCTCCGGAAGCGTGGCTTTGCGGTCCCCCTGCTGCACGAAGGGACCGTACTTGCCCACGCGGACGTAAACCGGTTCGCCCTGCTCCGGCCAGCCGATGAGAATCCGATTGATGTCGCGGGCGTCAATTTCGTCAACCTTGCTCTCGAGTTGCTGCTTGAGCCCGGGGTGATTGTTGCCAAAGTAGAACGACTTCAGGTAGTCGTTGCGGCTCATCTCGCCGCGGCTGATGGCGTCGAGCTCGTCTTCCATCTCAGCGGTGAAGCCGTAGTCGACCAGTCCGGGCAGGTGGGCCTCGAGCAATTGGCAGACGGCAAAGGCCACCCAGGTCGGTACCAGCGCGCCGCCCCGCTTGAACACGTAATTCCTCGCCAGGATGGTGTCGATGATCGAGGCGTAGGTGCTCGGTCGGCCGATGCCCAGCTCTTCGAGCGTCCGCGTGAGCGCCGCTTCACTGAATCGCTGCGGAGGCTGCGTCGTATGACTCTTTGCCGCCAGGTCGCGGCAGTCAAGCTTCTCGCCCACCGACACCGGTGGCAGCACGATCTCGCGGTCGGCAAGTTCCGCCTGGGGATCGTCCGAGCCTTCGACATACGCGCGGAGATAACCGGGAAACTCGATCGTCTTGCCGCTTACCTGGAAGACCGCCCCGTCGGCCTCGATGGTAATCGTCAAGCGCCGGCCTCGGGCGTCGGCCATCTGGCTGGCAATCGTCCGCTTCCAGATCAGATCGTAGAGCCGGAACTCGTCGCCGCCGATCTGCGAACGGAGCGTCTCGGGAAGATCGAAGGGATGGCCTGCGGGCCGGATTGCCTCGTGAGCCTCCTGGGCATTCTTGACCTTGGTCTGATAGCTGCGAGGCTGCGGCGGCAAGTATTCTTTTCCGTACTGCGAAGCGACCAGGTCCCGTGCCGCCTCCACGGCCACGCTGGCCAGCGTTGTGGAGTCGGTGCGCATGTAGGTGATATGGCCGTTTTCGTACAAGCCTTGGGCGAGCTGCATCGTATAGCGGGCCGTGAAACCCAGCTTGCGATTCGCCTCCTGCTGCAGCGTGCTCGTGGTGAACGGCGGATATGGCCGCGTCGTATAGGGCTTGTCTTCCACTCCAGCGACCCGGAACTCGGCTTGCCGCAGGCGCGCCAGCAATTCGTCGGCCGCCTGCTGATCGAGCAGCAGCAAAGCCGGGTCCTTCAGCTTCCCCGTGGCCGGATCAAAGTCGCGGCTGGTCGGAATCCTGCGGCCGCCAACCGATACCAGTGCGGCCTCGAAGGATTCGCTGTCAGCCTTGGCCAGCGTGGCCAGCAAGTCCCAGTAGGTGGCCGACCTGAACGCCATCCGCTGCCGCTCGCGCTCGACGATCAACCTGACCGCCACGCTCTGCACCCGACCTGCCGAAAGCTTGGGCCGGACTTTTCGCCACAGCAGGGGCGATACCTCGTAGCCGAACAGACGATCGACAATCCGCCGGGTTTCCTGGGCTTTGACCAGATCCTCATCGATATCGCGGGGATTCGAAATCGCGTTGAGGATCGCCTCCTTGGTGATCTCGTGAAACACCAGTCGCCGCACCGGCACTTTGGGCTGCAAGACCTGGCAGAGGTGCCAGCTTATCGCCTCGCCTTCGCGGTCTTCGTCCGTGGCCAGATAGAGGTCTTTGGCCTCTTTGAGCGCCTTCTTGAGTTCCTGCACCCGCTTGCTCTTTCCACGCGGCACCACATAGATCGGGTCGAAGCCTTCGTCGACGTTCACTCCCAGCGAGGCCCACTTCTGATCCTTGTATTGTGCGGGAACCTCTTTGGCTCCCTCCGGCAGATCGCGAATATGGCCGATGCTGGCCTCGATCGTGTACTGAGGCCCCAGATAACGGCTGATAGTCCGCGCCTTCGCCGGCGACTCGACAATGACGAGGGACTTACCGTCGCGGGCGGCTGCTTTCTTGGCCATGTTGTTGATGTCTGCTGCAAGAATTCTGTCGTTTAACCCGGCTTACCGGACAAACCTGGTAAATATAGGCAATTGGCGTCGCGTGCATGAGCAATTATGCGCCTGGCCAGTGAGATACGCCGGTAGCCCGACGAAAGATCGCTGCTCAGGAATTCAATCCCATCATACGTTCATCATTTCCATATGTTCCGAATACCTCGGGCGGCCGCCCAGCCCCACTATCGAGCGGCACCGCCACTTCCACGGCGGCACCGCCGAACGCGGGCCATGTGTCGGGAACCCTGTTTGGGATTGCATTTACGTCTACGCATCTTACAATTGCCGGTTTTGGCACCCGCCTAAGGGCCGTCACTGATTAACCCCCGCCAAGTCCGCTTGTCAAGGTGAATTTGGCCGGCGGGCTTCTTTGAGAGCAGGACGATCTTCGATATGGCTAGTCCGTTCACGGTATTCCGCAAGCATCAAAAGACGCTTCTCGTCTGGCTTGGGCTGATGGCGATGATTTCCTTCGTCGTCCTGCCGATCGTGCTGCAAAACATGGGAGCCCGACAGTCGTCCAACCCAGTTGTCGTGACGACCGACAATTACGGCCATCTTACGAGGCACCAGATCGGCATCATGCAGCAGAACCGGCAGTCGCTGGTGCGGTTCCTGCAGCGAGTTGCCCAGGAAGTGGCGCAGGCGGGCGGGAACTTTCAGAAGGTCCAGTTTGTAGCCCGAGCGTTTCAGGACCCCACTCCGGAGGCAGTGGTCGAAACTTGGCTGCTCGCCAAGCGGGCCGAGGAGATGGGCATGGTGATCTCGCCGGCCGCAGTCAATCAATTCCTTGCGGAGATTACCACAAACGAGAAGATCACCTCCGAACAGGTGGAGGGCATCCTAGCCGAAATGAAGATGAGCGTCGGCCAGTTGTTCCGGCTTCTGAAAACCGAGCTCCTGGCTCTTCGGATGCAGGAGCTGTTCACCACGAGCTTGGCTGGGGAGACTCCGGCTCAGCGTTGGGCTTATTACAAACGGCTCAACGAAAAGGCCACCATCGAGGCGGTGGCGCTCCCGGTCGCCGATTTCAGCGAGAAGGTCAACGATCCAAACGAATCGACGTTGCGTGCGTTCTTCGAGCGTTATCGCGATCGATTGCCTGATCCGTCTTCTCCCGAACCCGGTTTCCGCGTGCCGAAGAAGTTGGCCCTCGAATACTTCAAAGGCCAGCCTGAGACGATCGTCGATGCCGCATCCATCCCGCTGGAAGACATTCGCGCGGAATACGACCGGGTGAAGGACCAGATCTATCGACGCGAAGCCTTGCCAAGCGATCAACCTGCCGCGCCCGCCACGGATTCTGCGCCTCCGGCTGAGCCCGCCGAAAGTTCGCAGACTCCTGGCGACCAGCCGCCTGCCGAACAACCCGCTGCCGAACAACCCGCTGCCGAACAACCCGCTGCCGAACAACCGAGTACCACGGCGCCGGCCGACGCCCCCGCCGAACAGATGCCGGCCGACGAGGCTCCGGCTGAGACAGCGCCTCCGGATGAACCGCCGCCCGCGGCTGAGCCCGCTCCAAGTGAATCGGATCAACCCGCGGCAGCCGAATCATCGGTCGAGCCAACGGTCGATTCGGGGAACGAACCGGCCGAGGGCCCTGCCATGACGCCCGTTGAGAGCCAGGAGCCCCCAGCCGATCCGCCGCCGTCCGGCGATTCGGCCCCGGATCCAGCGCCGCCCAGTGAACCGCCCGCTCCCGTCGAGTCTAATTCGCCCGCCGGAACGGAGCCACCGCCGCCGGATGACGGTTCGCAGACCCCGACCCGATCCCCATTCCGCCTGACTGCGCTGCTGCAAGAGTCGGCCGGTGAACCGGCCGCCGGGACGGCATCCGTCCCGGCGGATCAGCCCCCGGCGCCGGAACAACCGAAAGCTGCTGAACCGGTTGGGCAGGACCAGGCAAATCCGTCGGAGGAATCGTCCCCGGCCGCGCCCGAATCGGCCGAACCGGCCCCGGAGGCGGCCCAGGCGGCTCCGGCCGCCGGAGCAGCGGAACCGTCATACGTGCCGTTCGAACAAGTCGAGGAGGAGATCCGTCGCCGGTTGGCCCGCGAGCGGGCCGAGCGGGTCCTCGCCGAAGTGCAAGTGGTGCTGGAGCAGTATCGCAGCGAGTGGCGACAATACCAGGCGCTGAGCGAGCAGCAACGCGGCGCGCAGCCCGCCCCCGCTCGTCCCGATTTCGACGCCCTGGCCAAACAGCACAATCTCACGGCGCACCGAATTCCCCTTTCCGCGCCGCATGAGGTCCGCTCGCACGATATCGGCGCCTCGATGATCGACGGCCAGATCTCGTTTATCAACCACGCCTACGAGTCGTCCGCCCCCTTTGCTCCGGCGATCTCAATGGACGATCAGGGCAACTACTACCTGTTCTGGAAGACCGAGGAGACGGAAGAGAAGACACCCGAGTTTGAAGACGTGCGTGACGAGGTGCTCCGTACTTGGAAGCGGGTCGAAGCACGTCAACTGGCCCTCGACGAAGCCGAACGCTTGGCGGAAGAGGTGCGGCAGAAAAAGCAATCGCTGGGCGAGTACTTTGGCGACCGGGCATTCCGCAGCGAACCGTTTAGCTGGATGACCTACGGCGCGTACGCCGGCTGGTGGCAGAGGCTGCCGGAGGTGAGCGAGATCTATGTGCAGGGCCAGACCGACCAGACCGGTATCCCCTCCCCGGGCGACGAATTCATGAGCACGGTGTTCAACCTCGGGCCGGGCCAGATCGGCACCGCGCTCGACCAGCCGAAGAACGCTGCCTATGTGATCCGCGTGCTGGAGTTCAATCCCAGCGCGGAAGCCCTGCGGCAGCAGTTCCTCGCCGCAAGCGATCCCTTCTCATATCAGGGTGTAGCCCAATACGAGCGAAGACAGGCCTACGAAGAGTGGCTCGACGACCTCAAGGCCGAGGTCGGTTTTGAGGAAAGCTACGCTGTCGAAGAGTAGCCGCTGGCTTGCCTTGCGGTCCAGCGCGACGCACCACAACGTCGCGCCGCGCTGGACGCATCTTGGCGGCCGAATCAGCGCTCGGGCTTGAAAGCGACCATCGCTAACGGAGGCAGCACGACCTCCAGAGAGGCGGGGCGATAGTTGTGGCCGACCGGCTCGGCCATCCGTCCGGGCCCGTTCCCCAGGTTGCTGCCGCCGTAGTAGCTCGAATCACTGTTGAAAATCTCGCGATACCAGCCGGCGACCGGCACTCCCACCCGATAATTGGACCGCGGCACCGGGGTGAAGTTGCAGCACACCACCACCAGGTCGGTGGGATCCTTGGCCCGGCGAATGAAGGTCAGCACGCTCTCATCGCGGTTGTGGCAGTCGATCCACTCGAACCCGCGGCCGTCGAAGTCCAGTTCATACAGCGCGCGTTCGTTCCGATAGAGGTGGTTCAGATCCGCCATGCATTTCTGCACCCCCTGATGGCTCTCCCACTGGAGGAGATGCCACTGCAGGCTCTCGTCGAAATTCCACTCGTTCCACTGGCCGAACTCGGAGCCCATGAACAACAGTTTCTTGCCGGGATGGGTCCACATGTAGCTGTACAGCAGCCGCAGGTTGGCAAATCGCTGCCAGAGATCGCCGGGCATCTGGTCGAGCAGCGATCCCTTGCCATGCACGATCTCGTCATGCGAAAGGGGCAGGACGAAGTTCTCGTGGAAGGCGTAGATCAGGCTGAACGTCAATTCGTCGTGATGGTACTTGCGATGGATTGGCTCCTCATGCATGTACCTTCGAGTGTCGTTCATCCAGCCCATGTTCCACTTCAGGCTGAACCCCAGGCCGCCGAGGTACGTGGGACGCGATACGCCAGCCCAGGCCGTCGATTCCTCAGCGATCGTCAGCGCGCCGGGGTGCTGCAGATGCACCTGCTCGTTGAGTTCCTTGATGAACGAAATGGCGTGGAGATTCTCGCGACCGCCAAATTCGTTGGGCACCCATTCACCCTCCTTGCGGCTGTAGTCGAGATACAGCATCGAAGCCACCGCGTCCACGCGAATGCCGTCGATGTGGTACTTGTCCATCCAGAACAGGGCGTTGGAAATGAGATAGTTGCGCACCTCGTGGCGGCCATAGTTGAAAATCATCGTGCCCCAGTCGCGGTGCTCGCCCTGGCGCGGGTCGGCATGTTCGTAAAGCGCCGTGCCGTCGAAGCGGGCCAGTCCGTGGCCGTCGCGGGGAAAGTGGGCGGGCACCCAGTCGAGGATTACGCCAATTCCGTTCTGATGACAGAGATCCACCAGATACATGAAATCCTGTGGCGAGCCATAACGCGAGGTGGCGGCAAAGTGCCCCACCGTCTGGTAGCCCCAGCTCGCCGAGAGCGGATGCTCGCTCACCGGCAGCAACTCAATGTGCGTGTAGCCGAGTTGCGTGACGTATTCCACGAGCTGATGCGCCAGCTCGCGGTAGCCCAGCCAGCGGTGCGGCTCATCGCCCGGCCGGCGCCAACTGCCGAGGTGAAGCTCGTAGAACGACAGCGGCGACTCCAGCCAGTTCCGCTCGCGCCGCGCGGCAATCCATGACTGGTCATGCCATTCGTAACTTGCAAGGTCGGTGACCTTCGACGCCGTTCGCGGTGGGACTTCGGCCGCAAACCCGTAGGGGTCCGACTTCTCGAGCACTTCGTCGTGGTGGCGGATCTGGTACTTGTAGAGTTCCCCTGCGCCCAGGCCGGGAACGAACAGCTCCCAGAAGCCGCTGGGAATGTGCTTGCGCATCGGATGCCGGCGGCCGTCCCAGCCATTGAAGTCGCCGATGACGCTTACTGCGGTGGCGTTAGGCGCCCACACGGCGAAATTCACCCCAGCCACGCCGTTGATCACCCGGAGCTGTGCTCCCAGGCGATTGTAGCTCTGCCAATGGCGTCCTTCGTTGAGCAGGTACAGGTCGAACTCGCTCAACAAATGCGGAAATGCATACGGATCGTGCACGGTGGTAATTCGTCCGCCGTTCTCCGTGAGCCGAATCTGGTAGTGGGGCTGCCGCCCGTTGTCGGCGACCGGGCAGATCGCTTCAAACAGGCCGGCAGGGTGGATCCGCCGCATCGGACGCACCGGCGTCTGGTGGGCCGCATCCACCACCCATGCTTGCGACGATTGCGGCAAGAACGCCCGGATGGCGATTGCCCTTCGGCCATCGTCGCTCACTTCGTGCGGTCCCAGAAGTTCAAACGGGTTCTCAACTCGCCCTTCGACAAGAGCCCCCACCTTTTCCAACGCCAGCGTCGTTCGCACACTCACCTCCTCGTGCCACGAGATTTCAGTAATACCTCGATGAATCAGAGCGACAACCCCCTGCCGAGCGGAGATTGGTCGATTGCAGTCATTGCTTGCATCCCGTTCGGATTGAAGGGCCTCCTTGCGTTGATGATTCTAGCCGCATCTATCGATGAAGCCTCGGACAATCGCCTTGCACAGCTACGCTAAGTCCCCACTCTCCGCCGCCAGAAACATCTCCCAATCCGCCCGATGATTGCCTGCATAATCCGGCCTGGAATCCCAGACACCTGCGCCGATGGAGAATCACTGCGCCTAGCACCAGTACCCTTCGACGAGCCCGTCCGCCGACGGCCCGCCAGGGTCTTTGCAGAGTTCGCCGTATGCGCTGGATCTATCCGCCAGGTGCGGCACTCCAACTGGTGGTAACGGAGCGCTCGGTCAATCCGCTGCCAGAGATCCCCGTTCTTGACGGGCACCATCTCCCCGAAGCATTCCCATTGCCAGCCGTTCTTCCTCCACTCGGGAAGGCCGAAACGAATACCTTTGCGCACGTAAGCGCTTTGCGTGACGAGAGTCACCTTGGAGGGCTGGTCGAGAGCTTCCAGACCGCGGATAACGCTCAGCAGCTCAAGCCGTTCGCCGCGCGCATCCGGATCAACATCGTCGGCCACCAGACGCTGCGACCCGTTGCGGGAGCGGAGCACGAAGCGCCAGCGACCGGGTTGCTGGGAATCGTGGGTCTCGGAGACGAGGACGAAGTGTGGGGCAGGACCGTTCATCGGCGTCTTCCGTTGGAGCGCAGAATGGCACCTGGGCGCTCCATCAAACGGTGCACTACCGGCGTCCTGCCGAAGCAGTCTTTCTTATCGGAAGAGACCGCCCACGATCCCTAGTTTTCCTGGATGCCGCAAGCAAGAGAAATTTACCGCTCTCGGATACCCTCTGCGGGCTCTAACGGCTGCGCGGCCTGCGAGGGTGGCCGCGTGCACGGGAGGAGCCCGCGAGGCAGGGCACACCGAACGCGGCCGTTCGCTGCGTGTGCCCTGCCGTCGGACTGCATTCGAGACGACTGCACCACGGGTGGTCGTGCCAGCAGCCTTAGGCCACCAATCGGACCTCCGATACCTCACCCGTGATGCCGACCAGGAATTCCTCGAAAATCCGCAGATCGAGCGCCGAGGCTGATCCAGCCTCGGGATGGAACTGCGTGCCAAGGGCGAACCAGTCTTCCTGGGTGCTCTCGATGGCTTCGACGATGCCATCTGGGCAGCGCGCGGTGACGGCAAAACCGGGAGCCACCTCATCGATCGCCATGTGGTGCATGCTGTTGACGCGGATTTCTCCCTCGCCATACACCCGTTCCATCAGGGAACCGGGCTCCACTTCCAGGGCGTGGCGGTGAGCCGGATCGAGTGAATCGACATGCGGCAGCGACCGCGGCAGATCCTCCGGCAGGTGCAGATGGAGGTTGCCGCCCTGCGAAACGTTGAGCAGTTGCATGCCGACGCCAATGCCGAATACGGGCAACCGCCGTTGGGCGATCAGGCGAACCAGCCTCCGGTCAAACGTTTCGCGGCGTTCGTCGAGCAGGCGGACCGACGGATGGAGCATGAAACCGTCGCGGCGGGGGTCGAGATCCGCCCCGCCCACCAGCACTACGCCGTCGAGCAGATCGAGCACTCGATCGATGTCGTCTTCATCCATGATCGGCGGGATCACCAGCGGAATGGCTCCCGCCTTGGTCAAGGCGTCGAAATAGCCGGCACAAAGATAGCTGAAAGCCGGAGCGTCCTTCCTGGCCGACCGGTAGTCTGCATTCACGCCGATGATCGGTTTGCGATTCATCCTGCATTCCTCCTCGACACTTCCTGTGTGAGTAGATGTCGTACTTCGAGGCCGCGGAAAAGGACTCTGGTGCGGGAAATGGCAACGGTGCCAACGCAGCAATGCGACAAGGCGCGCACGGGCCGAACGGCGGTGGTGCTAGAGTGAGGCAACACAGTCTTCCCTGACGCTGTCACCGGTCCAGAGAACCGGTCCCGGGTGTCGAGCCGGGACGATTTCCCTATCGTGAGCCTCGTGACCCCGGGTTTTCTTATGACAACCAGGAGTTCACAAACACGTTGACGGCGAATTTACGTACCCAGCGAGTGGCCGGCAAGCGCCCTCCACGAAATTGAAGGTTCGTTATGTTTGACTACCAGATCGTGTATTGCTAGCATTGATAGCCTTGTGGAAAACCACACCCAGTGCTAGCACATTCTCACCCGGCCCTCGCGCAGCACCTTTACCGTGGAACGCGGTCAGGGTATCGTGAACAGTTCGCGCCCGGGAACCTTTGCCTGATGATGTGCGATCGTGTGGCGCGGCGAGCGGCCTGGATCTCTGACGGAGCCTTGATGCGGTATCACAACGTCTGCCTGGAAGCCTTCGCCTACACTCTGCCCGACGAGGTGGTGACCTCGGCCGATATCGAGCGACGCCTGGAGCCGCTCTACCAGCGTCTCCGGCTGCCCGAAGGACGGCTGGAACTGATGACCGGCATCGTCGAGCGGCGGTTCTGGCCGCGGGGAATGCTTCCCAGCGTCAAGAGCGTCGAAACCGCCGAGAAAGCTATCCGCCTGGCCGGAATCGATCGCCAGTCGATCGGCGCCCTCGTGCATGGCTCGGTATGCCGCGACTATCTCGAACCGGCCACGGCCTGCGGCGTTCACCACCGTCTCGGTCTGTCGAGGCAGTGTCTCGTCTCCGATGTGTCGAATGCCTGCCTCGGCTTGCTCAACGGCATCGTCCAGGTTGCCAACATGATCGAGTTGGGGCAGATCCGCGCCGGCCTCGTGGTCGGCACCGAGAGCGCGCGGCCGCTGGTCGAGACGACCATCGAACACCTCAATCGCGACACCACGCTCAGCCGGCGGGATGTCAAAGCGGCGATCGCTTCGCTGACGATCGGATCCGGCAGCGCCGCGGTCCTGCTGGTCGATCGCGGCTTGAGCCGGACCGGAAATCGGCTTCGGGGGGGCGTGTTCCGAGCCCATAGCGACGGCTGCGGCCTGTGCCGGAGCGACCGCGACTCGTCCGGCGACGATATGCAGCCGCTAATGTGGACCGACTCCGAAAGCCTGATGCGACAGGGAGTTGAGACCGCCGGGCAAGCGCTTCCCGAGTTTCTCGACGACGTGGGCTGGTCTGCCGACGACATCAGCCGGACCTTTTGCCACCAGGTCGGGCGCGCCCATCAGAAGCTGATGTTTGACACGCTGGGACTCGATCCGGCCATGGACTACTCGACGCTTCGTTGGTTGGGCAACACCGGTTCGGTAGCGCTGCCGATTACCGCGGCCCTGGGCATCGAAGCGGGTCACTTGCACAGTGGCGACCGCGTCGCTTTGCTGGGAATCGGCTCGGGCATCAACGTGCTGATGCTCGCGGTCGACTGGCAGCGGGCGCCCGTTGAATCGCCGCACACGGCCGGCAACCATAGTCTGCACCGGCCTCACGACGCGCTCGGTAAGGAACGCCTGAGGACCGAGGCCGGCCAGGTGTGCTCGGGGTGAACCTTATGACGGCCAACCTTTGGATCGTCGCCGGCAGCATCTGTGGCGCTCTGGGCGTGATGGCCGGGGCCTTCGGAGCGCACGGACTCGAGTCTCGGCTGGCGGCCGACCTCCTGGTCACCTACGAGAAGGCTGTCCGATACCAGCTTATCCATGCCGTGGCCTTGGTGCTCGCCGGACTGCTTGCTCCCCGCGCGCCCGGGGCGGCCGTTCATGTCGCGGGAGCCGCGTTCCTCGCCGGAATCCTGCTGTTCTCAGGCTGCCTTTACGGCTGGGTCTTTACGCAGTTCCGGCCTCTCGTCCATCTGGTGCCCATCGGCGGCACGGCGATGGTTATTGGCTGGATCGCCCTCGCCGTGGCAGGTCTATCGATCCGCAGTTGAGCCAAGCCGCCGGTTGTAGCCAGCGGATCGTGGATGCGCCACGCACTGACGCAGGCATTGCTTCCCCTTTGTCGGATTTCCCTCGTCACTCAAGCCGCGAGATTCCTCCTCCAGACCGCCGCGGACAACACAGCGGACGCCGGATCGGCGGCTCCGCGGTGCGCAGCAAAAAGGCCGTCGCCGGTTCAGAACGAACCAGCGACGGCCCAGGGGGGGTGCACTCGATCGGAAGATCGGGCGGCCGCGCGACATGCCCGCGGCAGCGCCGCGGGCATCCCGTTGGCCTACGGCTGCGACTGGATGCCGAGCCGCTCCTCTTCCTCTTCCTGGATGATGATTCGCGGCGTAACCATCATCATCAGGCTCTGTGATTCACGACCCACGCCCACGTTGCGGAACAGCCGGTTGATGTACGGCAGCTTGCTGAGGATCGGCACGCCAAACTCGTTGCGGCCCTCGCTCAAGCGCTTGATGCCGCCCAGCAGGACGGTGCCGCCATCGGGCACGCTCACGGTCGTCGTTACCGACACGAAGGAGAACGTCGGCAATTGCACCGTGGTGCCTGCTCGCGATGTGGTCTTCTCCGATTCCTTCTTCGAGTTGTCGTTCGGCGCGGTCTGGATGCCTTCTTCCGACGTGTTCTCGGTCGTCGTCTCGGTACCCGAGAAGGTGAAGGTATCGACATCGCCGATGCGGCTGAAGAACGGCAGCAACGTCAGCCGAACGAACCGCCGGTCGTCGGAAACCACGGCCTGGACGGTGAGGAACGTGCCCTCGGAGAGCACGACGATCACCGGCTGCTGAGCCGCCGCGAAGTCGCCAACCACGGGAATCACGCTGACCACGAACGGGCTTTGCGACTGATCGGAAACAAACGCCTGCTGCCCGTTGAACAGCGTGACCTTGGGAGCCTGCAGCAAATTGCTGCGGCGGCTGCCCTGTGCGGCGTTGACGAAGAAGAACGCTTCGATGTCGCTCAGGATCGCGAATCCGATGCTGGCACCGGCCGAGGGATCAAACCCGCCGAACTGCGGTACTGCCAGATCGTAGCTGCCCTGCGAGAACGGGATGTCGAGATCGGCCGAGAACACACCGGGCGCCGCCAGCCCCACGGCCAGGGTGTCGTTCTCATGATCGACATCGCGCGTATCGCGTTCTCGCTCTACGGTGATGTCTTCATCGTCGTCGTCATCATCATCCCCTTCCGGGATGCGGCCGAACACTTGGAACGGGCGATCGATGTCGTCGTCGATCTGGAAGTCGAAATCGACGCCGATGCGCTCGAAGAAGTTGTCGTTCAGAGTGATGAACCGGACCTCGATCGTCACCTGCAAGTCCTGGAGCCGCCGGAGCTGCGCCAACAGGTCGACGATCTGCTCGTGCACCTGCTGGGTCTGGGTGATGACCAGGCTGAGATTGGTTTCGAACTCCTGGATCGATCCCGGCCCACCCACCTCATCCCACGTGGTGGGCTGGATGGTGCTGGTGATGAGGTCAATCAGGCTGTCGAAGTCGGCCATCGAGCCGCCTCCCAGCCCGCCCGGACCAAATCCATTCGCGACGTTGGAGGGGACCGCGCCCGTCGGGGAGCTGCCGGACATCTGGGCCAACACGGCCGGGTTAATCACCGTTCCGGAAGTCGACCGATTGTTCGCCAGCACCGCCAGCGGCGCCGCTGAGGCGCCGAAGCCGCCCCCGGCCAGTGGATTGGCCGTCGCCATGGCATCGGCCAACGCCCCCGCCAGGCCCGACCGCGGGCTGGGAACGAAGTTGGGTATCGGAGTAACCAGGTCGGCCACGTTGTAGACCACCGGATAAACCTCGCCGTTGCGAAGCTGCTCGCTGGTGATCTTGAGCACCTCATCCTTGATCACGTAGCTCAAGTGGAGAGGTTCCAGGATCAGACGGAGCGCGCTTTGCAGCGAGATCTCGTGGTTCAGCTTGACCGACACGGGTGCGTCGGTCGTCACCCCCTCCTCGGCCAGCCCTTGCGGGTCGAGGTGCAGGTTCACGTCGGCCAGCTTGGCCAGTTGATCCATGACCAGGCTCAAGGGCGCCTGCTCAAACTGGAGCATGACCGGCGTCTTCAGCTTCTGCTCGATCTCCAGCTCGCGTTCCGAGCGGCGCGGACCCCGTTCTCTCATCCTGTTGACGCGGTTGGCCGTCAGCGTCGCCCACTCCCTGGCGTCCGGCATCATGTAGGGCATGTCGGAGTTGAACGGCACGCTGCTGGTGTTCACGTTCTGCATCTCGGCGAGGAAGCCATCCTGCTTGTTCGCGTTGGTCGCCAGGTTGCTCTGCAACGACCAGATCAGGTTGGCATTCCGCAGGAGCTGTTCGGTGAACGGATTGTTGGGGTCGAGCTCCCGCGCCCGCTTGGCCACGACCAGGGCCTCCGCGAAGCGGTGCTCTTCCATCAACTGGTTGTACTCGTCGACCATCAAGGCCACCTTCTCCTGCACCTCGACCTTGACCTGCTCCTCGCGCCGGATGTCGGCTTCGGTGAGCGCGGCCTTCTCTTTCAGGTCGATCCGCGCGCGGTTGTCTTCGAGATACTTGCGTATGTCGCTCAATTCCCGATCCAACCGGCGGAGCAATTGGGCCTTCGACTCGGCGTCGACTCCCGACGATTCCACGATCCGCCGCGACTCTTCCAGCGTTCCCAAGGAAAGCTTGGGGTTGGTCGCGCGGAGCTGGTCGGCCTTCGAGATGTGCTCGCCGATCTGGGCCGACAGCGCCCGCGCGAGAGCTTTCTGGTCGGCCGCCACGCTGTCCAATGTCGGCGATGAGCCGCCCACGCGCTGCATGTCGGCTGGCGCCGCGAGCATTTGCAGGTAGTCCTGCAGCCGCTGCGCGGTCACCGGATCGAGCTCCTGCATGTGGGGATACGCCTGGCGGAAAAGCTGCAACGCCGTGGCCGAGTCGCCCGACCGCAGGGCCGTTTCCCCCTGCTGGTAAAGCGTCATCGCCTGGCCGGCGTTCCCTGCCGGCGGCTGCAACGCGGCGTCCATCGGCTCCGCATTGCCGGCCAGCGTGTTCCGCGTCCGGTCGCTGGATTGATCATAGAAGGCACGCGAGGCCCGTGGATCGTAGGTCGAATTGCCGATCGCCGAGGTGACGGCGCCGGCCTGGATGACCCCCGAGTTGCTGCCGTAACGAGCCGTCAGCACTTCCTGAAGCACGGCGGAAGGCCGCTCTTCACCGGGGGCGAACACGGCGTCAGGAATCTGCATCCGCTCGGCCTGGCGGGCGTAGTCTTCCGCCAGACGGAGATCCCCTGCCTGCATCGCCTGACGCGCCTGGCGAGCCAGTTCCACCGCCCGCTGCTTCGCGGCCAGCGACGGGGCGCTGTTCACCGACTGAGGCAATGTGCCGGGCTGACGGCCGCGGCTGCGTTCGGCCGCGATCCGCGACAGCAACTCACCGGGCTGCATTTCATATGCGGTGAAGCCGGCCCCGAGCCGGGCCGCCACACCCGTGAGACGCTCGGCTTCATCGTACTCCCGCCAGTAGAGAAGGCCCTGGGCCTGCTCCATCAGCACACGGGCGTAGCGATGCCGGTAGCCTTCGGTGTTGCCGCTCTGCTTCTCCTGCTCTTTCAGGCTGACATAGCTGGAGATCGTGCGAGCCACGCGGTCCGGCGTGTCGTCGGAAGGTCCGTAGACGACGCCCATCGCCTTGGCCTGTTCGAGTTTTGCGCTGGCGGTCCGCACATCGCCGAGGGCCAAAGCGCGGCGCGCCTCGACGAGGAGCCGATCGCTCGGAACCCGCGCCGCGACCGCCGGAGCCGAGGCAGTCGAGGGAAGAGGGCCCGTGGGAATCGCGGCCACCGGGCCGGGAGCTCCGACCGGAGGCAGCGGCATCACCGCCGGCTGCGACGCGAGCGAACCGGGCGTCTGCGCCTGGTCAACCGCGGCCCCCATCCGGCGAAGGTCCGCCGCCAATCGGGCGGGCGAATCCTCGGTCGGGCCGAAAGCCGCGTTCTGCTTCTCCGCCTGGTGGTACCAGTATGTCGCCGCAGCAAGATTCTGCTGAGCCAGCGCGGTCCGTGCCTGGAGGATGTATGATTTGGCCTGTGTCTTTGCGTCAGGCTGGCCGAGCGCCCCGTTCCCCGGCATCGCGGCGAACGGGTTGCTCGTGTTGGCCGCTGGCGCGGTGCCGGGCACGAGTAGCCGGCCGAGCCCCGCCATTCCCGCGGGTTGCTGGAACGATTGCTGCTCCAGTTCGGCGCGGAGCCGCTTCGGCGTGTCGCCCAGGTGCAGCGGACCGTAGTCCACGCCCAGGCGTTCCGCCTGTTCGACCAGCGAACGCGCGGCGGCCACATCGCCTTCGGTCATGGCCTGCCGTGCACGCTGCAACAAATCGTCGCAGCGGCGCCGGGCTTCCTCGGGGGTGGAAGATGCAGCCGGGCTGCCGTACAGCGGGGCACTGCCCGCTCCAGGTGCTTGGCCATAGGCCA
Source organism: Thermoguttaceae bacterium (assembly GCA_040766885.1). GTDB lineage: Bacteria > Planctomycetota > Planctomycetia > Pirellulales > Thermoguttaceae > JAXGPP01. Next base: position 113,532 of record JAXGPP010000004.1, on the reverse strand, counting down.
GCACCGCCGACAGCCCCAGGGCGACTGCGACCAGTTCAGAGAGGATTCTTGCGGTCGTTTTCAACACGATTCTCCTTTCGAGACTCGCACGATTCCCATGCGGCGGGGGCAATCCGATGTTCCTGCGCTGGCACAGCCGTATCGCACGGCGGTGCCGATCTCTCGGCTACCGCAGTCGCGGTCGCACCGTTGCCTCCCGCAATCGCGGAACGCCAGCATCGATGGGCTCTTTGGACGAGAGTTCCTGGGACTCGGTAGAAGAGAGCGGGATAAATAGCCGCAAGAAAAAAACCGGTCAAGGCCACTTTGGCAAGATTTCGCCCTCGAGAGAGTGCCCCGCGCCGATTGCCGCGCCTCCGCGCGCAAAAAAAGCCCGCCGGCGGTCGCCGACGGGCTTCGTAAACTCTCAGAACGATCCAATCGTCGCCGCGGATCAGGGACCCGATCCGCCCGGCATACTCATCATCATCTCCTGCATATAGCCGGAACCTTCCGCCCCGGACATGCCCGGCGGCAACTGGGTCTTCTTCTTCTCCTTCACCGGATCTTTGTACTTCGCGTATTCCTCCGCGTCCTCCAATTCATCCTGGACCAACAGGTTGCCATCCATGTCCATCAGCAGGATCTTGCCTGGTTCGGTCAGGTCACCTCCCAGGCTCGCGCCCCCCGCCAGGTCGACGACTACCATATTGGTTTCCAGATCGACCTTCTTCTCTTCCTCTTCGTCCTTCTTCTTCTTCCTGTCTCTCGCGCTCGGCATCGACATACCAGGCATGCCATACATCATCTCGCTCGAACCTTCCGTCCCGTATGGCGACGAGCCGTAACCCATCTGCGGCCTCTGGCCGGCGGTGAGCTTCTGCTGCGGGTAGTTGAGCAGATTGCCGCGTGCGATGTCGAACTTGTTGAGCTGCTCGGCCCCGTTCTCCATGTGGATGTACTTCAGGACCACGCTGGCCGTGGGTTCGACCGCCACGTTGCGCGTTGCGCGGACTGGTCCGGCGAGGATGCTGGCATCAAACGGCACTCGGGCCACGGTGCTGGGCTTGCTCGCGCCGGTGACCACGTACTGCTTGTCGCCGAGATCCGGCTTCGCCAGGAATCGCGGCTCGAGACCATAATTGGGATTCACCAGGTAAACCTGCACCCGGTACTGGTACTTCTTTCCGGACTCGACATTGAAGTCCACGTAACGGAACAGCTTGTGGTCGGGCTCTTTCATACCCGGCATTCCCGGCGTTCCCGGCATCATCGAGCCCGAATAACCCGACATGCCGCTCGCATAGCCCGAGTAACCCGGCATACTCATTCCCGGCGGCATTCCCGGCATCGAACCGGGCATGCCAGGCCGCGGCACAGGCTTCGAAAGCAAGTCCTCGACGGCACTCTGGGCCGACGGCGCGGCCGCCTGACCTTCAGCCTCGGCTTGGCCCTCAACAGCCCCTCCCTCCGCCTCCTGCTTGGCTTTGGCCTCCTCCATGGTTTTCCGCCAGGCCGCCAGCATCTCGCGCTGCGACTTGGGCATGAGCGGGATCTCCGGCAGATGCGCGGCTTCTTCGCCCCATTGCTTGCCTACCAACTGCGGCAGGGGAAAGGCCATGGGGACTTTGAACTGGTTGATGTCGACCTTCGGCTTGGTCGTTGCGCCGGGATACGCCATACCCGACATCATCATCTCGCTGCCATAGCCTGATCCGGATGACATCTCCATCGACATCGACCCCATGTCGTAGCTTTCCATGGAGCCGGAACCATAACCGCCGTACCCTCCATAACTGCCGGTGGCGCCGAACAGATACTGCGGCCCGACGACGTCCATCTGTGTCGAGGCATACAACCGCAATGACTTCTGCTGCTCCAGCCCGGGCGACGAAATCGGTTTGAACTTCCTGGCCAGCGTGGCATCGTCTTCATACCCGGTGACTTCCGCCCGCTCGACATAGTAGAAGAGATACTGCGGAGTGTCCTTGTTCACCTCGCGGGGTTCGCTGTTTTCAAACGTCGCCTTGAAGGCCTCGCGCTGCTTGACATAGGGCAACAACCCCGTGAGGACCACATAGCGAACGCCTTTTCCCGCCGGACCCGCAGGTCCACCCATCCCCTCCGCGCCGTATGGGTCCGACATGTATCCGCCCCCCTCGGTGCCCGGCATCATGCCGCCCATCATGCCCGACATCGGGTCCATGCTGCCCATCATGCCCGAGCCGCTCGACGTCATCCCGCCGCGCACAGCGCCCACGCCGGCTTCCGCCCGCAAGTCTTCGACCGGCAGAAGGGGAGGCTCGCGCCGCTTCTCGGCGTAGCGGAACATCGGCTTGCTGAGCGTCCCTTCCACCGCGTAAGGACTGACTTGCACCGGGCGCTTGATCTGCACTTGCACCTTGCGGGCAATGTCCTGCTCAATGACCACCGGAGTGGGTTTCTGGTCGCGGATGAACTGCTGAGCGCTCTGGCTCTCATCGACCAGCTTCTGAGGTTCGAAATTGATCGACTCCCGGCCGATGGCTCCGTAGGCCAGTAACAGGAGGACGAGGATCGCTGCGCCAAACAGCATCTTCTCGACGTGATTGACGAAGAAGTCCCGGATCGAGCTGCCGCTGAGTTTCATTTTCATTGCATTCCTCCTGACCGCTTATGGTCCATGGTCCAGACGGTGGACTTAACCATTGGGAGCCGGGGCCGGACTAGCCACCCCGCCCCCTTGAGGCGGCGCAACGGGTGAGACTGGGTTCGTCACTCCTCCATTCGGCTGACCGGCGCCGCCCGGCGTGGGTGCTGCCATGCCGGGTGCCGCGACCAGTGCTCCGGCTTGTCCAGGCTGCGGCAATCCGCCGCCCGGGACCACTCCACCCGGCCCAGGCTGCCCTGGGGCAACCTGACCGGCGGGCGGCACCTGACCCGCCGCAGGCACCGCGCCTGCCGGTGCGGCTCCAGCGGCCGCCGCGCCTGCTGGTGCCGCGCCTGCGGCCGCTGCTCCGGCTGGCTGCCCAACTCCACCCGGACCAATCTGCGGTTGAGCCATTTCCTCCTCAGGAATCACCTCCGGACCGGTCGGGGCAGGTTCGTCTGTTTCCGTTCCCGCCGTCCCCTTTCCAAGCTTGGTCGGATCGGGTGGATTGAAGATGTAGATGATCCCCTGCACATCGACGAGCACTTCCCGTGCGATGTCCTGAGACCGTCCCATCCCGGCACCACCTCCTCCCGCCATGCCATAGTCGCCCGACATACCGTAGCCACCCGATCCCCCCGGCATTTCGCTGCCGTAGCCGCCTCCCATGTCGCCACTATAGCCGCCTCCCATGTCGCCACTATAGCCGCCTCCCATGTCGCCGCTATAGCCGCCGTACATCATGCTGCTGTCCATCCCTTCCGGCCCGCCGCTCATGCCGCTGGTCGACTGGATGTACCGGGCGATGTCAAAGGCTCGGCCTTTGCCGGGATTGTAAATCACGCGTTGAACGTCGACCCGCATGTCCGAATTGGCACAGTGAACGAGCAGGTTCGGGATCCGGCGCTGGTCGATTTGAATGAGCATCCGGACCGGCATCATCTCGAATTCTTCAAACGGCCGAGCATCAGTGGCCAGGAGCGGCTTGCCGTCGAGGTCCACAAATCGATAGTTGGCTGGGTCGGGCGGAGTAAGGCTGCTCCCGCTCCCGCTCATGCCCATGCTTCCACTTCCCATCGGCATGTCCATGCTGCCCATCATCGGGTCCGAGCCGTACATGGAGCCGGACATCATGCCCATCATGTCGCCCATGGCCCCCGTTCCACCGGTCCGGATATTCAACACCTTGTTCTCGGTCTGCCGGATCGAGCGGATGGCGTCCTTGCCGATCTCGAGGTTCAAAATGCGCTTCACAGCCGCGTTATCGAAGGTCGTGGCGCCGACATCCTCATTCGTGCGGCTGATAATCCGCAGCAGTGCCGCGTAGACCCACAAATCCTGCTGGCGGAGGCGAACCTCCTTGCTGCTGGGGGTTCGCGACCATACAAACTGGCTCTTGATCCGCTGCCGGTCGGAGTTGTTCCAATCGACGATTCCAATCATGTTCGGATTGGGACGGGCGCCCAGGCCGCTCGCTCCTCCCCCATACCCGCCCATGTCCCCGTACGAGCCTTCGGCTCCGTAGCTGCCCATCATACTGCCCATGCTGCCCATGCTGCCCATGCTGTCCATACCGGACATGTACGAAGCGGGCGTGTAGGCGCCCACCGCGCCCAGCAGATTCGTCGCCAGCGGCTTGCCGTCGGGGCCGAGTATCTCCGGAAAACGGAGTACGTCGACGATCTTCTCCATCTCGGGGAAGTGGTTGTTGATGAACCGCGCGTAGTTGTCGCGAAGATCCATCGGGATCTCGCCGTCGGGCGGCAGGAAGTTAATGTAGTTCAGGAAGGTCTCACCCAGCTCTTTCGGCCACTGGTTGCGCTCCTTCTGATCCTGGTACAACACCTGCCAGGCAGCCAGCACTTCGTCGCTCAACCGCCCGATATCCTGTTCAAACGCCTTGAGAGTCTCGTCGTTCGGATGAGTCGGATTGCTCTTGATCTGCTGCACGGCGTTCAAATCGCCGGTCAGCTTCTGCTTGCGCGTATCGAACTGCGCACTGAGGTCGGCCGTGGCGACCTTCCAGATGCCAAGCCCGATGAGGATCACCATCCCGCACAGGATCCAGAAATGGTGCTTGCGGAGCCCGGCCAGAAACGGTTTTAACTTGTCCATTGCATGTCTCCAGTTAGGCTACGACGTCGCGCCATCGGCCGTGCTCGCCGCGTCGGGGCTTGCCGCGTCGGGGCTTGCCCCAGCCGCTTCAGCCTTCTCTTCTTCTTTCTGGGTCGGAGTCTTCGGCTGCCAGATGAACTGCACCTGAAAATCGTAACGCAGCAGTTCGTGGACGCCCTCGAGCGGATTGATGGCCCCGGGCACCCCCGACGAGCCCAGCGGGCCCACGCCCCCCATCGACCCCATCGGCGACATCATCATCATCGACGACGACGATTCGGCCCCGTAACCGGCGCTGTCCATGCCCATGCCGTAGCCGCCATAGGCCCCTGGCGTCTGCTGGCGCATCACGTTGGGATCGCGGACAATCTCCTTGACCACCCCAGCTCGCGGATCGACCAGTACCGCGTAGCTGATGCCGAGATCTTTCATGGTCACCGGAACCACAACCTCCTCACCGGACGGGCCTGCCGCAACCGGCGCCACGGGCGGCGCGGCGCCTGCCGCTGGGGCGGCGGCAGCGGGATCCGCTGGGGCGGCTGCCGCTGGAGCTGCTGGGTCCGCCGGAGCTGCGACGGCCCCGCCGGCCACCGCCGGATCGGCCGCGACCGCGCCAGGAGGCAACGCCGCTTGAGCAACCGTCTCCACCGGCCGCGGCAATTGTACGAACCCGCTCTGAAGCTGTCGGACCAGCGTCTCCCGGACGTATTGGGCGCCCTGTAGATAGCCGGGCACCGGCGTCGCCTTATTGTGGTAGTGGAAACCGACGATCTGCACGATGTAACCTTCGCCGGTGGGCCCCGGGTCGGAGGACGTCGCGGCGTCAGTCGCCGCCCCGCCCGCGGCCGGCGCCTGAGCCACCGCCGTGCTCGCGGGAGTCGTGGCCGAGACCGGCGGCAAAGACGGCGTGCCGGGCGCCACGTACCACCCCTTGTCGCGCATCACGCCAAACCAGCTTTGCAGGCTCGCCTCGTCCAGCTTCTGGCAGTCGATGTTGACAATCTGCAGCTGGTTGCGATTGGCAATATCTTCCTGCTCCTGCCCCTCGGGATCTCGCGGCAGGCTGGCGTTGATCGCCTTCAACAACTCGAGCCAGCGAATCCGCCCCTCGACGCCGCTCAAAAGATTGCTGCCGGTCGTCTTGATCTTGTCGAACGTCCCCTGGAGCGTGCTCTGCTGCCCCTGCAAATTCTTGCTCATCGAAGTGGCCTGCGCGGCCGCCTGCTCGGCTTGGCCGAACCGCGACTCGTCCACTGTGCCCAAGACCTTCGAAGCACTGACGAAGCTCAGCGTCATCCCCATCAGCAGCATTGCCGCGGCGGCGACCGCCCACGGCTTCTTCTCGCGGATGATCCGATCCTTGACGATCTCTTTCGGGATCAGATTCGTCCGCAGCACGCCCCGGCTGAGCCCCTGCAGGGCCAGGCCGTAAGCCACGCCGAACGAGATCAGGTTGTCCTTGAACGACCCGGCGCCGACCACTTCCGATCCCGCCAGTCCGCGGAACGATTCGACCCGCACCACGTCGTAACCCAGGCTCTGGGCCAGATAACGCCGCAGGCCCGGCAGTTTCATGCCGCTCCCCAGGGCGACCACGCGGCCGATCTCGGCGTTGCGATCGATCGTGGTGAAGTAGCCGATCGAACGTTGGATTTCCGTAAGCAGGTCGTTGAACACCGGCCGCATCGCCTGGAACACCGCCTTGGGGTCCTGGGCCGACATGGCATTGCGTTTCAGGTGCTCGGCCTTGGCGAAGGTGAGCTTCAGCTCCTTGGTCAGCGCCTTGGTGAAGTGGTTGCCGCCCAGCGGGATGCTCCGCTGCCACACCCGGTAGCCGTTGGTGATCACCAGGTCCGTCGCGTCCGTCCCCATCGACAGCACGACGACCGAGGGCGGCGGATTTTCCGGATCATATTCGTCCGCCGGCGGCAGATCGGTGAGCTGGTCGAAGACCAGGTAGTTGTACAGCGCCAGCGGCGTCAACTGGACGAAATCGACCTCGATTCCCGCCTTCTGGAACGGTTCCAGGGCGCGGTGAACCTGCTCGCGCTTCATCGCAAACAGGCCGATTTCAGCCTCCAGGACAAAACCCTCCTCCTCGCTTCCGCCGCCGAGCCGCTGGTAATCCCAGATCACGTCGTTCAAATCGAACGGGATCTGCTGGCGCGCCTCGTACCGCACGATGTCCGGAATCTTCTTCGACTCGACCGGCGGTAACTTGATAAACCGGGCCAATCCGTTCTGGCCTGATACCGAGATCGCCACGCGGTCGCCGCGAACATTGTTCCGCGACAGGAATTGCTTGAGCGCCTCGTTCACCAGCTCGGCCGGCTCGGCGCCGGGCTGAGTCAGGATTTTGGGGTATTCAATGTAATCGAACGCGTCAGCGATGATTTGCGAAGCGTCTTCACCCGGACGACAACGCAAAGCCTTCAATGAGGCGTTGCCAATGTCGATTCCCCAGACGGCGTTACTCTTAGCCATCACGCGGTTCCTCTATATCGGGGTGGGCCACCGAAAAGGATTCCCTCGGGTCGAGTTCCGGCAAGCGAGTTCCCGGACGTAAACCCAGATAAGATAAGCATGCAGCAACGGTCGCTTGTCAAGCCGCCGCTAGATTTTATGGATGCTGCCGTCGCCGCGAACGGCCTCTTCATAGTCTCCACTTTATCGCCACCATCTCCCGAATGTCAACCAATTACCTCCCACTTCCGATGCACCCCGGGTTCGGTACCTAGGGTGGCCGGAAGGGGTGTTGTCCGCCTTTTCCAACCCTCCTCCAGCGGCCTCGGCATTGCCCGTCGCCCAACCCCCAAGCAGCGTCACCGCCATCCGTCAGCCAACCCGCTCGACGATGCGACCCCTAACGACTATCGTTGAGTTGAATCGCGTCCGGGCCCTCCTCGGTTGTGCCAATAGCGATAATCAGTCGCCGGCAATACTACTGACAGGGGGAATGTCATTCACTGATGCGGATTCGGCCAACAGCTCCTTCAGCCTAGAACCACCGGCAACCAATACACTCGATGACCTTGCACGAACTGCTCGTTCTCCTGCCCTGCTATAGCCTTGAGGATCTCTCCTTAGATCGTAACGAACGAGAGGCTGATGAGTTACTCGCCGCTTGGTCCGGTCTCTTTCATCCGGCCCTGATTGCCGCCGCTGCCAGTATTCCCAAGTGGGGTCGCGCCGATTCACCCCCCCAAGAGCCCAACGGGCGGCTCATTGCGATCCCTCCTGTGAGCCAGGATCGGGTGCCGAGCGACTGGATCGAAGGCTTCGATAGTAGCGCCGGGTCGTTGATCCGCGGCTTCCGAACGCGAGACGAGGTTGTTTGTGCGGCTCTTTCCCACCTCGATCAGCCCCCTCCCGAGGTAGAACCCGATCTGCTCGGCGATTTCTTCGCCCTCGGCTTCTGCCACCTTCAGGTGGAGTTACTCACGCGGCAGCTTCGTTACATGAGCAATCTGGACGAAGTGCAGTTTCAGCGGAAGACAGTGACCGCCGCAGGCCACGCCCTCCAGGGCGAAATCGAACCGGCACGCGAAAACCTCCGGGCGGCGTTCGACTTGCTTAGCGATGCCCGCGAATACTTCTATCCCGTCGAAGCCCACCTGCTTGACCTGACGCTGGTCGCCACGACCACCATGGGCGAGGCATTGCGCCGGGAACTGGCAAGCGGACCCACGAACCTGCTCGTCTCGGGAGCCACGCTCGAAGCGCTTGTGGAGCAAGAGCCCGAGACCCGCTCCGCTCTCCAGGCGGCGCTGGAGGAAGGCCATGTCGCGCTGATCGGCGGCGATTACGACGAGCAGGAATGGCCGCTGCTTCCACTAGAAGCGGTGCTCTACTCCCTCCGCCGCGGCCTGGCCGCCTACGACCAGCACCTCGGCCGACGGCCTGCGATCTTCGGGCGCCGGCGGTTCGGGCTGATCGCCGCACTGCCGCAGATCCTGCGAAAACTTGGCTTTACCGGTGGACTTCACTGCACGCTCGACGATGGAAGGTTTCCTACCAGCAACCAGAGCAAGATCCGCTGGGAAGGACCGGACGCCACCGTCCTCGAATCACTCATTCGCCTGCCGTTTGATGCGGCGGAATCGGCAATATTTCTCCGCTTGCCTGAGAAACTCGGCGGCACGCTCGACCTCGATCACGCGGCCACGGCGGTCTTCGCCCACTGGCCGGGCAAGTCGAGCCCGTGGTACGGCGACCTGCGGCGGATGAGCCGAAATTCGCCCGTTCTCGGCCGCTTTCGTTCCATCAGCGAGTACTTTCGCGATACGGAGTACGTCGGCCGTACGGTCACCCATACGGCCGACCAGTACCGTTCGCCCTACCTGCGGCAGGCCGTGGCTGCCGGCCAGAGCGATCCGATCTCGCGCTGGACGCGCTACTATCGGCTGCGGGCCGCCGCGGAGTCGCTGCAGTCGCTTGCCACGCTCGTCGACCTGGTCGCCGGAACCTGCGAGGCGACCGATCATTCCCAGGCACTGTTGGACGAGATCGACCGCTCGCCTGCCGAGCCCGCCCCGGGGCTCGCCGAACGCGTGCGTCACCGGCTCGATCAGACCACCGCCCAGCTTGCTTCACGGCTTGGGATGCAAGCTGCCGGAAACGAGGCGGGTTGCCTCGTCTTCAACCCCCATAGCTTCGCCGAGCGACGGCTGATTGACTTGCCGGCCCATGTCCGATCTGGGGCCGACAACCACGATTCGAAGCCCGGCCAGGCTTTGACTGAGATTCCGGGCATGGGGTTCAGTTGGATCGGCGCCGATGCTGAGGGTCTGCTGCCGCTCCAGCCGGTTGCGGCGAAGAAGCGTTTCTGGCGGAAGCAGGAAGAGCCGCCCATGATCGAGGAGAATCTCCTCCGCAACGACTTTTTCGAGGCGACGATCGATCCGGTGACCGGCAGCCTCCGCTCGCTTCACGATTACCGCACCCGCGGCAACCGCCTGGCCCAGCAGATTGGGCTGCGCATTCCCCAGCCGAATCGCTCGAAGCACGATGTCTTCGGCGAGGACGAGGAGACCGACTACTCGGTGATGGCGGCCGACCGCATCGAAGCGACCCAGCCCGGCCATTTCGTGGCTCAGATCGCCGCCTACGGCCGGCTCGTCGATCGCCAGGGACAACGCCTCGCCGGGTTTGTCCAACGGTACACGGCCCGCCGCGGCAGCCGGATTCTGGAGATCGAGATCGAACTCGACGCCGAGTCCCCGCCCGGCGCCGACCCATGGGACTCGTACTACGCGGCCCGCTTCGCCTGGGGCAATCCCGACGCGGAGGTGTACCGCGGCACGCACTTGATGACCCAGTTGACCGAGATCAACCAGATCGAGGCGCCGCACTTCATTGAAATCCGCACGCCGAACTCGCGGACGGCAATCCTTACGGCCGGCCTTCCTTATCACCGCCGTCGCGGCGAGCGGAAACTCGACTCGCTGCTGGTGGTCCGCGGCGAGACGGCGCAGTGGTTTCGCATCGGTGTCGGAATCGATGTCCCCTACCCGGCCCAGGCCGCTCTGGCTTACCTCGCCCCCGACACGCAGACCCGCGCTGACCGGCCGCCCAGCGCGTCGGGCTGGTTGTTCCACATTGATGCGAAGAACGTGTTGGCCACGCACTGGGAGCCGATGGTTAAGGAGGATCGGGTCGCCGGCTTTCGCGTGCGGCTCCTGGAGACCGAGGGCCGCCGCGGTGAGCTTTCACTGCGGTCCTTCCGGCCGCTGGCCGCTGCCCGGAAAACCGACTACGAAAGCCGCTCCCTCATCGAACTGGCCGTCCGCTCCGACACCGTCACCATGAACATCGGCCCGCACGAATGGGCCCAGATCGAATGCGACCTGGCGGAGTAGCATGAAGTACACGCGATTCGAAGACTTGCCTGCGTGGCAGCAGGCGATCGAACTGGCTACCCGCGTCTATCAACTCACGCGCCAGCGGTTCTTTTCCAGCCGGGCGACCTTCGCGACCAGTTGCGACGGGCGGCGCTCTCGGTGTCAAACAATATCGCCGAGGGATTCGAGCGGAGCTCGACCGCCGAGCTCTCGGCCTTTCTCGACATCGCCCGCGGATCGGCTGGCGATGGATTGTTAGACGGGTGCGCCTTCCAGGCTGTCGGCCAGCTTGTTGAGCGCCTCGGTTTCGATCTGCCGGACGCGCTCCCGCGTCAGCCCCAGCGACTCGCCGATCTCCTTGAGCGTCCGCGGCTCATTATTGATCAGCCCGAACCGCATCCTGAGCACGGTCGCCTCGCGCTGATCCATCGTCTCAAGCTGGTCGAGCACGTGCGCAAGGTTGTCGTGGTCCAGCAATTCTTCGTCGGGCGTGCGGGCCCGGTCGTCCATCAGCATCTCGCCCAGCGACCAGCCGGCGTCGGCCTGGTCGGTCTGCGGCGTCAGGTTGTAGATGCGGATCGCCTTCTTGATGATCGGCAGCTTCTTGCGCGGCAGCCCGAGCACGCGCGCCACCTCTTCCGGCGTCGGCGTGCGGCCAAGCTCTTCCGCCAGCCGGGTGCTGGCCCGCCGCCATTTCGACAGCAGCTCGACCATGTAGGCCGGAATGCGGATCGTCTTCGCCGTATTGATCAGGGCGCGCTTGATCGACTGCTTGATCCAGTAGCTGGCGTACGTCGAGAACCGCGTGCCCATCGCCGGGTCGAAGCCTTCCACCGCCCGGAGCAAGCCCAGGTTCCCCTCTTCGATCAGGTCCTGCAGCGTCAGCCCCTTGCCCGTGTAGCCGCGGGCAATGTTGACCACCAGCCGCAGGTTGGCGCGGACCATGCGGTCACGGGCCTGGGTGTCGCCCTGGCCGACGGCCACGGCCAGATCCTGTTCATCTTCGGGCGAGAGCAGCGCCGTCTCGTTGATCTCGCGCAGATACGTTTCCAGCGGAGACTGGACGGCGGCTTCGTCTTGTCGCGTGCGGCGGCGTGGCTTTGTCATGAGACTCATTCGGCACAACGGAAGTCTAGAACCAGACACAGCTATCGTCCCCGGCAAGAGGCTTTCTGCAACGAAGCTAGCAGCCGACGAAATGCACGAGATAAGCCCAAGTTTCGGACCGTGCCAATGAAAACGGCCCCGCCGGTCAGGTCCGGCGGGGCCGTAACAGTCGTGCCGATAGAACAGATAGGGCCTGAAGGGCGGCCGCTATGAGGCGCTGTCTGCTTCCGCTCCAGGCGATTCTTCGGAATCCTCCTCCTCCTTGGCCTTTGCCGGCTTTGCCGGACGCATCGGCTGGATCAGCGGACCGGAACTCGAGCCGACGCCGCCACGCAGCTCGACCGGCGGAGCGCTGGGAGTTGCCTTGCCCTCCTCCTCCGCCTCGACCTCCTCGGCCCATTCCACCCGTTTCCGCGACAGGCCGATCTTCCGCTCGTCGGAATCGACCCGCAGGATCTTGACCTCGATCTCGTCGCCCACCTTGACGATCTCCTCGGGGTCCTCGACCTTGTGGTCGGCCAGCTCCGAGATGTGCAGCAGGCCCTCCAGCCCGTTCTCCAGGCCGACGAAGACGCCGAAGTTGGTGATCTTCGTCACCTTGCCCTTGACGATCTGGCTCGGCTGGTATTTGTCGGGGATGTCGTGCGCCCACGGATCCTCGGCCAACTGCTTCAGGCCCAGCGCGATGCGGCGGCGGTCCTGGTCGACCGAAAGCACCTTGCACTGCACCTTCTGGCCCTTCTCGACCATCTCGTTCGGATGGCTGATCTTCCGGGTCCACGACATGTCGCTGACGTGCAGCAGCCCGTCGATCCCCTCCTCGATCTCGATGAATGCGCCGTAATTGGTGAGATTGCGGACGGTGCCCGTGACGATCGAGCCGGGGGGATAACGGTCGGCGACGCGGTCCCAGGGATTCTCCTGGGTCTGCTTCATGCCCAGCGAGATCTCCTGCTTCTCCTTGTTGATGCCCAGCACGACGACCTCGATCTCGTCGCCGATCTGCACCAGCTCGCTGGGATGGCTGATCCGCTTGGTCCACGACATCTCGCTGATGTGTACCAGGCCTTCGATCCCCTCCTCGAGCTTCACGAACGCGCCGTAGCTCATCACGTTGACGACTTCGCCCTTGATGCGGCTGCCGACCGGGTACTTGTCGCCGACGTTGTCCCACGGGCTCGGCATCTTCTGCTTCAGGCCCAGGGCGATCTTCTCCTTCTCGTAATCGATGTGCAGGATCATCACCTCGATTTCCTGGTCGATCTGCACCATCTCCGAAGGATGATTGATGCGGCCCCAGCTCATGTCGGTGATGTGCAAGAGGCCGTCGATGCCGCCCAGGTCGACGAACGCGCCGAACTCGGCGATGTTCTTCACCACGCCGGTGCGGAGCTGGCCCACCTGCAGCTCGCGGAGCAACTGGGCCTTCTTCTCGGCACGCTCCTGCTCGATCAGCGCTCGGCGGCTCACGACGATGTTGCGCCGCGCCTCGTCGATCTTGAGCACGACGCATTGGATCGTCCGGCCGATGTAGTCGCCGATGTCGGCTGGCCGCCGGATATCGACCTGGCTCGCCGGCAGGAAGACGTTGACGCCGCTGATGTCCACCAGCAGGCCGCCCTTGATCTTCCGGGTGACGATGCCGCTGACAACGTCCCCCTCCTTGACCGACTCCATGACCTTTTTCCAGGCCTCGATCTTCTCGGCCTTGCGCTTGGAAAGCGCGATCATGCCGCGCCCATCTTCCTGCGGCCCCAGCGAGTCTTCGATATCCTCAATGAGGACCTTGATCTTCTGACCCGGACTGGGCGGCGTCTCGTGCTCTTCCCATTCGAAGCGCGGGATCGTTCCCTCGCTTTTGTAGCCGACGTCGACCACCACAAAGTCGCCTTCGACGCGGAGCACCTGCCCCTCGACGATCTCGTTGACGGCGATGGCCTCGCCGCCCCAATCGATCTCCTCAGGCGCTTCGCCGCCCAGCGCGGCCTCAAGCTCCTGCGCCCATTCTTCTTCGCTGACTTCCAGTCCTCGGATCAGATTGCGATTGACCATAGTGGATTTCTGTGATCCCGATCGGATTGCTCGCCGGCGATGAACGAACGGGAAACGGCCCAAACGCCGATTTGCCGCGGTACCGACGATCACTCAAAGCGGTTAGGGTTCGCCTTCCCCGCCATCCCCCGCCATTGAGGGAGTTCCCGGGCGTGGAAGAACCACTAAGTATAGCAAACTCTTCCTACCCCAACAATTGCGGTGAAAAGCCGCAGTCCACAAAACTGACGGTTGCGCTAAAAACCGCTTTGGCCGCGACATTCGGCAACTATGGGCCAGACGGGAATTGCGTCCGCCAGGCGCGTCGAGGACTTGCCGAAAGCCGGCCCTTTCCACTTATGGAATCATCCGGTCCCTTCCCTCTGGTTTAAATGAATGTTTTGATCGATATTTGCATGGGCCGCAACTACCCGAGCCAATCCGCCCATCGGTCAGAAACTGGAACAATAACCGAAATAATTCGAGAAACATTCGGCTGAGCCCTTGCCTGCCCGGGGTGCGCGGCTATTATTCGATTGAACGTTTTGAACGAATTCAAGGACCTCGCCAGTCCCGTTCAGACGTCGCAAAGAAATCTGCCGCTTCGAGCAAAAAGCCTTTGCCACGCCCGAGCGGTCTCGTACACCCGTTCAGTTCAAGGAGAGAGTCATGAGAAAGTTCGTCGCCTGCGCTTTGGCCCTGGCCGCCACATCAGCCGTTGCCACCGCGGTTCAAGCCGCCGAGTGCTCAGCCCAGAAGACTCATACCGCGGCGAAGCCCGCCCAGATGGACATCGTGGACACGGCGATTGCTGCCGGATCGTTCAACACGCTGGCCAAGGCCCTCACCGCGGCCGGTCTGGTCGACGCCTTGAAGGCCGAGGGGCCGTTCACCGTGTTTGCCCCGACCGATGAAGCGTTCGCCAAGCTCCCCAAGGAGACGCTTGAAGCCGTGCTGAAGGACAAGGAGAAGCTGCGCGCCATCCTGACCTACCACGTGGTGCCGGGCAAGGTTACCTCACAACAGGTCGTCAAGCTCGACTCCGCGAAGACTCTCCAAGGGAGCAATGTCAACATCAACGCCACCGATGGAGTGCGAATCAACGATGCCAAGGTGGTTAAGGCCGACATCCAGACTTCTAACGGCGTGATCCACGTGATCGACAGCGTGCTGTTGCCCAAGTGATAGGTTGAGAGTTCTTAGCGATGCGGCACAATCGCGTGCCGCATCGCTGCTTTCTTCCAAGACTACGTGCACCTGCCACTTCGGATTGCCTGTCCATGACGTCGCTCCAGAACCAGCCGCACAAGACAAGCGAAATGGACGGTCCGGAACCTGTCCGCATCGGCGTTTCGGCCTGCCTTCTTGGCAATGCGGTCCGCTTCAACGGTGGGCACCAGCGGAGCCACTACATCACCGAAAGTCTCGGTCAGTTCGTGCAGTATGTTCCGGTCTGTCCGGAGGTCGACATCGGACTGGGCACCCCACGTGAAGCGATCCGGCTGAGGCGTAGCGACGATGGCGGGCCGCTGCAACTTATCGGAACCCGCTCTGGCGTGGACCACACCGGAGTAATGCAGCAGTACACAAATCGCAAGCTCGACGAACTGGAGACGCTTAACCTCTCGGGTTACATCTTTGCCAAGAACTCGCCGACCTGCGGGGTGCACCGCGTGCGGATTTACGATCGCAACGGAGTTCCATCCCGCGACGGGCGTGGACTGTTCGCTGCGGCGGTCGTCGAGCGCTGGCCGCTGCTGCCCGTCGAAGAAGACGGACGCCTCAACGATCCGCAGCTCCGCGAGAGTTTCCTCCACCGGGTGTTTGCCTATCATCGCGCAAAGTCGCTATTCGCCTCTCCCTGGAGCCTTAGCGACATGGTCGGGTTTCATACCCGGGAGAAAATGCTCCTTCTGGCCCACGATCCGGCAACATATCGGCGGTTAGGGGCCCTTGTCGCCGGAGCCAAAGGGCGGCCGCGCGATGAAATCGCCGCTGAATACCTGGCCGGCTTAATGGGCGGCCTGTCCCGGGTGGCCACCGCCGGAAGCCACTTCAACGCCCTGCAGCACGTGGTCGGCTTTTTCAAACGCCTCCTGGCACCGGCTGAGAAGCGCGAACTACTTCGACTTTTGGACGACTTCCGCCGCCGGTTTGTTCCCCTGGCCGTACCACTCACGCTCGTGAGGCATTACATATCGGAATTTCAAATCGCCTACCTGCGCGATCAGACCTATCTGGCCAGCCATCCGCGCGAGCTGATGCTCCAGGTGCATGTCTGATACGTCGCCATCCCGACGAGAGGCTTCAACATATGTTTCGGATGATGACCTTTACCCTGCTGATCGGATGCGTCTGGTTGACGCGAGACAAGATGCCCGGATACGGGGCTGAGGCCCGTCCCTCGTCCAGCGAGGAGTTCAAGCCAACCATCGAGGCAGAGATGCCCCAGGGATTCCCCGGCCACACACCTGTCGGAACGATCGAGGTCAAGACCTACCCTGCCTATCGCAAGGCGTCTGCCGCTGGGGCCGCCGCGTTCTGGAAGCTCTTTGCGCACATCAGCCGCAACGACATCCCGATGACGGCTCCCGTAGAAATTACATACGGCCAGCCGGATGAGCAGCAGCGCGATGAACGTTCAATGGCCTTCCTCTACGGCAGGCCCGACATGGGCGAAGCAGGGCCCAAGGGGCTCGTCGAAGTGGCCGACGTCCAGTCCATGACCGTCGTCAGCATGGGCGCGCGCGGCGCCCACACGGCGTCGGCCGTGGAAGAGGCGCGGCGTCAGCTTCAAGCCTGGCTCGATGAGCGGGCGGATGAATACCGCGCCTCCGGTCCGCTCCGCGTGATGGGCTACAACAGCCCGATGGTCCCTGCCGAGCGACTTTTCTTCGAGGTGCAAATACCCATCGAAAAGGTGGCGGCGCCTGTCGAACCTTGAGCAGAAGTCTGTGAAACGAGTTACCGCCCCGCCACGACATGGCTTTGCGGGTCGCGATGCGCCTTCAAGAAGGCTGCCCGCATGGTTCAGACGCCACGGACAACTCGACGGTCACTGTAGTTCCCTTGCCGGGAAGGCTGTGGATTGTGGCTTGGCCCCCGAATAGGCGTGCTCGCTGGCGAATGCTCTCCAACCCGAATCGCCCGCCCTGAGGCGCGGACGGATCGAACCCGATGCCCCAGTCCTGGACCGAAAGCCGCACCCGATCCCGGTCCTGCAGAAGTTCGATCCGCACCCGATCGCTGCGACTGTGGCGAGCGGCGTTGGCGAGGGCCTCCTGGATGAGACGGAACAGGTTATTCTCCAGCGGCGCGGGGAAACGCTCTGTCGCCAGCCAGTGAACGAAGTCGATTTCGACCGCGGCGTCGGCTGCCCGTTGGCGATCGATGAGATCCTCGATGGCGGCCACCAGGCCGAACTGCTCGATGATCTCGGAGCGGAAACCGCTGATCAGGCGACGCGCCTCCTGGATCGACTGGCTGAGAAGCATCCGTGTGTGCTGGTACCGCTGGGCGTTCTCCGGGCTTTCGTCACGGCCGTTGACGACGACGGAGTCGAGGTGCATGAGCGTGCCGATAAGCATCTGCGTCAGGCCGTCGTGAATCTCGTATCCGATGAGTTGCCGTTCGCGATCCTGCAACGAGAGCAAGTGCTTGAGATACTCCCGCTCCGACCGCACCGTCTCGTAAGCCTTCTTCCGCTCCTCAACCTCACGATTCAGCTCCGCGGTCCGTTCTTCAACGAGCCGTTCGAGGTGTTCCCGGTGTGCGTCCAACTCGCGTTCGGCGCGTTGGCGTTCCACGATCTTCCACATACCGTCGATGAGCAGCGTCAGTTGGCGGACGTCCGATTCGTCGTAATCGCCATCCTTGTTGCCCACTCCTGCCAAGGCCACGATCCGCCCGGCGTCGAAGATCGGCACGTTCATGTGCCGCTCGAGAGGAACATGTCCCGGCGGCAGGCCCTGCTTCCAGGGGCTGGCCGCCACGTAATCGTTGGTGATGATCGGCCGCCGCTGCCTCAGCGCTTCACCCCACAATCCGGTCGTCTCCAGGCGATAGACGATCGGTTTCTCGGCGATCTGGCATTCGCGCATGGCGCAGCGCGACCAAGAGTGCATCGTGAGGACGGTCTCCTCGCGGTTGACAAAGGCCAGGTAGCCGAGTCGGCTTCGGGTGAGCAGCACCGCCTGTTCCAGCGCGAAGTCGGTGATTTCCTGGAGCGACGCCTGCGTCATCCGGCTCAACTGGAGGAGCGCTTCCAGACGGGCCTCGTTCAGCGTGAGCGAACCTCCCTTGGAGGGGATCGCAGTGCCGTCTTGCAGGCTGGTTGAGCAGGACGTCATAGCCACCGTCTGAATCGACGCTTTTTGGGAACCGGCAGCGACTGCGGCGCAATGATGGGAAGCGAGGCTGGGAGTTCCAGCCTGCCACCGCCAGTCTATCACGGTTTGGCGAGGCGGCAAACACCGTTTGGCCACGAACGGCATCGCTCGAAGGCCGCTTCAGGACCTACAGACGTTACAGACTGAAATCTGTCTTGAGTCCGTCGCGGCCGGCAACAATGGCCTCAGACTTGGCGCGAAACTCGGCTTGAGACACTCCCTCCCGTTTCACGCCCGTTTCCGACCGTGCCCTGAGCGGCTCCGCAGTGGCTGCTTTGACCCCGATCATAGTCTGACCTATAGAACTGTAGGCGCACCGCCTGGACAAACCCGACAAGAGATGGATTACGTTCCAGGTATGCGTTTTTTGCCGCTTATGCCGTTGTACCCTCGAAGCGGGGAACATGGAAGAAACGCCCCCTGTGTCCACCGACCATGACTGGGCTGACCAGTTCCTTGTCTCGCTCCGCGCTGAGCGTGACCGGGTGGCGCAGTTTCTTGCCGCGCACCGCAAGCAAGCCCAGGAGACACAGGCCCACGTTGCCGCGCAGCTCGACGGGCTCCGCCGCCAGTTTGACGAGAGCCAGTCGCAGACCAGCCAAACGCAACGGCAGTTGGCCGAACGGTCGCGGCAACTCGACCTCCAGGCCGAATCGCTCCGGACGGTGGAGCAAGAGATCTCCAAGCGGCAGGCGGAATGGGACGCAGCGCAGCAACGGGCGCTCGAACAGTTTCATTCCCTGTCGGCGCAGATCGCCGCTCAGCAGCAGGATCTCGAGGCCCGACACTCGGCATTGATCGAGCTTCAATCGGTCGATGGCCGGCGCCAAGCCGAATTCAGTGAGCACCGGTCCGAACTCGACCGGCTCCGCACCGCGATCGAAGAGGCCGAAACGCAGTTGCATCGCGACCGGCAGGTCCTGGCGCTGGAGCGGCAAGAGCATCTGGCTGAAGTCGAGCACGCGACGGCCCTTCGAGCCCGGCTCGAAGCCGAGATCGCCGCGGCCGCCGAGCAACGGCAAGAGCTCGCCGCCGAGCAGGCGCGGACGAAGGCTCAACGGCGCCGCATCGCCCAGGAGTTCCAGGCGCAGCGGCAGGCGCACCTGAAAGAAATCCAGCGGCAGCGTGCCGGACTCGAGCGTCTCGACGGCAGCGAGATCAGCCAGCTTCAGCGGCAGATCGAAGAGCAGACCCGGCAGATCGAGCAGCAATCGGCCGAAGTCGATCGCGCCCGCAAGCGCGAGCTGGAGCTTTCGGCCTCGGCAGAGCGAGCCCTGCAGCGCGAGGCCGAGGCAGTCGCGCAACTCGAAGCGGCCCGGCAGCGGCAAACGGCTCTGGCAGGCGACCTGGAGACGCAACGGGCGCAGCAGGCCGACCTGGAAATCAAGTTCCGTTCTGCCGAGGAGCTGAACGCCCGGCTGCGCAGCGAGCTCGAGGCGGCGCGCAACGCCGAGAGTCGCGCGGCAGTCGACCTGGAATCGCGAGAGGCGGAGCTGGCCGAGTTGCAGCGAAAGCTGGAAGCGGCCACGGATCTTGAGAAGCGGCTCCACGAGGCGATCCAGGCCGAAGTCGAGAAGACAGTCCAGGCGGTCGAGGATCGGGACGCCGTTCGCGCCGCCAACGGCAGGCTCACGCTGGAACTCGAATCGCTCCGCGCTGAGCTGGGCGAGCGGCAAGCACTCGCCGAAGCGGCTGCCGGCCGCGAAGCCCGTCTGCGGGACGAACTGCAGATCGCACGACAGAGCGAAACGTCGCTGCAGCTCGAAGTCGAGTCTCTGAGTCGCCGGCAAACGGCGGCGGAGGCCGAACTGAAGGTGGGCGCCGAGCGTCAGCAGCGACTGGCGGAGGAGCTGAAGGCCGCTCGGGAGGCGGAAGCTCGGCAGAGCGCCGAATTGGAAACGATACAGCAGCGTGCCGCCGAGGCCGACGCGCGCCTGGAAGCAATCCGGTCACGCCAGAAGGAGCTCGTTGCGGAACTGGAAACGGCCCAGCAGCGCTGCCTGGCCCTTGAATCGGAACAGGCTGCCGCCGGACACCGGGATTTGCAGCTTCGCCAGCAGGTTGAAGCCGCGGCCGGGCGGGAGTCCGAACTCGAGACCCAACTGGCCGCCGCCGCGCGCCGCGAAGCGACACTCGCCGCGGAGCGCGACGCGCTTCGCGAACGATGCGACGAACTGGAACAGGATGCCGCGCGAGCCGGCGCCGTGCTGGCCGATTCGGCCGAGTTGGCTCGCGTTCGTGCCGAACGCGACCGGCTGGCGGGCGATCTGGCGGCGGCCGAGGGGCGCATCGCCGCACTGGCGGAACAAGCTTCACAAGGCGGGAAGCTGGCGAGCGGCGAGGGCGACGATGAGCTGCGGCGCCGCTATCAGTTGGCTTTGGACGATGTTCGCGAGCTGAAATCGAAGAATGCGGCGCTCGAGAAGCAGCTCGCCGCGCAGGGGCCAGGTTCCTCGTCAGCGTCGCCTTCCGGCGGCCTCGACTGGGAAGCCGAGAAACGCCGTATCCTCGCCGCTCTGGAATCTCAGTCGGACGAACAGCAGACGCCCGAAGCAATCGCGGAGCGCGCCGAACTCAAGGATGTGGTCCGCCGCACCGACCGCATGCTTGCGGAGAAGGAACGCGAGGTCGACGAGCTTCGCCAACTTCTGGCCAACCAAAGCAGCAATCTGGGCACGGTAGCCGTCGGAGCCGCGGCCTTGGGCGACGCGCTCGATCAGGACACCATCGTTCAGGAAGAACGCGAGAACCTCCGGCGATTGCGCGAAGAGTGGGAGCAGAAGCTCCGCGAGGCTGAAGTCGAGGCGTCACTGGAGCGGGCCAAGCTCGCCCGGGAGCGGGCCGAACTCGAAGAAAAACTCCGCGCCGCTGAAGAACGCCTTGCCGGCACACACCTGCCGGGGGCCCCGGCGGCGGCCGGCGCGGCCGCATCCGGCGAAAAGCCGCCGCGAGGCCGCTGGCTCAGCCGGCTCGGGCTGGCCGATCTCGATGAGGACGAGAGCGGGAAAAAATGAACCTCACTCCCCGATCGCCTGGATCGGGCTTTGCAGCGATCCCTCGATGCGGATCGCCTTGTGGGCCTTGAAGGCGCCCGGACTGGCGTGATACTTCGGTACGCCTTCGATGCTCACCAGCAGCGCGCTGTGGACGTCCTTCTCGGTCATGATCACATCGCCCACGCGAAGACCAATCAGCTCGCCGGTGGTGATCCTGGTCCTGGCCAGCCGCACGCAAAGCTCCACGAGCGAGCTCCGCACACTGTCGCCGATCTGCCGCATCGTCTCCTCGGTCGCCTGCCGCTTGCCGTAGGCCACCCAACTGTTCGACGATAGCTTGCCGCCGATCCGCTCGATGGAATTGTAGGGGATGCAGAGGTTCATCATCCCGCGCAGGTCGCCCAGCGCAAGCTCGAAGCTGATCAGCACCACGACTTCGTTGGGCGGAACGATCTGAACCAGTTGCGGGTTGCTCTCCACCCGGACCACTTCCAGCTTCAGGTCGAGGACGTTCTCCCACGCGCGGTGCAGCTCGGTGAGAAAGAGGTTGGTAATCCGCGAGACGAGCCGCAGCTCGATCTCGGTGAGCGGCCGCCGCGCGGTCGGCCCGATCTCGCGTCCGCCGCCGAGCAGCCGGTCGATGATCGGGTAGAGGATCGAGGGGTTGAAATCGAGGATCAGGTTGCCTTCCAGCGGCTCCGCCCGGAGGAGATTGAAGCAGGTCGGGTTCTCGAGACTGAACACGAACTCGCTGTACGTGAGCTGATCGACGCTGGTCAGTTTCACCTCGACCATTCCTCGCAGCATCGCCGACAAACCGGCAGCGAAGTTGCGGCTGAATCCCTCGTGCAGGCTCTGCAGCGCCCGCATCTGCTCCTTGCCGACCCGCTCGGGCCGCTTGAAGTCGTAGGGCATGATCTTGTCGCGCCCTTTGAACGCCGGTGCGCTCGGCGCCGCCGGGCGCTCGGCGGCCGCGGTCGACTGCGCCGCGGCCGTCTTCTGCATGGCGTTCAACAGCGTTTCCACTTCCGCCTGGCTGAGGACGTCTCCGCTCATTCATCCATCCTTGGATTGATGACCTTCGGGTTGACAAGCGACCCGGCGGGCAAGTATTGCCGACTGTTCCGCCATCCGCCTCGGAGCCGATCGCCGTCGACAGGCTACTCGCGAACGTGGCCGGCTCCGAATACCACGTACTTGTAACTCGTCAGCTCGTTGATGCCGCACGGCCCGCGAGCGTGAAACTTGTCGGTGCTGATGCCGATCTCCGCCCCCAGGCCGAACTCGCCGCCATCGTTGAATCGTGTGCTTGCGTTCACCATCACCGCCGAACTGTCGATCCGCGCGGTGAACTGCCG
The DNA here is from genome assembly GCA_040766885.1 of Thermoguttaceae bacterium. Classification (GTDB taxonomy): domain Bacteria; phylum Planctomycetota; class Planctomycetia; order Pirellulales; family Thermoguttaceae; genus JAXGPP01. Next base: position 91,089 of record JAXGPP010000004.1, on the reverse strand, counting down.
CGCCGCGTCGAGATCCCGGGTAACGATCGCTTCGGTATGCTGCGAACCGTACCGGTTGATATGCTCAATCGCCTCATCGAGCGAGCCGACGACCTTCACCGAGATCGTCGGTCCCAGATACTCCCTGTAATAGTCCTCCTCAGTAACCGGTCTGGCCTCGGGCACCCAACGCCGCGTCGCTTCATCGCCACGCAGTTCCACGCCCCGCGCCGCAAGCGCTTTGCCGATCCGCGGCAGCAGGCCCTCCGCCACGTCGCTGTGAACGACGAGCGATTCTGCCGCGTTGCACACCCCCATCCGCTGGCACTTGGCGTTAACCACAATCCGCTCGGCCATATCAGGATCGGCCGTACGGTCGAGATAGACGTGGCAATTGCCCGTGAAATGCTTGATGACCGGCATCTTTGCCTCGGCCGACACCCGGCGGATCAGCCCCTCGCCTCCGCGCGGAATGCAGACGCTGATGTACTCCGGCATATGGAGAAACTGGCTGATCGCCTCGCGATCAGGGGTGGCCACCAGTTGCACGGCGTCGCGCGGGATGCCCGTCGCGGCACCCGCCTCGTCGAGCACCGCGACAATGGCCGCGCTGGAGTGGGCAGCCTCCTTTCCCCCGCGGAGGATGACCGCGTTGCCTGCTTTGACGCACAGCGCCGCGGCGTCGGCTGTCACGTTGGGCCGCGACTCATAAATGAAGAAGATCACTCCCAGCGGTACGCGGACTTTGCGGACCTCCAGCCCGTTCGGCCGGACGGTCGAATGCATGATCTCCCCCACCGGGTCGGGCAGAACAGCAATCTCGTCGAGCGCCATCGCGATGGCCGCAATCCGGTCGGGCGTCAATCGCAGACGATCGGTCTGGGCATCGGTGAGCCCGAATCCCGGCGCCGCCGCCAGATCAAGTTGATTGGCCTCAGTCAGCAATGCCGTACGCTCCTGGAGCAAGCGGGCACTGCGTCGGAGCCAGTCGATCTTCTGGGCCCCGGAAACCTGCACCATGGCGGCCGCCGCACGCTTGGCCCGCATGGCAACGTCCAGACAGTATTGCTGTAGCCCCTCAGTCTCGCTCAACGACATGCACTAACCCGTAAATGGCGCAATTCAGGCAGATTGGCAAAACTCTCGATGTTCTCAGCCTGGGAAGTATCTCCTAGAAGGGTTTCCGCGTCAACGGAAACCGTGGAGCCGGAAGAAGGATCACTGTCAGATCAAGAAATGCGAGCACCCCATGCCGTGTTGCCAATGGGGTGCTCGCTGGACTAAGTGCCGGGAAATGTTGTGCCTGAGCCCGAGCATGAGAGGCCAGTCAATGGCCCCTCAACCTGAGTCCTCCGGTGGCGTAAGCATCTGATGCCCTCCGGTCTATGGGAACTGTCGATCTACTAGAGGGGTACAGCCACAGTCCTGTTGTGCGTGCTCACCTCCTTCGCCCGTGCGCGAGTAAGGCCAGTAATTCGTGCTGCGTCCTTGTTACTTTAACCACTTGGATCCATCCTTCTGAGTTCGCCATCCGCCTTTCGCAGCTTCCGTGCCGAAGCAGGTCCGTTCATTTGATGGCAGGCTCACCGACCTCCATAAGACTTTTTCTACGAGTGGTTTACGACACGCGACACGCCTTCACCAAAACCACCGAGAAGGGTCGGGACGCACAAAAACAGGCATGCTCTGCCTGCAGGTTGAGCATTGCCGAGGCTGGCACGAGTCTCGCTGCTCGATTCCGCCGGCGGGCCGCGTTCGACGTCGCCGATGAAGTTCCCCCGGCTTAGCGTTGAGGTTTCAGTAGCGCGTCGCGATCGCTGGCCATGATCGGCGGAATGCCTTGAAGTTGGACGTAATAGTCCTCGAGCACACCCTCCGAGGGGCGTTCCAGCCGCAGGCTCCACACACCCCCAGCCAGAGCGGCCGCCCCGGTGACCAGGAACTGGTGGCTCTCGATGTTGTCTTTCACCTCAACGGGTTGGGCCGACGGGTCGCACAGCGATGCCTTGATGCTCTCGCCCGGACTTCCTCCGCTCACCTTGACCGCAAACTCCGCGACACCCTTCGGGACCCAGAAGAACAGTTCGCCCGAGCTTCCCAGCAGATGAAATGGCCGGTGTTCCGAGAACAGGCACACCGGTCGATTCGATGCCGTGATCCGCGCCGTCCCGCTCGGCGGTTCGCAGACCAGGCGATGCGCGCCTGCCTCGTCGGGCGCGAAAGAACAGGAAGTCCCCGCCTCGCCCTGCGCGGCCGAGAGACGGATCTCCTTGCCGCTGGGTGAAATAGCTCGCACCGGTGCTGCCTGCACTGGATTTCGCCCCACCCGCTGGAGCTGAATCGTGAACTCGACCCGCTTCCCTGCCTCGGCCCATAGCAGGTATTCCGCCCGCTCGCGAAGCCGGAACGGGCAGTGCCACGTCTTCTGGATTCTGCCTGAGGCAACCATCGGCACGTATCTTGCGCCGCCGGCATCGAAGGGCTTGATCTCTCGGAAGGCCTGGAACGGAAACCACTGGTCGACGAGCGGCTGATCGAGACGATAGACGTTCTGCCGACCTTGATGCTCGACGGTAATCGAGCCGGACACTGCGGCGAGTTTCACTCCGCCGCCGAAGTCACAATAGCCAAGCGGCAGCCGCTCGACCGGGTCGACGACCACGCAATCGACGAACTCCACCCCACCCACCGCCTCGCTATTGCCCGGCCCGCTTTGAAACAGGATCGGAGGCGTCTTGGGCTCGGCCGCGGCGACGTTCTCCACACGGCAGTTCACGAGGCGAACCGGGCAGACTTGAGCCGGCTTCTCGGCCACGGCGATTCCGCTTCCCAGGCTTCCCTCAAAGCGGCCATTGACTACCTCCATGCGGCCGCCGACCGCCGACCGTTCTTCGCCATTGCCGGTGATGAAGCGGAACCCGCAACGATTGCCCACCGCCCGGCAGTCCTCCAGCCGGATCGAGATGGGCGCCGAGTCCCGGCCGAGGTTCTTGAGGTACAGCACATATCCGTCCCCCTGGTTTCCCTCGGCAAGGCAGCGGCGCATCACGCAGTCGACGAGTCGCTCGGACGGGTCGTTCGGCTCGAAATCAATACCCGCCATCGGCGCCGTGCCGCCCGTATTGCTGAGCACGCAGTCCTCAATAACGAGCCGCTCGGCGCTGATGACACTGATTCCCTGCCGGTAATTGCGGTCGCAGATCACATCTTTGATCAACACGTCGCTGTTGGTTGCGCCGCGTTGGGAGACCCCGAGATAGATGCCATCGCCTCCGCTGTCGGCGATCGTCAACCCGAGCACGCGGACACCCGAGCAACTGCGGATGCTCAATGCGTGGCGCCACTCCGACTTTTCATACTTCTCCGGGTCGGCGTAGTCCTCCCGCCACATGCGCAGCGTGGCGCCGTAGCCGCGGAGTGTGATGTTCTTCTTTCCCGACGCCGTGAACAGGCTGTCGCCCTTGCTGCGGAACGCGCCGCGCCGTGCCTCGATAGTCACCCCTTTCTCGAACACGATTTCCTGATCGCTCGCCAGCCGGATTCCAGTCACGATCCAGGGCTTGCCCATCTCTTCGACGATGACCTTCTCGGCGCCCGAGTCGATCGCCCCCTGCAGGGCGGCCGTGGAATCCTCGCTTTGAAAGCCCCACCAGGCGGCGTAAGCAGTCTCCTGCTTGCCGGCGAGCACAGCCTGGACTGCCTGCGGATCGGCGCCGCGTGGGGCTGCCCCAGCCGCGTCCGCTCCGATCGCTGAGAGTGAAAACAGGACCACTGCCTGAAAACACGCGGCGGCGCGCAAGATGATTGTGGACATGCCGGAAGACCTCGCTGGTCGAGCGGGTGGGAGCGGAGCGACTTTCCGCGCGAACATTCTACGGCGCGAAACACTGCCGCACTACGGGCTGCCGAGAAGGTCGGCAATGGCCTCGCGTCGCACAGGGCGGATGATGCCCCGCTCACAGATAATGGCCGTTATCAGCGAGGCTGGCGTGACATCGAAGGCCGGGTTGTAGACGTCGATCCCGTCGGGGGCGGTTTGACGCCCGAAACCGTGGGTGATCTCGCGAGGATCGCGCTCTTCGATTGGAATCCGATCGCCGGAATCGATCGAAAGGTCGAACGTGCTGGAAGGAGCCGCCACGTAGAACGGAATGCCGTGAGCCGCCGCGGAAAGGGCCACTCCGTAGGTGCCGATCTTGTTGGCCGTGTCGCCGTTGGCCGCAATCCGGTCGGCGCCCACGACCACAGCCGATACACGCCCCTCGCGCATCACCTCGGCGGCCATCGAATCGCAGATCAAGGTAACGCGGAGCCCGCGCTGCTTGAGTTCCCAGGCGGTGAGCCGCGCGCCCTGCAGAAGCGGCCGGGTTTCGTCGGCGTAGACGTGCAACCGCTTGCCCGATTCGGCGGCAGCGTAGAACACAGCCAGCGCCGTCCCATAATCCGACGTCGCCAGCCCGCCGGCATTGCAGTGGGTAAGCACTCCTTGCCCGTCGGCAAGCAGTTCCGCTCCAAGCCGGCCGATCTCGCGGCACATCTGCCGGTCTTCGTCGTGGATCGCCCGCGCCTCGGCCAGCAGATCAGCGGCAAGTTCAACCGGCGGCTTCTTGCCGCGGAGCGGCTCGGCCGTTTGCCGCATTCGCTCCAGGGCCCAGAACAGATTGACCGCGGTCGGCCGACTGGTGGCCAGGTAGTCGCACGTGTCTTCCAGGCGGGCGAAAAAGGCCGACTCATCGCCATGGACGGTCTGCTGCACGCCCAGGCAGACCCCATACGCGGCCGCGATGCCGATCGCCGGTGCCCCGCGGACGCGGAGCAGCTTGATCGCCTCCCACACCGTCTCCACATCTCGGCAGTCGATCTCGACCAGCTCCAGCGGCAACAGCGTCTGATCGATCAAACGGAGGTGTCCATCGACTCCGCCGATCCAGGAGAGGGTTTCGAAATTGCTCATGGGTGAATCTTCGCCTGGAGCGCGTCGTTGCGGGCAGAGACCTTTTCAACCAGCCGTGTCTTGAACGTCGCCAGCCGCTCGCGGAGCTCGTCATCGCTCAAGGCGAGGATCTGGATCGCCAGGAGAGCGGCGTTTCGCGGTCCGCCCATCCCCACGCCGACCACCGCTACGGGTACATCGCCCGGCATCTGCACCATCGACAACAAGGAGTCGAGTCCGCCGGCCAGCTCGGTGGGCACCGGCAGCCCGATCACCGGCAAAGCCGTGTGCGAGGCCACCACACCGGCCAGGTGGGCCGCGCCGCCGGCGGCGGCGATGACTACCTTGAGCCCCCGCTCGGTGGCCGACCGCGCGTACTGCTCAACCAACCCCGGAGTCCGGTGGGCACTCATCACGCGGGCCTCAAACGGCACGCCAAACTCCCGCAGCGTCGTGGCCACAGCCTCAATCTTCGGCCAATCGCTATCACTCCCCATGAGGATGCCGACCAGTGGGACGGAATCGGGCGACATGGCGGGTCCTTGCGATGAACGGGAGACTACGCGGCAAACCGATTGTTGTACGGCATTCCGAAGGTTTCAGCAACCGCCCGGTGGGTGATCTCGCCTCGATACATGTTCACCGCCGAGGCAATGGCGGGCCAGCGGCGGGAGGCCACTTCCAGGCCGGCGTCGGCGATCCGCAGTGCCCAGGGAAGCGTGACGTTGCAAAGCGCAAATGTGCTGGTGCGGCCCACCGCGCCGGGCATGTTGGCAACGCAGTAGTGGACAACGTCATCAACGACAAACGTGGGATCCTGGTGGGTCGTGGGCCGGCTTGTGGCCACGCAGCCCCCCTGATCGATGGCGACGTCAATGATTACGCTGCCCGGCTTCATTACCCGAAGATCCTCGCGTTCCACCAGTCGCGGCGCCCTGGCCCCTGGCACGAGCACCGAACCGATCACCAGGTCGGCCCGCTTGAGTTGCTCTCGAGTTGTGTGCCGATCACTGAACAGTTCCACGACATTGGCGGGCATGACGTCTTCGAGGTAGCGCAAACGGTCCATGTTGACGTCGAGAATGGCGACGCTCGCGCCAAATCCGGCAGCCACTTTGGCGGCATTTGCTCCCACCACGCCCCCACCCAAAATCGTAATGTGGGCAGGTTCCACACCCGGCACTCCACCCAGCAGAATACCGCGCCCCATCTGCGGCCGTTCGAGATACTTGGCGCCCTCCTGGATGCTCATCCGTCCGGCCACTTCGCTCATCGGCGTCAGCAATGGCAGACGCCCTTGCTCGTCGCGGAGAGTCTCGTAAGCGACGGCCGCGATGCCCGTGGCCAGCACGCCCTCGGTAAGTTCGCGGTCGGCGGCGAAGTGAAAATACGTGAACACGATCTGCCCGGGTCGCAGCAGCGGCCACTCGCTCGGCTGCGGTTCCTTGACCTTGACGATCATCTCCGCCCGGTCGTACACCTCGCCCGTCCGTTCCACGATCTCGGCGCCGTGCCGGGCATAGACCTCATCGGTCAGCCCGGATCCCATCCCCGCCCCGCGCTCGACCAGCACGTGATGTCCGGCTCGCGTCAGTTCTTCGATCCCAACCGGTAACATGCCGACGCGATACTCGTCTCGTTTTGCCTCTCTGGGAATGCCAACTATCACGATCCACTCCTTCGATCGCTGCTTGCTGGGGCTCCGCGTACTGGGTGACCACAGATATTCTACGGGGCCCAACTGATACAGGGCCTGCAAGTGGGCCGCGGAGCCCACCAAGCCTCCTGTTCCGTGCGACCAGTACGTGAGCTTGAGCCGAGGTCGAGTGGACTGAATGCGTTCCGAACCGCCCAGCATCTGCCCCTACAAGGGGGTGCAAACAACGTTTCCGAGTGCCCTCTGCCATGCGGACGTGGGCTTGAACCTGCACGGAAGGATGAGTTCGAGTGGCAGTTGCTTGCTTTGCCCAATTTGCCCAATTAAGATCGGTAATGGGAAATGCACAACCGGCAATGTCGGCGTCGCTCGCCTGCTGACGAGCACCGACGAGAAGACTCGGGTCGTGTGCCCTCCCAGCGGATATGATTACATTGCGGTTCCTGCGCGGTTTGCCGGGGCCGCCCAGCCAGTCACTTCCACGCTCCCGCCTTGGGGCAACCGATCGCCTTGGCGGGAGCGTACCGGACAGCAATCGTGCCATCGGAGATCTTGCTCATGCGTCGGCGCGCCGTCGGTTACCGGACGTTGTTTTTGATGGCTGCCTTGGGCTTTGCGTTGGCGGGCGCATTCGCGGAGCCGGCGTTGGCACAAACCAACAATAACAACAACAATAACAACAATAACAATAACAATGCCTCCGGTGCGGCAGGCGTCGTGATTGACGCCGAGGGCGTGCTTCGCCGGCAGATCTTCACCGATCCCACGGGCCAGTTGGGTCGGCAGCGTTTGGCGGCGGCCCGAGCGTCGCTCACGCCCGAAGTGGCAAAGTTCAGCCCCTTGCGGAAGGTATCGCTCACGCGGCTCGAAAAAGTCTTCGCTGCCCGCGACAACGTGCCCACCGACGAGATGAAGTATCTGGCCGGGCTGCTTCGAGTCCGCTATGTCTTCTTCTATCCGGAAACCAACGATATCGTCATCGCCGGACCTGCTGAAGGCTGGATCGGCGACATCACGGGCCGGCCGGTCGGCATCAGCACGGGCCGTCCCGTTGTGCAGTTGCAGGACCTGGTCGTGGCCCTGCGAGCGTTCCCGCCGGGTAAGGAGACCGACAAGCTCATCGGCTGCTCGATCGATCCGACCGAGGAAGGCTTGGCTTCGATGCAGCGTTTCCTGCGCTCCATCGGCTCGCATGCCACACCCGCCCAGACGGCCCAGATCGTTCACGGCTTGCGTACCAGCCTCGGCTACCAGGCCGTGAGCATCAGCGGCATCGATCCCGACACCCACTTCGCGCAAGTGATGGTGGAAGCCGACTATCGCATGAAGCTCATCGGCATCGGCCTGGAACAGCCGCCGGTGCGGATGGTCAGCTTCATCGACAAGGCAAGCCCCTCGCAGATCTCCCGCAACGCTCTGTTCCGCTGGTTCTTCACTCCCGACTACCAGTGCGTCAAGCGCAGCGAGGACGGGTTGGCGATGGAACTGGTCGGCGACGGCGTGAAGCTCGTGGGCGAGGACGAGTTGGTTATGAAGACCGGCCAGCGCACGACGGCCGGCCGCTCGAACACAGCCAGCCAGGTGTTCGTGACCAGCTTCACGAAAAGCTATCCGCAGCTCGCCGCGCGGTCGCCCGTGTACGCCGAATTGCGGAACCTGGTCGACCTCGTGATTGCGGCCGCCTACATCCAGCAGGAGGATCTCTACGGCAAGGCCGGCTGGACCATGGAGTTATTTGGCGACGAATCGCAGTACAGTGTCCGCATCCATAATGCCCCCAAGCGGGTCGAATCGGCCGTGGCCGCCGTCTGGAAGGGACGGCAGCTCATGACCCCAATCGGCGGCGGCGTCCAGATCGACGGCAAGCTCGCCCTCGCCTCGGAGAATGTCCAGGCCGACGAGGAAGGCAAGCTCGCCGAACTCCGCGAAACGTCGACCATCAACCTGGCCGACGGCCAGTGGTGGTGGGACTGAGGACGAGCGACGGCCGGTTCAACGCGGCGATTATTTCCCGCCCAGCGGTCGATCTATGAGTTCTCGAACGATTTCCGCTTCGAGTACTTGTTCGGCCGGCGGGAGTTGCGCGTACAGCCCCGCCAGCACTCCGGCGTTCGTGTCGCCAGTGGCCACATACGTCCGCAGTCCGCGGAGAATGTCGGCTCGCTCGCGCTCCGGATAGTCAAGGTGCACGAGATTCGTGGGCAGCCATTCTTGGCCCGCGTAGCGGCGCATCAGCCGCCTCAGCTTGTCGAGCGTCAACTGACTGGCTGCGATCCGTTCGGTGAGGACGTGGTTGAAGAACTCGCGGCGCGACCACTGGACTGGGTATTTGACGTGACCGAGCTGCGGCTCGGGACGGCCCTCGTCGAGAATGGTGATCGACCACTGGCGGCTGCGGCTGAATGGCAGTTCAGGCAGAATGCCCTTCTCTTTCTGCTCCGCCGCGAAGCGTTGGATGGTTGCTTCGTCAAGCAGGAACAGCTCACGGACGTCTTCCCCCAGCACTTCGGCCAGTTGGCGCCGGCCCTCGGCCGTAGTGGTGAGCTTCTGGCGGTCCATGGTGAACCCGTCCGGGAATGCCGATGGATCGAAGGGGCGAATCCACTTGCTTCCCACCTGGTCGATCGGCACGAGCATGTCGGCGGTTGAGAAATACACCGAAACCGGGCAGGTGATCGTGTTGAGGTGGGCCAGCGGCGAGTGGTTGAACCACGCAATCGCGTCGGTGTTGGCACCGTATACCTCCGCCGCCTGACGGGCGATCGGCACAATGACGTCGAAAACAGGCGTTCTCTTGTCCGCCTCGTCCTCAATCTTGTCTTGCGACTCGCGTTGCAGGAAATAGGCCGCGTTGTAGCCCCAGTTCACTGGTGGAACATCGGGCGCGGCGCCGGCCAACGGAAAAGTCTCCGCCGCCAGCATCAGCGTCATGTAACCGCCAGCGCTACCGCCGCCAATGATCACCCGGGCGTCGTCGACCATTGGAAGGGAGCGGGCGATATGCAGTAGTGCGATATCAGGGTTGGCGGTGCGAACCAGCGGATTCGCCTCCAGGCGACTGGGCGTGGCCACGGCAAAGCCTCGCCGCACGTGCTTCATGGCTCCGGCGTCGTCCAGTTCATATCCGGCCGAATAGTAGAGCGGGACCCTGGCCGCTTCGTCCTTGACTGTCGCGGGCAGATAGAGCTTGGCCGTGGCCACCTTTGACTGGCCGTGCGGATCGAGATAATCGTACTCCAGGCTCATTTTGAGAGCCGGCTCGGCCTCTCCGGGCAGGAGGGCTGAATCGACCAGTCGCAGCCGGCCCGCAGGCCGCTGGGGGAATCTCTGGAATAAACCTTCGGCCCATGCGGGGCCGCGGAAGGCCGCGCCGCCGTCGTCCTCAACCTCGGCCGCCAGTTGGATGCTTCCCCATTCATCCGCCCGGTCCAGACTGGTTCCATAACCGACGCCCACCTCGGTGCCCTTCATATCGGCTAGGAACGCGTCGAAGTAGGCCAGATTGAACCGCAACGACTGACCGGGCCTCGCCTGGATGTCCTGGGGATCTCCGGAGTCGAGCGGAATGGCCCACTCCACGGTATAAACGCCCTGCTCGTGGCCCAGCGCGCCCCGGCCGTCTTGACGCGGGTCGTCAGCATCCTTGCCCGATTCGACCACGTGCTTGTCCAGGTAAAGGCCCGGACCGACGGCCTTGCGGTCGTCACCCGGGACTAGTCGCTCCCCGCGACAGAAGGCGAGCAGGGCGAAATCAATCACCAGGGGCGAGAGGCTGTTGTTGAGCGTCGAATCGGGCATGCGGAGCGCCACATAGAGCGCGTTGGCCGAGTTCATCACGCGGAGTTGGCAGTCGCGTGTCGAGGCGCCCAACGGATTGAGCCGGAACATCTTCAGCTCAAATGCGATCGGCGAGGCAGCATTCCACTCCGCCTCGTCGACGACGCCGTCGATTGTCGGCGCCACTCCGCATGCCGCCGAATGGATGGTCTTCGGCAACGCCTCGGAACCGTGGACCGTCCGGGCCGGCAGCGGCAGAAATGCGCTCGAGAGTGCGAGAAACACGCCGGTAATAGTGCGTGGTCGTGTCACGTAGGCGAACTCCCAAAGAATACGCGGGGAATGGAATGGCTCATTTGTTCTGCGGAACGAACTTCTTCGCGAAATCAAGTACGGAGCGTGTGAAGGTCCATGGGTCTGTTTCCGGCACGCAGCAGGAAGGAGCGCCGACCCAGCTTTCGATCACATAATGGTCCGGGGCTCCATCCGCCAGCGCGTAATCGTATCCTTGCTGCATGATGCCGACATACCACGTCGAGTCATCCGCCAGCCCGTTGCGCTCGGCGGCAGGCAGCCCGGAGGCCCAGTAGATCAGGCTGAACGGCAGCCCTCTCTTCCGGCACTGCAGTTCGAGGCTCTTCACTTCCCTCCACGAGCCCTGGCTATGGGCGGTAAAGACTACCCAGTTGACGTCCAGCCGGTAGAAATCCAGGCCCCGGACGTTCATTTTCGCCAGGCGATCGTTCAAAGCGTCGATCCACCAGAGATGGTCGGCCAACGGAATGGAAGGATACGTTTCGATGTCGCCGACGAGCAGGTGAGGGAAGTGCCGGCGGACCAGGGCGATGAACTCGGCCGTTTCCTGCAAGGCGTATTCGTCGGACTTCTTGATGTGGTGGCGGCAACAGAGGAGCGGTTCGTCCATCGCGACCGCGTATATCCTGCCGCCCAGTCTCTCGATCCGTTCCCAGATGGGCCGCTCAACCTGGAATGTCTTCTCGGCCGTCAGCCCCCAGGGCTTGATCGCGCCCACCTCCAGTCCGAGTCTGACATTCCACTCGTTCAGTTGCTCAAGCCACGGTCGGAGTTCGTCATCGGTGAACTGCCGGTTCAGATTGTGATCGGCGTACCCGAGCACATCGATCCGCGCACGGGTTTCTTGCCACGCCTCGGGCTGCTCGAACAATTCGCGAAACGCCCGTCCGTTCTCGTGCCCCGGCGGCATCATCCAGACCTCGGGGGCTGGGGCGCTATCCTGGGCGTGGATATGGACGTGCGGTACCGCCAGCACGGCAGCCAGCACTGCAAACGGCGCAAGTACTCTCATCGGTTCTCTCTAAAGGCAGACAAAGGGGGCCTCCATCCAGCGCCAGGCGGCGGACTGCCTGTCGGGCTAATCCGCGTCCGGGTGTATGTCCGTCGGCAGCCTTCCGCACGACTCAGATCTTGCTCCAACTCGCCCTATCGTGCAAGACGGTCAGAACGGCTCACCAACCGCCTCCTCCGGCACTCGCGTGTCCCACCCGACGGGCGTTCACGCCCGTTCTCCGCCGCTAGCCGGTCATCGCCCCGGCATTCATGCCGCATTCATGCCGGGTTGCCCGGGCGCAGAAACCTCTCTCCACTGACTCTCGATGGCTCGCGCCGCCTGCGGCAGTCAGAGGATTGCTTCATACCGCTCCCACCAGGACAATGAACCCGACCGGACGCGACCAACCGCCGGGGCATCAGGCGTCGTCGCAGCCGAAGGCGGCCGCTTTTCACTTTTTTCTGACCCCTTTTCGACCCTTGCGGCACTCTAAGGGTATGACAGCGGCAACGGCAGATCGGCAGGCCGAACTGGCCGCCTTGGTGCGGGCGCATCAGGCGGGCGTGTGGCGGTATCTCCGCTTTCTCGGCTGCGATCCGGCCGAGGCCGACGACCTGCTGCAGGAGACGTTCCTGGCCGTTCTGCGCGAGAACTTTGCGATTCGTTCGCCGGCCGAGACAGCCGCCTACCTCCGCACGGTCGCCCGGAACCGGCTCCTCATGGCCCGGCGAAAACAGCGTAACGCCCCCTCGGCCGTCGATCTCGAGGCGGCCGAGTCCGTGTGGGCCCGGGTGGCGGCCGAAGATGGCCTGAGCCACTATCTGGCCGCCTTGGGCGATTGCCTGCAGGCGGCCATCACCCCGCGCGCGCGCCAGGCGCTGGAGCTTCAGTACCGCGACCGTGCCAGCCGAGAGGAAATCGCCGCCGCACTGGAGATGGCCGTCGAGGGGGTCAAGACGCTGTTGCGTCGCGCCCGAACTGCCCTGCGGGATTGCGTGGAGAGGAAAGTGGGACGGTGAGCCAGCCAAACGACTCCCAACACGATGCCCTGCACGATCGCCTGCTGGATCAGGCACTCCGCGAAGTGCTCGGCCGCGAGGTCCCGCCAGACCTGTCCGACAAGATCCTTGCCGCTGTCGACCAACAGGACCCTGTCTTTTCGCAGCGCAAGGAGAATGTCATGGACAAGCGGAGACGAAGTTATCGCTTCTGGGCAGTGGGTGCGGTGGGTGCGGCAGCGTGCCTGTTGGTGGGCATGACGCTGATGAGCGTCCAGATGCGCTCCGTCGCGCTGCAGCGAGAAAGGAGCGGGGCAGCCGTCGCCGCCAGTAGTGTGCAGCGTGACCGGGCGGCGGCCGAGCAAGCGACGGCCGAGGCCGCACCGGCGGACGAGGCTGCACCAGCGGCGGACGTAACACTGGAAGCCGAAGCACGTCCACTGACTTCCCAACTCGAGCACCCTTTCGACTTGGCGCCGGCGCCACAGTTTCGGTCGCCTTCCGAAACTTCGCCAACGCTGCCCGGAAGCATCGCCGTGATGCGCGATGGGTCAATCCTGCAACCGTCAGGGGAAGGCTTGGGACAGCAGGCAGCCGGCGGTCAACTCTGGGGCGACTCACCCGAAGGTCGCGGGGCGGGCCGGGGCGGCGACAGGTACGATCGCCTCGTCGAAAACCCCTTCCGTGCTGTCAAGGATCAGCCGCTTTCCACCTTCTCGATCGACGTCGACACGGCCTCCTACGCCAACGTGCGGCGGTTCCTCCTGAGCGAGGGGCGGCTGCCGCCCCCGGACGCCGTCCGCATCGAGGAACTGATCAATTACTTCGATTACGACTACGCCGGGCCGGAAGGCGACGTCCCCTTCGCCGCCCACATTGAAGTGGCCGGCTGCCCATGGCAGGAAGGGCACCGGCTCGTTCGCATCGGCCTGAAGGGCAAGGAGATCGAGAGCGACCAGCGCCCGCCCAGCAACCTCGTCTTCCTGCTCGACGTCTCCGGCTCGATGAACTCACCCGATAAGCTGCCGCTGCTCAAGGAAGGCATGAAGCTCCTGGCCGGACAACTGGGCGACAGCGACCGGGTGGCCATCGTCGTCTACGCCAGCGCCGAGGGGCTGGTTCTGCCGTCCACCTCCGGGGCAGAACGCGAGACAATCATCGCCGCCCTGGATCAGCTCCAGGCCGGCGGCTCGACGGCCGGCGGGGCGGGCATCGAGCTGGCTTACCGGATCGCCCAGGAAAACTTCATCGAGGGCGGCGTCAATCGCGTGCTCTTGTGCACCGACGGCGATTTCAACGTTGGCACCACCAGCACCGCCGCGTTGGAGCGGATGGTCGAAGAGAAGGCCACCTCGGGTGTGTTCCTCTCCCTGCTCGGTTTCGGCCGCGGCAACCTCAACGACTCGATGATGGAAACGATCTCCAACAAGGGCAATGGCAACTACGCCTACATCGATCGGATCAACGAAGCCCGCAAGGTCCTCGTCGAGCAGATGAGCGGCACGCTCGTCGCCATCGCGAAGGACGTGAAGATCCAGGTCGAGTTCAACCCGGCCCAGGTTGCCGCCTATCGCCTGATCGGCTACGAGAACCGCATCCTGGCCGCCGAGGACTTCAACGACGACAAGAAGGACGCCGGCGAGATCGGCGCCGGGCACACGGTCACGGCCCTCTATGAAGTAGTGCCCGCCGGCCAGACAGTGGACGTACCCACCGTCGATCCGCTCCGCTACCAGGTGCCGGCCCGCCCGCGTGACGAAGAGTCGGCCCGCGGCGAGTTGCTCACGCTCAAGCTTCGCTACAAGGCCCCCGACGGCGACACGAGCTCGCTATTGGAGTTCCCGCTGGTCGACCAGGGCAAGCCGTTTGGCGCGGCGAGCCCCGACTTCCAGTTCGCCGCGGCGGTCGCCTCCTTCGGCATGCTGCTTCGCGACTCGCAGCACAAGGGCTTGGCCACCTACGACGCCGTCTTGGAGATCGCCGAGTCCGCCCGGGGTCCCGACGTCCACGGCTACCGCACGGAACTCTTGGAGATGGCACGTCGCGCTCAGTCGCTTACCGGCCGCTGAGCGGGCGTCCCCCGTGCCATCTCGCCTTCCGCAGGACGGATTTTTAGTCCGTTCTTTCACCCCACCGTCTCCAGAACACCCCACCACTTCGCCGCCAGCTTTCCTCGCCCAAGGTAGGCCGCCGCTCCGCCGGCGGCATTCTCCCTTTCCCAACAGCAGCCCGCCGCTCCGCCGGCGGCTTTTTGCTAGCCGGGTGCCGCTGGCCGCGTCACTGCTCCTCCTGCACGTCTCTTACAGCCTGAATTGTTGGAACGTCGAAACCGCTGTAATGCTTCGCGGCGCAGGAGGATGGTCCCCTTGCTTGTCGCCTTTCATGTCGATGTTCCTTCGTGGTTAAGCGACCGCTCAGGCTAATCATAAAAGTGTGTCATCAGCCAAAGCCAGTCACTTGATGAATGCACCCAAATCTCTTTGGGGTTGTGCCAGTTATCCGACGGCCAATACGGAGCATCCCGATTGAATTTCGTGTGAATCCCACACGGAACCGCGCCAACAATGTTGCCGCTCAAGGGGCTGTAGAGGGCCTGGTACCGATATCCTTCTCCCCACATGATGCTTTGGTTGAAAGGGTTCAATCCCAAGAGCCAATCCAACTGCCGGTATGCGATACGCAGCAGCTCCTGATCATCGAGATATCTGGCGATCGCGGCCAAGCCAATTGCCTTGGACAGAATCACGCTCGTATTCCCTCGGCCGGTCGTCCAAACCGGAAAACACTTGATATGTAAGCGATCATCCAGTCGGATCCCATTCTTGATTTTCGCCTCCTCAATCTCGTCCTCTGCCATATTCAGGTCGCATAGGCCTGCGGGGAGCATGAAATACGGGTCTGTATAGGCTGCCATGGCCTTGTGGTAGTCGGCATACAAATTAATTGCCGTGTCCCACGCCCCAGCATGCTCACTATCCGGGAACGCTTGCAGCAGTCCGACCAGACCGGTCACGGCGTACTTCTCGGGCGTCGAAATGCTGCGTAGAAGCGGAAGCTTCTCGCGGCTTGCATCCTGAAAGAAGAACCCTTTCAACGGCACACGCTCGCTTAGGCGTTGATGGAATGTTGCTTGTCATCCGCAGACACGTCGTTTTCGCTGGCACTTTTGCCAAAGTGTTTCCTTGAATGGCGGCAGCACATAGCGATTTCCCCGCACCCCGACCTGAACCCCGCTGTAAAGCCCGCGATCTTCCGGCCGTGGTTCGCGCTTTTCCTGGACCGCTTTGAAACCGTCCACCGCCAGGAAGGGACACGTGCTGTTCTTGCGGATGAACGCGATCGGTGGAAAAGTGAGAATCGGAGTGCACCAGCATATCCACCGCGGTTGCACGCATCCCCAAACGCGCGGCGCTCATTGCCACCATCGCGCAATCCCAGCCCCATTTATGCCTGGGCCAAAGATGGTGTGGCCTCGGTACACGGCCCAGCCTCCCTCAGTCCAGCGTGAGCACTCCGTCGGTTTTCAAGTTCCAGATCTTCGCTTCGGGATGGATCACCAACGGAGGCTTCTTCTTCCCCGGCACGCGTTGCACGACGTCTCGGATGACGAGTGAGGCGATGTGGACGTTGCGCGGCACTTCGATGGTCGGCACGTCGTTGAGCGCGTCTGGCTCATCGGTTCGCACCACGTTTTGAATGGTGACGCGGCCGATGTGCCGCAAACCCTCCTGGAACCAGATCAGGCCGTGTTGGATCTGGCCCTGCTTGAGCGAGCTGGCGGCAAACACCCCATCAATCAGGATCCCGTCAAAACGCCCGTACTCCGCCTCGGGGTCCTTGCCCCAGTGCGTGAAGTTGATCGCGTTATGGCTGAAGGCGCCGAAGACGTTGCGGATGACGATGTTCCGCACCGCGGCCTGGCGGGAAAGCAGCCGCACCCCGGTGAAACCCCGCGCGCCATTGTAAAGCCCCTCGATGGCGATGTTTTCGATGTCCGCCTGCTCACAGGCCCAGAAGCCCTCGTCGCTGTTGAGGGCGACCATGTCATCGTTGGTCGAACCTTTGAGATTGCGAATCATCCCGTGGCGCGCGTAGCCGTTGACGTGGATGCCGTCCATGTTCGGGCGCCGCATGTTGAAATCGAACGTGACGTTCTCCACGGTGAACCGGTCCACGCCGGTCAGCATGACGGCATAGCTCTCCGGATCCTTGATGGTCACGTCGCGCAGGGTGAAGTTTTCCATGAAGGTGAAGCACATCAGTTCGCCCCCCGGCCCCGCGCCGGCAAACGTCTTGTCCTTGGGCTGGTCGCGCTGCTGCCCCAGGTTGTTGCCGTCCCACAGCCCGCCCTCGATGGTCACGCCGCGCGTGAGCTGAGGCCGCTTCTCCCGGTTCTTGATAAGGGGACAATTGGCGCCGTCTGCCAGCCGGAGATGCGTCTTCGGCGTGCAGATCAGGCGGGTACCGTCGGTGATTTGCAGCGCCCTGGACACCTGGAACCGGCCGTCGGGAAATCGGACGAGGCCTTCGCCGCTGTCCAGCAGCGATTGCAGCCAATCGGTTTTGTCTTCGAACGCCTCGCCCGTGGGAGTCGTGCCAGCGGCCGCGGGGGAGGCGATGGCGCCCGAGTCCGTTTCATCGGCTCGCCCGCCCGAGGTGTTGGCCAAGACACCGCCGCAAGTGGCGGCGGCCAGGCCTTTCAGCAGTTCACGTCGTTTCATGTAGTGCCTCCGCAGAGTTGATCTTCTGTGGGAATCCTATTGTGCAGCCAGCGCAGCAATCTCGCCGTCCGACAGTGCGCGTCGATAGATGCGCACCTCATCCACCTTGCCGCTGAGCGCCTCGCGAAAGTTGGTGTAATCCGGCCCGGCGATCCCCAGTTTCCAAGTCCTTGTCCCAAACTCCACCGACTTCGCACCGGGCGTAAAGCTCACCGTCGACTCGAGCTTCCCGTTGACGTATATCTTGACGAATCCACTGCTCCTGCTCACCACGCCGGCTACGTGATGCCAGGCCTTGGGAGGCTTCGGGGCGGACTTCGCCAGACCGTAGCCGGCGGCCGAATGGTGCTGCATCTTGAAAAGGCCATCCTGGTCATAGACCAATCCGATGTGCTGCCCCTGTTTGATGATGATGCCATAGGCCGGGGTGACCTTGGTGCCGGGAGGCAGACTGTCTGGCCACACCCAGGCTGCGACGGCCCAGTCTCCCTCCTGCACATTCTCAAGCGTGGGGCTGTTGGGAATATCCACATAGATCTTGGTGTCGTCGGTGTTGGCGAAATGCAGCGCCCCACCGATGCGCCCCTCCACCCACGTCGGGCCACCAATCAGTTTGCCATGATGGCCGTGACCGCTTGAGTCGTAGGCCACCGTCCCAGACTTCTCGTCCAACTTCCACCAACCCACCAAGCCGGTCTCTTCCGTCGCGGTCTGATTCCCGTTTTCCATCGGTCCGATCTGACCCTCGTCCTTGCTGAAGAAATAATCCAAAAGCCACAGATAATCGCCTGTGGAGACCACCCAGATCTCTTTCGGGTTGTGCCAGTTGTCCGACGGCCAATACGGGGCATCCTTATTCATTCTGGTGTGAATCCCGCACGGAACGGCGCCCACAACGTTGCCGATCAAAGGGCAGTAGAGGGCCTGGTGCCGATATCCTTCTCCCCACATGATGGTCTGATTAAAGGGATTCACTCCCAAGAACCAGCCAAACTGCCGTTGGGACAAACTTATCAGCTCCCGGTCATCGAAATACTGGGCGACCGCCGCCAATCCGATGGCTTTCGATAACAGGGCAGAACTGTTTCCTCTGCCGGTCGTCCAGACGGGGAAGTTCCTGAGGTAGTACCGCTCGCTCAATCGGGCACCGTTCTTGATCTTCGCTTCCTCAATCTGGTCCTTTGCATCCTTCAGGTCATAAATGCCCGCCGGGAGCATGAAATACGGATCCGTAAAAGCCGCGATGTCTTTGCAGTACTGGCCGTACAAGCGAATCGCCGACTCCCACTGCTTCACGTTTTCGTGATCAGGGAACGCTTGAAGGAGCCCGACCAGACCGGTCACGGTGTATTTGTCATCACCGCCGATGCTTCGCGGGAATGGCAGATTCTGCCGCTTCGAGTCCGAGTAGAAGAATCCTTTGATGGACACCTCATCGCTTAGATTGTCCTGTTGCTGACACTGGACAATGTAGTCTCCGTAGGAGATCGCAGCGGTTTTGTACTTGTCCTCCTTGGTGGCTTCATAGAGCGAGAGCGACGCATTCAGTGCGATGCTCGCGACAGCCAGATTCATCTCGCCGATGTTCTCTGTGGCGAAATCCCAATCTTCTTTCGCGCACCTGAGTGCATAGTTCGCAAAGATGGGGTCCTTCTCCATCAACAGAGTCGCGGCCTTCGCTTGTGCCCGTGCTCCGTGAAAATTGAGGGGCGCCAGACTGAAGGTGCCCCCCATCGTTTCCCTCGGTACAACGGGCGAGCGATCATCCGCCGTCCCGATGATGCCATCGGTCCAGAAATCAATGGTTGCCCAGTACACCCGGTAACCGTCGCCGAAGCGGGTTTTCAATAACCAATCCAATCCCCACTTCGCCTCTTCCAACATCCGATCGGACAACTCCGGGTCGGTGTCCTGGAGTTTTTCGGACGCCAGGCAGAGGTTGTACACGCCATCCGCGGTATGCATCGTGTTCTGCGACAAATCTCCCGCATCATGCCAGCCACCGTTCGTGACAATGCTCTTGTCATCATGCGTAATCATCACGTCACTGTGACAAGCAGAATGACGTCCGGGTATCTCCGTCCCGCATCGCTGCGTGTAGAAAAAGTTGAGAACCTTGATCAGGTTGGCTTTGTACAGATCATTGAAATTGGCGATTCGAAACGGCCTTGTCTGAACATCTCCCGCTTTCAGGACATAAGTGCCTGGCTTGTCAAACTCGCTGAAATCCATGACCTGAAAGGTCCCTTGACGGGTTTTTTTCACGGCAATGGGCTTCTCGAGGACCACTTCTTGTTTCTTCGCATCGATCAGCGAGAAACGGCTGGCCGCAAGACTTGAGGAAACGGCCGTTTTGGGAAAACCCATTGCGTAGCCCACGTGATTATGGGCGATGTGACCGGGAGCCACGTTCCAGCCTTCGTAGTGCTCCGGTTGCTCCACTTTCTCGAGGTACAACTCATCAAAGTAATACTTGACGGTATCGGTCATGTCGCGTTGATTTCCCTGGGTTCGGTACCGCAGCTCCAGCGCGATCACCTTATCCCTTCTGACGTGAGGGATTTCCCAGTAGACCTTGTTCCATTTGTGATTCTCGAGCAATTGGTAATTCAGGCCGCTATAGAGGTTGTAGTAGTGGTATCCATTCGCGGAATCGTAGGGCACAAGAGCATCATCGTACTGCTTATCGTCAACGGTCGGGTCGATCGGGTTGTCGTTATGCAGCACGAGATTGAACGAGACCGTCCGGAAGCCAGGTAAATCCGGGTAGACCCACAACGTGATCCGATTCCACTCGGCCCAGTCTTCGTTGTCGACCCTGTAGATGGCGCTGGCTGAGCCCGCCGGCCTGCCCCGCAAATGGACAAGATTCGCTTCTTCGCCCTTGGTGGGCGAAGTCAACAGAACGGAAGCCTGGCCTTTGTGAGACTTATCCTTCGAAAGCGAAATCGACCCGAATGATCTTTGACCGCTCCAAGGCTCCCAGTTGTCGAGGCTCTCCATATCGGAAAGCAATTTTGATTCGACGGCCGGTTTTTGAGCGACCTCATGGGCGAGCGCATTCTCCACCGGTGACGTCATGGGCATTTCGGGGAGAGCGGTTTCAGTCACCGGCGATTTGCCGGCCTCTTCCCGTGCGGCGGCGAAGCGAAGAGTCAGGCTAACGATCAGGCCGCAAGCGAGCACGACTGCGGCCGTCTGGCGAATAAACTGACGTCGGTTTGGCATGGTCATTCTCTCTTCATAATGCTGGCACCAACCAATGTGCCAGCGGGTATTGCGTTCACTCTTGGAGCTATGGAGCCGGACGGACAACCGAAGCGCCGAGCAAATACTGCGGCATCGGCGTCAAGAGAATGGTCGCCACTCCGCCGGGCGCGGCCAGCGCTCGCCGGTTGCCCATCACATCCGCCACCTCGACCGACTCGCAGCCGACGTCGAGTTTCACCGCCGCCTCCGGCCCGGTGCTCCACATCACGCCGACCAGGCCGGGCCGCACCGAGCGCTGGCGGACATGGACCACGGCCCCGGGCAGCTCGAGACGCTCGACGAAGCGTCCGGCGCCGAGGATGTTGGTCATCGCCGCGTGCGCCACGAAATTGGGGCGCACCCGATTCTTGTGCAGCATGTTTTGTTTGTCGTTGCCGTTCCACCACAGCCACGTTTGCGCGAGATGGAAGAAGTTCGGGTACGAGGTCAAGACCATCGGCCAGTAGGTCGCCTGGAGACGGACGTTGTCCCGCTCCTCCTCCAGACGCGTCGGACCTGTGTTCACCGCTTCGGTATGGGTGCCAAGCCCATTGAACTCGGATGCGTAGAGCGGCAGATCCGGAATCCCGGCCTTCTTGAGTTCCACCAGATTGGGCCGCCAGAGCGCGTGGGCGTATACGTAGGTGTTCATGCCGAACGAGTCGAGTGTGTCGGGCCCGCAGACCTGGAAAAACAACCGCAGGACATTGCCAGATTCGTCGTGGGCGACAGCGGGCCCGAACAAGCAGTTCGGATCGGCGGCCTTGGCCGCATGATAGGCGACACGGTACGTCTCCCAGTACTGGCGGACGGTTCCGGGGTGGCCCCAGTAGAGGTAAAGACCTCCATCGGCATTGGTGGCGCGATCCAACTCCGTCGCTTTGCCGTGGACAAATTCGTTGCCCCAGCGCCAATGACGGATCTCGTTTTTGAGGGCCGTCACCACCTGCGTGACCACTTCCTCGAGAACCGGTGTCAGCTTTGGACGCTCTTCCTCGGACATCCTGGCGAAAAGCATGCCCATTGGCGTAATGCCGTAGCGTCGATGTCCGGCGATGGCCACGCGCGCCTTGGCGATTTGCTGCTCGACTGCTCGACGCCGGGTTGCCGGGTCGTTGATTTCGATAAGAGGCTGAATCTCGATTTTTCCCGCGTACCAGCTCTTACCCATGCCGGCGGCGTCGAGCATCTGCCCCACCGAGACATCGCCTCGAAAAAAGGGCGTCCAAATACTGAACGGATAGTCGTCCCGCCCTCGTTCCTCTGGCGTGGTCTCCCGCTTGGCAAGGACCGCGAACCTGGTGAAACCCTGGTCCTGGTCGACGCCGGCTTCGTGGATGACGTAATTGATGGTATAGGCCCCGAGAGGAATATCGTCGGGATAGGCGAGCGACGCTGTGCCACTGCCGTAGGGCGGCAGGGTAACGGGCAAAGTGTTTTTGAGTATCGGCCGCCCCAGCCAATCCTCGACCTCACAGCGTATCTCGAGCGTCCGAGGGTCGCTGATCCAGTTGCGCAGCCGCAGGTTCAAGGGCCGGCTGCGCGGGTTTGCCGGAGCGAACAGAATGCCCCCGGCATAGCCCGTCTCGCTTTCCACGCTCAGGGTGTCCGGACGGTGGGCGGCGCTGGTCGCCACAAAGGGCAGGCCGCCCGCCTGCGCCGTATCCCAGAACGCCTCTTCCGGATCGAAGGGAGGTTGGCCGTGGCCTGTCCTCTGTTCCCGCTCGCTTAGAACCCGGTAGAGCGAGATGTTGTCCACCAGAACGAACCCGCGGTTGGAGGGGTGCTTGGTGAAACGGCCCCAACTGGTGTCGTAAAAGGCATGGTGCATCACCACCGCCACACGGACGGACACGGCGTTGGCCGGCGCAACCACCGGCTTGCTTAGTGCCCGCACCCAGCCCTCTTGTGCAAACGGCAGCTCGTTGGGGAGCCAATCCTGCCAGACGCTCTGGCGTTGTGGTTCATAGGGCAGGACCTTGCCGGCGGCGTCAAGAAACTGGATGCGCACCGGATTGGCGTTCATGGGCGAGGCGCCTCCCGCGCTGATCCTGTGCCGGTTGGCATACCACAGAAAGCTCTTGGCCTGATAGACGGCGCCAGCTTGAGCCGGCAAAGGTTCGGATACCCAGCGGGCGCTGACCTCCTCCCGAGCGGAGGCAACGTTGCCGCCGGGACTGCCGCCCGGCACGTACACAGAAAGATCGTTCTCGCCCCAACTACGGACGTAGGGGCCCCGGTCGTACACCTTGAGGCAGCGCCGCCCCGAGAACGCGCCGCCCTCCTGCCAGACGGCGGAGGCGTTGGAGTTGTCGCCCTCGATCTTCCAGCCTGTCGGGCTAACTTGGCCTTCGTCGAAGGTCGGATTCGGCACCAGGT
This sequence comes from Thermoguttaceae bacterium, assembly GCA_040766885.1. Lineage (GTDB taxonomy): Bacteria > Planctomycetota > Planctomycetia > Pirellulales > Thermoguttaceae > JAXGPP01. Next base: position 68,087 of record JAXGPP010000004.1, on the reverse strand, counting down.
TGGCGGCAAACGCGTATTCCGCAGGCGGCGTGGATACGGGTCCTGCATCCGCCGGGCCGGAGTTGAATTCGAGGCCCTCGGGAGTGAACTCTCCTGCCCTCAGCGCCACGTTGCTGATGGCGGCTTTGACGACCGTCCCGCGATCCTTGTCGCCGGCCTCCGCGGCAGTCTCGATCTGGAAGGAGATCTCAACCGCCGTCGCTTCTGTGGGTACCGACAGATTGTCGGCGACCCGGCGGGGCGTGGCGCTATTGGCGTGAAACTGCCACCTCATGGCCAGCGGTGGAAACCCCAGTCCAGCCCGCCTCACGTCAACATCCGCGCCCTGCTCGTCCAGCCAGCGAACCGAGGCGACCAGACGTACCGTTCTTCGGCGACGGACCGAGTTGTGATCAAAGACGCCGGCACTCAGGTTTTCGCTCGTGTAGGCAAAAGCCAGATGCATGCGGGCGTTCGGCGACACGGGGATCTGCGCGGTTCGCAGTCCGGCGGTCTCCGCCTCCCCGGATAGTCCCAACAGCAATCTCCCGCCTTCGACGCGCGCCTCACCACCGCCCGGCAGCGGAAGCCAGTCCATTTCGGCGGCCCGGCCCGCAGGCAACACCGACAGCAGTAACAAACCAAGCACAAGGCATGTTCCCGACTTGGATACGCTATGTCCGGCAAGCCATCCGCGTGCCCAGGAATGCCAGGACAGGCTCCATCCGCGCGGTTCAGTGCTCATCGTGAATCGCTCCTGTCATCTGTTGTTTGAGGTTTGTGGTGCAGGAGACGATGCCCCCACGGGATCGCCTGTGCCCACAAAGTCCCGCCAGCTTCGCACGGGTTTTCCATCCAAGCCCGTGATCTCGGCCATTAAGTGATAATTACCGGGCCCGGGAATGATCACGTCAAAGACAGTTTCGCCTTGCTGGCTCACGGGAACATCACGAAGATTCGTTTGCCATTGACGGACCGTCTGTTGATCGATCTCCGCCTGAGTCTGCGGAGGTTCGAATAAAGCCCCTATCTTCGAGAGATTGTCGCCTGCTCGAATCAGGCTAAGGCGCACGGCTCCCGACCATGGATGGGGCCCATCGTTGGCCACGGAAACGGGGACTTTGACACCTCCCGTAACAATCCGAGTCTTCCAGAGGTTAACCATGACTCCCACGGGCGCGACCGCGTCGGCAATGTAACGGCCCAGAGCAAGCTCCCGCTCGCTCAGTGTTCGGCTCGCCAGGGGTTGTTGGATGCCGGGACCCCAAAGATAGCTATCCCACAACACGCCCAGGCAACCTGGCAAGCGGCGCCAGTATTCGGCTTCCCAGGCGACAAAACGCGCCTTGGCGAACAAGTAATGATTCCCATTCGATTGCGCAAAATAGTCGGCGGCAAATCCTGGTCCACCGCCAAGGATATAGAAGCTTCCATCTCTGTTTAGGAACAACCCCACGCATTCGTTCACTATCCAACCAGGATGAACCGGCTTTTGACGTGGACCCTTTTCAAATATCTCCGGATAAACCCCATCACCGAAATACTTCCAACGAACTCCACCTCCTTCATAATGCCAGATGCTATAGGGGTGCCATTCGGTAACGTCTCCGTTTTGGGTTAAGGCGGCGGCTTCTGGAGTGTAAGGAAACCACGTTGAAGGCTCCCAAGGGCGGTTGGAAAGATCGAGATGCCGCACGGCCTTTACGGCTTCCCTTAAGAGCGGAGCGCCTGCTTCTTCATTCGCTGTTTCATTAGCGGCGTCCCAGATAACTACACTCGGGTGATTGGCGCGCTCGTGAATCCAGTCGGTGAACTCCCCCGTGAGAGCTTCCAGTGTGGCGGTGTCATTGATCTGCCAATGGGATTCGTCCTGAATGAGGATTCCCTCTTCATCGGCGATGCGGTACCAGATTTCCGGCATCAAATCAAAGCTGATCCTTACGGCGTTGCCGTTCAGACTCTTTACAAACCGGAAGGCGCTTCGAATCGCCGCATCATCGTACAGTGCATCCGGGAAGTAGGAGGCAACGTCCCGCATTTGGAACATGCCTATCCCCGTGAGCAGGATCCTCTGACCGTTGAGCAGACCGCGCCCTGTCTCCTGGCAAACGGAAAAGGTCCTCATGCCAAAACGGTCGGCATACGTATCGGTATACCTTCCCCCGCTGAGCACGTCGACTTCGAAGCGGTAGAGATGCGGCGTATCCGGGGTCCAGAGTTTGGCGTCGGGTATGCCGATGTCGATCTGGCTGTCGCTTTCGTCGGCCGCCGCCTGAAGCGGCTTTTCACCACTGGCCACGGTCTCGCCGGTCTTGTCATCGATGATGCTTACTTTCAGCAGGACTTGCCTGGATGTGGAGCCGGTATTGCGCAGGGTAACGACCAGCTTGACCGAGCTGTTCTCCACATTGGGCACCGCCTGCGCCCTGAGAACGTAAGGCGCGCCGCAGGAAATCAGGCTCACCTCATCATAGATTCCGGTTTCCCTTTTAACAAAATCAGTCGGGAGATCCGTTCTTTCCGCACAACTGCATCCCATATTCTCCGAATATCGCAGGGTGGGGAAGTTCAGCGGTAGAGCGTGACGGGTAGGGAGAGGAGGCGGAGGAGTTGACGGTGGAGCGGGGAGAGTTTGGTGGTGAATTGGATCGGTTCGCTGCCGGGACGGGTGAAGACGTGACGCTGGGTGGGGTCGAAGAGGTCGAACAGGCGACGCGCCGTGGGGCGCCGGCAGTCGCGGTCCTCGGGGTACATCGGCAGGGCCGCCAGGCCGTGGTCGCGCATCGCCTGCCGCAACGCGCTCGATGAGCGACTCCGCCAATAGCGCGAAGAAGTAGACGCAGAGGAAGCCCTCGATGCGGGCCCGTCCTTGAGGAACACCGGGGCCACGCGGTAATCGGTCTTGAGCTGCTCGAAGCGGCGTTCGATCGGCGGCTGCCGTTTGTAGGCCTCAAGCACCTCCCGGGCGTCGAGTTGCGTGTCGTTGGTCACGAGGGGAAAGAGGCCGTCGGTAAGCCGCTCCCGGGCCAGCTCGGCTTCGTCGATCGTGTACTCCAGATCGAAGCCGCCGACTCCTCGCGGACGTAGGTGGTGTCCTTGCCGGGACGTCCGCGGCGGCTCTGGCGGAAGGTCTCTTCCACACGCTGGTCGATCTGCACCCGGAGCCAGGTCGCGGCCTGATGGCGGTCGAGGATCTCCGCCACGGCGGCGAGTACTTTCGCCTCCTCCCGCAACCGCGACGGTGGCGACCGCAACCGCTGTTGCAGGTCACGCAGTTCCTGCTGGGCCTGAGCCAGCCGCCGGCCGCGGGCGGCCAGGTCCAGCTCAGCCTTGCGGGTGCTCGAGTACCACCACAGCCGATAGCCTTCGGGAAGCCGCTTTCCGGCGGCGAAACGACGGCATAATGATCGACCACCTCCCCCTCATCGTCGGCCTTGTCCCCGAGCGGCTCCCAGGCGACCTGGCCGGCGCGGAGCCGCTGGCGGAAGTCGCCGTCCTCGCGACGGGTGCGCGGCAGCACGCTCACGAAGCGGCCGCCGCGGCGGGCGATGTAGTTCATGTTCTCTACCGTGGCCAGCTTGCAGTCGGCCACGTAGAGGAAGTCCGCCGGCCGGCCAACTGGCAGAGCAAGTCCCAGCTCTCGACGTGGGTGCGGTCGTCGGTCACGTTGCCGCTGGCCACGCGGAAGGCCACCGGGACCCCGCCGTCGCGGGTGACGGTGAGGATATACAGCAGTTGCTTGAGGTCGGGGCGATGGTCCTTGTTGTGGCCCCAGGTGATGGCCACCGTCGGCTTGCCGTGACGGGCGGCCCCTTGGCTGGCGGCTGGCGTACAGGCCGCAGAAGGAGACGGTGGTCGAGTCGTTGTGCAGCTCGTCGAGATGGAGGTCGAACTGGCGCACGATGTAGCGCATGAGGGCCAGCACGAGCGACGGCCGGTCGGCGCGGAAGAGGGCCGTCAGGGCCGGCCGCCGCGGTCGTCGTTCCAGGCGGCCACTTGTTCCGGCTTCAGTCCGAGGCCGGCCGGATCGTGTCCCGCGATCCACTCGCCCACGGCATACAGCGGCGTGCGGGAGAGCAGGATCTGCTTGACGAGGATCACCACCGCGCGGGCGGTGGGGATCTTGGTGCGGCGATCGTCGCCAGGGAGGAACTCGGCGAGCAGCGCTCGAGCTTCATCCGCTGGAGGAAGTCCTCGACGATCGGCAGCGCGCCGGTGGTCCAGGACCGCAACGCGGCCGGGCCGCGGCGGGCGACGTGTCGGAGGATCGGCTGCGCGGGCGACGGGAGGTGGTGGAGCGTCGAGTCGAACGGGAAGCTTTCTTCATCGTGAAAACCCTTTCCGGCGGAGTGTGGCCGCGCGGGGCGGCCAGTGTCGGCCGCCCCGCGACGGGCAAAGTGCCGCAGGAAGGAAATGTCGCGTTCGACACAACGTCAAGGCCGCGCGCCGAGGGTGTGAACACTTACGACACGGACCATCGACGTAAGTCCAGTCCGACTCGACTTACGTCGAGAGCCTTCGCCCTAAGTATCGCGAACTCGAATGCGGACCGCGCGCCCGGACATTGCCGCGTCGCACGACCGGATGAAGAATGCACCCCAACGCGCGCGCGCTGCCGAACCTGGCCGGCGGTTGCCCTGCCTCCGCCCTTGCCCGGCGCTCACGCCCCGCGCCCCCGCATCGTCCCACTCACACACACCGCCGGCCACCGTCCCGCCTGGACCCGCCCCATGAAATTCCAAGATAATCAACGGCAGTTGTGCGGAAAGAACGCAGATCCGGGATGCTCAAATCGTTCTTTCCGCACAACTGCATCCCATATTCTCCGAATATCGCAGGGTGGGGAAGTTCAGCGGTAGAGCGTGACGGGTAGGGAGAGGAGGCGGAGGAGTTGACGGTGGAGCGGGGAGAGTTTGGTGGTGAATTGGATCGGTTCGCTGCCGGGACGGGTGAAGACGTGACGCTGGGTGGGGTCGAAGAGGTCGAACAGGCGACGCGCGTGGGGCGCCGGCAGTCGCGGTCCTCGGGGTACATCGGCAGGGCCGCCAGGCCGTGGTCGCGCATCGCCTGCCGCAACGCACGCTCGATGAGCGACTCCGCCAATAGCGCGAAGAAGTAGACGCAGAGGAAGCCCTCGATGCGGGCCCGTCCTTGAGGAACACCGGGGCCACGCGGTAATCGGTCTTGAGCTGCTCGAAGCGGCGTTCGATCGGCGGCTGCCGTTTGTAGGCCTCAAGCACCTCCCGGGCGTCGAGTTGCGTGTCGTTGGTCACGAGGGGAAAGAGGCCGTCGGTAAGCCGCTCCCGGGCCAGCTCGGCTTCGTCGATCGTGTACTCCAGATCGAAGCGCACCGACTCCTCGCGGACGTAGGTGGTGTCCTTGCCGGGACGTCCGCGGCGGCTCTGGCGGAAGGTCTCTTCCACACGCTGGTCGATCTGCACCCGGAGCCAGGTCGCGGCCTGATGGCGGTCGAGGATCTCCGCCACGGCGGCGAGTACTTTCGCCTCCTCCCGCAACCGCGACCGTGGCGACCGCAACCGCTGTTGCAGGTCACGCAGTTCCTGCTGGGCCTGAGCCAGCCGCCGGCCGCGGGCGGCCAGGTCCAGCTCAGCCTTGCGGGTGCTCGAGTACCACCACAGCCGATAGCCTTCGGGAAGCGGCTTCCGGCGGCGAAACGACGGCATAATGATCGACCACCTCCCCCTCATCGTCGGCCTTGTCCCCGAGCGGCTCCCAGGCGACCTGGCCGGCGCGGAGCCGCTGGCGGAAGTCGCCGTCCTCGCGACGGGTGCGCGGCAGCACGCTCACGAAGCGGCCGCCGCGCTGGGCGATGTAGTTCATGTTCTCTACCGTGGCCAGCTTGCAGTCGGCCACGTAGAGGAAGTCGCGCCCGGCCGGCCAACTGGCAGAGCAAGTCCCAGCTCTCGACGTGGGTGCGGTCGTCGGTCACGTTGCCGCTGGCCACGCGGAAGGCCACCGGGACCCCGCCGTCGCGGGTGACGGTGAGGATATACAGCAGTTGCTTGAGGTCGGGGCGATGGTCCTTGTTGTGGCCCCAGGTGATGGCCACCGTCGGCTTGCCGTGACGGGCGGCCCCTTGGCTGCGCTGGCGTACAGGCCGCAGAGGAGACGGTGGTCGAGTCGTTGTGCAGCTCGTCGAGATGGAGGTCGAACTGGCGCACGATGTGGCCATGAGGGCCAGCACGAGCGACGGCCGGTCGGCGCGGAAGAGGGCCGTCAGGGCCCGGCCGCCGCGGTCGTCGTTCCAGGCGGCCACTTGTTCCGGCTTCAGTCCGAGGCCGGCCGGATCGTGTCCCGCGATCCACTCGCCCACGGCATACAGCGGCGTGCGGGAGAGCAGGATCTGCTTGACGAGGATCACCACCGCGCGGGCGGTGGGGATCTTGGTGCGGCGATCGTCGCCAGGGAGGAACTCGGCGAGCAGCGGCTTCGAGCTTCATCCGCTGGAGGAAGTCCTCGACGATCGGCAGCGCGCCGGTGGTCCAGGACCTGCTTGCGGCCGGGCCGCGGCGGGCGACGTGTCCGGAGGATCGGCTGCGCGGGCGACGGGAGGTGGTGGAGCGTCGAGTCGAACGGGAAGCTTTCTTCATCGTGAAAACCCTTTCCGGCGGAGTGTGGCCGCGCGGGGCGGCCAGTGTCGGCCGCCCCGCGACAGGCAAAGTGCCGCAAGAAGGAAATGTCGCGTTCGACACAACGTCAAGGCGCGCCGCCGAGGGTGTGAACACTTACGACACGGACCATCGACGTAAGTCCAGTCCGACTCGACTTACGTCGAGAGCCTTCGCCCTAAGTATCGCGAACTCGAATGCGGACCGCGCGCCGGACATTGCCGCGTCGCACGACCGGATGAAGAATGCCCCCAACGCGCGCGCGCTGCCGAACCTGGCCGGCGGTTGCCCTGCCTCCGCCCTTGCCCGGCGCTACGCCCCCGCCCCGCATCGTCCCACTCACACACACCGCCGGCCACCGTCCCGCCTGGACCCGCCCCATGAAATTCCAAGATAATCAACGGCAGTTGTGCGGAAAGAACGTCAAATGCCAATTGAACCAGGGTATTTCCGGAGGAATAAGATCTGTGTTTCCGCACACGCGTATCACAATCTCATTTTCAAACCCGTCTCCCTTCATCAATTTGCTTATGTCTATGAAGGCCGCAGTGCGGATGCTCCAGGATTCACCCGCCTCCGAGCCGTTTACCCATACCTTGACACCGTAGCAGACTTTTTTGACCTCCAGCCGAACCACCTCCGGTAGGGGACCGTCTATCGTCACCGTGCGCCGGTACCAAAGGGCCTCACCTTTGGGATGGAATCCGGGCACAGAAACCGTGGTATCAAAGCTGTCGGGCATCTTGTTGAACGAGCCGATGGCGAATTGCCATCGGCCGGACAAAGGAATGATCTTGCGCGCCTGCCGGGTGGACAGGTCTTGCGCGACGGCCAGGCCGGGCAGCAGGCTGGCGATCAGTCCGCAAGCCATCAAGACTGCGGACGACTGGTGAATGAACGGATGTCGGTTTTTCATGGTGATTGTCTTTCTTCGAATGATCGGGGATCGGATTCAACCTGAGGCGTCCTGTTCGGTCTCCCGTGCATGGTCTTCACTCCGTGCACAGCAGCTTCAAGTCCGGGATCGCCGGGGCCTGCGGATCCGGCACCCAGCGCAAGACGTTCTCGCCCTCGTGCCTGACCAGGGCGCTGATGTCGATTTCGGCCAGGTCGATTTCGGGCTTGGAGCCCCAAACCGTGCTCTCCGCGACCTCATAGTTGTTGATGAAGAACCGCCTCATTTTCGGACCGGACGAACCTGGCGACGACGCGAGCCAGAGCCGCCTGGCAGGCCAGTCCGCCGGCAGGGTGAAGCGGGTCTCGTAGTAGAGCGGTTTGCTCCGGGAATCACCGGGCTCCGCGGGCGTCAGGACGTTGAGATCGGTGGCGGCGCTCCACTTCGCGAGCGGCAGGGACCGCACCGGACGCGGGCGGGCTTCGAGGAAGAAGGCGCCCGACACGCCCTTCGGCCGCCCGGTGCGGCCGGACTGGCGTCCGTCGATCTCCAGGGCGAGGACCAGCCGGCCGGCTGCCGTCTGCGGCGGCGTCAGCGCGATGCGGAAGCGGCCGTTGGACGCCGGCCGGATCGGCTGGGCGATGGCGGCCGGTTCGCCGTTGATCCAGAGCCGCCCGCTTGGGTTGATGCCCCAGAAGTGGCCTTCGGGGTCGAAGACCAGCGTGACGTCGTGGTCCCGCCAGTTCGGCGGCAGCTCGACCTCCTTGCGGAAGCGGGCAAGGTCACCGTCCGGCAGCCCCATGGTGGCGAAGGCGCCGAGGCTCACGGTCTTCCAGTCCCGGGCCGGTTCGCTGCCGAACCCGGTCCAGGCGGCGGGATCCATCTCGCCCGTGGCGCAGTGCCAGCCGTCGATCAGAGGCAGAATGCTGTCGGGCGTTTCGACGGTGGCCCGCTCGATCTCTCCCGGCTCGATCTTCCTGATCGGATGCCAGCGCTGAGACAGTATCTGGAACCAGTCGCGGGCGCCGTGTGACAAGTCGGCGCGGGGCGCGCCGAAGACCCGGGCCTGCATGGCCTCCATCCGCACGCCGGGGAGCGTCAGCCAGCCGTCGGCGTGGCGCACCGCGACCGGCGGATGCCCCGGGGCGGAGAGTTCACGCAGGGCCGGGGCGGCGGTCTCGCGGCAGAGCTGGATCTGGAAGGCGCCCGGCTTCGCGTTCGAATCCATTTGGGCGACGGTCCAGACATCGTAGACGCCGTTCTTGCTGCGCCAGGACTCGGCCCAGAGGCCGTGGCCCCGGCTCTCACGCGGCGCGCCGATGGAGTCCAGCAGTTCGTCGAGATAGGGCAGTGTGCCATCCTCGACATAGCGGCCGCCCTCGTCGCGTGCGTTGCGGTGGAAGATCGAGCCCAGGGTGACCACTTTGCCCCGGCCGAGGCGGCGCACGGCCACCGCGATCGCGCCCTCGGCGTTCTCTACTCCCTGCCACTGGGCAACCACGTCGATGTCGGCGGCCGCAGGCGCCGACAGCACCAAGCCCCTGCTGAGCAGTTCCGCGCCGCGCAGCCGTGGCCAGAGGTTCTGATCGTCGGTGAAGCAGACCTTCTTCGCCTCGGCCCAGGTGGTCCCCGCCACGCGCAGGCCGGTCAGTTTCGAGACGGGCCAGGCGAGGCGTTTCTCGGGGGTGTGCATGCCGGTGTTGTGGAGGGCGACGAAGGTGCCGCCCCGGCGCACGTAGGCCTCGAGGACGCCCACCTCGTCCTCGCTGAGCACCGTGGTGCCGGAGTCGAGCAGCACCGGAAAACGGTCGGCGCGTCCGCTCTCGAGATCGCCGAGCGTGGCGTAGAGGAACGGCCGGCCGATGGAGGACAGCGAGCTTCGGCCCAGGTCCCAGGAAGAGGTCTCGGTGATGCCCATGCGCAGTTCGCGCCCGACGCGGAGGATGCCGATCCGCGGCGGCGCCAGTTCGAGCTTGCCGATGCAGCGCAGCAGCTCGCGGTTCTGGGCGATCCACTCGCCGTTCTCCCCCGAGCTGTATTTCTCCACGCTGGCGACCCAGTCGACCATCTCCGTGCCCATCATCAGATACCGGGTGCTCATGGCCTGGATACCTGATCTCACTTTGCCGCCGGGCAAGCCGCCGGGTGTGCTTTCGGGAGGGCCGCCGGGCTCGACGCTGCTGGTCAGCCCGCGGGTCATGGCGTAGCGCGAGTATTTGAACGGGGCGAACATGCCGCCGGCCAGGCCCGTGTCGTGCGGATAGGCGCCGTAGCGCTCGCAGAGGTCGAGGACGGCGTCGATGTAGTTGTGCGGCGCCATGATCTTCATGGGCCGATAAGGTTCGCCGGCGCGGATGCCGATCATGCGCCGCTCCAACTCGACCATGTTCAGCCACTGCATGAAGCGGACCATATCGAAGGCGCGGGCGCTGAGCGCCTCCGAGTCGCCGGGGTAGGTCCAGGGCCCCAGGCGGCCGAGAAAGGCGTAGCCATAATTCGCCGGCAGAGGGAAGCCTTTGGTGTTGACGACGATCAGGTTCTCGCCCGGTTTCAGCGCCGGGCCGGCGTCGTAGCACAGATCCCAGCCGATGTTGGAGCGATTGACGCTGCTGATCATCGCCAGCTTCTTGCCGTTGACCCAGACCTCGTACCCTTCGAGGGGAAAGGTGCCATGGTTATGACCATTGTGACCCCAACCGCGCGGCAGGTGCAGATAGCTGGCGTCTGCCCGATCCGGGCTGACCGCAAAACTCCTGCGCAGCCAGTATCCGCCGTATGGGTTCGTCAACTGTCGATTGACTGTGCGCTGATAGAGGAGCATCGTCTGGTCGCGGAAGTCGACCGGAGTCCAGTCATCGGTCGGCGTCTCGGGCGAGAACCACATCTCCTTCATCGCCTTGCCGCCGCGGTCGGCGCGTCCGCGCCAGCCGCCGAGCAGATCGATCGAGGTGGCGGGATCCCAGCCGGACAGTTCCTTCAGCGTAGGAATGGGCACGTCCTCCCAACTGCGGAAGGACCCGGCATCCGCGCGATACCGCCGGGTCACCTCCTCGAGGCTGAACTGGCGCGCCTCGCGCAGGTACTCGCGCCAGAGCGCCCGAATCTGCGGCGTATGGGCGACCTCGGCCAGGGACAGCAGGGTGCCCGGTCCGTTTCCCGGCCCCTCCTGCCACACCATGTGCCCGACAAAGTTGGGATCGGCGGCCAGGTGTCCGGCGAAGCGCCGGCGGTAGTCCTTCATGAAGCGGTCGGTCTGCGCCACCGGCATGAAGGTTGTCGTCTTGTAGGGTAGCGGCGTGATGTTCCACAGCCAGGACGGCCGTATCGGCATCACCATATTCTCCATGGTCTTAAACGGCACGTCGTACTTCCGGGCCAGCTCCCGTTGCCAGTCGAGCGCGGCGGCATCGATCAGCCCGGGGACGACCAGGCGCTCCTCGTCGGCGCCCGGATTGAAGACGACCGTGAAGCCGTTCTCGGCCAGCCAACGGAAGTCGGCGTCGGGGTCCTTGGGCACCACGCCGAAGCCCGAAAACCAGAAGCACATGGCGGCGTTGTCGGTTGCGTCCAGCCAGCGCGGGTACGCGCGCTGCGGCACCGGTTGCCAGCCGTCCGCCACGCAGTCCTGCGCCAGATTCGCGAGCGCCTCCTTCGAGGACGCGAAGAGTTCCTGGAATCGCGCGCCGTCCAGTCCCAGCAGCCAGCACCCCGCGCCGTCGAGCGCCAGCACGGTGCCGGAGAGATCGGCGTCGGTCACCAGCTCGATGTCGCCGAAGCCGAGCAGGTCGGCTAGACGCTTGGAGCCAAGGACCTTGGCGTGCTCCGCGTCCTCGGTGGTAAACGTCGTCAGGGACGCGGTGTTGCCCGGGCCCAGATGCCTGAGCGTCACTTCGACGGAACCGATGCCGCGCACCTCGGCCCGGAACCGTTCGTCGCCACCCGGCGCCGCCTCCGCTCCGTACGCCCCGAACTCGAACACGGCCAGAATGCCGCACAATGCCAGAATCGTTCTCATCATCTTCCTCGTGCGAGTTACAGCTCCCGAATCTTGACGTCCTTCAGCCACACCGGCAGGGAATGGTCCTGGAAGCCGATCGGCCCTTTCTTCGGCCGGCTCGCCAGCGGCGCCTTCGTCAAGTCCATCTCGTTCACCACCTCGCCGTTGAGCTTCACGGTCAGCTTGTCGCCCTGGTTGATGATGTGGAAGTGGTTCCACTCGCCCTGCGGCCTGGCGGCGTTTTTCTTCGGCGCAGTGCCCGGTATGATGCCGCCGGAGTCGTGGTCGCTCAGCTTGTTGTCGGGCTTGCCGTGCGAGGCGTAGATCTGCACCTCGATGCCGTTGGCCACGGGGCTGTTCTTGTCGCCCACTCGGAAGTAGAAGCCGCTGTTGCCGCCTTGCTCGACCTTGTAATCGAACTGAATCTCGAAGTCCTGGTACTCTTTCTTCGACCAGAGATAGGCACTCCAGCGCGACCAGCCCCTCTCGCCTTCGCGCGGCGTGAGCTTCACGGCGCCGTCGGCCGTCTGCCAGTTACCGGTGGTCGTCCAGTGCTCCTGGTAGGCGCCGCCGGGCAACAGATTGACCCAGGGCCGCTCGTCGGCCGCCTGGGCGAAGGCCACCGAGACGCCCGCCATCAGCAAGGCGGCGCATGCCACAACCCGACCTGACGCGACAAAGAAACTAGTCTTCATGTTCAATCTCCTGTGAGTGTTGCCGGGGTTCTTGATCCGGGGCTGCCCGCCGAAACCCCACAGCAGCAGGCCCCAATAAGCTTGGCAAACAAAGTGATGTCGGTTTGGCATGGTAATTCTCTTTCTTTGAACTGCCGGCGCCGACCGATGTACCAACGCATTCACTTGCCGACGTCCAACTTTGCACCCTCGGTCAGGCAGTACAGCTTGGATGCCGTTCGAATGAGCAGCTTGTCGCCCACGATGGCCGGACTGGCGAGGCAGAGTTCGTCGAGGGGATTGGTATGAAGGATTTCGAATTCCGGCCCCGGTTGGACGACATACGTCAGCCCGTCTTCGCTCAGACAAAACAGCCGTCCATTGAACGCGACGGGCGACGCGGTAAAGGAACCGCCAGGCGAGAATCGTTGTTTGCCGTAAACTTCTTCGCCGGTCTTCGCCTTGTGACAGGTCAGAAATCCCTGGTCGTAGAGCGTGTACAAATAGTCGCCATAGACGATCTGAGACGGGTTGTAAGAGCCCGAGCGGTCCTGGTACCAGGCGATGAATTCGCTCTTTTCGAAGTCACCGTCCGCAGCGATGTTGCCGCGGGCTCCGGGTCGCAAGGCGAAGGTCGGGCGCTCGTTGCCGAAACCCGATGCGATGTAGCACAATCCATGCGAGGCAAATGGGGAGGGAATCACCAGCTTGGACATCCGGCCGTCGAACTCCCAGAGCAGTTTGCCGTCGAGCGAGTAACCGCGGTTGCGATTCTCGCCGGGCACTACGATCTCGGTGCGGATGGGATTCGTCCAGACCAGCGGCGTCGCCCACGAGCGCACCTCATCGCGCGGTGTTCGCCACCGCTCGTTCCCCGTCTGTGCATCAAAGGCCGCAATCCAGGATGCTTCCAGGTTGTCGTAGACGACGATGACCTGGCCGTCATGTACCACCGGCGACGATGCGGCGCCGTAGTCGAACTCGGTCTTCTTCGGTTCAATTTTCCGTTGCCACAACGGTGTGCCCTGGAGATCGTAGCACCACAGCCCCAGGTCGCCGAACAGGACATAGAGCCGCCTGCCGTCGGTCGTCGGCGTCTCTGATGCATACGTGCTCTTGGGATGTCGAGGCACCTGAGGCCGGCCGGTGTGAGCTTCGTGCTTCCATAGCACCTGGCCGGTGTTCAGATCGAAGCAATAGACCATCCAATGATGAATGCCTTGCGATGGCTCGCGAACACCTTCCCCAAGGTATAACCCCTTGCTGGGGGCCCGCGCTTGCTGATCGGCAACCACGGCAGTCAGAAAAACGCGATCACCCCAGACGACAGGGCACGACCAGCCCCAACCCGGCACGTCGGCCACCCACTTGACGTTCTGGGTGGTCGTCCAGGTGATCGGGAGCCCCTGATGATCCGGCGCGACGCCACGCGCGTGCGGTCCGCGGAAACGAGGCCAGTGGTTCTCAGCTGCGGTTGCCGATGACCAGCCAACGAAGGCGAGGAGGCAGAATAGAAAGGGCTGTCGCACCATGGGAATTCTCTCCGATCGTGAAACTGCCGAAGCCGTGCCGCCCGTCACCTCGGATTGAGAGTCGGCCGCGGCCTTGGTCGTAATCTTGAAACGCGTGTCGAGAGGCGTGAGAATCATCCCTCCGATTGCGGAGCAAACGCTTTAGACTGGCTGAATTCCGACAGCCAGTGAGTGGTATGCCGTCGAGCCAAAGCCTCGGCTTCCTCGGGCAATCCCGAGCGTATGGCCTGGAACAGTTCCGTGTGCACTCGGATCGTCAGGTCGCGAACGCGGGAAGTCGGTACCCGTTGTTCCATCGACTCGTGAAACCGCTGCATCACCAGCGATATCTGCGACAACAGGTTCTCCCAAGCCAGCCTGAGTCGCTTGTTGCCTGCTGCGGCAAATACCAGACGGTGGAAATCCAGGTCGAGCCGGGTGACCTCGTCGAGACGGTTGACCGCCTTCAAGGCACGAAGGTTTTTTTCGATCGCGTGGAGACCGACCTCCGGCCGACGCTGGGCGGCAAGACGACTGGCGGCAGGTTCCAGAACCATGCGCATCAGTCCCAATTCCCGAACGTCGTCCAGGTCAAACTCGCAAACCCGTGCCGTCCCCCGCCGGTCGAACTCGACCAACCCTTCCCGTTCCAGCAAGGTGAGTGCTTCGCGCACCGGCGCTCGACTCACGCCGAGCATCTCGCCAACTTGCGATTCAGGGAGCGTCTCTCCGGGCTGCAGGCTGCCGCAAACAATCTCCTTGCGAAGATGCTCGGTCGCTGCCGCGGTCACCGTGGTCCGCGCACGTGCAATCGATTTTGGAACAGGCATGGTGGGTTCCTCACGTCTCACACTCCCGTGATCGTAGACGGTAGACGGTATACCGTCAACTGGCTCAAAAAGACTCTTCCCTGGCACCTGGTGCCCCGAGTTTCCGCAAGCTCCGGCCGAGCAGGCTCTCGCCATCCTCCGACACGTGGTATTGGAGGGGCCGCACACCATTTACGGCGTCCCCGATGCGAGTCAGTTCGTGATGATCCGCGTGTGCGCGGCCGGCCATTACCGCGTGAGTTGGTTCCCGCCGCAGTCGCGCGTGTCCTCAACCACGGCCCTATCGACGCAGCGTTTGGCGCCGGGGCGCCGTACTCCGCGCCAGCACGCGCAGTCCGGGAAGCTGCGACAACAAGCTGATGATGCTCAGTAATCCCGACACTGAGGTATTCGGTCTCGGCATCGACATTCGTCCGCGTCAGTGGAACGACCGCCGAATCGGAATGCGAGCCGATCTGACGCCGGGGACTCGTCCTTTTTTCGGCTGCTTGGCGCCTTTGGCCGGCTCGAGCCTGACCGAAAACGCGGACTTGGCCCTTCGTCCCAGGCCAGCCACCCCCTCCAGAATCCTCGACAAACTGGCCGAATGGTCTATTGACAAAGAATACGGAACTGATGTATACTATTCGGCGGCGACGGTCCTCCGCTCGCTGGCACAACGCCGCCTGGCAGTTCCATTGCGGCCTCGTGTCCGCTCTTTCACAATTCGACAACCTCACCAGCCTGTGGCGGCCCTGCGCTGATTCCCTGCCCCCTCGCGGGCTGTTCGAGCCGCAATTCAGCGCTAATTTCGCGGCGAATATCTTGCGCCCCTCTACGAACTTCAACACTCAAGCCAAAAGGGTGGATCAGCTTGCGCCCGGCCGCCTGTCCTCAAACCATTTCGTGCTTTGTACTTGCCGTCAGCCTTCAGGCCGAAGTCAACCGAAACACCAGCTTAGGGCGTTTCGCTTCAGCACCCAGCCTCCGCGCCGAGTCAAATCGCACGCCTCGCCTGGCGCGTGCCATGCCGTCGTTCACGCCGTCGTGTAAGATGGTCCGGCTGCGTGATCATCCGTAGCGGGAGACAGCGAACTCTCTCAATTCACCGGGCCTGATCTGCCGAAGGAGGCTACTCGTGCTGGAAGAGAACAAGAGACTCGTGCGGCGCTACTACGACCTTGTGGCGGGCGATCTCGGGGGGATCGAGGAGATCGTAACGGCCGATTTCGTCGATCATCATTTCCCCCCCGGCACTCCGCCGGGGCCGGTAGGTGTGCGGCAGTTCTTCCAGCAGTTCATCCCCACCTTCTTCAGCAATCTGCGAATCGAGATCGACTTTCTCTTGGCCGAAGGCGACCGGGTCGACTGCCACTTCGTCGCCCTCTTCAAGCACACGGGCGAGATGGCCGGCATCACGCCCAAAGGAAACGAACTCCGGGTGCCCGCCATCAGTACTCTCCGCATCGCCAGCGGTCGACTCGCCGAAGCTTGGGAGCTCTACGACAGCGGCGACATGATCCGCCAGATGCAGGCGTAGCCCGCCGCGCCGACCAGACTCAACGAAGAACGCGCCACCGCTCGGGCGGCCAGTAGATGTGGGTGACGACGCCGCTCAGGTATGACTTGGGGACGGCAAACGGGTTGTGCCTCGGTGCGCCTCGCTCCCACAATCGCGAGTCTTCTGATTGCAGCGAGAAATCGCCCAGCACGAAGTATTCGTCGTCGCCAAGCTGCGCCGGACGATCGCGAGAGCCCCAGAGTTCCATGGGCAGATCGGGAATCTCCGACACATACTCAACCGAACGCAGTGCGACCGGAGGTGCCAGTCTCTTGCCGTTCGCCCATACCGCTCCGTCCTCGATATGGATTTTTTCGCCCGGCAAGCCAACCACGCGCATCACGTGCAGCGAGGTGGGAATTGCCGGGGAGCGGAAGACGACGACGTCCCATCGCTCCGCGGAGAGCCATTTGGCGACCAGGAACCGGTCCGCGGAAAAAACATGCTGGTCGACGTTCCCCTCCCTCGCGACGTGGAAATTCCTGCAGATCATCCAAGGCGGCTGCGGCGGGCCGTACCAGGCGCCCACGGGCGTGCAGAAGGTGGCCTGGCCGCATTCGGGGCACACACCTCGCCAATGCCCGCCCAGCAGCGTCGGGGCCATCGCATTTGTTGGACTGACCAGCGCTTCGAAAACAAACGGGCGGAAGACGAGAAGCACAAAAAGCCACATGCCGAACGAAGGCAGCAGCGTGGGAAGCCATGCCTGGATCGAGCGGAAGAAACTCGCCTTGAAGACGCCGGCAATCACCAGCGAGGGGATCGCCACTCCGGCAACAAGCGCCGCAACAGTCAAAACAATCGCCTGCTCCTCGGAAGATGGCGGCATCAGGCGAAACAGGGCGTTCATCGCCATTTGGAGAGCCATCACACCGACCGTCGCCCATACGATGCGGCGGAGCGTGACGTCCGAAACCCGCGCCCACCAGAGCCCAAGTCGCAGGAACACCCCCCACAACACGGCCGAAAGGGCCAACATGCTGAGAAAGGCCGCGATGATGATCACGGTGGAGGACATCGACGGTCACCCCCTCCAGAAGAGTACTGATGGCGCCTGCGAACATTCTATCCGACAGGGCAAGTGACTCTGTCAGACAATCAAGCCGTCGAGCCTCTTCGCTCCTCGGCTGCTGACTCGTTCTCTCTCGGTTCGATACATCCCAGTCTCGTTCCCACTACTGTCGCTGGATTGTCACCACGGTTCCCACGATCTCGCTCCGCATGTTGCCGCTCGGGTCCAGTTGCCGGCGATCGTAGACGACCAGCAGTTTCCCGGGAGCGACTTCTTCCACCGAGTTGTAACTGGTGGTCGGGCCGCTATAGAGGCAGAAATGCCCGGTCCAGGTCCGCCCGTTGTCGAGGCTGAACGCCAGCCAGTTGCCTGGCCTGCCGTACGTGCAGACAAGCACCCCGTTCTCCATGCGGCAGGCATTGGGCCACACACCCCGGTCTGCGATTGGCTCCGGCGCGCTCCACGTCTTGCCGTCATCATCCGAGCGGCTGAGGTAGAGCGGCGTGTGCTTGCCGCCGCTTCCGCCGGTCCGCATGAAGCACAGGATCTCGCCGCCCGGCAGTGTCAGCAGATCGGCCTCGCAGAAGCTCTCCAGGCCGATGCTCGGATCGTAGGCCACCGTGGCCAGATACTCCCACGTCTTCCCGCGGTCCGTGGAGCGGACCACAAACGTGCGGTACTTGTAGCACTTCCACTCTTCGGGCATGGTGGGCACCAGCACGCGATCGTTGGAGAACTGGCCGTACATGGCCGCCAGCAAGCTCCCATCGCGGATCGCGACAATGGCGTGATCGGCCACCGGCCCCTCATACGCCTTCCCATCGTCGCCCGTCCCGCCGGTGGCTTCTGCGATGTGCATCAAGGCAGTCTCCGACCGCGTGCTCCGGCCGCCGTCGGTCGACCGGGTGAGCGGGATTGAAAACCAACCCGGCCGGTCGGTCCGCTTGCTGTGGAAGCCAAGTTGAACGATCTCGCCGTCGGGAAACTGGTACGCGCCCACGTGCAGCGGAACGCCCCGTTGCCACGTCCGGCCCCCGTCAGCCGACCGCCGGTCGGCCACCGCCAGGCTGCCATCGGCCAACTTCAGCAGGCTCTGATAAATCGCGTCCGGCACGATCGTTCGCGTCTCGCCCAGTTGAACCTCCAGTCCGGAGATTTCAGGGATCGTAACCTGCGGTGACTCAACGTTGCCTCCTTGGAACCGCACCCACTGCCAGATCGCTTCGCCCGTGGCGCTGGAACTCGCGCAACCGAATCCGACCTGGTTGCGGCCGGCGTGCGCCGGGCGCGTGAACTTGCCCGGAGCATCGAGCAGAAGCCGGTCGTCGGCCCAGACCTGGATGTCGGTGCCGCGAATCTGCACCCGATAGGTGTGAAATTCGGACGCGGCATCGAATGGAGCCATCACGCCCGACGCAGCCAGCATCACCTTGTCGGGGAAGAACGCCACACCTTCCTCATGCTGGCCATCGGCGACCAGCAGTGCCACTCCCCACGGTTCCGAGCACGATACCGCTTTCAGGCGTGCCTCAACGGCCGCCCCTTCGTCCGGCTCAACGCGCCAATCGACCTGGAAGAACCTCCCGCTTCCTTTGTCCGTCGACGGATCGGTGATTCGCAAGCCCTCCGCCGTGCTGGTCGACGTCGTCAGTGGCGACTGCCAACCCTCGCCGATGCTGCTGACCTGGAAGCCGTTTCGATAGATGTCACGCCACTGCTGTTCCGCCGGTTCCGCTGCCGCCGTTGCCGCCGCCGAGAACAGAACAGCAAGCCAGGCGAGCGCGGTAGTCTTTGCGGCGCCCAGACCTGGGGCTGATCGAGGGGACGCTCCCGTCACCCGGCGTCCGGCTTCCTCCGCCAGCCTCTCCTGGGCTGCCAGGAGGCTCCCCAGGCTCTTGGAATAGACGCGTCTCAGCCTGCCAAGAACTCCTTCCAGACGCGCCGCCAGCGTGCCGACCCACCTGCCCGAAATGCTGTCGCCCGACAACGGCGGCAGTTTCCCTTCGCTCCGGTCGACAATCAGCCCATAGAGCGGTGAGCCGGCTTCGACATGGCTGAGCGACGGTGTCTGCAGCGACTGTGCCTCGTCGAGGCAATCAGTCAGTTCCTTGTGCATCTGGCTGAACACGGTCCGGATCTCAGCGAAGCCCTCCTGCGAAAGCTGCCCGCTGGAGGAAAGCGCGTTGACGAGTGCCTGCAAACGAGCATGTGCGCCGTGAATCCGCTCGAGAAGATTCTGGACCGCCATGTGGAAACGGTAACGGCTGACCAGGTCGGCCTCGCGCACCTTGGCCGCCCCGTCGGCCTGGTCAAGCTGCCGCGCGATCGACCAGTGGGCGAGAAACACATCGCGGTCAAGGCGATGCATCGCCTCGATGCTCGCATCCAACTCCTTGTCTACAGCCGCTAGGAGCCTATCGACATCCCCGGCCGAGTACTGCTGTTCGCGGAACGGGAATGTCTTGCCGCGAAGCGCCAGTTCGCCCGACTTGAGGCCGTGAAGTAGCCGGTATTCTCCCTGCCGCCTGCGAAACGCTTCCATCTGCTCGGCGAGATCGGCCGCCGGCCAGGCGGAAAGCCACGCGGCAGCCCGCTGGGGCGTCCAGGGCTGATCGGGCAGGCCCTGGATATCACCCGGATTGATGAAGCGATCGTCGTAATAGCCGTGATACCGTTCGTTGAACATGCTCTCGGCGTGCTCGGCATCGATGAATGCCTGGACCTCGGCGGCCGCCCGCGGCTGGTAGTCCTCGCGCCGCCCGAGCATCTGCCGGTAGAATTCACGCGTCGCCGCGGTCTTCAAGGGCGCCGGGTTGCCGAACAGGATCCATGGAGAGCGGTCGTCCTGCGGGCTGCGGATGTAGACTCGCTTGGCGTTCCGCTCGCGCATGTAGTCTGCCGGATGGGAGCGATAGTGCTCCGGCACACCGTCATCCTCAGGCTCGAAAACCTGCACCTGCTGGGCTGGATCCTTCGGCAGCACCGGCGGCAGGCCCGCCCGTTCGTTCTTCGCCAGCCGGCGAAGCCGATCAGCGGCGTGCGTCTGGTGGTAGAAGAGGTCGTCGGTCAGCAGTCCGTGATCGGCCGCCGCATCGAGCGACCGGGCCGCGTCGGCCAGACACTCCTGGGCGAACTCCAGCCTTGCCAGCCCATGAATCAGCGCGTCCGAACCGGTCATGGAGACGGCAACATTGTCGGCGTTGTACTCCATCTGGCGGCTGAGCGAAAGGAACAGCAGATTGAGACCCTGGTAGGTCCCGGCGAGTATCTTGCGCACGATCCACAGCACTCCCTTCAAACCCCAGGCTGGAAACGACACCCGCAGGTCCTGGGCGGCCCAACGATCGACGAACCGGTCCAAAGCATCGCGGCTGTAGATCACGTCGTGCATGGTGCGGTTGGCCACCGTCAGGTAGCTCCCCAGGCCGACGCTCCGCTGGGCGAAGTGGCCGAACTCGTGCGCCAACACCGCCTTGAATTCGGAAAGGTTGACGACGTTCACCAGCCCCAGGCCGATGAGCAGATCCTTGCCTGGCGGAATTACGAGGTTCACCAGCGATGTGTCGTAGATCAGCGCCGCGTTCACCTCGGGGCTTACGTAAACCCGTCGCGGCCGCGGCGCGCCGGCGTCCTGATAGACCTGGCGGATGAACGCGAACAACGCGGGATGGTCCTGCTCCTTGACCTCGACATGCGCCGTCCGCTCGGCCCGTGTCCCCTTGAAAAGCCCCTTGAACAGAAACAGCCACAAGAGCACCGCGGCGAACGCCCCGCCGAACTTGAAGACCAGAAAGGCCATAGCAGACCGGCCGTGAACGTCGGGCATGGGCAGCATCACGAGCCACCATGCGACCAGTCCGGCCAGTACGACCAGGAGCATGTACAGCATGAGGAACAGGAGCAGCCCCCCGATCATCGCCGCCACGCGCAGGCGGTACCGGCTGTCGATGTGGGTGATTTCGGCGGGCACTGCCGCCGGTGCCGGAGGATAGAAAGCTTCAGCCGCCATAGAAATCTGCCTCCCGGAGTGCCATGACGTGTGAATCGAGCGGCCTCGGACCGGCCCTCATTCGCCATGCCGCGCCCGCGACTCGGCGCCCACGTCCGATCGCCCCTGCACGAGCCGGCTTGATGCCCAGTGTACAAGACGTGCATGCCGTCGAACAGCATGCCCGAGACAGCCGTCGTGGGCGGCGGTCCGGCCCGGGGTGATTGCCGCCGGGTGCCGGTGCGGTCTGTGGCGACCCGCCGCTTTCCGCTGATATTGAGTCTGGTTATCCTGGAATGGGTGGAACTCGATGTCGCACACGACAGATTGGGCCCGCCATGCCGGTGGGTCGCGGAAAGGCGGTGCTCGATGCGTGACGGCTGGATCTGCGCCCTTATAGTAACTTTGCTGTTTCTGCCGGATTCTGCCAGGCTGGTCAAAGCCGCTGAGCCATCGGCGAGCGCTGCACAGATGGGCCAGTCTTCCCGTGTCGAACTGGTGTCGGAAGAAGCAGCGACAGTCGTGTTCCTGACCCGAATCGTCAACCGAGGCCCGGCTCCGCTAGTCTCTGCGAAGATCCACTTGCACGCGCCAGTTGAGCTTCTTCACCAGACCATCCAGGAACTGGAGGTGGATGGACAGCCTGAGCGCCTGACGGACCGCTGGGGCTCCCTTGTTCTGGCTTACCGGTCAGAGCGACTCCAGCCGCAGGCCACGTTGACCGGGCGATGGGCCGCGTGGGCGACCATCCGACGGTTTCGCTGGGACCTGAACCTTGGCGGGGCAGCACGGCAACCATCTGGCGCGGCGGTCGAATCACTCTCGATCGACGAGAATGCCATGTATATCCGTGATTTGGAGACGCTCGCACTGGCAGATGAGACAGTGTGTTCCGCAGCGGAGCAAGCCGCCGGTGGGCGCACAGGAGACACCGCGGTTCTGGATGGCATATTTGGCCTGATCATGGAGCGGCTGACTTACGAGCGCGATGGCAGTTGGCAGCCGGTGCCAGAAGTATTGGCGAGCGGCAAGGGGAGTTGCAGCGAATACACGTATGCGTTTCTGGCCCTGTGCCGCAGCCAGGGCATTGCCAGCCGATACGTCGGTGGGATCGTGGGACGACCCGGCGAGCCGTTCCACCTCGACAAGGTGTTCCACCGTTTTCCGCAGGCGTTTGTTCCGGACGTTGGATGGGTCGATTTCGATCCGACGCGGACCGACCGGGCCAACAACAAGCGGCTCTTCTTCGGGCGGACTCCGGGCCCGATGCTCTTGACGTGTGTAGGTGACGGGGGCGACGGGTCGCTCACCGGTTGGGATTACCTCGAGTCGCACCAATGGGAAGGGCCGCAGTCGCAAGCCGCACGAATCCGCATGGCATGGTGGTTTCCGCCGCCATCGCCAGAAGTGCGCCGAGCAGTTGCAGACTTCCGCCAGGCCCTTGCCGAAACCACGGGCGAGAAGCGATCGGCCTTGGTCGACAAGGCCGCGGCGATCGGCCATCCTTTCGTGCTGCCATGGCTCGACGACCTGTTGTACGAACCGTCTGTGCGCATGGCTGCCGCTCGCGCGTGCCTGCGGATCGGCGGCAAGGGCGAGCTGGCCGCCGTGGTCAACTGCCTGGGGCGGCTGAACGACGCGGAGGGAGACCGCGAAATCGGACGTCTTCTGAACGAGGTGGGCGGCCAGAGATTTGGCAGTAACCGGGGCAAGTGGGAGGCTTGGCTCAAGACTCAGACTCCGCGCACACCATTCCCCGAAGACATCCCGGATCCAAGACAATGAGGCTTCCGCAGTGGGCGGCAGGGCTTGCCTGCGCCTGAGGCTCAGCACTGGGCAGTGGAACTCTGCTATTTGTCCATGGCCGCGAGAATTCCACTTGCCATTTGGGCCACGCATCGGTTCCAATGGTGCTGAAGTGCTCGTGTGGGCACGGACAGCGGCAGACCCGGTTCGGTGGATAGGGCCATGAAACTCAAGTTTCACCAGTTCGAACTCCCGTTGCGGCATACGTTCACGATCTCGCGAGGCTCGGCGACGAGCTACAAGCCGCTCATCGTCGAACTGGAACAGGACGGCGTCTCCGGCTATGGCGAGGCGGGCGAGAGCCGCTATTACGGGGCGACGATCCCCAACATGACCGAAGTGCTGGAGCGGACGCGTGGTCTGTTGGACAAGACGCGGCTCGACGATCCGGCCCGGCTGTGGGAAGAATGCCGGCCGCTGGTGTCGGACAACACGTTCGCCCAGTGCGCCCTCGATATGGCGGCCCACGACCTGTGGGGCAAGCTCCGCGGCCAGCCGGTGTGGAAGCTGTGGGGGCTCAAGATCGACGACGTGCCGCTCACCGACTACACGATCGGCATTGATACGATCGATGTCATGGTCGCCAAGATGAAGGAGTTTGCCGGCTGGCCGATTTACAAGATCAAGCTCGGCACGCCGCACGATCTGGAGATCGTTCGCCGCCTGCGGCAGGAGACCGACGCCGTCTTCCGCGTCGACGCCAACGCAGCTTGGACCGCCGACGAGGCCATTCGCAATGCGGCCGCATTGCGAGACCTGAGCGTCGAGTTCATCGAACAGCCGCTGGCGCCCGACGACTGGGACGGCATGCGCAAGGTTCGCGACCGCTCGGCGCTCCCCTTGGTGGCCGACGAAAGCTGCCAGCGCGAGCCCGACGTGGACCGCTGCCACGGCTACTTCCACGGGGTGAACGTGAAGCTGGTGAAGTGCGGCGGCTTGACGCCCGCGCGGCGGATGCTCCTCCACGCCAGGCAACTCAAGCTCAAGACGATGGTCGGCTGCATGACCGAATCGACAGTCGGGATTTCGGCCATTGCACAATTGCTGCCGCTGCTGGACTACGTCGATATGGACGGCGCGCTCCTCCTCGGGAAGGACGTCGCCAGCGGCGTTCGCATCGAGCGCGGCCGAGTGATATTCCCCGCGGAGAACGGTTGCGGCGTGAAGCTGCTACCCTCCAGCCCCCCTTAAAACGGGTCGATCGCAGCGAGCCCCGCCAATGAGAATAGGGAATGCGGAAGCCAATGAGGGCGCAGGTGCTGCAGACCACCGCTCAGGTCGCGGCCCGGCCCTCCCCTTGCACGCCGGGTGAAACGTACTTGCGGTCGCGAAGCACCTCGTTCACGGCTGGAATCAGATCCGTGGCCGCAGCCCGCTTGAGCACAAAGCCCATGGCGCCTTCGGCAAAGGCTTCACGAACCGCCACTGCCTCATCATGAATGCTCAAAACGATGACCTTGGCGGGGGAGAACAAGGCTTTTAACCCTGGATGACGCAGGACGTTCGCGGCGCCGGAAACCGGGAGCGAGAGATCCACGACAATCAAATCGGGCTTCAGGTCAGCAGAAATCTCCAGGAGCGAATCTCCGTCCCCCACGATCGCCACCGTCTCAAAAAGTCCCTCGAGCAGGCTCTGAACCGCTTCAAGCATGTTCTGGTGGGCATCGGCAATAAGGAGGCGCGCAGGCTTCATCACCATCTGGGTAGCCACCGACGCTCGGGACGCGCGCAACTTGGCACGCGGCAGGGCGCCAAAGGGATCATGACTGCCCATTTCATTCGCATTTGGTTAGCGTCTCCCGGCGTGATCACCTATCGCCAATTCCAGTACCAGAGCTCTTCAACGAGTGGGAAGTTCGGACTAGTGCGATCTCCTTCCAGTCCGGTCAGCGGCAGTTGACCTTGCAATTGACAAAGGCGGCTCAACGGCGGCGCTCGGGCCCAAAGATTCGTGTCGCCATCGAGCTTGTCCAGGTCTCGCTCCGGCAAACTAGAAGGGGTGCAGAATTGCCGGCGCGAGAACCCGGCGCTATGCGTGTGCAAGTGCCGGCGCGCCGTTCTTATCCTCCAGTTCGATCTCCTTCCGGCGGATGGGCGTCTCCAAAGGAGCTGTGAACCCAATCCTCACCTGGTTTCCTCGCACTGCCAGGATCGTCACGGTAATGTCCTCGCCAATGACGACAGACTCCCCTGGGTTGCGGCTGAGAACCAACATTTGCTCATCCTCCTTGAACGGCGACCCCCACCTGCCGGGTGATCGCGAGATTACGCAGCACCCCTGAATCGTGTGCGCATTATCGCTGCGGAAGGGCAAACTGCACGTAGTAAAACTACGTACTCCTGCCATGAAAAAGCGCAACTTAGCGTTTAGGAGGAGATGATTCCGTGTCGGACGGCGTAGCGGGCCAAGTCCGCGGTGGTCCGAATACCGAGCATTTTCATGATGCTCGCTTTGTGAACCTCGGCCGTGCGGGGCGAGATACGCAGGATCGCCGCGACTTCCTTGGCCGATCGTCCTTCGGCAAACAACTGCAGAGCCTCCCTCTGTCGCGGCGTCAGGTCTACCGCCGGGTCTTGCCGCTGGAAGGCGCCGTCACGGTAAGCTTGCATCAGTTCCCCGGCGATCAGCGGGGTCACATAAGTCCGGCCCGCCAGGGCTTCGCGAATCGCTGTCACCAGTTCCGAAGGGGCGGAATGTTTCAGCACGAATCCCGAGGCACCGAGTTCAAACGCCTTCGCCGCATATGTGACGTCCTGATGCATTGT
The DNA here is from genome assembly GCA_040766885.1 of Thermoguttaceae bacterium. GTDB lineage: Bacteria > Planctomycetota > Planctomycetia > Pirellulales > Thermoguttaceae > JAXGPP01. The sequence continues at coordinate 42,460 of JAXGPP010000004.1, read as the reverse complement.
CAGGAAGACAACTTTTGCCGGCACGTCCGCCTTTCTCAGTTGCTGAACGGCTTCGATGCCGTTCAGCAACGGCATGGTAACATCCGCCACGATGACATCGGGGAACATTTCGCGGGCGCGAGCCACCAGCGCGCGGCCGTTCTCAACAATCTCGATGAGTTCGAATTCGGGTTCGAGCAGACTCCTCAAGCCTTCCGCCAGAATTCTATGGTCGTCGGCCACCAACACCCGCGCTCTTTTCATGGCGTCTCACCGGAATAGGGGGCCCAGACTTCAATCACAGTGCCTTTCCCTGCTTCCGAACGGATCGTGAACTCCCCTCCGATCAGTCGTGCCCGTTCTTCCATGCTGTCCAGGCCCAAGCCGGGCCTTCCCGGCGTCTGGTCGCAGTTGAACCCCACCCCCCTGTCCTCAATTGAAAGCAAGATGCTGCCGTCAATGGCCGTCAGTGCTACCCAGGCCTCTTTAGCGCGTGAATGCTTGACGACGTTCCGGAGCGCCTCTTGCGCGATTCGGTACAGGCACAAGGCCGCTTCCTTGGGAATTTCCGCCGGGACATCTTGAGGCGTGTACCGAATCGGTATTCCTTCACGTTGAGAGAAGGTGGCGCACTCCGACCGCAACGCCTCAACGAGCCCCAGATCATCGAGAATCGAAGGATGCAACTGGCGCGAAAGGGCGTGTACATCCTGGGACAGTCTAATCAACTGGTTTTTCATTTCCCGGAGCGTGCCTGATAACGACGAAGCATCGGACGACTGTTCCAACTTGCCGGCTTCGATAGCTAATACGGCAATCCGCTGTGTCAGGTCATCGTGCATTTCCCGGGCGATTCGGCTTCGTTCTGCCTCCTGGGCCGTGAGGAGTTTTCCGGCCAATACGCGCACGGCCTCTTCGGCGCGTCGGCGTTCGGCGACCTCCCATATCGAATCCATCATCATCGTCAATTGGTGCACGTCGAGGTCCGTATAATCTTCGGCCTTGTTCGCAACGCCCACCACCGCAACGATATGTCCGTCGCAGAACACCGGCACGGTCATGTAGCGGAACAGAGGCGCATGCCCCGCCGGGTACCCTTTCTTCATCGGATTGGGGGCAGCGAAATCGTTCATAACAATGGGCCGGCGTTGCCGCACAGGCTCTCCCCACAATCCCGTATTGTCCAATCGGTAAACGGTGGATGGATTGGGGATGCAACACTCCTGCATCACATCACCGGACCAGGCATGCAACGTGAATTCCTCTCGCTCTTCGCTGTAATAGTAGATGTAACCGAATCGGCTGTCGGAGAGGGCAATGGCCTCCTCCAGCGCTTTGTCGAGCAGGTCCCGCAGGGAATACGTTCTCTGGCCGGTGATCTTGACCACGCTCCGCAGGCGCTTCTCTTCGACTCGATGGGCCTCTTCTGCTCGCTTGCGCTCCGTGATGTCCTTCCCGAATACCGATATGCCAAACACCTTGCCGTCGCGTTGCATGGTGTGAATCGACAGAAGCAGAATGTTCGTGCGAGCGACGACTTCATACTCCGTGATGACCGATCCTTCCCGCAGCGCGCGGGAATAGAGGTCCCGCCACACCGCCGCATAATCGGGTGGGAGCAATTCTTCCGGAGGCATCCCGACGCGAATGTCAATGTGCCGGCGTTCGGAGAAATAGTCCCGCAATGCGCTGTTCCACGTGAGAAGCCCGAATCGCTCTGCATCCACAGACCAGACGAAATCGTCGGTGCTGTTGATCACCGCGGCGACTTGCGCTCGGGTCTCCTCCAGCGCCGCCTCCGCCAACTTGCTCTCCGTGATGTCCAGAGTCACACCCATCAAATGATCGACCTCTGTCCTTTCATTTGAGCGAGGGAATCCTCGCGCTGCGACCCAGCGAATGCTTCCGTCCGACCGGAAGATGCGATAATCCACAAGCAACTGCGCCTTCGTGCGCAGTGCTTTGGCGACGGCCGTTCGGACCGTTTCGTGGTCATCCGGATGGACCCGACGCAGGAAACTGTCATAGGTCAGTTGCTCGTCCGCCGGAAACCCGAACAGCCTTCGCTCGGTGGACGAAACCCAGACCTGCCCCGACTGGGCATCCATACTCCATGCGCCCGCGCCGGCGGCCTCCAAGGCCATGGTCAACCGCTCCTCGCTTTCCCTCAACGCCTGCTCAGTACGCCTGCGAACAAGTGCGTTGGCAAAGACCTGCGAGACCAATTGAAGCCGTTTCACAATGGAATCCGGCCAGACCCGCTCTGCGCGAACCGTATTGAAGGACAGCGCACCGATAAGCGGTCCGCCTCCAACAGACAATGGGAGCGTCAAGTTACTCTTGATCCCGTAATGGAGCCATACCTCCCGATCGCGCGATGCCTCTGGCGGAAGTTCCTCCATCGATGAAACGGCAACGACTTTACCGGCAAGTAGTTGCTGTTCGCACCAGGGAAAATACTCGCTTCCGTCCATCCGCGCGGGAGTGGGCAGGCCTCCCAGCGGGCGATAGAGGTGAGTCAGCGTGAATCTGTATGCGGACTCTGCGGACTGCTGCCAAAGCGCAGACAAGTCCATCCCGAGGCATTCGCACACCTGGCCCTGAGCGTCTTCGATCTCTCGATCCAGATCGGCGGAGGGAACGCTTACAAACCTCGACGAAAGGTCGGCGATCAGAGTCTCAAAGCGCAGTCGTTCTTCGAGTTCCAATGACGGGCTGGGGCTTCCTGCGTTCATTACTCAGTTCTCTCACCATGACATCGCGCCGGCTCGATCCGCCCCAACCAGCTTCGCTACTTGATGTCGGCAGGTGTGCGATCCTTGCGCCCCGGTTCTCGGCATGTTGAATTCCGTATCTTCTCCCGATTATAGCGACTTCCGGCGAGCGTTGAAGCACCGCGTCTCGGAAGTAGCAGAGCCAATCGCCGCACGGCTTTGGTTCTCGCTCACACTGCGGTACAAGATCCGGTAGCGTTACACCGGCATTTGCACGCCGGACAAGTTCTGATCAGCATCAGTCCGCCTGTGGCTCAAGAACCCGTTGTGCTACTTTCCGTCCGGCGCGAAGTGCGTGCGGTCGTCGCCGATGGCCGTATAGACGGCCCAAAAATAGGGATGCAGCCAGGGCTCCACCTCGTCCGACGCGCGGAGTCGGGCAAGCAGTGCCCGCTGCGAGCCGGCCAGAGCGGCGTGCGCCGACTTGCCCGCCGCAAGCTGGGTGAAGAACTCGCCCATGACGATCGGACCAGTGCCGTCGTAGACATCCCACAATCCGGCGACCACGGTACGGGCGCCGGAGTGGATGAGCGCCCGTTGGATGCCGAACAGGTCGTCGCCCGGCAGCGGCGAGCGGTCGGCGAGCCCCGAGTAGCAGGCGCTCAGCACCACCAGGTCGGCCGCGACGTCGGTCTCGTAAATCTCACGGGCGCTAAGGAAGCCATCGTTTTCGCCATCGGGGCGAAAGAGCAAGTAACTGGCCAGAGGATTGTCGGCCTGGTTCTGCCCGTGCGTTGCCAGGAACAGGAGCCCGCGGCGATCGAACAGCCCCTTCGCCCGCTCTTCGACCGCTTCCTGGCTGGTGAGGATTGTCTGCAGGTGTGCCGAGAGCGTGGTGCGGAGGTTGGCGATGTCCTGCTCCACGCCGGGCAACGGTGGCGCGTTCGGGAAGTGGACGATGGCCGATGCGTTGACCTGCTGGATCGGCTGATTGGGTTGTTCGCGGAGCAGGTCCCAGGCGGTCAGCGAAGGGGCATAGCAGAGGTCGAACGGTTCGTCGATAAGGAACCGCGGTTTGGCCATCACCTCGCTCGTCGTGCGGGGATCGGGCTCGGTGACCAGCGACGCCAGCGGAAAGTAATGGAGGATGTGGTGAGGGACGACGATTACCGTCTTCGCTCGCCGCAAATCGGCCAGCACGGCGGGCGGCAGCAGTTCCTGGCAGAAGCGATGCAGTTCATCTTGCCAGGCGCTGTCGAAGCCCAGATCGGCCTCCAGCCGCTCGCGCATCTTCACCGCCTGGTGATCGGTGTTGCTGAGGAAGCTGCGCACGCGGGCTACCAGTCCCGCTGGCGGCACGGGCCGACCAAGGCCGTCTTCAAGCAGGTGAACCCCGACTTGGCCCGATGTGCTAACGCAGAATACCCACGCCCGCTCGGCCCCCAGGTAGTATTCCACGGCCGCCACGTCGCCGGGCCAGTCGGCAACGATTTCGGAAAGGCGGCGAGCCGGCGGTTGCTGGGCCACCGCGGAGGTGGCGCCGGTCGAGAGGACGTCCTGCAACCCCCGGGCTTTGGCCAGTTCCAGGTACTCGAGGGCTTCGAGCGGCCGCTTGTCGTCGATCAGGAGCTCTCCGATCCGCTCGTAGACATACGCGCGACGCGCGAAGAAGCCGGCCCTGCCCAGACCCAGCCGGTCGGCCGGCACCTGCGAGCGGAGGAACTCGGCCAGCAGGCCGGCAATACGCAGGTGGCGAAGGGCTTCGGCGCGGGCAGCGCTGTCGGCAGGCTGGCGTCGCAGAACCATCAGGCCGAGGAGCCGGTGCACGCTTTCCACACCGGCGAGACTGCCGCAGCGGAGATAGGCTTCTTCAGACTCTCGCGCGTGCTTCGCGCAAGTCTCCAAGTCTTCGTCGCGAAACGCCAGATGGGCCAGCACCTCGGCGGCAGCCGCACGTACGAGGTCGGTTGCCTCGCCGGCAATCGCCTGCCGGGCGAGTCTTTGCGCCTCGGCCGCCGCCTGCCGATCGCCGGCGGCGAATCCGCGCTGGCCGTTCACCGGCGGATCGAGCGTCCGGATTGCGTCGCCCAGGAGCGCGTACAGCCGGGCGAGGTTCGCTTCCACGGCCGGCCTCTCCGCCGAATCAAGCTTCTCAGACAGTCGCAATGCGGCGCGGTACTGGATGAGCGAATCGCGCCAGTCCATCAGCGATTGGACCAGTGGCGACCGTACGCCGCTGGCGATCTGGAATGCCTGGTTGTAGAGCCGGTCCTGGCAGCGGGCGAGAAGGAAGTTGGCGTAGTTGTTATGGGCGCGATAGGCATCGGCCTGGTAGGGCTGGAGCATGACCACGGCACGAGCAAACAGCGCGCGGGCTTCGTTCTCGACCGCCGGACCGGACTCGGCCAGAACGACGGCGCGGTAGAGCGTTGCCAGGCCCTTGGTTCGTGGAGAGTTGTCCGCCGCCAGCGTATCGAGCGCCGCCAGGGCCTCGTCCCACTGCCCGGCGACGATCTGCCGGCGTGCGGCATCGATCGCCGAGATCCCCGTCGCGTCGGCCGCGTCATTCCGATCGACAGCGCGCCCCTCAAGGCGGGCAAGCAGGCGGGTGCGGACGTCGCCCAGGTGGGGCGTGATCACCGCAGCGGGTGCTTGCTCGATGAGATCGAGGGCGTCGCCGAGGTAGGGGCGTGGCAGACCACGCTCGTCGGTCTGGCCCAGCAGATGGCCCACGGCAACTTCAAGCCACAGTGGATCGGCACGGCCGCCGAGCAACTGCTCCATCTCCGCCGGCAGTTCCATCACCCAGTCACGGATCTCCGGATCCTCAACGAAGAAGGTTGTGCTCTGGCGTCCGTCTTCCGTGACAAGCGTGTATTCTCCGGCCGGCAATCCGGCGGAGAACTCGGCGGGCAATCCGGCGATCTCCGGCCAGGTGATCGTCGCCTGGCCTTCACGCATCGCAACGCGGGCCAGTATCCGACTGCCTTGTTTGAGCAGGATCGTCGCGGGCGGGTAAGCCTCTGCTGATCCATCTGGCAGGCGGCGGATCGTGAGGCGTGGGTCGAGGCAATAGCCGCCGTGGGGCGGCGCGAGAAAGCCGGCGCCGCGAACCACGGTCTGGCCGACAAGCTGGTCCAAAGGCACTGTGGGAAACGAGGCGGCCCCGCCGGCGTCGCTCGCTTCGCCGCGGCTGACAGGGCCGGACCGCGAGCCCAACGCGAGTTCTCGAGGACGGTCCACGCGATACCGCGAGGGAAGCACCTGCCACGATTCGCGCTGACCGTCGGACCAGATGAGCAATCCCTGCGCGGCCGAAGTCTCGCGCGAAATGCGGTAGAGCGGCATCACCTCCGGTCGTCCATCGGCTGCGATGCGGATGAGCACCGCGCGCGGGCCGGTGGGGTTGGAATCGGCCCAGGCCATCGAGGCCGCTGCCAGGGCGGCCAATAAAGCCAGTGTTTTGGACCATGCGCGGAGCATGGGCGGCCTCGATCCATCGAAAGTCAATGTGGTGTATTGTGAATGGCGGCCGCGTGCCACGGCTTGCCGGGCGGCAAGTCGTGGCACGCGAACCGACTCGTCCCGTCGGGACGAGCACCCGACGATCAACTTCAGTCGGCTGAGACGAACTGCGTCGACAGGTCGCTGTCAAGGCTGGCGGCCGGAGTGCGCGTGGCGGGGGCCGCTGTGTCCTCGGCCGGTTCCGACTCCTCTTCCTCGGCGTCGAATCCGGTGAGCTGGTCGAGCACCCGGATCACGGCCTGGCGGGCGTCGTCTTGCTGTGGCGAGACTGCCAGGGCCTGTTCGACCATCGCCTGCAATTGCGCGCGCTGGTCGTCGGCGAGATCCTCGTCTTCCGCAACGCCCTGCGCGATCATCTGCAGGATATCGCGGTTGCCGGCGATCTTCGCCCGATTCAGGGCGGCCAGCACTTCCTTGTAGCGAATGAAGGCATCGGGGCTGGTCGCACCGACGGAAACCGTCAGACCGGCCGGACCTTCCGCCAACCCTTTTCGGGCCGCGGCCAGTCTCTCGGCCAGGGCCGCGTCGCCCTTCAGCGCCTGCGCGAGACGATCAAGCACGGCGGTGTCCTTCGTCTCGGCGGCCAACTCGGCGGCGATCTCCAGGATCTCCGCAGCCGGCAGTGCCTTGTGCGGGCGTGCCAGCGTCTGTTCGCCCTGACGCAGCAGGAGCCCGGCATCGGTCATCAGGCCAGAGTCCATCTCCGCCCACGCCTGAGCCAGCAACGGAAGGCTGATGAACGAGTCGAACGCCGGATCGCTCCAGTCAGCCGCGGCGGCATCCTCGTCATCCGCTTCACCTCCCGCAGCATCGCGCGAGCCCCAACCTAGATAGCCGCCACCCTTCTTCTTGCCGTACTGCTGCTGACCGTAGCTGCCATATTGCCACGGGTACTGCTGTTGCTGCCACTGCCACGGATACGGCTGAGGCGAAGGGTATGGGTACGGGTACGGATAGGGGTTCGGGAATGGATTGGGCATGCTCGGGTAGCCGCCGGACGGGTAAGTCTGCGGGTACGAGGGATACGCGCTGTAGCCGTCGCGCGAGCCATACCCGAGTGCGCTCCCGTAACCGCCCCACGACTTCCCCTTCTTCTTGCTCGGGGTCGGCGGGTATGGGTACGGGTACGGATACTGCGACTGGGACTGGGTCGGGTACTGCCACTGCCATTGCGACTGTTGCGTCGGTGGCTGATAGGGCGGCACGTACGGCGGCTGGTAAGGCGGCTGATACGGTGGCTGATAGGGAGGCTGGTACGGTGGTTGGTATCCACCACCGCCTCCTGGCGGCATCACGGCGGGCGGGATCAGTGATCCGCCGCCTCCCGGAGGCGTCACCGTCGGCGGAACAAGAGAGCCGCCGCCCGGAACCGTGGGCGTTTCACCGCCGGGTACCAGCATCGCTGAGCCGTCCGGCAGGTTGCCAAGGTTCGGGTTGCGTGAACCCTGGCCGAGTTTCTCCTTGGCTTTCTGAGCCGACGGCGATTCGTCGGACTGAGAAGGCCCTTGTGCCGATGGCGCGCCATCTTCTTGGGGCGCCTCGGCGGCCTTGCTGATGGTCGGAACAACAAGCCCGAGCGCCAGCAGCCAGGCCATCAAGTAATACGGGCGAGCGTGTTTCATTGCGTCGCTCCTTTCCAAAGAACTGGGAGTGTCACCGAGATGGTGGAACCACACGCGGTCGCCAGTCGAGCAGCGCACTGCCGAGTGGTGACCCACGCTGTCTATGGCCGTTCATTGATCTCGGCCGACAGATTATCACCGGCACGAATGACCGCACGGCCGAGAAAGACTCATCGATTGTGCACTCAATCGCTGCCAGACCGACGAGCAGTCGGCGCCGATCGGCGTTTGGGCATGTTCCCAACAGACTCTGCTTCGAGAAAGCGGACAAGGGATGAGTTGACCGGGGCGCGGCGTGCCGCGAACGGCTGTATAATACCTCCAGAACTTAGGTAATCAACACCCCCCAACAGTATTGCTATTGAACTTTGTCGCAAAATGCTAAGGGAAAGAGCGGCCGTGCATTCAGTAGCGAATATATCGATTAGACTCCTCAGCGGGACTCGTTCGCAACACGCTCGGGCAGCGATCGCGGTTGTCGCGGCGATGTGCTGGCTGTGCGTGGCGACGCTCGCCCAAGAGGCTGTCCTAGCCCCACGGATGGCTCTCCTCGTGGGTGTGCAGCACTACCCGAAGCTGGACAGCTCGCGGCAATTGGCCGGCGCGCGAAACGACATCTCCATCGTACGATCGTTGCTCATCGATCGATTTGGATTCCGCGAGCAGGACATCGTGACGCTCGTTGACAATGAGGCCACGGGCGACTCCATTCGCGGCCAATGGCGGGCGTTGGCCAGGCGTGTCGGCGATTTGCCCGACGACGCGGGCATCGCCCACGTCGTCTTCTACTTCAGCGGGCACGGCAGCCAGGTTCTCGATCAACCCGAAGGCGACGCGGATTGCGACGAGGAAGACGGCCTGGACGAGACGCTTGTGCCTTACGACGCCGAGAGCGAGGGGGGCGATCGCGATCTTCGCGACGACGAACTTCACCGGTTTGTCGAGTCGTTGTGCGGTGACGGGCGGGCCCGGTTCTGGGGTGTACTTGACTGTTGCCACTCCGGCAGCGGCGCCCGCGGGACGACGAAGATCCGCAAACTGGATCGGCAGCTTGTGCCGTCGCCCATCCTCACCGGATCAAGAATGGTAAGACCCAAGGTGTTGCCGCCGGCCGCGGTGCTGCTCACCGCGTGTCGGGCGTCAGAAGTCGAACCGGAGTACGAGCACGGCGGACAGAGCTACGGGCTGCTCACCCGGTTCCTCGTGCAGACGCTGAGCGAGCACCCGGGGGCTTCAGACGTTTCGTACCGCGCCCTCCGCGAGTCGGTGATCAACTGCTATCAGCGCGAGGCGATCGTGCCGGCGCCGACTCCGCAGTTAGAGGGCGCGCCCGCCGCACTCGCGGAGGCCGTGCTGGGAGTCGGCGAAAAACCAAACCGACAGCCGTGGTGGACAGTTAAGCCGGTACCCGAAGATCGGGGCACGGCGAGCCTGTCGGCGGGCGAGCTGCAGGGGGTCACGGTCGGTTCCATATACGGACTGTACGAGCGACCCGAGGCGATCGGCGCACCGGCGGATCAAGGTGCAGCCCAACCGTTGGCATGGCTGGAGGTAACAAAAGCCGAGCCCACGCATGCCACCGTTCGCGTTTTCCAATGGGCCGATTCCCTGCAGCGGCGACAACTCGACGCCCGTTTGCCGCGCGCCTTCAAAAGCGGATATGCAGTCAAGCGTTATCACCATCACGGAGAGCCCGGTTTAGGCTTGCGGATCGTACGCGTGCAGGACGGCGGGGTGGATGGCGAGCCGGTGGCCCTGTCTGAGAGCGGATTACCCGAAGCGGTGGGCGAGGCGCTGGCTTCGGCGGCGATCCGCGACGGCGACGATCTTCTGCTTCGGATCGATGGCCGCTATGCGGCGGTCTTTCCCGCGACAGGCGTGGCTTCGGTACCCGAGGCCGAGCGAAGCAGCCGTACCGGACCTGTTCCCGCCTCCCTCCGCGGCGGGTGGGGGCCAATCGATCTGGCGTCACAAGACGCCTCGCGGCAAATCGCGGACTGCCTGCGGCGGATTACCCGGGCGCGCAATCTGATCCGTGTGGCGGCGCGTCAGGCGGCCGAGCGGAGTGTGCCGGCAGCATCGCTCGAACTTATCGCCGTCGATCTCGACGAACGCCTGGAGATCGCTGCTTGGCGGCCGTGGATGAGAGATAACGAGGCGGCGATTGCCCTCCGCGATGGCGACCTGTTTGCACTCCGAGCGGTGAACACCGATGCCAGCACGAAGCCCTGGTATGTGACCGTGTTGGCGATCGATCCCAACATGGAAATTCAAGCCGTGTTGCCGCACCAGGACGGCTTGGGACTGCTGGACGAGCAGCGGCTCGATCCTCGTGCATCACGAACAACGAGTCCCTACCGGGCGACTGCGCCCTATGGGACACATTGGGCGATTGCGCTGGCCACGCGCGAGCCGAACGACTTCTCGTTTCTGGCCCAGCCGGCGATTGAACAAGTCCGCGGCCAGCGCGGCACTGAACTGGAGCAACTCTTGATGGACCATGTATTTCCCGAGACTCGAAGCGGCCGGCGCCCGCGGGGGCAGAAATGCGGCGACGACACATGGTCGGCCGCCGTGCTGCAATGGGAAGTCACCGCCAGTCGCCGCTGAGGACAAATGCGGCCCAATAGTAGGGCGCAAGCTGCTCGGGTGGTTTGTCAGCGGCCGGTTTGGCGACGATCTTCATTCCCCGCGACTGCTCCTGGCGGAGCAAAGAAAGCTGGGCTTGACGCAGGGCTTCAAGCTTTCCCATCTGTTGGCCCCACAGATTTTCGTAGAAACGTTCCATCAACTGCCGCGTCTGCTCGTCACTCACTTTCCAGAGGCTGGCTACGACAGTCCGCGAACCGGCTATCTGAAGTGCCCGTTGCAGGCCAAGCACTCCCTCGCCACCGGCCACGGCCCCCAGGCCGGTCTCGCAGGCCGAGAGCACCGCCAGATCGGTATGACGAAGATCGAGCGAGCCGACCTCTTCGGCGGTGAGAATTCCGTCGTCCGTCTCGGATCCGCCGGGTTGATTGGCCCCTGCCAACGCCAGTCCGGAGAGCAAACCGGGGTGCAGTCGCTCCAAGCCGAGCGTCCGCTTCGACGTCAGTTTCGGCGTTGACTGGCGCGAACCGTCGTCGGCCGGGGCCATCGCCGAACTCCATTCGGGCGGGGCGAAAAAACCGTGCGTGACAATGTGCAGAAAGCGGCCGGCCGCTGCCCGCGTGCGGAGGCCCTCTTCGGTAGCCTGGCGGCCGCGGAGCATCTCCACGCGGCCGTCGGGAAAAGCCGATTCAAACGAGTCGCGGACGGCGAGCATCTCGCCGCGGGCGTTGTCCAGCGCCGTGAAATGCCAAAGGGCCTCCAAGCCGCGTTCGGCAGCCGCATTGGATCCCTTGGACACGGCGGCCGTGTCGTAATCGACATCGCCTACGAGGACGAGCGACGGACTCTCGGCGGCAGTGCGATCCGCAGCGGCAGCGAGCATCTCCGGCAATACCTGGGCGGCCGGCACCACGGCCAGGGCGAATTCTTCCAGCAGCCACGTGCCCGGCTTCGTGCCGGGAAGCGCCGCCCAGGCCAGCCGCGCCAGATCGCCATCGGGCGAGAGGAGCACGACCTCAGCGCCGGCGAGGCGCGTTTCGATTGGTTTCCACAATCGCGTGCGGAGTTCGCGTGCCGCCGCGGCGCCGCTCCCCGGACCGCCGTATGTCCGTCGCCAGGTATCGATCGCCTCGCGTATCGGCGCCATTTCGCCCAGTTCCACGCGCTCGACGGGCTGTGACGCTCGGACAATAAACGCCGCGAGTCGCTCGGACGGAGGCCCCTCGCCGTCGCCAACGGTCGGCGGGCTGTGCAGATACTCGAGGAAATCGATGAGCACCGCGCCCCGGGGAAGGACTCTCTGCAACGTTTCGCCGGTGACTCCCGCCATGGGCGGTGTCCGACCAGCCTGCCGGGCCAGATGGGCCTCGATCTGTTCTTTCCGGGCGGAGAGGGCAGCGATCTCCTCACGCCACGCGGCCTGCGATTCCGGGGCCGGCAACGCAAATGCCCGGGCGGCCAGGCGGCTTGTGGTGCTCTGCAGTTCCGCCCAGAGTGCGGCTCGCTCCGGTGGTTCAGGCGTCTGTCGAGCCTGGCGTTGCCAGGCAAACACGCTTCCCTTCCAGGCAAGCACGTGTTCATAGGCCGGCTGATCCGCTTTGATGGGCGGCCCCGTGACCGATAGGTAACCGTCCAGCGTCCGCCGGAGCGTCCGGGTCATCTCGATCTGCTGACGCTCCGACAAGACCAGGAACGTCTCGCGGAGGAGCTTCTGCTGCAACTCAAGCGCTTCATGGTACAGCGGCGCAGCGCGCTCGAAATCACCCATCGAGCGATAGAGCACCGCCAGGTTATTGAGCGACGCGGCATAATCAGGATGGCTGGTGCCCAAAGTTGCCTGGCGAATTTCCATCGCCTGTCGATAGAGCAGCTCGGCGCGGGAAAAGTCTCGTCGCGTTCGGTAGAACGCCGCCAGGTTGTTGAGGCTCGCCGCATAATCCGGGTGCTGCTCGCCAAGCACTTCGCCGCGGAGAGCGAGAGCCTGTTGGTACAGTGTTTCGGCGCGATCCGCCTGATCCTGGGCTTCACAGACCGCAGCGAGGTTGTTCAGACTCACCGCGTAGTCGGGGTGCCGCTTGGTGAGCGCCTTTTCTCGAATCGCCAGGGCCTCTTCAAACAGCGGCCGCGCCCGCTCGTGGTCGCCGCGTTCGTAGTACAGTCCGGCCAGGTTGTTGAGGCTCGTGGCAAAATCGGGGTGCTCCGGTCCGACCGAGGCGCGGCGAATCTCCAGTGCTTCGCGCCACACGGGTTCGGCACGAGCGTCATCGCCGATTGCCTGATAGAGACCGGCGAGATTGTTGAGCGCCCCGGCATAGGCGGGGTCCTGCTCTCCGGAAACCTCCTTCACACCCTCGACCAGTTCCCGAAGCAGTGGCTCCGCGCGGGCATACTCGCCGCGCGTCTGATACAGGCTGGCCAGGTTGCTGAGGCATGCCAGGCGCTCCGCATGCTGCGGTCCCAACTGCTTCGCCGCGACCTCCTCGGCGCGCTGCAGAATCGGCTCGGCCCGCAAGTAATCGCCCTGCTGGAACAAGAGCAGGCCCAGCCGGTTCAAGACGGCGAGCGAATCGGGTTGCGCTGCCAGCGCTTTCTCGAGGATTGCCAGGGTCTCCTGGCGCCGTTGGTTCGCGGCGGCAAAACTGCCCGCCGACTGATGCACCTGCGAAATCCACCACAGCGTGTCGACGACGGCCGGATGGGTCTCGCCGAACACCTGCCGCTCGACGGCGAGCACCTCTTCAGCGGCAGCGATCGCCTCGCCGAACTCGCCTTCCTGAAAATGCTGCTGGGCCTCCGCCATTCGGGTCTGGCGGCTCAGGAGAAGCTGTTGCCGGCCCGGTTCGTCAGCAGGCTGCGCCGAGGCCGTACTGGCAGCCAGCGCAATGGCTGCCAAGGCGGTTGCACACCACATCGTGGGAACAAACGGCCTGCGGGTCACTTCCGCCCCACGTAGTAGAAACTGAAGTTGCGGATCGTCGGTGGTCGCTCGACGACGGGATGCTGATTGCCCTTCGTCAACTGCTTCACCCGGTCGTACACCTGGGCCTCCAGTTCGGAAATCGAGAGGTAGCCGTCGCCGTTGGTGTCCGATTCCGGACTGCCAAAGGCGTCCAGAAGCGCCTTGGTAAATGCGCCATGGCCCCAGCTTGGGTCCTCAAGGCTCACCTCGCGCGGCAGCGAAGAAGAGAACACCACCGCACCGCACTCCTCCGAAACGAGGTCGTGGAGCGGGTCTTCCCAGGCAAGGCTCTTCGCTCCGGTTACTCCGCCGCTGTGGCAGGTGTCGACAAACAGCATCACCTTGCACGGCAGATCACGAAGCACCTCCTTGATTTCGCTGAAGCGGACCGCCGTGCTGCGGAGACTGTCGGGATCCACCTCGTGCGTGGCCAGATAGTAGTTCTGTCGCGGGTCGCGAATTCCATGCGCGGAGACGAACATCACTGCCACATCCCGCTGCGTGACGCTCTTCACCAGCCAGTCCATTGCCGAGAGGATGTTTCGCGACGAAGCCTCCTCGTTGACTACCAGCTTTGTGGCGACCTCGTCGTAGACCAGCCCCTCCTGCGCCTGCCAGGCGGCGGTGAAAGCCTCGGCGTCGCGGTCGGCAAAACGCAGATTGAACTGCTCTTTCGAGTACTTCGAGACACCAACGGCGAGAAGGTAGAGCTTGGGTTTCTGTATCTCGGTCTGGACCGCATCGCAGATCACGTTGACGGTGACCGTCTGGCTGGTCGATGCCGGATTCGCGGCAATCACCGAGATCTGGTTGGCCCCCGGCACAAGCGGCACGCTGCGGCTGAAGCTGGTCCGCGGCTTGTCAGTCGCCGCCTCGACGGCCAGGCCTTTTTCGCCCAACGGGCGGCCGTTCACCAGCAGCGTCACCTCTCTGACCGGCAGGTCGTTCTGTGTCTGGATCTCGGCCAGGACGTTGATTTCGGTCGCGGTAGTTCGCGCGCCTTCCACGGGGGCGATGATCCGCACCCGGGGCGGCTCCATCTGCCGCAGCGTCTCCGTCTGGCGGAAGTCAACCAGCGTCGCCGGAGTCTCTGAATCCCCCTGGGCGCGGCGGACCGCTTCTTCGACGCTTCCCGTCTCGAGCACCAGATCGATGATGTCGGGCCGGTAGAGTTGCTTGCGGAACTGATGCGCCGGGTAGAACTTCGCGCTTCGCTTGGGGCCCTGGTTCACGTGCCAGCCGATGAGGCGGTCGGCCCCGGGTGAAGCATCGTAGTAGCCCTGCGGCGTCCAGATCACCCAATCGCGCTCGCCCGCAACAAGCAGGCTCAACAGCGGCTCGACCAGGTCCGAGCCTTCCTTCAGGGTGAGTTGCGTCTGGTACGGTTGCCCGTTCCGTTCCATGACGACCGGCACCTGCTGCCCCGGCAGGTACTTGTACGTGCCGTTGATCCGCTCGTTGCCCAGCTCGGTGAGATTCTTGCCGTCCATCGAGACGAAGCGGTCACCGAGCTGGATTCCGGCGGCGGCCGACGAAGTGCCCGGTTTCACTTCGATCACCGTATCGGAGAGGTAGCGGAAATCGACGTCGCCGGTCGGCCGGTAGTCCGTCAGACTCCAGATGCGAATCGTGCGGTCGGTGGAACTCGTCGTCAGGAAACGGCCGTCGACCGACTCGCTGAGCGAGGTCACAAACGACGTGTGGCCGACGAAGTCCCGCCGCTCCTCGTTGTTGGTGGGATCATAGGCAAACAGCACTCCGTTGTCGTCACCGACCACCACCATTGCCGCCGGGCCCAGTTGCGGCCGCCGCACGAAGCCGAAACACATGGGCGACGCCCCGGCGCGGATCTTATAGCTCTCGATCTTCACGCCGCCGCGCAGGCAATCGAGCAGGAAGAGATCGCCCGCTGCGCCCGGCTTGAGCTGCAAGTCGCTCACGATCGGCGACTCCCGCGGAAAATCGCCGCTCATGTCGGGCGAAACGCGCCGGCCGCCGAGATCGAAGACCTGTTCGACGGTGCCGAAGTTGTTCCGGTTCCACTGTCCCGCGGGATGAGGGCGGGAACTGAAGCCGACCCGCTTTCCGGCCACGTCGAGTGCGGCACGGTACATCGGCTGCCCGACACTGCGGAAGACCTGCCGTGCCTGCCCGGTGGCCGTATCCCAGAGGTGGACGTTGCCGAGCACGTCCGCCGAGGCGGCCAATTGGCATGAGGGGTCAAGCGCCACGGCCGTAATCACGTACTGATGACCGCGGTAGACCTGCGAGGGACGCGGCTGAAGCGAATTCCAGAACGCGACCCAGTATCGCGGCTGCCCCCCTTCCTGGCCGCTGCCTCCGGCGAGCCACGCGCCGCGTTCCAGCCGCAGGCTGAACGCCGCAGGCTTGCCCTGGAAAGGGAACTCCATTCGCGGACCAAGCGAAATCCAGTTTCGCAGTGCGTCGGGGATGGGGCTGCCCGGCGGAAGCCGCTGCCCTTCGAGGGCCGAAATGACCGCCAATCCGCTCACGTCGTTGGCCATGAGCAGCGACTCTTCGGTCGGAAACTCGAAAAAGAAGTAGATTGGCTGATTTGGATCGCGCGGCGGAACCGTTGCGGCAATGCGGCGCGACGGCCAGTCCCAGAGGAGGATCTTGCCGTTCTCACCGGCCGAAGCGAGATAGCGGCCGTCGCGGCTGAAGGCCAGCCGCTTGGCCGGCGCGCTATGCCCGGCGAGCACTTCCTCGATCTCCTGGAACTGGTCCGTGGCGTAAACGCGGATCGAACCGTCGTTGGTATAGTCGTCGATGCCCACGGCCAGATGCCGCCCGTCGGGCGAGAAGGCCACGGTGTAGCAGTTGCCGTACGAATCCCGTTCTCGCTGGCCGCGAAGCGTGGCGACAAGCTCGCCGGTGCCGACGCGCCACACGCGGACCTCTTTTCCGCCAGCGGCGGCCAGCAGCGAACCATCGGGACTGAGGGCCAGCCCGGTGACGAGCCCTGAGTACCCCTGCAAGTCGAGCACCAATTCGGCCCGTTCGGCGGGAGCGAGAGTCTCCTCGGCTGCCATGCACCACGGTGCCGGGACAATTCCCAGAGAGCCGGCAGCGAGGACGGTCCAGACTATCGGGAGCAATGTGTCACGCATCGGTCGCCCGAACACGTTCATGGCAATCTCACCTGATTAGAGTTTGAAATCGCGCCGGCCAATCGGATCAGAACGCGGGAACAAATCCGGTGGGAGTCGACGCCGCGGCGCCGGCCCGAAACACATCCCAGCGATTGTCGGCCGAATTGACGGCGACGGTCATCTTGCCGCTGACGCAGCATTGCTTCGCCGCACCGCCACCCCGATCGAACTTGATCACGATCGGGTAATCCGCGCTAACCGTCTTGGTGCCGTACGGCTCGACACTGGCCCGCTGGTTCTGGATCACATAGTGGAACGGTTGCGGATTGCCGCTGTTGTCGATAACGGCCTGATAATTCTGACGGTAGAGATTCCAGGTCTCTCCGCTCCGCTGGAACTGGTACGTCCCTGCGCTGAGCGTGTAACGCTGATCTCCCTGGCCGGCGCCGCGATCGTAGACAATGGTGGCCGTGGACGGCTGGAGATAGTGCATCGTCCCCGGTTCAATCCGCGCTTCGCGGCGTGCTTCGACGAGTGCGTATTGCCAGGCGATCCCGTTGCTCGCCGCGTTGATGATCAGGATGCCGTCGGCATAACCGGTGTGGTCATAAGCATCGACCGGCGTGCCCGACGACACGGGCAGTCCCACCGCCCGAGCCACGCTATCGGTCGTCATGCGAAGCGTTCCCTGTCCACCGGTACCGACCATGACACAGCTATTGTTGACCAGCACCGCGGAGCGGGCGGGAAGCTTGGGATTCCAGATCACAGTGACCGTTCCGGCCGGCAGATTGACAATATCGGCGGCTTGGCCGGGCACCGCACGAGCCAGCGCCTCCTGGATGGCGACGTGTTCGGTCATCTCCTGAAGCATGCCCTCCACCGCCTGTCGACGCTCCGCAGGCAATTCACGCGCAGTGAGAATATCCCGCATCGTATCAACATCCTGGCGCGCCAGCGTGCCCGCTGCCGCTTTCACCTGCACCTCGCCGATCGCCTTGCTGGCGGCCACCTGGCCGGAGATCTGAGCCGCCCGTCCGATGTCCTTGGCATAGGTTGCCCAAAGGGTCTGCGCCTGGGCCGCATCGCCGCGCTGGATCGCTTCCAGAATCCGGATCTGGTCGTCGGCGCTGACGGCGCTCTGGCTCAGCTCGGCAAGAAGCTGTTGCTGGTTAATCAGAGCGCCATCGAGTTGCTGCGAAATGCCTTTGGCCATCTCTTGAAAGCGGCTGCTGAACACCGACTTGGCATTGCCGAGTTCCGCGGCAGTAATCGGCCGCCCGCGGAGACTGATCGCGTTGGCCAGCGGCTCAACCACCACCGGGGCAACCGCCCGTTGCGGAGGAGGGGGCGGATTGGAAGGGGGCGAGGGCGGCGAAATGCCGCCGCCGTAGGTGTTTCCGTAGCTGGTGCTGTACGAGCCCGGCGGGTAGGTGTAGCCGCCGCTGCTCGATGGATAACCATAGCCGGTGTCGGCCGCACCGTAATTCCATGGATCGGTGTTTGTGTTGGTCTGGTTCCACCCCGCTCCGGGCTGTGCCCAGGCATTGGCCGGCTGCTGGTTAGGGCCCCCCCAGGGGCCGCTCGCCGCACCGGGTTGGTTCCAGCCCGCGCCAGGCTGCATGTAGTATTTCGGCTGCGCTTGCGGTGCATTACCCCCCGGGTTCGCTCCCGGCTGGAGCAATCCGGACCCGCCGAACAATCCACCCGCGGGCGTGTTCCACGCACTGCCCGCTTGGGTCCGTGGAGCCATGATCGGCTCGCGGGCGGTCGTCAGCCCCTGGTTGCCCGTCTGATTCCAGCCGGCGCCAGCCTGAGTGCCGGGACCAAAGCTCTGGATGTTCCGGCCGCCTTGAGGAGACGGTTGGGGTTGCGGCTGGGGCTGGGCACCTAGCATCGACCCGATAATGCTGAGTCTGCGTTGCCGCGCCTGCTCATCGTCGGCGCGAGACTCGCTCGACGCCCACCACGATACCCCAGCCAAACCAAACGCGACCAGAAGATGCACCGCACGGCTCATGGCAACACTCCTCTAAGACCGATGAGCTTGGCCCCAGCCCCGTGAGGTGATTATATCGCCATCAGCGGCGGGACGAGATCCCCTGAAAGTGGTAAGCCGACTGAGCCGTGACGGGCTGGGTTTCGCAAGTCACCAAATGACCCAACGAAATCCGGAGATCCGCTATTGGTAGATTGCCTATTCGCTGAATTGACCGACAGGGAGTGGCGAAAGGCGGCTCTCGGAGCGCACGATCCGTCAATCAGTGGCGGTTAGCCACTTGAACATCCAGAGAGGATTGCCGCACTCGCGGCACTGCTGTCCATTGGCAAGGACATCGCCATGACAGAGGGTGCAGTCGGCAATGGCCGGCAGTTCTTCGGCTTGTTGGTCACGAAAGCGGACCGCTTGCTCCGCTTCGGCGAAGGCCGTGGCGGTCACCACCCGAACAGCTAAGGGCATCAGGCGGAACAAGACCAGAGGGGCACGGGTTGCTTCCGGCAGGGCCCGGCTGACCAGATCGGCGAACCACAGACGACGGTCTGTCGACCGCTTGCCTGAATAGGCAGCCAACCGCGCCATCGATCGCGATTCCTTCTGCAACTCGCCGATCCACAGTTCGGTCAGCCACGGCATGTACCAGTCGCGCGGAGAGGAAAGAAACGAGTACTTCCGCACGCAAGCGGCCGATTCAGCGATTTCGAACAGGGCGATCTCGCGCTTCGTAACACGTTCCGTTTTTTCCTCGGAGACCGGCATCAACATCGAGTCCATTCCGACAAGTTTTTCCACGTCGTCATGCACCCGAGCGTAGAAAGCGTCACGCAGCACATTGAGCCCAGCGACGAGGCTCTGGGCGACCGCCGTTCCGTCGGCTCGGCCCGATTGGCGGTTGAACTCCTCGGCAGCGGCAGCGAAAGGTTCAATTGGTCGGTCTTGCGACACGGTCCTGTTCCCCAATTCTTATCGGCCCACGGGCGAAACACCGCTCATGGGTGCAACCGGCCAACGCTGCGCGTCTGCCGGAGCTGAGTTCTTCGTTTGCGACTGCCGCTTCAACATCTCCACCCTTTGACGTTGCGGCGGGGTAAGCACGCTGTAGACTCGGGCGTCCCGTTCGGCCTCGATCGCTTCGAGCTGCGTCTTGAGCACATCGATCCGCGCCGCGTAATCGCGTTGAATGGCATAGATCCGCTGCCGCTGTTCCTCGTTCACAACCTGGCCAAAATGCGGCGGCAATCGCCCGCGAAACTCCTTGCCCGAAGGAAGCCGGCCAGCCACTTGCCGTGGCACTCCCGGCTGCTGCAATAATGCTCCGGGTGAACCTGCCGGCCACTCCCCCACATGAGCGTCCTGAGGTGCCTGTCCAAGGGCTGCAGCCGAAAGAAGTGCCCATGCTCCAATCGCTGCAGCCACGACGACGCCCGAAATCGCCGTGAGCCAGGTCCGGTTCATGACGTAAGCCTTCCGCTTTAAGGTTGCCCAGCCTGCCAGCGCGGCCATCATAATGCTTGCTTTCGCAGGCAACAAGTAGAGCGGATTCTGCGGCCGGCCGCCAGGGGTGCCGCGCGGTGCGAAGCCGCGGGGAAAGTGCTTCGCCCTCGGTGCATTTCTCAGCGAAATATCCAATAATGGTGGGATTCGCCGACCGCGCCCTCCGCACGATTTCTCGATGTCCACGATCCTGATAGTCGATGGCGACGAAGGACTTGTCCAGTTCCTCGCCCGATTGTTCGTCAAACAGGGCTGGGAGGTCGCATCGTGCGGCGACAGTCCGTCGTCGCTGGCCCGTTTGAGTGCCGAAGACTTCGACCTCGTCTTGCTGGAACATCGGCCGCCGGCTTTGGATGGACTAGCGGCGCTGGCGGAAATCAAGTCCCGCCGCCTGACGACGCCCGCCATACTGATGACCGCCTGCGGTACCACCGAGACAGCCATCGAGGCCATGAAGCGAGGCGCCTATGAGTACATGCTGAAGCCGTTCGACACGGAAGAGCTTAAGCGCGTGGTGGCCGGCGCGCTGGAAGCCAGCCGGCTGATGAAGCAGGTGGTAGCAATTCCCGACACGCTCGCCCGGATCACCCCCGACAGCGCCGCCGGAGTCCGCTTGGTGGGCGCGCACCGCGAGATGCAGGAAGTCTTCAAACTCATCGGCCAGGTGGCCGAGAAAGACGTGACCGTGCTCATCACGGGTGAAAGCGGGACCGGCAAGGAACTCGTGGCCCGCGCGATCTATCAGCATAGCCTGCGAAGCGACAAGCCATTTCTCGCCGTCAACTGCGCTGCCATACCCGATAGCCTCTTTGAGAGCGAACTGTTCGGCTACGAGCGCGGCGCGTTCACCGGTGCCGACCGAACCTGCGCGGGACGGTTCGAGCGCTGCAATACCGGCACGCTGTTCTTCGACGAGATTGGCGATATGTCGCTCGGCACCCAGGCCAAGCTGCTGCGGGTGCTCCAGGAAGGGACGTTCGAGCGGCTTGGCGGCAGCGAACCGATTCGCGTTGACGTGCGGATCATTGCCGCCACGAACAAGGATCTCGAGGCGGAGGTCGAAGCCGGCCGCTTCCGCGAAGATCTCTACTACCGGCTCAAGATCATCGCGATCCGCCTGCCGCCTCTCCGCGTGCGGATCGACGATATCCCACCGCTGGTGGACTACTTCGTTGGGCGTCTCGCCAAAGAATATGGCAAGCCGCTCCGCTACGTGTCCGATCAGGCGATCCGGAAGATGCGGGCGTACGACTGGCCCGGCAACGTTCGCGAGTTGGAAAACAGCCTCCGGCGCGCCGTGCTGATGTGCAAAGGCGACGTCCTCCTCCCCGAACACGTTCGGCTGGAGAACGAGAACACCGGCCAGGGTGGCGCGGGGATTCCCGCCGATCCGGTGCGTTTGCTCCGAGAACGGATCGAGGAGTTGGTGCCGGAGATCCTGCGAATATCGGGATCCCAAGCGCGAGGCAACCTGATTGACCTGGTCGAAGAGGTGCTCGTCGCGCGGGCGCTGGCCGAATGCGGCAACAACCAGGTCCATGCAGCCCGGCAACTCGGGATCAGCCGCAACACGCTTCGCCACCGCATCCGCAAATATGATCTCGGTGCGGACAAGGCACCCTGAACTGCTGCTGGAAGACCACTTCTGTTCAAGTATTGAACACGTTCGCAAGTGATTTTCCAGATTGGCCTTGTGATCCTGATGTACCAATTGTCTCCAGCAGTGTTGGTTTCCGCACAACACAGGAGCCCTTCGGGCTAAAACCCAAGTAGTTGCCTTAACTTCCAGATAACAAACGAGTTATAGCCATCTTTTTCCCTGACTCCCGCTTGGCACTCCGATTGCAAACCGTCCGCTCCACGGTGTGCTTTGGTCCCTCCTGGCCGTCCGGGATTGGAAGGAAGTGGTCGCATGTCGGACCCGTCGGAACTGCCGAGCAGCGTAAGGCCCAACCGCTTTGCGTCGGAAGAATCGCAGTCCGCCGAGGTGACATTGAAGAACTTCCGCTACGTCGTCGGATCCGTGAACGACAACGCCCTGGAGGTTTGGACTGACCTTTGGGAGCAACTTCAACAGGGCCTTAGCCCCTCGGGAATGGTACTGCCGCAGCCGGAGCAGGGTTTTCAACCCCCGTGCGGCTGGCCCGAATTCCTGGAGAAGTTTTGGCTCCTCAAGCACTATCTCGATTACACACATCGTTTCTGCCGGGAAACGGGACGACCGTGATCGAGCCCGACAATCGAGTCCCGGCGGGGGCGGAAAGTAACGCAGAGCGAATCGACACGCCGTTCCTGGTGGAATCGTATTCCCCAGTCAGGTCCGGAACGATTTGCCGATTTATGGCTGTTCCTGGGATGTCCTCAGGGCCCTTTGTTGACTGTGATCAAGCGCGCATGTCAGGAGAAACACTCGATGTCGACTACCAGCAGCGCGGCCTCGGCGGCCGTGGAAGAATTCATGGGGAAGGTGATCGCCAAGAACTATGGCGAACTGGAGTTTCACCAGGCGGTCCGGGAAGTTGCCGAATCGGTCATGCCGGTGGTCCTTGCCACGCCGGCCTATCGCAAAGCGCGGATCCTCGAGCGGATGGTCGAGCCTGAACGCGTGGTGCTGTTCCGCGTCGCCTGGATGGACGACCACGGCGAGGTCCAGGTGAATCGCGGATTCAGAGTGCAGATGAATAGTGCGATCGGCCCGTACAAGGGCGGATTGCGATTTCATCCCACGGTAACCCTCGGCGTGCTGAAGTTCCTGGCCTTCGAGCAGGTGTTCAAGAATAGCCTCACCACGCTCCCAATGGGCGGCGGCAAAGGCGGCTCGGACTTCGATCCGAAGGGCAAGAGCGACAACGAAGTGATGCGGTTCTGCCAGGCGTTCATGACCGAACTGTTCCGCCACATCGGAGCCGACACCGACGTCCCGGCCGGCGATATCGGCGTCGGCGGCCGCGAGATCGGCTTCCTCTTCGGCCAGTACAAGAAACTCGCGAACCGGTTCACCGGCGTGTTGACCGGCAAGGGCCTCGAGTACGGCGGGTCGCTCATTCGCCCCGAAGCAACCGGTTATGGAGCGGTCTACTTCGCCCAGGAAATGCTCGCCACTCGCGGCGATAGCGCCGAGGGTAAGGTGGCCGCCGTCTCCGGCTCAGGCAACGTCGCTCAATACACCATCGAAAAGCTGCTCCAACTGGGGGCCAAGCCAATTAGCGTCTCCGATTCAGGCGGAACGGTCGTCGACGAGGCCGGCATCGACGAAGAGAAGCTTCGCTGGATCATGGATCTCAAGAATGTCCGCCGCGGACGTATCAGCGAATACGCCGAGAAGTTCAAGGGCGCGAAGTACCATGCCGGCAAACGGCCGTGGGGGGTGAAGTGCGACTTGGCCTTCCCCAGCGCTACCCAGAACGAGATCGACGGCGCTGACGCGGCGGAACTGGTCAAGAACGGCTGCATCTGCGTTGCCGAGGGGGCCAACATGCCCACCACGCCGGAAGGCGTCGATGTGTTCCTGGAAGGCAAGATCCTCTACGGCCCGGGCAAGGCTGCCAATGCGGGTGGTGTGGCCACTTCGGGCCTGGAAATGGCTCAGAATGCCACACATCTGCGCTGGCCCCGCGAGGAAGTCGACAGCCGGCTCCACCAGATCATGGTTTCGATCCATCAGAACTGTGTGAAGTACGGCACCGACGAAAAAGGTTTTGTGAACTACGTTCGCGGCGCCAATATCGCCGGCTTCGTCAAGGTCGCCGACGCCATGATCCAGCAGGGCCTGGTCTGATCAGAAGACCCCGGCGGCGGCCGACGACGGAGCGATCGTGGACCGCAGCAGGCTGCGCTTCGGAATGACTCGCCCCCCTCTCCCCGCAGCGGGAGAGGGGGGCGATGCTCGGAAACCGATCACGATCACCGGCTGGAACTCTACGTAACTGCTTTTGCCGCAATCACCGCCGTCTGCTATAGTTGTCTATTCTCCATTGCTCATCGCGAGTTTCGTTGTGCTCCGCCCTCCGCCTCTTCGGCGGGTCTTCACACATTAGAGGGTCCGATGCCACTGATACTCCGTAAACACCAGCTTGCCCACGGCATCGAGGAGATGGTCGTCGACGCTCCGCAGGTGGCAGCCAAGGCCGAAGCGGGACATTTTGTCATCGTCATGGCTGACGAACGCGGGGAACGCGTGCCGCTCACCGTGGCCGACTACGACCGTCAGGCCGGGACAATCACCCTGGTGTTGATGGTGTTGGGAACATCGTCGCGGAAGCTGGCCGGCTTGCGCGCCGGCGACAATCTGCACGCCCTTATCGGGCCGCTCGGCCACCCCTCGCCAATTGCGGAGTACGGCACGGTCGTCGTGGTGGCCGGAGGCGTGGGAACCGCCCCCATCTATCCGATCGCCCGCAGCCTGCACGAGCGCGGCAACCGCATCATCTCGATTCAGGGCGCGCGAAACGCGGAACTGGTGTTCTGGCGGGAGAAACTCGCCGCCGTGAGCGACTGCCACATCCTGGTGACCGACGACGGCTCCGCCGGTCAACGCGCATTGGTCACCGAACCGTTGCGGGAACTGCTCCGAACCGACCCGAGCATTGGGTGTGTCTACGCGATCGGTCCAGCGCCGATGATGCGGGCCTGCGCCGAAACGACGCGGCCGCAGGCCACCCGGACCATCGTCAGCCTGAACACGATCATGGTGGACGGCACCGGAATGTGCGGGGGCTGCCGCGTCAGAGTGGGCGACCGCACGCTCTTCACCTGTGTCGATGGCCCCGAATTCGACGGTCACCTGGTCGATTGGGACTCCGTGCTCGCCCGTCAACGAATCTATCACGCGGAAGAGAGATGCTCGCTCAACCGCTACGTCGATGAAGCCCGCAAGCTCGAGGAATCGCAGCGGGCATGAGGAAAAGGTGACGTGATGAGTCAGGCCCGCGAAAAGCCGGCGAGGAGTACTATCCAGAAAACCCGCACGCCGATGCCCGAGCAGGAACCGGCGGCACGCATCAGAAACTTCGACGAAGTACCCGTTGGCTACACACCCGAGCAGGCTCGGCAGGAAGCCTCCCGCTGCCTCGGCTGCAAGAATCCCGCATGTGTCGAGGGGTGCCCGGTCAACGTTGACATTCCGGGTTTCCTGAGACTGGTTCAAGCCGGCGACTATGCCGCCGCGGCACGCCACATCAAGAGGACCAATGTCTTGCCGGCGATCTGCGGCCGTGTCTGCCCTCAGGAATCGCAGTGCGAATCGAAGTGCGTCCTCAATAAGAAGTTCGAGGCGGTCGCCATCGGCCGCGTGGAGCGGTTTGTCGCTGATTTCGAGCGGCAGAACAACCTCGTTCAGTTGCCCGAAAAGGAACCGGCCACCGGAAAGTGCATCGCCGTGATCGGCTCGGGACCGGCGGGCCTCACCGTGGCCGGCGATCTCGTCCTCCTGGGACATGAGGTCACGGTGTTCGAGGCGTTCCACAAGCCGGGCGGAGTGCTGATGTACGGCATCCCCGAATTCCGGCTCCCCAAGCGGATCGTCGAACAGGAAGTCGCATTTCTCGAGCGGCTGGGTGTCAGGATCGAGTTGAATCAGGTCGTCGGCCGGGCGGTCGATGTCGACGAATTGCTCCACGACAGAGGTTTCGACGCCGTATTCATCGGCGTGGGTGCGGGCTTGCCCGTGTTCATGAACGTTCCCGGCGAAGACCTCGGAGGCGTCTACTCGGCCGCCGAGTACCTCACGCGAAGCAATCTCATGCGGGCCTACCTCTTTCCGGAGTACGACACGCCGGTGGTTCGCGGCAGACACGTCTCGGTGGTGGGGGGTGGAAACGTGGCCATGGACGCCGCGCGAACTGCTCGCCGCCTTGGGGCCGAGAGCGTGTCCATCGTCTACCGCCGTTCCCGCGAAGAACTTCCGGCGCGGGCCGAGGAGGTGCACCACGCCGAACAGGAAGGCGTGATCTTCCGGTTGCTCACCAATCCGGTGGCGTTCGAAGGGGACGAACGTCGGATGGTCCAACGGATGCGGTGCCAGCGCATGGAACTGGGCGAGCCCGATGCTTCGGGTCGCCGCCGCCCAGTGCCCGTAGCCGATTCCGAATTCACCATCGACACCGATCTGGTGATCGTGGCCATCGGCTCTGGAGCGAACCCGCTGTTGACCAGATCGACATCAGGGTTGGGCCTCAGCCGCTGGGGATATATCGCCGCCGATGAGAACGGCCGGACGAACAAGACCGGCGTCTGGGCCGGAGGCGATATCGTGACCGGTTCGGCCACAGTGATCGAGGCCATGGGCGCCGGCCGCAAGGCGGCCCGGGACATCCATCTGGCTCTCTCCAGCAACGGCAAGCCGTAAGCCCTCCAGCCGCATCTTGGACGCCAGAGAGGGTCGCAAGAAAACACAAACGCCAGTCAGCCGGAACCACTGCTGGCGTTAAATAGCGGCGCAGGGACTCGAACCCCGGACACGTGGATTATGATTCCACTGCTCTAACCAACTGAGCTACGCCGCCTTGGCTGACCGGCCGCGGGGCCGGACAGAACCTCAAAGATACCGAATATTCATCGGCTGGCAAGGGTTTGTTGTCCTGTACAAATTCGCCAGTTGACCCAATTTCCCTGCTCGGGGCCGCAATACCAAGCGATCAAAGCGCCCGGCCGATGGCGAGGATTTCGGGAGCGTCGAAGACCTGATCGTTCGAATCGAAGAGCCGACGCAGGGCGGCTTTGTGGATCTTCATCTTCAGCCCCCCAACGCCGATGGCGCCGTAGCAAGTCTGCCCGTCGTGCTCGACGGCGCGGTCGGTCGCGGCGATGCCCTCGATTCCGGCCGGCGCGACGGCATTGAGGTCGATTGCCACCCGGAGCGAGGGGCTACCGCGGCGCGATTCCGCCGCAAGGAGCGGAATACCAGCAGCACCAGCGGCAACGACAAGCTGGACACCCTCCAGGGCGGCGTCGATCTCAGCGGGGGTGCCTGGGGCACAAGAGGTCAGACGCGATCCGGGCACCTTCGCGGCCACTGCCTCGCAAACCTCGGCTGCACGGTCGCGTCGTCGTGAGGCCGCCCGCACTGCGGCCCCTTCGCGAGCGAGCAATTCCACCACTCGGCGACCCACCGGCCCGGTGGCAGCCAGGACCAGCGCGGTCGTCTCATCGAGCGTGAGGTGCTTTCCGGCGGCCAGGACGGCGGCAGCGGCGGTCGTATTGGATCCATTAGAATCCATCATCACCGAGACCCGCATGGGGCCAAAGAATGTCCGCCGCACTTCGTCCAGCAATGCTTCGCCTGCGGCGACGTCGGAGCCGCCAATGAACAGGGCCGTCCGCCGGAGGTCCTCGGCACCTCGGGTGAAAATCGCCCCATAGACCAGGTCGCGAACGGCTTCCGGCCGCACCCCCGAGTGCCGAAAGAGGAAGTTGATCCCGGCATCCACCGCCACAACGCCGTCGAAGACGCTCGATTGCGAATCGGAGTCGAGTTGGATCAGGATCGTCGGTCTAGTGTCGGTCGCCACGAACGGGCCCTCGTCGGGGATGACAGGCACTTCGCAATGTCGTGAAGCTTAGAAGCCCCGGAACGGATGCTCCGCGCTATCTTTGCCCGCCAAGACCTCGTCCGCCGTGGGCTTGCCCGACATGGCGTTGCGAATTGCCATCCGGGTGGCTTCAAGATTGTAGTCGTAGATCTTCTTGTTGTCTTCGGCCCCGGGATGGATGAAGACACCGCAGACAACCACCAGATTCTCGGCCTGGGCCTTGGGAATCACCCCTTCGGCCACCGAATCGGCGACTGCCTTGGCTACGGCCGCTTGGGCCGGACCGAACATCTGCACGGCCTGCTTCATCCCCTTGATCGTGACCTTGGTTACCATCACAGTGGCCGGCTTGACCGCCAGATTGGGCGTAAGCACCGCCAGGAGGTTGGTATGTCCTTCGCTCTGCCGCGCCAGGGCGTTGGCGAACGCAACGCCGACTGGGCCGCTCTTGTCGCCGATCAGAAGGTCGATGTGAGCGATCTCATTTCCTTCTCCCGCCAGCGCTTCCCCGATGTACATCGACATTGTTTTGGTCTCCCAGTGTTACAGAGGAACATTGCCTCGGCGGCGGACGCGGATCTTCCGCGACCGGCGACGGCGGGCACCCGCCAAGATTCTATTGAAGTCCGGTTGAGGTAGGAACCTATGCGGCAGACCGGCAGCCTGCTCGTGCACGGCCACCCCCCCTGCGATCGCCAGAATTGTACCGAGACGTTCAAGCGTTGCCCCAATTTTGTCCGCCAGGCCCGCTCAGGGCGCAACAAAAGACCTCCGCCGGATGCGCCGGCCGAGGTGACCGGCGACGGGCGGAGGCTCCCGAACGCGATTTCGCGCAACTGATCCTGGACCGGCCAGGGCCGCATCGGCCCTCAGTTGACCAGGCGGGCCTTCGGATTGCTGATGATGTTCTGGAAGATGTCCTTCAGACGTTGTTCGTACTCGGCCGGGTTGCCCGACCCCCGCGGCCCTTCACCGTCCTCATTGGCCGTTCCGCCCAAACGGGCCGACCGGTCCATGAATTCGTAGTTGGTGCCCAGCCCGAGACCGACAGGGAAAGTCTGCCACCGACGGAGCCGCATATCCGTACACTGCATCAGGGCCGCATCCTTATTGCTCTCGCCAAACCAATCATCGCTGGGATTGTCGCCGATGAAGTCGCTGATCTCGGAGGAACTACTGGTGCGCAGATTGGGAATACCGTCGGTCAGCAGCACGACCACTTTGTTAGTATGCTGGCGTCCGACGCCGCCCTGACTCGGCGGAACGAGATGGTTTTTCGCGGCAAGCAATCCAGACTCCGTGGCGGTCGAACTGGAGTCATCAGCCACGGCCTGGAGAGTCGTACAGGCTTCCATCGCAAGGTCATAGTCCGAGGTCAGGGGCTGTTCGACACGGACGCCGTTCACCCGGTCGAACGTGACGATCGATACCCAGTCTCGTTCGTTGACGTTGCCGATGCCGGCGTTCCGTTCCTTGATCACCTGGATGGCTGCGATCAAGGCTCGGCGAGCGGCATGGGTGGGCTGTTCGCGGGGCGGGAAGTTGAACAAGCCGCCGTCGGTCGATTCTTCATGCCAGGGGCAATCCGGGCTCGACACCGAGAGCGGCACGTACTGGCCGCTGGACGGCTGCTTGTCGCGGCCAAAGTCCATCATGAACTGCACGTAGGTTCGGTAGCCAATGTAGTTCCGGTACCCTAGTGGGGCACTGCTTGAAGCATCCGGGAAGGCATCGCCGTAGGGATTGCCGAACCCGCTGATGCGATCGCCCGACTGGCTCGGCGGCAGCGTGACCGGATACGCAGGTCGCGGCTTGCCTTTGGGGCTCGACGACGAAACGGACTGCGAGCGAATAATGAAGTCGAGATAGCGCGACCAGTAGTAGTAACTCGCCGCATCAGCGCTGCTGGGAACGGGCCTGGCGGCCGGCATGATCGCAGCGATCTGTTGATCGATCATCCATTTGTACGCCTTCTGCCGGCGGGTGGCCTCGCTATCGGTGTTGCGAATACGGTATTGCGCGGCAATGCTGCCGGCGGTGAGCGGTCCGCTGTTCTTGGTCAATTCGGCGTACGCGTACTGATCCTGCCCGACTCCCAGCGGCTGGCCAACGTACTGCATCGGGCCCGGGAAGGAGCCGTAGCCGAAATCCTCGTACAGATCCTCCATCAGCTCATCGCCGATCGTCGGATAGCCCTCGGGGCCGAAGGTGTTGTTGATCTCGCTTGTCGCCCAGCATGGTTCCGTGTCGTTGTTCATCGAACCCGACAAATCGACCACGAACGCAATGTCGCGAGGGTTGCTCATCGCCACGGCCGACGCGCGAGTGTTGAAGCGGTCGATCCCCAACACAGGGGCGAAGAATAGCGAAATCGCATTGCGCTCAACACTCACGCGGACGGCGTTGCCCGGCCCTCCGCCGGCCGCGAAAGTCCGCGTATCGGGATCCCACTCGCCGAATTCGGTGGTGACCTCGCTTTCGTCGATCGCCCTGGTCGCAACGCGGTTTGCCGTGGCAAAGCGCCGCGCCTCCCGGTCGGCATCGGCCGTGTCGCTGGCAATGAAAGCCGCCGCCGCCAAAGCCGCCGAGTCGGCCGCGTTCTGCAGTTGCGCGTCGGCTACGAACATGTACCCCACGTCAATCGCAAAGGCGACCATGCCCAACAGAAAAACAAGCAGCAAGCCTGAAAGCACGGCCACGATGCCGCGACGGCGGGTGACAGGAGTGCGGGCGGGAGTGTTCATGGAAATCTCACTTCGGCAACAAGCCCTGACTGTTGCAGTTTGCGGTGCGGTGTGATGTCGCGACGAGACAGACGGCGCCGCCCGCAGTTCTTGGAGAAGAGACCTCTTCACATCAAACCTAGGTCGGTTTCTGCCGGATGTCCAAGAACTATCCGGCTAACGCATGCTAACCGACACCCCTCTCCGCGGTCGGATTGAAGAAATCCGGCGCGGTGGTGCGGATTGTCGGGGTTTTGCGCCGCCCGCAATCACCGCTATACTGGGGCGTTGTTCTGTTGGTGCGAACCATTCATTCACTGCAACATCGGCGAGGGCCGGATCCGCCATGTCCAGCAGGCTGTTGATCTTGGGAGCGAGCGTCCGCGCCGCGGCGTTCTCCGCTTTGCGGGCTGGCATGGTGCCGCACTGCACCGACCTATTTGCTGACGTCGATCTGCGCCGATGCGCCGATGCCAGAACTGTGGACTCCTATCCGGAGGGACTGCTGGCGGCGGCCCGCGAAAGCCGGGCGGAGTCGTGGATGTACACGGGCGGGTTGGAAAACTACCCACATCTGATCGACCAGATCGCCGCGGAGTGCCCGTTGGCGGGCAACCGAGGCGACGTGCTGCGGGCGGTTCGAAATCCACACCGGTTGGGCCGCGCTCTCCGCGCCCGCGGCTTGGCCGTGCCGCCGACATCCCCCACTTCAGAAGGAATCCCCGGAGACGGTTCGTGGCTAGAAAAGCCCCTGCGGGGAAGTGGCGGAGCAGGCATCAGCCTCTGGCACGGCCCCGGTCGACGAACCACCGCGCCGCCGCCGGCCGGACGCTATTACCAGCAGCGAGTCGCGGGCGTTTCCTGCTCCGCCGTCTACATTGCCGCGCGGCGCGAGGCTGTACTGCTCGGCGCAAGCCGTCAACTGGTCGGCACCAAGTGGGCGGCCGCGAGACAATTCCACTACGCCGGTTCGATCGGTCCGCTAGCGCTCAGGCCGCGTCTCCGCGAGCAATTTGAGGCGATCGGCCGCGTGCTCGCGCGGGAGTTCGGACTCGTCGGGCTTTTTGGCGTCGATACCGTGATCAATGGCTCGAAGGTCTATACCATCGAGGTGAATCCACGCTACCCGGCCTCGGTGGAGGTGCTGGAGCGCGCAGGCGCATTCTCGGCCGTCGAACTCCATCTGGCAGCATGCCTGGGGAACGATCTGCCAGCAGCGGAGTCGCCGGGAGAACTGAGGCACGGTCACATCAGGTGGGGGAAGTGTATCCTGTTTGCGCGTCGCGACCTCACGGTCAACGAAGCGTTTGCACAGTTGGCCGCGGATGCGATGCGGGAGGGGGTAAACGCCGACTTGGCCGACATACCCCCGCTCGGCGCCGCGATCTCCGCCGGTCGGCCCATAACAACGGTGCTTGCCGAGGCCGAGGATCAGGCATCGGTGCTGAATGCGCTACGCCAGCGTGTGGCACGCATCGAGCAGACTATGGCAGCTCTTTGATGCGGATGTTGCGGAAAGAGACCTGCATCGGCGGTCCCTGGTGAAGTTGAAGGGCGATGATCCCTTCCTTGGCACCGACATCGCTCGTTTCCGTGTAATCGACGGTTGTGAATCCGTTCAACTCGAACTTAAGCCGAGGACCGTCGCAAGTGATTACGTATTCATTCCAGCCATCAGGCTTGAGATGCTTCGCGACCTCCTCAGCATCGACATCGGCGAGAATGCCGCGGCCCCGCTCCTCGTAGAGAATCCCCATATAGCGTTTGTCGGCAATATCGGCCTGGTACCCGGCGACGATGAAATCCTCGCGCTGCTGGCTCCGCACCTGAACGCCCGAATTGTGGTTGCGAAGCTTGAACTCGATCTTGAGGACGAAATTCTTGTACGACTTCTTCGTCGACAGGAATGTATTGTGGGTCAGCGTCGCGCCTTCCGACGACCCGACGATGACGCCGTCTTGCACTTTCCAAAGTGACGTATCCCCGTGCCACCCGTCGAGAGTCTTGCCGTCGAAAAGCGGCGAGAAGCCCTCCTCACCTAGAGCCAGCGAGGTGAGGCCAATAACGGCGAGCAAGGCGGGAAGCAGTACGAGGCGGCGCATGGGTGTGTCTCCAAGGAATCGATTCGTGTCGGCTCCCTAGCCTAAGCCGCGCGGAGGCGTTTGGCAAGCGGTTAGCCCAGCATGATCGCCGTCAGTCTCGGAGGGTTCGGCTGGGAAATGCGGCTGACGGGTCATCTCGGAACGGAAATCGGGCTGCCCAGCCAAGCGAGCGATTTCCTGAAGGAATTTCCGTGTGAGGAGGTCAATCAACTCCCGATCGCGCTGGCGGCCGGAAAACTCGGAAATGTCGAGTGGCTGCCCCACCCGTAGGCGCACGCGGGCTGGCATTATGAAGGGGGTCCAAATGGCACCGCGGTAGGGCGACCCGTGAATGTAGCAGGGGATCACCGGGACGCGTGCCTCCAACGCGATGAGGGCGGCTCCGGGGCGGCCGGGGAGGAGCAACCGCCTGGTTCGGTTCAGGCGTCCCTCGGGAAAGATACCCACCAGTTCACCATCTCGGGCGAGCCGGATGGCGGTTCTCGCTGCGGCAATGTCGATCCCGCCGCGTCCCACCGGAATGGTCCCCATCAGGCGGAACAGCCATGCCAGGGACGGATGGAGCGAGTATTCCTTGGCCACCATCCAATGGACGACGCGGCCGGTGGCCAGGGCGATGAACGCGGGATCAACCGGACTGCGATGGTTGCAGACGATAACCGCCCCCTGCCCCGGTGGTAACGGCAACGCTCCGCTGATTTCAGCGTTCCACAGCAGATGGGCAACAAAGCGGTTCAACGTGGCCAGTATGGCCTGACGGGGTGTGAAGTCCGATCGCGCTAACCACCGGGCGATGAACGTGGCAAGAACTGCCGCGAGGACAGCCAGAAGAGCGAGAGCGAGTCCCCTTGTCGCGGCGGCCGAAAGCATCCACAATCGCCCCTGGCTGAGTTGAGCCGAGATCCATTCAGTCTATCGCACGGACTGTCGAGTGTCTCCGTTAGAGTTTCGACTTCAGCCGGTATGATTCATCGAGGTGCGATGAAATCGCGCTCAGGCGGCCGGCCGGACTCGCAACCCCATGCTAGAGGACATCACGATGTTGATCGGCGTCGCCAGCGACACCCACGGAAAACTCGACTCGACGCTCAAGGCCGTCAAAATGTTCGAGGGCCTGGAAGTCGAACTGGTGATTCACTGCGGCGATATCGGCTCACCGGCAGTGATCGGCTTGTTCCAGGCACTGCCGACACACTTCGTATTCGGCAATGTCGACGACCAAGGTCCGCTTGAAGAGGCCATCCGGCGTGCCGGCCAGACGTCCCATGGCCGGTTTGGCTCCCTGGAGTTGGAGGGGCGGCGCATAGCCTTCCTTCATGGCGACGACAGCACCCGGTTTCGGCAGACGATCACCAGCGGGGCGTGGGATCTGGTCTGTTACGGCCACACCCACGCTGCCAACCTGGTTCGCCAGGGCACCACCCTGGTTCTCAATCCCGGTGCCCTGAGCCGCGCCTCGCAGCACACGGTGGCCGTCGTGCGTTTGCCTGCGCTCGACGTGCAGACGATCACCCTCTGACGCTCAGACTACTTGCTTCCGTCAGCGGTCACCCCGCCAACCGGGTGATGCGCGCTGCGGGATCGATGGTCACATCGATGGGCCGGTAGCGATAGTGCATCAGATAGGCGTCTTCCGGCGTGTCTTCATAGAAGTTGCGAAGCACCGACACGGCCCGGAAGCCGCAGGTGCGGAAGAACAGTTGGGCCGGCAGGTTCGTCTCGCGAACCTCGAGCGTAATTCGGCTGCGGCGCTGGGCCGACAGTTTGCCCACCAGCTTGGAAACCATTTGTTGGCCGACGCCGCGGCGGCGGAATGCCGGGTGCACGGCGAAGTTGAGCACCTGAATCCGCGTCTTGTTCAGCTCATAGATCATGAAGCCGACAACCCGGTCGTCGTATTCGGCGACCATGCCGATGCAATTCCGCTGTCGCAGACACCGGATGAAGTCTTCCTCCGACCAGGCGAACTCGAAGCTCCCGGCTTCGATGGCGAGGACCTCCGGCATATCGCGACGAATCATCCAGCGGATGTGAACGCGAACTTCCTGTTTCTGCGCGGAACTCATGAACGGCCTCCTTCCTTGTCGGCCTGACGCGCCCGGCGGCGCGCGATGGATGTCTGCCCAGGCGTGCGGCGGCGGGTCGCGGCGAGCGGATATCAGGTTTCGCGTGAGCGGCGAGTCTCGGCCCCCGTGCTCGGTCCTGCCTGGCGACCGGGCGGGGTTCCGTTCGGCTCGTGGCTGATGCGAACTTCACCAGCTTCCGTGCTGTCCGTCGAACGTGGCGATACCTTAACAAAACGCCGGATTTGTGAAAAGACGAGGTTCACTCGAACTCCGGCGGCCGCTCGGCCACCTCGACCTCGACTTCGATCTCACGGCCATTGCGGAAGATGAGCACCGGAACCCGTTTGCCGATTTCGGTTCCGGCGACTTGGCGACTGAGGTCGAGGAAACTAGTGATTTCAGTGCCGTTCCAGCGGAGGATCACATCTCCGCGGCGGATGCCCGCCTCGGCGGCGGGGGAGTCGGGAACCGCTTCGACCACGAACACGCCCCGCGGCCGGTCCAAGCCGACGCGATCGGCAATTTGTGTGGTCACGTCCACCATCTGAACTCCCAGCCAGCCGCGCACGATCTGGCCGGTTTCCTTGAGTTGCCGATAGATCTGGCTGGCTACCTGGCTCGGAATCGCAAAACTGATCCCCTGGTAGGCCTGGCCGTAGATCGCCGTGTTGATTCCCACCACCTCGCCGCGGAGATTGACCAATGGTCCGCCGCTGTTGCCCGGATTGATGGCCGCGTCGGTCTGCAAAAACTCCTGAGTCTGCCGCACCCCGGGAGCAAGGCGTTGCGTGGCGCTGACGATTCCGGCGGTAACGGTTCGAACCAGACCATAGGGATTGCCGATTGCCAGGACTTCGTCGCCGACTTGGATCTCGCTGCTATCGCCCCACTTGGCGGCCACGAGGTCGCTGGCCTCGATCTTGAGCACTGCCAGGTCGGTGTAGGGGTCTTTGCCAACGACCCTGACATCCTTGATCTCCCGTCCGTCGGCAAGTTGCACGGTCACGCCGGTCGCCTGATTGACAACGTGGAAGTTGGTAATGATGTAGCCATCCGGATCGACGATTACGCCGGAGCCCTCGCCGCGGGCGCGAGGAGAGAGCCCCGACCATTCATCGCGAAGCGATCCGCCCACGACCGTGTTGATTCCCACCACGCTTGGAGCCACGGCATTGGCCACCACGCTGAATCGACTGTTCGTTTCAGGCATTCCGGCCAAGGTCGTCAGGGCCACGTCGCGCTTCGCCAGTTGCTCGCCGCGAGTGAGTGAGTACTGGATCTTCTCGGCCAGGTAGGGCAACACGAGTAGCGTAATCAGCACAATCAGGAGCAGGACCATCCAGGGAAGCGTGCCCGTATGGTTGGCGGCCGTGCCCGTGTTGGCAGGTGCCGCAGGTAGGGGCGGCCGAGCCTGAGCAGTCGCCGGCGGCTCATAGCTCGGCGGGCGATCCGCCGGATTGCCGCGTTCCGGTTCATCGTGCATGGCCATCTTCCATTAGGTAGCCGCGGGGAAACCGCCGAATTATAAGCCTTCGGCTGTACTTCGGACAGCACACCAACCGCCGGGCATGTCGGCCGCTACCCTCTCCATGATCGACCGGGTAAGCTACAGGAGGTGCAGGATGGGCCTGATCTACAGCTTGGACGTGTATCGTGGGCGTCTGAGACGATCCCGGCGTCCCGTTCGGAACAGTCGGGGAGTGTTGCACCGACAGCCACGGAACCGGTAATCTCCAGCAGAAGACAATGTTTCTCGCCCGCGTCAAGACTCGTGAGCTGGCCGACTTCTGCCATCGGGTGGCCATATCGCTCGAAAGCGGCATCGACATCCGCCGCACATTCGCTCGCGAGGCCGAGCGGGCACGGCGGCCGGCGTTTCGCTCCACGTTGGAGACGATCAGTGGCCACGTCAACCGCGGTTCCAGCCTCAGCCAGGCGATGGCTGAGACGGGCGGTTTCTACCCGCGACTCGTCCACGAACTGGTGGACGTCGGCGAGCAAACCGGCCACCTCAACGACATCTTCGCACGTCTCGCTCGGCACTATGAAGATCAAATCCGCTTGCGGCGGTCCTTTCTCGGGGCCATCTCCTGGCCCTTGTTGCAGTTGGTCATGTCGATCCTCGTGATCGGTTTCCTCATCTGGATCATGGGAACAATCGGCTCGGGCACGATCGATCCGCTGGGGTGGGGGCTGGTCGGCAACAGGGGGCTGCTGATCTACACGGAGATCGTCGTTGGCATGGCGCTGGCGGTTTTTCTGATTGTCCAGGGGATCCGGTATGGTCTCGTCTGGACCCGGCCTGTCCAGCATGTCTTGCTCAGGCTGCCGGGCCTGGGACCGGCCCTGGAAACGCTGTCCATGGCCCGCATGTCTTGGCTCCTGCATCTGACGATGAACGCCGGCATGGAGATCCGACGGGCGCTGCGGATGAGCGTGCGAGGTTCCGGCAACGTTCGCTACATGGAACGGATGGGGGACATCGATCGGACGATCGCCTCCGGACGGCCGATCCACGAGGCGTTCCAGGAAGCCAGGGTGTTCCCGCCGGAGTTCCTCGACGCCGTCCAGGTGGGCGAGGAATCGGGACGGCTGGTTGAATCGCTGGCCGTCATCTCCCGGCAGTACCGCGAGCGAGCCGACGTGGCCATGATCGTGATTACGCGGATTGCAGGTTACGCCGTCTGGCTGACGATCGCCCTGATCATCGTGCTGCTCATCTTCCGGCTGGCCGGTTTCTACCTCGGTCAGATCCAGGCCGCCGGCGCTCCGCTGTAGCATTGCCAGATCTATGAACACTCATCCGGAAAGCTGTCTGATCCCCGGCCAATTTGGCCGCCGTATACCGCCCTACTTGCCGACGTACGATTTCCCAGGGAAATGGATTGATACCACGCACCGCGCAATCGCTGAGTGCCCGGTTGCCGACGGGGCGCTCGTTCAGTTGCTCGATGGCGCCGGCAGAATCATTCCGGGTTGGCTGCGGCGCGAAGATGCCTTGAAGCTCTACGAACTCGCGTTCTTCGCGCCGGCAGACATCCTCGAACTGGGCTCCTTTCACGGCCTGAGCACCTCGATCCTCGCCCGGGCCGCCGCTCAGTCTCCGATCGTCAGGCGGGTCTACTCGATCGATCTGGATCCGATCTGCACGCGAGCCGCTGTCGCGACGCTCGAATCACAGGGACTGGCGACGATAGTCGAAGCCCGGACCGCCGACGCGGCCGAGGCGGTTGCCCGTTTTGCCGCCGCCGGCAAGCAGTTCGCCCTGGTCTTCGTCGATCACTCGCACTCGTACGAACCGGTACTGGAGGTCTGTCGCCAACTGGCCGCGATAACGCTTCCAGGTGGTTTCTGTCTCTTCCACGACTATAACGACGGCCGCAGCGATGATCCCGACGATCCCGATTATGATGTGCCGCAAGCGGTCGCCGATGGACTTGATCCGGGCTGTTTCGGGTTCTGCGGAATCTACGGATGCGCCGCGCTTTACCGGGCGATGAAGCCTGGGCGATGACCTTGGCGGGGTGGCGCGCCATAGACTAGAATTCGAGGCTCGCGGCGACAGCTTGGCCCAATAGAGGGAGATTAGCGACACATGCGCATGTTCTTGGTCACCGGTGGTGCTGGCTTCATTGGATCACACATCGCCGAAGCACTGGTTCGCCGCGGCGACAGGGTTCGGGTGCTCGACAATCTGAGCACCGGGTTTCTGAAGAACCTCGACCCGATCCGCGACAAGATCGAGTTCATCGAAGGCGATCTGGTCGACGGCAAGCTGGTGGCGGAGGCGGTCCGGGGCGTCGATTGTGTCTTCCACGAAGCGGCCCTGGCTTCGGTGCCGCGAAGCGTCGAGCATCCGTTGGATACGAACGCTGCCTGCGTGACCGGAACCGTGACGCTTCTGGACGCCGCCCGTCGGGCCGGAGTGCGCCGCGTCGTGTACGCTGCCTCCAGCAGTGCCTATGGCGATCAGCCCTTCAGTTCGAAACGCGAGAACGATCTGCCCGATCCGATTTCACCCTACGGAGCGGCGAAGCTGGCGGCGGAATTCTACTGCAAGGCGTTCGCAGCCACCTATGGGCTGGAGACCGTGGCGATCCGCTATTTCAACGTCTTCGGCCCCCGGCAGGATCCGGGCAGTCCCTACTCGGCGGTGATTCCGCTGTTTATCACGGCTATGCTTGCCGGCCGGCAACCCGTGGTCTACGGGGACGGCGGGCAATCTCGCGACTTCACCTTCGTGGCCAACGTGGTCCACGCCAACCTGCTTGCGGCCGACGCTCCGCAGGTATCCGGCCGCGTGATCAATGCGGCCAATGGCAAGTCGATCACGCTCCTGGAATTGATCGAGGCCCTCAACAAGTACCTGGGAACCAGCATCAAGCCGCGGCACGACCCGCCCCGGGCCGGCGACATCCGCGAGAGCATGGCCGACATCACCCTCGCCCGGACGCTGCTCGGGTACGAGCCCGTGGTCGATTTCTTCGCCGGGCTGCAGCAGTCGATTGACTACTATCGATCGATCGCCGGCCGCTAACGCCAGAGCCCAATCGTCGCCGCCGCGGCGATGGCGGATCGCGCCAGCGCGCGGTCGCCGCATAGATGATCGCGATGGCGAGGATCGACAGGCCCGCCGTGACGAACATCGCAGAGTAGCCCGGCATGCCAAATGCCGCACTGAAGTGGATGATTCCGCCGGCGATCGGCGCCCCGACAAGCTGGCCGAGATCAAACATCGCCAGCATCACCGTGGTGCCCAGGCCGCGGTAGCGGTCGGGAAACGTGCTCGACCCGCCGGCAATGATGCCCGGAAACAGCACCGCGTGGGCCATGCCGTACACGACGCCGGGCACGACCAGTTGCCACTCGGAGCGGACGACCAGAAACAGGATCTGGCTCAATGCGAGCGCCGTCAGGCCGAACAGGACCATCGGTGGAACGCCAAACCGTTCGAACATGCGACGGGTGGCGATCCTTGTTGCGATGGCCGCCGGGGCGTAGACCGTGAAGAACAGGGCGATCCGTGGAATCCCCAGTTCGGCGGCGTAAGGTCGCAGAAAAGTCGCCGGAATGGCCACGCCCGCTCCCATCGCCGCGCCCACCAGCAGGATCGAACCCGGCTGATAGCGGCGGACGATCCAAAGCACCGGCGGCATGCGCCGGCGAGTGGGGGCCGATTGTCCGATCGTGGCGCAGTAGCTGAAGAGCCCGCCGGCGACAGTCAGCATGCCGGCGGCGATGAACATGCCGGTGATCTGCATTTGCTCAAAGCGCTGGCCGCTGAAGAGCAGGTCGCCGATCTGAGTGCCGAGCACCAGACCCACAAATCCCGACGTCCCCAGCATACCCACCATCTCGGCCAGGCGCGGTCGCGGCGAGCGCATGGATATGAATGTCACCGAGGAGCTATACACGCCGGCCAGCGCCGAGCTATAGGCAATTCGCAGGAGAAAAATGGGCACGCCCGAGTGACTGGTGATCGCCACGTGGCTCACGAGCACGGTGGCCAGGGCGGCGACGCTGATGAGCCACACGCGGCGCGGGCCGAACCGATCGATCCAGGTGCCGAGCCA
Organism: Thermoguttaceae bacterium; assembly: GCA_040766885.1. Classification (GTDB taxonomy): domain Bacteria; phylum Planctomycetota; class Planctomycetia; order Pirellulales; family Thermoguttaceae; genus JAXGPP01. The sequence continues at coordinate 2,473 of JAXGPP010000004.1, read as the reverse complement.
TAGCCGGGCGGCAAGGCTGCCGATCATCCCCACGCCGACGATCCAGCCCAGATGCCATTCGGCTCCACCCAGGAAGCGGACGAAGTCTGCATACCAATACAGCAAGGCGACGCCGGCATTGACGAGCGTATTGGCGATGAACGCGGCCCAGAACCGGGCGTCGTAGAGGCTCTTGGCTGGCCGCCCCAGGGTGGCCTCGGAAGGGGAGACCGGTCCCGCATCGCCGGACGGAAGGGAGCTTCGCGGAAAAGAGATCATAGTCCGGCAGTCGGGGAGCGGGGTATCAAACGACTATTGTATCTTGTGTAGGCTGAATTGCGAAAGCCGAACTCTGCATCTTGCGTGCCCGACGCCGTCGGTCGGCTCCCAATAGCCAACCGACACGCCCTCCCAAGCGGAGGTTCGACCAAGGCACACCGGTGCGGCCCAGAGGAGCCCTTACATGTCGACCGGCAGGACGTTGGTGACGGTCGCTACCTACAATGAGATTGAGAATCTTCCTCGCCTGGTCGAGGAGATCCACCGCCACGTGCCGGATGCCGACATCCTGGTGGTCGACGACAACTCGCCCGATGGCACCGGCCGATGGTGTGACGAAAAGGCGGCGGCGGACGGTCGCGTGTCCTGCCTCCACCGCGAGGGGAAGCTGGGACTGGGCACGGCGACGATCGCGGCGATGCGGTATGCGATCGAGCACGACTACGAGCGGATGGTGAATCTTGACGCCGATTTCAGCCATCCGCCGCGGTATTTGCCCGATTTGATTCGCCGCCTCGACCCGCCGGACGGATCGGCGGTGGATGTCGTGGTCGGTTCGCGATACGTGGAGGGGGGAGCGATCGAGGGGTGGTCTTGGCGGCGGCGTTGGATGTCGCGGATGGTCAATCTCTACGCCCGGTCGCTGCTGGGGCTCCCCACCCGGGATTCAAGCGGCGCGTTTCGCTGTTACCGGACGGCGCTGCTCGCCCGTCTCGACTTCGCGGCCATCCGCTCGCGGGGCTACTCCTTCCAGGAGGAGATCCTCTGGCACCTCAAGCGCCTGGGGGCGAGGTTCGCCGAGACGCCGATTACATTTGTTGATCGCCGCTACGGACGCTCGAAGATCAACGACCGGGAAGCTCTCGCGGCGCTGTGGATCATTTTGATCCTTGGCATCCGCGGCGCGCGGCATCCGATGCCCCCCACTGGTGCGGAGTGAAAAGTCGGCCGGAAGCGAAGGGCGGCGTTCCGGCGTGGGCCGGCTCCGATCATAATAAGGTCTTTCGTTCACACGATCTGGCTCCCGGCGGCGGGGCGTTTGTGCCGCGCGGGGGCCGCAGCAGGTATTTCCCCTCCCATGGCTGAATCGCGACACACGATGGAGTTTCGCGTCCGTTACAGCGACACCGACCAGATGGGCACTTACTACAACTCGCGACCGCTGGAGTGGTTCGAGCAGGGGCGGAGCGAGTTGTGCCGCGCGTTGGGCAAGACCTACCGCGAGATGGAATCGCTTGGAGTGCGGATGCCGGTGACCGAGTCGCATGTCGTGTACCTCGGCCCGGCCGAGTATGATGACCTGTTGCGGATGACGCTGGTGCTGTCGATGGGAGGCAAAGCGCGGCTGCGGTTCGACGTCGCGGTGGAGCAGGCCGAGACGGGGCGTCCGGTCTGCCGTGGCTGGACGGTTCACGCGGTCACCAACCTCGATGGTCGACCGGTGCGCCCGCCGGCGTGGCTCCATGAGATGGTCGGCGGCACGGCGGTCGATGGCTCCCGTGTCCGCTGAAGCCATTTCGGTTGACGATTCTTCCCACCTCCTACCGCCTTCGCCTTCCCATGACCGTTCTCCGCGACGCAACGAGTGCCACTTTCCACCCGGTAAGCAGCCCCGACTATGTTCCCAGGGACTGCCTGCGGGAACTGCAGTCGCGGCGATTGCGGGACGTCGTGCGGCGGGCGTTCGATCGCGTCGAGTTGTTTCGCCGGCGGATGGACGAGCGGAAGCTAACGCCCGACAGCATCCGCAGCATCGACGACATCAGCCGGTTGCCGTTTACGGTGAAGGCCGACCTGCGGGATACGTATCCCTTCGGACTGTTTGCCAGCCCGATGAGCGACATCGTGCGGCTGCATGCCTCGAGCGGTACCACCGGCAAACCGATCGTGGTGGCCTACACCCGGAATGATGTGGAGGTGTGGACGAACGTGATGGTCCGGGCGCTCGCTTCGTACGGGCTGCACCAGGGGGACATCATCCAGAACTCCTACGGCTACGGCCTGTTTACCGGCGGCCTGGGCGCGCACTACGGGGCCGAAACGCTGGGGGCAACGGTGATTCCCACCTCGGGCGGCAACACCGACCGCCAGATCCTGGTGATGAAGGATTTCGGCGTCTCGGCGGTGTGCTGCACGCCGAGCTACTTCCTGCCTAGCCTCGACCGCGCCGCTGAGATCGGAGTCGACCTGCGGGAGCTGCCGCTGCGCGCCGGCG
>JAXGPP010000039.1:0-41956 GCA_040766885.1 Thermoguttaceae bacterium | reverse complement strand
CCCGACCGTGGCCCGCACCCGGGGTTCCTGGCCTGGAGCCTCAAGCGCGAAGCCTGCCAGCACGCCAGCGAGCGCGAGAAACCACCCCCATGATCGCACTGATGCCCGTCGGCACGTGTCGGTTCGTCGAGTGCTCAATCGAGCGATCAGTCGCATGGCGATTCTCCTGTCTTTGGCTGGACCCCAGCCAGGATAGGTCAGCGGCGGTCGGGACGCAAGGACAGCCGACTGGCCTTGCGGTCGGGAGTTGCTGAATGAGCGACCCCGCGTGCCTCCTGGCCTGCCTTTCAATTGTGGAGTCGTGTGAATATTCGACGCGCCTGCACCATCCGTACCGTCAGGTGGCCGCCGTTATTCTCCTACCGTCTGTTCGGCCCCCGCCAGTAGCCGGCTTTGCGGCGTCCACCGTTCTGCCGCCGTCCCCCAAAGGATACGGGCGCAGAGTGTTTTGGCCGCTGATGCTGGCCCGCAGCCGGGTTCTGCGACGGGCCGCAATCCTCAAAACGAGTTCACCACCACCTTCGAGTCACACGCCATCCCGCTCGCCATTTTGTAGTGGTGATACTGCGTCGCGCATTTGAGGAGATAGACGAACACCAAGGCCGGATCGCGCCGGGCGCGGAGAAGCTTCATGACCTGCCGGCGATAGGTCCGCCGAAGCTCGGGGTCAGGCACTTGGCTCATCAGCCGCCAGAAGAGCGCCGCGCAGCGGACCAGGTTGGCGGATTGGGCTTGGAGCCAGGCTCCGGGATGCCGCCGCCAGTATCTCGTCCGGCTCATCCCAAAGCGGAACTCGCTTCGGAGAAACAGCTCGTCCAAGCGCGCGAAATAGTTCTCCGGCTCGTACAGCTCCCGCATCAGTTGCACGTAGCCGTTGCGTAATGTCTCCCGGCTCATGCCCAGCAGGATCACGTTCGTGCCGTAGGAAGAGTCTTCCTCGTCAAGGCGTTCCGCGGCGGCAAGCCGGGCGTGAAGCGGTGTCTTGGGGATGGCCGTCAGCATTCCGACCATCGCGTGCAGCACCCGCGACTCACGGAGGAACTCGCGCTGGGCGGCGAAGATCGAGGCATCATCGTGGTCGAAGCCCAGGATCATGCCGCACCAGACATCGAGTCCAGCGTCTTGGATCGTGTGGACACGCTCCACGAGTGTCTTTCCGGGGCGGACGTTTTGCAGCTTCCGGGTCTCGCGCAGGGATTCCTCGTTGGGACTCTCGATTCCCACAAACACGCTGACCACGTTGGCATCGACCATCAACTGGAGCAGCTCCGCATCTTCGGCCAGATCCAATGATGCCTCGGTGAAGAAGGTCAAGGGGTAACCGTGTTGTTCCTGCCACTGAGCCACCTTGTGCAGGAGCGGTTTGATCGCCTTCTTGTTGCCGATCAGGTTGTCGTCGACGATGAAGACGATCTCCATCTGCTCGGCCCGCAAGGCATCCAGCTCCGCCAGCACCTGGGCGCTCGTCTTCAGGCGCGGGCGGCGGCCAAAAGTGACAATGATGTCGCAGAACTCGCACTGGAAAGGACAGCCCCGAGAAAACTGCACACTGCCGAACAAGTAATGCCGCATCGGGAGCAGGTCCAAGCGAGGGGGCGGTACTCGGGTCATGTCCGTCCTCTCCGTCGGCTCGTAGCGGCGCTGATGCCGCCCCACCTGCCAGTCGCGGAGGAAACGCGGCCACGTCTCTTCGGCCTCGCCGACAAAGACGACGTCGGCCAGCTCGCCGAAGTAGTCCTCCTGCACGGTAACCCATGGCCCGCCCACGACGGTGAACAAGCCCAGTCGTTTGAGCGTTTGAAGGATTTCTCGCATCCGCCGCCGCTGGACATTCATTCCGGTCAGGCCAACCAGATCGGCATGGGCCAGTCGTCCGAAGTCGATCGGCTCGACGTTCTCGTCGATCAGTGTCACGCGATGCTCGGTCGGAGTAAGGGCGGCCAATAGCGGCAGACAGGCGGTGGGCAGATTGGCCCGCCTCCCCAGCAGCGGCAGGGCGTGTTCCAAGCCCCAATAGGAGACTTCGAAGCGGGGATTGACGAGCACAATCTCGGCCACGGCAGACCCTCGACTGGGGTGTGTTGCCAGTGAGTCGGATCGAAGTCGGAATTTCTCGGTGGACGGCTCGTGGGCATTCCGTTGAGTAGGCCATTCTACGCCGCGATACGCCCGGCGGCATTCCGGTCGACCATGGCATCCCAGCGGCGCCAGGGTACGCAAGAGGGGGCCCAGCACACGACACCCGCGTCGCTCTGGTGCTCAGGAGATGGACGCGGCGGGTCCGGAGGCCATACCTGCGGAGAGAAGAAGTCACCGTGGGACCTTTCGCGAGTCCACGTTTTCACAAATGACATCGACTTATAGGAACTCTGCGGTGGCCCCCGGAAACTGGACAGACCGCTGCTGGATGACAGGGAAGGCATAGTTGGCGGTGACGACACTCGACGCTTCCTGCTCATTTCTCGGACCTCCAGATGTTCATCGTACATCGCCACGCTGACCGCGCCGCCGGGGATGGTGTAGTCACGGTGGCAAAGGGCGTTGGCAACCACCTCGCGGGTTGCCCGTGGCGGATACAGCGGCCGATCCTCACGCTTCATACGGCCCAATACCACGCGACCTGCAATGGGAACGTGGTCAAGCAGGAATGTCTCTGCGCGACGGAGCACGGCAAAAGCGTGGCCCCAGTACTGTCGGTTATCAATAAAGTCGCCAAGCCGGTCCTCTCCGCGAAACCGGGCCAGACGGAGTGAGTCCGTTGAGAATGATGTAGTAGTCGTTCTTGGGAAAGACCAGGAACGGTTCGATGAGCCCGACCGCAAGGATCCCGGCCTTGATGCGATCGTATTCTCGCTTGGTGATCTTGCGCTCGTGCCTGGGGCGGAGCAGCACAATGGGAAACTCGCCGAACCGAGAGGAGAGGCACTACTTCTACACCACGTTGTACCGCCAGTACTCCATCAACCTGCTGAAACTGGTTATCTACGCTCGGCAACTGGTCAACAATGATCGCATCGTGGCCTACCTCCGTGAGTCTTATGCGGATATTCTGGTCGCCTTTCAGGAAATCATCGCCAACGCCGAGGGGTAGGTGCCCGCATGAAGACGGCAGCATTCCGGAGCCGCAAGTCCGTGATCTGGGCTATTGTGCGCTGCGAACGCGAGGGACTTCCACTGAATAGCCGGGCGGTCCAGCAGGCGTCCAGTCAGCTTCATTCGGGGGCTTGTCGTCACTCTGGTTCCTGGCGTAACGCGCTGCAAGCGGCCGGCATTAGGGCTAGCGGCGTCGAACGTCGACGCCAATGGGACAAGGTCAAGATCATCGCCCACCTACGGGATTTGTGCGTCAGAGGGCGACCGTTGCGTCAGAAGATCGTCCATCGAAGTGATAGCGGATTGTATCGTACGGCATGTCACCACTTCGGGACTTGGTGCAACGCCCTGATCGCCGCGGGGATCAATCCTGAAGCGATCTGTCGTAACCCGCAGTGGGATCGTGCACGGATCATTGAGGCAGTTCTGTTGCGCGTTGTGCAAGGGAGGCCCCTGGGGAGCACTACGGTGCGCCCGCACACCCTGAAGTCGGCGGCGGCCAGGGAATTTGGATCCTGGCCGGCGGCGCTGGTAGCGGCCGGATTGGAGCCGGCGGGCTACGTCGGTCAGCGTTCAGAAGCCACCCTGAAGAAAGGAAGAGAACGCGTCTGGAATAAGGAGTGTGTGCGAAAGGCCATTCTTCAGCGTCATGCCCTGGGCCTGCCCCTGCGCGGTGACTCCGTCCGCCGCGATGATAGCTCGCTATTCAAGGCTGGCCGGACATGTTACGGGTGTTGGTCGAAGGCCTTGGCGGATGCTAGATTTAATCCGGAACAGGTCAGGAGGGCTCCGCCATGGGAGGCATTCTTAGTCCAAAAGTCCAAGCGTTTTCCGGCCGCACACGGCGGCGGGACCTGCCTGTCAGGCGGCCGGGAATGACCGATCGGTAGGTTTTCAGGTGTTACCACCTCGGACACGGATGCGTCGGATGCGAGAAGCCGTGCTGGCGTTCACGTTTTCCATTGACGATCCAGCCGGTTCGGTCGCGGCGAGAAAGCGGCGTCAGGCGTCCGCATGAGCGAGACCAGCCCCATGGGCAGCACCGGGTCGGACGCGAGGATCTCGGCCGCCAGGGCACGGCGTGATTCTCGCGGCCGGGGGCTGAAGCTAAAATGGGGCCGAAGCCGACCGCGAAGATCGCACCTGTGGAGCCTCCCTGATGCCGCTGTTCCTGATCAAGTTGACGCTCAACCTATTGGATGCCTTGTTGTTCCTGACGGCGGCTGTGATTCGTGCCTCGGCCCGCTCACTGTTGAGGGGCCGCGCGGTCAATGCGACACTCGCCTTGTTCGCAGCGGTCAGTGCCGCGTCCGCGGAAGCCGAACGAGCGAAGCCGGCAGTCCTGTCCGCCGGCACGTTCAAGCACTATGTGGACGGCTTTAACGCGCGGGACGCCGAGCTCTTTCCGCAGTACATCCCGAACTCACGGGCCTGGGAGTTTCTCCGTGACAACATTCCCTTTTTCGAGTGCCCCGATCCGCAGCTTGAAGAAATCTACTACTTCCGCTGGTGGACCTACCGAAAACATCTCAAGAGCACTCCCGACGGTTTCATCGTCACGGAATTCCTCCCCGCGGTCTCCTGGGCCGGCAAGCATAACTCGATCAGTTGTCCAGCCGGGCACCACATCTATGAGGGTCGCTGGCTCCACAATCCCGCCTTCCTGAATGACTATTTAACCTTCTGGTTTCGCCGTGGCGGCGAACCGCGACGGTATAGCTTCTGGGCCGCGGACGCCGTCTGGGCGCGCTATCTCGTCAATGCCGATCCGTCGTTCGCCATGGGACTGCTCGACGACCTGGTCCGCAACTACCGGTCTTGGGAGCAAGAGCGACGCCAGTCGGACGGGCTCTTCTGGCAGATCGACGATCGCGACGGCATGGAGGTGGCGATTGGCGGAACGGGGATGCGTCCGACGATCAATGCCTACATGTACGGCGACGCCATGGCCATTGCCCGGCTCGCGGAACTGGCTGGTCGCGACCAGATTGCCGCCCACTTCTACAACGACGCCGCCAGGATCCGGCAACTCGTCGACCAGAAGCTCTGGGACCAGGAGGCCCAATTCTACAAGGTTGTCCCGCGCGGACAGGCGCAGCCGACCGATGTCCGCGAGCTGCTCGGCTACACGCCGTGGTACTTCCACATGCCCGGTCCCGACAAGTCCATCGCCTGGGCGCAGCTCGTCGACCCGCAGGGCTTCCATGCTCCGTATGGACCGACGACCGCGGAACGTCGCCACTCGAAGTTTACGATCTCCTACGAGGGTCACGAGTGCCAGTGGAACGGGCCGAGTTGGCCCTACGCGACCTCCATCACCCTCACAGCGCTGGCGAACCTGCTCAACGGCGCCAAACAGGATATCGTCGACAAGAAGGACTATCTGGAACTGCTGCGGATCTATGCAGGGTCGCATCGGCTTCGGCGCGACGACGGCACGGTGGTGCCCTGGATCGACGAAAACCTGAACCCGCTCACGGGCGACTGGGTTGCTCGAACTCGGCTGAAGAGCTGGCGCAACGGCACGTGGGATCCTGGAAAAGGTGGCGTGGAGCGCGGCAAGGACTACAACCACTCCACCTTCTGCGACCTCATCATCAGCGGGCTTGTCGGACTCCGGCCGCGGCAGGATGATACGGTCGAAGTCAACCCGCTTGTTCCCGCGGAGACCTGGGACTACTTCTGCCTCGACCAGGTCCGCTACCACGACCGCTGGCTGACGATCCTGTACGACAAGACTGGCACGCGGTATGGCCGGGGGCCAGGACTCCGCATCCTGGCCGACGGACAGGAAATCGCGCGGGCCGATTCGCTTTGTTCCGTCTCCGCAACGCTCCCGCCGCTGGCCACCGCGAACACTACTCCTGGAGTTGCCAGCGGCTGGAGCAAACACGAGGGAAACCCGGTGCTCGGGGGCGAGTTGGGTACCTGCTTCGACGTGTCCCTCCTTTGCGAGTCGGGGACCTACCGGATGTGGTTCTCCTGGCGGCCCAAGCGATCGCTCGCCCTGGTCGAGAGCCAGGACGGTATCCACTGGAGCGAGCCGACGATTGTCCTCGGGCCAAACCCCGAAAGCGACTGGGAGAGTGATATCAATCGGCCTTCAGTTGTCCGGCGGGAGGATGGCTATCATCTGTGGTACACCGGCCAGGCCCGCGGCCAGAGTTGGATCGGCCATGCGACCAGCCCCGATGGTATGCGCTGGTCGCGCACCTCGCCCCGGCCGGCGATTGTGCCGGAGAGGCCCTGGGAAAAGGTAGCCGTGATGTGCCCGCACGTAGTCTGGGACGGCGAGCGGAAGCTCTATCGGATGTGGTATTCCGCCGGCGAGCAGTATGAACCCAATGCGATCGGCTACGCCACCAGTCCTGACGGCATCGCGTGGACGAAGCACCCGGATAACCCGATCTTCACCGCTGACCCGGCCAGCTCGTGGGAGCGACACAAGGTGACGGCCTGCCAGGTAATTCCCACGGATGCCGGGCACATCATGTTCTATATCGGTTTTCATGACGAGCACCGTGCGCAGATCGGACTGGCTTGCTCACGCGACGGCGTCACCGACTGGCAGCGCCACCCGGCCAATCCCGTGCTTTTTCCCGTCGAGGGGGCATGGGACGGCGAGGCCTGCTACAAGCCCTTCGCCCTCTACGACGCGGCGGCCGGACGCTGGATGCTCTGGTACAACGGCCGCAAGGGCCGCGTCGAACAGATCGGACTGGCCCTCCACGCCGGTTACGATCTCGGGTTTCCAGCCCCCACGGACCGCACCGCTAGCGCGGATGAAAAGCAGCCCTGATCGACTGAAACATGCCATCGCGTGATATGGCTTTCAGGCAGTGCGCCGCAACCGCTCACAGCCTGGGAAGGAGTGAGGGGGCAGGGTGACTGGCGAAATGGGCTTCGACCGCGGCGGGCGCAGAAACCGCGCCGATAAATCTTGATGCATGCCCGGACTAGCTTCCTTGCCGTCGCTCCTCCCAAGCCGCGAACACTCCGAGCAAATCTTCCTGGGTTCGCGGCTTTACCAGACGATAATCGATTCCCGACTCTTCTGACAGACGGCGATGATCGTTCCGCAGTTCGTGCGCCAACGTCGCCAAGAACTCATCCTTGCGTCGATCTGCCGACGGCAACTTTCTGACTGACCTGCCGCAATCGCACATAGGCGAAGGCCGTCAATAGCCGACTTGGTTGGGAGAGAGAAACCTCGGCTGATCGTCGTATTCCGGATCGTCGTAACGATGCTTGCGGAACCGTCGACGGAGCCGCGCCGGACCCAACGGCCGGTGCCAGTTCTGGATTCTCTGGCCAAAGTTCTTCTGTTTCCTATGCTCCGAAGCGGCACCACGATCATTTGGCAAGAAGGACAAGCCAAGCCGCTTCCTGGTTTATCTGTCGGGCGAACTTGAGGACTAACGGCCGTCTAAGAACAAGCCGTTGCCCGTGACCTATCGTTAACTAAATCACTCGGCTCACCTACCCCCCCTGCCCCCCCCCTGCGGATGACGCAGCGTGAAGTCGAGGCAGGGACCATGAAGTGATTTTTCTGTTCGTGGCGGTAAGAGGAGATTGGGATGGAACGGTTGTGCAGCACGGGACTGGTGATCCCTGATCGAGTTCCCTGGGGAACGCATCTTTGCCAGTTCTACGAGACCAAAGACGATCTGCTGGAAGTCCTCGTTCCTTACTTCAGGGCCGGGCTTGCGGCCAACGAAGCCTGCCTCTGGATTACCTCCGATCCGATTTCCCCCGAGGATGCGACCGATACCCTGCGTGCCGCCGTTCCGAATCTCGACGGCTATCTGACGACCGGGCAGTTGGAGATCGTCCCTCTCGGCGAGTGGTATCCGGTGAGCGGATCGTTCAACATCGACGCCGTGCTTGAAGCGTGGCGCAGGAAAGCCGAATCCGTGGTCAGTAGGGGCTTCTGGGGCTTGAGGGCAAGCGGTAACGCCGCAAGCTTTCCGGAAGATCAACGGGCCCATTTGGCCGCCTACGAGGAGGAGATCCAGTCATCACTGCACGCCCAGAAGATCATCGCCCTCTGCTCCTACCCGCTGCATCGTTGTTCCGCAGCCCAACTGCTGCAAGCGGTTGATGCCCATGAGTGTACCATCGTTCGACGACGAGGTGCCTGGCAGTGCATCGACAGCGAGGGCAGCAAGCATCTCCTGGACCGGCTTTCAAGCCAGAAGCACGCCCTGGAGTCGTCGATCAGCCCGATGGTGATGACGGATCTGGAGGGCAATCTCACGTACGCAAATCCAGCGGCCATGAAAGCCTGGGGATACGAGCGTGAGGAGGAAGTCCTTGGTCGCCAAGTGGCGGACTTCGTACACGATCCTGAAGCCTTGATGGCCTATCTGGAACAAGTCCGCACTGGTGGCAGCAGCATCGCGGAGTTGGTCGCCAGGAGGAAAGACGGGTCTCTCTTCCATGCCGAGATCGTGGGCAGCGTGACGCTTGATGACAAGGGGCAGCCGATCGGAATGGTTGCGTCGCGCCTCGATGGCACTGAACGCAGGCGAGAACAGGACGGCCTCCGAAAAGCCACCTTCTGTATCGAGCAGGCCGGTGATTGCATCCTTTGGATCGATGCCGAAGGGAGGATTGTCTTCGCCAACCAAAAAGCCTGCGAAGTCCTGGAGTATTGCCGAGAGGATCTCCAGTCAATGACCGTATTCGATATCGACCCCAATGTCACCCGAGAATGGTGGAAATCTCACTGGGAGGAGATACGCAAAAAGAAGTCCTTTGTGATTGAAAGCTGCCACCGCACGAAGAGCGGGCGAGTCTTTCCGATGGAGATCAGCGTCAATGCGATGACCGCTGACGGGAAGGAATACAACTGTGCCTTTGCCCGAGACATCAGTGAGCGGAAAGCGGCCGAAAAGCAGTTGGCGCACTTCTCGGCCGTCGTCAATTCCGCACAAGAGGCCATCGTTGGAGCAAGCCTCGACGGCCTGGTAACCTCCTGGAATCCCGGTGCCGAGCAGCTCTATGGATACACGGCTGCTGAGATGATTGGGCAACCGATCTCAAAGCTGCTCCCTCCCGATCGCGCCAATGAAGTAGTAACGCTGTTGACGAGGCTCCAGCAGGGTGGCCTTGTCGAGCGTTTCGATACGGTTCGCCGCCGGAAGGACGGGACTCTCATTGACGTGTCGATGACGTATTCCCCCATCAAAGATCGGGCCGGGAGGATCATCGGGGCTTCGGCGATCGCCCGCGGCATCGGTGACCGCAAGCTCGCCGAGGAGAGGTTGCGGGCCAGCGAGGAGAAATACCGCACCTACATCAACAATTCGCCCACCGGCGTGTTTGTGGCCGATGCGACAGGGCGGTTCGTTGAGGTCAACACGACCGCTACCAGATTGCTGGGCTACTCGGAGGCAGAACTAACCAGCATGTCCATCCCGGACATTCTCGCCCCGGAGGAGCATCGATCGGGCCTGGCAACATTTCAGCACCTGGTTCGCGACGGGGTTCCGATCAGTGCTGAATACTGCTTCGTGCGCAACAACGGCTCTCGGTTCTTCATGTCCGTGGATGCCGTGAAAGTGCATGAAGACAGGGTCATCGGGTTCTGTCTGGACGTTACCACAAGGCGGAATGCCGAGCAGTCGCTCAAGAGGTCTTCGGAGGCCCTTCAAGAAGCCAACGAAACCCTCAGGGAGGCCTGTGAACGGGCTGAGGCTGCCAGCCGGGCCAAGAGCGAATTCCTCGCCAACATGAGCCATGAGATCCGCACTCCCATGACAGCGATCCTTGGATTCAGCGATATTCTCCTGGCGGGGGCGCATAGCGAAGAAACAACGGAAGCCTGCCAGATCATCAAACGCAACGGCGAGCACCTGCTGCACGTGATCAACGACATTCTGGACCTCTCGAAGATCGAGGCCGGAAAGCAGGAACTCGATTTCCAGCCCTGCTCGTTGCGGCAGCTTGCGGCGGACGTCATTGCCACGATGCAGGTGAAAGCGGACGCCAAAGGTCTGCTGCTTTCGGCCGAGTTCAAGGAGAACGTCTCCGACAGGATCCTCACCGCACCCATTCGGCTGCGGCAGATCCTGGTGAATCTCATTGGAAATGCCATCAAGTTTACTGAGACCGGGAGCGTTCGGGTCGTGGTTCGGAACGAGGCATCGAGCAACGGCCAGAAGCTCCGATTCGACATTATTGACACTGGCATCGGCATCGAAGAAGACCAGATTCGCCTGTTGTTCCAGCCGTTCTCTCAGGTGGACGGTTCAGCACGTCGTCGATTCGGAGGGACCGGGCTTGGCCTGGCGATCAGCAAACGACTGGCCCAGATGTTGGGCGGCGACATCACCGTGTCCAGCACCGCGGGCAGGGGGACGACCTTCTCGGCAACCGTCGAATCAAGACCGGTCATCGATCGAGGCAGCCTCGATCGCCCCGCAGCAGCAGCCGAACCCAGGCAGACCGCCGCCAGGAGCATGTCCGAATTGAACTGTCGAATCCTGTTGGCTGAAGATGGTCCAGACAATCAGCGGCTCATTGGATTTCTTCTGCGAAATGCAGGAGCCGATGTGACGGTGGTCGAGGATGGGCAGAAGGCCGTGGAGCAGCTCTTCGGGCAGGACGCGAAAGAACGCCCGTTTGATGTCGTCCTGATGGACATGCAGATGCCGCGGATGGATGGCTATCAAGCAACTCGCACACTGCGGGAAGGTGGCTACCAAGGGCCGATCATCGCCTTGACTGCTCATGCCATGAAGGAGGATCGGCAGCGCTGCCTGGACGCGGGCTGTGACGACTATCTGCCGAAGCCCGTCGAACGGGCGGCGATGCTGCAAGTGATTGGGAATTTCACATCGACGGGTCGGCAATCCGGCGTTTCTGGATGCCCGGTATGAGCCACTCCGTCTGAATCTCAATCGAGTTCTGCATTGGGCGTTGATTGCCGAGCCGGCTGGTGTCGGAGCGGGAGTGTTGATCCCGTCTGATGAGACTACGGTAGAGCACCTCGCTCCTTGAGCCACCCTGAGCACTCGGCAGCATAGAGCCGGGCCACGGCTTCCAAGGTCCCTTCGTCTGCGCTGAGTGCCAAATCCGCCTGGATGAAAGCCTCGATCTTCTGCCTCGATCGATCAAGGATCCGCTGCCACGCTTCACGGAAATAAGTCAGCCGCTCGGAGTCGCCGGGAGATGGTGCGTATTGAGTGGCGATAAGGCAGTCGGTCAGCGCCCTCTCGGGTGGCGTCGTGGGATGGTCAAGCAGGTAGTCGGCAACGAGTTCGGCCACGGCCTCCCAGTAAAAAGTCTGCCGATAGGGCCGGATTTCCGTACAGAACAGCTTGATCCACGCCGCGCTGCTGTCGCACCACTCGATGAGATGCCCGAGCCTCGACCACACGGCGTGCAGTCGACGGTTAAGTTCCTCGGGCAGCGCGGTCCGATCAATCTGCCCCGGATGCTCAGGATGCTCAGCAGTGCTGTGCTGCTTGCTCTTCTTCTTTCCCATTCGGATGACTCACCGCGGTAGAGGCTCCCGCGTCAGTCTATCAGCTTCACCAACTCGCAAGTAGCATAACCCCCACGATTGGCCGGGATGTTCGAATACGGCGCCGTAGGTCGGCGCCGGCAGTTTCGGCTGCCGAATACGGTCCTGTCGCCTGGGAGCTAGGGCCTCGCAAGTGTTAAGCGATAGAGCGCCAGAAGAACCGCCACGGTGCTGCCCGAGTTGATCTGGGCAAAATAGAGGGTCGTTTCGGCCTCGCATCTGACCCGTCAATCCTGCGCCCTCATTCAGCCGATCAATTTGGTCTGCCCGTCCGTCAGGTCTTACCACAGCGAGGGAGAGATTGCCATGAATGGGCCCAAAGTCGAGTACCACCAGTGCATCAAAGCCGACCTGCCCCGGCTGCTGGCTGAGTTGAAGGAGTTGGCCATGAAGACGAGACCGCGAGACGATACACAACGTGATCGGCCAAAGGAATCAGCGCAACCCTGCCTCGTGATCCGCGGAAAGTAAGATCGCCGCTTTCTCACTTGGGCCACGTCCATCCTCGCGATGGGCGTGGCCTGGTTTGCTTCTCGGCGCCGGCTTCCGATCAGCCAACCAGAAGTGCGCCATTATGTCGACATTATGTCGACGGGCGGAGCGGCGGAGGATGCTCAACTCGGCCAGCAATGCCATCCAGCGCACCTGGCACAAGGCTCGAGATCATCACTCTTTAGCGAGGGCGGAATTCGAGCAGTCTGAAGTGATGCGATGGCGGGAGCGGAACCGGAGGAGTTCGCTTCTGATCAACGATAGCGAGTCCGCCGGTGATATTTCCACGAGCGGCGATTCTTGCAGAACTTGCTGTTGAACGTCTCGAAGCCGTGCGGAAAGCACCGGCTGCAGCCTCCGCGGTCGTGCAAATGGGCCACACGAGCGACGGCGACATTGCCGATCTTGGCTGGAAGATCGGGAAGGCCGAAGTCATCCGTGCCAAAGGCGCGTGCGAGTAATGACCGTTTGCGTCGCAGGCTCACGATGCTCTCCTTTGGCGTGGGCAAGCGTGGATCACCAGAGTGTTGGCGCTCAGCGTCACCAGAAACCCGGATCTCCCGCCGCTTCCAGCATACGGGGTTGTCTGGCAAGTTGCTACCTGGTGAACGTTGTCGGCAAATGGCCAAAACCCCTATGGCCGTGGATTTGTCGGTCATCGGCGCGCTGGCTCTGCAGACGCGGGCACAGTATCCGGAGTCGTGGTCTTGGCTTGGCTACATTTCTATATGGTCGGCCGCCCGAACAAGGGCGCAGCACAGACAATTCTCTACCAGGCCCATGAACGCTTCGACACATAATCCCGGAGAATTGAGGCGTGTGGATCGCAGCAGAGGCTAACGTGAGCCACTCATCCGGAGTCACGATGGACTTGAGGGCCGGTGAATTGACCGTGGGGATGGTAGAAAGTGCCATCCGAGTCAGTCTGTCAACCGTAGACCATTTCCTACCTTCGATCATGAGCGTGCTCTGGAACGATGTGTTGCCAGAGGATGCGATTGCCATGGTTGATGGCGAGTAGATCTCAGTGTGCTCAACAAGCCGTTGCACGCGAGCCTCATGGCAGACGCATTGGCGCGATGATGCCTGAAGCGGCGTCCAAGGCGCTCATTCTGTCCAGAATCTGCCTGTCCAGACTCTGCATCAACACGTGAACGCAGTACCACATAACTTATTCGCCCCATCGCGTCACAATACGATGAACCAGGCGGATTAGCTTCTCGAGCCGCCCTTTTCACAGTCCGTAAGCCCCGAAATCGCCCAGCAAGAGCGGTTTCGGGGCTTTTTTCGTTTCTTGTTGTCCCGACTTCCCGGAGACCATGCATGAGCCAACCCATTTTGACGTTGCTGGCGAGGATGCTGTCGCTTGCTGAAACCGTGCTCGAGCTGATCGTGCGGAATCGCGGGACGGGAAACGGTCGACCCGCTGCCGAGAAACCGACCAAGCCGCCCACAGGCAAGAAGCCCTGACGACTGATCGGCGGACTACGCCCCAAAACCCCTGGAGAAGACTTCATGTCGCATATTGTCCAGATCAAAACCCAGGTTCGTGATGCGGCGGCCGTGGAGGCGGCCTGTCGACGGCTGGGACTGAAGGTGCCTCAGCGTCGCACCGTGAAGCTCTTCAGCGGCGAAGCATCGGGCTTCACTGTAGAGTTGCCCGGCTGGCAATATCCGGTGGTGATCGACACCGGCAGCGGAAAGATCTCCTACGACAACTTTGGCGGCCGCTGGGGAGATCAGAAACAGCTTGATGCATTCCTGCAGTCGTACGCTGTTGAAAAAGCTCGCCTCGAAGCCCGCCGGCGCGGCCACAGCGTCACCGAGCAGAAACTGCCCGACGGCTCGGTCAAGCTCACCATTGAGCTCTCGGGAGGTGCCGCGTGAAGCACGTGCTCGAAATCATCGTCACCACCGACGGAGTCGCCGTTCACGGTTTTCTATGCCTTGGTCGTCAAAAAGTGATCTTGGTGAAATCTCCGGAGATCGGTTATCACGGAGGCCATGGCAAGACTGTACACGGAAGTCGAAGTCCGGCGCTTGATTGAGGAAGCGATTGCACCGCTGCTCGAGAGGATCTCGCAGCTGGAAGCTCAGTTGGCGGCGGCGAAGAAGGACTCGTCGACCTCGTCGAAACCACCCTCGAGTGATATCGTGAAACCGCCGCGACCGGATGCGAAGAGCCGTGGCGGTCGAAAGAGAAAACGGCGACCCGGTGGACAGAAAGGACATCCGCGACACGAGCGACCACCCTTTCCGCCTGAGCAAGTGGATAAGATTTGGTCTTACGAGTGGGATGCCGCTTCGTTGTCGGCGGAGTGGGTGCCGTTGGACGAATATCAGACGATCCAGCAAGTGGAGTTGCTGCCGAAGCTGTTCGAAGTGACGGAGCATCGGGCACGCCTGTATCGGCACTGCCTGACAGGACAGGTGGCGGCGGCGCCTCTGCCGCAGGCCGTCCGACAGGGAGGCTTGATCGGTCCACGTCTGTCGGCTTTGATCGCCTACCAGAAAGGCGCCTGCCACATGACCTACCGGGTCATCCAGACGTTCCTGCGCGATGTGTGCCAGTTGGACTTCTCCACGGGCCAACTGGTCAAGATTGTCGGCAAAGCGAGCGCAGCTTTGCTGTCCAGCTATGAACAACTGCAAACCTTGCTGCCCACATGCACGATGGTCAACATCGATGAGACGGGACATCCGGAGAACGGCCAGAAGTTCTGGACGTGGGGATTCCATGCGCCCGGCCCGGACAGATTCACGTTGTTTCATATCGACGCGGCGCGGAGCTCGGACGTGCTCAAGGAATTCCTGGGGGAGACGTTTTCCGGCGTGGTCGGCTGCGACTATCACAGCGCCTACCGCAAGTTCTTGGATGACGTCGGGGCCAACATGCAGTTCTGTTGGGCGCACCTGATCCGCGACGTGAAATTCCTGACCACACTGCTGGATCGCGCCACGCGCGGCTATGGCGAGCGGTTGCTGGCGGCGATTAAACGGCTCTTTCGTGTGTGGCACCAACGGGACATCCTGCGATCGGATCGCTGGAAACAGTCGGCAGACCGTGCTCAACGCGACGTGCTCAAGGTGGCCAAGCGTCCGCCCAGCCGCCGCGAAGCCCAGAACATCGCCAAGCGCTTTTGCAAGCACGGCACCCACTATTTTCGCTTTCTGAACACGCCAGGCGTTGAGCCCACAAACAACGCCATGGAACAACGGTTTCGCTTTGTCGTGATCGACCGCAAAATCACCCAGGGGACGCGCGGCGAAGCAGGACGCTCGTGGTGTGAGCGTATCTGGACGGTGCTTGCCACGTGTGCCCAACGGGGCCGCTCGGCATTCCTCTTCCTACAGGAAACGATGGACGCATTCCTCTCAGGACGCACACTTCCCACTCTGGCACTCAACTCCACGTAGCCGATGCCCAGTCGTCCCCAAGCCTCATCAGTATCCCCACAGGCTCCAACTGCCTTCTCCTCTTCTCACATTAGCATTCACAACAAGAACCTCGATGTGATGCTGCGCGCCCAACGAAAACCGTGAACGGCGACCCGACGGACGCACCAGCGTCCAGACCCACGGCTTTCAGGGCTCCTCGTGCCGCCAGGCCAGCCGCTTCATCGAACAGGCCCTCGGCCAGCGCGCCGGCGAATACCTGACCAGCGAGTTCTACGCTGCCCAACAGGCCCAACAAAACCTCGAGCAGCAAGGTTAACGCCCGCCTCAACAACAACGCAGATCCGGAGTACCACCACATGACCCTTTCCGAACGGCTCAGCGAGCATATCGCCGCCTGCTTCCCGGCACTCTGGGTGCAGACGTTCGAGCCCGAAGATGCCCTGAGTGAAATGGCCCGCATGTGCCACGAGCAGCACTGGCGCCTGGCTGTCTGGGATCTGGAGCAGGGCCTGCAGCTACCAGGCCAGGAGAACCAGCCCAAGAGCGATACCGGTGCCAGTACCGACTCCAACATCGATCCTCTGGCTGCCATTCGCGCCATCCAGAGCCTGGCAAACCCCGACAGCTCGGCGATCCTGGCGATGGTGAACTTTCACAGGTTTTTGAACTCACCCGAGATCGTCCAGGCAGTGGCCCGACAGATCATGCTCGGTAAACAGAACCGGACGTTTCTCGTCGTGCTGTCGCCTGTCGTGCAGATCCCGGTTGAACTGGAGCGGGAATTCCTGGTGCTCGAACACGATTTGCCTGACCGAGGGCAACTGGAATCGCTCGCCCGCTCGATCGCCACCGAAGAGAACGAACTGCCCGAGGGAGCCGAATTGACGCAGATCATGGATGCCGCGGCGGGACTGACCCGGCATGAGGCGGAGGGCGCGTTCAGCCTGAGCCTGGTGCGGCAGGGCCGAGTTACCGCCGAGTCAATCTGGGAACTCAAAGCCCAGACACTCAAGAAGAACGGCCTGCTCACGCTCCACCGCGGTGGTGAACGGTTCGCCGACCTGGGGGGCCTGGAGGCGATCAAGGGCTTCTGCCTGCGAGCCATGCGCAAGCAGGGTCAGTCCGACCCGCTCAAGCGGCCCAAGGGGATACTGCTACTTTCACCACCCGGCTGTGGCAAGAGCCAGTTGGCGAAGGCCCTCGGCAATGAAACTGGCCGGCCCACGCTGATCCTCGATGTCGGCACGCTCATGGGCTCGCTCGTAGGCTCCACCGAGGCCAACGTCCGCCAGGCGATCAGCATTATTGATTCCATGGCGCCGGCGGTGTGCATGATCGACGAGTGCGAAAAAGCGTTCGCCGGGGTGGCTGGTTCGGGGCAGAGCGATAGCGGTGTCACGGCACGGATGTTCGGCCGGTTCTTGAGCTGGATGAACGACCGCACGAGCGATGTGTTTCTGGTCGCCACCTGCAACGACATCTCCAAGCTGCCGCCGGAGTTCGGACGCAGTGAACGTTTCGATGCCGTATGGTATGTCGATCTGCCGGGTGTCCGAGAGCGGCGGGCGATCTGGAATATCTACCTGGCGATGTTCGGGCTCGATCCGCACCAGCCCCGGCCTGTCGATGCTGATTTCACCGGTGCTGAGATCCGCTCCTGTTGCCGCCTGGCTGCCCTACTGGACGTACCGCTGGTCGAAGCCGCCCAGTACGTCGTGCCGGTCGCTCGCACGGCGAGTGAAGCCGTGTCACGACTGAGAAGCTGGGCCCACGGCCGCTGTCTCGATGCCGATATCGGCGGGATCTACCGCCGCCGCGATGCAGGAAGCACCAGGTCGGGCAGAAAAGTCCAGCGTGGCGAACCGTCAAGCAATCAAAGTTCTCAGATCACGTGGTAGGAACTCCTACCAGTTGCGCCGAGCTCACCCAAGCAATCACTGCAGAGGAGATCTTACTCTATGTCGAGTCTACTTGATGTACCCACGCGTACGCGTACGACGGTTTCACCGGCCCAGCGCCTGCGCACCACGATGGCGGCCGTACGGCTCAGCATCCGCTGGTTCGGTGTCCGCCGCAGCCTCACGGTCGAACAGAAAGCCCGGGCGGCCGATACGTTCGATGCCGACCAGGAGTTCCTGTCGGCCCGCAAGAAGCTGGTCGATACGGCCCATCCGGCGTTCAAGGCGGTAACTGCCATTCGCAACCGGGCGGTCCAGTACTGGCGATCGATGTCGTTGCCGTACCCGGAGGCCGGGATCCGGCTCATCCGCCTGGATCAGATCGACGAGTTTGCCCAAAAGCTGGGCGAGTTCCAGCAGGAGCTGGCCGAGGCTGTCCAGACGCTCAATCGGCACTACTGGGAGCTGAAAGACGCCGCTCGCCAGAAACTGGGTGACCTCTATAACCCGGCCGACTACCCCGATTCGCTCGGGGAGCTGTTTGCGATCGAGTTTGATTTTCCGTCGATCGAGCCGCCCGATTACCTGCAGACGCTCAATCCGGAGCTCTATGCCCAGGAGTGCCAGCGGGTACACGAACGGTTTGACGAGGCTGTACGGCTAGCTGAGGAGGCGTTTACCAGCGAACTGGCCCGGCTTGTCAGCCACCTCACCGAGCGGCTTTCTGGCAGTGAAGATGGCCGGCCGAAGATCTTCCGTGATTCGGCAGTCGGCAACTTGAGCGAATTCTTCGACCGGTTTCGGCAGCTCAACGTACACTCCAACGAGGAACTCGACCGGTTGGTGGCTGATTGCCGACGGGTGATCCATGGCGTCGAGCCGCAGGCACTGCGTGACAGTCAGGCACTGCGCCAGCACGTCGCCACAGAGCTTTCCCGTGTCGAAAGTGTTCTCGATGGGCTCTTGGTCGACCGACCGCGACGCAATATCTTGCGGCGGGCGAGGTGAGCCGCCATGCAACTGGTGATTACGCCTGCCGGCTCACTCCGCTGTCTTTATGGCGAGCTGATTGATTTGGCTGGTTTTGGTGCCCTGGAAATCCGCCGGGCCTCTCATGTCGAGCCCGATGACGGCGGCAACTGGATCGCTGATCTCTCGCCGGTCGGTAACCCGAAGCTGGGATCATTCTCCTCTCGCAGCCAGGCTCTGGCGGCTGAAGCTCAGTGGCTTGAAGCCCACTGGCTCACGGATACCGGCTCTCGCTGAACGGCGGCGTTCTCTCGGGGATCTGCTTGTCGCGATTCCTTTCTCCTGCCTCTTGGAGGTTTGCATGCTTTTGGCTGGCACTTGGAATCGGTTATCGCTGGCGATTGTTTTCGGGGGCCTCGCCGCCTGGCCATTCTACGGCCCCTGGCCCTTGGCGGTGGTCCTGCTGGCGATTGTCGCGAACCGGTACGTCCGTTCCGGCTGAATCACAGCCGCTGCACATGACTGATTCTTGCCGGCCACTGCAGCGAGTCTTGATAGCAGTGGCCGGCGTTGTTTTCTTCCCATGTTCTTCAATCAAGGACTGACACGATGACTCAACAAGAACTTCACCATGCCGTGGCCCGAGCTACCGGCGAATCGCTTGGCACGATCGCGGCGCGAGGATTCAGCCTCGTCGAGATGGACGTGCCGCAGCCCGAGCGGTTCTCGAGAAGGCCTCGCATGGTCAACTGGGATGCTCTGGATGCCGGGCGTACCAGCTACCTGCCGCAGCGACGCCGGATGGTAGTAGCCTGATCGCGATCGCCTGACGGGCAGAGCGGCCGGTGACCGTGGATCTCAACGGCAAAGTGGTTTTGCGATCCCGGCATTCAGGCCAGGCGGGTATTACCGAGCTGGTGCTCTCCCACGCGGCGAGAAGCGGTGAGCCGGTGCGGTTTCATACCAACCGCCGCTATCTGTTGCGTGCGGCTGAGCTGGGCTTCGAGCAGGTGCACGTCGTGAGCCCCAAAGCGCCCGTATTGTGCCAGGACGAATCGCGGCAGTATGTCTGGGCACTGTTGGATCCGGAATCGGCGATCGGCCCAACCGATGAGACCGTCCGCATCGAGAGCCTCGTCGCCGACAGAGCCGTTCCACAACCGCCAGCAACACCCAGGAGAAGAACATCCCAGAGGAGCAGTGCGGGCAAGCCAGCCGCGCCGCTGTGCCAGCCGCAGGCCGAGCACAGCAACATGGCGGACCCGGCATCGGCCGCCAGTGCGATCGATCAGGCGGTGGCGCTACGTGATTCGTTGCGCGAAGCCGCCGCCAACGCGGCCGAGTTGATTCGCACGATCCGCCGCGACAAGCGGCTGGCGCGGCAGTTCAAGATCACTCCGGCTGCCGGTCGGCACATCGCGTCGAGCAGGGGCTAGAGGCTGATTACTGCCCAACAGCCTGGAACACACGGCCGGCACGCTGAAGGAACTCGATGTCGCCGGCCTCGGCGCGGCAGGCGACCTCATCGAGCCAACGAACGGTTGCCGGCTCCAGGCATGCCTCGGACGGGCAGTCGGCGGGATAGACCACTTCCACTTCGACTTCCACTGCGTATCGACCCCGTTGGATCCAGCGCTTTCGCTTCTCACGCCGCTCGTTCATGACGCCCTGCTACTCTTGTTCGAGCAATCGCGGTCAACCTCCAGGTCGGTCAATGTGTAGGGGCGCTTTGCGTCGTATTTCGTGAGAATCTCTTCGGTTTCCCAGTAGTCGAGGCCGAGAAGCTGACTCACTTGGTGGCGAGTAATCCTCTCCAAGCGGTAGTTCTCGATGGCGAAGGCCTCGAGGAGATGGCGCGGCATGTCGTCAAGGTCGCCTAGCTGCTTAGCAACCTCATCTGGCAACTGGACCGTGATTTCCATGGGATTCCGCCTCCTGACTTCTTGGGTTGTTGGAATTATACCACCAAGTCCCCGTGGCGGGAAACCGAAGTGGCGCGTTCGACTCGTTGGACATATGGAAGCGCCGTTTAAGGTCGCGATTGTTCCCGGCCACTTCTTGAAGTAATTCTCTGTCCGGGTGGCAAACGCCACCCGAAGCTTCGCCTTCTCATAGGAACTACTCTGATTACCATCGTCGCGCTCCGGCGCGCCGACCACACACCAGGAGCACCTTATGCCCATGAAACTCTCTGTCGGGCTCTCGCGCAAGCTGGGGCTGCCCGACTACAGTTCGATCGGCGCCAACTCCCAATTGGAGCTGGAGCTTGATCAAGCGCTCTTCCAGGGCGATCTGGAGGGCTTTCGGCAGCAGATCCGGCAGATGTACTCGGCCTGCACCGAGGCAATCCACGAGGAGCTGGCCCGCCAGTTGGGGTCCTCGTCGGCGGCAGCGGCACTGGCCAGACCAGCCGCGGCGGCCAGCGCACCCCATACCTCGCCGAATGGCAACGGCAATGGCAACGGAAACGGCAATGGACATGCCGCCGATGCCCACGGCAACGGCCACGCGGCCGCTGCCGCCAACGGCACCCGCCGGGCGACGGCATCCCAGGTGCGGGCGATCTACGGGATCGCCGGCCGCCTGCGCCTGGATATCATCTCCCGCCTGCGCGAGCAGTTCCAGATCGAGCGGCCCGAAGATCTCTCCATCGCCGACGCCAGCCAACTGATCGACGATCTCAAGGCCTGCGCCGCCGGGGGAGATCGCCCATGATCAACGAGGCCACGTCAAGTCCCGACGAGCGGGCCCGCCAGCTCACCGGGCGCGACTACATCTCCTGGTCGGCGATCAGCAGGCGTGCCAGCAGTGGGCAGGCTAGAAAGGACGTCCGTCCTGTCATCTCTGATCGTGCTAGCGATTCTCTTCCTGGCGGCCAGCGGGGCCTATCGCTCCGGCAAGCGGTATGGTTCGCAAAAGGGATTTGCCGCCGGCCGGCGGCGGCGATCGCGACGGCTTCGCCGCTGAATATCTCGCCCTGTCGAACAGCCCTGACGAACCGGGCGTACCGGCCCGTTTGCCAGTTTCGCCGCAGCGGCCGCAAGAAGTATCACACTGCGACGCCCATCGTACGTCGCCACAACGGCCGTGGGGGGCCGGGGGGGGGGGGGGGGGGGCCGTTCTCTTTAGCTATTGGAACTCCGGCCATTCGCACGGAGACTCCACGCCCCTCGCCGTCTGCCGGCCCAGTTTGCCGGGTTGTTTTATTCGATGTACTTCCCCCGTGGCGTGTAGGTGGTGTGGAGCAGGTCGTGGCTGCGGTGGCCATCAGCGCCACGGTGACGACGTCGGCTGGATCCAGCCCGTTGACCTGGCAGTACCAGGTCTTCAATAGCGCCCCGAACATCTGCTGCGGGCTCTTGGCCGTGGAGAGATGGGGCAGCGACTCGGGATAGAAGTGCTCGAGGAACTTGACCCAGCCGGGCGAGCAACTGGTGAACTGCGGCAGCGGCGACGGCTGACCATCGGCCAGGGCCTGCTTCAGCCGAACGAGCAGTTCGGCCCCTTCTTCGACGATCGTCAGGTCGGCGGCGAAGTTGGTATCGAACACCTTGTCGAAGCCGCAGCGGCGCAGGGCCGTATTGAGCTGGAAGGTCACCGCGGTGCCGGGCGGCAGGCCAAAGCACTCGCCGATCGCCGCCCGCGGGCTGGGAGCGGTCTGGATCACAACGTGCTTGCGCGGGTCGTCGATTGCCGCCCAGACTTCATCGGTGGGATCATTGGCCCGCAGGGCGCCCGTGGGGCAGCGATTGATGCACTGGCCGCAATTGATGCAGACCACCTCCGACAGAGGCTTGTCGGCGAACGTGCCGATCTTGATCCGGTCGCCGCGGCCCAAGGCCTCGAGCATGGACACAGCCGGATGACGAACTGCCCCTGCGGCCGCTCGTTGAGGAAGCTGTAGAACGAGACAACGCTATGCACTTCGACCGGGTGCAGGCCAAGCAGATCGGCCACGATCTGCATGCAATAGGGTGAAATATAGTGGTGTCGCCGCTGGCTCTCCTGGAGGATGGGCAACAGCCCGCTCCGCTCGCGGCCGTACTTCTCACCCAACTCGACAAGCTCCTCGCGGAGCCGATCACGTTCGGTCACCAGCGTGGCGTTTCTCCCCAGCCCCCATGCGAAACGCGGCAGGCCTTCCCCCGCCGCAGGCGGCCGCGCGCCATCGTTGCCACTGCCAGGCATATCAGACCTGACAGAAAAGGCACCCCGCATACAGCGTGAATCAGGGGAGCACAATCGGGCGATGCCGCAGGGAGGTCGCCGCCGAGACGGGTTGGACTCCGTACCCGCATGGATTAGAATGCACCCGGCGTGGCATCACTGAGGTTTGTCCCGGAAAGCAACGAACGGAGTGCGGCGAGCATCGACGGCCCGGCTGTCGAAGCGGCTTTCGCTTTCCAGGCAGACACGACCAGTACCCCGAACGTTGCCAGCGCAGGTGCGCGGGGAGGATGCAATGAGCATCCGCTTCAAGCTGACGGTCATCGCCGTGGCGGTGATTCTGGTGGCGAACACGTTACTGTCGTTCGTCACGATGCACTACCTGAGCTACGCCTGGCTTGATGAAGTGCAGAAACGGGTGCAGCGGAACCTCAATTCCGCCCGGGCGGCGTACCGGAAGCAGGTGGATACGACCGCCGCTTTCTTGCAGGCAGCCGCGTTGGACGGCAATCTCGCTGCCGCGATCGCGCAGGGCGATACGGCGAGAATTCGGGGCGTGCTGGGCCGTCTTGACCGGTCGCGGCCGATGGACTTCATCACTCTGCTCGACGCGAAGGGCACGGTGATCTGCCGCGTGGCAGGGGACCAGCGGGGAGAGAGCCTGGCGGAAGATCCTCTGGTCGCCCGCTTGCTGGCCGAACCCCAGGTGACGGGAGGGACGGCGATCTTCTCACAGAAGCGGCTGGAGGCGGAAGGCGGCGGTCTGGCGGAGCGTGCCCGGTTTGAGGTCATTGAGACGCCCGCCGCCCGGCCGACACGGGATAAGGTGCGTTCCGAGGGGATGGTGCTGGCGGCGGCAGCGCCCGTCCTCGATGAAGCGGGCAATCTGCTCGCGGTACTGTACGGCGGGGACCTGATCAACCGCCGCTATCAGATGGTGGACGGCATCAAGCGCGAAGTGTTCCCCGACGAGGTGTACCGCGGCAAGGACATCGGCACGGTCACGATCTTCCAGGGAGACCTGCGGATATCGACCAACGTGACGATGGAGGACGGATCGCGGGCCGTGGGGACGCGGCTGAGTGCC
This sequence comes from Thermoguttaceae bacterium, assembly GCA_040766885.1. Taxonomy (GTDB): domain Bacteria; phylum Planctomycetota; class Planctomycetia; order Pirellulales; family Thermoguttaceae; genus JAXGPP01. The sequence goes on along the minus strand of JAXGPP010000039.1, from coordinate 18,321 downwards.
GCAGTATGCGAGAAAGTGCTCGACCAGGGGGGGCAATGGTCGGGGCCGGCCTTCGTCGTAAACGACTGGTACTTCACCGCCTACGAGCCGATTCGCGATCCCGCGGCGCGCGTCGTGGGCGCGCTGTATGTCGGTCTGTTGCGGGCGCCGTTTCTCCACCAGCGAAACGTCATCTTCGCCATCTTCCTGGCCACGGTGGTCACGGCCACGCTGGCCAGCCTGGTACTGCTGTTTGTTGCCAACAATCTCGTGTTGAGTCCGGTCCGCGGGGTGGTCGCGATGGCGCAGCGGGTGATCGGCGGCGATCTTTCGGCACGGGTCGGAATGCGGCCGCCCGGCGAGATGGGCGTACTTTGCCGCGCGATCGACAGCATGGCCCACGCGGTGGCCGAACGCGAAGAACTGCTCAAGCAGGCCACGCAGCAACAGATCAGCCGCAGTGAGCAACTGGCCTCGGTGGGCCGTTTGGCCGCCGGCGTCGCCCACGAGATCAATAATCCGCTCACCGGCGTGCTGGCCTTCGCCGATCTCATGCTGCAAAAGGAAAACATGGACGACCAGGATCGCGAGGACCTTCAAGTGATCATCCGTGAAACCAAGCGGGCCCGGGTGATCGTGCGCGGGCTGCTGGATTTCGCGCGGGAAACGCCTTCCATGACGACGGAAGTGCAGGTGAACGACTTGTTGCGGCAGACGCTGCTGTTGCTCGGCAAGCGTGACGCGTTTGAGAACATCAATATCGTGGACGATCTGGTCGAGGAACTGCCGACCGTCCAGGTCGACAAGAATCAACTCCAGCAAGTGTTTGTGAACCTCTGCCTGAACGCCTGCGAAGCGATGCCTCGTGGTGGCACGCTGATGGTGAGTACCTCGCATGCCGACGACAAAGTGGTGATCAAGGTGGTCGACACGGGCTGCGGAATCAAGCGGGAGCATCTGGATCAGGTCTTCGAGCCGTTTTTCACCACCAAGCCGGTGGGAAAGGGAACCGGCTTGGGGCTGAGCGTCAGCTACGGCATCGTCCAACAGCACGGCGGCGCGCTCGAAGTCGAGAGCGAAATCGGCCGAGGGAGCACATTCACCGTTACTCTGCCGGTGTCAAAGCGCATCGGTGAACCGATCGCTGCGGCGGCAAGAGAACACGCGGAGACTGCTTGATCAGGCTTGAGATTTGCGATCCGAAGCACGAGGTATCGAACAGTCCAGGCGCCCCGCCATGCCCTGCCGTATCCTGATCATCGCCGACTCCGCGACCGGGCTGAGCTACCAGCGGGCCCTCTGTCCGGGCGATTACGACGTGCGGCTGTTCGAGCATCCGGCGGATGGAATCGCTGCGGCCGCCAGGGGGTTGTTTGATCTGATTCTGCTTCGTCGCGCGGGGCCCGATTCCGAAACGCTGGACCTGCTGCGGCAACTCCGGGAGAGCGACGTTGCCGCACGGATCGTGATTGTCAGCCCCGATGCGACGGTTCAGGCGGCCGTGGCGGCGATTAAGGAAGGGGCGGCCGATTACGTGCTCGAACCCGGTACCGCCGAAGAATTGCGGAGCCTTCTGCGGAGGCACGAGCACACAGCACACGAGCGGCCGGCAACGCTCGGCGTGGCCGACACGACTCGCGGCGAGAATCGCGGCTTCGAGGGGATGCTCGGGCAGTGTCCGGCGATGCTCGAGGTCTTTGCCCTCATCCAGCGGATCGCTCCCAGCGAAAGCACGGTACTGGTGTCGGGGGAGAGCGGGACGGGTAAGGAGATGGTGGTGCGGGCGATCCATCGGCTCAGCCGCCGCGGAGATTGCCCGCTGCTGGCCTGTGATTGCACCGCCCTGGCGCCGACGCTCCTGGAGAGCGAGCTTTTCGGCCACGTGAAGGGCTCGTTCTCCGGCGCGATCGCCACGAAGAGCGGCCTGTTCGAGGTGGCCCACCAGGGGACGCTGCTGTTGGACGAGGTGGCGAATCTCAGTTGCGAGACCCAGGGAAAGCTGCTCCGAGTACTGGAGACGCGGAATGTCCGCAAGGTGGGCGACACCGCCGAGCACGAGGTCGACATTCGGTTGATTGCCACCACGAACCGCAACCTGGCGGAAATGGTCAAACTCGGCGAGTTCCGGGCCGATCTCTACTACCGGTTGAACGTCGTACCCGTCGCGCTGCCGCCGCTCCGCCAGCGGTCGGGAGACGTTCCGTTGCTCGCCGGGGCGTTTCTCGAGCAGTTCTCACGGCGGATGAAGGTGGCAGTCCGCGGCTTTGCCGCCGACGCGATGGAGCAGATGGAGACCTATTCGTGGCCGGGCAATGTCCGCGAGTTGCGCAACATCGTCGAGCGACTGGCCGTGCTCTATGGCGGATCGCGAATCGAGTTGAGCCACCTGCCGATCGAGATCCGTGAGGCCCGCTCGACGGTTTCGACCGCCGAGACACCGCGGACGTGGGACGAGTTCAAACGTCTGAAGCGGCAGATCATCGACGACCTGGAGCGCCGGTTTCTCGTCGCCGCGCTGGAGCGCGCGTCGCAAAATGTGACGCAGGCCGCGGAGAGCGTCGGCATGCAGCGCCCGAATTTTCATGCCATGCTCCGCAGCCACAATCTGAAAGGCAGCGGCGAGGCGCGCTAGGTCTGCAAACATCTGCCGACACACGCGGTGTATAGAATCTCATACGCCGTACAGGAAAGCATACAGCCAGGCGCTCCCCGCCACTGCCGCTGCGGCAATCTGCGTCGACACGCCGCCCTTTCAGGCGGGGTTTCTTTCCTGGCTTGACCCTGAAAAACAGGTATCTTTCGCTTACCTATTGCTGCGGCACGGCAATTGCCTTGCCTGGGGGCCGATGAGCCCGGATGTCAGTGTCGCAATCGTTGGGATTCGGTACAACCGCGGGGAAGGGAGCCATGGCGAACAATCCAAGACTGCTGGTCGTCGACGATGAAGAGGTCGTCTGCCAGGCGTGCAAGCGGATTTTCTGTCGGCAGGGGTTCGAGGTCGAAGTGAACACCGACGCCCGGCAGGGCCTGTCATGGGCGACGCAGCAGGACTACAGCATCATCCTCCTGGACATCAAGATGCCCAACATGGACGGCATCGAGTTCCTCGAGTGCCTGCGGCAGAAGAAGCCCGACGTACCGGTGCTGATCATCACCGGTTATCCGAGCATTCCCAATGCTACGGCGGCGATGCGGTTGCGGGCGTGCGACTACGTCACCAAGCCGTTCACCTCGGAAGAGATCACGCAGGCGGTGCAACGCGTGCTGGCCACGCGGCGGCTTCCCGACGAGGATGATCAGGCAGTGGACGTCGCCGAGGTGGAGGCGGCTGCCGCATCCGAGGTGCTCTTCTGGGATGAATCCTGGTTCCGCATGGAGGCCGACGGTTCGGCCTGCGTGGGCGGAGTATTGCCGGGCCTGCGCGGCGCAGCGATCGCGAGCGTGCGAATGCCCAGGATCGGCGAAGTTGTCTACCAGGGGCTTCCACTTGCCGGCGTGAGTGTGCCGAACAAGCCGCTGGTGATCGTGCCGTCGCCCGTATCGGGAGTCGTGGTGGCGGTCAACGACTTGCTCGCTCAGCGTCCTGGGCTGCTGGCCACCGATCCTTGCGGCAACGGCTGGATCGCCTGCATCTGCACCACTCAGTACGAGGACGAGGCCGGACACTGCCGGCAGCGACGCGTCCTGCTGGCCAATGCCGATCTGGCTTCGGCCAGCGAGCAGGCCAGGAAGCTGACAGAACTGGGATGCGTGGTTGAGCAGGTCGCCGATCGCGAGCCGCTCTTGGAGGCGCTCGGCGACAAGGAAGGCCAGGTGGTGCTCGTGGACGCGGCTTCGTTTGGCGAAGCCGGACCGGCGCTGGCCGGCCAGATCAACAGCCGCGCGCCGTCGGCGCGGATCGTGGTCTTGGCCGCGCCGGGTGGCATCTGGGAGTCGGCGTACCGCAAGCAGAAGATCTTCTACTACGCGGTGGAGCCGTTTGCCGACAATGAGATCGCCGACATCCTCGCCGCGTCGTTCCGGCCGCATGAAGCGCCGGCGGGGGAACGGCAGCACGTGGCTTCCGAACCTGTCAGCAGCATCGCGATGACCAACCGCAACGGTCACAAGGTGCAATTGCTGGCGGCGCCGGGACTGCTGTGGCGGAACGAAGGACTCGGTTGCCAGATCGGGCAGAAGCTTCTGGCGAAGATGTTTCCCGTGGTGATCACGCCCGGCGTGGCCAACCTGACGCCTGCCAATATCCTCGCCACGGCGACCGGTCTCGATCGGCTGATGGTGCTCTTGACCCGCGACAGCGGGCTGCTGCCCGGCAGTCTGGCGCGCGACATGAAACCGGAGTTTGGCATCGATCCGGGCGAGGCGTCGGGCAAAGTGACGATGCTCTACGTGCAGCCCGATTGCATGGGCGGATTCGCCGGCCTGGAGGCCCGCACGATCACTGCCTTGGCCGATCACATCGTACGGGAGATGGCGTTGTATTGAGCTCATGAAGATCCTCATCGCCGACGACGAGAAGATCAAGCGCGTGACGTTGGCTCACGATCTGGAGTCCCACGGACACGAGGTCGTGACCGCTGCCGACGGCGCTGAAGCTCTGGAAAGGCTTGACTCCGCCTCGTTCGACGTCGTGGTGACTGACCTGAGAATGCCCAAGGTCGACGGCATCGAACTGCTTCGCCGCATCAAGCAGAACGGCGCCGCGGGGACGGAAGTGATCGTCATGACGGCCTATGGCAGCATTCCCTTGGCCGTGGAGGCGGGCAAGCTGGGTGCACTGGAGTTCCTCACCAAGCCGTTCCGTAACGATGACCTGTTGGCCCTCGTCGCGCGGATCGAAGCTCGCCGGCCGTCACCAGCCGCCGCGGGGACGATTCCCGAGTCCGGCGCGCGAATCGACGAGGTGGTGGTGGGAGCTTCCAACGCCATCGCCCGGGTGCGGCGGTCGGTTGAAGTCTGCGCGCAGTCCGACGCCAACGTGCTGATCTGCGGGGAGACCGGGGTGGGCAAGGATCTCCTGGCCGGCGTAATTCACCGGCACTCCTCACGGCAGGGCTGCCCGTTCGTCAAGGTCGGGTGCACGCTGCTTCCGAGCCAGCTCATTGAGAGCGAACTGTTTGGCCACGAGAAAGGCGCCTTCACCGGGGCGGAGCAGCGCCGGTTGGGCCGTTTCGAACTCGCCCAGGGCGGAACGCTTTATCTCGACGATGTCGACGACATACCCCTGGAGCACCAGGCCAAGTTGTTGCGCGCCATTGAGGACAAGGTATTCGAACGCGTTGGCGGAACCGCCTCCATCCGGGCCGACGTGAGGATCGTCGCCTCGACGAAACGCAACCTTCTCGAGAAGATCACCCGGGGAGACTTCCGCAAGGATCTCTACTACCGCCTGGACGTATTGCACGTGAACGTCCCGCCGCTCCGCGATCGCCGGGAGGACATCGTGCCGCTGGCCGAGCATCTGCTCAAGCGGATTGCGGCGGATTGCCCGCGTGACGTCGAACTACAATCGCTCGATATCCTCGCGGAACACGATTGGCCCGGCAACATCCGCGAGCTGTTTCATGTGCTGCAGCGAGTTTACCTCGTGGGTGCGGGCGCCGTGACGCGAAACTTGCTGGCGGCCGAGATGAAAGAGGCTGTTCACCGGCGGCCGCCGCCTTCCGGCCCCTTTCACAGCACGCTGGAGCGGACGGAGCGAGACTTGTTGTGCGCGGCCCTGAGCGCCACACGCGGCAATAAGACGGCCGCTGCGACGGCGCTGGGCATCAAGCCCTCCACGTTTCGCGACAAGCTCGCCAAACATGGGCTGGGCTGAAATTCGGCATGCGGCATGATGAACGACCGCCAGGCACAGGCAGTCCGGCGCGTCGTTCATCGCGCGCGGTGTAGCCTGGGGTGTTTCTCTTGCTGCGCGCCTGGGCCGGCCTCTCTCTCCGCAGCAGCTCTGGTCGGACATTCGCCATGATGCATTACCTGACCGGCCCCCGGATTTCCGTGGACCGTGAGCGGGAATCCGCGTGTCGCGCGCGCCGGCGCCGTGCGATGCGGCTGCCGAACGCACGCAAGTGCTTGCTCGAACAGGTATTCGGGCGAATACCTCATCGCGTGCGCGCAAGCGGCACGGGCGTTGCTTTAAGGGCGGCTCCGATGCGAAGCACCTGCGGCGAGTTCGCAGTGGCCAAAGGCCCGCTGGAGAAACGACGATGATCACCTTGCAGCGAGAGGCTGGCATCGAGTTGCTCGAACAACTCGCCCGAAGCGGCGACGGCAAGCCCGCTCTGGGTTGCATGCAATGCGGACTGTGCGCCGCGAGTTGCCCGCTGGGCGAGGCCATGGAGTTCCCGCCGCGCAGGCTCATCCTCCAGGCGGGCTCCGGGAATCTGGAGAAGATCCTGGCGAGCCCGTCGCTCTGGATGTGCGTGGGCTGCTACACGTGCTCGCGGCGATGTCCGCGGGGGATCGAGCTCACCGACGCGGTGTGGCCGGCGCTTCGCGATCGCGCGATGCAACAGGGCCTGCAGCCCCCCGCCGAACTCCAGGAAACGTTCCAGAACGTTCTCAAGTACGGCAATGTGCTGGGAAGATCGCCCCGGCAGCGACTGGATTGGACCAAGGATCTCGACGTCCGGGTACTTGATCTCTCCAAGGAATCGCGGCCGGTGGATGTGCTGTGGCTGGTCGGCTGCTACGGGTCGTATTACCCGCGCAATCAGGTGGTCGCAAGGGCTTTCGCGAGGATCCTCACCGAGCTGGGCATTTCTTGGGGCGTGCTCGGCGCAAAGGAGAAGGCTCTGGGGGAGTGCGACCGAATGATGGGCGAGGAGGGCCTGTTCGAGATGCTTGTCGAAGCGAATCGCAAGCTCTTCGACAAGCAACAGTTCGAAAAGATCGTCCTCCTGGACCCGCACGCTTTTCGCGCCATCCAGGTGTTCTATCCCCGGTTCGGCGCCTGGTACCCCGCGCAGCACTACACGATGTTTCTTGCCGAGCGGCTGGAGCAGCTCAAGAAGCTGGTGGTCAAACCGGTCGAAGCCACGGTGACGTATCACGACAACTGCTGCGTGGGCCGGCGTTGTGAGTCGTTTGATCCTCCACGGGCGCTGTTGGGCCTGATCCCGGGCTTGAAGCTCGTCGAGATGACCCGCAATCGTGAGAACTCGCTGTGTTGCGGCGGCGGCGGAGGTGGGATGTGGCTCGACGGCCATATCGTGGCCCATGGCGGGCGCCGGCTGTCTGACGAGCGGATCCAGCAGGCCGCCCAGACGACGGCCGATACGCTGGCCGTATCCTGCCCGTACGAATTGTCGCGATTCGAGGATGCCGCGAAGGTCGCGGGACTGGAAGGCCGTCTCAAGGTCCGCGACATCATCGAACTCCTGGCCGAATCGATGGACCTGGGTGAAAGGAACCTGCCATGAATATCGCCGTCGTGGTCCGACAAGTCCCGGACCTGATCGAGCCGCTGGAGATCGATGCCACGGGCACAACGCTTGATTGGAGCGAGGTCTCCTTCATTCTCAACGAGTCCGACGACCACGCGCTGGAGCAGGCCTTGCTCGTCAAGGAGGCCCAGGGGGGGCAAGTCACGGTGGTGGCATTGGATGTTGGCGAGGTGGACAACGTCCTGTTCACTGCAGCGGCGAAGGGGGCCGACCGGATCATCAAGCTGGCCTGGGAAGACGACGCTCCGCCACCGCCCAGAGTGGCGGCGGCTCTGTATGCGGCGGCGATCGCGCCGCTCAAACCGGAACTGGTACTGGTCGGTGTTCAGGCTCACGACGAATGGGAGGGCGTGCTCGCGCCGCTGCTGGCCGCAGCGATGAAGCTTCCGTACGTCGGCGTGATCCGCGGTGTCCAGGCTGTGGAGCCGTGTGCGGTCAGTGTCTGCAAGGAGTTCCCCGCGGCCGTCATGGCGCGGATGAAGGTCCGCCTGCCGGCCGTGCTCGGCATGCTGGCAGCCGACCAGCCGCCTCGTTACGTGCCGGTGAGCCGCATCCGCGGGGCGATGAAATCGGCCACGATCGAGGAGCCAACCGTCGCCGCGGAGGAGGCTGGATCCGCCGTGCAAATGAAGAAGATGTATCCGCCGCCGGCTGCGGGGCACGCCGAGATGCTTGCCGGCTCGGAGACAGAGATTGCCGCACGGATCGTTGAAATCCTTGCCGAGAAAGGGCTCTTGAAATGAGCGCTCAAGACATCCTCGTGGTGGCCGAGATTCAGCGCGACGCGCTGGCCGACATAGCGCTGGAGTTGCTTGCCGCGGCCCGGGGGATCGCGGCGGCGAGCGGCGGCGACGTGGTGGCGCTGGTCCTCAGCGCTGAGGGAGACCGGTTCGCGCCTCGGCTGGGTGCCGCCGATCGAATTGTGCTCGTCGATCATCCGCAACTGGCTTCCTACTCGCCCGAGCCGTATGTCGAGGCCCTGCAGGAAGTCGTGGCCGCCGAGCAGCCCCGGGCGGTGCTCGTCGGCGGGACGTCGATCGGCTGGGATGTGGCGCCGATGCTCTCGGCGTGGACCGGTGCGCCGCTCCTGACGGGTTGTAAGGCCGTGCAGGCGGATGGCAAGAACTTGATGGCGACCTGCTCGTTCTGCGGCGGCAAGATGCTGGCCGAGGCCGTCGTAGAGCAATCGCCAGCGATCTTCATGCTGCTGCCGGGCAGTTACCGCCCGACGGGAGAATCGGGCAAGGCCCGCGTCGAGGTTCGGGCACCGGCGGCGTCGCTGGAATGCGGTGCGGTGTGCTTTGAAGAGCTGATCCTGCCCGACGCGAGCGACGTCGACATCACCCAGCAGGAAGTGCTCGTGGCCGTCGGTCGCGGCATCCAGCAGAAAGACAACGTCGAGTTGGCTGAAGAGCTGGCCGCCGCGCTCGACGGCGCCGTGTGCGCGTCGCGTCCGGTGGTTGACCAGGGCTGGCTGCCAGCCACACGGCAGGTGGGCAAGTCGGGCATGACCGTCAAGCCCAAGGTCTATCTGTCGCTGGGGGTCAGCGGCGCACCGGAGCACCAGGAAGGCATGAAGGGGGCGGAACTGATCATCGCCGTCAATACCGACCCCAAGGCGCCCATCTTCGACGTGGCCCACTACGGCGCCGAGGTCGACGCCCTGGAACTGCTGCCGCAACTGATCGAGGCACTGAGCGCCAAGCGAGGGTAGCGCCATGGATTTCGCCCGGCCCATCATGTGGAACGTACCCCACTGGGCGGAGGTCACGTTTTACCTCCTGATTCCCCTGGTGATGGTCGCCGTTCTCGGCGGCGTGGTGTGGCGGGTGAGCAAATGGTTCCTCGGCCAGGCTGAGCCGGACGGCCAGACGATGCGGCAGCAACTGACTTCAGCATTGCGGCCGCGGCGGCTGGTGCAGTTTGTCTCCCGGGCCCTGTTTCAGTCGCGGCTGGCTTCCGACCCGTTTGCGATCGTGATGCACCAGGCGATCTTCTGGGGCATGGCGGTGCTGTTTCTGGGAACGGCACTGGCAACGATTGACCAGGATGTGGCCTACTTGCTGTTCGATTCCCAGATCATTCGCGGATCGTTCTATCGCCTGTTCGAACTCGGGCTCGACCTGTTCGGTGTCGTGCTGATCGTGGGCATCGGCCTGGCCGCCTACCGGCGCTACGTGGCTCGTCCGGAGCGTCTGCGGACTGAGCGGACGGGCATCAGCCTGTGGGATTCATTTCCGTTTCTGACGACCCTGCTGCTGGTGGCCGTGACCGGCTTCCTGGCCGAAGGCCTGCGGATTGCCGAAGGGTTCCACATTGAAGACGAGGTCGCCGCGACCGCCGGCGGCGCGGCGGCGCGTGCGGCGGCGATCGAACGACTTGGGCTCCAGGAACGCCTCCATATGGGAGGCGAACTCGCGGCCGCCGAGTTGGAGCGGATTGCGGCGGGCGGAGCCGTGTTTCCTGCGGCGCCGTGGGCGCCGGCAGGGTATGGGTTGGCGCAGGCCGTGCGTGGGCTCCCCACGGAATCGATTCAGGTACTCCATCAGGCCGTCTGGTGGCTGCACGCCCTGCTGGCTTTCGGACTGATCGTGAGCATTCCGTTCACCAAGGCATTTCACCTGATTTCCTCCCCGGTCAATGTGCTCCTGCGGCGTCCCGGCCCGCCGGGCCGGCTGCCGGTGGTCATGGAATCGGGTGTACGCACGGTGCGGGACTTCACCTGGCGGCAGTTGCTTCAGGTCGAGTCCTGCACCTGGTGCGGCAAGTGCCAGGAGGTCTGCCCGAGCCACGGCACGGGCCAGGCCCTCTCACCGCGGGACCTCGTGCAAGCGATCGACTCGCAACTGTTGCGGACCTCGGCGAAGTCCAACGGCGAGACCCCCAGTCTTCACGGCACGGCGGTTCGCCCGGAGGAGCTCTGGGCCTGCTTCACCTGCCGGGCCTGCGAGGAAGCCTGCCCGGTGCACGTCGAGCAGCCGCAGCTGATCGTGGACCTGCGACGCCACTTGGTCGACCAGGGGCAGATCGACGAGGGTCTCCAGGATGCCTTGATAAACTTCCAGCGGTACGGGAATTCCTTCGGCCAGTCGGGCCGCAAGCGGACCGATTGGGCGAAACCGCTGGACTTCAAGCTCAAGGACGCCCGCAAGGAGGAGGTCGAGTACCTGTGGTTTGTCGGCGACTACGCGTCGTACGACCAACGGGCGCAGGAGGTGACGCGGATGCTGGCGAGAATCTGGCAGCGCGTCGGCCTCGACGTCGGGCTGCTATGGGACAAGGAGCAGAACGCCGGCAACGATGTCCGCCGCATCGGCGAGGAGGGCCTGTTCTCGATGCTCCGGGAAAAGAACGCCAAGGAACTGGCCGGAGCAAAATTCCGCAAGCTACTCTCCACCGATCCCCATACCTATAACGCGCTGAAGAATGAGTACCAGTCGAGTGCGCAGGACGGCGAAGCGGAGAATGGATCGGCGGAGAGACCGGTGTATCACTACACCGAGTTACTGGATCAACTGCTGCAGGACGGGCGATTGAAGCCGGCGCGCGCGCTGGCCATGACGGTAACCTATCACGACCCCTGTTACCTTGGGCGGTTCAATGGCGTCTACGACGCGCCGCGTCGCGTGCTTCAATCACTGGGGCTGACGCTGGTCGAAATGCCTCGCCACCGCGCGGCGAGCTTCTGCTGCGGGGCGGGCGGCGGGCGGATCTGGATGAAAGACACGCCGACCTCCGGTCAGCGTCCCGCGGAGAATCGCGTCAAAGAGGCCTTGGCCCTGCCGGGCGTCGAATGCCTCGTCGTCGCCTGCCCCAAGGATCTGGTGATGTTCCAGGACGCCGTGAAAACGGTTGGGGCGGAAGGCCGGTTGCGTGTGGCGGACGTGGGCGAATTGATGTACGAAGCGATGACCGAGGTCAAGAGCGAAACGTTGATCCAAGTGTAAGGCGCTGTCGAGCAGCGACACACCCTTCGGCGATTGACTGTTTCACATTTCGACGGGAGAGCGGCCCATGATCGCACGCGATGAATCGGAACGCTTGAGGATCGGGGTCTATGTCTGCCATTGCGGCAGCAACATTGCCGGCGCGCTCGATGTGGAATCGCTGGCCCGCTTCGCGGAGGGCTTGCCCCACGTGGCCCTCGCGCGGCACTACAAGTACATGTGTTCCGATCCGGGCCAGGAGCTCGTCAAACGCGACATCCTGGAGTTCAACCTCAACCGGATCGTGGTGGCCGCATGCTCACCCAATTTGCACGAACCCACCTTCCGCCGCGCCGCTGAGGACGCCGGCTTGAACCGCTTCCTGGTGCAAATGGCCAACATCCGCGAGCAGGTGGCCTGGGTCACCGAAGATAAATCGGCGGCCCTCGACAAGGCCAAGGCGCATCTGGCCGCGGCCGTCCGTCGCGTGGCGGGGCACGAACCGCTGCAGCGCCAGTTCGTGGGCATCGTGCCGCGGGCGATCGTCATCGGCGGCGGGATCGCCGGCATCGAAGCGGCGCTCACGCTGGCCGACGCCGGCAAGGAAGTGATCCTCGTCGAGCGCGAGCCCTCAATCGGCGGCCACATGGCGATGTTCGACAAGACGTTCCCCACGCTCGACTGCGCCGCCTGCATCCTCACGCCCAAGATGACGGCCGTGAAACTCCATCCGCGGATCAAGCTCCTGACCTACTCTGCGGTCGAATCGGTCGAGGGTTCGGTGGGCAATTACCGAGTAAAGATTCGCCGCAAGCCGCGCTACATCGATGAGGACCTCTGCGTGGGATGCATGCTGTGCATCGATGGCTGTGCGTTCACGCGGGCCAAGTTTCCCAATCCGTTCGATCAGGGCCTGGGCCTGCGCAAGCCCGTGTGGATCCCCTTCCCCCAGGCCGTGCCGCCCGTACCCGTGGTCGATCCGGAAGTGTGCCTGCAACTGGCCCGCGGAAAATGCAAACAGGGGTGCGTCGAGGCCTGCGGGGAGCGGAATGCGTTCCGCTTCGACCAGCAGGAGACAATCGAGGAGTACGAGGTCGGCGCGATCATTGTGGCCACCGGCTTCAAGGCCTTCAATCCGGCCGTCATTCCCTACTACGGCTACGGCAAGTATCCGGGGGTGTACACGAGCCTCGAGGTCGAGCGGCTGCTGAATGCCGGCGGTCCGACGGGCGGCAAGCTCGTGATGCGCGACGGCTCCACGCCGCGCCGCGTGGGGATCGTCCACTGTGTCGGCAGCCGCGACACGAATTACCATGCTTACTGCTCCCGGGTGTGCTGCATGTACGCCCTGAAACTGGCCCACCTGGTGCGCGAGAAGACCGAAGCCGAGGTTTACAACTGCTACATCGACATGCGCACGCCGGGTAAGGGCTTTGAAGAGTTCTACAATCGCGTGCAGAACGAAGGGGTGCAGTTTGTGCGCGGCAAGGTGGCCGATATTACCCCGGTTTCCGGCGACGGCACGGTGGCCGAGGGCGGCCTGGTGATGCAGGTCGACGACACCCTCTTGGGCACGATCCGCAAGATCAACGTCGACATGGTGATCCTGGCCGTAGCGCTGGAGCCGCAGTCCGATGCCGCCGACGTGCGGCGGGCCTTTGGCATCTCCTGCTCGGCCGAAGGCTTTTTCCTCGAGAAGCATCCCAAGCTCGCGCCGGTGAACACCGCCAACGACGGCGTGTTCCTGGCCGGGGCCTGCCAGGGCGCCAAGGACATCCCCGACACGGTCGCCCAGGCCGATGCGGCCGCAGCCAAGGCGCTGGCGCTGATCGACGCCGGACAGATCGAACTGGAGCCCAATACGGCCTGGATCGACGAGCGGATGTGTTCGGGCTGCAAGACGTGCATCGGCTTGTGCCCCTACAACGCGCTCACGGCCGACGAGGAGCGGAAAGTCGCCGTGCTCGACCCGGCGCTGTGCAAGGGCTGTGGAACGTGCGTGGCCGCCTGCCCCTCGGGGGCCGCCAAGCAACATCTCTTTGCCGACGAACAGGTGTACGAAGAACTGGAAGGGCTGATGAGCTATGTCTGATCCCCACGAATCTCCGGCGGAGCGGCCTTGGCGGCCGCGCGTGGTCGCCTTTCTCTGCAACTGGTGCAGCTACACGGCCTCCGACCTGGCCGGCACCGCACGAATTAAGTATTCGCCCTATGCGCGGATCATCCGCGTGATGTGCAGCGGGCGGGTCGATCCGAGTTTTGTCCTCAAGGCGTTCGCCTTGGGGGCCGACGGCGTGATGATCGCCGGCTGCCATCCGGGCGATTGCCACTATGTTGAGCAGAACTACAAGACCATCCGCCGCCACTCGATGCTGCGCTACTTTCTCGAGCAGATGGGAGTCGAGCCGGCCCGCCTGCGGCTGGTGTGGGCGTCGGCGGCCGAGGGGCAGTTCCTGGCCGAGTCGATCAACCGTTTCGTGGCCGAGGTTGAGAAACTCGGCCGGCTCGACTGGCCCGGCAACTGGGAGGAGACCGGCTCGCGGCTGGAGGCCCTGGACGAAATCGTTCACGAGCACGCCGAAGCGATGGAGGTGCCCCTATGAACGGCAAAGGCAAGCTGGCCCTCTACTGGGCCGCCTCGTGCGGCGGCTGCGAGATCGCCGTCCTGGCCATCAACGAGAAGATCCTCGACGTGGCCGCGCTGTTCGACATCGTCTTCTGGCCTGTGGCGGTCGATGCCAAGGTCCGCGACGTGGAGAAGATGCCCGATGGGCACATCGACGTCTGCCTGTTCAACGGCGGGATCCGCACCAGCGAGCAGGAGTATATGGCCCGACTGCTGCGGAAGAAGTCGAAGGTGCTGGTGGCTTTCGGCTCCTGCGCCCACGAGGGCTGCATCCCGGGTCTGGCCAACGCCAACAATCGACGCCAGATTTTCGACACGGTCTATCACGAAACCCCGTCGACGGAGAATCCCAGCGGGATCGAACCGCAACACCGCACCGCCGTCGCCGAGGGAACGCTTCACTTGCCGGTGTTCTATGACACACTGCGGACGCTCGACCAGACCGTGGCGGTGGACTACTACCTTCCCGGCTGCCCGCCCGAAGCCGACCGGATCTGGGACGCCCTGACGGCAATCGTCGAATCGAAGCTGCCGCCGCCGGGTTCGGTGATTGGAGCCGCAACGACAGTATGTGACGAATGTCCGCGGAAGCGGAGCGAGAAGAAGACCAGGAAGTTCTACCGCACCTGGCAGGTGATTCCCGACGAGGAGACCTGCCTCTTGGAACAGGGGCTGGTGTGCTGCGGTGTGGCCACCCGGGCCGGATGCGGAGCCAAGTGTCCCCAGGTCAACTCGCCCTGCATCGGCTGCTACGGGCCGAACGAGGGCGCGCAGGACCAGGGCGCCCGGCTAATGACCGCGCTGGCTTCGGTGATCGATTCCAACGATCCCGCCGAGATTGACCGCATCATCCACGACGGCATTCCTGATCCGATCGGCAGTTTCTACCGGTTTGGCCTGGCCGGCAGCCTGCTGAGGCGCAGGAAGCTGACCAACGGAGCGGCGGCGGCCGGGACGAAATAGGGCGGGAGAAAGCCGACCTTCTAAACAAATCCAAAGCACGAATGTCGAATGGCGAATGACGAAGGAATGGCCAAGCTCGAAGCACCAAGCCACAGGACCTTGTCCTTCATCATGAGGGTTTCTTTCGCCATATGGCCTTCGACATTCGCCATTCTCGGCCAGGAGAATCTCTGATGACCACTGTGACCGAGCACAAGCGGATCTCGATCGATCCGATTACTCGCCTGGAAGGCCACGGCAAGATCGACATCTTCCTTGACGAGCAGGGCGACGTGGCCAACGCCTACCTGCAGATTCCGGAACTGCGAGGCTTCGAGCGG
This sequence comes from Thermoguttaceae bacterium, assembly GCA_040766885.1. Classification (GTDB taxonomy): domain Bacteria; phylum Planctomycetota; class Planctomycetia; order Pirellulales; family Thermoguttaceae; genus JAXGPP01. The sequence continues at coordinate 3,062 of JAXGPP010000039.1, read as the reverse complement.
TTCTGCGTCGGCAGAGCGGCCGAAGAGATGCCAAACCTGACGTCGCGCATCTGCGGCGTCTGTCCCGAGGCGCACCACATGGCGGCCACGAAGGCGCTCGACGATCTGTTCCATGTCGACCCGCCGCCGGCCGCCAAGAAGCTGCGTGAATTGTTCTACAGCATCTTCTACGCGACGGATCATACCACGCACTTCTATGCCCTCGGTGGGCCGGATTTCGTGGTCGGACCGACGGCTCCGCCGGCCGAGCGAAACATCCTCGGCGTGGTTGCCAAGGTCGGCATGGACATCGCCGGCAAGGTGCTCAAGATGCGCCGCGACGGCCACAACCTGATCGAGATGATCGGCGGCCGCAAGGTGCATCCCAACTGGGGCCTGCCCGGCGGCGTCAGCCGCGGCATCAACGAGGAGCAGCGGCGGGAAATCGAGCAACTGGGCCGCGAGGCGATCGAGTTCGCCAGGTTCTCGCTGCGGCTGTTCGGCGATGTCGTCCTCAAGAACAACCAGTATGTCAAGTTGATCCTCGGCGACATCTATGCGCATCGCACGTACAACATGGGAACGGTGGATGCGGAGAACCGCGTCAACTTCTACGATGGCCTGATCCGCGTGGTCGGCCCCGACGGCGTCGAACATGCCCGGTACTGGGCCCGTGATTACCAGCAGTATATCGCCGAGCGCGTGGAACCGTGGAGCTACCTCAAGTTCCCCTATCTCAAGCGGGTCGGCTGGAAAGGACTGGTCGACGGACTGGACTCGGGCGTATACAAAGCTACGCCCCTGTCGCGGCTCAATGCGGCCGACGGTATGGCGACGCCGTTGGCCCAGGCGGAATACGAGCGGTTCTACGACACCCTGGGGGGCAAGCCGGTCCATCACACGCTCGCCACGCACTGGGCCCGGCTCATCGAGCTGCTCTATGCCGCCGAGCGCTGGGTCGAACTGGCGACCGATCCAGAGATCACCAGCCGCGAATACCGTGTGCTGCCCACCGAGAAGCCCACCGAGGGTGTGGGAAGCGTCGAGGCGCCGCGCGGCACGCTCACGCACCACTACGTGACCGACGAGCGTGGCATACTGACCCGGGTGAATCTGATCGTGGGAACGACCAACAACAACGCGCCGATCTCGATGTCGGTCAAGAAAGCCGCCCAGCAGCTCATCCACAAGGGCCAGGTAAACGAGGGGCTGCTGAACATGGTCGAGATGGCGTTCCGGGCCTACGATCCCTGCTTCGGCTGCGCGACCCATAGCCTGCCGGGAAGAATGCCACTCGAAGTCACGCTCCGTGACGTTGAAGGCCGCGTCATCGCGCGGCTCGCGCAATTCACGGGCGAATGACCGCAGCGGCGGCCCCTGATTTAAGCGGCACTAATCGCTCGATGTGCTTCTGCACGCTGATGGGGTATCGCGCGAGAATCGGAGCAAGATCTTCCGCCCGGATCCGCGTGAGATGGCGGAACGTGACCAGGGCTTCGGGCTCGGCGCCGTGACGCCGCGCGAGGTAGACATAGTCGCAGAGCGCTTGTGCCGGAGGCGCGATGGCCGCCTCGGGCACCGGTGAGTACACGCCACTCCGCACACAGACAAACTCCAGGCGTCCGACCGGCGTGAGGCGCTCTCGAGCCCGGGGACTCCGTCGGTCGGTGAAGCAGGTAATCGTGACGGGCACCTGCGTCACCATCTGGTAGCCATAGAGCGCGTAGTGGCCGGTGATGTACGCATGCGAGTCGATGGCGGGAACCAGGACTTGTGGTGATACGGCACCCGGCATGCCATACAGGCCGTGAGCATAGCGCGCGATGATCCCCTGGCGCCGAAGCCGAGCCAGCTCGACGTTCAAAGCGGCCGGGGAGGCACCCGCCACATGGGCAAGTTCCGTCAAGGTAAACAGTACTTTGCCATGTCTTTCGCGCTGCTCCGCGAGGTACTTTCGCCAGGCATCGGCTCTCACGGTGACGACTCCCCCGCCTTGACCAGGACTTCTTGGAGCCGAGACATGACGGCATCCCAGATCATGGCGCCGCCGCCAGCGGCGCGGAGGTTCGCCGTCACGGCCGGGTTCATCTGTTCGTCGAGCAGCCGCTCGATTCCCCGCTCGTGGACCGGCCGCTGGCGGGCCAGCTTATTGAGTCTCTCGATGGCCTCCGCGGGCGACAGTCCAAGCTCGCCCAGCTTGTGCAACAACCGCCCGGGCGAGTCGGCGCGAAGCGCGTCCTGGAACAGGAAGAAGTCCAGCAGATCGCGCACCTGCAAGCAGGATCGGGCGAGGCAAGCAAGGATCTTGCTCTCGATCATGTCGGCATCCGACACCGTCAGGAATACCGTGCCCACCACGGTACGAACCATGGGCGCATCGAGTCGAGCGATACGGATGATATCAACGGGAATCTCGATCCGGCTTCCCGGTTCCGCCACGCGGTAGAAGGAGAGTTCAACCGTGCGCGCTATTGGAGATTCGGCGTCAGGACCGGTTGCCGGGCGAACGTCACCATCGTAGTCCCACTGTCGCTTCACCTCCGGCAGCAATTTGCTGCGGAAGACGTCAACGATTTCCGTCTGCTTTGCCTGAAGGTCGCCTTCCCAGTGATAGTCGAGATCGTTGGAAGCCCGGGCGCTCGCATTGAGCAATCGATAGCGAAAGCCGCCCACCAGGCAAAGTCCACGACCTGCCGGGTGAGTAGCGAGAATCCGCGCAGTAAGCAACTGGATATGCTCTGCCGGTGGCATGGAATATTCCATGTAGCTAAATATAACGTTTTTGTTTATTTTGGCAACATGCAATCTGGCAGTCTAGGTCGTGCATCAAGGGAAAGGCTGGGCGGTCTGCGCGTCGTTACCGGTTGGGCTGGTCCGGTTCTGCCTCCCTTTGTTGGGCGTAGTAATCCGCGACGCCGGGTTTCAGCGTCATGCCCATGCGTTGGGACCTCTCGCGGCCGCCCGCCAGAGGTTCGGCGGCAAGGCGGCGACGGCGCCAGACGTGAAGCGCGCGGTTCGCGTCCGTCCTGCCCGCCCGGAGGCGCGGCATCACCTCCGGGCGGGAAAAAAGTCAGCCAAATTGA
>JAXGPP010000038.1:0-42113 GCA_040766885.1 Thermoguttaceae bacterium | reverse complement strand
TGCCCGACTCAAAGCTTTCCCCTCCGGCGGTCGCCGCGCGCCACAGTCGCACGAGCCGTTCGATCTCGTCCGCCGCGGCCGGACGCCGGTAGGCGTGCGAGGCCAGCCTCTCGAGGATCTTGCGGGCGGCCTCCGGCGAGCTGGGCGGCTGGCCTTCGGCCGCCGCGAAAATGCGGCGGTGCGACCCCGGATACTTGTCGGGCGTGATATCGAGCGGCCCCAGGACTTCAATCTGCTGCACTGCCAGGTTGCGGTCGCGCTGGTTCGGGCTGGCGGCCTGGGGATTGTAATAATCGTTGATGAACGCTGCCGCGATGCGATGCGTGCCGGCATCGATCGCCAGCTTCGCCTCGTACTCGGCCGGTTCGCCCGCCACGGCAGCAACGTCGAAGGTCTTGATCCCTCGGCCGTCGAGCCGCAGTTCCATGCGGGCCGGTTCGTCCCCCGCCTGATCGCCGTACGCGCGAATGCGAACGACATACTGGCCGGCATCGGCAAACTCACGGCTTACATGGATCTCACCCGAACTGGCCAGGTACCGGGCATCGGCCCCGCCGCTCCCGCCACGAAGCTCGTCGGCCGCCCACGCTCGTCGGGCCACTGCCTCCAGGGGGTCGGTAACCACCGCCCGGTCGGCGATTTCACTGGCGGCGTCGAGATACTTCTCCATTAGCAGCGGCGGCAGCGTGAGCACGTCGCCGATGTTGTCGAAGCCGTAGCCGACGTCGTCGGCCGGAAAACCTTCGCTCGCCTGATACTCGATTCCCAACAGATCGCGAATGGTGTTGGTGTACTCGGCCCGATTGAGTCGGCGAACGGTCACGCGACCGGGCCGCACCGGACCGTCGCAGTCGATACGACGCAACTGCTCGTCGAGCCACGTCACGACGGCCTGGCGATCCTCTGCCGAGGGTTGCTCGGCGTCCTCGGGCGGCATCTGACGGCCGCGGAGCATGCGCGACACTCGCTCCCATGTCTCTGGGTCGCCAGAAACGTCGGCCGCTTCATGGTAGGTGTCGAGACGAACGCCACCTTCTGCCGTGTCGCCCTGATGGCAGTCGGCGCAGTGACGCTCGAGGAATTCCGCTAGCGGCGGAGCGGCCGCGGGACGTTCCCCGGCCCGCATATCGCTGACCAGCAGGAAGAGGGTGAGCAACGTACCGGCGGTGGCGACGGATCGAGCGTTCATCGGCATGGCCCGGCGAGGAAGGCGGCCGCCGTGCCGCGGGCGGCCGAGGGGATTGGAGGCTCGAAATAAAGTCGGAGGAAGGCGACGAATTATATCGGCCGGAGTGCCGATTCAAGGGCCGGATGCCCGTTTTTGCTCATTTCCGCGAGGGATCGGCGGCTCCGAAAACTGGCCGTCACGCCGGTTTGACGTCCGGGAAAACCTGACCTAGAGTTTTCCTGCGGGCCGCCGGTTTTGCGCCGGCTCGCCGGACTTCGGGCTCCTCTCGGCCGTTCGCGCCGTTCGTGTATCACGCCCCCCTTGCACCGCTTCCATCCCGGGCGGTCGTGCGCGAGGGCGGGATCGGCGAGTCGGCGGCAGGAGAGGAACGCCTTGCCAGCCATCCGGGACTCGAACCCGAAAGAGGAGTCGAATCGATGAGCACAGCCGTCCAATCGTTGCCTCTGGAGAGTCTCGCGCCTTCCGCCAGTCTGACCGACAGCGACGTGCGGACGAATGTCTGGAGCGTGCTGGGCGCGCTGTATCCGCGCGGCGACCTGATCGAGCGGCGGTGGGAGCAGCGCTACCCCTATCCTTACCTGATCCATCTCACGCCGGTCGGCGCTGACGGCGTCTCCCCCGACGGCGACGGAGTCGTGGTCGTGGGCAAGCACTTGTCGGAACAAGGACTTGGCTTCTATCACCCCAAGCCCTTGCCCAACCGGCGGATGATCGCCACGCTCGAGTCGGCCAATGGGAATCGCTTGAGTTTCCTCATCGATCTCACCTGGTGCCGTTTCACTCGCCAGGGATGGTACGAGAGCGGAGGCCGCTTCGTCGACGTGGCGCCTTCGCCGGCGGAGTAGGCTGGCGCAACCGGCGCCGACTGCGCCCTTCAGGCTCCGGGCGAGGGACACGAGAAGAACCGCTGCTTACTCGTGGCGCAGGGCCTCGATCGGATCCATGGCGGCGGCCCGCATTGCCGGGTAGAGGCCAAAGATCACGCCAATGCTCACCGAAATGCCGAACGCCAGCGGGATCGACCAGGGCACGATCACCGGTTCCACGCTCCGAATGACGTCGGGCAATTGCTGCATCACATCAGGCAAGGCCCGTTCCAGGCCGGAGTGCATGAGCCGGACCAGGGGGCCGCAGGTCAGACCGCCGAGGATGCCGGTAATGCCGCCGACGATCGACAGCGCCACGGTCTCGATGAGGAACTGCCGGACGATATCGCGACGCTTGGCCCCCAGCGCGCGGCGGATACCGATCTCGCGCGTCCGTTCGGTTACTGTGGCCAACATGATGTTCATGATGCCGATGCCGCCCACCACCAGCGAGATGGCGGCGATGAGGCCCATGAAGATAATGAACATCATGCGCGTCGTGCGGGCCTGCTCCAGCAGTTCCAGGGGAACCGTCACACCGTAGTCTTCGTTGCGATGGTGCCGAGCCATCGTCTCCTTCACCAGGTCGGCCGTCTGAATCACGCTCTTGACGTCGAAAACGCGCAGCGTCACCTGGCTTAACTCGACAACCTCGCCCTCCATTGAACCGCTGCGCCGCGTGACGATCTGATCGCCGATCCGCGCCCAGAGCGTGCTGATGGGGATGTAGACGTCGGAGGAGAACTCCTGGGCGGCCAGCGAACCGCCAATCCCGGCCGTGGGGTCTTTGTGTTTCATCACACCAACGACCACGTAGTACTCCTGCTCGATGTGGATCGAGCGGCCGATGGGGTCTTCCAGGGGGAACAGTCTCGCGGCCACTCCCGCCGAGAGGACGCAGTGGTTCTGCTTCTTTTCCAACTCGGTGTCGGTGATGAAATGGCCGCGGTCGACCTCCATCCGCGTCACCTCGGCGTACTCGGGGGTGCATCCCACCAGCCGGCCATCGATAAGCCGGCCGCCGTAAGCGAAACGCCGGCGAATCTCGCGGATTCGCAGCGCCCGCTCGATGGTCGGAATCGTTTCCGTGAGCCGCTCGTAGTCGGCCCGCGTAATGCCGTAGGGCACCGGGCCGCGGCTCTGCTGCGTCGATTCATTGGACGGCTTGAGCGAGCGGACGATGATGTTGTTGGCTCCCAGCCCCTCGATCTGCTCCTGGGCCTTGCGGCTGATCCCTTCGCCGATGGCCAGCAGCCAGATCACGCTCGCCACGCCAATGAAGATGCCCAGCACCGTCAAGAGCGAGCGCAACGGGTGGAGCAGCAAGCTCTTGACGCCGAGTTGCAGAGTGCGGAGCCAGAAGAAAGTCATCGTTTACCTCGTCACGACCCGCGGTGGCGAATATCCGATTCCACCAACCCGTCCTTGAGGCGGACAATCCGCTTCGCCCGGGCGCCGACGTCGTCTTCATGAGTGACCAGGATGATGGTCTTGCCCGCGTCGTTCAGCTTGTCGAGCAAATCGAGGATCTCGCCCGTGGTCACCGAGTCGAGGTTGCCGGTAGGCTCGTCGGCCAGGATAAAGTACGGATCATTGATCAGGCTGCGGGCGATCGCCACGCGCTGCTGCTGACCGCCGGAGAGTTGCGTGGGCCGGTGCCCCAACCGGTTGCCCAGCCCCACCAGGCTGGCCAGCTCGCGGCAACGCTCGTGCTGGCGCGGGCCAACCCGTCCCTGGTAATACAGGGGGACCTCGATATTCTCGAGCACGGTAAGCTGCGGAATCAGGTTGTACGACTGGAAGACGAACCCAATCCGCGTAGCGCGGATCTCGGAGAGTTCATCGTCGTTGAGCTTGCTGACATCGTCGTCGCCCAGAAGCAGGCGGCCGCCCGTGGGCCGATCGAGGCAGCCCAGCAGATTCAACAGCGTGCTCTTGCCGGATCCCGAAGCACCCATGATGGCCACGTAATCGCCCTCGGGCACGTCGAGGCTTGCCCCTCGCAGCGCGCGGACGATCTCGGCGCCCATCACGTATTCCTTGGTCAGGTCCTGGACGCTTGCCGCCAGCTTCACTCCCGCAGCGATTTCAGCCAGCGTCATGGAGTCCCTCCCGCACCGGCTGGACCGCCGCCCGGCGCCCCTTGGCCGCCACCGGGCCCGCCGCCTCGACGGCCCTGTCCGTCCGGTCTGCCGCCAGGACCTCCCGGTCCCCCTGGTCCTCCACCGGGCCCTCCGCGGCCGCTCATCAGGCGTTGCATCGCCGCCGTGAACTCGGCCTTGTCGGTCGCGCCATCCTTGTTGGTGTCGGCGGCCGTGATCCCGGCGCGGAGGAAATCAGGAGCGCTCGATAGTTCGCTGGAGTCGATCTTGCCGTCGCCGTTGGTATCAAGGCCGGCGAACGCCGCGTCAGGACTCTGCGGGCGGCGCCCTCCCCCCTCACCGGGCCCGCCCGGTCCTGCGGTGCCAGCGGCACCGGCAGCGCCAGGACCGCCGTCCGAGCTCGCACCTGGCGCGGCGCCGGCCGGACTCGCTACGGCATCTCCCGGCGACATGCCCGGCATCTTTCCTTCGGGGGGCAACGCCGGCAGTTCGACCTTGTCGCGGAAGGCCGCCGCCCCCATGACCACTTGCTCGCCTTCCTTCAACCCCGATTGGATGACCACCACCTTGTCGTTGGTCGGGCCAAGTTCCACCTCGCGCGCTTCATACTGATCGCCGCGCGGAACGACGCAATAGCTGCCGCGGCCATGCTGAAACACCGTCTGCACCGGCACGGTGATGACGTCGTCCAATTCCGCTACGCGAATCTTGACCTCGGCCGTCAGACCCGGACGCAACCCGTCGGGCTCGTCCTCGATCTTGACGATTGTTTCGTATTCCTTGACGTTGGAGCTGAAGAAGGAGGTCGGCGCCGGATAATCGCTCACGCGCTGCACGCTCCCCCGCAGGGCCATTTCAGCGAAGGCATCGAGCCGGATCGACGCCCGCATGCCGGTCCTGACCAGTGAAACGTGGGCCTCGTTGATTTTCCCTTTCACCTGCATGCGCTTGGGATCGGGCAATCGGATGATGACCTGGCGCTCGCGGACCGTCGCCCCTTCCTCGACGATGAACTCGCTGCCGCCGCGGTAGTCGGTCTGGTTGGCGTAGACTACCTGGCCTGATTCGTGCGCGCGGATCAGGCACTTGTCGAGATCCCCCTTGATCCGCTTGAGCTTCTCGGTGTCGAGCTGATGGCTGTGCTCCTCCGCCTGCAGCTTGGCCTCGGCGGTCTTGATGTCGCTATCCAGCGACTTGAGCATCTTCTTCTTGGTGAAATCGCGGAGCACCTTGAGTTCGGTCACCGCCGAATCGAGCGACTTCCTGTAATTCTCCACCGCGAAGGTGTCGGCCTGGAGCTGGGCCGGGGTGACATAGCCCTTGTCGAGGAGCGTGCGGCTGTACAGCAGTGTCTGCTCCGCCTTGCGGAGGTTCTCCTTGGCGACGAATTCGGCGCTTTGCAGCTTCTGCTCCTGCTGGACGTACGTACCTTCCTCGTATTCCTGCATGGCGATCACCGCCGTGTCGTACGTGTTCTGCGCCTGGATCACCACCGCCTGGCTGGTGTTGCAGACGATCTGCTGCTGTGTGAGCTGCTCTTCCAGGTTGGCCGAATCGAGCTTCACCAGGATCTGCTCGATCTGCACGCCATCGATCCTGGCCTCGGGCCGGGCCGCCTTCACACTCTCCATGATCTTGCGGAACGCGGCCCGGGCGTCCTCGCCGGTTCGAACCTGACGGACGATGCCGCCGACCTCGTCTTTGTCTTTGATGTCTTCCGACATGACCTCAAGCACTACCCCGAGATAGTCGGCCTCCTGCAGTCCCTCGCGAGTCGATTCGACATGCTGGGCGGCTTCCTCCTCGCTGGTGACGATTTTCGGCCCCTGCACGTAGGTCCCCTCGGGGATGATTTCAATGATCATCGTGCCGCTGCCCCCCTGGTTGGAGACCTCGCAACGGACTTCGACATTGCTGGCCGACTCCACCTCGCCGCGTTCGGTAATATCGTGGATGAAGTCGGCCTTCGAGACAACATGCAGCAAGGGGCCGCTCTCTTCAGACTTCCAGCCACCACCCGGTAGTACTGACCAGGCAAGAGCTGGCACCGCCAGTGCGACCGGCAGCACGAGGAGGATCGCACGGGGCGAGAATGCGGTGCGGCGACTGGGCGAGGCGGGTGATTGGTGCATCGCGAGGAGGCCTCCTGCGAGTCTATTCTAGTTGGCCGTGAGAACGGCTGACGCGGGCGGGCAAAACGGCTTCACTTGGGGGGGTCGCTCCCTCCCATCAGGCTTTCAGGGGTGAGCAGCTCCGTCGGGCGTAATCCGAGCGAAACTACTGGAGGGCGCGTCGCCATTCATTGTAGTCAGCCGACGAAGGGCTGTCACGATCGTGACCCCCAGCGAGTGGCAGAGTCGGACCCGTCCGCCGGCAGAGCTTCAAGAATATTAAACCCCGGGCGAGCGGCAGCGGACCGCGCCCGACTCAAGAAATTCGCCGACCGCGCGGCAAGAAACAGCTCGGCGGCAGGTCCCGCAAACGGTGCGAAGCCCGCCGCCGGGCATCTGGCGGCACTTTCGCGGGCGTCAGTCGCCGTTGCGGCGCAACATCACTCGGCTGTCGGCCACGGAGCACCCCTGTCCCGCGGCGTGCACGATCAGCGGATTGATGTCGAGTTCAGAAATCTCCGGGTGATTGATGACCATGGCCGACAGCCGCAAAAGGGTGTCGACGATCGCGTCGATATCCGACGGCGGATTGCCGCGGAAGCCGTTGAGTACGGTAAAGGAGCGAATCTGCCGCACCATGCGTTCGGCCGAAATCTGCCACATCGGCGCCAGACGGAAGGACACGTCTTTGAGCACTTCGACCAGCGTGCCGCCCAAGCCGAACATCATCAACGGCCCAAACCGCGGATCGCGGCTGGCGCCCAGGATCACCTCGACTCCGCGGGGCGCCATCTGCTCGACGAGGATTCCCTGAATCCGGGCGCCGGGAACGTGCTTCTCGACATTGCTGTGGATCTTCTTGTACGCCGCGCGAGCTTCGTCGCCGCCATGGACGTTGAGAATCACACCCCCCGCGTCGTACTTGTGAACGACGTCTTCGGACATGACCTTCATGACCACGGGAGTCTGGAAGTCCTCGGCGGCCGTGGCGGCTTCATCGACGCTGCTCACCACCCGGCTCTTGAGCAGCGGCAAGCGATAGCACTCCAGTAGCGGGCGGCATTCAGCCTGGGTGAGATAGCGTTCCTTCTTACCGTCGAGAGCATCGGCGATGATCTGCTTCGCGCGGTCGATGGCAAGATCGTGGAACGCCGGCATATTGCGGCGCGGAATCTCGCGGAGCGAAACCAGCCGGTGGGCGGCGGCCAGCGCCCGCACGGCATCCTCGGGGAAGGGGTAGTTGGGCACTCCCGCGCGCCGCAGGATCTCCACGCCGGGTGCAACGTCCTTAGCGCCCATAAAGGAGCAGACCACCGGCTTGTCGATCCCCTCGATGGTCTCCGGAACGACGGCCGCCGTTTCGGCGACGTCGGTCATCGACTGCGGGGTGAGGATCACCATGCCCATGTCGACGTTGGGGTCGGCCAGAACCGTGTGCACGGCCGCCTTGTAGCGATCGGACCGGGCATCGCCAATGACGTCGACCGGGTTGCGGAGCGACGCCGCGGCGGGAAGCAGCGGCTTGAGCTTCTCGCGAGTCTCTTCGCTGAGTTCCGCCAGCCGGAGGCCGTAGCGGACCGCGGCGTCGGTGGCCATGATGCCCGGGCCGCCGGCGTTGGTGATGATCGCCACGCGGTTGCCGCGGGGCAGCGCCTGCGTGGTATAAAGCGCCGCATAGTCGAACAGTTCGGCGATGGTGTCGACGCGCTGCACGCCGCTCTGGATCAGCAAAGCGTCGTACACCGAGTCGCTGCCAGCCAGCGAACCGGTGTGGCTGCTCACGGCTTTCGCCCCTTCGGGCGAGCGGCCCGACTTGAGGCACAGCATCGGCTTGCCGGTTTCCCAGAAGATGTCCCTAGCCGTCTCGATGAACCGCCGGCCGTTGCTGACGTCTTCGAGATACATGGCGATGACGTCGGTCTTCTCATCCTTGGCAAGGTACGCCAGCAGGTCGATCTCGCTGACGTCGGCCTTGTTGCCGAAGCTGACGAACTTGCTGAAGCCCATGTGGCGCTCTTCGGCGTAATCGAGCACCGAGGTGCAAAGCGCGCCGCTCTGGGAGATGAACGCGAGGTTCCCGGCGCTGGGCATCTTGCGCCCGAAGGCGGCGTTCATGCGCACGTCGCGGTCGGTGTTGATCACGCCCAGGCAGTTGGGGCCGATCAGGGGAACGCCCGCCGCGCGGACCAGGTCGCGGAGCTTGAGCTCGAGCTCCGCCCCTTCGCGCCCGGTCTCCTTGAAGCCGGCTGAAATCACCACCAGGGCCTTCACGCCTTTGTCGATCGCCTCTTGGGTCACGCCGAGAATGCCCGCGGCCGGGACGATCAACACGGCCAGGTCGACCGCTTCGGGAATATCGCCCAGCGACTTGTAGGCGTGCACGCCGTAAATCGCCCGTGCCTTGGGGTTGACGGGGTAGACCGGTCCATTGAATTCCGCGGTGAGCAGATTGCGGAAGATGTCGTTGCCCACCGTGCCGGCGCGCGTCGACGCGCCGACCACCGCCACCGACTGCGGGTAAAAGACCGCGTCGAGCGCGGAACCGGAAACAACCTCTGGCATGTGCGAGACTCCTGTTGCGGATGCAGAACCGATGGGCCGCGTGAGGCGATCGACCGAGTTGAGCGACGCTGCGGCCGAGAGACGACACCGCCACCGGCTGGCGGGCAGCTTACTTCGAGACGAACCGGCCAAACGCAAATCGGCAAGTATAGCAGCTTGCCGAATTGACTGGATACTCCACCGCGGAGTTATGAGCAAGAAGGAGCCGGGCGACGTTTGGCGTCCGACGCCACCCCTGCGAGGCTATTGGTTCTCGATCGCGGGGAGAAACTGCGGGCCCGGCTCGCTGGCGCCGCCCGGCGCAGGCGGCGGCTCGGGAACGGGCAGCGAGAAATCGGGCAGCCCAGCCGCTTCGGTCCGGCCGGGGCCAGGCATCCGCGGCTCGCCGGCTGGCTCTTCGTCGAGCGTCACCCCCAGCGGCATTTCCACGCCCGGCGGAATAATCTCAGGCGGCGTTGGCGGGGTGCTCGTTTGAGGCTCCGCGATGGGCCCCGGGTCGAGCCACATACCCTGCTCGTCCAAGCGCATGGTGCCCAGTTGGAAATCGAGGCTCATCCGCAGCACCTCATAGCCGACCCAACTTCCCAGCAGCGAGTTCTGCGCGTTGAGCAGGCTTTGCAGGGCAATGTTCATTTCGCGAGCCGAACTCTCGTTGAAACTCTGCCCGGCGGAGGATCCCGCCTTCGCCGGTTCTCTCAAGCGGAGCTGCGTCTGCTCGACCTGGCTGATGGTACTTCGTACCTGGCCGCGAAGCAATTCGAAGTTCAACTGCGTCAACATGAGCGTCCGCAACGTCGAGCGGAGGCTCTGATGCACGCGGTCCTCGAAGTTGTAGTAGTCGCGCCGCGCCCGGGCGTAGGCCACCAGGATCGCGCGATAGGCATTCCGTTCCCGCAGCCGGTCCAAGGGGGCATCGAACTCGAACCCCACGCGCAACTGGCTGTTGGTCGAACTGAAGCGGGCCGGGTTGTTGCCCGTGGTCCCGATGTTGCCGCTGACACGGACATCAAGATCGGCCTGCAGAGCGTCCGCGGCAATCTCGATCTGACGCCACTGGTCGACCAGGGCACCGCGCTCGTTCATCCAATCCAGGCGGTTCTGCCGCGCGATACTGAAGGCGGTATCGGAATCGAGGTCGACGGGAACCAATGTCACCGCTTCGAGCCGGATCCGTGCCTGCAGAATCGACAGAGTCCACAGCGCGTAAGTCAGATCGTCGAGCACATCGCGGGCAACCTGTCGCTGCCGGCGATCCATTTCTGCGGCCACGGCCGCCGGGTCGGTGAGCCCCAGCGCTTGCCGGTCCTCGGGCGTGAGGGGGAGCCGATCCAAAGTGAATGCCTGCGGATCGGAGGTGAATTCCTCCACATCCTCCAGCCGCCTGCTGAGCGGCACGATGGAGTCGGGGGGCAAAGGCGCGTCTGGCGGTTGCGTCTGGTACTCAAACTCATCAACCAGTTCTTCATAGCGCGTATTCAAGGCCGCGACGCTCCAGGCGTTGGCGTCCAACTGCAGTTCGCGGATTTCCGGCCGACTCGAGGCGCCTTCCAGCTCCCGGCGCCGACGGGGCAGTTGCTCGGTGAGATGCTGTAAATCGCCACGGACGTCTTCAATCCGCTCCAGGCTCTCGGAGCGAACGTCGAGCATCTGTTTGAGGTAATCTTCCGGCAACGGCACCGCGGGATCGCGTACGATCGACAGAAGGTCCTCGGCCTTCTCCTGAGTTGCGGTCATCGATGGCGTGAGCAGGTTGAATTGGTCCACCAGGTGGTCTTCGACGCCCAACTCCACGTCGGGCGGCAGACCGAGGCTGATCTTGTAGCTGTCGAGGCTGTTCTCATAGTCGTTGACCAGCCGCAACAGATCCGTCTGGGCCTCGTAGAAGTTCTGCCGCGTGACATCGACGTTGTAGGCCGTGACCCGCTCCGAGCGGTAGAATGCCTCCATCTGCTCGACGTAGCTGCGCAGGCCACGGACGTAGAACTCCTGGTTGCGGATGCGGATCTGCGACTGCAACAGCCCGAAATAGCCGCCGCTGCCCGCCGCGCCGAAACCGCCCGTAGCCGGGTTGGTGCCTGCGATCACCTGCATGTAGAAACCGTGGCGGAAGAACTCCATCTGGCGGATGTTGTACAATAATGCCCGCTCCGAGGCGGTGAGGCTCTCCAGCGCGATCTGCCGACCCGCGCCGCGCAGCAGGGGCTGGAACAGGGAGAAGCTCGCCAGGCTCGTCGCGCTGTAGGTGTCGGGACCGGCGAATTGCCAGACCAGCGAGTTGGCCACGTCGACGACCATGTTGCCGCCGGTGGCGAACGCCCTGCGAAATCCCAAACCGGTGTCGGTAGTGAGCGTGCTCCGCGACTCGCCGTTGGTTCGCCCGGTGGTAAAGAAGGTCGAGTTGCCGGCAAAGAAAATCGTATCGAACTGATAACGCTCGAATGTTACGTCCAGTGCGCTCAGATAGAGACTCTCGAGTTGTTGCTGGTAGCTGGGAGCATGAACCAAGGCCAGTTGAACCGCTCCCTGGCGATCGATGATTACCTCGCCATCCTCGTTCGTCGGCAGGTAGGCGCGCCAGAACGGGTTCTCGACGTGCGGTGTCCTGCCGCGGTGTTTCCAGCAAGGCCACCCCTTCTTGCAGTCGACGCACTGCATCAGCAGGTGGGCCGTCGGGTCGTCCGGGGGCATCGGGGGGCAGTCGGGGCTGTAAGGATAGGCCATCCGGGACTTCGGATCGGGGTCGATCTTGTAATCAGGCAGCGGCCAGCGGGGATCCCGCGATCCGCAATCCAGCAGGCTGTAGACTTCCTGGTCGGCCTTCCGCCGGTAGTGCGCACGGCTGCAACCGGCTGTCAGCGTGACCGTGACCGCCAGCAGCAGGAGCATCGGCAACCAGCCCGCGCCTGTGGCGGGTCCACGACCGGGGCTCAAGGTCCATACTTTTGGGTGGTGTGACACGGGCTGGCCTGTCGTCTTCGCGCGTCGTCGAGTTCGTTTCAAAAACCACGCCTCGCTTCGTCAGATCGGTGAGGCGCCAGGGCGTTCTGGAAATGCAGACGCTGTCGCCGCTACCGGGAGATAGTCCCAGGCGTAAACTTTCGGTTTGCGGGTTAGCTCGACTTGAACGGTTTTGGCGAGAGTACCGATTATGGAAACTGGGCAGGTCAACCGCCGGTTGAGCCAGGATGGAGGAGCTGGAGAAGCTGATGCGAAGCGGTAAACGCTTGACAATGGGGGAACGGCCAGCATAACATCGATTCGGACGGAATTTCTTGCCATTCCAGCGTTTCGGTCGCAACACCCCTGCCGTAGTCATTCGTCATGAGCTTGGCCAACAAGATCCTGTTGGGACTGATCTTCGTCGTCACGCTGGTGGCGGTCATCATGTCGGCGCGGGCCTTGAAAACGCACGACTACTGGCAGTCGCTGGTGCAGAAGCAAGAAAAGGCCATCGCCGAGGGAACCCTCGAACAAGAGCAACTGACCGACGAGAAGCGGGTTCTGGCGCGGGACCTGCACCAGGTGCTGATGGATCGCGGGCGCGTGTGGCGCGGCGTTCAACCGGGCGAACGGCAGGCTCAGAACAACGATCTGCTGATCACCGCCAACGTGCCGCAACCCGTACCGCACGGCATTGCCAACAAGACGGTGCTTTTCATCTTCGAGGAGAAATCGGCCAAGGAGAGCGGGCAGTTTCTGGGCCAGTTCACGGTTACGGGCGTCGGCGAGAATCAGGTGCAAATGCGCAACAGCATGAAACTGTCGCCGAGTGAAGTGCAGCGGTTGCAGCAAAGCACCGGGCCGTGGTCGATCTACGAGATCATGCCGCGCGACGAGACAGAAGTGTTTTCCATCCTCGGCGCCGATCCCGTCAAAGAGTTGCTCCCCGAGAGTGCCGCTGAGTTCTTCCTGACCAAGGAACGCAGACTCCGCGACTATGAGGTCCTTTTCCGGCATTACCACGACCAGTGGTCGCGATCGTTGGACCGCATGGCTGCTGCCCAGGCCGATATCCAGGCCATGAACGCCGCGGTGGCCAGCGCGAAGCAACAGGAACAATTCCGCCGTCAGGAGATCGAAACGCTGAAGCAGGATCTGGCGGTGGCCCAGCGCGAACGCGAAGCAACCATCGCCCACTACGAGGCCGTCAGCAAGAAGTTGAGCGAAATCGAAACGGCGGTCGCAGACCTGACGAAGCAGAACCAGTCGACCGCGGCCGATCTGGCCCGCATGCAACTGGAGATCAGCCGGGTGATTGACGCCCGGACCCGGGAAATGGCCCAGGCAGACCGGTAGAAATCTTTCTCCGCTGATGCGGGTTTTGTTGGTGGGCGCGTTCTGCGCCTCCTCGGGCGCCATCGAGTGGCGCATCGTCTCAGAGAGCTCCCCAGGTGGCGGTCTGCTCTAGCCGGCGGATCGTTTCACGCGCACAATAGGAAGGCTTGCCGGCCGTTACGCATCCTTCCTCCTTCCCTCGCGCACCCCGCTGCATGGGCTTCTACGAACGAGAGTACTATCGAGAAGAACGGGCCGGCGTGAACGTACCCCCCTTCTTCCGCACCGCGGTGGGCGTCCTGATGGCCGTCACCGTGGCCGTCTTCTTTGCCGACGGTTTGCTCACGCCGCAAAACCATGACATCAATAGCTTCCTCGCGCTGCAGGAAAAGACGCTCACCGAGCCCTGGAACTGGTGGCGGTTTGTGACCTATGGCTTTGCCCACGGCGGCCTTTGGCACATTCTGTTCAACATGCTCGGCCTGTTCTTTTTCGGCCGTGACATGGAGACACTGTACGGCCGGAAAGAGTTTATCAGCCTGTACTTGCTGCTGTTGGCCGTGTCAGGGCTCGGCTGGGCTGTCGTCGAGCAGTTGGGCTCAAATCCGGGTGCGGCAAACGTGGTGGGCGCATCAGGCGCCGTTTCGGGGATCGTGATTCTCTATGCGCTGAATTTCCCGCGCCGAACCGTTCTGCTCATGTTCGTTATTCCGGCACCCGCTTGGGTGGCGGGGGTCATTCTCGTGGCCACCGACGCCTACACTGCACTGCAGGATGCTCGCGGCGACATGGTGGGTAACGTTGCCTACACCGCCCATCTTACGGGAGCAGCGTTCGCCTTTCTCTACTTTCGCCTACGCTGGAATTTCAGCCGCTTCACTGATGGCTGGTCGCTGGCCCGCTGGTCTCGCCGACCACGACTTCGGGTGCATGAACCGGACCGAGGCGAAGCCTCCGACGACCACGACGAGGAACAGGAACTGAGCGAGGAGGTCGACCGCATTCTGGAGAAGATACATCGCCAGGGCGAGGGAAGCCTCACCCGACGCGAGCGCCGCACGTTGGAAAACGCCAGCCGCGAATACCAACGCCGTCGGCGCGGCCGCTGAATCCACGACTGTCCATCCGCTCGATGGTGGTATTCGGGAACTGAATTCCCCAGTAAGTTGAGGGTTAGCGGGATTTTTGGCGTTTTGCCGGAAAATCGTGCGATGACGGGTTATACTCCGCCAGTCCGCATGAACTTCGATGTGGAGCAGGCCACAACCGGCTGGTGAGAGTTCGTCGCCGCGTCGGCCCGACATCCAGCGTCCTGGCGCGGCACGCTGGCAGCTTTGGACCGCGCCCTGGTACAGGCTCATCGTCATCTTCGCAAATTTTTCCCCGGCAATAACTTGCGACTTCGAAATCGGCTCGACAAAATCGCCCGATCGACCTCGAAATTGACGGGCAAAACGGCTACAATTCAGGATCGCTAAAGCCTGATCGAGCAAGCACCTTAGCGTGTGGCTCTCCGGGGGAAAACCCGCTGTGGTCGACGGCATCGTTGAGATACCCCTTCCGGGGAAACCATTCGAAGACGCCGCCGACCTCGGTCGAGCCAGCTTGCGAAGTTTCGTGGCCGGACCGGAAAACCGGCTGGTGAGCTTGGCGGTGGCAAGCGTGCTCGAAGAGGCCGATCAAGGCTTCAGTCCACTGGTGATTTACGGCGCGACGGGTACGGGAAAGACGCACCTCGTCCACGGGATCGCCGCCGCGTGGCGAAGCCGTTATCCCGGCCGCCCGGTCGTGCTGACGACGGCGATCGACTTCGCTCGCCGTCTGGCAGACGCGATCGAGACGCAGGCGGTGGACGATTTCGTCGCGGAGCATCGAACGGCTGCGCTGTTGATTGTCGAGGATCTCCAGTACCTGGTCGAGAAACGGGCTGCACAGGAGGAACTGCTGGCGGTAATCGATACGGTTGCCGCGATTGACGGCCGGATCGTGGTTACGGCGTCCGCCGCGCCCAGCCAGATCGCCGGGTTGCTGCCGGGACTTGCCGGGCGATTGACGGGGGGATTGGCGCTACCCTTGGCGGCTCCGTGCGCGGCGTCTCGACTGTTGCTCCTCGAACGATTGGCGAGTATGCGAGGCGTAGAGTTGACCGAGCCCGTCACTCATCTGCTGGCTGAAGGATTAGGGGGAGGGGTGCCTGAACTCCATGCGGCAATCGCGCACCTGGCGACTGCCGCCCAGCACGATAGCGGCGCCATTACGGTTGCTGCGGCCCGGCAATACCTGGCAGAGCGCCGGGCGAGGCGTGAACCGACGCTCCGCGCCGTGGCGATGGCGACAGCGCGGTATTTCTCCTTGAAATTATCGGATTTGCGGAGTCCGTCACGGCGGCGGAACGTCGTGACCGCCCGCGATGTGGCGATGTACTTGGCGCGCAACCTGACGCGGAAAAGCCTGGAGCAGATCGGCGCGTATTTCGGCGGGCGGGACCACACGACGGTCTCGCATGGATGCAGCAAAGTGGAGCAACTGATGATCACCGAACCTGGGGTGTGCCAAGCGGTGCTTGAGTTGCAGGAGCGGTTTTGACCGCGGGCGAGCAAAGGCGGCCGTTTGTGGAAAAGGTGTTGAATCGTTGTCGGCTCACGGACGATTGCGGAGGTCGCATCGACAGCCTCCGATCGCGGCCGCCGATGCCGCATTCTGCCGACGCTCACCCGACACGGCGACGACAGGATCCTGACGGTTTTTCCACGCGGCGGTCGGGAAAACAAAGTCTTGTCTGCAGAAGCCTTTGTGTCGTGCTCGCGGTCCGGATCGACAGCCCGCGGCGGCTTACTAATACTACTGCTTTGTTTAGAAATCTATTAGAAGAAGATCAGTCCCGCGCGGCATGAATGGCACCTTCCGGAGAGCACTATGAGACTCATCTGCGACCGCGAGAAGCTGCTATCGGCTTTCCAACTGACCGCCAGTGTGGCGCCGACGAGGAGCCCCAAGCCGATCCTCGAAAACGTCAAGCTGGAGGCCTCGAACGACCTTGTGACGCTCATGGCCACCGACCTCGAAGTGGGCATTCGCAGCGAAGTCGCAGGCCTGTCGATCGAAGCGTCCGGCAGCGTCGTGCTGCCCATCAAACGCGTGGGGGCGATCCTGCGGGAGAGCTCCGATGAGAAGCTCGTGCTGGAAAGCGACGGCTCAAAGCTGCGCATCCGCGGCGACCGGAGCGAGTTCAACCTGCCGACGCAGAATCCGGACGAATTCCCGCTGGTTACCGCGTTCCAGGAACAGAAGTACCACAAGCTTCCGGCCCGCCTCTTCCGCGAACTGGTGCGGCGCACCGTTTACGCCACCGAGACCGAAAGCAGCCGCTACGCTCTGGGGGGCGTGCTCATCGAGTTGAATCCCGAGGGGATTATCGGAGTGGGGACCGACGGGCGGCGATTGGCGTGCCAGCAGGGGCCCGCCGAGTCGGTGGGCGGCCATCGTACCGCCGAAACCACCGTGATCCCTACCCGGGCTATCAACCTGATGGAACGGGCGTTGGGCGACGTCGACGAAGAGATCTGGCTGGCGGCTCGTGACAACGACGTGCTCTTGAAGACCGGGCGGACAACAGTCTACTCACGGCTGGTCGAGGGACGCTATCCGAAGTGGCGCGATGTCTTTCCAAAGACCGACCAGATGGCCAAGGTCGAGTTGACCGTAGGACCGTTCCATACGGCGGTCCGCCAGGCGATGGTCGTCACCAGCGAGGAGCGTCGCGGCGTCGATTTCACGTTTAGCGACGGCCGCCTCACGCTTGCCGGACACGGTGCCGAATTCGGTGAATCGCACGTGGAACTCCCCATTGCCTACGAAGGCGCGGAGATCCCCGTGAAGCTCGACCCGCGCTATGTGAGCGAGTTTCTTCGGGTGCTCGATCCCGACAAGACCTTCACTTTGCATCTCCGCGATCCGGAGAGCGCCGTGCTGTGTGTGACCGACGACGGATACGCCTATGTGATTATGCCGCTGTCGAGAGAATCGTGAGTAGAAGCACCAAGAGAGCCGGGTGTTGACGATCATGCCTCGAGGGCCGGAGAAGATTGGCGATATCCTGTCGCAACTGATGGCCCGCCGCGGGTTTGCCCGCGTGCAAAGCGCGGCGGCCTATGACGACGCCTGGAAACGGGCGGCGGGCGAGATGTTGGCGCAATACACGCGTGTCGGCCTGCTTAAACGCGGCAAGCTGGAGATCACGGTCACGAACAGCGTGCTGGTGCAGGAGCTGCAGTTTCAGAAAGGCGATCTGCTGGCGGCGTTGAACCGGATCCTGCCCGACCAGGGCATCAAGGACCTCCGCTTTCGCGTGGGAGCGATCGGCTAGTTCCGGGCGCGCAGCCGGCCGGATTGAAATTATTCAGATGCTTGGTGGGTGGATCCCGCCGTACCGAAAAGGGAAGTCATGTCCAACGATTCAAGCAGCAATCCTTCCCCGCTTCCTGCTTCCGAGAGCGCGGCGACCGACGACGTCACCGCGTACGGCAAGATCCCGGTGCCGACCAGCCCGGTGGTCGAGGCCGAGTATACCGCCGAAAGCCTCGAACACCTGAGCGATCTGGAGCACGTCCGCGAGCGGCCGAGCATGTACATCGGCGACACGACGCCGCGCGGACTGCACCACCTCGTCTACGAAGTCGTCGACAACTCGATCGACGAGGCGATGGCGGGCCACGCCAGCGAAGTCTCGGTAACGATCAACAACGACGGCTCGGTGACGGTCGAAGACAACGGTCGCGGCATTCCCGTCGAGATCCACCCCGACCTGGGTTTCTCCACGCTGCAGGGCGTGATGACGGTGCTCAAGTTCGGCGGCAAGTTCACCAAGGGCGCCTACCAGACTTCCGGCGGCCTGCACGGCGTCGGCGTGACCGTGGTCAATTTTCTCTCGGAGTGGTGCGAGGTCGAGGTCCGCCGCGGCGGCCACGTGTACCAGCAGGAGTACGAACGGGGCGTGCCGGTGGCCGAGGTCCGCCGCCTTGGTTCGTCGAACAAGCGCGGCACGAAAACCACCTTCAAGCCCGACCCGCAGATCTTCCCCAAGACGCAGTTCGATTACGCGACGCTCTACCGCCGATTGCAGGAACTGGCGTTCCTCAACAGGGGAGTGAAGATCATCTTCCGCGACGAACGGACCGACCAGGGCGAAACTTTCTGCTACGAGCGCGGGATCATCGAGTTCGTCGAGTATCTCAATCGGGCCAGCGAACCGCTGCATCCCGAGATCATCCACATCCAGGGCGAATTCGACGGCGTCGGGCTCGATATCGCCATGCAGTATTCCGGCGAATACACCGAGAATGTCCACTCCTATGTGAACAACATCTGCACCATCGAGGGAGGCACGCACGTCTCCGGGTTCCGCGCGGCGCTTACCCGCACGCTCAACGCCTACGGCAAGAAGGAGAACGTGTTCAAGGACCTCGTGCCCACGGGCGAGGATTTCCGCGAGGGTCTGACGGCGATCATCTCGGCCCGCGTTCCCGAACCGCAGTTCGAGGGACAGACCAAGACCAAGCTGGGTAACGGCGAGATCGAAGGCATTGTCAACTCGGCGGTCGGCGACGCGCTGGCGGAGTTCATGGAGGAAAACCCGAAGACCGCCAAGATCATCGTGCAGAAGGGTCTGGTCGCCGCCGAGGCGCGCGAGTCGGCCCGCAAGGCCCGGGCCCTGGTCCGCGAGCGCAAGGGTGCCCTGGCCGGCGGCGGCCTGCCGGGCAAACTCCGCGACTGCACCAGCCGCGACGTCGATCGCTGCGAACTGTACCTCGTCGAGGGCGATTCGGCCGGCGGCAGCGCTGAAGGGGGGCGGATGCGGCAATACCAGGCGATCCTTCCGCTGCGCGGCAAGATCATCAACGCCTACAAGTCGCGCGACGACAAGGTGCTGGCCAACGAGGAAGTGCGGGCCATGATCTCGGCCATCGGGTCGGGAATCGGCGAGGATGTCAACCTCGCCCGCCGCCGCTACGGCAAGGTGATCATCATGACCGATGCCGACGTCGACGGCTCGCACATCCGCACGCTCCTGCTGACATTCTTCTACCGGCAGATGTACGACCTGGTGAAGGCCGGGCATGTGTACGTCGCCCAGCCTCCCCTGTTCCGCGTCAAAAGCAAGAAGCACGTCCACTACGTGCAGACCGAAGAGGAAATGAAGGAGCAACTGCTGGAAAACGGCCTCAAGGACGCGGTTTTCGAACCGGGCGACGGCCGCATCATCCAAGGCGCCGAGATGGAGCGGCTCTCGCGGACGCTGGCGGCGCTCGAGGAACCGGTGATCGCGCTGGAGCGGCGTGGCATCAATCTCCGCGGCCATGCCGCGCGGCAGGACCCGGTGAGCGGCCGGCTGCCGGTATACCACGTGTACGTTGGTCACGACGAATACTGGTTCACCACGCGCCAGGAACTCGATCAGTTTGTGTCGGCCACGGAGGAGGAGAAAGGCGAGGAGCTTAAGGTCACCGAGGCCGGCGGCGACGGCAACGGCAAGTCGCGCCCCGATACGCGGCTGCGGATCATTGAGCTGCACGAGGTACGGTCGATCAACACCCAGTTGGCCGAGCTTCGCCAGATGGGCTTCGAGATCGACAGCCTCATCCCGCAGGAGCGGACCGGCGAGCAGGAGGCGCGCTACAAGCTGCGCCGCGGCGACAACGTTACCGGCCTGGAAGACCTTCGCGGGTTGCTGACCGCTATCCGGTCGTCGGGGGAGAAGGGACTGCAGATTACGCGGTTCAAAGGCTTGGGCGAGATGAACGCCGAAGAGCTTCGCGATACGACGCTCAACCCGGCCAACCGCACGCTCCTGCAGGTCCGCATGGAAGACGCCTCGGCGGCCGACGACCTGTTCCGCATCCTCATGGGCGACAAGGTCGAGCCTCGCCGCGAGTTCATCGAGAAACACGCCCTCGAGGCGCGGAACCTGGACGTGTAGCCGGGGCGAAGTCCGACATATCCAGCCGCGGCCGGCCTTCCTGTATCTCAGTCAGCGAGAACGGTCAGCGCGTTGACCGTCCGACAGTTCATGAAGACTGTAGGATTGCCCGCTGTGCGACGCTGTCGCGAAACGCCGCCTTGAGGACGCGGGAAGACTCAGTAGGGTTGGAATCCCCCGTCCTCAGCAGTTTCCACTGCCGCGTTGATCCATGGCTGAGGTTCGAGGCGTCTGAAACGGTTCCATGGCGGACCGAAGAAGATCGCACCCTTCGTGACAGACCAAGAAGCGGCCACCACCCTATCGCCGCTGAGATCGTCGCCCGCGGCCGGGAAGGTTCGGATGACTATTATGGAACTTCGCGCGCGTCGAGAGCCGGACGCGAGTGGCCGCGTTTGGTGTGACCGCAATTGGAATGACGATCGTGCCGCGGCAATCGCCGGGCATGCTGATTAGTATACATTTATATACTGGCCATTGTCAAGAGATAGTCCGGCCGGGAAATGAAGAATGGGTGAAATCGAGAACAGGGTACCGCCGGGTAACGGCGTCGGATATGCTCGGGATCCTGGCAGGTGGTGGGGGGAGTAAGCGTCGCCGGGGGCGCGTGGAGGTTCGTCTTCGAGAGTTGGACGAGAGAGAGGTGGTGAGATGCGGCTGGTAAACGAACTGGATTGCATCCTGCAGGGTGCACTCGATGGAAGGGCGCCGAACAGGGATGACTGCGTGTATCTGCTCGGGATTCCCTGCGACACGCTGGAGGCAAGAGCCTTGATGGTTGTGGCCGACACCGTGTCCCGGAGGCGGTTCGGTCACGAAGCGATGCTGCTGGGGCAGATCGGTATCGAAACGGCCCCTTGTCCGGGCAATTGCGGGTTCTGCGTGTTTGGCGAGGACCACACCACATTCCCAAGGAGCCGACTCACGCTGGAGGAAATCATTGCCCGCGCTGAGTCGTTTGCCCGGGAGGGGGATCTCTACGCCCTCTTCCTGATGACGATGCACGATTTCGACATGGATCGACTGCTGGAGGTGGTTCACGAGGTCCGCGGCTCGATTCCGCCGCAGACCCAGATCGTGCTGAACATCGGCGACTTCGATGCCGCCCAGGCGACGGAACTCGGAGCCGCCGGGGTGCGGGGAGCGTATCACGTCTGTCGCCTCCGGGAGGGGACCGACACGAAGCTCGCACCCGAGGATCGCAAGAAGACGTTCCATACGATCCGGGATGCCGGGTTGGACCTGTACTACTGCTGCGAACCGGTCGGTCCGGAGCACACCGGCGAGGAACTCGTCGAGCAACTGTTCCTGGGGATCGAGTACGGCTGTTTTCAGCATGCCGCGATGCGGCGCGTGTTTGTGCCGGGGATGCCGCTGAGCCGCCGAGGGCAGATCACCGAATTGCGGCTGGCTCAGGTGGTGGCTGTGGTTACGCTCGCCTCGCTGGGCTGCAGCGAGACACAGAACATCGCCGTTCACGAGCCGAACCTGCTGGGGCTGGCCGCGGGGGCTAACGTGGTGTATGCCGAAACGGGATCGAATCCGCGCGATACCGAGGCGGATACCGCGACGAACCGGGGACTCGACATGGCGGCCGCCCGGAAGATGCTCTACGAAGCCGGCTTCACGGCCCTGCGACTTGGAAACGGCAAGACGATCTCACTCGACCTGGACTACCTGGCCGCGCATGGGCCGGGGTAGCCAAGTCGAGGGCAGCGGGGGGAGGGGGAGCGAAGGCGTCACGCCGAGCAGTCGGGCGGCGGCTCAAGAGGCGCGTATTCTGTGAGGTGCGAGAAGACTGCGTGCGCGGCGGTCTGGACGCACTCATCGCAGGACATCCGGCGGCTGGTGCGGATATCTCGGCATCGCGTCGTGCCGGCGGCGCTGACAAACTGCTGTTCGACTGCCTGTTTTGCCGCAGGATCGCGAAAGACGGCCTTCGCGGCGCACAGTGCGCCGCACTCGCCTTGCGGCGCCCGCCCGCCGCCGAACCGCGCAAACCGGTCCAGGCAGGATTCATCGCAACCCGTCAGCGGAGCGTAGGCCTTCAGGACGGCCTGGGCGCAGTTGTAGCGGTTTTCGCGTCGAAAGTAGCGGAGTGCGTTCGGCTCATCCATGTCGCCTCTCCCTGTTTGGCGGTGTTGATTTCCTTCGCGGCAATCGCCGTGCACTCCGGTTCAGATAACCGGCGGAGCAATTCGGTTACGGAAAATTTCTGCCATTGCCCCCGAACGTGTTACGAAAGGCGATCGATCCGTTGGTGGCCCGCCGGCGGTACGCGGTGGCCTGGAATTCGGATAGAATGGCTGTTCCGATTTCGCCGTACGCGCTGACGCTGCGGACGATAGCTCGCCACCCCGCCCTCCCTTCCTTCAGATCCAGGAGACTGGCATGCCGCGGATTCTTCTTCAACCACTGGCGTGCAGCTTCTGGGCCCTCGTGTCGATCTTGTCGTTCGGACCGCTTTCGGCAACGGCGGCCACGGAGTTCTTCGTGGCCGCCGACGGAAACGACTCCTGGTCGGGCAAGCTGGCGGCGCCCAACCCGGAGCGTAGCGACGGCCCGTTTGCCTCGCTGCCAAGAGCGCGTGATGCGATCCGCGCGTTGAAAACGGCCGGCGGGCTCCCGCAAGGCGGCGCGACGGTCTTCATCCGTGGAGGGACCTACTCGCTGCCGCAGACGCTGACTTTCGATTCCCAGGACTCGGGCTCGCCGGAATCACCTGTCACTTACCAGGCTTACCAGGGGGAGAAGCCGGTCGTCATCGGCGGCAAGGCCGTTGCCGGCTTCAAGCCATATCAGGGCAAGATCCTCAAGGCCGACGTCGCGGCCCAGGGATTGAAGGACGTAGAGTTCCGCCAGTTGTTCGTCAACGGCCGGCGGATGCACTTGGCGCGATACCCGAACTTCGATCCGCAGAATCCTTATGGCGGCGGATGGGCGTACGCGGACGGCAAACCGGTGCCGATGTACGCCGACGTGCCGGACGAGGACAAGCGGACTCTGCATTACAGGTCGTCGGACGCGCGCGAGTGGGCGCGTCCCGAGGAAGGCGAAGTGTTCGTGTTTCCGCGCTACAACTGGTGGAACAACATCGTGCGGATCAAGAGCATCGACCGCGACAGGCGGTTGGTGACGCTCGCGGGCGACTGTTCATATGGGATCCGTCCGACGGACCGGTATTACGTACGAGGCATGCGAGAAGAACTGGACGCGCCGGGCGAGTGGTATCTGGACAACCGCACCGGGACGCTGTACCTCATTCCCCCGGACGACGCCGATCCAGACACCATGGCCGTCCATGCCCCGCACCTGCGCACGATTTTCGAGTTTGCACAGGGCACCGCCAACGTCACGCTGCGTGGAATCACGTTTGAGTGCAGCGAAGGCACGGCGATTGTGCTCAGGGATACGGCGAATTGCCTGATTGCCGGTTGCACGATTCGGAACGTGGGGGACTACGGCGGAAGCGGCGTGGCGGTGAGCGGCGGGACGAACAACGGCGTCGCGGGCAACGACGTCTACGAGGTCGGCCGCGACGGCATCAGCATTGCGGGCGGCGACCGCAAGACGCTGACCGCCGCGGGCAACTACGCCGACAACAACTACATCCACCACGTCGGCGTGTTCTACAAGCAGGGCGTCGGGGTGTCGCTCGCCGGTTGCGGCAACCGCGCATCGCACAACCTGATCCACGACGGCCCCCGCTGGGGCATCGGATTCCGCGGCAACAACCTCGCCATCGAGTACAACCACATCCGCCACGTGAACCTGGAGACGGCAGACACGGGTGCGGTCTACACCGGCGGCCGCGACTGGCTCGGCTCGCGCGGCACGGTCATTCGCCACAACTACTTCCATGACATCCTGGGCTACGGCCAGGAGAACGGCCAGTGGGTCTCGCCCCACTACGCCTGGGGTGTCTACCTGGACGACAACACGGGGGGCGTCGATGTGGTGGGCAACATCGTCGCCCGCAGCGTCCTCGGCCTCATCCACCTGCACAACGGCCGGGACAACCTCGTGGAGAACAACGTTTTCGTCGACGGCTCACAGCAGCAGATCCAGTGCAGCGGCTGGACCGGTTCGGGCAAACGTTGGAACGAGCACCTCGCTACGATGATCGAGGGCTACGAGTCGGTCATGGATCAGCCGGCATGGAAGAAGATGCGCAACATGCACATCCACCCCAACGATGCCGTGCTGCCCAACGGCATGACCATGACCGGCAACGTGTTCCGCCACAACATCTGCTACTACACCGATCCCGCCAGCCGACTGCTGAAGTTGCGCGACGTGCCGCTGGACCGCAACGAATTCGACGAGAACCTGTACTGGCACGCGGGCCTGCCGATCGAGACCGGGCAGTCGGGCGTGAAAGGAGCGATTGGCCCCAATCTCGCGCCCAACCCGAGCTTTGAGGACGGCGAACCCGGTGCACTTCCGCCGGGCTGGCGGTGGCAAGTGCGGCCCAACGACTCGGAGGCCGCGGTCGATCAGGAGGTGCATTGCGACGGCAAGCAGTCGGTGCGGATCGAGGGCCGCGGCACCGTCGAGAGGCCCGACGGCCAGGTGCTTGTCCCGAACTTCGTGAGTTCTGAGATTCCCCTCGAACCCGGCCGGACGTATCGGCTTACCGCGCGGATCAGGGCCGCCGCGCCGGATACGGAGTTCGCCATGATGCCGCAGTCGTACAAGGCGGGCGCCTACTTCTGGGGAAAAGGGATGTCTGGCAAGGCCGGCACGGAGTGGCAAGAGTACGAATCCATCTTCACATTCCCCGGGCCGGGCGCGAGCGACTACCGAGAGGAGATGAAGACCGCCTGCATCCGCTTCGATATTCGGCAGGGAGCGGGCACGATCTGGGTCGACGAGGTAACCCTGCATGAAGCGGTCGCCATGGACCCGTTTGAGGCATGGCAGGCGTTGGGCATGGACACGCACTCCATCGTCGCTGATCCCCGGTTCGTCGACGCTGCCCGTGACGACTATCGGCTCAAGCCCGACTCGCCCGCGCTGAAGCTGGGCTTTACACCGATTCCTTTTGACAAGATCGGGCCCTACCAGGACGAGTTGCGGGCGTCGTGGCCGATTGTCGAAGCAGAAGGCGCTCGCGAGTTTCCGCTTCCGGCGGCGCGGATGCCGCTTTGGCCCGACACGGCCCCGGTCGGCGACGGAACCCGTGAACCGGCCGACGCGGCGATGACCGTCTTCCTTCCGCCACGCGAGAAAGCGACCGGGGCGGCGGTCGTGATTTGCCCGGGCGGAGGCTACATTCGCCATGTGCTCGACCGCGAGGGCCCCATCGTCGCACGTTGGCTGAACGACCACGGCATCGCGGCCGCCGTGCTCGAGTACCGCCTGCCGCATGGTCGCCCTTACGTGCCGCTGCTGGACGCCCAGCGCGCTTTGCGCGTCGTGCGGTCGAAGGCGAAGGCATGGAGCGTCGATCCGCGGCGCGTCGGCATCATGGGCTTCTCGGCGGGGGGGCATGTCGCTTCCACGGCGGGCACGCACTTCGACGCGGGCGATCCCAAGGCCCTAGACCCGATCGACCGCGAAAGCAGCCGCCCCGATTTCATGGTGCTGGTCTACCCGGTCGTCACGATGGGCGAGAAAACCCACGAAGGCTCACGGCAGAATCTGCTCGGTGCCGAGCCGGCGCCGGAGTTGATTCGGTTGTTTTCCAACGAGCTGCAAATCACGGATCAGACCCCGCCGGCCTTCCTGGCGCATGCCCGGGATGACGTGGCCGTGCCGCCGGAGAACAGCCGGGCGTTCCGCGACGCCTTGAAGTCGCACGGCGTGGCTGTCGAATACCTGGAACTGCCCGAAGGCGGTCACGGGCTGTTCGGCTGCAAGGGGCCTCTCTGGGAGGCGTGGAAGGCAAGGGCCCTCGAGTGGATGGCCGGGCAAGGCATCATCCCGCAGGGACGCGACTGAGAAGCATGACGAAGCGCCTTGTGGGGATCGCAAGGTTGTGGACGGCCAGCGCGCTTGAGTGACGCTGGACGTGAACGCGACGGATTGGTCGATGTAGTCAAGCAGCGGTATCGGCCGCCGCAGCGGTTCATTCGACCTCTACGAACAGCCCTTCGCCCGATGGAAGCGTGAGGTGATAGAATCCGTCGGCGTCGGGGGTCAGCACGGTGCGCTCTCCGCGAGGCCAGGCGACGACCGTCGAACCGTGGATCTTCAATCGGGCGTAGGCCGTCTTGACCGCCTCAAGCTCGCTCATGTTGACGATCGTGAACGCGGTTTTGGGACTGTCTTCTTTCGCAAAGCAGCCGACCAGCAGCGGATCGTCGCACTCGATCTGCTCGATCGTCGGGAAGGCGCGAACCGGGTTGCTGAATTTCAGGTACGGCGTGTCGTCGGTGCAGCGATGGGCCAGCGCTCCGATGTTCTTGTAGCCGACGAATGCATCGGAGATTCTGCGGATTTCCTTGAACACCGTCGCGGCGTCGTACCAGGAGTTGGTGCGCTGCCCGTCGAACGTGATCAGCGACGGAAACTCGGGCTCGTAGCCGGCGTATGTCCAGCAGAGCAGGCCCTTGCAGCCGAACGACAGCATGCAATACGACTGCCAGCGGAACTCCGCTTCCGTCGGGGTCCGCTTGCTTGGAACCCAGGCGAACGTCTGGATACAGCACCAGAAGTCCTTGCGGTGCTGCCGGGCCGACGCCGCGATGATATTGATCGACTCGCAGTAGTCCTTGTAGGTAGTCCGCTTGCCCTCGTGCCAGTTGAGCGGGTAGATGTCGGTGCAGATGTAGGGCGGGTCGAACTTTTCGCAGAACGCGTCGCAGTACTTCTGGAACAGCTCGGGATCGGGATCGTAGTACTCGATCGCGGCGGCGGAGGCCCCGTATTTCAACTGCGCGGCGTTGGCGTACATGGGAAGCAGGTTGATGTACGGCAGCTTGCCCTGCGTTTCCTTGTAGTACGCATTGCAGATCTCGGCCAGCTCGTCGTACTGATCCGTCCCCGGTTCATCGGTCACGTAGGTTCCGGCGAAGCACGGGTGATCGAAGTACTCGGCGGTCGCGATGGCAGAGTTCCTGTAGGCGCCATCGCCGAGGATCAGTTCGACACCGTACCGGTCGCAGTCCCTGAGCAGCATCTGCCGGTGGTCGGAGCTGGCCAGCGCCCCGTGCGTGATGATCCAGTCGAAACCACCGGAACTGTACGTTTCGATGAAGTCCTTTCCGACAGCCTCAGGGCGAGGATTGACCCATGCTCCGATGCGTATCCGATCACGGGTGAAGTACTCGCTTGTATAGGGCGACTCGATGGCGGTTCCCAACGCCGTTTGAATGGCCGATCTGAGTGCCACGGCGGCTTCAGCACGGGTAGCGGGCCTGGCGTCGGCCTCGAGATCGATGCCGTACTCGCCGAGCAATTTCACTGCATCGTTCCAGTCGCCATCCGATGGTGGATCGCTGGGGCGGAACTTTCCGTCCTTTTCGTGCATCAACTGCCGAGCCACCACGAATCGAATGGCCCGTTGGTTTTCCGCCGCCAGGCTGGCGATATCGTCCAAGCGAGCTTCGGCATTGACCAGGCGGTACGCTCCCGGTTTTCGGGCGACGAAGTGGGTGAAGCCGCGGCTGTTCGTCTCGCAGACGGGAACGACGGGCTCCTCGCCGCTTGCACCCTTTGGACTGAAGCGGACGACAGTCATCTCCGACGGACGGTCGACTGTCTTCGACCGGAGCATGAAGTCGGCCCGGTCAAACCCATCGTAGAGGGAGCCGCCGGGTACCCGGACGCGCTCCAGCGGCGCGACGAATTGCGTCGGCTCCGAATAGTCAGGGGCGTCGACCGCGGCGTCGAGGAAGCGTTGGGCTTCGACCTCCGACGGAAAGAAACCGAGGCGGGAGATCTGATAGACGGAATCCGTGTCGCTCGGATTGGTCGGGTCGAACCGGAACGAAGTGATCGTTCCGGTCCAGTTTTTATGGCCGAATGTGCGCATGTCGACAATCGCATTCCGCCACGTATTGTCGCCGACGACGGGAAACGGCGAGTACGTCGTGTCTGAAAGCGCTGTGACCGTATCGGTCGTGAAGAACAGGCCGGCTTGCGAGATCTTCGTCTTGTACTTGTAGCGCACGGCGAAGAACGGCCGCTCGTCGGCAGCGAACGCATCCTCCGCGTGCATCGGGACGGTCAGGGTGAGGTCGGTTCCGGTCGGAATCAGCTTCGTCAGCCCGACCTCGCAGTAGAGCTGCCCTTGTCCGGGCGAAAGCAGCTTTGCGTCCGGTCCGTTGTTGAAGACCCAGGCCGGTTCACGGGCGAGCAGGGAGCCGGCAGACAGAATCAGCGACAGAAACAGGAGGGAAGTTCTCATGGCAGGGAGGCAGAGCTGAGATGTTTGGGGGGCGAGTGGCTGCTGGCAGGGCGCGCGAGCGCTACCCGCATGGTTTTCCAGATGAATGGCGATGTCAAGCCCTTTTCGCGGCTCGGCCCACCGCGCCGCCGGCTTCCGCGGCCCGGGCGCTAGGCGGCGGTGCGGCGCTGGTGACCATGCCGGGCAATCCAGTCGCGGGCATAGTCCACCGCCGCGAGGCCTTTGTTGCACAGCGGAGTGCAGTGAAAGATCAGTCCTTCGATCTGCCCCTGCTTGTAGAGCTGCAGGGCGTAATCGAGCTGCTGGACCATGAAGTCCTTGCCCAGCTCCTTGCGGCCGCCAAAGTCCCACATGTAGATTCCCAGGAGTGTCGGCTTGTCCGGAACCAGGGAACGATACTTCTGGAAGTTGGCTTCGATCTTCTGGATATCCTTGCCGTCCCAGATCCAGAGCGAAACGACGTCGACGTACTTCATCACAGGCCTGATGGCGGGGCACAACTGCGCGGTGTAGAGGACAATCGCCAGGTCCAGACGACGCTTGTAGTCGACCGTCTCCTGATAAAGCTCGCTCATTTCGTCTATCGAGAGTGAGGCGGGCGCCGCCTGGATCTCGGAGTTCCTGTCAAACCCGGGCTGGTTGTCAATATGAAAGAAGTCGTCGAGATAGTAGCCGGTGAGATTGGGCATCGTGTCGCGGAGGCCGAAGACGTAGTCCTTCAAGGCCCGGTAGGACTCGTTGGACCCGCCCGACAGATTCCAGGCAATTCGTTTCACATCCTGGAACTGTTTGCGGTACTCTTCGCCCGGCGTTCCGCTGCGAATCACACAGACATTGGGAATCCCCATCGACTTGATGCCGTCCGCCATGCTGATCGGCGGACTGAGCGGGATGTTGTAGACGCCGTTGGGCCCGTCGTACACGCCCGAGTCGTGGCCCCACATCCAGAGGCGGTCGCGGAGATTGTCTTCGTAAGCGGGGAAGGCTATGTCTGCGGCGCTTGACAGCGCGGCCATCGACGACAGGGCGCCGCAGCCGGCCATCGCCGATGCGGCCTTGAGGAAATCGCGTCGTTTCATCGGTGTATTCCTTTCCGTGGGGTTAATTGCCGCGCCGGCGATTCGAGCTCTACTTGAGCACCTCCGCCACGGTCACTTCACGATTCTCGGCCAGCGACCGCTTGCCGGCCTCGAGCACGGCGATCACTTCCACCTCCTCCTCGATCGGCACCGACTCCTTCCCGGTGCGCACCAGCTCGATGAACTTCTCGAGCAGGTACCAGTACAGGTCGGTCAGGTCGGGCGTCAGGCTGCGCCAGCCCTTGGTGCCGTAGAGATTGATCTGGTAGCCGGCGCGCATCCACTCCTTCTCGCCAACCATCAGCAGCAGGTCGCGGCCGTTGTCGAATCGCACACGAACGATGTTGCGGCCAGGCTGGCCGACGTTCAAGCACGACACGGCGCCGCGGCCCAGGACCGCGTAGGCCATCTCCAGCGCATGAATGCCGTAGTATACCAGTTCGTTGCCGCAGATCGTCGTGGCCATGTGGACGTCGCCGAGCGACGCAACTTCCTTGGCCAGGGCGACGACGTCGGGCACGAACCGCAACGAACTGGCCGACATGAAGGGCGTGCCCGTCTGACGGGCCAGATCGGCAACTTCCCTGGCCTGCCGGGCCGTCATGGCCAGCGGCTTGTCGCAGTAGGTCGGAACGCCTTTACGAAGCGGGGTTAGCGCGTATTTCCACTGCTCGCCGGAGCCGTCGTCGACAATCAACACCGCATCGACTCCCTCGGCGCACTCGTCGGCAGTGTCGCACACCTTGGGAATGCCGCACACGTCGGCGAGCCGCTCGGCCGCCGCCTTGACCGGGTCCCAGACGGAGACCACCTGAACGCCCTCGAGGCGCTTCTGGGCCGCGACGAACGTCCCTTCGATCTGGTTGCGTTTGGCCTCGTCGTATCCATTGCAGGTGGTGGCAAAGGCTGTGCCATGGAAGGAACCGGGCGTGCGCGGCGCTCCCATGTAGCCGTACGTCGCGGCCGATATCAGTCCGAGCCGTAGTTGTGCACTCGCGGCGGCTCCGTGGACGAGCGACGGCAGCACCAGCGGCGAAACAAGGGCACCGGCGGCGGCCGCCGAGGAAGCTTTCAGGAACAAACGGCGCGAGCGGCTGGTGGTAGAGTCTTGTTTCATGGCGTTCCTTTCAAAAGCGAATTCTTGTGCCCCCGGCGAAAATGCTCCGCAAGCCCGGAATTGCGGCAGGTCACGATCGCAACCGTGCCCATTGCTCCTCACTGGGAAAGTCGGCGACTCGCCACCGTTCCGGGTACATATCGGTCGGCTCCATCAACTCGCCGACAACCTCAACGACACGCTGCCAATCGACAAGTGTCGTGTCCCCATCGAGTGCCGAGATGAAAGCGACTTTCTCGGTACGCGGCAGCAGTGTGAGGACGTCTTTGGCCCAGACCGAATACGAGACAATCTCTCCGTCGGCCCGGTCCTGCAGCGCTGAGAAGTTGGCGACGAATATGTCCTTCCCCGTCTGCTGATGAAGCTGGTTCAGGATATCGGCCTGTTGAGCATAGTCTCGGCCGCGGTCTTCAATCCACAGCTTGTGGAATGCCTGGTAGCAGGGATGATCGCGGCCAGGCAGCCAAGGCAGCCAATCATCTCCGTCGAGGCGGAAGGCTATGCCCGACATCGCACGCGGTTCCTGGAGCATCTCTTCGGCGAATTGCGCCATGATGCGCAACCCGTCCTCGTCTTCGGTCCCGGTGAGCAACAGCTTGTCGCGGCCGGGAACCATCGCTACCGGTTCGCCCTGGACTTCCAGTTGCCGGAGCGCATCGAGCAGGACCAGCCGTGAGGAACCGTAGGAGTCACCACTCAGGATCGACCACAGGTGGTTATGGTTGTTGCCGCCCTGCAGTCCGGCGAAAGCGTACTGGAGTCCGGAGAGGTTATGCTTCGCCGCTTCCATCGCCTCGTAGAACGTGACGCCCCATCCGTCGAGGTCTTTCTGAGAGATTCCCTGCATCGACTCCGGCCGATCGTAGACCATCCCGACGGCCAGGTGCTCGCCGACGATCTGGTAGGGCATCGAAAGCTGCTTCCCGCCCTGGAGCAAGCCTCGCAGGTTCGTGAGTTCGTAGTAGGACCGCGTCCGCACGATCGGCAGCAGATCCGGCTGGACGTCCTCGAAGCTCTCCGGCAACTTCTGGTCGCGGACGAACCAGGTTCGCACAAAGCAGCGCAGGGCTCGCTCACGATCGGGACCCTTGGCCCGCGCGTGTTCTTCGTAGATATTGCCCAGGAATGCAATCATGCCGTCATCGGGCTGCTTCAGGCTGAACTCCTCACGATCATAGACGATCGGCCGCGTTTCCCCCGCCGCTTTGATGCGACGCATGGCGGTCCTGGCGAAGCGATCGCGATTCCAGGGTCCGAATAGCTTTTCCAGCAGCCCCATTGGTCTTGCCTCCGAAAAGCAAGAGTGCAGAAGACATCCAGCAGTATGTGTGGCCCGGCGTTCCGCCGCAACTCAACGATGGCTGGCTCCAGCGCGGGGATCGACTGCTTATGAGTCATACCTTCGGGAACCGCCTCGGGCAGGAGTGCATCTTAATCGGTGCGGATTCGCGCGTCACCACAAGCCAGTCGGTGTTTCCGCCGATCGGCCAGAGCAGAGTTTCGGTAGAAGGTCCCGGAGAACGACCGGTACGGCTTTTTCCGTGGGGTCGGGGCAGATTTCGGGCGGTACAAAGGGCGGGCCGATTTCGCGGCCTTTGCAGTTGGTACCGCGCGGGCGCGGACAGGACACCGACGTCCTATCAGCGATGCCGCTTCGGGTGGTAGAATGACGATCGAACACAGAGCAGAAAAGGACGTGACGCACATGGCTCGCAGCAATGCTTCGAGACGCATCACAGACGGGCCAACTACTGCAGTCCAAGACGCGACGCTGGTCCAACAGAGGCTCCGCAGTCTCGCCGATCCGGCCGTTGCCGCCGTGTCCGTCCGGTTCTTCAAGACCGGTCCGGGCGAGTACGGCGAGGGAGACGTGTTCATCGGGATCAAGAGCCCGGCGCTCAAGGCGGTGGCCAAGGAATTCAAGGGCTTGCCGCTCGCCGAGGTGGAGCGCCTCCTGCACTCCGGAGTCCACGAAGATCGAATGCTGGCCCTGGTGATCCTCGTCGGCCAGTTCGTGAATGGGGACGAGGCCGTGCGGAAGCAGATCTACGACCTTTGCCTCGCCAACACCAGGCACATCAACAACTGGGATCTGGTCGACGTCTCCGCCCCGCAGATCATTGGCGGCTACCTCGAGGAACGAAGCCGAAAGCCGCTTGAGCGGCTGGCACGATCGGCAAGCCTGTGGGAACGGCGGACGAGCATCGTCGCGACCCATTGGTTCATCCGTCACGGCGACTTCTCCGACACACTGAAGATCGCGCGTCGACTACTGGTGGACAAGGAAGACTTGATCCACAAGGCGGTGGGCTGGATGCTTCGCGAAGTCGGGAAGCGTGACGTGGCAGCCTTGGAAAGCTTCCTGGACGAACATTGCCGAACCATGCCGCGGACGGCATTGCGGTACGCCATCGAGCGGCTGCCGGAGGTGAAGCGGCGAGCGTACATGAATGGGACTGAGCCAAGGGGAAGATCATCTGGCGGCCAGAGGAACAAAACGCCATGAACCTGACACTTGACGAGAGCATCCTGTTTTACGACCTTTATGCGGCCCTCCTGTCGTTCGTAAACCGGAAGCTGAAGGTGTCTTCCGAGCAGTTCTCGGACTCTCGCGAGTACACGTCCACGCCGCCGGAGGCCAGGGCTGCTATTCGGGGCGCACTTTTCGCCCACCGAGAACTGATTGACGAGTTCGTCGCGGAAAACCCGACGAAGTTGGACGCCGATGACCTGGAGATCATCGCTACCTGGAAACACGCCGTCGCCGGCAAGTTTTACGTCCTCCGCTATCTGACCAAGTACACAGTCTTTCTCAGCAGCGGCGGTTCGCCGAACAAGGCCTACGGTGTCCTCGGCCTGGTCGATCCTCTGGACGAGATCATCGGGCCATACCTTCCGAGGCTGATCGAGGCCGTCCTGCTGCCCTTCAAGGGCAAGATTATCTACGACGGCCTGACCGCCACTTACAGCATCTCCTTCGGTGGCGGCATCAAGAGGATGCTCAACGAGGAGTACAAACAGGCGAAGGAGGCGTTCGGGATCATCACCGCGCTACCGTTCGAAAGCGAGAATCTACCGGCCTCGCAACCCGAGAAAATGAAGAAGTCCACGCAACGGCGGAAGGCGAAGTCGGCGGTTCGCGGTTCCGCATCTTCTTCAGACGTCCACGCCGTTCTGGCAAAGCTCATCGAGATGACGGATTCCTTCTGCGGCGAGTTTCTCACCGAGGAGTATGCCGAACTGTGCCGCAAGCTGGCGACGGCGCTGGCCCGAAAGCGCCCCTCACCGCTGCTCCAAGGCCGGCTGGAGACCTGGGCCTGCGGGATCGTGCGAACCATCGGGTGGGTGAACTACTTGGACGATCGCGATCGGAAGCCCCACCTGAAGTTGCCGTTTATCGACAAGGCTTTTGGCGTAGCGGAAAGCACCGGCCAGGGGAAGTCGAAGGCCATTCGGACGATGTTCAAGATTCGGAACTTCGATCCCCGGTGGACGTTGCCCAGCCAGATGGACGACAATCCGACAGTCTGGATGTTGGAGGTCAACGGGTTCCTGATGGACATTCGCAACGCCCCCCGGGAACTTCAAGAGGTTGCTTTCGAGAGAGGATTGATCCCGTACATCCCGGCAGATCGGGCCAAGTCGGGCGACAGAAAGCAGTGAATATGGACGCGGGCGGCTGCGTAGGCTTCAAGAGCCGCAACTTGCCCAAAAATGTGCGAGTCTTCTCATCGCGGCCATGCCGCACAGCGAGGGGCGCCGGACGGTGGAATGGGGTCGACCGAAGTCGTAAATGGAAATGACTGAGGGTAAAGGAACAAGGGGAGGTCATAGGAAGGTACAGCAGTCAGGCCGCGAACGGGCGACCAGGTTCGCTGATTTGCGGAAGAGAATGGACAAGGCTCGGATCGTGCTGAGGTCGGCAAGAGGAAGCGAGTACACCATGGGACAGGACGACTGGCGCAAGCTGCTTTGCCCGAAGTGCCACCAGCTCAAGAAGACTTGCAGGTGCGAGCCCGAGTCATCAACGCCAAGCAAGTCCACCGTGGT
The DNA here is from genome assembly GCA_040766885.1 of Thermoguttaceae bacterium. Taxonomy (GTDB): domain Bacteria; phylum Planctomycetota; class Planctomycetia; order Pirellulales; family Thermoguttaceae; genus JAXGPP01. Next base: position 7,433 of record JAXGPP010000038.1, on the reverse strand, counting down.
TCGGGTGGGCCGAGAGACGAAGGGCAGGCGGGGCAAAGGGGTGACGATCATCTCCGATCTTCCGCTTGACGAGAACGGCCTCGCGGAGTTGGCCGCCAAGCTGAAGACGCGGCTCGGCACGGGCGGAACGGTCAAGGACGGGCGAGTTGAGATCCAAGGCGATCATCGAGACCGCATCATTGCGGAGCTTGAGGGCATGGGCTACCGCGTGAAACGTGCTGGGGGATGATCGCTGGCGCCGGGCCGACGAGAGGTTGGCATCAGGAATGACTGTTCCTTGCACCGGTCGGTGGGCAACCGCAACTCCCGCCCGACGCAGTATTCTGGTGGGGGAGCGGTTGACGAAAGCCGTGGCACCGATATACTTCCCGGACTCTTGCCCGCCGTTCAACCTTCAGTTCCTCACTGACCACGGCAGACTTGGCAAGATCCGCGCCTCTCTGGCGGCGGAGATCTGGTATTCTCAGGCGCTTTGGCGGGGATACCCGGTCTGCTTCATTAACCCGATTTGCGTCAAGGACATGATTGCGACACACGAGATGGGACGTCAGGGGCAGCGAACTGCCCAAACTGCCAGGAGACTACTGCGAGCGAGTTCTCACCACGGAGTGCGCCGTGTGAAGGTCGACTGTGACGAAAACGGCGTGCTGCGGTTGCACGGCCGCCTGGCAAGCTATTACTTGAAGCAGCTCGCCCAAGAGACCGTGTCTGGCATCCCGGAGGTTGTCGAACTGGTCAACGACACCGAGGTTGTCGCCGCAGGGACTCGGTACTCAACGTCCCGCTCGATCTGAGCTGGCAGTCGCCAGCGGTCTCTGGTGGCGTTCAGCGGTGGTCGGCGGCCGACTGTTGTTGGCGGCGGAATTCGTCGAGCAACTGTCCGACGGTCGGCACGGCAGTGCGCAGACGCCTGTCAACGTCGCGGCCAAGCAGCTCCGATCGGAAGGGTACCGTGCGCACGTCGTCCTGTTGAAGTGCCGTGTTCCGACCGTACTTGTAGTCGTGCCTGAACCAGCCGCTGGCATCGACCTGAACGCCGGGATGTTCCGCACGCGGCACGGTGACGTAGAATTCGCTCCGCGCGGGCGACGGCGGGGCGGCGCTGGCCAGCCGATTGTCGTCTGCCAGCCGCCGATACACGATGCGGGCCGTGTGCACGGCCGGATCCACCAGGATGATTTGTTCGGCCATGAAGGCGCGATAGACGTACCGGCCGTTCTCCTGGCAGTCGTACAGCCGCTTGAACTCGCCGGCGAACGCCTCCGCGTAGAACGGGAAATGCGTGCAGCCCAGAATGACCACTTTCAGCGGCGCCTGCCGACCGGCCTTGCGGACCGACTCCAGCAGGCTGGTCGCGTCATAGGCCACGTAGTTCTCGACCGAATTGATCTGGAGATCGCGCGGATTCCGGCGGTCTCCATCGAAAAGCATCGCGCCGGCCGAATAGTCAAAGTCGTATCGCGAAATAATCGACCGGTCGATCCGGTCCTCGGCATGGCTGGGCGAGGGGCCGCGGTAATCCCGGCGCGGCCGGCGCCCCCCGATTGATATAAACTCCGGCGCACCGTCGATCGCGCCGGCGAGGGCCAGCGATCCTTGCTGGACCACGTGGATCGGCCCGGCGAGCCCGCGCGACTCGACCTCCGCTCGCAGGGCCTCCGGGTAGGCGCCTGAAGCAACCGTTCCCTTGGTGGCCAATACGCCGATCGTGGCGGGGCCGTCGCCAATTTGCTCGATCGCGCCCTGGGCGCCGGCGTCGATCACTCCCACCACCTCGACGTCGACACCGGCACGCGCGACGCACGATTCGATGCGGCGCTGGCCGTAGGCGGTGGCCGTATTGCAGGCGATGACCACAATCTTGGCCGGCCTTCGGTTCTCTCCGCCCGGCTCGGCGGCCGGCGGCCTGACGTTGCCGCCGCCCATGAGGAAATGGGCGTCCATGATGGACAGTTCCTCCAGAAACTGCCGTTTGCCCAAACCCGGATATTGCCCATAGGGCATGTTGGCCTGGTCGGCCAGGAAGACGAAACGCTCGTGCTCGAAATCGGGCCGGCCGTCGGGCCCGGGGCGGTGGGTGCGGTTGTCGAACGCATCGCTTGTGACGAGTTGTTCCAGGACGGTAAGGCCGCCGGTGCCCGAGTCGAACACGCCGATCGGCAATGCCCGCATGACGTCGGCATTGTCCAGCGGTTCGTACGCCTTCCGGATCTGTGCCGAAATCGCTTCCTCGGCCGCCGGCGCCGGGGCGGTTTGTGTCATCTGCGCCCAGCCATGAGTCGTGCCGAGCGCGGCGATAAGCGTGACGAGCAATGCGCGTATGCTCTGGAGCATGGAATGCGGTCCTGGAAAGTCGCGCTGGGAGCGAGCCGAAGCGGCCCACGTCAGCGTAGGCCTCGCGCACCGGTCGGTCAACTGGCGGGCAACAGGCGGTGAACGAGCTCAGACCAGAGGGTGGGGATAGTCTGACGATGATCGCCGGAGAAGTAGTAGCTCGCGCCGCCATCGGCGACGGTTCGGACGAGAATCGTCTTCCAGGGGCGGTAATAGTAGAGCGGATGGTCTTTCGAAGGCGGGCCAGCTTGCCAGTCCTCGGGCAGGTCGACGAGGTCGAAGACGGCGGTAGTGAAATGGCGCGGGAGAGGGGAAGCCGCGAGGGATTGGCGGCCTGCATTGGCGTTGCGGGACATCGAGAGGGCTTTGAGATACACTTCGGGGCCCATGATTGAGGTGCCGACGTTCAGGAAGACGCCCCCTTCGAGGTCCTGGATGGCGCGGGCGAAGATCAGGAAATCGGTATAGCTGGTGCGTCCCAGGACGCCGCCGTCGCAGTTGGGATGGGCGTGGATGATGTCGGAGCCGATCGCCACGTGCGACGTGATCGGCACCGCGGCGCGCCACCCGGCGGCGGCGATGCTCAGATGACGCCAGCGAGACGGCTGTTCCTCGATCGCCCGTCCCACCGCTTCTCCCAGCCCTTCGTCGCGCGCGGCCGCGTCGCGGATGATATCGTTCAACCGGCTCGTTTCCCGCCACAATCCGAACTGGCCCGCGCGGATCCAGCGGGCGACGTTTTCGCTCGTGCCGCCAAAGCTGGCAAGCTCGAAATCGTGGATGATCCCCGCCCCGTTTGTGCCCAGGTGGGTGATGATTCGCCGCTCGACAAGATCGACCAGGAATGGCGACAGGCCCAGCTTGATCGGATGAGCGCCCATCAGGACGATCACCGGGCGGCCCTTCCGCCGCGCGGCGACGATTATCTCGACGAGTTCGCCGAATTTCGGATGGGCATACGGCTGCCCCGGCGGCGCGAGCGGCAGGCAGGCATCGGCGGTCAGGTCGTGCCCGCGCTCGGCCAGGGGAGAGAGGCTGAGCGCGTTGCGGTCGAAGAGTTCATACCGGCTGGGCATGGCTGCACGCGTGGCTATGTTCCGATTCGCTCGGGCCGCGCGCCTCGACCGCCCGCCCGTCGATTACTTCGACGCCTGCCGCCGCCGCGATCGCCGTAAGTTGCGGCACAAACTCACCGCTGCAGACGCCGTGGCCATAGTCGCAGACGAGGATCACGTCGAGCAAATCGAGTTGATCCCAGACGGCATGGAGCAACTCGTTGGCGAGGCGCTGGCCGATGGGCACGCCATCCCAACGGTCGACGCGGAGCATTGGCTCAGCCAGCTTGCCCTCAACGGGCCCCATGAAATGCTCGCGGACGGTCGTCACCCGTTCGGGGTCGGGAAAGACCCACTGCGCGCCGACGCCCGCTTCGGCCAGAAGTTGCCGCACGAGGCGGTCGCGGTCGTCGCCACCGGTGATCGAGACTAGCCGCACGCGGAAGCCGAGCGCGGCAAGCCGGATCGCCACTCCTCCCGCTCCGCCAACGCGGTATTCCTCACGTGTAATCCGCAGCACCGGAAATGGCTCGTCGGCCCGAGGCTGTTCCGTTCGCCCCCAGATGAGGCGGTCGAGCGTCAGGTCGCCAACGACGAGCGCCCGCGGCCGCTCGGTGGCCGAGAGGAGATCGAAGAGCAGATCGGACATCGCATGCCTCGCGCGCGAGGGTATCGGAGCCGGAGATGGGGTGGGGATTGTAGCCCGAAGGCACCTAGCGGGTCGATGCCGGTTTTTGACTTTCGCACCCCCAGTCGGCTGGGTTTCGGGGCAGGGAGGATTGCTAAGCGGTGCGTCCTTCCAACGCCTCCCACCGGGCGTAGGCGGCGGCGAGTTCTTCTTCGAGACGGCGGAGGCGGTCGCTGGTCGCGACGATCGCCTCACGGTCCTGCTGGTAGAAGCCGGGGGCGGCCATCTCCTCGTGGATGTCGGCGACCTGGTTTTCGAGGATTTCGATCCGACCGGGGAGGGCATCGAGTTCCCGCTGCTCGGCGAATTTGAGCTTCGCCGGGCGAGCGGCGGGGGCGACCGGCGGCCGGGCGGGTCGGGGGCTCTCAGGAGACCTCGCCGGCGGAGGTTCTTCGACCTTTCGCTGCCGCAGCCAATCGTCGTAGCCGCCGGCGTACTCCTTGACGTTGCCTCGCCCTTCGAAGACGAGGGTGCTCGTGACCACGTTGTTGAGGAACTCGCGGTCGTGGCTCACCAGCAACAGCGTGCCGGAATATTCGACCAGCCGCTGTTCGAGCAGTTCCAGCGTTTCGAGGTCCAGGTCGTTGGTGGGTTCGTCCATCACGAGCACGTTCGACGGCCTGGTGAAGAGCCGCGCCAGGAGCAGGCGGTTTCGCTCGCCGCCGGAGAGATACTTGACCGGGCCGCGGGCCTGTTCCGGCGTAAAGAGGAAGTCCTGGAGGTAGCCGAGGATATGTTGCTTGCCGCCGTTGATCGACACCGTCTGGCTGCCGAGCCCGACATTGTCGATGACCGATTTCTCGTCATCCAGTTGGGCATGAAGCTGGTCGAAATAGGCCACTTCGAGCCGCGTGCCATGGCGAACCGCGCCTTCGCTCGGTTGAAGCTCGCCGAGCAGGATCCGCAAGAGGGTCGTTTTTCCGGAGCCGTTGGGCCCGATGATCCCGATGCGATCGCCCCGGGAGACGAGCGTCGAGAGATCTTCGATCACCGTCTTGTCGCCGAACCGGTGGCTGATTGCCTTGGCTTCGATCACCAGCCGGCCGGAACGTTCGGCTTCCTGCACCTGGAGCCGCGCCACGCCGAGCCGCTCGCGGCGTTCGCGCCGCTCCTCGCGCAATTGCTTCAGCGCACGGACGCGCCCTTCGTTCCGTGTCCGCCGGGCCATGATGCCGGTGCGGATCCAGGTCTCCTCCTGTGCCAGCCGCTTGTCGAACGCCGCCTGTTGCTGGGCCTCGGCCTCCAGCGCCGCTTCCTTGCGATCGACGTACGTGTTGTAGTCGCACGACCAGCTCGAGAGCCGGCCGCGGTCGAGCTCGACGATCCGCGTCGCCAGCCGCTTCAGAAAGGCGCGATCGTGCGTCACGAACAGCAGCGCGCCGGAATGGTCGAGCAGAAACTGCTCCAGCCAGCGGATGCCATCGATATCGAGGTGGTTGGTCGGCTCGTCGAGGAGGAGCAGGTCGGGCCGAGCCGCCAGCGCCCGCGCCAGGAGCACGCGGCGCTTCATGCCCGCCGACAGCACGCCCACCTCGGCCTCCGGATCGAGGCCAACCCGCGACAGCACCTCGTCGACCTCCTGCTGGATCTGCCACGCGCCGGCGGCATCGAGGCCTCGCTGCAGTTCGTCAATCTGCCGCTGCAGGGCGGCGGTTCCCTCGGCTGCGAAGCGGACCGTCACGTGGTGGAAATCGGCCAGCAGTCGGCCGCGTTCGCCCAACCCCGCCGCGACGCAATCGAAAACTGTCCCCTCCAGGTTCAGGGGCACCTGCTGGTTCAGCAGCGCGGTGGTCGCCTGTTGGCCGCGGATGACGGCTCCCCGATCCGGCTCGAGCTGCCCATGAATGATCGCCAGCAGCGTCGACTTTCCTTCGCCGTTGCGCCCCAGCAGGCACACCCGTTCGCCCGAGTCGATCTGCAGGTTCACGCCGTCGAACAAGGCGGGACCGCGGAAACGGATCGAGACATCCTGAAGGGCAACGAGCGGCACGGGTCGCCTCGGCGCGGCAAGGAAGATGGTCTTTTGATAGTACCATTTCGCCGGGCGCGGGCAACGCGGCGCGGCCCTACGCCGGTTCCACCACCAGCGGGACCTGCTGGAGGGCGTTGTTGCCCGACTTGGGCATCGGGCGGGGCAGCGGCTGGGCGTAGCCGCGATCATCGATCGCGCGGCAGCGGAGGTGATAGCTGCCAGCCTGCAGGTCGCGGAGGACTACGGCCCAGTGGGCGACCGTGTAGCGCAGCGGCCAGCTTCGCGGCTGCCCGGTGGCCGGATCAAACTGCAGGGGGATCTCGGGCAGCTTGCCATCGGGCAGGCCACCGCCCCAGTCCGCCGGGGGCGGAAGGATCTCGGCGTCGCGCCAGTTGAGACCGGCCAGGTAGGGATCATCGTCGGCGAGCGGGGCGTCCTGCGGCTGGAGCGAGTACTGCACCTTGCTCAACCCGGAGACGCCGACCTGGGCCAGTCCGACGAGGGCCAGCGGCTGGCCGGCCTTAGCCTTTGCCGGCGGCTGGAAGAATCTCGCCTGCGTTTTCATCCAGGTCTCGACGTCGTTGTTCCAGGTGGCGTAGGTGTCGTTGGCCTGGTAGCTGTTGGTGAGCATCACTTTCTGAAGCCACTTGACCGACTTGTTGCCATACGCTTCCGGCGTGATCAGACGGACGGGGCCGCCGGCCTTGGGCGAGAGCCACTGGCCGTTGAGCTTGTAGCAGAGGATGATGGGCAACTCGCCCGGCGGATCTTCGAGCACGCGGTTGATCGAAACCGAACTGACAAAGCGCTGCTCGGGGACATCGTTGTGGTAGCCCCAGTAGCACGCCCGGCGGACGTTGCCCGCCGGCCGCGCCATCCAGATCACGTCGCGCAGCGGTACGCCTTCCCACAGTCCCATGCCCAGCGGTTCGGCGATGTTGGTGCAGGTGAGCAGCTTGAGGAACCGCACCGACGACTTCTCGGCCAGTTTCATCAGCCCCGCCCAGTCGAGCGCCGTGCCCGCCTCCTTGGTGAGCGGACGCTCGACCTTGGTGTTGCTCTCCGGGTCGGGAAAGACTTCCAGTTGCCAGGTCTCGCGGTCGAGTCCGACCTCGCGGAGCTTCTCGGCCGGCAGGCTGTCGACGCGCGGCTTCTCGCGGCCGAAATCGCGGAATTCATCGGGCGGCGTCAAATAGCGGAGGCGGCTGACCGCTTCAGACATTTCAGGCGCAAGGGAGGAAGCCTCGGCCGCCGTGGGCCGGACTGCCGCGGCCAGAGCGCCGACCGCGGCCAGTTCGAGCAGCGAGCGCCGGGTAAGACCGGTTTCGTCGCGTGAATGTTCTCGATCGGTCATTCTCCGGCTCCCATGTTTCGAGTCTGGTTC
>JAXGPP010000037.1:0-42987 GCA_040766885.1 Thermoguttaceae bacterium | reverse complement strand
GCATCGGAGTCTGTTTGAAGACGCCATCGGCGGCGAGTTCTGCAACCGCTGGCTGGGCGCCGACGAGACTTCTCCGTCCATGGAATCAATGGCCGATCGCTTCTCGGCAGCGCTCGCCATACTTCCACGCCTTCCGCAATCGGTGTCCGAGGCCTCGATACGGTGGCACGTTCTACCCGCCTGTCAGGCGCTACAGAATGTAGCAGCGAAACACGGCAATCCTTATGAGCACCTGCTCAGCGGCGTTGTGCTGGTCCTCGGCAATCTGCTGGAAGCAGCGAAGTCTGCGGACGAGGAATAGATCCGCCAATGAAATAGGGGCGAATGGCCTCACCTCGAGAAGTGGAAACGCTCAGCAGCCTCGGCAGTTCTCTTCGGCCCGCTCAGCCGCGGGACCCACTGGCGTGGCAACCGTGGCCGCGCCCTTCAAAAAGAACCACTGTGCTGCTGTTGTCGCCGCAGACCATCTTCACTCCCAGGTAATCGAGCAGCAGAAACAGGCTCTCCGATTTGATCGTGCCGCCGGGTTTGCGAAACCGACTCAAGGCAGCCGACGAGATGCCGGTATCTTTGGAGATCCGGTAGTATGTCAGTCCCCGCCGCTCGATCTCGGCCTTGATTGCCGAAGTGGCTGCATCATGCAGGAACTTGGCGGCGGCGAGATCCTCGCCATCGCCACATGCGGGCTCGCCCATCGCTGTACACCCCCCTGGTACCACTTGCGGGCAGCTTCCATTTGTGGTACTATGTACCGTATCAGGCACTTCTACGGCGGGGAATTATAGCCCTTTTCTGGGGCCGCTGCTAGTAGTCTGGGTCCCCCATCGTACCAATCCTTATCCGTCCGATGGACATGTCTCTTCTGAGTGGTCTGCGGAAGCGGATCGACGATGCGCTACTGACCGTCGATAGTGAACTTTGCGAACACGCCCGTCGGAGCGGCATCGCCCGAAACGCAATACGGGTGGTTGGCCTGGCTAGTGACGAACTTGTCGCCATCGTGAACGCGTTTGTGCGCGATTCCCGGCTTTGGACCGAGTTTCGCCGACAGCTAAGCCAGACCCCCGATGTGCGTTTTGACGATCTTTTCCACGCCTCGTGCCAAGTCTCGCCGAGGCCGGCCCCGCGCCCGGGGTCCCAGCGTCCTGACGACTCCGACTACCGCGACGGCGAGGGCTGGGCGCGCCGCATCAACACATTGGCTGGCCAGCCGGCGGTCGATGCCGTCACGCTTTACGCGGTGGCCTATGCCATGGGCCGGGATGGGGGGCTGCGCAAGGCCTTCCATGCCCTGGTAACTGCGGCTCACGGAGAGGCGCGATAGCTCGGCAGGCTCGGCACAATGACGTTGTCCCGGCGGCAGGATGTCTTCTACGGTGCGACGTTTCGTCTTCAGGATCCTGAATACGTAGCTTGAGCCGCCCCGCGACGGGTCCACTCGTCGCACATTCTCAGCAGCAGACGATCGGCAACCCGCCTGAACTTGAAGGCATACAGTTTGCACTGCCGATCGATCACGAGCGAAAGCGTCAGTCGCCAGTCCGCTTTGATCACCGCACCCAGGATCGGCACCGTGGGCACAACAACATTCCCTCCACGCACGGCGGCAGCAGGATTGCTCTTAAGTCTCGCGATCTCCGCTTCGGCTGCCGCATGCGCGGACTCCGACCAGACAGGTTCCTTGCCGCCGGCCGTTTCCGCAGAACACGAACCGGCATTCACCGTGCGCGTATCGGAAGGCCTATTAGGGCGGAACCTCCCTACCGACTTCCGCCGCCACACGGTCATCGAGACGTCGCTCGGCGGCATGTCGGTGGTCGCCCATGCCGAGACAGCGGCCCGGGTGAATATTGACCTTGTCGACGGCGGCGGGGAGGCGAAGTTCCGTCTCCTGCTCGATGGAACCACGACGGCGCGCACGTTGACCCGCGAGGGCAGCATTCGCGTCCGCAACCACATTGCGATCCACTTCAGCGCACAGAAGGACATTACTCTGCTTGACGGGCGGCTGGTGGCCAGGCCGGTCACACTGGACTGTCGCACACAGCTTAAGCCCGAAGCGGTCGAGTCGAGGCGGCGAGGATTGTCGGCTCAGATCGCCGAGCAGGTCGCTCTCCGGCGACTCGACGAGCGCCGCGATGAGCTTAACCGTTCGGTCCAGAAGGCCGCTCGGCGGGAACTGCGGCGTGAAGTGGATCTACTCCTGGACGAGTTTCTGGACGCGGTCAACGTCTGCCTCGGTGTGTCTCGAATAGTCGTTCCCCGCCTCGCCGGTTGCCATCAAGTGACAACGACGGACGATCGACTGGAGATCTCTTTCCGTCGCGGCAAGGCGCCCAGGGCACTGGCAGCTCACGAGCCCACGTGCGGACCGCTGGAACTCCGGGTGCGGATCGGCGCGCTCAGCTCCTGGCTGCTGCCGCGAGTCGGGCTCGAACCGGTCGAGGATGGCCATCCGGCCGCCGGTGCGAGTGAATGGCTAACCATTCGCTGGGGAGACGGAGACGCAATGGCCGAACTGCCGCACTCCCAGACAATCATCCGGTGAGTCCGGAATCCAGTGACCCCGCCGGAAGCGCTTTCAAGGTTCTCGATCGCGTAAGGCGACCGATTACACGACGCACGAATTTTGAGGTGGGCGCATTATGAACCGCCCCCACGAGCGCTTCGACACGATCTCCGATTTTGTGCATTGGCTGGCCAGTGCCGAATTGGGCCGTCGCGATGCTTCGCCCACGTACTGGTTTCGCGGCCATCCGCGCAGGGACCTGCTCCTTGAGCCGCGGGTGCTGCGCACCTTGGAATGGTACGACGAGCCTCGCGACGGGCAGTCGATCGAAGCCCGGGAGCAGATGATCAACCAGCGTTTCCGCCGCGAGGCCGCCTCTCTGCTCCGCGAGCCCCTCGACCCGGTGGACCTCTACTTCCTCGCACAGCACCACGGTTTGCCGACGCGGCTGTTGGACTGGACGACCAACGGACTGGCGGCGCTTTTCTTCACGGCAGTAGGTCACCCCGAACACGACGGCGAGGTAATCGCCACGATACCCGACTGGCGAATGACAACCGACGATCCGCAGGACCGCCGGGCGCAACTGCTGGCCGAGGCGCCCTTCCCGCAGCGCCACACCGTGGTTCGCGAGGCGGTGAGGTACCTCTTCGGCGAAGGGGAGCGGCCCGCGGCGCCGATGGTGGTACCCGTGTTGCCCGACCTTCGCTTCCCGCGCATGCTGCAGCAGGGCGCGTGCTTCACGCTCCACCTGCCGGGAAGCGGTTCGGTCCGCGAAGAGGTGGTGGTGCGGTTTGTAATTCCCCGCGACCGCAAGTCCGATCTGGTGCGATCGCTGCGCGCGCTGGGCATGAGCTGGTCGCGACTCTTCCCCGATCTCGACCACCTCTGCCTCGAACTGAGCGGCCACTGGGACGAACTGCTCGCGGGACGCGAATCGCGATGAAGCGGTTTGCCCGACGCCGACTCCCGCGTCGACTTCGGCTGATTCCGCCAGCCTGCGTTCGGTGGGGTGGTTTATCTGTAGGGCTGGGTCCAGGCGGCGGGGCGGGCCTGCCAGTCAGACTGGAGATCCGCGGCGACCTTGACAATCTTCGCCCGCACGTACAGATCCTCGGGCTTGAGCGTGTATGCGCCTTCCGTCCCCTCCACCGTATCGAGGACGACGCCGATCGAGTCCGAATAGATGTCGATCTTTCGTGCCGGGCAGTTGGGGCCCTTCTCCACTTCGACAACCTGGCTCGCGGGATCGTAGTCCTTCTTCGTGCCGAGAAACTCGATCCGGTAGCGGCCTTCCTCTCGCACGTCGATTCGGACCGAGAGCGTCCGGCCGTCGAACTGGATGTCGGCAAAATCCAGCCCGTTCGAGGCGTAGAAATTGCCGGCGGAAATCGCTTCCAACAGTTCGCCGGTGTCCAGATTCGCCGCCCGGACGACGGTCCAGGCCTTCGCCGGTCCGTCGTAGGAATGGCGGTCGTCGCTTCCCATGCCCAATAGCAGCGGCTGGTCATGCGCTGCCCGGTAGGCGTTCACCACGTCCCAGAACTTCTCCGGCTTCCAGCCCTGCGGATGGCGCTCGAATCCTTTGGCGATATCGTTGTTGTTCAGCTCGAAGAGGCGAATCTGCGGCAGGGCGATCAGATCGGCAGGCGAAAAGTCGTAATAGCGCCAGAGTGGATGGTTGGCGGTGAAGAGATAGTGCTGGCCGTTGTAGGCTTCCTGCCCCTTGGCGAACGTCTGCTCGAGGATCTCCTTCGGCGTCTCGGCCGTGATATAAGGGAACACCTCGCGGACGTTGATGAAGTTGACGTGGACCTGCTGCTCGTTCGGACAGCCGCCGGTCTGCTCGTACCCGGGGATCATGAGGAACTTGCCCGGTTCGGCGAACTGCCCCTCCAACTCCGCGAATGTCTTCATGCGGACGTATGTCTGCCCGGCGACCGTAATCGTGCGGATAGAGTCCGCTCCGAACTTCTCCACCGCTTCGTCAATGCGGCGTTGCGTCAGCTTGGGCCAGCCGGGCGCCGGCGATAGCACTTTCCAGAGTGATGTTTCGTTCTGGAACGGAGCCAGATCAGGCGGAGGGTTCTTGAACCCGAAACCGTCGAAACGCAGGTCGTCTGTCTGGAAAATGTTGTGGTCGGATGGGCAGACGAAGTGGTAACCGTGCGACTTGTACCAGTCGATCGCCCATTCGGGCAGCGGGTCGCCATCGGACCACTGGTTGTGCATGTGCAGGTTGCCCTTGAACCAATGCTTCTTCGGCTCGCCGGCGCCCTCCGCGGAGAAAGCACGTCTGCCCCCCGCCAGTATCGCGGCCGCCGCCGCACCAGATACTTTGAGGAAATCGCGACGAGAGATGTTCTTCAGAGTGGATTGTTCAGGCATGATTCGGAGAGCTCTCACTGAGGTTGAACGTGCATCGGCCTTCGATCTTACCTGAACCGAACGTGAGAGTCAGCGTTTTGCGATACCGAATGTCCTCGGAACAGCCCACATCGGGCCGTGCAAGGCCCCTCGGCCGGTAGCACATAGCAACCTCGAGTTCCTCGTGGGGTCCACGGACTCATTCCTGCCTGTGGAGCTGAAGCATGCGCACAGGCGGACGAATTGGATCCACCGGCAGCGCGCGAGAGAGAGTCACTTCAGCAGTGGCCTGGAAGCGAGTGCTGAGGCAGACACCGGAGAGAGAGGCGGCGCCGAAGATCCGCATCAACCGCGCCCCCGGCGGTTGGCCGGGGGCGACGGCTTTGATGCAGGGGAAAAGAGATGCCGCTGACCGCGACGCTTCCTGGCAATGGGGCTGATGGTAAGCTGTTCCCCCGCTTGCATCGAAGATCAAAGGGGGCCGGAATGCTTGTTGCCTTGGCCGGAATTGTCCCGGGGCGGTCTCTTCTCCCCATTCTACGCTTGATCGGCGGAGATGGTTGAACCCAACTGCTGAAATCAACGAGTTTTCAGCGATTTCAGGGAACGCCCCAGTTCGATGTCATGTCATTCCCGCATTCACAAGGGTAATGGTCCTCCGCGGCGCCGCCGATAGGAGTTTCCCCTAACCCGGTCGTGGATTAATTGCTGTTCAGACGCGGTCCAACACGCTATAGGCTGCTCGCGGGCGCCAGTTTGCAGGCGATGTCACCCGAAAGTGGCGGCGACGCGATCCGGAGCGGCTGAGCCGAAACGTTGATGGTCTCCTGTCCCACCACACTTCCCCGCCGGGTGTCCCACCACTGTATCCTGTATCGCCCGGCTTCAAGCCCGCTGATCTCCAATTCCAGCGACTGAGACGGCGAGTTGGCGCCCTTGGCGCTTTCGCTTGCCATCCACGCCGCACGGCGGTCGAACAGCCACAGATAGACGCGGTCGGCCCCTTGAAGACCGATCGCGTCCACGTGATCGGAATTCGCTCGTGCCGACGTCGGCGCAAGCCTGGCCGTCGTCCACGGTATGTCCTTGACGAACTCCGCCAGCGGCCGGTAGTGGTGATAGCAGTCCATGCGGTCCAGATCTTCCCACCACCAGAACATCACGGTCCCCGAGACACCCGAAAGCGCCGAGGCCCACAGCGAATGGCGGAAGTGAGTCAGTTCCCGGTCCGCCTTCATGCAGTCGCTCAGGCCCCACTTCTCCGTCGCCAGGCCGAACTCGCCAACGAGAGTCGGTTTCTGCGGCGCGTGCTCGCGGAGAAATGCCGCGCGGTCGATCGCCGCGTGCACTTCGTCGCGAAGCCGCCCTCCGTCCGACGGCCGGAGATAGAAATGGACCTCGGCGATATCGAGCTTGGGATGCCGGCAATCCTTCGGCGACGGCCCCCAGGCGCTCGTCGTCCGCAGGTGCCCGTAAACGTCGATCTCTTCGAGGTACTCGCCCAGCTCGCGATAGAAGCGATCGGTCGGCAGTCCGGGATCCATTTCGTTGAAGTACTCCCAGGCGGCCACGTGCGTTGAATATCCCCAACGGGCTACCGCGTAGCGCATGAACCGTTTCGCGTGCGCAATCGCTTCGGCGTACTCCGGGTCCTGCTCGTTCCTGAGCGACTTCATGTATAGATCGCGCGTCAGCAGACACAACTGCAGGTAGATGCCGCGCTGCTCGGCCGCGGCGATCAGTTCGTCGAGCATGAACGAGTCGAGCGGGTTGTATCGGCCGAGAACGGGCCGGTTGACATCGGCCTCCCAGAGCAGGTTCGATCCCCCCGCCGATTCCGTCAGCGTCAGCCGATCGAGCAGTGCTTTGCCGCCGCCTTCCACCCGAACGGTCATCTGGTTGAGCCAGTATTCATCCCGCGCCGTGGTGAACTCCTCGCGAACCTCGATCCAGTCGCCGGGGCTCTCGCGGCCCAGCCCCTCCCATCTCCGGCCGTTCAACTCGATGGAGACCTCCCCTGCTTCCACCTGGAGCCGCGATTGAAGCACATAGCGAGTCTCCGGACGCAGTGCGACGGCGTGCGAAGGCGAAACCTGAAGCGGAGATCGGCCCAGCTCGATGCATTGGCGGTCCGCATCGTCGCCGGGCATCGGCACCAGCGGCGGGCGCCAGTCCCACGACCGGCCCCAAGCGCTTTTCCGCGCTTCGATGGCCATCGCCCAGTCCTCGCAGCACGTCCAGATGCGCAAGTAGTTCGCCCCGTTTTCCGCCAGCCGGCCGAACATCGCTTCGGCCTTCGAGAGATCGGCGTATTGGCTCGAAGAACCGATGAACGCCAGATTCTGCCCGATGGCGAAGAACGGCCGCCCATCGTCGAATTCGAGAAATCGCGGATCGCTGTGCGCGATCCGCAAGAAGCCCGTTTCGCGGAACTGCCGGAGCGAAAGCGGATCGGGGCCGACCTGGCCTCCCCTTGCCGGTCCTTCAGTTCGGCCACCGCAACGTACTGCCCTCCTCGGCCAGCGCGAGCGGGCCTTCCATCGTGGCAGCCCCACGGGGTAGTACCCAGTCAGCCGGCCGGCCGCCTCGCGTCGTCTTCGCCGCTCGTACGGCCGATAGCGAGAATGCCGGCACCACCAGCCGCCTGCCCGACGGCGACTCGAAGACAACGTGGAGATCGACTCGGTGGGATCGAACGGATTCCCCGTACGACCCATCGAGATCATCCTCCAGTTCGAGACATTCGTAGCGGCCGACCCAGGCGTAGGGCCGCCGAGTTCGAGCGTCCGCTCCGCACGGCAGACGCTCGTGCCGGACAGGACAAACCATACGGCACCGCCTACAAGCGGAACCACTTGCGAACATAATGACGCCTACGTCAGGTCGGGCAGCTCATAGCCCCTGGTGGCGTTCGCGGGAGAGCATCTCGTTGCCTTTCCTCGCAATTCGTAATCGTCTGGCCTTCTGGGTCCCACTTCAGCGGCTCGCCGACTCGGCCGACCCGACAATGTTGGCCAGGGTAGCAGACGCTCGAGGATACTCGATGTCGGCGTTGCAGCGCGCCCGGGTCTTGATACAGTCGACCCAATTCTCGATGTGGTACTGCGTTTCAGGCTTGGTAATCGGACCCGGGTTGTCGGGCGACTGGAGCAACTCCTTGGGATTGGCCGCGAGCTTGTTGCGGTTGATCTCGAGCTTCCCCTTCTCGCCGACGAAGATCGCGCCCAGGCCGGGGCCGCGGTCGCCGTCGAGATGCAGCCGCAACTCGGTGCCGCTGGCGAACGTCATTGTCACCCGGGCTCGCGGCCCGACCACAGGGCGGGCCATGCCGTGGTAGTCGGCGCCGGTGTCTTCATCGCCGATGAATACGTCGTCGCCCACTCGGCCGGTTGAGTACTTGCCCGTGTTGGTCACCTGGACCGGCTCCTCCAGCAGGATCTCGACCGGTCCGGTCTCGTCGGTGCCCAGAGCCCGCTGTACCTGATCGTACGAATGCGTGCCCCAGCCGGTGACGCCGAAGCACAAACCGCCGCCGTCATAGTCGACCCAGCGGGCCCAGCCGTGGTGCAGTTGCGGATGGTACGCGCGGAAGGGGGCCTGGTTGGTCCAGATGTCCCACCATTTGTCGCTCCCGCCCGGAGGCATCGGCTTGCCCGGCTGATCGGTCCAAGCCTCGGGGCCGACGAAGTTGGGCGCGATCACCGCGCGGATCTTTCCCAGCGCGCCATTCTTCACCAGGTCGCTGGCCCAGTTGTTGATCGGCATCGACCGCTGCTGCGTGCCCACCTGGGTGACGCGTTTGTAGTGCCGGGCCGCATTGACCATCTGCCGCCCCTCGGCAATCGTCAGGCACATCGGCTTCTCGATGTAGGTGTCGAGGCCGGCCTGCATGGCAGCGACCGCGATCCACGCACGGGCGTGTGTCGTCGTCTCGATGAACACGCCGTCGAGCTTCTCCTTCTCAAACATCAGGCGGAAGTCGTTGTACACGTTCCAGTTCTGGTCCTTGCCGAGGCCCTCGACAAACGCCTCGCACGCCGGAGCGAAGCAGTCGCAGACCGCCGCAATCCGCATGTTCGGCATGCCGCGCGACTCGGTGACAATGCTGCGCGCCCGGCCGCCGAGGCCGATGATGGCCGTCTGGACGGTCTCGTTTGCCCCGAAGACGTGGCGGGGCACCAGGTAGGGCAACGCGACGGCAGCGGCGCCCGCTTTCAGCATCTCACGTCGTGTCCACATGCTCTGGGCCATGGTCTCTCTCCCCTGCTTAATGAGGCAATGAGTTCTAAAATGAGCCGCGCGGCGGCGTGCTTGAACCCCCTGAGTATAGGTGGGCCGTGTACGGGTCGCAAGCTGCCGGAGCGGCGGGCGGCGGAACGGCAGGAGCGGCCTGCCAATCACGCTAACTCGCTCGTTTCGAACGGGTTGCGCGGGCCACAGACGCCTCGATATACTGCTGGCGTGTCGCTGGTGCCAGCTTGGCGGTAGAATAGTGGTTATTGGTTCCGCGGTGGATGGTGGACCACTTCGAGCCTTTCGACCGAGGGACCGGGCGCGGTTCGCCCGGCCGGGCTCCGCCCACCAATATTCGGCGCTTTGCCGCAAAATCGTTTGCGCGGGAGCACTATGATTCGGCTGATCAAGTGGATCTGGAGACAGGGGATAATCTCGACTTTTCTGACGGGTTTGTTCGCGATCCTCCCGCTGGTCATCACGATTGCGATTCTGGCCTGGGTGGTGCGTTACCTGGAGGCAATTCTCGGACCGAGCGGGATGCTGGGCGAACCGCTCCGGCAGGTCGGCCTGCGGTTCGTCAACGATGAGGCGACGGCCTGGGTCGTCGGGCTGTTCGTGGTGCTCGTAGGAATCTGGCTCCTGGGCGTGCTCATGAAATCGGTCGCCCGCTCTCGGATCGAGCAGGCGATGAATAACGTCGTCAACCACATCCCGATCATCAAGGGCGTCTACAAGACGGCCGCCCAGTTGGTGGCCATGCTCCGCAAGGAAGAGCAGACCGAGCTGACCGCTCTGGACGTCGTGTTCTGCAGCTTCGGCGACGAGATGGGAGGCGGCTTCCTCGGCATGCTGGCATCACCGGAGGTGTACCGCTTCGGCGAGCAGGGATACCATTTGATCTATATACCTGCCGTCCCGGTCCCGATGACCGGCTCGCTCCGCTTTGTTCGCTCCGACCACGTCACAAAAGTGAACATGTCGGCCGAGCAGGCAATGCGCATCTATCTTTCCGGCGGGATCCTCTCACCCCAGGCTATCCCCCGCCATCACCATGCGCAGTCCGATGCGGCGGATGCAGACGTCACGGCCGAGCACGACGCGAGGCTCTGAGGCGGGAGGTGGTCATGGAAACAGCCGGAATCGGGCTGGTTCCCCAGCCGCCGTCCTTATTCGGTCGCCCAAGAAGCGACGGAAGCCCTTGTTTTCCAAGGGCTTCGGAAGTGAGGCTGTCGGGGCTCGAACCCGAGACCTACGGATTAAAAGTCCGTTGCTCTACCGACTGAGCTACAGCCTCTAAGTCTATACCGCACAAAATGTTGCCGTCACCGCGGCGGGACCGGATCGAATAGGCCCGAGAAGTGCCGCGACACCGCAACTCCTCCTGCCGCCGTGCGTAGTAAGTCTACCAAAGCAAAACCCTCCGCCAAGCCTTGAAAGCCGCGTCGCATGGGTCCCAGCCGTTCTCATGCGACGCGCCGGGCTGCGTTCTCTCCGTGCCGGCCGAAGCCGCCGGCCCGGTCCGCGCAAGTTCGCTCGCCACGCAGACGGCACTCAGGTTCGAGTCGCAGGCGACCGGCGGATTTCGCCCGCTAGTTCATATATGAACTAGATGGATTAGGAACTGAATTGACACCGGTCGCGGGGCGAATAGAATCAGCGGCATGAAGACCGCTGACCAGGAACGCCTCAAGCACACCATCCCGGCTGTCTGCAAGGCAATGGAACTGCTCGGCCTGCTGGCCGAGGAGCAAGGCGAAACCACCACTAAAGCCCTGGCCTTGCGGCTCGGCGTGCCCCGGACCACGTGCTACCGCCTGCTGCGGTCGCTCATTTCCCGCGATTGGGTGCGGCCCTTGCCGGGCGGTGGACACGCGATTTCGATCGGCCTGCTGCCGCTTCTACAACCCTTGCGCGAGGTCGAGAGCCTGGCCGAAGCGGTGCAACCCGTGCTGGACGCACTGGCCTTGCAATCCTCGTTGACTGCCAAGGTCTCGGTTCGACAGGGCGATTACGCCGTCACCGTGGCGCGCTGCGAGTCGCCCCAGGCGACTTCCATTGCGGTGCGAGTCGGCGCCTCTTTCCACCTGGCCCTGGGATCCTCCGGGGCGGTGCTGTTGAGCGGGTTGAGCCGGCAGGAGGTGGACGAAGTCTTGGAGCGCGCCCCCGAGGAATGCTGGACCTACCAGGCGCGGAACGATGTGCAGCGGCGACTGGAAGAGCTTCGCGACCAGGGCTGGTGTGCGGATCAGGGTTCCTTCCGTCCGAGTTGCCATGCGGTTTCCACGCCGCTGCGGGACCCTCGCGGGAACATCATCGCGGCGATGACCATCATCGGATTCCCGCAGGACCTGCCCGGCAAGAAGGTGGCCAATTCGGCGCGGCTGCTCGTCGAGGCGGCCAGGCAGGCGGAAAGGGGATTGCGGCAGCCAGAGTCACAGCAGTCGGTGACCGGCAAGGCTAAAGCGGGAGGGTGACGAACGATGGCGACCCTGCTCACTGACAGTCCTGGCCAACGCCTGGACTCCGCTTCCGATTCCTACCGGTGGGAGTTGCTGGGCCTGCTCTGGTTCGCCTTCTTTCTGCACCAGGGCGACAGGCAGATCTTCAACAATCTGGCGCCGCTGATCATCGACGACCTGGGCCTCACCAGGGTCCAATTCGGCCTCGTCGGAACGATCTTCACTGCGGTCTACGGGTTACTGGTGCCGCTTTCGGGTTACGCCGGGGACGCGTTGCGGCGGAAGTGGGTTGTACTGGGCAGCCTGCTGGTGTTCAGCACGGCCACGCTGCTGACCGGACTCGGCTCAGGCTTGCTGACGCTCATTCTGTTTCGCAGCATCGCGACGGGCGGCGGTGAGGCATTCTATTATCCGGCCGCGAACTCGCTCATCGGCCAGTTCCACCAGCAGACCCGTGCGCTGGCGATGGCGATCCACCAAACGGCCCTGTACGTGGGGATCGTCGCCAGTTCGTTCGCGGCAACAGTCGGCCGCATTTACGGCTGGCGAAGCGCATTTTTTGTATTCGGCAGTTGCGGCATCGCCATGGCCGGCGTGATCTTGTGGCGGATGCGCGATACGCCGCGGCCGGGCGCCACGGACGACGGCGCAAGTGCGGCGGCGGGTCCCGGCGTGATCGAGGTGATTCGTTATGTGTTTGCCAAGCGCACCGTGCTGCTGCTGGGCATCGCCTTTGCCGGACAGGTCTTCGTCAACGTCGGCTATCTCACCTGGATGCCGACTTACCTGCACGAGCGGTTCGGCTTGGCGCTCGACAAGGCGAGCTTTCTGGCGTTGTTCTGCCATCATGCCGCGGCGTTCGTTGGGGTAACGGCCGGCGGCTGGCTCTCCGATCGACTCGCTCGTCGCTGGCCGAGCGCACGAATGCATTTCGAGTACCTGGGTTTGCTGCTGGCGGCGCCGTTCATCTGGTGGATGGGACAGGCGGGCTCGGCCGCGCTGTGCTGCGTGGCGCTCGCGGGTTTTGGAGTCTTTCGCGGGGTCTACGATTCGAACCTGTTTGCCGCTCCGTTTGATGTGATCGAGCCCCGCTATCGTTCGTCGGCCGTCGGCGTGATGCTGTGTTGCGCCTTTGTGATGGGCGCCTCGGCCTCGACCATTCTCGCATGGATCGCCCAGCGGCTGGATATGGCCACCGCCATCAGTTCGATGGCCGGAGTCTACGTGGTGGCCGGCCTGTTCGTGCTGCTGGCCCTGGGCACGACCTTCGCGCGAGACCGGTGCGCCGAACCGGAGCAGCCGGCCGAGGCCCCATGAGTTCGCGGTTCTTTTTGTAAGGAGTGCGTACGAGTATGAAGATCGTTGATCTGAAAGCCCGCACCGTGGCGATTCCGCTCAATGCCCAATTGCGCCACAACACGGGCGTGCACCCCGGCTACTTCCTCCGCACCGTCCTCGAACTGGTGACGGACGAGGGGCTGGTCGGACTGGGCGAAGTGGGCGGCGGAGATCAGCGCGGGGCGCTGGCGAAGCTCAAGCCGCGGATTCTCGGCCTCGACCCGTTTCATCTCGGCGTCATCAAGCAGAAGGTGCTGCGGAGCATCTACTACCTCTCCAACGCCCGGCTCTACGCGGCGATCGAGATGGCCTGTCTCGACATCCAGGGCAAGGCGCTCGGAAGGCCGATGTCGGACCTGCTGGGCGGCGTCATCCGCGACCGGGTGCCCTTCATCGCCTACCTGTTCTGGCGCTACGATCGCCCCGGCGGCGGCCATGACGAGCGGGCGGAAGATCTCGCCGACTTCTGCGTGCAGTTGCACGAGGAACTGGGCGTCAACGCCATGAAGCTCAAGGCCGGCGTCATGGATCCCATGGAAGAAGCCCGCGTGCTTGAACTGTGCCGCGAGCGGCTGGGCGAGGGTTTCGGTCTGCGGATCGATCCCAATGGCCTCTGGTCCGTGCCCACCGCAGTCCGCGTGGGCCGCCGACTCGAACCGCTCAACATCGAATACTTTGAGGATCCGGCGTGGGGGCTGGAAGGCAACGCCGCGGTCCGCCAACAGATCCGCATTCCCGTCGCCACCAATATGTATCCCGCCCGGTTCGACGACCTGGGGCCAGCCATCCGCATGGGCGCCATCGACATCGTGCTGACCGACCTGCACTACTGGGAAGGGCCGCGCGGAGTAAAAGACCTGGAGGCGGTCTGCCGCACCTTCAATCTTGGGATGGCCATGCACAGCGGCGCGGAGTTTGGCATCGAACTGGCCGCCATGCTCCACACCGCGGCGACAATACCCACAATGACGTTCGCCGGCGACGCCCACTATCACTTCCTCACCGATGACATCATCCAGGGCGGCTTGATGAAATACGAGGACGGCTGCATCCGCGTGCCCTCCGGCCCCGGCCTGGGCGTGGCGCTGGATGAAGAGAGGATGCAGAAGTACGAGCGCTACTACGAAGAAAAAGGGGACTACTACGCTCGCTTCCACCAGGATCCTTACCATCCGGATTGGTTCCCCATGGTCGGCGGGACCTGAGCCCATCGGTAACAGGCCCTGAAGCGTCCATGTCGCAACTTGCCAGGGGGTCGATCGTGAAAGAACTGCTGAACCTGGTTGGTAAACGTGCCCTGGTCACCGGTTCGAGCCAGGGGATCGGCCGGGCAATCGCCGTCGCGCTGGCGGAGTTTGGCGCCGACGTGATGGTCCATTGCGCCCGGGACGTGGCCAAGGCGGAGGCGGTCCGTGCCGAAGTCGAGGGCTACGGGTCGCGGAGCGGAATCACCGTGGCCGATCTGGCGGATCTCGGCGCGGCGGACAAGATCCATGACGAAACGCTCGCCGCGCTCGGAGCGGTGGACATCCTGGTGCTCAATGCGTCCGTGCAGATCCGCAAGCCCTGGCAGGAGATCACTCCGGACGAATACCGCCGGCAGATCGACGTGAACCTCGGCGCGAGCATCTGGTTGATCCAGAAGTTCGCCCCCGCCATGCAAAACCGGCGGTGGGGCCGTATCCTGACCATCGGCAGCGTGCAAGAGGTGCGGCCCCATCCCGCCATGCTGGTCTACTCGGCGACCAAGGCGGCCGTGGAGAACCTCACCCGGAACCTGGCGCCGCAACTGGCGCCCGACGGCGTCACGATTAACAACCTCGCCCCGGGCGCCATCGCCACGGGTCGAAACGAGCAGGTGCTGGCCGACGAGTCGTACCGGCGTCAACTCCTGACCAAGATCCCGGCCGGCTACGTGGGAGAACCGGTCGACTGTGCCGGCCTCGCAGTGCTGCTCTGCTCCGAGGCGGGACGTTACATCACCGGACAGGACCTGTTCGTCGACGGCGGCATGGGCTTGCCATGAGAATCGAAAGCACACGACGGCCAAATCCACAGGCACATTTCCACAGCAGCCGCAACGGGAGTCTGATCATGCCTCAAAGGGAACCGAGGAGATCCAGCACGGGTTCACTGTTCACAGCCGGAACGGTTGCTTTGGCGTTGATGCTTGGTGTCATGTCGGACCGTTCCTTTGCGCAAGACAAACGGGACCGCAATCCGGCGGTGACGGGCACTGAGCGAGCCGAGTCGGGTTTCGCGCACTTCATCACTCGCCGCGCTAACAAGCTATACGACGGGGAAAAGGAATTCCGCTTTATGGGGGCCAACATGCCCGGGCTGGTGCTCCCCTACGATTGGACGCTTTATCTGCCGGAGCGGCTCCACCTGCCCACGCCCTGGGAGCAAGAGGACGCGTTCAAGACGCTCGACCAGATGAATCTCCGCGTCGTCCGCACGTGGAACCTGCCGATTCGCGCCCCGCAGGAAGAGGCACAATCGTGGCATTACGTCCTCGGCCCGGGCCAATTCAACGACGAAGCCTTCCGCACGGTCGACAGCCTGTTTGCCTTGGCAAACAAGTACGGTGTCCGGGTGGTCTTCGATCTTACGGCCGAATCCGGCGACTATCTCGGCGGCATCGGCACCTATGCCGCCCACCGGGGCAAAAAGCGGGCTGAGTTCTACACCGATCCGCAACTCAAGGAAGACTACAAGGCTACGGTGCGATACGTCCTGACCCGCACCAACACGATCACGGGTATCCCGTACCGTGAAGACAAAGCCATCCTCGCCTGGCAGTTCGGCAACGAAATGCACAGCGCTCCGGACGCCTGGCTCGCGGAAATGGCGGCCTACATCAAGAGCCTCGATCCGAATCACCTCGTGGCCGAGACGCGGCACCGACCAGGCCAGGCCTTGACGATCGACCCCAATATCGACCTCGTCACCCGGCATCTCTACGCCAACTATGCCGGCGTGGAAGGGGGCTGGCCCGGAGCGATCCGCGCCGAGATGGCGAAGGTCGGCGATGCGCGGCCGATGTTCATCGGCGAATTCGGCCCCTACATCGACGGCAAAATGTTCACGCACGACAACGTGGTGGACAAGCTGCGCGAGTTCCTCGACTACGTGCAGTCCGAGCCGGGCATTTCCGGCGCCCTGATCTGGAGCATGTACTTCCACCACAGCGATGGCGGATTCTACTGGCACCAGATCATGACCTACCCCGCCGTCTGGTCGTATCACTGGCCCGGCTTTCCCAGTGCCGACGCGCAGCGCGAAATCGGCATCATGGCCGCGATGCGAGAAGCCGGCTTCCGGATCCAGGAACTGCCGGTGCCTCCTTTGCCGGTTCCCGGCCCGCCGGAGTTGTTGCCCATCGGAGAAGTGCCGCTGCTCTCATGGCGAGGATCGGCGGGCGCCACCAGCTACGACATTGAGCGGGCCCAGGCCGCTGCCGGCCCCTGGTCGACGATCGCCGCCGAGGTCAGCGACGCCGACATCGCGTACCGTCCACTCTTCAGCGACACAACGGCGCGGCCGGGACAAACGTACTTCTATCGTGTAACCGCTCGGAACGGTTCCGGGCGATCAGCGCCGTCGAACGTCGTCGGCCCGGTGGCCGTCGCACGTCTCTCTCTGGCGGACGAACTCCAGGATTTCTCGCGCGTCGCCGCCAGGTCCGACGGGCTCACTTTGAACAACGCCTATAACGCGCTCTATGCCGAGTACCTCTTCCGCGCCCAGGGCGGCGAGAGCGATTGGCTCGCCTACCGCGTGCCCGGAACGATCAAGGCGATCCGGGTGGTGGCTTTCTGCCCCAGTGAGAAGATCGCCGACCTGCAGTTCCGTGCGGGCGACGTACCGATCGATCCGCTACGCACCGCGCGGCCGCTCCCCAATCCACCCGGTGGCGCGGCCGGGAAGCAGCGCCGTACGCTGCTTCAATACGAATGCGATATTCCACCCGGCCAATCGGAACTCAAGATCCTCTGGACCGGTCCCGCCGAGTTGGACCGCGTGGAAATCGAGTATAGAGACCAATGAAAAGCCTGAGGAACGCCGTATGAGCGATACGCCCCGCCAGCCGAATCTGCTGCAGCAGGAGGCAAAGATGATGAACCTGGAGAAGCTCATCGCCCAGCGCGAGGGCGTCTCCGACAAGCCGTTTCCGGTTCCGGTCAAGGAACTGTTGCGGCGTTACGAGCAACTCTATACCGGCGCGATCAGCGACGTGTTGCGGGAATTCTGCCTGCTCGACCAGGCGCTTCCGGGCCACTTGCGCCCGCTGCGCGATGCGGACGTCGTCGCGGGAATCGCGTTCACCGTCAAGAGCGCGCCCAACGTGAAGATCACCGGTGAGATGACGTTCCGCACCCAGATGCTCGATGAGATGACCGACGACGCGTTCGTGGTATGGGATACCTCGAACGACGAAAAAGCTACGCTCTGGGGCGGCGTGATGACGGCTACCGCCTATGCGAAGGGCGTCAGGGCGGCTTGCATCGATGGCGGTATCCGCGACACGAAACAGATCCTCGAGAAGCCGTTCCCGGTCTACTACAAGTACCGCATCCCGAATGGCTCGCTGGGCCGCTGCCTGATCACTCACTACCAGGTGCCGATCAAGATCGGCGACGTGGTGATCAAGCCCGGCGATGTGGTCTTCGCCGACTGCGACGGCGTCGTCTGCGTGCCGC
The DNA here is from genome assembly GCA_040766885.1 of Thermoguttaceae bacterium. Lineage (GTDB taxonomy): Bacteria > Planctomycetota > Planctomycetia > Pirellulales > Thermoguttaceae > JAXGPP01. The sequence goes on along the minus strand of JAXGPP010000037.1, from coordinate 25,375 downwards.
GCGACGTCGCTTTCGATGTGCTGGTGCGGGCTGAGGAGATCCGCGCCAACGAGAAGAAGATCTTCGGCTGGGTCGCCGAGGGCCAGACCGTCCACGAGATCACCGAAAAGGGCGGCTACTTCTGATGCGACTCGGCACGCTGCGGTGGCTGATCCTGGGTCTGCTGTTCCTGTCCACGGTGATCAACTACGTGGATCGCCAAGCCCTCTCCGTGCTGCTGCCCACGTTGCGCAAGGAACTGGGGCTCACCAGCGCCGATTACGGCACGATCACCACCGTCTTCATGCTCGCCTACGCGCTGGCGCAGATTCCGGTCGGAATGTGGATCGACCGGGTCGGCACGAGGATCGGTTTCTGTGTGTCCATTGTGGGCTGGTCCGTGGCCGCCATGCTGCACGCCTTCGCCGTTGGTCCACTGAGCCTGATCGTCCTCCGCGGATTGCTAGGGATAACCGAGGCGGGCAACTGGCCGGCGGGAACCAAGGCTGTGGCCAGTTGGATTCCGCAGAAGCAGCGGGCGCTGGCCATGGCCATCTTCGACAGCGGATCGGCCGTGGGAGCGATCGCGGCGCCGCCAGTGGTGGCGATTCTAGCGCTGCAGTTCGGCTGGCGGGCCGCCTTCATGACTACGGGTCTCCTGGGCTTTGCCTGGCTGGCGGCCTGGCTGGTCGTCTATCACGCGCCGGAACGCCATCCGTGGCTCTCGGTCGAGGATCGGGCAAAGGTTGTCGAGGAACTCGGACCCGTCAGGCCGAAGCCGCCCGTCTTCGGGGCGCCACTGCGTCGGATCATCGGCACCCGGCAGTTGTGGGGCCTGCTCGTCACGCGGATGGTGGCAACGCCCGTGTGGTGGTTCTATGTGTTCTGGCTTCCCGACTATTTCGGCCAGAGCCGTGGTTTTTCGCTCAAGGACATCGGCTACTACGGCTGGATTCCCTACTTGACGGTCGACCTGGGCAAGATGGTCGGCGGCGCGATCTCGGATTCGTTGCTGGCGCGCGGTTTCAGCCCCACCGTGGCGCGCAAGAGCGCGATGCTCGCCGGCGCCGCGGCGATGCTCGGCGGGCTGGAGGTCGTTGGCGCCCCGACACCGGCCGCGGCCATCGCCTGGGTCTGTGTCGCGACATTCGGGTTCGGCATGTGGAGCGCCAATATCCTGGCGCTACACGCCGACATTTTTCCGGCCGAAACGATGGGCTCGGCGATGGGAACGACGCTGATGGCAGCCAGCTTGGGTGGCGCCGGATTCACGTTCGTCGTGGGACAGATCGTCGACCAGGTCGGTTATGCACCGGCGTTCTGGGCAGTAGGCAGCCTCGCGCCCGTCGCCTGCCTGTCGTTGTTCTTCTGGTTGGGACCCGTCAAACGGATCAGCGAAACAGCGATTACTCGGGAGGACTGAATCGTGCCTGAAGGCGTTTTCAACGGCAAGGTCGCCGTCGTGACGGGGGCGGGTGGAACGCTCTGTTCCGCCATCGCGATCGAACTCGCGCGGCTCGGCGCTCACGTTGCCCTGCTCGGCCGCACCCCGGAAAAGCTTGAACTAGTCGCGACAGTGATCCGTGATGCGGGCGGCACGGCGGTAGCCTTCTCTGTGGACGTTACCGATGCGGCGGCGGTCGCTGCGGCCCGCCAGCAGATCGGCCGGCAACTGGGGCCTTGCGCGCTGCTGGTCAACGGAGCGGGGGGAAATCGTCCCGATGCGGTGACGACCGGCACGGAGTTCCAACCCGCCGAACTCGCGCCTGACCGGCCGGACGGCATGCGCGGGTTCTTTGATCTCGATCCGGCCAGCATGCTCAAAGTCATCGAGGTGAACACTTTGGGAACGCTGATTCCCTGCCAGGTTTTCGGCCGCGAAATGGCGGAACAGGGCCGGGGCGCGATTGTGAACTTCGCCTCGATGAACAGCTACCGGCCGCTGTCGCGGAACCTGGCCTACGCGGTGGCCAAGGCCGGCGTGGTAAATCTCACCCACTGGCTGGCGGCCTACCTGGCCCCCGCCGGGATTCGCGTGAACGCGGTGGCGCCAGGCTTCTTCATGAACGAGCGCAGCCGCAAGATCCTCACGACAGACGACGGGGGCCTCACCCAGCGCGGCCAGAACGTGATGGCACATACGCCAATGAAGCGATTCGGCGAAGCCGGGGACCTGCTCGGCGCGGTCTGCTGGCTGTTGGACGACGAGCGATCCGGCTTTGTGACCGGCATTACCGTACCGGTCGACGGCGGCTTCCTGGCTTCCTCTGGAGTATGATGACTGTCAGCAAAGCGAAGATTGTCACAACAGGCATTGCACGCACACCTTTCCAAGAAGGACACGCACCGATGTACATGCGCCTTGGGCGATTCTGGGCAGTAGCCGCTATCCTCGGCTGCGCCGTGGTGGAAGCTTTGGCGGCGGGACCGGCGATCGACACCTCGCCCGATCGGGCCCGCACCCCCTTGGATCCGGGACTCCGGCAGATCGGCACCATCCGGCCGCGGAGCGCCGACGATATCTCCGGATCGAACTGGACGCTGGGTTGCGAGACACTCGACCGCGACTACGCCGACTACCAGCAGTACAAAGAATATCTCGTACCGCTGGGCATCAAGACCATCCGGCTGCAGGGAGGCTGGGCGAAAACGGAGAAAGCGAAAGGAGTCTACGACTTCTCGTGGCTCGACACGATCATCGACGATGCCCATGGCCGCGGCCTGAACATCCTGCTGGAGACCGACTACGGCAACACGATCTACGAGGGAGGCGGAGGCTGGGATCTGGCGGGCGGCTTCCCGACGTCCGACGAGGCACTGGCGGCCTGGGACCGCTGGGTGGAGGCCATGGCAACGCGTTACAAGGGCAAGGTCCGCGACTGGGCGATGTGGAACGAACCGGACATCAACAAGCAGCACAAGCCGGGCGACATCGCCGTGTTCAATATCCGCACGGCGGAGATCATCAAGCGCGTGATTCCCGATGCGCGGATCGCCGGGCTCTCGCTGGCCAGTTCCAGCCCCAAGCTCCTCGAAGAATGCCTCAAGGCCCTCGCCGAGCGCGGCAAAGTGGACCTCTTTCACTGGTTCATCTACCACGGCTATGCAAAGAACCCGGACAGCTCTTACAAGAACGTCGAGGCCCTCAAGGCGACATTGGCGAAGTACTCGACAAAGGCCAAGATGCGCCAGGGCGAGAACGGTTGCCCTTCGGAACTGGCGACGAAGTTCGCGCTCTCCAACCACCCTTGGACCGAGTACAGCCAGGCCAAGTGGGATCTGCGGCGGATGCTCGGTGATCTGGGACACGACGTGGAATCGGCCGTGTTCACGATCTGCGATTTCAACCATACGGGTCGCGAGATCAACCGCAAGGGACTCTTACGGGCGACGGCCGACAAGAAGGTTGAGAAGATCAAGCTCGCCTACTACTCGGTCCAGAACTGCATCGCCGTGTTTGACGAGACCCTGGAGCGCGTCAAGGACGCCGCCATCACGGTCACTTACCCCAACGACACGGCGTCGTTCGCCTATCGGAACAAGTCGACCGGAGAGAACCTCGTCGTGCTTTGGGACAAGTCGGATACGCCGGGCGATCACTTCGAAACCCAGCCGGCGCAGGTCGAGATCCGCGGCCTCGCCATTCGGGAGCCGGTCTGGGTTGACCTGGTTTCCGGGCGGGTCTATGAAATCCCGGCCGACCGCATCATCAGGGCGGGTGACTCTACCACATTCAAAGACATCCCCCTTTACGACGCTCCGGTCCTCGTTGCCGAAAAAGAAATGATCTGGTTCGACTGAGGGCATGGCTAGTGTGAAGGCATTTATCCACGACGATTTCCTGCTGAAAACGGCGCAGGCCCGGCGGCTCTATCACACGACGGCCGCACGGCTCCCGATCGTCGACTACCACAACCACCTCGATCCCCGCGATCTGGCCGACGACCGCCCGTTCGACAACCTGGCGCAACTCTGGCTTGCCGGCGATCCGTACAAGCACCGCGCGATGCGGATCGCCGGCGTGCCGGAGCGGCTCATCACCGGCGACGCCTCGGACCGCGAGAAGTTCGACGCCTGGGCCGCCACGGTGCCGCAGACGCTCGGCAATCCGCTGTTCCACTGGACGGCGCTGGAACTGAAACGCTACTTCGACATCGACGAGATGCTCTCGCCCGAGTCTGCCGATCGCGTGTGGAACGCGTGCAACGAGCGGCTGCGATCTCCGGACTTCACCGCGCGGGGGCTGATCACGCACGCCAACGTCGAATGCCTGTGTACCTCGGACCGGCCGCTCGACGATCTTGAGGCCCACGCGCGGCTGGCGGAGTCGGGATTTGGCACGCACGTCCTGCCGTCGCTGCGATTAGAGGAAGACGCGTCACTCAGCCCAGCGCTCGTGGCCGAACGGTTCGATGCCTTCGCGCGCATGGGCTGCCGGTTGGCCGACCAGGCCGTGGCCGGATACGACAATCAGATGCTGTCGTTGCTCGGACGCGAGTGCGGCCGGCGCGGCTGGATCCTGCAGCTTCACATCGGCGCGCAGAGGCACACCAGCACCCGTCTGAGGAATCTCGCCGGCCCGGCGGGCGGGTATGCCACCATCGGACAGAGCTGCGATATTGCCGGCCTTTGCCGATTCCTGGACGGATTGGAGCAGGATGGGATCCTGCCGCGGACGATACTCTATCCGCTCAACCCGGCCGACTATGCCGCCCTGGCAACGCTGACCGGATCGTTCGCCGAGGAAGGCGTGCGCGGCAAGATCCAACTCGGCCCAGCCTGGTGGTACAACGACCACGCCCTGGGTATCCGCCAGCATCTCGAAACCCTGGCCCACTACGGCCTGCTCGCCTCATTCGTCGGCATGACGACCGACTCGCGCAGCCTCCTTTCGATGACCCGTCACGAGTACTTCCGCCGCGTCCTCTGCGACTGGCTGGGCGACCAGGCGCAAACCGGCGTCATTCCCGCGGATGACCGGCTCCTCGACTCGTTGGTACGCGATCTCTGCCACGAGAACGCCCGTCGCTGGCTCGCTCCCGACGACGGGCCGCACTCGGTCTGAAATATGGCGCCGGATCGAAGCCTTCACCAGCGGAAGAAGCGGTACGGGTCGTCCCAGTCCTCGGGTTGATCGAGATACAGCCCTTCCAGCCAGCGGCCGTCACGGGCAGGCGGAGCAACCGGCACCATGCTGATACCTGCCAGCCACAGAGTTCCCGGGTTGCCGTGCCAGATCTGCAGTCGCGTGTTCTTCTCGGCCGTGCCGCTGGCCGGCACCAGGAACTCGAAGGTGCGCCACTCGTCCACCGGCGCGAAGGTCTGGTAGGCAATGAGCGACGTCCACGTCTTCGTGTCCTGAACGGCCAACGTGACCGTCTTGCCCGCCATGCCTTCAGCCCGCGCCTTGAGCGTGATGCGATACCACTGCGATTCCTTGACCGGCACATCCTGCTGCGCGAGCATCACGTTCGCCTGGCGATCGCCGCCGCCCATCTGCATCCGCAAGGTCCAGCCCTCGCTTCCTTCAAGCCGCTCGCGAGTGCAGCGGTCCTCCCGCGAACTCGAAGTGAACTGCCACTGCTCGGGCATAGCGCCCTCGTTGGCCGCCTGGCTGAAGTCGCCATTGCGCACGACCGAGGGACCCGGTGCGGGCTGGTCCCCGCCGACCGGTACCGAGAAACGCGCTAGCAGAGGCGTCGGCGCCGCAACACCCATGTTCGCCAGCAGCCGGCTCAGAGCGAAAGCGGTTCGCCGATACGTCCGCCGCTTGTTGAGCTGCTCGTGGAACGAAAAGAACCACGGCTTGCGGCCGCTCTCAAAACCGGCATTGACCAAGAGGTTCTTCGGACCGGCTGCAGCATCCGATTTCGGATCGGCCGCCGTGTATTCGCTTTCATACAGGCGGAAGAAATCGGCCCGGAACTGCCCGCCGTCCTGCGCACAGGCGACATACGCCTGCCAGCCTTCCGGAAACGGTTTCTCGCACGGGAATGTCACGTGCACTTCGGTCCACTGATCACCGGAAACCACGACTTCCTCTCCCCTCGCCGCGCGGTCCCATGGCGATCCCGCCCGCTCCACCTCGAGCCGGGCCCGCACCGGCCCGCCGACGCTCTTGAGGAACACGGCGAAGGTGTACGTCTTCCCGACCTCCGGCGGCGTCTTCATGGGCTGGCCGAACTGAACGCCCGCGCCGGCCGTCATTCCCAGCGTCACCAGCGCGCTCTGCTTGCCCTCCAATGCGTCCTCGTCGTCGATGCTGAACGAGGGAACCTCTCCACGCGCGCCGGTCACCGCGTACGGCGGAAATTGGTAAAACACCACATCCCTATCGCGAGCCCGCGCCAGAACCCCATTGCCAAGCACCTCCGCGTTGTCGGCCACCAGAGACAACTCTCGCCGGTCGCGGTTGTGCACGTCGGCCGGCGCGATGCCACGAAAGACGGAACGTTCCACGGGCGCCTCGAACCACGCGGCGATATGCTCCCCCTTCCGCATGCCGACCTTGAGTGGCAGAAAGGCCTTGGCCTGCTGCTCGTCCAGCCCGAGCGCCAGCACCTGGCCCCGGCCGTTGACAAACTGCTCCACGGCGGCCGCGTTCTCCGAGAGCTTCGCGTCGCCCCCCGCAATGATGAGTACCTGTTCGGGCGGGATTCTGCCGCCTTCATATTCGTGCAACGGAATCCCGGCGAACTTGAGATACTCCCGCGCGGCCCGATCGCCGATGTAAACCGCCTCTCGGCGGACATCGGGCTTCCACCCGGCGGCGTAACGGACGACGTTTCGCGCGAGCATCTCGGCGGCGGGATCCGCTTTGGTTCGACCCGTCACGTCGAGCTGGCAGAAGAGCACCATCCCCTGCCCCTCGCGGTATTCCATGAGCGGGCTGTACTGCAGGCTGTAGCCGCCGTCGAGGATTGGCAGGAAATCGCCCCGCGCCGGTTTTTCGATGAGCACCGAGGCCACGTTGCCCCGGTTGCCGCACCGCCACACCCGCGGCACTTCGATGCCGCACCACTGCACCGCCGGCCCGCCGAACGACTGGCTCTTGGTGTAATCCAGCCGTGGCGGCAGAATCGTCGCCGAGCCCCGCCAATCGCGTAAATGCTCCTGATCGATCCCGGCAAGGAGAGGATGATCCGGCACACGTTTGAAGACCTGCCGCAGGCCGTACTGCGCCACCCGGAAACCCAGTCGCTGTTCGAGGGCCTCGGCCGTCTGTTCAAACACGACGACCTTCAGTCCGTCGCGGACGTGGCGGATATCCGGCCCCGGGCCATCCGCGGTGAGCGCCCCCTTTCCCACGATGAGAATCTTCTCGTCCTTCAAATCCGCGCCGGCCTCAACCCGACGCGCATCGACTCCCATCGATCGCAGAAGCTCGGCCGTCTCGCCCTTTGGGTCGAATAGAGCGATCTTCGCATCCGGCGACTCTGCGTCCGGCCTCCGCATCGTGCGAATCCTGAAGAGATCCTTCTGCGTTACGCCGCCACTGAAGTTCACTTCCGCGTACAGCTCGCACTCGGTCGGCGTGAGGTTCGGAGGCAGCGTAATCCGAATCGGAATCCGCGCTTGCTCCCCGGTCGGCACTTCGATCTTCGCCGTCTCGCCCTGCTGTGTGGGCAGGCCAATCAACCACTGGCAATCGGCGGTCACCGTCCGCCGCGAGTTATTGATGACGATGAGCTGCTTCTCGACCGTCTCGCCTGCATAGAAATTATGGTCCTTGCTGGTGAAAGCCTCCGGCTCTCCGCCGATATAGGCCAGAAGCGGCCGGTTATTCCGCAAGATAGCCTGTCCGTCGGCCGTTGCGATCCAGTCCGAGGGCTCGAAGGCCAGGTCCATCCGCTCGTAACGCTCGTCGAGATAGTCGGGGCTGAATCCCGGCCGCTGAAGGTTCTCCCAATCGACCGCCAATTCCTGGCGGCTCTTGTCGACTCCGTCGCGGAGCGTCCAGAAGAAATGGTGCTCCCAGGGAGAGATCGCCGACACGCCCCAGGTACGGAACGCGCGCCAGTTGCTCGTGAGATACGCGCCGATGATCTCATGCTGGCTGTCGAATACCTTTGCGCCGACCTGGAACGGGTAGTCCCAGCGACGCCAGAGCTTCCCCTGCCGGAACTGGTCGGCCTCCCAGCGGATATTCCTCTTCTCCGCATCGCCGATCTGGTAAACGCGATCGCCGAGGAATTGCGAGCTCCATTCGGCGACACAGAACTCCCACGGCACCTGGGCGCTGCCGAACTCGCGGCTCCCCTTGTACCAGCCGCGGTACATCGTCCAGTCCCATGTGCACGGCACCATATACTCGCATGTGAAAACGGGTTTCACCCCCTTGGTGGCCCAGTGCTCGAACCAGTCGTCCAGCTCCTGGGCCGGCGCCATGTTCGTGTAGAAGTTCATCGTGTGCATCGAGCTCAAATTGCCCGACGAATGGTGATACACGATCCGATCCGGATCCAGCTTCGCCACAATCGCCTCCGCCGCCAGCGCTCCCCGTACGTTCCCCTCCGCCCACTGGCTCCGCGCCGACTGGATCCCGTCGATAAGCTCTGGGTTCATGTCCTCGTCGTAGCCGGTCGAGTTGTGGCTCATCGAGTAAAAAACCACTGACGGGTGATTGCCCGCCACGCAGACATAGAAGCGGGCGTGGTGGGCATAACCATTCTTCTCCGCCGCGTCCGGCGCTCGCCATTCGTACTGGCCGAAATGCGGCTGCGACAGCGCCACGAGCACGCCCTCGTCGTCGGCGGCCCGCAAGATCTCCTCGAAACCGAGATGCGTTCCCGGCTCGCACCCGTAGTTGTGCGTGTAAACGAAGTTGATGCCGATCTCCTTCAGCCGCCGCAGGCTCTCACGTGCCCCCGCGTAGCTGGCAGCCGCGGCGCTCACCTGGGCGTTGTCCAGCGGCAGGGCGGAGAGAAAAATCCGCGTGCCGTTGAGATAGAAATCGCGGCCGTCGATCCAGAACTCGCGGAACCCGAAACGCACCGGGTGTGCCGCATCGAGAACCTCGCCCCCCTGGCCCACCAGCGCAACCGCGACTTCGTACGTATTTTCGGGCGTGTGCACGTCCCACAGCTTCTCCGCCTTCCACCGCTCCGTCACCGTGATGCAGCCATCCTTAAGGTCGGCCGAGCCAATCGTTCGGCTCGTGAACTCCTTGACCTTCCGACCCTGGTCGGTAACCACCGCGCGCACGGTGTACTTCGATTCGGCCGGCAAATTCTCAATCGCCGCACTTACTGTAATCTCTCCCTTGCGCACCGAGGTGCTCACCTTTACCTCATTGATCCTCGCGCCGGCAGGCTCGCCGACAAGGCACACATCGCCACACAGACCGCGCCGCGCCACGCTGCCGCGCGTGGTTCGCGAAGCGTTGGTGTCGCCGAACGACAGCATCACCTCCCGAAACGGCCGGGCAACCACGAGCATGCTGAGCACGTGCTTGGCGCCCGGCTTGCAGGCGCCGGTAAGATCGACTTCACCCGCCGGGAACTGCAGCTCGCCCACCTTCTTGCCGTCGACATAGACGGTCGCGGCCGAATTGAGATACTCCACCCTGAGCACGATCCGGCGACCTGTCCACTCTCGGGGCACATCGATTTCTCGCTGATACCACGCCGCCGTGACGCCCCCCAGCCTCTCACCCTTCCAGGCCGGATGCGGGTGAACCGTCTGCGTGTCCTTCTGCATGTAATCGCTGATCCCGGGCCAGCAGCCGGGTACCTTGAAGTATCCCCAGTTCCCCGCCGGAACTTCTTCCGACTGGCCGCCCGCAGGCTGCCACCGCCACAACCCGTTGATCGAGATCCGCTCGCGCGTGGGCGTGGTCTGGCGGTCGGCCTTGTCGATGTCCCACACCGCCTTCACGCCCTCCGGCAGCGGTGCCGCCGGCGGCGTCTGGCAATATCCGCTCCGGGCAGCCACTGCGGCATACACAACTGCACAAATCAACCACGACCAGTGACGTCGCATATGATGTTCCTTGATCTTGCTGCCGATTCGGTTCTTCGCCTCAAGAGAACTGCCAGCCCCATCTGCAGTCCCGCTTCAAGCGGTGTGACTACGGGGAACTCGTCGGGTACCACGCTCGCGCCGGCTCGACGAACGCCTCGTCGGCAAGCATCTTGATGAGCGGCTCGTTGAGATACCCCAGCGAGAAGAACAGGTTGCCGTGCGTGGCGTTGGTGCGGCACATGTCAAGCTGGGAACGAACCAGCGACAAGTCGCGGGGCACCGCCTTGCCTTCCTGCCGCGAGTAGATGCTTAACCCCGGAATGATGCGATCCATGTTCGGGTCGGCCGCTTTCCATTCGGCGAAAGCCTTGGCAAGCACCTCATTGTCCTCGGTATAGGCCATCGGCAGCACGTAGTCGATCGACCCCTCGCGGAGCCAGCCGTACCAGTCCTGGCACACGTTGTCGGCGCTCTGCCGATTGAAAAACACGGCCGCACTCACCCACGTGCCCGGCTTCGTCGCCTTGGCCTCCCGATACACGGCACGCACCAGTTCGCTCACCGTTTCACGGCGATACTCGACCCATTTGGCCATCCGATTGCGCTCGTGCTCGACGTCGATCGCGGGGCCCGGCGGCAGTAGATCCTGCCCGGGCACGGGCGAGATGAGCGTCAGTCCGTGGAAATACTTCCCCGTCGCCTTGAGTCCAAGCACGCGCTGGATCGCTGGATACTTGATCGAAAACACCGGCCCGTCGATGACCAGGCAGCGGCCCCCGCCGCGCACAAACTGCTCCAGCCGGTCGGCAGTTTCCTCGGCAATGTAGTATTGCCCGTAGAGAACCAGCACCCCGTCACCCGGCACCTGCCCCATCCCCTCTTCATCGATGAGCTTGGCCGTAAATCCCAGCCCACGGAGCCATTCGTTCGCCCGGGCCTGCTCCTCGCGCCGATACTTGGCCGCAGTCTCGGTCGTATTGAGCTGGAACGTGCTCTTCCCTGCGGCGCGGAATCGCGACAACAGGTCCCCGGCGAGCTTGTCGACCGCGGGCGACGCCGAGCGCGCTGCCTGCCAGTTCAACACGGCCGCTTCGCCTTCACCCAGGCGGTTGAGCGTCACCGCCGGCGTGCCGTTCTCAAATACCGCCAGCACCTCGGCGGTCGTCGGCCGGTCCACCGGGTTGGCGCCTACGTCAAGCATTGCGGGAAACCGCTCTCCCTCGGCTCGCAGCGGCCGATAGCCGTACTTCTTGGCAAACTCCGCCTGGCAATGCGGGCAGTAACACGGGCCCTGGCCCGAATAGCGAATGTAGTCGAAGTGCAACCCGTCCAGGTCGTATCTCCGCAGACAGTCAATCATCACCTTGCGCTGGAAATCGCGCACCGCCGGTTGGCCAAGATCGAACCACGGATCGTCCCCCTTGCCCCCCTGCAATCGCCACTCTGGATGCTGGGCAAACACTCCATTGCTCACCGCGGAGCCATAACTGCCGTTGACGAACCACGCGTGTACCGCAATCCCTCGGGCATGGGCGGCGGAGACCAAATGACCCAGCGGATCAAATCCCTCGGGCACATCCCTCCCCATCGGGCTCAAGTCACTCTTGAACCACGCCGTGCCGCCGCGATACCAGACCAGCGGATAGATGGCGTTCAAGCGTGCCGCCGCAATCTTCTCGATCCACTGGTCGGCCAGATCTGGCGTCTTGAACTGCTCCGGGTGCAGCCAGATGCCGCGATGCTCGACCACCTCCGCTTGGCCGCCGTTCGCCGCCGTCAGGGCGAGTGCGAGAAACAGAGCCATTCTTGCCATTTTGCAGTCTCCCGACGCTCCGGCTTCCGCTGGTCGACGTGCCGAGTCTTCTCCGCGCCGCGCGTCTGCGCGGCGCCGCGATGATCGGCGAAAACCGCGGCCGCCAAGGAGATGAAGGACGATTCGCTACTCCGTGCGGCCTGCTCCGGCCGCCGGACATCGCGATTTCCGGCGTCCTTTGTCACCTCGGACGGGCGAAAAAGCAAGAGGCGGCGCGATCCCTGGCCACCCCTGGCCGAGACCGATAGATCAACGATCCTGCCCTTCGCGGGCTCGCCCAGCGGTGGATCAGGCCACCGGTGGATCAGTCGATGGACAGAGCGACGGCGGGCAGTGCGGCCGCGGCTGTCGCGCGAATGCCGGATTCCGCGCCAGTTGGGCATGATACATGCGGATGCGCCGCTCGACCTCCTCCACCAGCGATTTCTCGTCCAGCCGAGCAACCTCGTCGGGCATGAGCGGCACCCCATAGTGAACATGGAGCGTCCCCAGCCGCGGCGCCTTCTGCCACCGCGGCCAGGCGTGAAAAGCGCCCTCGATCGCCACCGGCAGGATCGCCGCGCGGCTCCGCACGGCCAAGGTGACAAAACCCGGCTGAAGCGGCCCCACCTCGCCGTCCCACGTTCGCGCCCCTTCCGGGAAGATCAGCACCATCTCGTCCCGTTTCAGCCGGCGAAGCGTCTCCTTCAGGCCGCTCAAGGCGCCTCCTTCGCGGTCGACCGGGATCGCATCCAGAGACCGGATCAGCCACCCGAGCCCCGGCTGATCAAAGAGATTTTTCCTCGCCAGGTAATTCATCCGCCGCCGGCAGCCCGCCCCGATCAACGGAGGGTCGAAGAAGCTTTGGTGATTGGCCACCACCAGCACCGGCCCTTCCCCCGGGATGTTGCGCTGGCCGGTGTATCGCGTGCGGTAAAAGAAAGTCCACACCAGGCGGACCCACATCCGGAGGAATTCGTACCAGAATCGGCTCAATAAAGGTCGCTCAGCCATTTTGCTCCCGGTCTCGTACTCGTCTCTCTTGTCTCTTATTATCGACGATCCGTACCAGCCGCTCGATCACCTCGCCGGCCGTCAGGCCGTCGGTCACCAGTTCAATGGCGTCCGGCGGCCGGGTGAGCGGTCCCACGTCGCGGGCGGCGTCGCTTTCATCGCGACGGACCATGTCGACCAGCACCTCGGCGAAGGGCGCGTCTTTGCCCTGCGCGCGGAAGTCCTCCACCCTGCGGCGAGCCCGCTCCTCGGCGCTGGCTGTCAGATAAACCTTGCACTCGGCGTCCGGAAACACCACCGATCCCTGGTCCCGCCCTTCCGTCACAATATCTTCCCGCCCGGCGATCGCCCGCTGAAGGGCCACCAGATGCTCGCGAACGGCGGCGTTGTTGGCAGCGAATCGCGTTGCCGCGGTCACTTCGGGCGTGCGGACCGTCTCGGTGACATCTTCCCCCTCCAGCAAGATCCGCTCTCCCCGAACCTCAACCCGCACCTCGCGCGCCAACTCGGCCAGTTCCGCCGGAAGCGACCAGTCCAACTGCCGTCGCATGCCCGCCAGGGCCACGGCGCGATACATCGCGCCGGTATCCAGGTAGCGAAAACCGAGCCGGCGGGCCAGCGCTTTGGCTACGGTGCTCTTGCCGGCTCCGGCCGGGCCGTCGATGGTCACGATCATGGTTTTCGCTCGGGGCTGGTCACGATCCAGGAAGAATAGCGTCCGCGGAGTCCGGCCACCAGATAGATTGGCTCCCAGGCTCGCCCGCGGCGTTCCGCTGAGTCTCCCAATCGAAAAAACCGACTCTTCTCGCTCACCCTGCCTTTGGTCCGCCCGAGCCTCGCCAGCGCCCCAACCACCCGTCCGGCCGGAGTGTCCGGCTATCCGTGAATCATCCCTACTCGGATGCCGGCGTACCGCCTTGACTTTCCAATTTCCACCGGTAAGTATTCCAACACTTGGGTACCGGGGGACCCTTCTGCCGAGCGTTGCGGCCCGGTTTGTCGTGATGGGGCCCCATTCAGCTTCTCCACCTCTTCTCGCCTTCATGTGCATGGTGCAACGGGTTTTATGACTGGCGACCCGAAGGCAACTCGAGCGTCGGGCGGCATTCGGCGGTGGCTGCTCTCGGTGCCGATGTTCATCAAGGTCTTCGGCATCGGCGTCCTCGTGGTGGTGACCTTCGCCGCCTTGACCATCTGCTGGTTGCAGATGGAGCTCACCGATGGCTTGGCCGCCGGGGAAAACCTGCAGATCGCGAGGTCGGTCGGCCTCGGCGTCTTGGTATGCCTGTTGATCGCGGCCGGCATGGCGGCCCTTCTGGCACACGTCGTCACCCGGCCCATCGATCAGCTCGTCCAAGCCGCCCAACGACTGGGCGAAGGTCACTTCGACGCCCGGGCGGAGGTGGTGTACGACGACGAGATCGGCCATCTGGCGGCCGCCTTCAACCGCATGGCCGAACGGCTCGACGAATACCACCGCCAGGTGGAAGAAAAGGAGCGCGCGCGGTTGCGGCTGTTGGAACGCATTGTCGATGCCCAGGAGGAGGAGCGCCGCCATATTGCCCGTGAACTCCACGACCAGCTCGGACAATCGCTGATGGCCCTCTTGCTCTCCGTCCAGTCGGAATGCAAGTACCGCGGATTCCCCGAGCCTTACTGCGCCAATCTCGTGGCGCAGATCCGCGGCCTCGGCGAGGAGATCCATCGGCTTGCCTGGGGCATGCGCCCGTCGATCCTCGACGACTACGGCCTCGAATCGGCTCTGGAACGATATCTCGACGAGGTATCGCAGAAATCAAAGATCGAAATTGACTTTCAATCCAGTTCGCCGCCAAACCTCGGACGCCTCCCCGATCGGCTCGAGGTGGCGCTGTACCGTATCCTGCAGGAGGCGGTGACCAACGTCCTGCGCCATGCGGGAGCCACGCGGCTCAGTGTCGTCATCCTCCGCCACCGCGACGAGGTCACTCTGCTCATCGAGGATGACGGCTGTGGCTTTGACCCCCATGCCCATCTCGGCAACGGCTCCCGCCGGCTGGGCTTGAGCGGAATGCAGGAACGGGCCGCTCTGTTCGGCGGGCAGTGCGTCGTCGAATCCGAGTCGGGACGGGGCACGACCATCCGCGTTAAGATCCCTCTCAGTGAGGAACAACCATGCCTATCCGCCTCCTGATCGCCGACGATCACGCGGTGTTCCGCAGCGGCCTCAAGGCCCTGCTTGAAAAGGAAGACGATGTCATCGTCGTCGCCGAAACCGGCAACGGCGAAGAGACCGTGTCCGCTGTTGAGAATTGCGAGATCGATGTCCTCGTGCTCGACATCAGCATGCCTGGCCTCCCCGGCACCAAGGTCGCCGAGGCAGTCCTCGAAAAGCATCCCCAGTTAGGCGTCGTGGTGCTCACCATGCACGAGGACGAGTACTACCTCCAGGAAATGCTCTCGCTGGGGGTCAAGGCGTTTGTCCTCAAAAAATCGACCGGCACCGACCTCATCCAGGCGATCCGCGCCGCGGCCCGCGGCGAACAGTACGTCGATCCGGCGCTGGCCGGTTCGATGATCCACTCCTATCTCGGCCGCCGCGCCAAGCGCCGCGGCCAGAGCAAGGTCGATCTGCTCACGCCCCGCGAACAGGAAGTCTGCTCGCTGCTGGCCGGCGGCCACACCAACGCCGAAATCGCCCAGAAGCTGGCGATCTCCGAACGGACTGTCGAGACGCACCGCGCCCACATCATGACCAAGCTCGACCTGCAAAGCCGGGCCGAACTCGTCCGCTTCGCCATCGACCACAGCCTGCTCAAGCTCGACTGAAGCCGCCCGGTCCCCCGAAGATCACCCCCCGGGTCCGCACGGCCCCGCCAAGGCGACGCTCCGTCCCCGTGAAGCTGGAATCGGCGGCCGGCGCCCTCCTGCCGGCGACAGCCTTCAGCGTCAACCCGGACGATAGCGTCCGGATCGTCGGGTGATTAAGCTGTCGGCATCACGGTTCGCCCGCACTCGGCCGGTCGAACCTCACCTGGACGCTCACCCGGGATCCTGCTTGCCATGCGACTCCGCCCCGCGCTATTCGCCCTCCTTGCCGTCGCCTTGCCCCGTTCGGCCGCCGCCGACACGATCGCCACCGAAGTCTGCGTCTATGGCGCTACGCCCGCCGGCATCGTGGCCGCCATCTCGGCAAAACAGGAAGGCTGCGAGGTGGTGCTTGTCGAGCCCAGCCGCTGGGTCGGCGGCGTTCTCGGGGCCGGGATCAAGCCGATGCAAGACTGCCCCGAGCCCCGCGCCGTAGGCGGCCTGACCAAAACCCATCTCTTCGCCGCCGGCAATAACCCTCCCGCCATCCGTGCCTACTTCACTCGCTGGCTCGCCGCGGAGGGGATCCCGATCGTCTTCGAGCACCGCGTCGGTCGCGTCGAAAAAGACGGGCCGCGGATCAAGCGGATTCACCTCGATCACGCGCCGCCCGATGCATTCGCCGTCCCCGCCCCGACACCGCTGCCGGAACCCGGCAAGGCCGTCGCCGCTCGCATCTTCATCGATGCCAGCTACGAGGGTGATCTGCTCGCGGCGGCGGGCGTCGAGTATGCCACCGGCCGGGAATCGGCCGACACATTCCACGAAGCGCCGGCCGGCGTCGGCGCGCCGACGAACTGGCGGCCCATCGATCCCTTCCGCCAGCCTGGCACTCCCTCAAGCGGACTGCTGCCACTGGTGGAAGCCGACCACGGCAAGCCCCGCGGCGCGGGCGACGACTACACCCAGGCCTACAACTTCCGCTTTTACGTGACGAATGATCCGGCAAAACGGGCCCCGATTACCCCGCCCGACGATTACAGCCCGGACCAGTTTGAATTGGTGGGCCGCTATGTCGACTACATCATGACGTGGGCCGGCGGCGACGTGGACAAGGCGATCCCCCGGCTGGCCAATATCTTCCCCGGCTGGCTCAATAGCGGCGAATACAACTACCAGCGCGATTCACTCATCTCGATCGCGCCCCTGGGAGTGAGCCGCCACTATCAGGACGGCGACTGGCCCGTCCGCTCCCGCGTATGGCGGCAGCACATCGACTATCTCCGCGGGCTGCACCATTTTCTCTCCACCGACCCGCGTGTGCCCGAAGCCTTCCGGCAAAAAACGGCGGCGCTGGGGCTCGATCGCACGATGCATCCCGACACCGAGGGCTGGCCGCATCAACTCTATGTCCGCATCGCGCGGCGGATGCAGGGATCCTACACGCTCACGCACGCCGACGTGCTCAACCAGACCGCGGTGGACGATGCGGTGGGGCTGGCCCTTTACGGTGTCGACACCTACCCGGTCCGTCGCATCGCGGTCAAGAATCCCGAGACCGGCGCGATGGGCGTCGCCACCGAGGGTAACATGTTCCTCGGCGGCGCCCGCGGAACCGGCCGGCCCTACGCCGTCCCCTATAGGGCGATTACTCCAGAGGCAGACCAGTGCGACAACATGGTCGTTCCTGTCTGCTTCTCCGCCAGCTACATCGCCTATGCCTCGGCGCGGATGGAACCCGTCTTCTCGATCCTCGGCGAGTCGTCCGGCGTGGCGGCGGCCGTCGCGGTGCGCGACGATCGCCCGGTGCAGAAGATCGACGTGAAACAGCTACAGAACCGGTTGCTCGCCCGCGGCCAGGTCCTCTCCTGGCCGATCGTCCCATAGCGCGCTGCTATCTCCGCAGCTTGACGCGGCAGAGATACATGTCAGCCGTGATGTAAAGCGTCGAGCCGCCGTCGAAACAGCAATTCGCCGTGGCCACGCCCGTGTTGATCCGCCCCAGCAGCTCTCCGCCGGATGTAAATACGTTGACGCCGCCGGGCCCCGTGGCGAACAGGTTCCCCGCTCGGTCCACCTTCATCCCGTCGGGCAGCCCCTTCATCTGCTTGACCCAAGGCGTCGCGTCGAAGAATACCCGTCCGTTCGCGATCAGCCCGTCGGGCGTCACGTCGTAAGCCATCCACACCGCGTGCTGCGGATCCGAATTGGCCACGTAGAGCGTCTTCTCATCGGGCGAGAAAGCGATTCCGTTCGGCCGGGTCATCTTGTCGGTGAGCAACGTCAAGCTCCCGTCGCCGCGCTGGCGGTACACGCCGCAGAAGCCGAGTTCGCCCAGACGCTTCTGCTCTTCTCCCACCAGGCCATACGGCGGATCGGTGAAGTACAGGTCGCCGTTCGATTTCAGCGCCAGGTCGTTGGGGCTGTTGAGGCGCTTGCCTTGATAGTTGTCCACCAGCACGGTGAACGAACCATCCTTCTCCAGCCGCGCCACCTGCCGGTCGCCGTGCTGGCAGAGAATGAGACGTCCCTCGCGATCGAGCGCCAGGCCGTTGGAGCCCGGCTCGCCGCCGCGCGGGGCCTGGCCGGTATAGCCGGCCGGCTTCAAGAACTCGCTGATTCCCTCGCCGGCCTTCCACTTCATGACCGCGTTGTTGGGAATGTCGGAGAACAGCAGATAGCCCCCCTCCGCCACCCATACCGGCCCCTCGCTCCACTCGAAGCCTTCGGCCAGCTTCTCGATCACCGCATCGGGCGCGATGAGCTGATCGAAACGGGGATCGAAGCGTTCGATCTTCCCGATCGTCGCCGGCGAACTCGCCCCCGCCTCGCTGCCGCGCGATTCAGGAACGGCGTCAAACAAAATGGCGACGAGCAGGATTCCCGCTACGGCAAACGTCTTCAGACTCATGGCGGCGGCCTCTCGGTGATGGCGGTGACATGTCGCATCGGTCACCGCCATCGTAGGTCGCCGCCAGCTGCCCGGCAAGCCGCACGGGCTCCGGGTAGTGGTACAGTTTGGCCGAAAGAGGTGAGCAGTAAAGGAAAAAGTAGGGCGGGGCGCTACCGGCAGCTTATAAGGCCACTGCGTCTCAAGGACTCGGGTCGCTCTCCAGGTAATCTCTCTCAGTGGCGGTCCGCTAGGCTGTTGATTAAAGCCCGAGAAGTCGTCGCATTTCGGCCTCTAGAGTGGCCATTGCGTCAGCGCCCAGAGAACCAATAACACGCTGAATGCGGCGTCGATCAATAGCCCGCAATTGGTGCGACAGGACGACGGACTTGACATCCAGGCCGTTTGTATGTGTCGGTGACACCGTGAAGGAACCTGGAAGATGTGCGGCAGAAAGGCGGGATGTCAAAGGGACGATCAACAGGGTCGACAGGTTTGCATTATGAGGATCTTGTTGAACCACAATTGCGGGGCGATCCCCAAACTGCTCCCTGCCTGGCGGACCAGCAGGGGGAGGCAGCTTCACAAGCACGATGTCCCCACGCTTCATTGCCGTTACTCCGGCAAGTCACTTTCCATAGCTCTAAAGTCTTCATCGCTTGCGGCATCCCAGGCACTCAATTCCTCGTACAACCGTGGATCATCTACATTGATCGGACGGTTTCTGTTGGGCCGTCTTGGCGCAGGTTGACCAGCCAGAAGATGCTTGACCCGTGGAAAGGGAATGAGAAGACTGACTGCTTGGTTCTTTTCAATAGGTGGAATCGGCTGGCCGGTCCTTCTATCTGCCACACACTGAACTTCGGTGTTACTCATTGGCTTTCTCCTCCCCGTATTCTTCCAGAGTCTCACTGTTTACGGCAAGCAGCCGACGAGACATTAGAAGTTCATTTCCTGCCCACAATTCGCAATGGTAGAGCCCCGGTTTTGGCAAGGATACGCCGATGGATACTGCCGCCTCCAACACAAGTAACGGACTTTCAAAGTCGAACTCCGTTGATGCCTCAAACACTAGTCCTTCATCTTCGGAAACAGAGTCCATTATGACTTGCTTTGTGTCGACTATCCGCAGGCACAACGAGGTCGGCCCGAGGCCGTCAGTCACACTGTAGTACACCGAGCAACGTACTTGTGCCGGAAACGCACCTGCTGCAAAGGTACTGAACGTGCCAAGAATCGTGAACTTGCCCGTGGTGGCGTCTCGATGGACAGCATCACAAAGCACCATCGCTAGGCAATATGGCTCTGGCATTGTGGCTGCTCTTCCTACCGCTACCTATCGTAAAACGCCGGGCAAACGCCGTAACGCACTACCAAACACTGCAATCGGAAAATAGCCAAACATCTTATTCCATTCTGCACGCAAAGCCCAGCCCAAACAACGCCCCCCGTAAAGGGGCTTCTGGAAGCGACGGCGGCGCCGAGTCTCGGCGAATGACTATGATGGCACGGTGTGGATGTGCTGAGATAGGGCGTTCGGCTGACCTCCGAACGCGGCACCAGTTTGCAGGGCGATCGCGCGTCCAGCCAATACGGGCCGCCGATCAGCACCAGCGGCCCGTCGTGTTTATTGCTGGTTTCTACAAATCCGCCTTGCAGTGTCTCCGAACTGTACCACTACCCGGCTCCCGCAGAACCGCTGGCTCACTCAACCTCGATCTCGCCCGCCTCGGCGCCGGCCATCGCCGTTTCCAGCTCCACCGGGGTCGGCGGCACCCGATCGAGGAAGCCCGACAGCTTCCGCGAGCGGACCGGGTGCTGCAGCTTGCGCACCGCCTTGGCCTCGATCTGCCGGACGCGTTCCCGGGTGACGGAGAAAATCTTGCCCACTTCCTCCAGCGTGTAGGCGTAGCCGTCCACCAGCCCGTACCGCAGGCGGATGATCTCGCGCTCGCGGTAGTTGAGCGCGGCCAGCACGTCGGCGATGCGGTCCTTGAGCAGATCCTGGTTCATCTCGTACAGCGGATCGTCCTCGCGGTAGTCTTCCAGGAACTCGCCGAAGTAGCTGTCGTCGTGATCGCCCACCGGCTGGTCGAGCGAAAGGGGCTGGCGGCTCATCTGCAATACGCAGCTCGTCTCGTCGACCGTCAGCCCGGCCGCGGCGGCGGTGTCCTCCACCGTCGGCTCGCAAGCCTGCTCCTGCACCAGGTCGCGCGACACGGTCCGGACCTTGCTCATCGTCTCGATCATGTGCACCGGCACGCGGATCGTGCGGCTCTGGTCGGCAATCGCCCGGGTGATCGCCTGGCGTATCCACCACGTGGCGTAGGTCGAGAACTTGTAGCCCCGGGCATGCTCGAACTTGTCCACCGCCCGCATCAGTCCCGTGTTCCCCTCCTGGATCAGGTCGAGAAAGCTCAGGCCGCGGTTGCGGTAGCGTTTGGCGATCGAGACCACCAGCCGCAAATTGCCGGCCGACAACATCCGCTTCGCCGCATCGTACTCCTCCTGATACCGGCCGGTCCGCACCAGCCGGCGGCGGAGCGTCGCGGGGCTCTCCAGCGTCACTCGCATCAGGTACCGCAGCTCCGTGCGAAGTTCGACCACGCGCGGGCTTCGCGGCTCGCGGGCTTCAGTATCCCGCAGTTCCACCTGCAACTGGTCCATCCGCCGCGAAATCTCGCGGAGCTTGTCCAATAGCGGCTGCAAGCGCTGAGTCCGCAATCCCAGTTCCTCGATCAGCCGCACCGCGCGGCTCCGCCGGCAGACCAGGCGGTGCCATGCCTCGCGCCGCTGGTTCATCGGCTTGCGCCGGTTGATGACAATGAAGAAATCGTGCTGGTTCCGCCGCAACAGGTGGTGCAGCGTCTCCAGGTTCGGCTCGATCAGCCGCATGATGTGCCGCTTCTCGCGGATGTTGGTCACCGAGACCTCCACCGTGCGATCGAGCCGCAGGCGGCCGTCGCGCACCTTCTCCAGCAGGCTGATCGCCGCCTGGAGAACGAAGTCGGTGGCCAGCATGCTGTGCCGGAACAGGCCCCGCGCCCGCTCAATCCGCTTGGCGGCCGCTACCTCTTCCTTCCGCGTCAACAATGGGATCTCGCCCATCTGCATCAGGTAAATCCGAACCGGATCGTCGATCCGGTCGTCACCACCCGTCAGATCCTGCTCGGCATCCAGCTCTTCCTGCTCCAGCTCGTCGACCGTCGGCTCCTCGTCCGCGTCGATCGCCGGAAGATCGAGATCCAGCTCGGGGGCAAACAGGTCGGCCGGCGAATGGCCGTTGTGCCCGTTGGTGCCGTTGTGCGGCTTGCCGTTCAGGGCACCCTTCCCGTTGCTCGAGGCTTTGCCGTTGCTCGAGGCTTTGCCGCTGCTCGGGCACTTGCCGTTGCGATGGGCCTTGCCATTGGTCGATCCGACCGGCCGCGATCCATTTACCTTCCTGCTAACGGGCTTGCGAGTGGCTTTCGTCAAGGTGCAATCCTCAGAACGCAAGGGACAACAAGGCGGGCGAAACCGGACGCTTCTGTGCTGTACCGGTCCACCGCATGTTGAGCGCCGAAGCGAAGGGAAGGCTTTCGCCGCATTAGGCGCGCGAGCGCAACCTATTGCAGCTCCCAGGCTTGTGGCATTCGGCTGGCAGATTCTCTGCTCTCGACCAGCCGGCAGGAAGTTGCATCAAGTCAACACATGAGGGCAAGCAGCGTGGCGTTTGGGAATCACTCGCTCCGTCGCCAATCGCGAGGTCGGCAGCCGGCCTGAAGCCTTCTGTACCTCCTCAGAATCCCTCCAAGATGCGCAAATGCTGCAAACTGTGCAGCCTGCGCGCATGCTTCACGATAGCAATCCTTGCACTGCTGTCAACAGGCGAAGAATGGGAAGGATCAGAAATTTTGGAAGAATTTTCTGCCTTTGCCACCCGCAAGGCCGGTGGCGATGATCGCAACTGCTTATTCCAAAAAGACTTGCGATTCAGCTCACCCCTCTTCAACCAGCGGCCGTCTCCATTGACTGGCGACCGCCAGCTCGGCGGCACCCAATCGCCCGTCGTGCAGCGCCGATGCCACCAGGGCCTCGTCGCACCCGGCGGCGTGCAGCGACCGAAGGCTCTCCAGCCCGCTCGCGCCGCCACCGGCCGACAGCCGGCAATCGGGATGCCGCGCGCGGATCCGGCGGCAGATCGCTTCCGTCCCCGCTCCTCGCCCCAGACCCACATTCGCCAGGTCGAGCACCAGGATCCGCCGCACTCCCGCCTCCCATGCCCAGTCGGCAATCGACTCCGGCGAATCGGCAGCCAGTCCTGCGAATTCCCGCAACGCCTTCCCCGACTTGAGGTCCAGGCTGAAGACGAGTCTCTCCGATCCAAACCGGCCAACCAGGTGCGGCAGAACCTCCGCCGCGCTGAGCGTCTCCAGGCCGACGATCACCCCCGTCACCGCCGGGCAGACCTCGACGAAACGGCGCATCGATTCGCCACCGGCCACATCGCCCAACCCGGCGTCGATCTGCAATCGCAGCCCGCACTCCGCCACGCTCTCGTAGACGCTCCACGCCGGCTCACGCCCGGCGATGGCATCGAGATCGGCGAAGTAAACCTCGTCGAACCCCATCGCGGCCAGCGCCCGGCCGATGCTCACCGGCCGGCTGTCCGGGGCGAGCCGGCTCTCGATCGGGCGGTACTCCTCGCGCCGCCCGCCGATGCCGCGGACTACGCAGCCCTGCATGAGATCGATCACAGGCAGGATCTTCATCGATCGAACGCTCGCATGCCTGGGCCGCCCCGCCGCTTCAGCGTCGTCCCTCCACCGCGCCGCGGTCATAGATCGGCAGATATCGGTAATACACTTCCAAGGTCATCACCGACATCGCCGTGCAGTACAGGCGGCCGCCCGAACGGGCGTGCGGGTCTTCGAAGTACCAGCTTCCCGACTCGTGCCCCTCCGTCGCCAGGGTCTTCACCAGGTACTCGCGGAGCGTCCGGTTCCACCTCTTCCAGTCCGATCCGCCCCAGTGAAACATCACCTGCGTCGCGTAATAGTTGAAGTACACGTCCTGCGGCGCCGGCTTCACGTCCGACAACAGCTTGACCCCCCGGGCCAACGCCGGGCGGTCGGGCTGCCACCCGTCATACATCCGGCACAACAGGCCGATCGCCGTGCAACTCGGACGCGGTTCCGGGTCCAGGTACCCGTAAACCGCCCCCTGATCCGCCTGCACGCTGTCGAGGTACTTCTCGACCAGGTACCACGTCGAACGCGGCACCGATAGCCCCGACATGCGGCCGCTCTTCAGAGCCATCACCTGCCAGCCGGTCACCGTCGTGTCGCCGCGGGAGCCGGGCGTGTATCGCCACCCGCCCCCCTGCTTGTCCTGCGCGTAGACAATGAAGTCGACCGATCGCTGGGCCATGTCCTTAAGCGCCGGATCCTGTGTCAGCGCGTACGCCTCGCAGAGCGCCAGCGTGGCGATCCCCTGCGCATACATCGTCCCTTCCTGCAGATCGAGACCGTTGGGCGTCTGCATCGCGGTTCGCTCCAGGTAGTAGATCCCGTCGCGGATCACCCGGCGATGCTCGCCCTCGCGATGCGTGTACCCGGCCCCCAGAAACGCCAGCAGGCTGAGCCCCGTCGCGCCGGTCGTGCTCGCTTCCTTTCCCGGATTTCGGCACTGTCCCTTGCACCAGCTCTCGCGGTGATCGAAGTGCCAACTGCCGTCCTCCAACTGGTGCGCCGCCAGCCACCCCAAGCCGGCTTCAACCGCGGCTTCGCTCTGCCGTGACGGCCCGCCGTCTCCCTCGCCCAGCAACGCGGCCCGCGCCCGTGCGCCCCGGTTCCCCAGGCTCCCCGCCTCGGGCCGCGGAGTGAGCAGCAAGTCGTCCGGTTTCGCTCCCAGCACGTCGGCCACGGTCGACGGCGCCCCAACCGGTCCTTCGCTCGTCACTGCCGGCTCGATCGCCACCGCCGGCGCGTCGATCATCGGCAGGGAGGCGAATTGCCCCCCCGTCTCCCCTGCCGTCGCCAGGGGCGATTCGAATGGCTCCGTCTCCAGGCTCTCGCTCTCCGACGGCCCGAGCATTTCGGCCGTCAGCGTCCCCTCCGGAGAACCGGTGCGTCCAGCCGCCTCGATCGCCAACGCCAGGATCACCAGCAGCGACGCGTGCAGCACGGCGCTCGTGATGCAACTCGCCACCGTCTCGCCGTCGGGAATCCACTTCTTCCACCGCCGATCGCTTTCCTCCTCCGCCGGCAAATCGGGCGGCACGACTGGTTCTACCGCATTTGCCGATGGAACCGCCCGCTCCCCCAACTGCGCGGAGCCGTCCACATGGGCCCTCTCGTCCCCCTGCGGAAAATCAGCCGTCTTGGATGGCAAATCGGGCACAAACCGG
This sequence comes from Thermoguttaceae bacterium, assembly GCA_040766885.1. Classification (GTDB taxonomy): domain Bacteria; phylum Planctomycetota; class Planctomycetia; order Pirellulales; family Thermoguttaceae; genus JAXGPP01. Next base: position 562 of record JAXGPP010000037.1, on the reverse strand, counting down.
CACTCGACGGATATGGACAAACCGCCGCCCCTCCGGCGGCTCTCCTATTATATCTCGCCTTGCGGTGCGGCATGCCGCCCGCACCACCCTCGGCCGACGCGCTTCAGGCCGGCACATTTGCCTCCACGGACCAGATTACCCCTTGACAGGAGATAGTGAGTAAGTGTATACTAATGGACATACACACAGAAGAATTCTTCGGGGCGATCTTTGCCGTCACAGCGATCAATGCTCTCTGAGTGGGGGAAACCATTGTGAACCGAAACACTGACCTTATAGCGGCTGCCGATCTTCGTTCACTCGCTCGGCACGAACCCCCTGCCTCCCTTCAACTTGCTGCCACGCCCCGCGACGTAAAAATTCGAGCGAGCTCAAGGGCGTTTCGCATCGATTCAACATTGTTGCATCTCGCTCGGCCCGATCACAGCGATTCGTTGCCGCTGCCGAACGAGGAATCGCCAGCCCGGGGCCCTCCCCCCTCAAGCAACCGCCGCAGGCCGGCCGCCGCCGCCATCGCGACTACCGGCATCAGCGGAGCACGCATCCGCATGTCGGTCCAATA
>JAXGPP010000036.1:0-52769 GCA_040766885.1 Thermoguttaceae bacterium | reverse complement strand
CCGGATGGTCCGCTGGGCCGAGAAGTTCCTCGCCGCCCCACCCCAACAGCCGTTCTTCCTTGCCGCCGGAAAGCGTCAAACCGCCTCCCATCAAGGAAGACGATCTGGATGACGTGCCGGAGGCCGGACGCCGGATGGCCGAGCAGCGGCGCGGCGATCTGGAACTGGTCCGGCGTTCTGGGCAGTACCAGCGAATCCTGCAGGCCTACCTGGCGAGCATCACCTTCTGCGATCGGTTGGTCGGACGGCTCCTCAATGCCCTGGACGCCAGCCCGGCAGCAAAGAACACGATCATTGTCTTCTGGTCCGACAACGGCTGGCATTTCGGCGAGAAGCAGCACCTGCACAAGATGACGCTCTGGGCCCGCTCCACCCGCCTGCCATTCATCGTCGTCGCCCCCGGCGTCACGCACGAAGGCACTCGCACGTCGCGCCCGGTGAGTTTCGTCGATCTGTTTCCCACGCTCAACGAACTGTGCGCGTTGCCTCAGGCGGAGGGGCTGGAGGGCACAAGTCTGGTGCCGCTTTTCGAGGACCCCAATCGAACCTGGGAGCGACCGGCACTGGTTACGTACCTGCGGGGCAACCATGCCGTCTGTAGCGAGCGCTGGCGCTACATCCGCTATGCCGACGGCGGCGAGGAACTCTACGACCACCAGAACGATCCGAACGAGTGGACCAACCTCGCGGGCAGGGCCGAGGTCGCCGCCGTGAAGGCTGACCTGGCGAAGTGGCTGCCCAAGGCGGACGCGCCGAACCTATCCGGCAAAGCCAAACGCAAGCAGGAAAGGAAGGCACAATGAGCAGTCCAAACACTGACTGCCGCGATTTTACGCGGATACTTGTTCCACTGATGCTAATGCTTCAGTGCTCAGCAGGTAGCCATGCCCAGAACACAGGATACAAAGGCGACGTCACCGACGTCACCGTGATCCGCCGGGTCGAGCAACATCCCCACGCCTGGCGACTGTGGCAGCCCTTCATCATCCAGGGGGAGAAGAAACGGCAGCTCGTCGTGGCTTTCGGCGCCATGGTCCATGGCAAGAAGGACATGGGCGATATCCTCGTGAGTGTGTCCAAGGACGACGGCCAGACCTGGGAAGAGCCGGTCACGGTCTTCGATCACAGCCAGCGTCAAGGCGCCATCCAGTTCGCTTACGCCAACCCGGTTCTTTACCGAGCGCCGGGCCAGGACGTGATCTGGTGCTATGCCATGCGCTGCCCGATCGTCTATGAGAACAGCGAGGAATCGCGGCTTGTCGGCGCGTTCAGTGCCGACGGCGGATGGTCGTGGACGCCGGTGGAGATGGCGATGTTCTACACCGGGCCGCTCATTCTCAACGCGGGGATTGTGGAGACCGAAATCCAAGGTCGCCGGCGGTTCCTGCTGCCCGCACACCGCAACACGCTGCAAAAGGACCCGTTTGGGTCGCGCGACCACTTCATCCTCAGCAGCACCAGCCTGCTGGAGTGGCGTCTGGAGGCCTTCATCCCGCAACCCGCAAGCGGCAAGGTCTTTCTCCACGAGGGCAACATCGCCCCCGGCGATGCTCCAGGCGAGCTGAAGATCGTGATGCGCACCGCCAACTACGAGGACGACGCGCTCACGACTGATCCGCCGCGGGCCTATTCCAGCGTCAGCCGGGATGGCGGCCACACCTGGAGCGCCGCGCAAGCGGAACCGGAGTTGCACAACGCGAAGTCGAAGGGCTTCTTCGGCCGCGCGGCCGACGGCACGCACCTCTATGTCTATAACGACGGTCCCGCCCAGCGCGACATGGCGCCGGGATTCCCGCATGGCGGTCGCACCTCGCTGCGTTACAAGACCAAGCCACCCGGCGGCGTATGGAGCGAGGAAAAGACCTTTTACGATGCTGGCATCAAGAACTCCTACCCCACGCTCGTCGAGGTCGCGCCCGGCGATTTTCGCGCGGTGTGGGACAGCGGCACGCCCGACACGCCGCGGACGCACATTCAATTCGGAAAGCTCAAGGTCAATCCATGACACCTGCCGAACTGCGCAAACGCCTGCACTCGGGTGAGACCAGCTTTGGCACGCTGATCGTCTCGCCGTCACCCCGCTGGCCCGAGGCCGTGAAGACTTGCGGCCTCGACTTCGTGTTCATCGACACCGAGCACATCGCGCTGGACCGCGCCCAGTTGAGCTGGATGTGTCAGACCTACGCCGCACTGGGTCTTCCGCCGCTGGTGCGCATCCCGTCGCCGGACCCCTTCGCGGCCACCATGGTCCTCGATGGCGGCGCCGCAGGCGTCATTGCGCCATACGTGGAGTCCGCCGAGTAGGTGCAGGCCCTGCGCGGCGCGGTGAAGCTGCGGCCCATCAAGGGGCGGCGACTGCAAGAAATACTCCAAGGCCATTTCATTGAATCGGAGCTTGATGCCTACGTCAGGATTGGTGCCGACGGCCGACTGCTGATCGTCAACATCGAGAGCGGCCCCGCCATCGAAGCTTTGGACAAGATTCTGGCCGTGCCCGGCTTGGACGCCGTGCTCATCGGACCGCACGATCTCTCCTGCAATCTGGGGGTGCCGGAGCGTTACGACCATCCTGACTTCCTGAGTGCTTGTGAGACCATTTTTCGCAAGGCGCGGGCGGCGAGCGTGGGCGCGGGTATTCATTTCTGGGGCGAGATTGAGCAGCAGGCACGTTTCCTCAGACTCGGTGCGAACCTGCTCATTCACAGCGGCGACATCCTCTTGTTTCAGAAACACCTGAGCGCCGAACTGAAAGCCGTCAAGCAGGCCGACGGACTGCTGGACGGTGACCAGTCCCTGCGCGCGGGAATCAGCATCTAGCGCACCGCCACGGGCGATGCCGTCAGCGATACGGAAGTATGGACCGGTCATGAACGCTCTTTCACTCCTCACCGCCCTGCTGCTCGCGCCGCCGGCCGCGCTGCACGCTGGCGACGCTCCACAGCAGAAGCCCAATGTCGTGTTCATCCTCGCTGACGATCAGCGGTTCGATGAACTCGGTTGTATGGGTCATCCGTTGCTCAAGACGCCGCACATCGACCGTCTCGCGCGCGAGGGCGCGATGTTTGAAAACTCGTTCGTCTCTTCGGCTTCATGTTTGCCGAACCGCACGAGCCTGCTCACCGGGCAGTGGGAGCGGCGGCACACGGTAGGCTGGAACAGCGGCGGCGCTCTCTCGTCGGCGCAGTGGGTCGATACGCTGCCGATGGTGCTCAAACGCCATGGCTACACCGTCGCGTATCTGGGCAAGAACCACACGCCGGGGCTGCGGCATTGGGACTTCGATTACTATTATGGCAATCGGCTTGGACACCTCGGCTTCTATCCGAAATCAGCGCAACCCATCTTCAACAACGCCACCGCCGACACGCAGCCGGAGATTCTCGGCGAAGGCGCTGGAAATTTCCTGGAAGGCGACGCGCGCTTTGTGGAGCGGGCGGGCAAGGAGGCGGGCGTGTTTCTGCGCGAGCGGGCCAAGGACCAGCCGTTCTTCCTCTATGTCTGTTTTAACGTGCCGCACAGCGCAGGCACGCGTTCGATGCAGCAGCGGCCCACCGATGACGCGCTCTACCGCACGGCGTATCGCGACGTGGAGTCGCAGATGCCGCTGCCGCCCGGCTACCTCGCCGAGGCCGATGTGAATACTCCAAAGCTACCGCCCGACATCTATTCAGGAAAGCAAATCAGCAGCTACGATTACTGCCGCATACCCGTGGCATTGCGCGAGCAACGCGTGCGCATCTGCCAGACGGTGACCGGCATGGACCGCGTGGTGGGACAGATTCTTGAGCAACTCCACCGCCTGGGCCAGGCGGAAAACACCATCCTCATCTACAGTTCCGACAATGGTATTCTGCACGGTGAGCACGGCTACGGCGGCAAATGCCTGCTTTACGATCCCTCGATCCGTGTGCCGCTCATCATCCATGATCCCCGTCTGCCCGCAGAGCAACGAGGACGACGGGTGAAGGAACTCGTCGTGTCGCAGGACGTTGCGCCTACCATCCTCGACCTCTGCGCCATCACGGCGCCCGCCACCATGCAGGGCCGCAGCCTGCGTCCGCTCCTGTGTGGCGAGCCAGTCGAGTGGAGGGGCGACTTCTTCTGCGAGAGCCTGATTCTGCTCCAGGACTACCCCGTGATTCAGGGTGTGCGCAGCGCGGACTGGAAATACATCCGCTACTGGCCGAACCGGGAACAGCCGAAGGATTATCGCGAACTCCTGAACCTCGGCCTCAACGGCGAGTCGCCGGCCTACGAGGAACTCTTCCACCTGGCCGCCGATCCACTCGAACAAAGCAACCTCGCGTCCGACCCGAAGCAGGTGAGGCGGCTCAAAGCGATGCGCACCCGCTGCGTCGAGCTTCTGCGGGAGAACCGCGGAAACCCGCAGGCCTTCCCGACCATCCCCGTCGCTGAGTGGGCGAATGAAACGCCCGGCGGCTGGAAGGACGTCCTGCCGCTGCTGTCAAGTAAGAACTCCGCCCAGGGCAAGTAGGAGAATGGAAGCCAAGAACCGCGTACTGGCTCCAACAGTGAACATCGAGAAGGGCATGCAAATGAAACGAAGATCCTTTCTGCAAACACTGGCCGGCTTGGCCATCACGGGCGGCCTCGCGCGAACCTCCCAGGCCGCGGAGGCGGTCGCCGCCCCTTCGTATCTGGAAGATTACGCGGATCGCTTCGCCACGGATCCGCGCGGCGCGGCCCGGCAATGGTTCCGCGAAGCGCGGTTCGGGTTGTTCCTGCATTACGGGCTCTACTCCCTGCTCGAGGGCCACGAGTGGGTCCAGTTGCGCGAGCGAATCCCGGTGGCCGAATACGCGAAGCTGAAGGACCGCTTCACGGCGGAGAAGTTCGACGCCGATTTCATCACCGATCTGGCGCTGGCGGCCGAGATGCGCTACGTGAACATCACCACGCGCCATCACGACAGTTTCTGCCTGTTCGCGACCCGGCAGACCGACTTCCACAGCGTCAATAGCCCGGCCAAGCGGGACCTCGTCGGCGAGCTTGCTGCGGCCTGCCGCAAGAAGGGGCTGGGGTTGTGCCTGTACTATTCGCATGGTCGCGACTGGCGGCACCCGCACGCACCGAACAACGATCAGTGGCGCGGCAGCGCGCGGCCCAAATACGAGCCGCCGGAGCCAACATACGCCTACGGCCAGGGCCACGACTTGCAGAAGTATCTGGATTTCATGACGGCTCAGATCACCGAATTGTTGACCAACTACGGCCCTATCGCCGCCATCTGGCTGGACGGTATCGCGGTGCCGCTGTCCGGCGACCGAACGAAGTTCAAGTGCCAGGAACTCTACGATCACATCCACCGTTTGCAGCCCCAGGTGCTGGTTTCCTACAAGCAGGGGTTGCTTGGCACCGAGGACTTCTTCGCGCCGGAACACAAGGCCGTGGAGAATCCTGCTGGCAAACCAATGGAGATCTGTTCCACCCTGCAAGAGAAGAGCTGGGGTTATAACGCGCAGGCGCGCCACATCAACACGGACGAGGCCTGGGCCAAGCTCGTCGCGGCCTCCACGGCCGGTGCCAGCTTGCTCCTCAACACGGGCCCGCTGCCCGATGGCTCCATCCCGACAGAGCACGTTCGGGTGCTGCGCGCGTTGGGACGACGCATCCGCGCGGAGGGCTGGCCGCAGCCCGTCGTGTCCGCGGCGACTGCCGTATCCCCGAAGACGAAGCAAGACAGCGGACCCGACCCAATGACCTAAACCATTCTGTTTCCACGAAACCACAGCCGGCGGACCCGCGTCTGAAACGAACATCAAGATACGAACGTTCGCATTTCTGGTATCCTCTTCAAAGACTCTGGCAATTGAAGGACGCCTCCTCGGGACCAACCGGAAGTCGTGAGAGGTCTTGGGAATGACGGAGAAGTTGACAAATGGGACCGAAAATGCCACTCACTGTGAAACCCAAGCTCATACCCCTCACCGCCCTGCTGCTCGCACCGCTGGCCGCGCTGCATGCACTCGACTATCCGCACGTCACCGCTGAGCCGCAGAAAACTGGCTGGCCGCTCACCGCAGAGGAGCGGGCCTACATTACGGAGAAACCCGAGCATGACCGCCGTCCCGGCCGCGAATCCAACAGGCATCTGCCACCGCTTTGGCCGGTGGTGCCGTGCGCAGGCCATTTCGGTGGAGATGCGTGGCTCAAGCTCCACGAAGCGCATGTGAAGACCGCTCAAGCGAACAAGGGTCCCATTGATGTGCTGCTCGTCGGCGACAGCATCACTATCCAGTGGGGAGAGTCGTGGGAGAAACACTTCCCCGGTCTGAAAGCCGTGAACATTGGCATCGGCGGCGACAAGACGCAGAACGTGCTCTGGCGGCTCGATCACGGCGGCGTTGAGGGGCTTCAGCCGAAGGCCATCGTGCTCATGATCGGCAACAACAACATGTTCTTCACGCCCGAGACGGGTATCGAAGCCGCGGCCAAAGGCGTCGAGATGTGCGCGAAGAACCTGCGCGACAAGTTTCCCGATGCCGCGATCATCGTCGTCAAGATCCTGCCCGCTCATGCCCCAGGCAACCGCTTCTACGAGGACATCAAAAGGACGAACGTCGCAATGGATGCGCTCAAGCTCGACAGTGATCCCAAGTTGTTCGTGCTCGATCTGACGGCGGATTTCACGAACGCCGACGGCACACTCAAGAAAGACCTCTTCGCGCCGGACAACATCCATCTCTCGCCCGCAGGCTATGCGAGCTATGCAGGACGGTTGAAGCCCCTCTTGGTAAAACGCGCGGTTGCGCCGAAAGCACAGGCTCGTCAGCAGTATCTGCTACTGAACTACTCGACTTCGCTCCAAGCGGCACAGCAGGCGGAGGACATGATGGACTAGGTGCGCGACACCTTCGGTGCAGCGAACCGCACGTCGCGGTTCAACTCGGAGAATCCCAAGTGAATTGAGGCGGACAAACAGCCAAATGATGAAAACCAGTTTCACACTCCTCACCGCCCTGCTGCTCGCCCCGCTGGCCGCGCTGCGGGCAGGCGATCATACTCCGCCCGCCCGTGAGCCGGTCAGGCTGATCCTCGAGACCGACATGTCTGGAGATTGCGATGACGCCGGGGCGCTTGCGCTCCTGCATGCGCTGGCCGACCGCGGCGAATGCACCTTGTTGGCGGTGCTGACCAATCGCAAGGACGAAAGCAACGCCTCCGCTGCTGCCGCGGACGCCATCAACACCTACTACGGACGCCCCGACATCCCGATCGGCACGGACAAACAAGGCCCGACCGCGCTGCAACGAACCAGCCCCTATGCCGCGGCATTGCGCGACCAGTTCCCCCACGACATCGGCCCCGATGACGAGGCCCCCGATGCGCTGGAGGTCTATCGCCGCGTGCTGCCAGCGCAGCCGGACGGCAGCGTGACGATCTGCAGCGTCGGCGCGCTCTCCAACCTCGCCGAACTCTGGCGGCGCGAACCTGAACTGGTGCGAACCAAAGTGCTCCGGCTGGTCGTGATGGGTGGCGAGTTTCCCGAAAGAACCGTGCGCGAAGTGAATATCATGACCCACAAGGAGGCTGCTCAGATCGTGGTGGGAGAATGGCCGGGCGAAATCGTCTGGCATGGATTCGAGGTCGGCAATGCCATCATCACCGGTTCGCAATTGAAACAGACACCGCGCAGCAATCCGGTTCGCCGCGCCTACGAGTTGCGCCAATACAAGAAGCGTCCTTCCATCGAGGGCGGCCAGCCCAGCTACGACCAGGCCGCCGCGCTATTTGCAGTGCGCGGTGCCGAGCCGGAATTCTGGGAAGTCGTCCAGGGCGGGCGTGTCAGCGTCGATGCCGAGGGCTTGATCCAATGGCAGGCCGATCCTGCCGGGAGACACTCCCATGTGAAGATCGTTGGCGCCCCGCAACGTCTCGCGGCGGTGATCGAAGCGTTGATGATCGCACCGCCAACAGGTGTCCGCTCGCAGAACAAGAAGGGATTCCAGCCCGCTGCTGCTGCGCCGGCCGCGGACCGGATCGCTGCGCGAATCGCCACCCAGGACCCGCCCGGCGACCTGATTCCGCCCTATCCCCGGAGTACGTTCATCGAGAGCCTCACAATCGACCCGAGTCGCGTCTCCATCGGGGACGGCGACAACTGGGCCAACACCTGGGGGGATGACGACCGGATGTATTCTTTTTTCGCTGACGGCAGGGGATTCGACCGGCAAAAGAGCGTCAGTTGTGCGCCGGTCATCATCGAAGGCCATCCCCCGCAAATCAGCGGCCGCGACTTGATTTCACCCACGGGAACCATCCCCGATCCTTCGGGCAAGAACTCGCGCAAGGTGTGTGGTTTGTTGATGGCCGACGGAGTGCTCTATGCCTGGGTCAGGAACCTGAACTTGCCCGGCACCCCCAAGGGAACGGGCGCAGGGATGATGGTTTCCGCGGACCGTGGCCGAACCTGGGAGTGGGCGGACTGGAATTGGGCGAAACTCGGATATCCGGTTTGGATGAACGCGGGCAGGAATTACCAGGCCGCCCGCGACGATTACGCCTATTACCTTTCCCCGGACGGGCCCAGTGCCTACGCGGACTATCCGCACCTGGTGTTGGGGCGGGTGCCGGTCGCCTCGATTCGCAACCAGGCAGCGCACGAGTTCTTTGCCGGGTTCGCCAGTCCGGGCGTGCCGCGCTGGGGACGCTTCGAATCACGCAAACCGGTGTTCACCGATCCCCACGGGTGTTTCCGGCCGAACCTCATTTACAATCCCGGGTTGAAGCGATATTTCCTGGTCATGAGCAATCCGTACGGGAAGTGGAAGTGGTGGGCCACGGACAACCCGAACCGCCGAGCGCACTTGGGGATCTTCGACGCGCCCACTCCGTGGGGACCCTGGTCGGTGGTGGATTACATCGCCGACTGGGGCGCGCCCGAGAATCGGTTTGCGCCCAACATCCCCTCGAAGTGGATCGGCGACGACGGAACGACCTTCTATCTCCTCTACTCCTGCATCCCCAATGGCCCTTATCAATTCAACGTCCAACGCTGCACGGTGAAAGGGAAATCGCCATGATGGAAACCAGCAGGTCCGGCATCTGTACGAGAGGCTATGCAACCGTCACGGCTGCCGTGCTCTGCGCGTTTTTCGACAGCGTCGCGTGCAGCGCTGAGGCCCGCTTGGTCTTTTCTCAGCCGGACGTCTCGGACATCGGCGAGGGCGTCGCTGGGATCGAGCGCCGACCGCTCGGCGAATGGTTCATGATCAGCTGGCAGAAAAGTCCCGTCACCGCCGACGGCAAGTGCCTTTGGAATTCCCCGCGAGTAGAGGACCAACGAAAGGACCTGAACCATGGTGCGTACCTGCGTCCTTACCGCCCTGCTTTTCGGTCCGCTGGCGGCGCTACACGCCACGGACACAGACGCGCAGCGCACCAGGCCCAACATCATCGTGATCTTCACCGATGATCATGGATGGGCTGACCTGGGAGCCCAGGGGGTGCGGGAGGACATACGCACGCCCAACCTCGACGCGCTCGCCGCGGGCGGGCTGCGCGCCGTCAGCGGCTACGTGACCGCGCCGCAGTGCGTGCCGTCGCGGGCCGGACTGCTCAGCGGCCGTTACCAGAACCGCTTTGGCGTCGAGTCCAACGGCGAGTCGGTTGCTCCCTTTGCTGCCGAGCGAACGATTGCCGAGCGACTCAAGGAAGCCGGGTATGTCACTGGCATGGCGGGCAAGTGGCACTTGGGCGAGAATAACAAGGTCGCCGAACATGGCTTCGACAAAGTGTTCTTCAAGCACAGCAATGCTCCTGGTTTCTGGAACATGGACCTCAACGGCAACGACGTTGAGCCGGTGGAACAGCGCGGGGGTGGGTATCACCTCGACCTGATCGCCGATTTCGCCTGCGCGTTCATCAACCGCCACGCGAAGGAGCCGTTCTTCTTCTACCTTGCGCCGCGCGCGCCTCACACGCCGCTGGACGCGCCGCCCGAGTACACGGCGCGATTTCCCGGCCAAATGCCCGAACGCCGCCGCCAGGCCTTGGCCATGATCTCGGCGGTTGACGACGGTGTGGGACGCATCGTGGCAGCCCTGCGAGAGCACAAGCTGGAGGAGCGCACGCTGATATTCGTCATGGGCGACAATGGAGCGCCATTGAAGATCCATAAGGTGGATTCGCCGCTCAAAGGCGACCCCGGAGGCTGGGACGGTTCGCTCAACGAGCCGATGAATGGCGAAAAAGGCACGCTGTGCGAGGGTGGCATCCGCACTCCCTGGCTGGCTTACTGGAAAGGCACAATCCCGGGCGGGCAGGCGTATCCGCACCCGGTCATCTCGCTCGATGTTGCCGCCACCGCCGTTGCCCTGGCGGGACTCCAAGTCCAGCCCGGCGAACTCGACGGCGTGAACCTGATTCCCTTCTTCACCGGCGAGAACCGAGCCGCCCCGCACGAGCGGCTCTACTGGCGCTGGACCTCCCAGTCCGCCATTCGCGAGGGCAAGTGGAAGCTGCTCCGCGGCGGCCCGCGCGAGTATCTGTTTGACCTCGAGGCCGATCCCGGCGAGAAACACAATCTGCTCGCCAGGCATCCCGACATCGCCGTCCGGCTCCTCGATCATCTCAAGCTTTGGGGCGCCGACCTCCAGCCGCCCGGCGTGGAGAGCGCTTCGCTCACTCTCGCGGCCTCGGACTATTTCGACTACTACCTGGATGGCAAGCACGCCGTCAGAACTCCGCCATCGGCATCGCCCGACGACGCTGCCGCACGTCGCAAACAGCGAAAGCAGCGACGTGACAGACAGAACCCGCAGTGACACATGCCACCGTTCCCCGCGAAACGAAGGACTTCATGCGCTCGCGGGATCAGGAGATCCTGATGACGACCTTCCGTGAACAAGACGTACCGGCCGCCTCTGACTTTGTCACCGCCTGCGCGACGTCCGACCACAGCCTCGCGAGCAAAGGCGGGTCGCCAGAGGAACCGTATCCATTCCTCAGAGAGAGCCATTTTCATGAAGCCCCTCCTCACCCTCCTCGCCGTCCTGCTGCTCGCGCCGGTCAGTGCATTGCGCGCTGCTGGGTTTGTCCTCGTTGCCAAAGACACGCCTCCCGCACCGATCGTCGTTTTCAACGACGCGCCGCCGCGCACGCGCGATGCGGCAGTGACGCTGGCGGACTACATCGAGAAGGTCTCCGGCGCCAGGCCGGCCATCGTCGATGGCGAGCCGTCGCCCGTGCCGGAGCGTGCGGTGTGGGTGGGCTTTCAGCCGGTGCTGAAGTCGCTGTTTCCGCAGACGGACTTCGATTTCAAACATCCCGAGGAAACGCTCATCACGGCCAGTGAGAAGCACCTCGTCCTCGCCGGGCGCGACTGCTGGGATCCGGCCCACATGGAGACGAAGGGACGGCTCGTGATGAAGACTGGCATCCAGCAGGAATACGGCACGGCGAACACGGTCTATTCGTTTCTCCAGGAGCAGCTCGGCGTCCGCTGGCTGTGGCCGGGCGAGGAAGACGTGGTCCGGCGCGAGCGCATCGTCATCGCGCTGATGGAGCGGCGTCACCATCCGCAGATTCGCGCGCGCGGCGGGATGTTGGTGAAGACGTCGCTGGGTGACAACAAGGAGACCGGCGAAGAACTGTGGGCGCGGTTTCAACGCGTGCAGCTCGACTCGATGGACATGAGCGGCGGGCATGGCTTCGGCGATTGGTGGGAGAAGTATGGCGCGCAGCATCCCGAATACTTCGCCGCCGCGCCCGACGGCACGCGCAAGGCGGTCGCGTCGAACCCGCGCAACACGAAGCTTTGCCAGTCGAACCCCGCCGTGTGGAAGCAGTGGCTCGACGATACGACGGAGCTGGTAAAGAGCAATCCGCTGCTGCGCGTGATCAATGTCTCGCCGAATGACGGCTACACGAGCGGGCACTGCACCTGCGCGAACTGCCTGGCGTGGGATCATCCCGGTGGCGAGAAGGTCGAGTGGACCTTCGGCGGCGGCGTGAAATTCCAGGGCATGTCGCAGACGGATCGCGACGTGCGCTTCGCCAACACGCTCGCGCGGATGCTCGAGGAAAACTTCCCTGACCGCGAGTTGTTTGTGCAACTCAATGCCTACGGGCTCGCCCGCAATCCGCCCATCGGCATCGCGCCCGACGACAAGGTAATCATCTCCAGCGTGGCCAATTTTCACATGCGCTCGCCCGGGGAACGAAAACTCCCCATGCAACAGCACGCCGGCTGGGCTGCGAAAGCGAAGCACCTCATGTGGCGTCCCAATCTCGGCAGCCCCGCCGGCTTGAGCTGGGGCATGCCCGATGTGGCAATGACGCAGGCTGGCGAGGATTTCCGCTTTGCCGCTGACAAGCATTGCCTGGGCCTCTACTTCGATCTGTTCTGGCTGCACTGGGCCACGCAGGGGCCGCACTACTACACGCTGGCGCATCTGGCGTGGAATCCGCGAACCGATGTCGCGGCACTGATGGACGATTACTACCGGCGCGGCTTCGGCCCCGCAGCGGCCGACGTGAAAGCCTACTGGCAACTCCTGGAACGCACCCGCATGGAGTTCGTGGCCGCGGAGCCCAGCCGCCACCGCGCCTTTGATCTGCCGAAGAAATACACGCCCGCGCTGTTTGCCCAGGCACAGGCGCATCTCGATGACGCCGAAAAGAAACTCGCCAGTGCTGACGAAAAATACCGCCGGCGTCTGAATTTCATCCAATGCGGCCTCGATTTCGCCAGGCTCGTCGCCGATACCCGCGCCGGAATGCAGAAGCTCGAAGCCAGCAAAGGCCAGGATGCCGGCGCCAAGGCGAAAGTGATGGCGAACTGGCAACGCGCCGAGCAGATGAACCGGGACTTCCCCGAACACGCCATCAACTGGCAGGCCGTTTTTCGCCAACCCAGCGGCGACAGCCAGCGCAACAAACGCACAATGGGCCTGCACCCCGACACACCGCTCAGCGGCAGGACGCTCAGGGAACTGCGTGCGCCGGGGTTGGAGTGACCTCGTGATCAATCCTCACACGCCAGATCGCAGCCATGAAACGACGCATGAACATCAAGCCCGCCCTCGCATTTGTCACCCCCCTGCTGCTCGCACCGCTGGCCACGTTCGCACAATCGCAACCCAGCGAGTCAAGATTACAGGACCACGACAGTGAAACCCACCCTCGTGTACATCGCCGTTCTGCTGTTGTCCCCACTGGCCGAGTCTGACGCCGCCGACATGTCCACGCCCGCGGGCAGACGCAACATCGTGCTGTTCCTGATCGACGACTTGGGCTGGCGCGACCTCGGCTGCCAAGGCAGCACGTTCTACCAGACGCCCCACATCGACCGCTTGGCAGGCGAAGGGGCGCGTTTTACCGATGCCTACGCGGCCTGCGCCGTCTGTTCGCCCACGCGCGCCGCGATACTGACCGGCAAATACCCGGCGCGGTTGCTCTTGACTGATTGGTTGCCGTCGGGACGCTGGAATCGGCAGGCGCGGCTGCAAAGCGGGCGATTCGTCCGGGCCCTTCCGCTGGAGGAATTCACGCTCGCCGAGGCATTGCGCGAAGCCGGTTATTGCACGGCGAGCATCGGCAAGTGGCATCTCGGCAGCGAACCGTTTTCGCTGCCGGAGCATCACGGCTTCGACGTGAACATTGCCGGCAACGGCCACGGCGCGCCCGGCAACTACTTCTTTCCCTACGACGGAGACTGGAAGATCCCCACCACGGACCTGCGCGCGACATGGAGCGTCCTCGCCGACGGCAAACCGGGCGAGTACCTGACCGACCGCCTGACCGACGAGGCGGTGAAATTCGTCCGCGACAACCGCGACCGTCCGTTCTTCCTCTACTTCCCGCACTACGGCGTCCATACGCCCTTGCAGGCGAGGCCGGAGATGATCGCCAGGTATGAAGAAGTCCCGGAAGCCCAACGCCAGGGGAAGCCCGTCTATGCCGCCATGATCGAGAGCGTGGACGAAAGCGTGGGCCGTGTGATGGAGAGCCTCAAGGAAGTCGGCCTCGAGAAGAACACCGTCGTCATCTTTACCTCCGACAACGGCGGCTTCTACAACGCCACGAGCAATGCGCCGCTCCGGGCGAACAAGGGGGCGTATTACGAAGGCGGTATCCGCGTGCCGCTGCTCATCAAATGGCCCGGCGTCACCAGCCCGGGCACCATCATCGCCGAGCCGGTCATCAGCACGGACCTCTATCCCACCTGCCTCGCCGCCGCCGGGTTTTCCCCGCGCCAAAGCCAGCACCTCGACGGGCTGAACCTGCAACCGTTACTCGGGGGCGAAGCGTCTCTCGGTCGGACGTCCCTCTTCTGGCACTTCCCCCATTACAACGAACACCCGTCCAGCGTGCCGTCGAGTGTGATCCGCCGCGGGCCCTGGAAGTTGATCGAGACGTTCGATCCCGCAGGCGTCGAGCTCTACAACCTGTCCGACGACCTTAGCGAAACCGCCAATCTGGCCGCCGCGAAACCGGAGCTGGTCAGCGAACTGCGCGGCGAACTGGACGCCTGGCGCAAGCAGGTCGGCGCGGAGATGATGCGGCCCAATCCGGATTACGATCCGGCTGCCGAACTGCCCAAGAAGGGAAAGAAGAAAGCCAAGCAAGGAGCCCAGTAGTGAGATCTTCACTCGTCGTCGCTTTGTTGCTGCTGTCTCTGCTGGCTTCCCTGCGGGCGGTCGACACAGCGCAGGCCGCCGGCAAACCGAACGTGCTTTTCATCGCCATTGACGACCTGCGCACGTCGCTGGGCTGCTACGGCGACCCGCTGGTGAAATCGCCGAACATCGATTCCCTCGCGAGCAGTTCGCGGATCTTCAATTGCGCCTACACGCACCAGGCTGTGTGCGGCCCGGCCCGCACTGCGCTCTTGACGGGCCGGCTGCCCGACAACACGCGGGTCTGGCATAACCGCAATCTGTTCCGCAACACGCTGCCGGATGCGGTGACCTTGCCGCAGCTTTTCAAGAACCACGCCTACCAGGCACTTTCGTTGGGGAAGATCTTCAGCGGCGACGAGCGCGAGCTGGATCCGGCTTCCTGGTCCGCCCCTGAGTTGCTCCGCGGCGAGGGGCCGGGCTGGAAGAACTACGCCCTCACCGGCGACAGTGGGCGCAAGGGAGCAGCCTGGGAGGCCGCCGATGTACCCGACGACGGCTACCCCGACGGCCAACTGGCCAATCTTGCCGTCGATACGCTGGAGAGGCTGAAGCAAGAGGGGCAGCCGTTCTTCCTGGCGGTCGGTTTCTTCAAACCGCACTTGCCGTTCAACGCGCCCAAGAAGTACTGGGATCTCTACGATCCTGCGGTGTTCGCGCTCGAGGACGGCCAAACGCGGGTCAGAGGCGCGCCGGAGATTGCCTATCACACCCATCAAGAACTGGGTGGTTACAAGGACATGCCCAAAGACGAGCATGTCTCCGTCGAGCAGGCCCGCACGTTGCGCCACGGCTACTACGCCTGCGTCAGCTACGTCGACGCGCAGGTCGGCAAGGTCATGGACACGCTGGACCGACTTGGCTTGGACCGGAACACCATCGTTGTGCTCTGGGGCGACCATGGCTGGTCGCTTGGCGAGAAGGATCGCTGGTGCAAAGGGACGAACTTCGAACGCGACACGCGTGTACCACTCATGGTCCGCACGCCCGGTATGGCGAAGCCGGGCGCGCCCACGCAAGCATTGATCGAGTACGTGGACATCTATCCCACGCTCGCCTCGCTGGCTGGCCTGACACCGCCCGCCGATCTCGACGGACGCAGCTTCGTGCCGGTTCTCCTCGATCCCATCGCCCCTGGTCGCGACGCGGCCCTGAGCCAGTTCACGCGGCCGTGGAAACCGGCTGGCTTCGAGGCCATGGGCTATTCGCTGCGCACGGAGACCGAGCGTTACACCCGCTGGGTGGCATGGCCTTCACGCGAGACCATTGCCGAGGAACTTTACGACTACCGGTCCGCAGTCAGCGCAACGCGGGAGGGCGCGCTGCTGATCGAACAAGAAAACATGGCCGCCGATCCCGCTTACGCGGATTCGCTCAACCGGCTTCGCGCGCAGCTCGATGAAACGCTCAGCACGCGCATCACGCTGAAGGAAGATGAAACGGCCGCGGCGGCCGAGCCTAAACGGAAGACGAAAAGGAAGAACCAGTAAATCCCGCAAGAGCCGATAACATAACCGTTATACGTGGCAACACAAAACACTTGCCGATTGTCAGCAGGGCGGCACTGTCGGTCAGGCTTGCTAGGCCACCCGAGCTTCACTGAGCGAACAGGCCAAGCCCGGGCGTGTCGCGAATTCGGGGTATGTCACCACCGGGGGCGACGGGATCGCGTCAGCGAACCAGTCGCACAACTCGCCCCGCCCGCCCGCTGGATCGGCGGGCGGGGCGGCCTGGTTACAGCGACACATCACCGAACGGAGTGCCCGCCAGTGGCCAGACGGAGCCACTCCTTCGTTCCGTTCACGCGACCGGCAGCTCAGCGCGGCCTGGCGGGCCGGTCGGCGGAGCTGGCCTGGCGCGCTCGCCTGGCCCGGCGGGACTCCGTCGCCTGGAATTCGACCTGGGCGAGCCGCGCGACTTGCCGGGTGAGCTGCAGGTAGGTCTGGACGCCGGGCAGCAGCTTCTCGATCCGCTCCGGCGAACGCGGCAGGGCAGCAAATCCCTGGAGTATGCACTCGTCGAGTTCCACCGCCAGCGCCATCTGGCCCGCGTTCACCGTGGCCACTGCCGCCGCCAGTGGGTCGCGCTTCTTGAGTGCCGCACCCTGGTACTGCCGCACTTTCGCGAGTCGCGCCTCGCGATCCGGGGGCGCCTCGGCGTTGGGCCCGGCAGCGGCGGCGTTAATCTCCACTGCGCCGGCGGCGGCAGCGTCGATCGTCGGCCGGTCCGACAGCGACGGCTGATCGTCCATCGTCGTCTCCCCAGTCAATCGTGCATCGTTCTGTGAACGCAGATCGTCCATGACATTCCTCTCTCCCGTGGGAACGGGCCTTCAATAGGATGGAAACAAATCACACGCACTTCGCCCCCCGCGGGGCAGATGTTGCCTGGTTATTGGTGTTCAGGTTGATCACGCAACTCCTGCAAGCCGTTTTCCCTGGAGCCGGGCTCCGGACCAGGCTCCGCTCGGTGGCGCGTCGCCCGCGCTCGACTATCAATCTGAAGTTCCACCGATCGCTCGCGTCGGGGGCGGCGGATCGCGTAGCCATGGAACCGCAGCCCCTCGGCCTCCAGCAAGGGGTCGAGGGTCTGTTTCGACTCGCGCATCGTGCGCCGGGCCGCCGCGGTCAGGCGGGTCAGCTCGAGTTCATGGCGGCGCCCCTGCTGGAGTTGATCGAGTGCCCGCTCGACGGCGACCGCCCGGGCTGGATCGCTGCCGAGGTAGCGCACCTGCTGCCGGCCGCCGCGCCGAAAGCGGAGCTTGTAGTACGTCCGCCGCCCGCGCCGCTCGGCGGTCACGAAGCCCTGTCGCGCAAGCGCTGCCAGATCGGCCGGATTCAGCCTAAGGTGGGCAAGGCACGCTGCACCGCGGGCGACACCTGTGGCAACACCATCGCGTGCGCGCTCGACTCCCGGCATCGCTGCATCTCCCGGAAAAACTTGTTCAGACTATCGGCCACGCTGATGAGCTGCTGGACGTGACGCGCGAGCGGATCCTGCCCGTCGATCGGGCCCGCCGCGTGTTGCCATTCCGCCAGCCGCGCCTGGACGCCGACGGCATCCATGATAAACAGCTCGGCCAGCAGAGCGGTCACGACCCCCAGCGCCTGCTCGCTGGCGGTCGGCGAGTTCGCCGCTTCGGTCATCATGGGGCCGATGAGCTCCGCCTGGAGCAGCCGCTGCAGGCGCTCGGCCGCCTGGCGGACCGCCTGAGTACTGTGATCCCGGCGGTCGCCCCGTAGCGCCTCGCGCAGCGCCCAGTAGGCCGCCGGCAGGTCGTCCGGGGCGGAGGCGTCTTCGGTTTCTGTCTCCGGATCGGTCGATTCCAGCAGCCACGTGTCTTCATAGAGCGAATCGAGCAACGCCTCGCGCACCGCAGCGACTTCCTCGCGATGAGCGAAGAACCGGATGCGGTCCAAGCTGGCGGCCGTCGGCTGCCAGAACTGGATGGCCGATCGGTCCAGGCCCATGTAGTCGTCCAGCTCGCGGAAATGCCGGGTCACGGCGGCGAAGCCCGCCGGCCGCTCCCCATCGAGCGCCGCGGGCGACCAGGCGACGAACACCAGTTGCTTGGCCAATGGCGTTTCGACCTCCGCCCGATCCGCGGGACGGTCCGGCAGGTCGCCGGCCGGGTCGCCGTGAGCCTCCGCCGGTTCATCGTTGTCTGGTTCATCGTTGTCTGGTTCATCGTTGTCTGGTTCATCGTTGTCTGGTTCATCGCCGGTCGGGTCGCCTGCGGGTGATTCCGCGGGACCGGGCTGGTCTGCCGGCGCGGTGGGCAGACAGTCATCCTCCGCGGCACACGGCTCTGGATATTCGATCTCCAGTTCCTCGTGGCGGGCACTCGGCTGCCGCTCGAGGGCGAATTCCCGGCAGAGCCGTGCGACATCGGCGGTCAACAGACGGTCCAGTCCGGTCACGAGTGTCGCCGGCAGGCCGCATGCCCGCAGCACGGCGACGTCGTCGATGGTCATCGCCACAAGCACCGTGTGCTGCCGGGCGCGCGTCCCCAGCCGCACCAGTTGGCCGGCCAGGGCAGTAAAGAGCGGCAGCTCGCCGCGGTGATCCGCCGGCCCGGCGGAGGCTTCCGCTGCGAGCGTCTGGGGCGCTGCCGTGCCGGGGCTCAACACGTCGAGCACCCTGCCGCGGTCGCGATCGCGGAGAACAACGATCGGTCCTTCCGTCGCGGCCAGTGGGGCGGTGAATGCAAGCTCGCCCTGGCCATCGCACTGGGCCACACCGGCGCGGCGGATCGCCTCGTCGGCAAACCGCTCGCGGAGTGCGGCCAGGGCAGCCCGCGGATCGGCCGGCGGGCAGCGGACGTCGTCGTGGCCGGTAAGAAACGCCCACGCCCCGGTGAACGGGTAAAAGGGCAACTGGTCCACCAGGGCGGTGAGGATTTCCCGGCGGCCGTCGATCGTCGACATCAGAGTGTTTCCTCAGGGTCTTGCGAACTGGCAAATGGCGAAGCCGAAGCCACACGGTCCGGTAAGTTGGGGCAACCACCCCGGCACCGCTGGCCACGACCATGCATTACGGGAAGTCTTACCGTTTGCCGGTCGAACCACAAGAAGCCGTACACACGCTTCCCGAACATCATACGGCCGCCCGGTTTGCGCCGAGCATTCCCCTAGCATGGGTGCCGACCAGAGGGGTTTCCGCAGTTAGTCAATTAGTCTGAGTCACCTCGCGCGTGCTCAGGGCGCGAACCAGCCGAGAAACAGCCCGATTGGCTGCAGGCGAAGCGCGCTGGGCTGGCGCCAGACGACCGTCCGCGATGCAGGGATGCCGGTTTCTTTGGCCGTTCTCGTGGGCGGTTGCGCCACCGGAATGGTCTCTGGCGCAGTGTGCACCCGTTCGCCGGCACGGAATCCAAACTCGAGAAACGGCTCGAGCGAAACCTCCGAGGTCAGGACGCGGAAGCAGAGGATGCATTCCGCAAGGGCCACCAAGGCGCGCTGGATTCCGCCGCGCTGCTCGACCGGCTCGACGATCCCCTGTTGAGGCAGATCGCCGCCCTGAAACTCGAGGGCTACGCCCCCAGTGAGATCGCCGATCGCGTCGGCGGTGTGCCGCGAACCGTCCAGCGCAAGCTGTTGCTGAGGTATGACGGCCGTAATCCTCTACAGTTGGATGGCCAGCCGCGTGCTGGGAGGAAAGCTGCTCGGCACGGACGCCACCGGTGTCCGGGTCCTGGAGCCGGGGTCGGGGCAGGCTCAGAAGGGAACCGTCTGGGTCTACGGTGGGTAGCGGGAGGTCTGCCCCTATCTGGTCTACGAGTACACCCGCAGCGGCGACGGCGAGGCGCCACGCCGATTTCTGGACGGGTATGCCGGCAATCTGCAGGCCGAGCTTGCCACGGCGGGCGGGTACGCATTGAACCAGTGGGAGGCCTTCGTCCGTTACTGCGACCACGGCTGGCTGTTGATCGACAACACCCGCAGCGAGCGGGCGCTGCGTCCCATCGCCGTGGGCAGGAACAACTGGCTCTTCTTTGGAAGCGACGGCGGCGGGCGGACGGGAGCCATCTTGTACTCGCTGGTCTGCGCGGCGAAGGCCAATCGGGTCCACCCCTAGTTCTACCTGGAAGACATCTACCGCCGTCTGCCGAAGATCCGCCAACATGAATCCCTGCTGCCGGTGCTGCGGGACGCCTGCGGTCAAGTCGAACTGCCCGGCGCCCGTCCGCGTCTGGAACTGCTGGACAGCCCGCTGGACTGTCTCAGCATCCTCAAGGACCATCCTCGTCCGCTCATCGAACGGCGGCGCGCCGACTCGCAGCTCGATCCGGCCCTCGTGGCCGAACTCAACGCCCTGCTGCCCGATCGCTGGTTAGCAGAGGAGAGTCATCGCAATCGGCCCCGCGCCGGTGTTGCCGATTGAATCGGGCCGAGGCGGCTGTAGAATTCATATTGGTCACCTCGATATAGGGTGCGTTCCCACCACAGCGGCGCGTCGTTTTCCAGGAGTCCGACTGATACAACTTCGAGTGCCGGCGACCTCGCGGTGGTCCGCAGGTGATGCGACTCCGCCGCGGTGAGTTTGACGGCTCGAATGACCTCGTCGGCACCGGCAATCTTCAAGCCGTGCGACTCCGTCCAGGCCCGATAGAGCGACCCTTCAGCCTCTGATCGAGTCAGCTTTGGACAGAGAGCTTCGATGACAAAACGAAACTCCAGAATCACGGGCGTCTCATTAGCGAAACGTATACGCTCCATTTCCCACAGCACATCATTGCCCCCGACGTCCAGGGCGGTCGAGACCGAATCACCCGCTTCCGCCGCGGGTCTTTTGCCGAATGTCAGCAACTCGGTGCGGGGCACCTTGCCGGCGGCAGTGGCCTTTTCCGTGAAGCTCACCAGGGAACGAACGTCGTAATCGATGACGTCGCGTCGGACGAACGTGCCGAGCCCCTTGCGAAACTCCAGGAATCCCTCCGACACAAGGCTTGCCAGGGCTTTGTTGGCCGTTGTCCGGCTGACCTGAAACCGTTCGGCGATCTCCCGCTCCGTAAGAAATCGATCCCCGCACTGAAAATCCTTGGCCAGAACCGAGCGGAGTCGCTGGTTAAGCTGCTGGTAGACCGGGCTGCGGACGAGTTGCGTATCCATGAGACCACTCCATTCCGAACTATTGACACGGTGGCTAAGCCACGGCATGATATCAGCACCTGTGGCTAAGCCACTGTATCATACCGTGGAAACCTCGGCCCGGTAAGGCATGGGGCGCGGCTCGCGTGGCCGTGCACGATCGACGTCCCGCCTGGAGCGTATTTGGGAGTGTGTTTGCATGTCCATCCAGATCAAATCCCGAACGACAAGACGCCGGTTTCTCAAGCAATGCGCGTTCGCCGTCACGTCGTTCTTTGCCCTGCCCGCATTCGTGCCACGCCATGTGCTGGGATCGGCGAATGAAGCAGGCGCCAACGAGCAGATCGTGGTGGGCATCATCGGGATGGGCGTTCGGGGCGACCAACTGATTCTTAATGTTCCCGCAGCGGGCCGTGTGGCGGCTGTCTGTGACGCTGACTCTCGTAAGACGGCCGCGATTACCGCGAAGCATCATGCCGATTGGACAATTCATCAGGACTATCGCAAGCTGATCGAGCAGCCCGACCTGGATGCAGTGATCGTCGCTGCCTGCGACCACCACCATGTGCTGGCCAGCATTCTGGCTTGCCAAGCCGGGAAAGACGTCTATTGCGAAAAGCCGCTGTCGCTGTATATCCGCGAAGGTCGGGCGTTGGTGCAAGCTGCTCGCAAATATGGACGCGTGGTGCAACACGGCACGCAGCAGCGCACCATGGAAATGAACCGCTTTGCCTGCGAGTTCGTGCGCGACGGCGGCATCGGCAAGATCCGGGCGGTTGAGTGCGTGAACTTCAAAGGGCCGATCCCGTATCCGGCAGGAGGTTTACCGGCCGAACCGGTTCCGGCTGGCGTTGATTGGGATCTTTGGCAAGGCCAGGCTCCCGAGCGTCCCTTCAATCGGAAGCTCTTCGCGCACTGGACCGACGGTGTGGGTGGCTGGTGGGGCAACTGGATCGAATACTCCAATTCCCAACTCACTGGACTGGGCTCTCACGCCTTCGACATGGTGCAATATGCCTTGGGCATGGAGGAAACCGGTCCGGTGGAACTGTGGCCGGTCGAGGAGGGCTCGACCGCTCGGATCCGTTTCCGTTACGCCAACGGCGTGGAGGTGCGGTTGAGCTTTCCGGATGAGGAGCCCCGCCGCGGGCCGCAGTTGGGCGCCATCTTCGTCGGCGAGGACTGCAAGATCGAGATCAACCGCAACGAATTCACGACCAATCCACCGGATTTCATCAAGAACCCGCCCGATCCCAAGTTGGCCGAGAAATGGGAAGGCGACGGCTGGGTTGCCAAGGGTCACGTCGAGAACTGGTTCGACTGTATCCGCACGCGCGAGAAACCCAACGCCGACGTCGAGATCGGCCACCGCACCGCGTCGCTCTGCCAGTTGCTGGTGATCACGCGGCAACTGGGCCGCCGACTGAAATGGGATCCCGAGAAGGAGATCTTCCCCGGTGACGAGGAAGCCAACGCCCTGTTGGACCGGCCGCGCAGGAAGGGTTGGGAATTGCCGCCGATTTGACAGTCGGGTCCGCTCATTACCCGCCCACGATCTCGAGCATTGGCGACCAAGTCTCGTGAAATCGACACGAATTGCCTTCGCCGCCTTTGTGGCTGGCTTGCTCGGCGTATCGCTTTCCGCTGCCGAGCCGGTCAAACGTCTCAATGTCTTGTTCATCATCGCCGACGATTTGAACCGCAGCCTTCCGTGCTGCAGCCAGGAGCTTGTCAAGACACCGAACGTGGACCGGCTGGCGGCCCGTGCCGTGCGGTTCGACCGGGCGTACTGCTAATATCCCGTATGCAGCCCGTCAGGGGTGTCCTTCCTGAGCGGGCGGCGGCCGGAGCAGACGCGCATGTTCGGCAACGAGAGTTCCTCCCGCACGCCGGCGCTTCAGGACGCGGTCTTCCTGCCGGAGTATTTCAAGCAGCACTTTGATCCAGGAGAATCTCCATGAAGTACAGCTACGAAGAACTGGCCAAGATGATCGATCACTCGTTACTGCATCCGACGATGACGGACCGAGAATTGGACGACGGCTGCAAGCTGGCGGGCCAATACGGTGTGGCTTCCGTGTGCATCAAGCCCTACGCCGTCAAGCGGGCCGCGGAGTTGCTGCAAGGGACGGGCGTGCTGGTCGGAGCCGTGATCGGCTTTCCGCACGGCAATTCCTGCACGGAATCGAAACGCTACGAGACGGAACTGGCGTGCCGCGACGGTGCCGCCGAGATCGACATGGTGATCAATATCGGCAAGGCGCTCAGCGGCGATTGGGAGTACGTCGAACAGGATGTCAAAGCCGTCTGCGACGAGGCGCATGGGCACGACGCCAAGGTGAAGGTGATCTTCGAGAACGACTATCTCACCGAGGGCGGCGCGGGACTGAGCAGCGACGATTTCAAGCGCAAGCTCTGCGAGATCTGCGAGCGAGCCGGCGCTGATTGGGTTAAGACATCGAGTGGTTACGGATTCGTCAAAGGACCGGACGGCAAGTACAGCTACCGCGGCGCCACGGAGCATGACTTGGCCCTGATGCGGGCTAGCTGTTCCTCGAACGTGCAGGTCAAAGCGGCCGGCGGCGTGCGCGATTTGGACGGCCTGATCAAGGTCCGCGATCTGGGCGCCACGCGCTGCGGCGCGACGGCAACGGCGGCCATGCTGGACGAATATCGCCGTCGCCAGGCCGCAGAGCAGGAAGGTCGAAGCGTCGCAGCCGGTGACGGCGCCATCGGCTCGGGGGGCTATTGAGTCTGTCAACAACATTGTGAAGGGCTTCATCACAATGCAGTCACGTTTACACTCGATTTTCCATTGCCTCGCACTCGCAGCCGCTTGTTGCGGGATCGGCGCCGACGCCATTGCCGAGGGACCGGTCAAAGTCGAAGTCCATCGCACCGCCGAGGGCTATCAACTCCGGCGCGGCGGCCAGCCGTATTACGTCCAAGGCGCGGTCTATTGGACGAAGCCGGACAACAGCGCCTGCCCGCTATCCGGCGTTGTCGCGCGAGGAGGAAACTCGATCCGTGTCGGCGGCGATCATCTCGACAAGCTGGTCGAGGCGGCCGACCAGCTCGGCCTGACGGTCACGATCGGACTGCCGCTTCAGTCCCAGCGTCTGGGCTTCGACTACGACGATGAAGCGGCCGTCGAGCGGCAATTCGAGGCAATGAAAGCCATCGTGCTGCGTCACAAGGACAATCCGGCGACGCTGATCTGGGGCGTGGGGAACGAGCTTTCGCACGGTAATGAGGTATCCAATACCTACTCCAACCTGCGCGTGTGGAATGCCGTCAATGACATCGCCAAGCTGATCCACGAGGTCGATCCCCATCATCCCGCGATGACGGTCATCGGCACGGCGTCGCTCCAGCGGGGAGATCTGAAGGACATCATTGAGCGATGCCCCGACATCGAGATCATCATCGCTTATCCGGTAAAGCCAACCGGCCCGTACAAGACGGCGACGGAGTACTTCGTTGATCGACTGAAGGCCGAGGGGTAACAATGAAGACGCTGCTTCTCTCTGTCGTCACAGGAACCTTGCTCAGCGCCGGTGTCGTACGTGCGGGCGATGACGTTCGGCCCAACATTCTTTTCATCCTGGCCGATGACATGGGATGGCAGGACACAAGCGTGCCATTCGGGCCGGGCCGAACGGCGTGGAACGACCGGTTTCGCACGCCCGCGCTGGAGCGATTGGCTCGTGAGGGGATGAAGTTCACCCAGGCCTATTCGTGTGCGGTCTGCTCTCCATCGCGAGTCAGTCTCCTGACAGGCCAGAACGAAGCCCGGCATGGCGTGACGCAGTGGACGTATCTCAGCGGCGACGAGCCCTCGTCCGACCTGTCGCACCCGTCGTTGACCCATGCGGCGTGGAACTGGAACGGCCTGCAACCTGCGCCGGGGCTGGCGCACGCGGTCAGTCTGCCAACGCTGCCAGCACGGCTCAAGCAGGCTGGATACCGCACGATGCATTTCGGCAAGGGGCACCTTGGCGCCCGCGGCACTCCCGGAGCCGATCCGAAGGCGTTCGGCTTCGACATTCGCATCGGCGGACGCGACGCCGGAGGCTGCGGGAGCTACTACGGCGAGCAGAACTTCGGCGCCAAGGCCCACCCCAACGGCCCCTGGCGGGCGTGGGATCTCGATCGGTACTTTGGCCAGGACATCCATCTCACCGAAGCATTGACGCTGGAAGCGAAGCGTGCGATTCGCGAAGCCGTCACCTCGGAGCAGCCTTTCTTCTGCTACTTTGCGCATTATGCCCCCCACACGCCGATCGAGCCGGATGAACGGTTTGCCCCTGGGTATCGTCAGGCCGGACTGGACGACACCGAAACCGCCTACGCCTCGCTGATCGAGGGGATGGACAAGAGCGTGGGTGACCTGCTCGCGCTGCTGGATGAGCTTGGCGTGGCCGACAACACGATCATCGTTTTCACTTCGGACAACGGCGGCGTCAGCCACGCCTACCGCAGCATGGCGCCACCACACACGCACAACACGCCGCTCAGCAGCGGCAAAGGCTCGCATCACGAAGGCGGGATCCGCGTGCCGCTGCTGGTCCGCTGGCCGGGTGTGGCTGCGCCGGCGTCGGTGAACGCCACGCCGGTGATGATTTACGACTGGTTTCCGACGCTCCTGAAGGCTGCCCGGGCTCGCGTGCCGGACACCGACGGCCTCGACCTCGGTCGGCTCCTCCGCGGCCAAGCCGACACCGGTTTTGATCGGCCGCTCGTCTGGCACTTCCCGAACTTCTGGGGTCCACTTTCTTCCAGCCCTGTCGAAGGCCCCGGCATGGGACCGTCGAGCACGCTGCGTCGCGGCGACTGGAAACTGATCTACTACCACGCCGATCAGCGTTTCGAACTGTTTGACCTGGCTCGTGATCTCGGCGAAGAGCACAACTTTGCCACGCAGCAGCCCAAGCGCGTGCGAGAAATGGCCACCGAACTGACGCAGATTCTCCAGCAGTGTGGAGCGCCAATGCCGGTCGTCAAGACTGCCGGAAGGTGTGTTCCATGGCCGCTGGAGGCTTGGCAGCCGTGAGAACAGCCGGGCGGATGTCGGAGAATTGGGTTTGATTGGGTGGCTGGCGGACGTCGCACAGCCGCGAAATAGTGAAGAGAACGTGGGATTTGTCTCGTACTGGCTGACATTACCAACGCGGGCCTTCCGGCCCGAGAGGCTCTCTCCCTGACATGACTGAGGAGCCGCCAAACATGCCGTCACGCTCACCCTGCCGCCCCCGTTCCACCCTCCTTGCCGCTTTGCGAAGCCCACGTCCTCCACAACGAGGGGCTACTTTCTGAGGCCACGTCACATGAGAACCCGCTTTCTGCTCACCACGATTTTTTGCCTGCTCATCTCGGCGGCCGAAGGTCAAACACCGCCCAGCTATCTCGGCGACCCGGCGCAACTGGGCCGCGGCATCCAGCGGACGATGACGCTCCTGGCCACCAGCACGCCGGAGCATCGCAACACGGTCCGCATCCTTTTCTATGGCCAAAGCATCACCGTGCAGGACTGGTGGAAACAGGTCGCCGCGGATCTCAAGGCCCGCTTTCCACACGCCAACCTGATCATCGAGAATCGCGCCCTGGGTGGCTTCGCCTCCCAGCGGCTGGTGAAGACCGCCGAAACTGATCTCTATCCCTTCCAGCCCGACCTGCTCATCTTTCATGTCTTCGGCGCGCACGACTGTTATGAGGACATCATCCGACGCACCCGCGAGCGGACCACGGCGGAGATCCTGATCCAGACCGACCACGTCAATGCCAATGCCGATTGGCGCCACGAGGAGACCGACCCGGCCAAGGTCACGACTAAGGACTGGAACAGCTTCATGAATTACAAGCACCTGCCGGCCGTGATCCGCCGCTACGGGTGCGGTTACGTGGATCAGCGGAACCTCTGGAAACGCTATCTTACGGAGCGCGGCCTGGAGGCCCCCGCCCTGTTGCGTGACGGCGTGCATTTGAATGAAGAGGGCTGCCGTGTGATGGCCGCTTTCGTGAAGGCCGCGCTGGTGAAACGCGACGAACCGGCGATCGACCCGATGAACTGCGACTACGTTCGCACGTTGGAGGTTGGCAAAGACCTCGACATCACGTCCGGCACGCTGAAGCTCCAGTTCGACGGCAGCCGCGTCGACCTGATCGCCGGTCGGGCCTCCGCGCGGCCCATCGTCGCCTCGATCGACGGCAAGACTCCTTCGGAACATCCGGAACTGCACTGCTTCACCCGCGCCTTGCCGAAGCCGGGCGGCTCGTGGCCCGTGGTGGCGGACCTGAGTTCCGAGAAACCACTCCTGGTCGAAGACTGGACCATGATCGTCGATCGTGACCCTGTGAAGGAAGATCTCTTCACCTTCACGCTCAGCGGCTCCAAGACAGGTCTTGACGGCTCCGGCCGAAGCGATGCGCGATTCGTCTCGCAGTCGGGCCGTGTAGTGATCGATCCCGAGGACTGGGACGTGAGCTATGCCCTTGGCCTGGCCAAAGTGAAGCCGGTTCCTCCGAAGTTCACGGTCCGCTGGAGTGTGCTGCCTCGCTATCTCGACCAGTGGCAGCCTGCCGTACCGAAGCCCGGCTTCGAAAATGCCGTCACGCTTGCCCACGGGCTGGCCGACGGGCCGCACACGCTGGAACTGACCGGCGACCTTTCTGCCCTGGCTGCGGTGCGCGTCTATTCGCCTCGGAAATTTTTGCCAAGCGGCCCAACGGCCCACCGCAAGGGCGGCAGCAGCCCCAACGTCCTCGTCTTTCTGATGGACGATCTGGGTTGGCGGGACGCGGGATGTTACGGCGGCCGGTTCATCGACATGCCGGCGGCCGATCGCCTGGCCCGCGAAGGGATGCGGTTCACCGACGCGTACGCCGCCGCTCCCGTCTGCTCGCCGACGCGGGCCAGTCTGCTGACCGGTCAATACCCCGGGCGGATCGGTATGTACGAGGTCATCCAGTTGCGCGACCGGCCCTATGCCCGGCTGACCTCTCCGCCGCTGAAGCGCGAGTTGCCCGAGTCGCTCCAGACAATCGGTGAGATCTTAAGCCGTCGAGGGTACGCGTGCGGTTCGATCGGCAAGTGGCACGTCGGCCGGACGCCTGTCGAAGAGGGCCTCTTGCCGGTCGCGGAAAAGCTCGACGATCCGGACCTGGCCGCATTGGCGGCCCGCAGCTCGCAGAAGCAGGTCGGCAAGTTCACCGCTCAGACCCTGCGATTTCTTCGCGAGCATCGCGATCAGCCGTTTCTGTTGTTCCTGAACCACCACGCGGTGCACGCGCCGCTCGCCGCTCGCCCGGAGTTGATCGCCAAATATCAGGCCAAGGCCGCCCGAACCGGCGTGAGCGACATTCATCCGACGTACGCGGCGATGACCGAGATGGGCGACGAGTCGCTGGCCCAGGTGCTGCTGGAAGTCGAGCGGCTCGGCCTTGCCGAAAAGACCATGGTCATCTTCACCTCGGACAACGGCGGCTTGATCTCCGATCTGCATCTGACGCCCCCCACGCCGCTGGCCACGAGCAACCTGCCGCTCCGCTCGCAAAAGGGGGATCTCTACGAAGGCGGCATCCGCATTCCGCTCATCGTTCGCTGGCCGGGAAAGATCGCGCCGGCGAGCGCATGCCGGGTGCCGGTCACGAGCCCCGATCTGTTTGCGACCATCCTGGAGAT
Source organism: Thermoguttaceae bacterium (assembly GCA_040766885.1). Classification (GTDB taxonomy): domain Bacteria; phylum Planctomycetota; class Planctomycetia; order Pirellulales; family Thermoguttaceae; genus JAXGPP01. The sequence continues at coordinate 23,856 of JAXGPP010000036.1, read as the reverse complement.
CACCGGCGCCGCCCCGCCGGCCGGCCAGAGCATTGACGGCGTCAGCCTCGTTCAGCTCCTCTGCCAGACCGGCGGCATCCAGCGGGACAGCCTCTTCTGGCACTTCCCGACCTCGATGTGGTCCCGCTGGCCCGGCGGCGCGATCCGCAAGGATAACCTCAAGCTCATCGAGTTCTTTGAAGACGACCGCGTGGAGCTGTACGATCTGGCATGCGACCTCGGCGAAACCCAGAACCTTGCGGCGGAACGTCCTGGACTGGTCAAGGACCTGCGCGGCCGTTTGCAGCGGTGGCGCCAGTCGATTGGGGCCCAAATGCCGGTGCCGAACCCCCACTTCGACCCTGACCGGGCGGACCTCCTGCCCGACCCGCCGATGATTCCAATCACGCCCATTCGAAGGAACGCGCGATGAAACCCAAGCATGTCTTTCTGTGCATTCTCATCGCCAGCCTGCTGGCCACGTCCGCGCCGGCCGCCGATCCAGCGTCGACGGAACCACGCGCGACGACGGCCGCTGGTGCCGGCGACGCTTCTCCCGGCGTTCGCGCCGTCGTGAATACCTCCGCCAGCCCTCACGTCAAGTTCCAGAATCCCGATCTGGGCGCCGCCCGCTGGACCGACGGTTTCTGGCGCGAACGTTTTGAGTTGTGCCGGCAGGTGACGATCCCCACGATGTTTGAGGTCATGGAGAAGCCCGACAACTCGGCGAATTTCCAGAATCTGCGGATCGCCGCGGGCCGGGCCGAAGGCAAGTTCTTCGGCAACCACTGGAGCGACGGCGACTGTTACAAGCTGATCGAGGCCGCCGCGGCCGTGTATGCGGTCACGGGCGATCGGGAACTGGACCGGAAGATAGACCACTGGATCGATGTGATCGCCCAGGCCCAGGCCCCAGACGGCTACATCTCGACGCAGATCCAGCTTACCGATCTTGGCCGCTGGAAGGACCTGAAGCACCATGAGCTGTACAACATGGGCCACCTGCTCACCGCGGCCTGCGTCCATCACCGGGCGACCGGCAAGGACAACCTCCTGAACGTCGCCCGCAAGCTGGGCGACTATCTCGCCGGGGTCTTCTTGACGAGGCCCAAGGAACTGGCGCATTTCGGCTTCAACCCGTCGAACATCATGGGCGCGGCCGAGCTCTATCGCACGACGGGCGATCCCGAGTATCTGCGGCTGGCGGGGACGTTTGTCGACATGCGCGGTTCGGCCCCTGGCGGCAGCGACCAGAACCAGGCGAAGGTGCCGCTGCGCCGGGAACAGGAGGCGGTCGGGCATGCGGTGACCGCCGCATATCTCTGGTGCGGCGCGGCCGACGTCTTTGCGGAAACAGGCGAACAGGCTCTGCTGGACGCCCTCTCGCGGCTGTGGACCGACGTCACCGAGCGAAAGATGTATATCACCGGCGGCACGGCCGCTCTGCACACGGGCGAGGCTGACCGCCGGCTGCTGCAGCGTTGGCCCCGCGATTCGGTGCACGAGGCGTTCGGCGCCCCGTACCAACTGCCCAATGGCACGGCCTACAACGAAACCTGCGCCAACATCGCCAACGCCATGTGGAACTGGCGGATGCTGGCCTTGACCGGCGAAGCGAAGTACGCCGAAGTGATGGAACGGGTGCTGTACAACAGCATGCTTTCCGGGATCGGCATCGATGGCCGCGACTATTTCTACACCAATCCCCTGCGGCGCAGCGACGGCCAGCCTCTGCTGAGCAACGACTCGGCAGCCCGCTGGCCCGACACGACGTCCGCGTCGCCCGTCCATTGCTTCTGCTGCCCGCCCAACGTCGCCCGCACGCTGGCCGAACTGAGCGGCTGGGCCTATGGCGTCGGCAGGGATGCCGTGTGGGTTCACCTGTACGGCGGCAGTGTGCTCGACAGCCGCCTGCCCGGCGGCGGCGAGATCCGCCTCATCCAAGAGACGCGGTATCCGTGGGAGGGCCGCGTGACGATCAAAGTCGAAAAAGCCCCGGCCAAAGAGCTCGCCTTGATGCTCCGCATTCCCGGCTGGGCGAAAGGCGCGGCCATCCAGATCAACGGGCAAACCGCAGGGATCGATATCCAGCCGCTCTCTTACGTTGCATTGCGGCGGCGCTGGGCTGCCGGCGACGTTGTCCAACTCGACTTGCCGATGGAACCCGTGCTTGTCGAAGCCCATCCGCTGGTGGAAGAAACCCGCAACCACGCCGCCGTGATGCGCGGTCCCGTCGTCTACTGTCTGGAATCGGTCGATCTGCCCGTCGGTACGAAACTCGACGACGTGCGTCTGCCGCGTCAACCGTCCTGGCGGGTGCGGCACGACGCGGGCCTGTTGCGAGGCGTGACGCTGCTGGAGATGGAAGGCGTGGCACTTTCCTCTTCGCCGCCACCAACCAGCCTCTATCGCCCGCTGCCGGCCAGTTCCATGACACGTGTTCCGCTGAGGCTGATCCCTTACTACGCCTGGGCGAATCGAGGTCCAAGCGAAATGACGGTTTGGATTCCCCTGGCGAACGATGGCCCACCGTAACTTCCTCGGCCTTTTGCCTGCTTCCGCGACACTCGGGACCTCTGGCCCCGCGAAAAACTCGCGTCATGACTCGCTCGTAACGGGCAATCACCAGGACCAAAGAACCAGGAGTACAGGATGACCGGAAATCGTTGGACCAGCTTGACGTTGTTCATGGGTATCTTGGCTGCCGTCAACGCCCGCCAGGCCGGCGCCGAGCCGGTCCATTGGCAGGTCAAATCAACCCCGGATGGTTGGCGTCTGCTTCGCGACGGCGAACCGTTTTCCATCCAAGGCGCGGTCGCGCCGAACCGCTTCGACGTGTTGAAGGTTCGCGGCGGCAATGCGGTCCGTGTGAATGCCTCCCGGCCGGCTCTGGACGCGGCGCAAGCAGCGCGACTTGCCGTCATGGCGAACCTTCCCGTTCGCGGCGAGCGCAATCAACTCGACTGGAACGATGAAGAGCAAGTTTCTGATCAGAAGGAAAAGGTGCTTGCGATCGTCCGCGAGCTGAAAGATCATCCTGCGGTCATGTTCTGGGCGGTGGGCAACGAACTCGACCACATCCCCGGGAACAAATCCTACAACCTGCGCATTTGGACGCGGCTGAACGATCTTGCCGTCGCCATCAAGCAACTCGACCCGCATCATCCCGTAATGACCGTCGTGGGCACGGGCCGTTTCGAACGCAAGATCCAGGAGATTGCCGCCGCGTGCACGGACATGGACTTGCTGGGCATCAACGCCTACGGCGACATCCAGAGGGCGTGCGAATTGGCCGGTCGGCACTGGCCCAAACCGTACGTCGTCAGCGAATGGGGGCCGACCGGCCATTGGGAAGTGCCCAGGACGAAATGGCGAGCGCCCATCGAGCAGACCAGCAGCGAAAAGGCGAGAGTCATCGGCGCGCGTTACCGGAACGTGATCCAGGCCGACCGAACGCATTGCCTCGGCTCGTTCGTGTTCTACTGGAGCGAGAAGCAGGAAACGACCCACACCTGGTACGGCCTGTTCTGCAACGGGCTGAGCACCGAATCGATCGACGTCATGCAACAGCTTTGGACCGGCGCGTGGCCCGCCAACCGCGCCCCGATGATCGTCCAGCTCCGGATCGAAGGGTTCACCGATCCAAGCGCGACGTATTTGCAGGCCGCCAGGGCTTATCGGGCGGAAGTCGAGTCCACCGATCCTGATTCCGACCCGCTCACTTACGCGTGGGACATCCGCCGGGAAGTCGTCATCCCGCCCGGCTCGTATGCTGGCGGACTCGAGAAGAGGGCCCAGCCGATTCCCGGCCTGATTTCCAATCCCGCGACCCCTGCCGTCGAGTTCACCGCGCCGGAGCAGTCCGGAGCTTACCGGCTGTTCGTCACCGTCACCGACGGCCAAGGGCACATCGCCTGCGGCAATCTTCCCTTCTACGTGGAGCAGTGAGACGCCGTCGCCATCGCCGACCATCCGGACCAACACGCCACCATTGCCGAGCTGCACGTAGATTTCCACACAGCACCAGCCTGCGTGTCCCCATGAATCTGATCCAAAACGTCTTCTCGCTGTTCGTCGTCACAATGCTAACCGCTTCGGCGATCGCGGCAGAGGCCCATCGCAACATCCTCTTCATCCTCGTCGACGACCAGCGATGGGATGCCATGAGTTGCATGGGGCACCCGTTTCTGAAGACGCCGGCCGCCGACACTCTTGCCGCCAATGGCGTGCGGTTCGCGAATGCCTTCGTCACCACCTCGCTCTGCTCGCCCAGCCGGGCCTCGATCCTGACCGGGCTTTACGCGCACGCGCACCGGGTGGTCGACAACCAGAGCGGCATGTCCGATACGCTGCGGTTCTTCAGCCAGGACCTGCAGGAGGCCGGCTACTGTACCGCGTTCATCGGCAAGTGGCACATGGGCCACAGCGGCGATGCCCCACAGCGCGGCTGGGATCATTGGGTAAGCTTCACCGGTCAAGGCGCGTACTTCCCCGACCTGGCCAACGGCAAGCAGGCGATGCTCAACGTCGATGGCCGGCGCGTGCCGCAGACCACCTATATCACCGACGAGCTCACCGACTACGCCCTGCGATGGCTCAGGTCCCGGCAACGCGGCGGCCAGCCGTGGATGCTCTATCTCTCGCACAAGGCGGTCCATCACGATTTCCAGCCCGCGCCGCGTCACCGGGGCGAGTACGCGAACGTGAAGATCGAGTCTGTAGCATCATTACAGAGGGTTATGCGGCTCGTTTCTTGCGAGCGCGATGTAGTGCGTGAGTAGTCAGATTGCGTTGCGAGGCTCGTTCCTCGCGTTGCATATCCAAGGCAATCCGCGAGGAGATGTGTGGACAGGTCCGAACGCGATACACGGTCTTCTGCATCTTACGGTGACGGCGGTTTCCCCGTTCCACCGCATTTGAGGTGGAAGGAAGGAGTTTGTCGTCCAAGAAGGTCAAGGCTTTCTCCAGGTTGGGAGAGAAGAGCTTCTGTAATGTTTTGCCGATCCACTGGAAACGCCGCACGCGACGCCGCAGCCGTGCCAGCTTTTCCAACGCAGTGTCGCTGCGGCAGCGACGATCGAAGAGTCGATACACTTCATCCATGACGCCTCGAAGCGTTCGCAGCTCGGGTCGCCCGCGGGTAATGCGCATCAGGGTCCGCCGCGGGGCTGGAGTCAGAACGTGCTGCACGAACAGATAACGATGCTGAAACAGGTCTCCGACCTTCCGTTCGATCCACTTGGCCTGCCGCGCCGCCTTGCGGGCGGCGGCCGAAGACGGACGCCCGCGGCCAAGCTTGGGCTTCGTGGCGACCAATTCCTTGCGGACCTTCGCAAGGGCGTGCAACACGGCCTTCGTCAGTTCCTTGATGACGTGGAACTCACAGAGTTGGTGAGAAACGTCACCAAACACTGTGGAAATCGGCTCAGGATAGAGGTTCGAGCCGTCGGTTGTGATACCCTGCAACACGAGGCCGCGCCCCTGAATCGCCGCCTGGAAGGTGCGGAAGAATCGCTCGATGTCGGCATGGTCTGGGTCGTGGTCCAACACTTCGTAGATGAGGCGGCGAAAGGTGTGGTTGTCCACGATCGACAGCACACAGAACGGCCCGTCGTACAACTCGTCGGCCGCGATGTACCCCGAGAAGTTATCCAGTGCGGTGTCCAGGTAATCGCCGCGGATGCGTTGCTCCGCCTTTTTTCCCCCCGGACTCCACCCAGTTCTGAATCGTGGCGTAGGGGACGAAGACCCGATGGTCCCGCCAGAGATGCCAACTCGCCGCGCGGTAGGGCAAGCCGTCCTCCACCACCAGACGCACGGCCATCGCCACGACACGGTGGGTGTAGTGGCTCTTGGACAGCGCCAAGTCCGACATGTCCACGTTGAAGTAGCTCTTGCACTTACAGCAATAATGTTGCGAGTACGTAACGAGAAGATCACGAGGCCGCTCCCGCACCAAGTCGCCGAGATCGTGCAGCGTCCGCTCAACGGTGCGAACGCGATAGCAACTCCGACCGCACGCCGGGCATGGTCGCGTCGAATAGTTGCGACTCCGCTCGACGCGCAGAGCTTGCGGCAGGTCCTCAACACGTGTAATACCCTCAGTACAATCCGCTCGATATTCTCCCGGTCCCGACATGGCCACCCTCCGTAGTGCGATTCGGGCCGGGAAAATACGGAAAAACGCTCAGCGCCTCAAGAACAACCCTCTGTAATGATGCTACAGACTCTGAAGATCGGTCCTTTTCCCACGACGAAAGGCACGCCGCTGGACGAGCGAAAACCCATGTGGGCCCGCAACCAGCGCAACTCCTGGCACGGCGCGGAATATCCCTTCCACGGCACGCTGGGGCCGACGGAAGAGATCTACCGCCGCTACTGCGAAACCCTCCTCGCGGTCGACGAAAGCACGCAGCGCCTGCTCGATTTCCTCGGCGAGACCGGCCAGCTCGCGTCGACGCTCATCCTTTACATGGGCGACAACGGCCACCTCTGGGGCGAGCAGGGGCTGATCGACAAACGCACCGCTTACGAAGCGAGCATCCGCGTGCCGTTGCTGATGCACTGCCCCGAATTGCTTGGCAAAGGCTGCGTGGTCGACGAAATCGCCGCTAACATCGACATCGCACCCACCGTGCTCGACGCCGCCGGGATCGAGGTTGAACGCACCTTCCATGGCCGCAGTCTCCTGCCGCTCGCCCGCGGCGAGAAGGTTGACGACTGGCGGACTGAGTTGATCTACGAGTATTTCTGGGAACGTTGGGCGCCCTCCACGCCCACCCTCCACGCGCTGATCACCCCGCGCTGGAAGTTCGTCCGTGCGTACGGTCTGTGGGACGTGCACGAGCTGTACGATCTGCGGACCGATCCCAATGAGTTGAACAACCTGTTCAATCACCCCGACCACCACGCCCGTGCCCTGGCAATGGACAAGCGTCTGTTTGAACTGCTCGCCGAAACCGGCGGCGACAGCATTCCGCTCTTGCGCGGCTGGAACGGCACCGCCAAGGAAGATCGCAGCGCCGAGCAGTCAGCATGGGCGCCATTTCCACAGGGCATGACGGCGTCCCCGAAGGAATGACCACCGATGAACCACCGTGATGTCCTCCGCCTCGGAACCGCTGTACTCTGCGAAAACCTTGCGTCATGAAGACCCTGTGCATAGCTTTGCTAGCGCTGAGTGCCCCGCTCACGGCCTCTGCTGCCGACAAGCCCAACATCCTTTGGATCATCGCCAAGGACATCGGCCCCGACTTGGGATGTTACGGGAGACCCGCGGCCCGGACGCCGAATCTCGACCGCCTGGCCGCCGAGGGCCGGCTCTATCGGCACGCCTATTCCACCGCGCCGGTCTGCTCCGCGGCCCGCTCGGCCTTGATCACGGGTATGTACCAGACGGCCTTTGGCGCCCACCACCATCGCAGCCATCGCACCGATGGTTACCGCCTGCCCCCGGGCGTCGAAACGATCATGGATCGACTCCGGCCCGCGGGCTACTATACCGCGAATATCCGGCACTTTCCCGTTGGCGTTCCGCTGAAGTGTGGCGGCAAGACCGACTGGAATTTCCAGGTGGACGGCAAGCCGTTCGACACCGACCGATGGAGCCTCTTGAAAGAGCATCAACCGTTCTTTGCCCAGGTCAATTTCTTTGAGACCCACCGTGTCTATGAGCATGCGAAACACCGTCCGACGGATCCGGCCGAAGTTCGCCTGCCTCCCTACCTGCCCGACCATCCGACGGTTCGCGAGGACTGGGCCCGCTATCTGGACAGCGTGGCCACGCTCGATGAGAAGACCGGAGTCGTGCTCGACTTGCTGGAGAAAGAGGGGCTCAAAGACAAGATCATCGTTTTCTGGTTCGGCGACAATGGCCGCGATGATTTTCGCGGCAAGTTCTACGCCTACGAGCAGGGCTGCCAGGTGCCCTTGATCGTCCGTTGGCCGGGTTGCGTGCCGGTGGGCTCGGTGAGCGAAGAACTCGTGAGCCTGATCGACGTGACCGCCACCACGCTCGCGCTGGCCGGAGTGCCCCTGCCGGGCAACCTGCACGGCCAGCCGTTCCTCGGACCGCAAGCGCGGCCGCGCGAGAGTCTTTTCACCGCGCGGGATCGGGTCGACGAAACCCTGGACCGCGTGCGGACCGTCCGCGACCAACGGTTCAAATACATCCGCAACTTCGAGCCGCAGCGGCCCTTCTACCAGCCGTTTCGGTACATTGAAGTCGAGCAGTACAATCCGCTGCCCGCCTTGATGAAGCGGCTCCACGCCGAGGGCCGGCTGAATGCCGCGCAGGCCCGCATGTTTGCACCATCACGTCCGCCCGAGGAATTGTACGAGCTCGCAAACGATCCGTTTGAGCTCCATAATCTGGCCGACCTTCCGGAGCACCGCGCCACACTGGAGCGTCTCCGCATGGAACTGGATCGGTGGATCAACCAGACGGCCGATCAGGGCGCGATTCCCGAAGATCCGGCCGTGCGGGCGACGGAACTGCAGAGTTATGAAAATGCCGTACAGAAGCTGGAGGAACGATGGAAACGCTGAAACCCGTCGTGTTGCTGACGGCGAGCTGGATGTCGCTGGTCCTGTGCGCCGGCGCCGACGGAGCGGAAGTGGAACTCTCGGCCAATAGTGTCCTTTTCCGCTCGGTTAACCTCGATCAGTCGGAGACTACGGTCCCCGGCGCGGTGAATAGCGTCACCGAGCTGGAGTTCTCGGCAAAGAGCTCCGCCGGTGATCCGTTCCTGGACACGGAGATCGACGCGGTTTTCGCCGAGCCCGATGGCGGCCCCGAGGTTCGCCTTCCCGCGTTTTGGGCGGGAGCCGACCGGTGGAAGGTCCGCTACGCTCCCCGAGTTGCCGGCCGGCACCTGTGGCGCATCGTGGTGACCAAGGGGCAGACCAGGCTCGCCCAACCGTTCCGCGGTGTCTTGGAAGCCACGCCCTACACGGGCACGAATCGGCTGCTCCGGCACGGGCCGGTCCACCTGAGCGAGAACCGCCGCTACTTCGCACACTCCGACGGCACGCCCTTCTTCTGGCTCGCCGATTCCTGGTGGCACGGCATGACCTCGCGACTGACCGACGACGGCTTTCGAACGCTCGTCGCGGATCGTGCCGCAAAGGGCTTCAACGTGATCCAGCTCGCCGTGGCCAATCCCTGCGATATCGCCCCCTTCGACGACCGCGGCGGCAACGCAGCCGGGCACGCCTGGACGGAGGATTTCGGCACGATCAATCCGCCTTACTGGGACCTCACCGACCAGCGGATCAAGTATCTAGTCGACCACGGCCTGATGCCCAGCATCGTCGCCTCCTGGGGCTACTACATCCATTTCATGGGCGAGGAGCGGATGGAGCAGCATTGGCGTTACGTGATCGCCCGCTACGGCGCATTTCCCGTGGCCTGGATCCTCTGCGGTGAGTCGCGGCTGCCGTGGTATCCGCTCATCAACAAGGGGGACGACGGCTATCGGCAAACGCTCCTGTGGACCGACTTGAGCAAGCACGTCAGCGCTTTGAATACCACGCGGCGCCTGCTCGGCGTTCACCCCGGCCCGCCGTTGTGGTTCCACGATGCAACCTACCCGGCCTTGGCCGACTACTCGGCGTTCGACGTCTATTACGGTATGGGCGGCCACGGCGGCAACGACGAATACGCCCAGGTGCTCGGTTGCCTGAACGACATGGCTGACTGGCGGAAGGCCAACCCGGGCAAGCTTTCCATTGTGGGCGAGCTCTGCTGGGAAGGCATGTACGGCGGCAATTGCGGGCCCTTCATCCAGCGGATCCAGTTCTGGGGCGCCGTGCTCAACGGCGCGCCCGGCCACTGCTACGGCACCGATTCCCTCTGGCAGATGAACTCGCGGAAGCAGCCCTTCGGAGAATCCGTGCAAGGCTACACGTGGGGCAACTGGCCGTGGGAGGAAGCGATGCACTGGCCCGGCTCCACCTACGTGAGCGTCGGCAAGCGAATCCTGGAAACACTCCCGTGGTGGCGATTCGAGCCACATCCCGAATGGTTATCGCGCACCGAGGAGAAAGACGATCGCGCTCTGATCGCGGCGGCCGCCGGCATCCCGGGCGAGGTGCGCGTGGTCTACCTTGCTCGCAAAGTCAAGCAGAAGCTGCTCAAGCTGGAACCCGGCACACCTTACGTTGCCACGTTCGTCAGCCCCATCGATGGTCGGGAGTATCCGCTCGAAGAACCGCTCCTTGCCGACGAACAAGGCGCTTGCGAAATTCCCCGCGGCCCGCTCAATCAGGACTGGGTGCTGGTCGTGCGACCCAGTCCGCAAGGCGGGACGGCCCCGCAGCCGACCGGGTTGCGGCCTCTGAGCGATTGACGCCTCGCGTAACGTCCTCGAACACAGCTACATCAACGGCAAGGACTATCAGGCTCGCGGCACATGACACGCCTGCAGAGAATCGCCACTGGCCAGTGGGCGGACTACGACCAACGCCAGCCGGGATCCGGTTTTTCGCGACCGGACTTCCGGCTGACGGTGCCTGAAGCGTACGAGCCTGTTTTTCCCGCGTGCGCGAGGCAGTGTCTGGTCATCTGTCAGCGCAAGGCTGTACCACCAGCCCTGCAGTGATGAGAGAATAGGATATGGCAATCTCGCACTCATCACCGTCTCCACCCATGTCCACTCGCCGCTCCTTCCTCGCGCAAACGGCCGCCTTCGCATTTGTCTCTGCCCTCAGGGCCGCTGTGCCCTTAGGCAAGACTATCCTGCTTCGCTCCGCGTGGGACACGGTAAACATCGGCGACATCGCCATCACGCCGGGAACGCTCCGCATCTTCGAGCGCCATCTGCCGGATGCGAAAATCATCCTCTGGGCGGCAAAGACCAACGAACGCGTGTTGGCGCTGCTGGGGCGCCGCTTCCCCGGTCTGGACATCATCACCACCGGGTATCGCGCGGTCGATCCGAAGACCGGTCCCGTCATGCCCGAGCTGCGCGCCGCCTTTGAGCGCGCGGACCTCGTGATTCAGAATTCCGGCATGATCCCCGACACCGAGGCGATGGTCTGGAGCTGCAAACAGGGCAAACCGTTTGGCCTCTACGGCCAGAGCTATTTTCCCAGCATGGTGGAAGGCAAGCCTTACCACGTCGAGTTGCTCAGTGCCGCGAGCTTCATTTACTGCCGCGACTCCCGCACGCTGGAGACCCTGAGGAAGGCCGGGGTCAAATCGCCGATCATGGCGTTTGCCCCCGATGGATGCTTTGGCAATGATGTCCGGGACGAAGAAAGGGCGCTTCGCTTCCTGCGCGAGAACGACCTGCGCGAGCGCCAGTTCCTCACCATCATGCTGCGTACCAGCACGCCCAAACACCCAGAGCGAGTCACCGGCGGCGTGCTTGACTCCAACGGACTTGCCGGCACTCCCACACCGGAGATGGCTGCGCAGGACGAGCGGCGCGCCGCGGTCTATCGCGACGTGATGCAGCAGTGGATTCGGCAGACAGGCATGAAAATCCTGATCGCCCCCGAAGTGGAGAAAGAGATCGGGCACAACAAGCGCCTGCTCTTCGATCCGCTCCCCGATAGCATGAAGAAGTCCGTGGTGAACTGCAAGACGTTTTGGAATGCCGACGAAGCCACGAGCGTCTTCGCCCGCGCCCGCATCTGCTTCTGCCACGAGCCGCACTCACCCATCATGGCGCTGGCCGTCGGCACGCCGATCGTCCACACATTCTCCGTTGAACATGGGCCGAAAGCGTGGATGTTTGCCGACATCGGCTTGCCTGAGTGGCTGATGGACTTTGAACAGAGCAATGCCGCCAGGATGACCGCCGCGCTGATGGATGTACACGAACACTACGATGACGCGCTGCTCAAGGTGCGCACGGCGATGAACCGCGTCGAGGCATATTGGGCCGAGACCACCGCAGTCATCCGCCGGACCTTGGGCTGCTGAGGACCCTGAAATGAACGAGGCAAGAAGCGTGAAACTGACTGCAGTCTCGATCTTCGCTGTTCTGCTGTTGACACCGCTGTCGTCGCTCCAGTCTGCCGACGCGCCGGTGCCGTTGAAGAACGCACAGTCTGCCGCACTGGCGAAAGCGCCTGCGAAACGCTGGGCTGAGGAGCTCTTCCTGCCGCGGTTCTCGGCTGCGAAAGCGGCGGAGTTCCTTGACGCAGGCGCGCGGGCCGATGAGGGAAACAAGTGCCTCAACTGCCATGCCTCGTTCGCCTACCTCATGGCCAGGCCGGCGTTGCCGATTCAAGCCGCCAAGCACGCGGAGGTCCGTTCCGCTGTGGACGAATGGGTCGGCTATCTCGAGGGCTTGTCGCTTGGTGTCGAAAGCGATTCGCGGCGACGTACGGAGGCGGTGATGGCCGGCGCCGTGCTCGCCGGGCACGACGCCGTTACCACCGGCAAGCTCCAGCCGGTCAGCCGCCGAGCGTTGGACCTTATGTGGCGAGTGCAGTTGCCCGACGGCGGATATGATTGGTTGAAGCCGAACAACGAGCCTCCGTCCGCCATCGACGACCACTTCGGTGCGACGATGGCGGCCATCGGTGCCGGAGTCGCGCCGGACGGCTACGCGAGCACCCCGGCGGCGCGCGCGGGGCTGGAGGGACTCCGCGGTTGGCTCCGGACTCACCCGCCACAACACATGCACCAGCGGGGCATGCTGTTGTTGGCCGACCATTGGGTGGGCGGACTGATGGACGAGGCAGCGCGCGGACAGGCGGTTGCTGACCTATTTGCAATTCAGCGGCCCGATGGCGGCTGGCCGATGGCAGCGCTGGGGGACGGCAGTTGGAAGCGGAAAGACCAGACGCCGCAGGACCTCACCACGAGCGATGGTTACGGGACGGGATTCTGCGTGTATGTGCTGCGGTTGGCCGGCAGAGTCCCCGCCGATGACCTGCGGATTGAGAAGGCCCTCACGTGGTTGCTGGAGCACCAGCGGGAAAGCGGGTATTGGTATGCCCGCTCGCCAAAAGGCAATGACCGGCTCAGCACCTACGTCGGTACGGCCTACGCGGTACTGGCCTTGAAGCAATGTGGGCAGATTCCGTAAGCCGCCTCAATCTATCAAGGGAAGACCATGACCACACGACTCGCCCTCCTGCTCACTATCGCGATGTTCTCCACGGCCACGGAGGAAGCGGCCGGCTCGGGACCGCCCCCCGGAAAGCAATGGAAACTGGTCTGGCACGATGAGTTTGAAGGGACGACCGTCGACACCGATCGCTGGTATGCTGCCAGTTCCTCGCCGTGGATCTACCCCGGCTTTGATACCCGAGCCTCCGAGTCCAACTGCGTCCTGGATGGCAGCGGGCACCTCGCGCTCCGGTTGACACGCGACTCCGACGGCACGGTGCGCTACCATCGCGGTTTGTATTCGGTGAGTTTCCAACAAGCCTACGGTTACTTCGAGACGCGGGTGCAGTTCTCTCGCCAGCCCGGGTGGTGGACCGCCGTATGGCTTTCGGGCGTACCTTACGACGAAGGTAGCGACCCCTTCGTCATGCCCCAGGAGTTCGACATCTTCGAGGACTTCTACAAACCGAAACTCCGCAGCGATATCAGCCACTGTTACCACGTCACAGCCAAGCTCACGAACCAAGCGGACCAGGGCGACGGAAAGGGCATTGGCGGCTCCCGCATGGCCGACCGCACGACGATTGGCCGCGTTTCCGCAGGCAAAGTGGTCGAACTGGAGGAGTATGGCGGCTGGCATACGGTGGGGCTGGAATGGACACCGCTGGAGCACGTGTTCTACGTGGATGGACAGGAAACGCTGCGGCACACCTACCGGGAAGTGCCGATCACCACCGTGCCGCAACGGGTGCGGATCAGCTCCTGCGTGCGAACGCCCAAGGAGCTGAAACAAGACGGCGTCAAGAAGCCGTTCTACGGCTGGCTGGAAGACGCCGTCTTTCCGGACGAGGTGATGGTAGATTACGTGCGCGTTTATCAGGAAGACACAGGCGTGCGTACGGCTCCCTCGGTCACTGTGGCTTTGCAGGGTAATCCGGTCGAGCTGCGCCTGGGTCAGCCGGCGACTTTCGAAATCCGGGCGAAGGATCGCGATGGCCTGGTCGAGACGGTTTATCTGTTTGCCAAAGGATATATCCGCGGCGAAGCCGAAGCACACACCGCCGAAGTGGCACACACATTCACAGTGAGCAATCTGTTTGAAGGCGAAAACACGGTGATCGCCATGGCTCGGGATAACGACGGATCGGTCGGGATGTCCGCACCGCTCCGTCTCCACGTCAACGCGATGCCCCAATAAGCATTGGAGTCAGTGACTCACACATGATGCGTGTCAAGTCAGGAGAACCGATGACCACGAGAAGCCGTTTGCCAATTGCTGAATCTCGTTCGCCTCGCCGGCAAGGCCTTGTCGGGTGCCTCGCCGCTTGCCTGATCCTCTGGCTCGGCGCGACTGCTGCGAACGCACTCGAACCGGCGGACCAGGACTTGATTCCCGAAGCCCGGAAAGTGCTCGACTATCTTGAGTCCGTGTACGGCAACAAGACGCTCACAGGCATGGCCAGCTACGGCGGCTGGCGGCCGATCTATGAAATGAGCGGCCGCGCACCGGCCATCTACGGCAACGACGCCTTCGGATGGAACAAGCCGAAATGGGGCGAGAGTTACTGTAGAGTCCTGCAGGGGGCGATCGACTCGACGCGCGACTGGTGGTTCGAGAAAGGCGGTATTCCCCAACTTCAGTTTCATTGGGGCAAGCCCGGCGACCCGAACGGCTCGGCTTGGGTGGGCGGCGGAGGGGGGAAGAAGGGCACCGGCCCAGTCGATATGGAACGGTTCATCACTCCTGGTACGGACGAACATACTGCGGCCATGGAGGACTTGAAGAAGACGGCCGACTATCTCGAACAACTCACCGAGGCGCACGTGCCCGTGCTGTGGCGGCCGTTTCACGAGATTGACGGCGGCTGGTTCTGGTGGACCGACAAGGAGAAGCCCGAAAACACGGCGGCCGCGTGGCGCATGATGTTCAATTACTTCGTGAAGGAGCGGAAGCTGCACAACCTCATCTGGGTCTACAATCCGGGCGTCCATGCCGGTGGTTACCAGCAGTGGCTTCGCAAGGAAAAGCGTACCGCCACGCTGGCGGAAGAAATCGCCTTCCGCAAACGCTACTATCCGGGCGAGAAGTATGTGGACCTGGCCGGGATCGACATCTATCCCAACGCCCCGCAGGGCTACGGCAGTCCGACGAATGACACTTACCCGAAGGCCTACGAGATCATGAAACAGGTCGCACCTGGCAAGATTCTCGCGCTCTGCGAGACGGCCGCGCTGGTGGACCCGGAGAGACTGCAGAAAGAAGGGCCCGCCTGGCTGTATGTGTTGCCGTGGTTTGCCGGCGGCGCGAATCCGCCGGACTGGATCCGCCAATCCTTCAACCACGAACAGTATCTCACACTGGACGAACTGCCTCTTGTGGGCTCGCACAACGTCGCCCCGCACGCGCGTCTGCTGCAGCCCGCCGACGGCGCGGAGATCAGCGACCGCGTAGAGTTGAAAGCTGCCGCTGGCGACCGCAACGGCAACCTGGCAGGAGTCGACTTCTTCTTGGCGCCTGGCCCGTGGAAGGACTGGGCGATGCGCGACGCCGAGGACCTTGCCGAGGTGATGCATGACGCGGTGAAGCTCGGAGCAGGCCAGGCGGGCGCCGGCGGCGAATACTCGCTGACGTGGTCCAACATCCGGCCGGGCCTCTATGATCTGGTCGCCGTCGCGCGGGATGCGGAAGGCCAGCAGACCTTCTCCCGCGTCGCCCGCGTAGGAGCGGGCCTGAAGAACTTGGCGCGCGGACGAATCGCAACCACGTCGTCGGGTCCGAAGTCCAGCCCAGACAGAGCGGTCGACGGAGACCTGTTTCAGGGATGGAACGGCGACAAGCGGGGCCAGCAGTGGCTCGCGGTGGACTTGGGAGCCGAGCGGACAGTTGGCGCGGTCACGATCACATGGTGGAAGGCCTATGCGCGCAACTATGCGATCGAGATTTCCACGGACGGGTCGCAGTGGCGGGGAGTCTTCCGCCAGCCGAAGAAGACCGGTTACATCGGCGATACGGATGTCATCCGTTTTTCGCCCGCGAGTGCCCGTCATGTGCGGCTAAAATGCGCTGAGCGTGGAACGGATTGGGGAGGCTACAGCGTCTACGAATTCGGCGTTTACGAGTCACTGCCGGAAACGGCGCGGGCTGGAGAACCGTGAGTCACTCGGGAGGGTTGGCGACCAGAATCTCACCTAAGCAACGCCTGCTCGCATGAAGAGCGTGTCAGATGGCAAGTCGCCGTGAGCCAAAACACCCCAGTTCCAGCATATAGGAAGGTCAGAACCCAGAACATGACCATCAATACAGCCAGCCTTACTCTGGTTTGTTTCTTCTTCGTTCTGCACCCTCTGGCGAACGGAGCTTCGCCCGCAAGGATTCCCGACGACCTACCGCTCGACGCCGTGCAATGGACTGACGGATTCTGGCAGGACCGTATGCAACGTCTGCGCAACATCCACCTGCCCGGCGTCCTTGACGGCTCGTTCATGTCTGTTGAGAACGGTTCCACATTCCTGAACCTGCTCCGGGCCGCGAAACTGGAAGAAGGGGGTGCTCAGGGCAGCACTTGGAGCGACGGCGACTGCTACCTGGTGCTGGATACCGTGGCGCGGTTGCAGGCGTACCAGCCTGATGCCTACCTGAAATCCCAACTCGACAAATGGATCCCGATTATCGCGCGGATCCAACTCGAGGACGGACTGGTGGATAGTTGGACGGTCCTGGGTACGTTTGACGCCACGCACGGCAAGGCTTGGCGGTGGCAGATCAAGAGGGATGACAGGGACGGATTCCACGGCGCCCTGCACTACAACACGGGATCGTTGTACGCTTTCGCGTCCACTCTCCAGCGCGCCACCGGGGACAGCCGCGCACTGGCCATCGCCGACAAGGCGGTGCGCCGCTTCATGGGGCGCAGCAACACCGTGGGGGGCCCGATGCAATGGGCCGTTCCAGATCTCTACGACCGTTCCGGCGACGTCGGCCTGCTCGACGCGCTGCGCCGCTCGTCGAGCCAGAACTCCGTCTTTGGCCCCCCGGTGCGCCACGCGGAGGAGGTCTTCGGCCATAACACGCAGGCGGCCCATACCCTTCTCCGCGAGACCGCTGTTTGCGGATTGACCGGTGATGACGACCTGCTGCACGCCCTTCGGCGGCTGGCCGCAAATCAACTGACAAAAAAAACCTTCATCACGGGCGCGGTTGCCCCCGTCCACCGGGGTCGCAGGCCGGAGCAAATCGCTGGCGGCAAGACCTACCCCGGGGCAGACTACAACGAGGCGGTGGGGCCGGCCTACGAGCTGTCGAGCGACAGTGCCTACTGCGAAAGTTGCGGCCAGTGCCTGTTTGCGGAATGGTACTACCGCATGTTTCGCCTCACTGGCGACGCAGCCTGCATGGATGCCGTGGAACGCGCGCTCTACAACACGGTCCCGGGCTGTGTCGATCTGGACCGTCCGAATTTCTTCTACTGCAACCCGCAGGAACAACTGCCCAGCTCCCAACGAAGCGACACCAACGGTCCGGAATCCAAGTGGGAGGCCCACTACACCTGGCGGCGCCAGTTCACGAAGAAGGCCGCCTGCTGTCCGCCGAAGGTGATGCGGGCGCTCGCGATGTCTGCCGAAATGGCTTACAACCTCAACCGCGAGGGTCTGTGGGTAAACCTTTACGGCGACAACCAGATGCGAGTCGCACTGCCGGCAGGAGGGACGTTGGTATGCCGGCAAACCAGCGGCTATCCGTGGGAGGGCAAGGTGCGGCTCGTTCTCGAGAAGGTCGAGTCCGCAAGACCATTTGGCATCTTCCTGCGCATCCCCGGTTGGGTGAATGGCCCTGTCCGCATCGCGGTGAACGGGCAGGCGGCTACCGGCGTGCCGCCTCGAAGCGCCTATTATTCCCTCCAGCGGAGCTGGAAATCGGGCGACGTCGTGGAGTTGGAGATGCCAATGCCGGTGCGCTACATGGCTGCGCATCCAGCCGTGACGGACGCCCGCGATAAAGTCGCGGTGATGCGCGGGCCGATTGTGTACTGCATTGAGTGCGACGACGTGCCGGCAGACATCGGGCTGGAGCAGATCCGCGTGTCCGCGGGAGCGGAACTGAAGCCTGCGGGCACGAAAGAACTGGGCGGCGTGACGAAACTGACGGGGTCGCTGATCGGCAGCACGAGTAAGCCGGCACCTGGTGTCAAGCTGATCCACGATGAAGCCGAAACGGCTCTCTATCGCGAAGCGCGGTTTGCAGAGGGCGAGCAGACACTGTCGCCGGGCGACCGCCGTATCAACGTGAGCATGATTCCCTACTACGCGCGACTGAACCGAACGAGCGATTACTTTCGCATCTGGCTGCCGGTCTACTGACGATGATGAAACCCTCGGGCACGTCGTTGCGAACCGCCCATTCACGGGACCAAAGCGGGGACCATGAACGTGAATGATCGTGCTCTGATGACACACGACAAGACAATCCATTCAAATCGACGGGCATTCCTACGGACCGGAGCTCTCGCCGCTTCGTCCTTCCTCTTGCCAACCGCCCGTGCGCAGGAACCGCCGGGCAGGTTCGATCGCTACGGTGGCCTGCGGTCCGTGAAGTTCGAGGCGACCGGCTACTTCCGCATCGAAAAGCGCGAACGGTGGTGGTTCGTCACGCCGGAAGGTCACGGCTGGCTGGGTTTCGGCGTGAATCACGTCCATCCGGCCTGGCTGCGCGCACCGTACAACCGCGAAGTGTGGTTGCAGCGGTTCGGCGCGCAGCGACCTGACGACGCAGCGTGGCAGACCGGACTGCGCGAGTTGGTCAAAACCCAGATGGCCGCCGTCGGCTACAACCACTTCGGCGTCCACAACGATCTGCGCGCGGTCGCCGGGTTAAGCTTTCCCGAAATCCGCAGCATCGCCTTTGTGAACATCCCGCACAATCGTGTCGCGACGGCCACCGATTTCCCGGACGTGTTTGCGCCCACCTTCGAGGCCCATTGCGAGGCACTTGCCGAGCAGGTGACGGCCCCACACCGGGACAACCCGCTGGTGATCGGCTGGGCCTTTACCGATTGCCCAATCCTGACCGACGCCGAGGCCGCCGCGCGCCCTGTGGTGACCCATGGTTCACCCCGCGAAGCGTGCCCGACATGGCCGCGCGTGCTGCGCAACCTTCCCGCCGATGCGTCTGGCAAGCAGGTGTGGGTCGCTACGATCCGCCAGCGGTACGCGGATAACTTGAACGCCTTCAACGACTGTTATGGGGTGAGCTTCAAGTCTTGGAACGAGCTGTTGGCCACCACGCGCTGGCGGGAGGTGGCGGATGTGGCCAACGCCCGCGAGTTGGCCGATAACCGCGAGTTCTTGCATAAGGTCGTCGACCGCTACTACGCCGTCGCCTGTGCCGCCCTTCGTCGTCACGCGCCGCATCAATTAGTCTTTGGCGACAAGCTGAACGGTAACACGGACGGGGCGGACACCGTCGTCCAAATCACATCGCGCTATACGGACGTGGTCTTCTACCAGATGTATGATCGCTGGGCTCAGCAGGTGATCGCCCTCGACCGCTGGCGCGGTCTGACTGGCAAGCCGGTGTTTAACGGCGACGGTACCTTCTCAACCACCAGCGAGATGATGCCCAATCCCCACGGCCCACATGCCCGCGACCAGGCAGAGCGGGGCGAGTGGGCCTACGAGTTCGGAAGCAACGCCTTCGCCCGCCCGGATTTCATCGGCTGGTCCGTCTGCGGCTGGGTGGACACCTGGCGCACGATGCCTGGCAAGGAGTTCAAACAGCACAGCGGCTTTTTCAGTCCCCAGGGCGAACCGCACTCTCCCTACGTACAGCGGCTGAAGGAGCTTTCAGATCGGTTGTACGAGTTCGCCCAGGCAAAAATAGGTCTGAAGGCGGGAACAACTCCATGACCTTCGCGAAGGCCCTGAGGTGTCGTAGGCGCCGCCATATGTCCTGCCTGAGACCAAGGAGCGTAATGACTCCGTCGCCCTTCCAGTGCTTGGGCATCGGATCGTCGAAATCAAACGTCACATGCCAGTTGCGGTCACGGGCAAAACGGGCGACTCCACGGGGCATCTGTGGGTAGTGCCCACTGAGCGCCAGAAGGATCTCGCGATGAGCCGCGCCGAAGAGGTATCGGGGCGGGATCCGACCGGACCTCGGCTCTACTTGGCGAATGCGGATTCCTAAAGTCATCGGCGATTCGCGTTTGGTAGGGAAAACGCCGACGATTTTGCGCAAAATGTCAATTTGCAGCAAATGGCACCGCAAGCGGCAGGCCCGTAAAATGGGTTTCGCCAAGGCGGCGAGGGCCGGATTTTTTACCACAGGCCGTCCCTCGTGCGCACTTCCGGCAAGCATTTCTCTCCCCGAGGTTCCATGAGTCATGATTCGCATCGTCCTGTTCGCCGTCCTGCTGTTGTCACCGCTCGACGCGGCGCGAGGCGCCGACACCTCTGCCACAGGGCCTCGGCCGAACATTCTGTTGATCGTCTCCGAGGACAACGGCCCTGAACTGGGTTGCTACGGCGACCCGTACGCGCGGACGCCGAACCTCGACCGCCTCGCCAGCGAGGGCATGCGGTTCAATCGTGCCTTTGTCGCCCAGGCCGGTTGCAGTCAATCCCGCGCGAGTGTCCTGACCGGGCTTTATCCGCATCAGCACGGTCAGATCGGCCTGGCGACCTGGGGCTTCCGCATGTATCGCGAGGACACGCCCAACATCCCGCGTAATCTGAAAGCGGCCGGCTACCGCACGGGGATGATCGGAAAACTGCACATCAATCCCGAATCAGCGTTTCCGTTCGACTTCCACGAAATCGCTGGCGCCAACTTCAATCGCAAGAACCTGGGCGCCTATGCGAAACACGCCGCGGCTTTCATCCAGGCCAGCGAGCAACCATTTTTCCTCAGCGTCAACTATCCCGAGGCGCACGATCCCTGGCTGCGACAGGTCGACGGTTTGCCGCAACATCCGCAAACCGGCGACGCGGTTAAGGCCATGCCCTACTTCGGCATCGACCCGCCCGAGCTGCGCGAGATGGTGGCCGACTATTACAACTGCCTCAGCCGCCTCGACACGCTCGTGGGTGATCTGCTCGCGGCGCTGCAAGCCTCGGGCAAAGCCGAGAACACGCTCGTGATCTACTTCGGCGACCACGGCGCGGACATGCTCCGCGGCAAGCGCACCTGTTACGAGGGGGGCGTGCGGATTCCGCTGCTGTTGCGATGGCCCGGGCATGCCCGGCCGCACGTGTGCGAGGAACTAGTTTCCACGGTGGACCTCATGCCCACGGTGCTCGCGGCGTGCGGCGCCGCACCGGTGCCCGGCCTGCCGGGACGTCCACTCCAGCCCTTGCTGGCCGGCGAACCTGTAGCGTGGCGCACGCGTCTGTTCACCGAGTATCACACGCACGCTGCCGCGGCGAACTACCACCCGCAGCGCGCCGTCCGCACCGACCGCTACAAGCTCATCGAGAACCTCCTGCCCGACACGGTGAACCCGGACTACGCCGACACCTTCCGCAAACTCGAAGCCGACGCCGCCGGCCGCGGCCAGGCCGGCTTCCAGGGCGGGCTCTCCCGGAGCGTCACTATCGCCGCACCCGAGGTCCGCGCCGCCTACGCCCTGATGCAGAAACCGCCGCGCTACGAACTCTACGATCTCCAGGCCGATCCTTGCGAGTTCCGCAACCTCGCCGACTCGCCCGGCCACGCCGCCGCTCTTGGCGAACTCAAACAGGCACTTGCCGACTGGCGTGAGGAAACCAAAGACCCCCTGCTCGACTCGGCAAATCTCGAGCGGCTGACCGCCGAAGTCACCGCCGTCCAATCCAAAGCCGCCGGCAAGGAGTCTGGCTGGGGCTATCCCGACTACTTTTTTGACAGAGAGCCAACGGTCAAGCGCGACGCCTCGTCCACGACCGGAAAGCCGGCCAAGAAGAAAAAGAAGAAGCAACCACCAGAATGAACCGATCGATCCTCATCCCGAGCACCCTGCTGCTGTCACCCCTGGCGATGCTGGCTTCGGTCACCGCGGCGGAGCAGGGGATTGCCACTTCCACATCCAGGCAGAACGAGAATTCGGCGAACGACCAGGGACTGGAGACTTTCCTTGGAGCGCCCCTTTCGTTACCCCTGCAGCAACTGTGGCAGGGCCGCGGCGGCACGAACATCGTCACGGCATGGGACGGCACGGTCATCGCCTTCCAATCGATGGCCAGCAATAAGATTCGCCGCAGTTCGGACGGCGGAAGGACGTGGGGCGCGGAGATCGAAATCGGTCCGGGTGCAACGTACGGCAACGCCGTGGTGGATGAAACCAGCGGCGATATCCTCTACGTGAACCCGGTGAAGCAATGGCTCTGGCGAAGCCGCGACCATGGTCTGACCTGGGCGCGTGAGTCCATCACCGTGCGTCCTGACGGATTCGGCCTCGTTCCCAATACTGTTTCCTCCATGCAGCCGGGGATCACGCTCCAATTCGGACCGCACAAAGGCCGGCTGCTCATGCCCGCGAGGATTCAGGGGCCGCAGTATTCCAACGACGTTGAATGGCGGCCTTATCACTACAGCACAGCCATCTACAGTGACGATGGCGGTGCGACCTGGCAGACCAGCAAGCCTTTCCCCGTGCTCGGAACCGGTGAAGCCGCGTTGGCAGAAACTTCGGGTGGCAGCATTCTCTACAATTCCCGGGAGCACATGACACCCGGGAACCGTTTCATGGCCTGGAGCTATGACGGTGGTGAGCTCTGGCTGGACGCCTACCGCAGCGCCGACTTGCCCGACGGCCCTCGCGGCAGTTCCTATGGCTGTATGGGCGGCATGATCCGATTGCCGATTGATGGAAGAGATGTCCTGGTCTACAGCAATCTGGATACGGATGCAGGCAGGATGCCTGAGCAGGTAGGGGCATCGATCACCAAGGGCCGAGAGAAGATCACCGTCTGGGCTAGCCTTGACGGTGGTCGCACCTGGCCAATCAAGCGGCTGGTTTACCACGGCCCCGCCGGCTACTCCAATCTGGCCGCGGGACGAATCGATACGCCCAGTCAGGGAAGAATCTACTTGCTGTTTGAAGGTGGCCCCGACGGACCCAAATCGGCTATCCAGGTGGTTGCGTTCAACCTGAGCTGGGTGTTGGATGGCCGTGATCCGTCCGGGTTGTTTAGCGAACCTGCGGAACGTGGATCATGAAAAACCTCTCTGCCTTGGTTGCTGCCATTCCATTTGGGTTGCTCGCCCTGCCTGCCTCGGCCGACGACGTTCCTCGCCCTAACGTCCTCATGATTATCGCCGACGATCTGAACGACTGGGTCGGCTGCCTCGGCGGACATCCCGATGTGAGGACGCCCAACATCGACCGTCTGGCACGCCGCGGACTGCTCTTCGCCAACGCCCATTGCGCCGCTCCGGTCTGCAACCCGTCGCGGGTGGCCGCGTTCACCGGGCGAGGACCAAGCACCACCGGCATCTACGATAACTCGGTGGTCTGGCACGAAGTGCTGCCGGGCATCGCATCGATTCCGCAGCACTTTCAGGCGAACGGTTATTACACGGCCGGCGGCGGCAAGGTCTACCACCATATGCCTGGTTTCAACCGCCTGACCGACTGGAACGAGTACTTCGATCAGGTATTCGACGGTGCCTACCAGGCCAGGCTCGCGCGGGGGGAAGACGTAAAGAAGTTCACTTGGCCCGCCGGCTTTCCACTCAACGGCCTTCCGGAGGTCAGATCCCTGGCGAAACCACCACAGAACGCCAAAGAGTTCGACTGGGGCCCTTTCGACAAGCCCGACGACGAGATGGGCGACGG
>JAXGPP010000035.1:0-56720 GCA_040766885.1 Thermoguttaceae bacterium | reverse complement strand
GACCCACAGAAATGAAATGGCGTGGTCCGACCCGAACAGCACTCGCGGCGCGTGCAGTGCCGCCGCCGTACCGACTCCGGCAAGCATGCCCGCCAGGCCGCCGGCGGAGGTCGCCCACCGCGTAAGCATTCCCAGGAGCATCAGCGCCAACAGCGGGCCCTGGAAGAAGCTCATGAAGGTCTGGAAGGCCTCGAACACCGAGCCGAACATCTGGATCAATCGGGCCAGCGCCACCCCGGCCACGAGGAATACGACGACCAGCAACTGGCCTGCGCGGAGGTAGTGCCGATCGCTCCTGCCCGGGACGACTGCCTGGTACAAGTCGGTGACCACCAGCGTGCTCGCCGAGTTGACGTACGAATCGAGGTTGGTGACCACGCCTGCCAGGAACGCGCCGACGACGATCCCCAGCACCCCCGTGGGCAAGAGGTTCACCACCAGCAGAGGAAGCACCCGATTTGCGACGCCCTCCTGCCACTGGTTCGGATCGCCCAGCCGCTCGTGAAACAAGGCCAGCCCAATGAGACCGGGCAGCACGAGGAGCACGGGGAACACCAGTTTCAGCACGGCGCAGAAGACGTACGACGCCCGGGCCTGGTTCTCGCTGCCGGCGCCGAGAGTCCGCTGCACGATCGCCTGGTTGCCGATCCAGTATGCCGGACCGAGTACGAACCCCAGTCCCAGCAGCACCGCCGGCCAGGGATACATGGGATGATCGGCGGGAAGGATCATGTGGAAGTGGTGCTCGGTCCAACTGAGTTGTTCCACCGTGCCGCGGAGGCCCTCCCAACCGCCCGCTTCGCGCAGGCCGAAGATGCAGATCAACGCCGCGCCGACCATGAGCACGACGCACGACATGGCGTCGGTCATGACGACCGCCTTCAGGCCGCCGGTGGTCGTGAATACCCCCACCACGACGGCAGTGATAGCGACCGACCACCAGAAGTTCCAGCCCAGCAAGGCTTCGAACATCACCGCTGCCGAGACGAGGATCGTCCCCACGGTCCCCATCATGAACAGCGCCCAGATTACGGCGAAGAACCGCCGCACGCCCGGATTGTAGCGCCGGCCGAGGTATTCGGGCACGGTGTAGACGCCGGCGATCCACAGGAAGGGCATGAACAGGAAGGCGGCCACCAGCACGGGAAACGCACAGCCGATGAAATCGAAGTTCATCATCACCAGGCCGAACCGGTAGCCGTCGGCCGCCAGCCCCACCATATCCTTGGCGCCGATGTCGGAGACGACCAGCGACATGCCGACCGCCCACCAGGGAAGCGTCCGCCCGGCGAGGAAGTAGTCGCGGCTCGTTCGGATCCCCCGTGTAAGCCACAGTCCCAGGCCCACCACGCACGTCAGGTAGAGGGCAACGAGGAATACGTCGAGTGGCTTGAGGGTGGCGGTGGCAGTTTCCATCCTGGCCTCGGCAGCGCGTTTCTAGACGGGTAGGAGTGCCGCCGATGATACCAGCCGAACCGGGCAATGGGCAAACGGGGCCCGAGATTTGTCCAGATCAGCCACAGCCAATATGCCGTTTCTCAGGCGCGTTGCGAGCCCCGGTCCTTCCTTGAAGGCCTTTGAGGGTATTTGCCGCCGGGGGGACTGGTTTCTTGACCCTGGTTGTGCAACAATGCGGCGGGCAAGAACTTTTCGTGGATGCTGTCTCCAGACTGCACGGCGCTCGGAACAGGCGCCCCACAGCAACCGCGGGCCAGAAGCGGGTATGGTGGCAGCGTCGTAGAGGTCCCGTTCGCGGACAGAGGAGGCATTCTCATGAATCGCGATGCGCGAAGTGGGTTCACGCTCGTCGAGCTGCTGGTAGTGATCGCCATTATCAGCATGCTCATTGCTCTGTTGGTCCCCGCCGTGCAGATGGCGCGGGAATCCGGTCGCCGGGCCAGTTGCGAGAACAACGAGCATCAGCTCAGCCTGGCGCTGCTCAACTATGAAGCAGCGGGGCGGAAGTTCCCCGGGTACGTTGAACACCTCGGCGAGTGGGATCGGCAGAATGACAATCCAATTCCCCACCCGGCTGACAAGAACTTAGTGGATGCGAGCTGGATTATTCCCATCCTGCCCTTCCTCGAACGACCGGATATCGCAAAGCGATGGGATAACGACTCTCTCTCCTGGTCAGACAAACCTCGCATCTATCTCGCGGTTCTGAGCTGCCCAAGCAACCCTCCGGACCAGGCTGTACAGGGTGCGACTCCGATGGCCTACGCCGTCAATTGCGGCCTCCGGGACGGTTACAGTCCGCTGGAGCAGTCGCTTGATATCACGGATGACTGGGACACCGGGTACCCTAATACTCCAGCAACGGGTGTCTTCTTCAATCATGGATCGTTGCTACCGCCGATACAGAAGCATTCCAAACCCCGGTCCAATCCGCCGTCCCGCCACGTATTCAATTCAGTGAATTACATCAACCTGCATGACGGCCTTACAAACACCATCATGCTGTCAGAAAATCTGCAGACCTCAAGCTGGGTACCGCCGAATGGTCTGACCCAGACTGCCGCCTGGCGATTCGAATGGTACCTGGGCATCTGTTGGGAGCCTGTTGACCTGGGAGCGTCGAGTGAAGTACCGGCAGGCGCCAAGGTCAATCAGGACAAGACGATGCCCAAAGGTACGCTGCAGCGACCCTCATCGCGCCATCCGGGGGGCGTTGTCATGAGCTTCTGCGACGGCCGCACGCAATTTATAAACGAACGGATTGACTATTTGGTGTATCAGCATCTGATGTCGCCCGATAGCGAAGAAGCGGCACTGTTGACTGGGATGGATCCCGAACTTCTTGGAAACCTCCGCAATACTGTCTATGACCCTGCCGGCATCGAGTAGGCGGTACCTGCCTGCGTCGTCGCGGCCGGCCCTGCCGGCCGCACAATCCTTCCGACCCACGATCTCGCTACCAGCCGCATGCCCGGAGGCAGCCACGGGGCCGCCCATCCGGGCTTTTTTATGCTAGATACTGTGAGCGAGACCGCGCCGCGCTAGAGGGCGGTCAGGGCGCAGGATGCGCTTTGTTCCGGATTGGCCGGCGGATCGGCTGGCAGGGGGTCGGAGAACCAAATGATCGTCATTGTCGGATGCATCGTGGTGATGGGCGCGGTGTTGACCGGTTTCACCATGGCCGGGGGGCACTTCGGGGCGCTCATTCACCCCTCCGAGATCATCACCATCGGCGGCGCGGCCCTGGGCGCGATGATCGTCATGTCGCCCAAGAAGGTGCTCGTCGACCTGATTCGCGGCCTGATTCAGACGCTCAAAGGAACGCCCTACAACAAGCGCGGCTACGAAGACCTGTTCAAGGTGTGGTACGAGCTGCTTCGGCTCGCCCGCCGCGACGGGCTGCTGGCGCTGGAACCGCACGTTTCCAACCCCCACGAAAGCGCGATCTTCAGCAAGTATCCGCGGATCGCCGCCAATCACCACGTAACCGAATTCATCTGCGGCGCGCTGACGCCGGTGATCGAAGGCACCGTCACGCCCGAGAAACTCCCCGCACTGCTGGAGACTGAAATCAAGGTCATCGAGGAAGAGCACCATGCCCCGCTGGGCGTGCTCTCCAAGACGGCTGACGCCCTGCCGGGTTTCGGCATCGTCGCGGCCGTGCTCGGCATCGTGATCACGATGGGTGCGATCGACGGGCCGGTCGAAGAGATCGGCGAGAAGGTCGGCGCCGCCTTGGTGGGAACATTCCTGGGCATTCTGCTGTCGTATGGATTTCTGGCCCCGCTGGCGGTGCGTCTGGACTTTCTCGGCGCGGCCGAACTGGCCTATTTCCGCATCATGGCCACGATCGCCCAGGGTTTCGTCGACAATGCTCCGCCCAAGGTGGCGATCGAGCAGGCCCGGCGCGGCGTGACGAGCGAGTTTCGGCCCACGCGCGAGGAACTGGAAAAACTGTTCGGCGAAGTCGAAGCCGGTTAGTCGAACCCGGGAAGCGAGCGAGGTAGCGATCGATGGCTGGTCATGGCGGCGGTGCATGGAAGGTGGCCTATGCGGATTTCGTCACCGCCATGATGGCCTTTTTCATGGTGATGTGGATCACGGGTCAGAGCAAGGAAGTCAAGTCGGCGGTCGCACAGTACTTCAACGATCCCTTGGGGGTGGCAATCAACGACCCCAACGCGCCGCATGCCGCGCCGATGGGAGGCGGGAAATCGGACTCCAAATCACCCGGCCGCGGCGAAGCCGATTCAGGCACAAAGTCGGCCAGCGGAGAAGATCCTGAGGGAGACGCCGCCGGCAAAGGCAAGGTCTTCGTGCTGCACGACGGCAGCCATTCGCGGATCGGCACCGTGGTGCAGTTTCCTGAGGGCACGGCCGAACTGGACGGCGAAGCGCAAGCCCGCATCCGGCAGTTGGTGCCCAGTCTGCTGGGAAAACCGCACAAGGTCGAAGTCCGCGGCCACGCCTCGCCGCGGCCGCTGCCGCCCGGCAGCAATTTCAGCAGCCCATGGGATCTCTCCTTCGCCCGTTGCCAGGCGGCGATGGCTTTGCTCGAACAGGAAGGGGTCGAACCGGCGCGGATGCGCCTGAGTCAGGCGAGTATTTTCGAACCGCAGACCATCAAAGAAGAAGCCGACTTGCAGGCGGCCAACGCCCGCGTCGAAATCTACCTGCTCGAAGAGGTCGCAGAGGAGCTTGTCGGCACCCGCGAAGAACGGGCCCGCCGCTATGACGCGCCGGTCGACAGCGGCCCGGCGCCGCCCAAATCGCCCGCCCCCGGCGGCGCATCGAAACATGCCCCGCCGGCCGGGCACAAACCCGCGGTCAAGTCGGGCCACTCGGCGCACTGATCGCCCGGAATCATGCGGCGCACGCCGCACTGCCGTCGCGACCGCTGCCAGTCGGAAACCCGCCGGCGACTGCGAGCCATACGCTGCGCGACATAGTCGCCGACTGCCGACTGCCCGGCGTTCTCTTGCCGGCGCTGCTTTACACACCCACGTGACGGAAACACAATAAGGCTTTCGTCGCTCGGTCTTTCGTTGCGGCTTTCAGGAGGACTTCACATGCCAGCCGTCATGCGGCTTTGCGTTTCACTTGCCTGCCTGCTCATGCCGGTCGTTGCGCTCGTCGCGGCGGAAGAGACGCCCGACGGCATGACAGGCCGCGGGCCGGCCAGGATCGTCAGCGTCAAACCGAATCGCGTCACACTCCCCGCCTTTGCGAGGCTCGAACTCTCGCTGGCGATTGACGCCGAGTACGAAAACCCGTTCGACCCGGCCGATGTCAGCCTGACGGCCCATATCACGACCCCGTCGGGCCGGCAGCACGAGGTGGCCGGATTCCTCTACTGGCCATGCGACCGGAGCAGGCCGGGCCGCGGCGAACGCGTGGAACGCACGGGCACGGCGGAGTGGCGCGTCCGCTACTGCCCGACCGAACCGGGAGAGTACCGCTACTGGATCGCCCTGGACGATGGCCGCACGCAGGCCCGGTCGGAACCTCAAGCGTTTCGCGCGACGCCGCCCGAAGGCCGCGGCTTCATCCGCGTGAGCAAAGCTAGCCCGCGTTACTTCCAGTACGACGATGGCACGCTCTACTACCCCGTGGGCGAGAACGTCTGCTGGCCGGGCCAGGGGGGGACGTACGACTACGACAACTACTGGCAGAAACTGGCCGACAACCGCGCCAACTATGCCCGGCTGTGGATCGGGCCCTTCGATGTCTTCACGCTCGAGCGGACCCGCCGCGGCCAAGACGATCCGGCCGGGCTGGGGCGATACGATCTCGTCAATAGCTGGCGGCTCGACTACGTGATCGACGAGGCGGAGAAGCGCGGGATCGCGATCATGTTCTGCATCGACTCGTTCAACTCGCTGCGGATCAGACCCGACCACGCCATGTGGGCTCAGAACCCGTACAACAAGGCCAACGGCGGACCCCTGGAGCGTCCCGAACAGTTCTTCACCGATCCGACCGCGCTCCGACTGTTCGAGCAGCGGCTGCGGTATATCGTCTCGCGTTGGGGCTACAGCCCGGCGGTAATGTCGTGGGAGTTCTGGAACGAGGTCAACATCATCGAGAAATATATCAGCGAAGACGTCGCGCCCTGGCACCGCGACATGGCCCGCTACCTCCGCCAGCAGGACCCCTACGAGCATCTGATCACCACGAGTTGGGCCGGCACCGAGGGAGATCCGGCTGTCGACGGCCTGCCGGAGATGGACTACATCCAGAGCCACCAGTACGGGGCCCGCGACGCGGCGGCATTCATGCTCGGCGTAAGCCGCGAGAAACGGGCTCGCTACAACAAGCCGCACTACTTCGGCGAGTTCGGCACCGGCACTCGTGCCGAGGGAACCCGCGAGGACGAAAACGGCATCCACCTGCACAACGGCCTGTGGTCGGGCGTCATCTCGGGCGACGCCGGCACGGCGATGATCTGGTGGTGGGACAACTACGTCGAGCCGCGCAATCTGTACTACCATTTCCGGCCCGTGGCCGACTTCGTCGAGGATGTGCCGTTTCACCAGGTGGCGTTTGAACCGGCCGAGATCGGCGACGTCGGCTATGCGGGCGCTGCTCCGCCGCCGCGCCTGGAGAGTCTCTCCATCCGCTCCGACCACGGCAGTTGGGAGCCGGCGCCCCACAACCAGCCCGGCACCTTCACCGTGCATCCCGATGGCAGACTGGAGCCGGCGGAACGGCTGAGCCACGTATTGCACGGGTTGCGGAACCATCCCACACTCCACAACCCGGCGACGTTCCACGTCGACTACTCGAAGCCCGGCAAGTTCATCGTCGAGGTCTCCGGCGTCTCGGGACATGGTGGAGCGAAGCTCCAGGTGTATCTCGACGACCGGCAGGTGCTCAGCGAGGACTTCGTCGATGACGATCAGAGCCAGGAAACGCTCGCCAAATACAACGGCCCGTATGCGATCGACGTGCCGCAAGGCAAGCATACGGTTCGCGTGGTGAACGACGGTCGCGATTGGCTGTTCGTCGGCTACAAGCTTACCGACTACCGCCGCCGAACCGATCCGAGCATCCAGGTCTACGGCCTGGTGGCTGAGAAAGCGACCGCCGGCCAACCGGCAGCCCTGGTGTGGGTGAAGAACGAGCGCTACAACTGGTACTTCCACAACCAGGGCGAAGAGCTGCGGCCAATCCCGCCCAGCCGCTTCACGATCGCCGGCCTGTCGGACGGCCAGTACGAGGTTCAATGGTGGGACACCTACCAGGGCAAGGTAACTCGCCGCGAGCAGGCCCAGTCGCAAGGCGGCAAGCTCGTGCTCCAGCCCGGCGGACTCTTGAAAGACGTGGCCTGCAAAGTCGTCAGGCAGTGAACAGGGAACGACGAGGAGGTGCCCGGTGTCGAGCGGCCCGCGAAGCGTCTTGATTGTCTCCCTTTTCTGCCTGTTGCTGCTCGCCGACGGGTTACCCGTCGTGGCACAGGAGACGTCTTGGTCGCCAGGCGCCGGCGGTCAATCACCGGCCGCGGTCGAAGCCGATGTCTGCGTTTACGGCGGCACCTCCGCCGGCGTCGTGGCCGCGATCCAGGCGGCGCGGATGGGCAAGCGCGTGACGCTCCTCGAGCCGGGGCGCCACCTGGGCGGCATGACCGCGGGGGGCCTGAGTGCCGTCGATATCGGCGACCCGCGATCCGTCGGCGGCATCGCGCGCGAATACTTCACGCGGCTGGTGGCCGCCTACGGCAAGCAACTTGCCTGGGACAGGCCCTTCGAAAGCAAAGGGGGCGGGCCGGCTACCGGCGGCGCATTCGCCATCGAGCCGCACCGGGCGGAGAGACTCTTCAACAAAATGGTCCGCGAAGCCAAGGTCGCCGTCTACCTGCAGTCGCCCATGGCCGCCGTGACCAGGCAAGGCCGCCGCCTCACCGCCATCCGCACCGAAGACGGCCGCCTTTTTTCAGCCCAAGTCTTTCTCGATGCCACCTACGAAGGCGACCTGATGGCCGCGGCCGGCGTGTCGTATACGCTTGAGCGTGAAGGCAATGCGAAGTACGGCGAGACCTACAACGGCATCCACTACTCCGAAAAATACGAACCTCGCCTGGATCACAAGAAGCCCGGGCCCAACGGCCGCACCCCGAGCGGCCAGGGAGTCTGGGACCGCGACCTGCCGCTCGACCCGTACGTCGTACCCGGCGATCCGGCCAGCGGCCTGTTGCCGCTCGTGCAGGCCGGCGATCCCGGGACGCCAGGCGATCCCGCGCCCGGCGTCCAGGCGTATTGCTACCGACTCTGCCTGACGACGGCTGCGGACCGTCTGCCCATTGCGCCGCCGCCGGACTACGATCCGCGGCGCTACGAACTGGTCGCCCGGTTCATCGCCGCTTGCCAGGCGATCGGCGACGAAATGGACCTCCGCTGGTTCTCCAAGCACGACCCGTTGCCCAACGACAACTGGGATTTCAACACGGCGACGTTCGGCGCCAACCTGCCGGGTGCAAGTTGGGAGTGGCCCGAAGCGAGCTACCGGCGGCGGGCCGAAATCGCCAAGGAGCATGAGGACTACCACCGCGGCCTGCTGCACTTTCTGGCCACCGATCCGCGCGTGCCGGCAAAGGTTCGCGACGACATCCGCCGCTTCGGCCTGCCCCGCGACGAGTTCACCGACAACGGCGGATGGCCGCACCAGTTGTACATACGCGAGGCCCGCCGCATGGTGTCGGATCTGGTCATGACCGAACATCACACTTTCGGCCGCCAGGCGGCCGCCCATCCCATCGCGCTGGGCTCATACGGCACCGACACCCACGAGATCCGCCGCATCGTCAAGGACGGCGTAGTCGCCCGCGAGGGCAAGACGGCCACAGGCCGCGGCGGCGCACGGCCCTACGGAATCGGCTACGGGGCGATCGTTCCCCGGGCCGCCGAGTGCGAGAACCTGCTCGTCACCTGCGCCGTCTCGGCCAGCCACACGGCCTACAGCAGCATCCGCATGGAACCCGTCTTCATGGCCATCGCCCAGTCGGCCGCCACCGCCGCCTGTCTGGCGATCGACGACAGCGTACCGGTGCAACAAGTGAATTACGACCGGCTTCGCGCACGCCTGGCGGAAGACGGACAGGTGTTCGATTGGACCGCCGCGCGGTAGGTCGTGGCGTATAGACCGCGCGCTCACGCCCGAACGACGCCCGCTTCCTCCATCTGCTTCCACGCCGCCTCAAGCGAGCCGCCGACGTCGATGCCCCGGCATCCGGCCTCGATCACGGTGACTTCGAATCCCAGTCGCCGCGCGTCGAGCGCCGAATAGGCCACGCAGAAGTCGGTCGCCAGGCCGACCAGAAACAGCCGCGTCAGCCCGCGCTCGCGAAGGTAGCCGGCCAGCCCCGTCGGCGTCTGCCGGTCGTTCTCGAAGAACGCCGAATAGGAATCGATCTCGCGGTGAAAACCTTTGCGGATCACCAGTTCGCAATGAGCGACATCGAGCTGGGGATGAAACTCAGCCCCGGGTGTTCCCGCGATGCAGTGGTCGGGCCAGAGGATCTGGTCGCCGTACGGCAACTTGGTCCTCTCGAGCGGCTTCTTGCCCGGATGCGAAGAGGCAAACGAGAGGTGATCCTCGCAGTGCCAGTCCTGGGTGAGGATCACGTGCGCGAATCGCCGCGAGAGCTTGTTGATTACGGGCACGACTTCGTCGCCTCCGGCGACAGCCAGCGCCCCATTCGGGCAGAAGTCGTTCTGGACATCGACCACCAGCAGCACGCGGTTCTCGGTGGGCGCCGCGGGCCGCACCGCCTGTCCGCCGGCCTTCAGCCGTGGAATGATGGTCGAGTCGTGCGGCGGCGCGGCGGTCTGCGTCGCGGCGGCAATGCCGCGGGCCACGTGTTCCTCGGTCTCGCCCAGCGATCGTTGCGCGTACCGCAGGGCATCAACCAGTTCGCCATACGTCTGGAACCGATCCTCGGGCCGCTTGGCCATCATCCGCGCGACGATGTCCCGCACTTCGTCGGGGACATGGGCCGGCAGCAGTTCGGGTTCCGCCTCTTCAACCTGCTTGAGCACCTCGAAGAACGAGTCGCCCCGAAACGGCGCCTGGCCCGCGAGCATGTGGTAAAGGGTCGATCCGAGCGAGAAGATATCGGCCCGGTGATCGACGCGGCTAGCGTCGGCAAACTGCTCTGGCGACATGTAGCTGGGTGTCCCGAGGACGGTGCCGGCCAACGTATAGGCCGTCGTCGCTTCCCCCGCCACCAGCTTCGCCAGCCCCAGATCGGCCAGCTTCACCTGGCCGCTCGACGTCAGCAGGATATTGGCCGGCTTGATGTCGCGGTGGATCATGCCGATCTGGTCGAGCGACTCGCCCAGCGCGCGGGCGATCGTTTCAGCGATCTCGACGGCCCGTCCGACGGGTGTGGTGCGGCGTTCGCGGAGATGCGCCTCCAGCGTCTGGCCGTCCACGAACTCCATCACGATGTAGTAGTGGCCGTCGGCTTCGCCGCAGTCGAAAACGCGGACAATGGCCGGCGAATTCAGGCGGGCGGCCAATCGCGCCTCGCGGAGAAACCGGTCGGAAATGCCGGGCTTGTCGGCCAGGTGCGCATGCAGGAACTTCACGGCCACATCGAGATCGAGGTCGCAGTGCCGGCCGCGATAAACAACCCCCATGCCCCCCTCGCCGATCCGCGAGACGAGTTCACACCGGCCGACGCCGGGTAGCCGCAGGTAAGGATCGACGGACATGCCGGGACTCCGAATCTTCCACGATCAGTTTGAGAGCCAACGGAGGGATACCCCAGTTATCGCCCTCGCCACCCCCTTCGCCAAGCCCCACCAATTCAAACTCGCGTCATTTTGACACGCCACGCGGCGCCATTAGAATGGGGCCTGCCGAGTCGGCCGGCGGCACGGCGCCCCGTTGCCACTCCGTCTCACGCCACAGGGAATTCCGCCATGTACCAAGTCACCAGGTTTGCTCTGCTCGCTTGTGCCGCACTGCTGGCGATGCCGCCCTGCGCAATCCGGGCTGCGGAACTGCACGTTGCCACCACCGGCAAGGATGACAATCCCGGCACGCAGGCGGCGCCCCTCCGCACCATTCAGCGGGCCGCCGATCTTGCCCAACCGGGCGATATAGTCACAGTGCACGAGGGCGTCTATCGCGAGCGGATCGCGCCGCCGCGCGGCGGCCGGTCCGACGCCGAACGAATCACCTACCAGGCGGCGCCAGGAGAGAAGGTCGAGATCAAGGGATCGGAGGTCGTCAACGGCTGGACCAGGGTTGAGGGGGACGTCTGGAAAGTGACGCTTGCCAATTCGTTCTTCGGCGATTTCAATCCCTACAGCGACCTGATCCGCGGCGACTGGTTCAATCCCAAGGGTCGCGAGCACCACACTGGCGCCGTCTACCTCAACGGCCAGTGGCTGGCCGAGGCGGCCACGCTCGACGACGTGATGAAGCCCGTCGGCGAAACCCCGCTCTGGTTTGGCCGCGTGGAGAGCGGCAGCACCATGATCTGGGCGCAGTTCAAGGGCGCCGACCCCAACGCGCAACTGGTGGAGATCAATGTCCGCCGCACCGTCTTTTATCCTGAAAATCCGGGGGTGAACTACATCACCCTCCGCGGCTTCACTCTCCGCCAGGCGGCCACGCCCTGGGCGCCACCCACCGCCGAGCAGATCGGGCTCGTCGGCACGCACTGGAGCAAGGGCTGGATTATCGAGAACAACGTGATCAGCCATTCGGTCTGTTCCGGTGTGGCGCTGGGAAAATACGGCGACCAGTGGGACAACACCTCGGCCAACACGGCCGAAGGCTACGTCAAGACGATTGAACGGGCGCTGGAGAACGGCTGGAACAAGGAGACGATCGGCCACCACATCGTCCGCAACAACACGATCTCGCACTGCGAGCAGACCGGTGTTGTCGGCAGCCTGGGGCCGATCTTCAGTGTCATCACCGGCAACACGATCCACGACATTCACGTCCGCCGGGCCTTCACCGGCGCCGAGATGGCCGGCATCAAGCTGCACGGCGCCATCGACGTGGAGATCAGCAATAACCACATCTACCGAACCTGCCGCGGACTATGGCTCGACTGGATGGCGCAGGGCACCCGGGTGACGAGGAACCTGTTCCACGAAAACGCGAGCGAGGACCTGTTCGTCGAAGTGAATCACGGGCCATTTCTGGTCGACAACAACATCTTCCTCTCGCCGGTCAGCATGCTCGACATGTCCGAAGGGGGCGCGTTCGTCCACAACCTGTGGACCGGCCGGATCATCAGCCGGCCTGAACTCAGTCGCGAGACCCCGTATCACAAGCCCCATTCGACCGAAGTGGCCGGCCTCACCAACATCAAAGGCGGAGATAACCGCTTCTTCAACAACATCTTCATCGGCAACGGCCAAGTCCCTGCCGCCGCGGCTGCGCCGGCCGCAAAGGACATCAAGGCGGTCGATGGTTACGGGTTGTGGGTCTACAACACCCGCAAGTTCCCCCTGTACGCCGGCGGCAACGTGTATCTGCGTGGAGCGCGGCCGTACACGGAGGAAGACAACCCGGTGGTCGAAGACGAGGTTGATCCGCAACTGAAGCTGTCCGAGGAGGGTGGGACGTTTTATTTGCAGGCGGAGGTGGAACCGGGGCTAGACGAGGTCGCCACGCGGCTTGTGACGAGTCAACTGCTGGGCAAGGCGAAGATCCCGGGCCTGGGCTACGAGAATCCCGACGGCTCGCCGCTGGCAGTCGATGGCGATTACTTCGGCAAGGAGCGCAGTGGGAACCCCACCCCCGGCCCATTCGAGAAACCGGGAGACGGCTCGCTGAAGCTCAAAGTGTGGTAGCGTAGGACTGAAGACTTCCAGATACCGGTCAGCCAACATGAAGCCACTCGAGACAACCCGGCGGCGTTTTCTTTGCGTTGCAGGCACCGGCCTGGTCGGCGCGGCGCTGGCCCGTGTCTCCGCCGCGGAAGACGGCGACCTTATCGCCGGCATCGAGAAGGTCACCTTGCGCCGTGGCCGCGACGGGAGCGGGCCAACCTGGTTTCATCCCCGGGCGTGCATGATTCCCGGAGACTTCGGGCCGACGGCCTTCATGACGCTCCAGACGATCGCCGGGTCGGACTACTTCGGCCCGGTGCACTGGATGACATCGACCGATCTGGGCCGCACGTGGAGCGAGCCCGCGCCGGTGCCGCCGCTCGGCCGCGTGAAGCTATCCGATGGCTCCGAGGAAGGCGTCTGCGACGTCGTGCCCGAATGGCATCCGGCGTCGAAGACGGTCCTGGCGCTGGGGCACAACGTGTTCTACTCCGGGCCGACCTTCTCCACGAATCAGCCGCCCCGCTGGCCGGTCTACGCCGTGTGGCGCAATGGCCAGTGGGGCCCGCGGCGCAAGCTCGAGTGGGCCGATCCTCGCGGGGCATACATCTACTCGAACGGCAGCGGCCAACGGGTGGTGCTGCCCAGCGGCGACATCCTGCTGGCGCTCAGGTACACCGACGCAAAGACGAAGCCGCGGTCCGTCTCCAGCGTGATCTGCTCGTTCGACGGCGACACGCTCGCGGTGAATCGCGTGGGCGAACAGATTTCGCACGATCAGGGCCGCGGCCTGCTGGAGCCGTCACTCGTCGCCTACCGGGGCCGGTTCTTCCTCACGATGCGGGCCGAGGACAACCGCGGCTATGTGGCCGCCAGCGACGACGGTCTGCACTGGACGCCGAAACGGCCGTGGACCTGGGATGACGGCCAGCCGCTCACTCTTTCCACGACCCAGCAGCACTGGCTCGCCCACTCCGACGCGCTCTGGCTTGTCTACACCCGTAAAGACGACAGCAACACGAACGTCATCCGCTGGCGTTCGCCGCTGTGGATGGCCCAGGTCGACACCGAGCGGCTTTGCCTCCGCCGCGACACGGAGCGAGTCGTACTGCCGCTGGTGGGTGACGGCGTCAACGATCCCGACCGCGTAGCCCTCATGGGCAACTTCCATACAACCAACGCCAGCCCCGCTGAGTCCTGGGTGACCGTCGGCGAATGGCAGCCCAAGAACGGCATCCGCGGCGACCTCCTCCTCGCCCGCATCCACTGGACCCGCCCCAACTCCCTCGCCGCCCCGCCGTCCGGCCCGTAGCTGCAGCGTCTCGCCGCATTGGAACTCTTCCAAAGCGCCTGCGTCTGGATGGTTGATCCCGTTCAAGCGAACTGCCGACTCAATCGCGATACGTCGAGTGAGGGGCTTGCCTGGACGATCATTTTGGCGACAGTAGATGTGAGCAGAGGAGAAGTGCCATGACGACGTCAAAGGTAAGCTTACGGGCAACTGTAGCTGCACTGGCTGTAGTAGTCTGGACAGTTCTGGCCGTCGATGCGGCCGGGTCTGGCCCGGACGACGCGCGGCTTGATGCCCAGTTGGCGGCCGGCGAGTTCGCCGCAGCCCTGGAGACGGTGAGGCACTCTGCCGATCCCGTGGCGCGGGATGCCGGCTTGGCCCGTGTCGCGGCGGCCCAAGCCGCCGTCGGATCGCGGTCGAGTTCGCTCGGCACGGCGGCTGAAATCGGCGACGACCGCACCCGGGCCGAGGCTCTGCCGGGCATCGCCGCGCAGCCGATTGGCGGCCAGGGA
Organism: Thermoguttaceae bacterium; assembly: GCA_040766885.1. GTDB lineage: Bacteria > Planctomycetota > Planctomycetia > Pirellulales > Thermoguttaceae > JAXGPP01. Next base: position 42,165 of record JAXGPP010000035.1, on the reverse strand, counting down.
GGCGCATCGCTCGCCGACTTCGATTCGCTCATCGACCTGATCACCTCCACGGTGCAGCCGACCACTTGGGACGAAGTCGGCGGTCCGGGCAGCATCCAACCATTTCCCACCGGTGTGTACGTTGATCCCGATGGCCTGTTGCGGCGGGCCGCGAAGACGGAGATCGGAGGGCACTTGGCGGCGCTGCGTGCCGCTGCCGCCCCGACGAGTGGCCCGCGCGAGGTGCGGCGTTCATCGTCGCTGCGCATGGTATCGCTGCCGCGGTTGGAGAAGCAGGTCCAACTGCGGCTTGCCGCCAGCCGGCCGCTGGACGACGAGATGCTGGTGCTGGCGGGCCTCGAACGGATCCAATATGTGTTCGTCTACCCCGACTCCGGCGACCTGGTGCTGGCCGGGCCCGCCGGGAACTGGGCAGTGGATGCCGAGAACCGCGTCGTGAACGCCGCCACGGGACAACCGGTAGTGCGACTGGATGACCTGGTCGTCGTGTTGCGGCACATGATGTCGGGCCGCGGCGCTCGCTTCGGCTGCGCGATCACGCCAACCCAGGACGCCCTGGCCCGGACCCAGGCCTATGTTAAAGAGACAACTGCCCGACCGCTAGCGCCGGTGCAGCGCAAGGAGTGGCTTGAGGGGCTGCGGTCACAACTCGGCCGGCAGAAGATCGATGTCTACGGCCTCGATCCACGAACTCGCGCCAGCCATTTGATGGTCGAAGCCGACTATCGCATGAAGCTCGTCGGCATGGGGCTGGAAGAAGGCGTGCCCGGCGTCGAAAGCTATCTCGACATGATCAAGGTGCCGGCCGGCGAAGCCCCACCGCCGATGACCGTGCTTCGCTGGTGGTTCACGCTGAATTACGACGCCGTGCTCACGGCCCGGGACCGCCAGGCGTTCGCCCTGCGCGGCCAGGGAGTCAAGGTGCTGAGCGAAAACGAGATGCTGACCGAGCAGGGCGACCGCGTGCACACGGGCCAGTCGGACGAGCTCAACAGCCGTTTCGCCCGGCAGTTCACCGCCCATTTCGCCGAGTTGTGCCGGAAGTATCCGGTCTACGCTGAGTTGCGCAACCTGTTCGACCTGGCATTGGCGTTCTCGCTGTGCCGCGAAGAAGACCTGGCGGGCAAGGCCGGCTGGCACATGACCTGTTTCGGCAGCCAGGGAAACTACCCGGTCGAGCACTCCGTCGGCCCGGACACCGCGGAAACGGTGATCAACCACCGTGTAATCAACCGCGTGCACATCGTGGCCGGGGCGAGCGGCGGTGTGCGGGTCGATCCAACGCCGCTGGTGGCCGCCGGCGCCATGGAGACCGAGAGCGATGGTGCGATCGCTGGCCGTCGTGCCGCGGCAGCCGCCAGCTCGTTGCCGGCCGATGCGTGGTGGTGGGATGCCAGCGAATGAACGCGTGGCGCTGGACTGCGATCCTGCTCACCTGGACGTTTGCCGCAACGGCACGCGGTCAGCCGGCAGCCGAGGTCGCGGCCACCGTCGGCCAGGAGTCGGTGCGCATCGCTGAAGTGGATCGCCTGGCGGCAATCGCCACGCGCGGCCAGTCCGTCGCCGATTGGGCCTTGCCCGTCGTACGGGCGCAGGTGCTCGAAGAGATCATTGCCCGCCGCCTGGTACTCGCCTACGCCCGGCGGACCGGCGCCGCGGCCACCGATGCGGAAATCCGTTCCGCGCTCGATGCTCTGCAACAGGATCTCGCCCGCCGCCAGAAGACGCTCGATGAATACCTCCAGGAGCAGTCGGTCACTGCCGACGATCTCCACCGACAACTCGCCTGGAACATCGTCTGGGATCGCTATCTTGCGCGCTATGTGACCGAGGAGCGGCTCGCGGTGCATTTTGCTGCTCATCGCCGCCAGTTCGACGGCACGGAATTGCTCGTCAGCCACATCCTGCTCCAACCTGAAAACGACGCGGGCGCAGGAGACTTGGTACCGCTGGTCGAGAAAGCGGAGCGAATTCGTGAAGAGATCGTCGCCGAAAAGCTCTCTTTCGCCGAGGCGGCACAAAGATACTCCAGTGGCCCCAGCGCCGCAGACGGCGGCCGCCTGGGTTGGATCGGCCGGCGCGGCCCAATGGTCGAGAGCTTCTCGCGCGTTGCCTTTGAACTTGCCGCTGGCGAGATCAGCCCGCCGGTCGTCACGCCGTTCGGCGTGCATCTCATCCGCTGCGATGAAATCAAACCCGGCACGAGGCAACTGGCCGATGTCCGCCGCGAAGTAGAAGACTCGCTGGCTCGTGAGCTGCTCGACAGACTCGCTGCCCTCGAACGCCAGCACACTCCGGTTGTGTACACCGGCGCCGTGCCATACTTCAAACCGGGGACGAGAGAGCTTGTCGGCGGAAAGTGATTGGAGAATGTCGAAGCTCAGAAGAATCAGACGCATCTGCGAGGGTTGAATAGCCCTTTTGCATCGATGTAGAATATCGATTGAGGCTGGGGCGGCGAAGCGGCCCGGAAGGTGTCAGGGCCGCCTTTCGGCCGCACTTGGGAGAATTTCATGGCAATCGATGAAACGATGCTGGAAAAACTGCGAATGCTGCCACCGGAGAAGCAGCAGGAAGTGGCTGATTTCGTTGATTTCCTGAGCCAGCAGCGTGCCGCGAGCGGCCGGAAGCCACGGCTGAAGGGACTCTGCGCCGACCTGAAAGTGCGGATCTCTGGGGACGACATTGATCAGGTGCGGCGTGAGATCTGGGTTTGGTGAAGGCCCTCGCGCAGCGGGATTCTTGCAGCTTTCGCCCTTCCTCACTCCTCTTTCACTTTCTCCCACTGCCGGTCCAATCGCTTGCCGGAAATGGCCATGGCGGTGCCCAGTTGCTGGGCGAAGAGGGAGACCCGGTATTCCTCGAGCATCCAGCGGTATTGCTCCATCTCGGGATCGAACAGATCGAGTTCCTCGTGCTGGCGGAGACGCTGGAAGTAAGCCTCCTGCCGGGCGACGACGTCGGCCGTGCCGTCCCGATCGCGGGCCAGGCCGCCCGAGCGGAGCTTGTCGAGCCTGAGCGGAATCGCGCGAAGATAGCGGGGATAATGCTGAAGCCAGTTCCACGGTGTTCGGGTAAGGAAACTCGCGTGCATGAGCCGCGCAAGCTGGGCCTTCATGTCGACCACCGCGTATTCCCACTGCATCGGCGGCGCCTGCTCCAGGGCCAATTGCGCCTGGTGATAGGCCTCAAACAGCGGACCGGCCAGTTCCGCCACGTCTTGAACCGCGGGCACGATCCGCTGCCGGCCTTCGGCCAGACGCCGCTCGAAATCGCCCTTCGTCCGCACGATCGGCTGGCCGGCGACGAATGCCCGATCGGCTAACAGCTCCGCAAGTTGCAGCCGCAATTCGAAGCCGCGCAGCGACGCCGCATGGACCGCCATCTGCGCGAGCCCCGGCAGCCAGTCGACCTGCGTCTTCAGCTCCCGGCGGCAGGCAAGGAAGAAGAGCCGCCGCAGGCCGTGCCGGGTTTCGTGTTCGGCCCGGCGTAGTGAATCGGTCAGACGAATCGCGACCGAGTCGCCGCGGTCCATCAGCATCGGATACGCCTTGAGCACCAGCGCGCCGCGCCGCACTTCCGTTTCTTCCGGCAGCTCGTCGAGATCCCACGCGGCGATCCCATCGCGGGTCCAACGATCGTCTTCGATCGTCGCCAGACCCGCCGAGGTCTCCTGCTTGAGCTCACGGCGCAGTCGCACCAGGTCGCGGCCTGTAGCCAGCGGAGCCCCCTGGGCGTCCACCACCCGCACATTCATCCGCAGATCTTCCGGCAACCGGTCCAGGTCGAAGGCTTCGACCGGCACCGCCTGGCCCGCGATCCTCGCCAGTTCGGCTGACAACGCCGAAAGCAGGCTCCCCTGGGCAAACCGCAGTCGGCCCACGACCTGCCGCGCCGTATCGGGAGCCGGCACCAGGTTCCGCCGGATCGGCTTCGGAAGCGACTTGATCAGCGCGGTGACCTTCCGTTCGAGCACTCCGGGTACGACCCAGTTCAGCCGCTCCGGATCAAGCTGGTTGACCGCTTCGACCGGCACGGTAAGCGTGACGCCGTCCTGCTGCGAACCCGGCTCGAAGCGGTAGTCGAGCGGCAGCTCGTTGTGCTCGACCGGAAGCGTGTCGGGGAACGCAGCCGCCACCGACTCGTCGACCGCTTCGCGGACCAGGTCGGCCTCGGTCATGAACAACAGCCGCGGCTGGTCCTTCTCCACGTCGCGGCGCCAGCGGTTGAGCCGCGCCAGATCGTAGACATCGGCCGGCAGCCGCGCGTCATAGAACTCGTAGCGGTTCCACTCGCCCAACAGCAGGTCGTGCCGGCGGAGCTTGGCCTCGAGCCGCTCCATCTGCCGGTAGAGCTCCTGGTTGTGGCGGAGGAAGGGCGCGTTGGTTTCCAACTGCCCCTCGACCAGCCCGCTTTGGATGAGCATCTGCCGCGCATGTTCCGGATTGATCGGCCCATAGGCCACGCGCCGCTGGGGAACGATCGGCAACCCGAACAGCGTCACCTTCTCCAGCGCCACCGCCGAGCCGCTCTCGGCATGCCACTGCGGATCGCTGTAGTAACGCTTTACCAGGTGCATGGCCATCGGCTCAACCCAACCGGGATCGATCCGCGCCACGGTCCGCAGGTAGCGTTTGCTCGTTTCCACCAGTTCCGCGGCGACCACCCACTTGGGCTTCTTCTCAAACGTTCCCGAACCGGGCCAGAGAAAGAACCGCGTGCCGCCGGCCGCTGTATATTCGTACGATTCGTTGCGATACGCCAGGTTGGCGAGCAGTCCGGTGACGATCGCGCGGTGGATCGAATTGTAGTCGTCCCGCCGCGGCCCCGGCTTGAGCCCGGCCTCGCCGACCAGTTGCAGCAACTGGCGGTGGATATCGAGCCACTCCCGCATCCGGTTCGACGAGAGAAAATTCTCGCGGCACGCCCGGGTGAGCTGGTTCCGCGAAAGCTTCTGCTTCAGGCCGTGATAGAAATCCCACAGATTCAGGTAGCTCAAGAAATCGGAGTTGCCGTCGGCAAACTGCGCATGCTTGGCGTCGGCCTTCTCCTGCTTCTCCAGGGGCCGGTCGCGCGGATCGCGGATCTCCAGCGCCGCGGCGATGATGAGTACCTCGGCCAGGCAGTTCTCCTCCGCGGCGGCGAGGATCATGCGGCCGATCCGCGGATCGACCGGCAGCCGGGCCAGCCGCTGGCCGATCGCCGTGAGATTGTTGCTCTCGTCGATCGCCCCAAGTTCGAACAGCGTGCGATAGCCGTCGCGGATTGCCGCCGGCTTGGGCGGCTCGAGAAAGGGAAACTTCTCGATCGGCCCCAACCCCAGGGCCTTGGTCTGAAGGATCACCGCCGCCAGGTTGCTGCGGAGGATCTCCGGCGGCGTGTAGCGATCGCGCGCGAGGTAGTCGGCTTCGCTGTAGAGCCGGATGCACACGCCCGGCCCGACCCGTCCGCAGCGTCCCTTGCGCTGGTCGGCCGAAGCCTGCGAAATCGCCTCGATCGGCAGCCTTTGCGTCTTCGAACGCGGCGAGTACCGGCTGATCCGCGCCGTGCCCGGGTCGATCACGTAGCGGATCCCCGGCACGGTGAGCGACGACTCGGCCACGTTCGTGGCAATGACGATCCGCCGGTGCGCGTGCGGCTGGAAAATCCGCTGCTGCTCCCCCGTCGGCAGCCGCGCGTAAAGCGGCAGCACCTGGGTCGTCTGGCCGGCGTCGCCCGGCAGCCGGTGCCCGCGCAGAGCCTTTGCCATGTCGTGGATGTGCCGCTCCGTGGGCATGAAGATCAGCATGTCGCCGCTGTCCACCCGGGCCAGGTCATCCACGGCGGCCAGCACGGCGTCCTCCAGCTCCGGCTCTTCACCCTCCTCATTGGGCTCGAGGGGACGGTAAAAAACCTCCACCGGGTAGGCCCGCCCCGAGACCTCGATCACCGGCGCCGGCCCGGCGGCAGTGCGAAAATGCCTCGCAAATCGCGCCGTCTCCAGCGTCGCCGAGGTGATGATCAGCTTCAGTTCCGGCCGCTTCGGCAACAGCCGCTTCAAGTAGCCGATCAGAAAATCGATGTTGAGCGACCGCTCGTGGGCCTCATCGAGAATGATCGTGTCGTACTGATCGAGGAACCGGTCGTGCTGCGTCTCGGCCAGCAGGATGCCGTCGGTCATCAGCTTCACGTAGGTCCGCGGGCTGGTCGAATCGGCAAAGCGGATCTTGAAGCCCACCTCGCGCCCCAACGGCACGCTCAGCTCTTCCGCCACGCGCGCGGCGATCGACCGGGCGGCAATCCGCCGCGGCTGGGTATGGCCGATCATACCCGACGTGCCACGCCCCAGCTCCAGGCAGATCTTGGGCAACTGGGTCGACTTGCCCGAGCCCGTCTCGCCTGAGACGACCACCACCTGGTGGTCGCGGATCGCGGCCGCGATCTCCTCACGCCGGGCGACGATCGGCAGGCTGTCGTCATAGCTCACCCGGGGCAGCCCCTCGCGCCGGCTCTGGCAGCGCTTTACCGACTCGTCGAGCTCGTCCCTCAGCCGGGTGAAGAGCCGGTCGATCGGCTTGCCGGCCTCGGTGGCCTGCCCCAGCGCGCGAACCTGCTTCGCCAGGCGGAACCGATCCGCCTGCATCGCCTGCTGAATCTCGCGCTCGATAGAAAGAAAATCGACCATTGCCCACCATCCTACGGCCGCCGCACAACCCCGGTTCACCGCGCCGCAATTATACGAAACCGTTACCCAATCGGCAGATACGTCGGCCTGCTTGGGCCACGGGCAGGCGATTCCGCCGCCGGACCGCTTGCGATTCGGAACCATGTTCGCTAAACAATCAGGCGACACGGTTGGGCCGCGCAAGGCTCGCCAGGATTGACCCGGAGCATGATATCGATGCAGCTCAACGACAAAGCAGTGCTGGTGACTGGCGGCGGCAGCGGAATGGGACTGGCCACGGCGGTGGCCCTGGCTCGCGAGGGATGCCGCGTGGCGATCGCCGGCCGCAACCGGGCAAAGCTCGAGGCGGCCGCCGCCTCGTTCTCCGGGTCGCCATCGATCGTCTTTCAGGCCTGCGATGTGGCCGACCGCGCCGACGTGGCGAAGCTCTTCGCCTGGCTCAACGACGAACTCGGGCCGCTCGACATCCTCGTCAATAGCGCGGGGATCAATATCCGCAAGCGCTCCATGGCCGAGTTGTCGCCGGAAGACTGGGACCGGATGTTGGCCATCAACGCCACCGGGGCCTACAACTGCATCCGCGAGGCCCTGCCGGCAATGCGCCAAAGGAAGAGCGGGCTGATCGTCAATATCTCGTCGGTCTCCGGCAAGCGCGCCTACCGCCTCGCGGGACCCGCCTACTGCGCTTCCAAGTTTGCCATGACCGCCTTGGGCACAGCCGTCGGACTCGAGGAACGCGCCCACGGCATTAAAGTGACCAACGTCTATCCGGGTGAGGTCAATACGCCGATCCTCGCCGAGCGGCCCACACCCGTGCCGCCAGAGCGGATGGCCGAGATGCTCCAGCCCGACGACGTCGCTGCGATGGTCGTCGCCGTCGCCAAACTGCCGCCGCTGGCCCTGGTGCCCGAACTGATAATCACGCCGCTCTACCAGGAATACGCCTGACTCGGCAGAAGTCCCTCAACACGGGCGGGGACTGGTCCGTTTTTCGGCTCACTCGGCTCGTTTGGCTGGCAAGCTGCAGACCGAAAACACGGACCTGTCCCCTTGGGTCACGGTGCGAATGGCTGCTCTTCTCGTCGCGTGTGACCGCGCCTCACGTCAGGCCGATTGACGGGCCCTCCGCAAGGCGGATATACTCGCCGACGATCGCTGTGGGGACTGGTCCGTTTTTCGGCTCACTCGGCCCGTTTGGCCGGCAAGCCGCAGACCGAAAACAGGGACCTGTCCCTTCGGTCGCACTCCTGACGTTCATCCGGCTGGCGCGAGAGGACACATCGATGTTTGTCGTCCAAAATTACTGGGTCGCGGTGGCGTTCTGCGTGATCACCATGCTCTGCTGGGGCTCGTGGGCCAACACGCAGAAGCTGGCCGGCAAGCGTTGGCGATTCGAGCTCTTCTACTGGGATTACGTATTCGGCGTCATGCTCATGGCGCTGATTTTCGCCTTCACTCTGGGAAGCATGGGAAGCGAAGGCCGAAGCTTCCTGGCCGACCTGAAGCAGGCCGACTCCAGCAGCCTCGCCTGGGCGTTCGCCGGCGGAGTGATCTTCAACCTTGCCAACCTGCTCCTGGTGGCGGCGATCGCCATCGCCGGCATGGCGGTCGCGTTTCCCGTGGGCATCGGCTTGGCGCTCGTGGTGGGCGTGCTCGTCAATTACCTGGCAAACCCGGCGGGCAACCCGGTGCTTCTCACGCTCGGCGTGGCCCTCATCGCAGTCGCCATCGTGCTCGACGCAGTCGCCTACCGGCGGCTTCCCGGCGGACAATCGGCGGGCGGCACGAAGGGGCTCGTTCTCTCGGTGATTTGCGGGCTGCTCATGGGCACGTTCTACCTGTGCGTGGCCAAGGCGATGGCGCCCGGCGTGACCAACCTCGAGGCCGGCAAACTCACTCCCTACACGGCCATGGTTGTTTTCTCATTGGGCATCCTGCTGAGCAACTTCATCTTCAATACGGCCGTGATGAAGAAGCCCTTTGCGGGCGATCCGGTGCCGGTGGCCGACTATTTCCGCGGCTCCGCGCAAGACCACCTCTGGGGCATCGTGGGCGGCATGATCTGGGCGGTCGGCATGACGCTCAATATCATCGCCGCGGGCGTCGCCGGCCCGGCCGTGTCGTACGGCCTCGGCCAAGGCGCGACCATGGTCGCCGCCATCTGGGGCGTCTTCATCTGGCGCGAGTTCCGCGACGCGCCGCCCGGTACCAACCGCCTGCTTACGCTCATGTTCATCGGCTACGTGGCCGGCCTGGCCCTGCTGATCATCACGCGTCTGTGATTCACCTTTGCGCCGGAAAAGCACACGGCAAAGCGCAGCGGAACCGGAATCCACGCCGTGCACCGTCGCACAAGTGTTCCCTTCTGACGCAGACACCAAGAAGGACGGCAACAACATGAACAAGCCCCGAATCGTCGTCGTCGGCAGTTCCAACACCGACATGGTCGTCAAGGGTGATCGCCTTCCCTCGCCGGGCGAGACGGTCGTCGGCGGGCGGTTCGTGATCGCCGCCGGCGGCAAAGGGGCGAATCAGGCGGTCGCCGCGGCCCGGTTGGGGGCCGAGGTGACGTTTGTCGCCCGCGTCGGCCGCGACATGTTCGGCGACCAGGCGATTGCCGGCTACCGGCGCGAAGGCATCCTCACCGACTACATCATCCAGGATCCCGACGAGCCGACCGGCGTGGCGTTGATCCTCGTCGACCAGAAGGGTGAGAACCTGATCTCGGTGGCCTCCGGGGCGAATCACGCCCTCCGCCCGGCTGATGTCGAGCGCGCCGCCGAACCCATCCGCTCGGCCGATATCCTCGTGCTGCAACTCGAAATCCCGGCCGACACCGTCCGCGCGGCGGCGGCCATCGCCCATGCCGCCGGGGTGCCGGTGATTCTCGATCCGGCCCCCGCGCCCGACAAGCCGCTGGACCGCGAACTGATGTCGCTCCTGGCCTGCGTCAAGCCCAACGAGACCGAGGCGGAGCGGCTCACCGGCATCCGCGTGGTCGACGAGCCTAGCGCCCGCGAGGCGGCGGCCCGGCTCCGCCAGGGCGGCGCCCAGGCGGCCGTGGTCACGCTGGGAGCAAAGGGCGCGGTGTACGACAGCCCCGCTGGCGCCGGTTTCGTGCCCGCGCCGCGTGTCGACGCCCTCGACAGCACCGCGGCGGGCGACGCCTTCAGCGGCGCGCTGGCCTGTGCCTGGGGGCGAAAGCTGGACCTGCCGCGCGCCATCGAGTACGCCAGCGCCGTCGCGGCCCTTTCGGTCACTCGGCTGGGAGCGCAGCCCTCGCTCCCCAAGGAAGACGAAGTGGCCGCCTTCGCCAGGTAGAGCGGCGTAGGATGGACTTTAGTCCGTCCAGCACCCGTAGGATGGTCGTTAATCCAGTACCGTCCCGACCGCACTCCATCCTGTAAAACATCATCACGAGTCCCCTGGCAGCAAGATCTTATCAGGACTCCCGCTGTGACTGGCGATCAACGGCAATTCCGAGCGGACGCCTTGCGGATCTGGCAGGCCGGTGTCGATGCGGTCCGTTCCGACCGCCTCGTCCGCGAGCACCTGCGCGTCGAGGGCCCGGTGCTCTGGGCCGGCGATGAAGCGATCGGCCTCGATGCGGTACGGCGGATCGCCGTCGTCGGGGCCGGGAAGGCGGGGGCGGGAATGGCCGCCGCGGTCGAGGAGGTGCTTGGCGGCGAGATCGCCCGGCAAAAACATCTCTCCGGCTGGATCAACGTGCCCGACAACACGGTCCGCCCGCTCCGCTGTATCCATCTCCACGGCGCGCGGCCGGCCGGGGTCAACGAGCCGACGCCGGCCGGCGCCGAAGGGGCCCGCCAGATCCTCCGGCTCGTCGAGTCGCTCGGTCCGCCCGACCTGTGCCTGGTGCTGGTTTCGGGTGGAGGTTCGGCCCTGCTTCCCGCTCCGGTCGACGCGATCACGCTCGACGATAAGCTCGCGGTGACGCGGCACCTAAGCGCCGCGGGTGCCGATATCGTCGAGCTCAACGCCGTCCGCAAGCAACTCAGCCGCATCAAGGGGGGCGCCCTGGCACGGGCGTGCCGGGCCGGCCGAGTGGTCGCCCTGATTATCTCCGACGTGCTCGGCGATCCCCTCGACGTAATCTCCTCCGGCCCGACCGTCGAGGATACCGCCACGCCCGAGCAAGCCCTCAGGGTGCTGGCGAAATTCCGCGCTCGCGAGGCGGGTGTGTCGCAACGGGTGTTCGATTATCTGCAACGGCAGAAGGACGCATCGCCAGCGAAGCCGCCCGTGAGTTGCGAAGTGACCAACCTGATCATCGGCAACAACGCCGCCGCGGTCGACGCCGCCGGCGAAGAGGCGGTCCGCCTGGGCTACTCGCCCGCGATGCTCAGCGCGGCGAAGTCCGAGGGCGCGGCGGAGGCCGTCGGCCGCCACATGGCCGAGATGGCCCTGCGGATGCGATCGCCGGGTGGACCCGACTGCCTCATCTCCGGCGGCGAACCGGTCGTCGAACTGGTCTCCAGCGATCGCCGCGGCCTCGGCGGCCGCAACCAGCAGTTGGTCCTCGCGGCGGTCGAGTCGCTCTGGGACGACGGCGGTCACGACCTGGCGATCCTCTCCGGCGGCACCGACGGCGAAGACGGCCCCACCGACGCTGCCGGCGCCCTGGCCGATGCGGCGGTCATTGCCGACGCCCGCCGCCGCGGGCTTGACCCGCGCGACTATCTCGCCCGCAACGACGCCTACCACTTCTTCGCCCCTCTCAACGCGCTCGTGAAGACCGGCCCCACCCACACCAACGTCTGCGACATCCGCGTCGTCCTCTCCCGCCGCCCCCCGCCCCATCACCCCTGATCTCCCGTCGCACTTTCCCTTCACCACATTCCGTAGGACGGATTCTCAATCCGCCTTTTCACCCCACTGACTTCAACTCCCTCCCGCGCCTCCCCGCCCTCCACCACCAACCCAAAGTAGGCCGACGCTCCGCGGGCCGCGCCGCTAGGCCGACCCTGGAAACGTGCTGCCTTCGCAGAAAGCGTAGCCAATCCTACCGGAAGACTGCTTTCACATGCGCATTTCGAAGCACGACAATTCCCCAGATACCGAATCCAATGCTGAGAACGGTAAACACGTTGCAGGGCACCAGGGCCAGGACTGATGCTGCCATGGCCCAGCCGCGACTTTTTCTCTGAAGCATCTGAACGGAGCCATAGAGCATCGCACCGTACACGATCATCGCCAGCCCCGACACTGCGAGCGTCAGTACATAGATGCTCTGCGTGGGAGATTCGGCTTGCAGGCCGCCCCCGTCCACTACCAAGGCCCACACGACCCAACCGCAGCAGTACAGAAGCCCGACGATTGAACAGGCTATCATTCCGACCGCCGGCCCAATGACCTTTCGCCGTGCCTCCAGTGCGTCCATGTCACCCGGACCAAAAGCCTCCGGGGATCGATATGGATTAGCGTCCTTGAAATCATCCATCACATCGCCTCCCCGTGCCCCGCGCTTCCAGCCCATCTCGTGGCGCGCCTCATTTCCACTTGCCGACAGAGCAAAGGGCAAGTTCTCGGAGTCTGCCGCGACCGTCGAATTCCCAACCCCATGCCGCCCCATCCGCTTCACAACTGTGTTGTATGAGCTGCCCACCCTTTTCCGAATAAAGCTTCAGCCACTCAGCGATCTTCTCCGATTCGTACCACTTCCCCACGAGCACGAGGACTGTTCCATCGTCTTCGTCAGGCATATACGGGCTACCGTAACGTCCAGTGCTCTTGAAGCAAAGCAGTCCGTCGTCGGCCAGGAAAGCCTGTTCCAAGAAGTACATGAGAGGCTTGAGACCTCGACCCTTCTTGGTTTGCAGCGCCTTCCGCACTATGGAGAGCGATTCATCTTTGATTTTCACATCTATGAGATGCAAGGCGGTCTGGTATCCCATGTCACACTCGTTTCCTTGTCTGCCGCAACGCAGTGACGAAAGACACACCGGACTGTCAAATGTCATCGCAAAGCGAGCTCTACGTTGCCCCTACTTCCGCCTTTCTTGTCTTGTAGCATGTTCCTGCATGGTCCTGTCGAATTTGGCCCAACCCATCTTGCATCCGTAAGTCGTTCCTTTGGGGAACCACACAAGTGAGCCATTAGACACGGTCAATGTACCGATTACGCTGCCGTCGGCTTTCACCGTGAACTCAATGTCGGCTCGTCCTAACGGTCGCTGAGGAATGTCGAAAGCTACTTCATGCTTTGCCATCTGAGTCGCCTTTCATCATGGGACAACTTGGGAACCTGCAGCAAGCCACATCTCATTCTCGCGACGGCACCGCTTGAACAAACCTCAAAGCGTTCGCCGCCCAGCGGCAACTCGGCATCGTCCAATCAGCAACTGCCATGCGACAATCTCGCGATCGTGAGTTCGAGGTCAATGGACCGGCCTGGGCGTCGGCCAACCGCATCACAGTCGCGGCTCAAGACGCGTACTGTCGATGCGTTGGCTGGCACACATCAGTTCTTCATCCCTTGCTTTCCGCCGTACTTTCCGTTGCAGCGGATTGTCTTCCGATCCTTCCGGTCAGGGAGGTTGCGGATTTCCGTCCAGTACTCTTCCCGAACATCATCATCAATCTCGATTGTGCCTGGATAGAGACGGTCGCCTCCCCCTTTCCTGCATCCTGAAATCCAATATCCGATCTCGGTTTCCGTGTCGAAAAAGTTGCACTTGAATCCTGTCCCATCACACGACCGGAACTTCTGACCACGGTAGTACAAAGTCTTGCCCGATTTAGAAAAGGTGACGCGGCCGATTCGGGCGGGCCCGGTGACGCCGTCGTCCTTCCTCTCGATATACATTATTCGGGTGTGTTTCATCGTCTCGTGCCAACACGGCGAGCTAGCCCACTCCCATCCTACCCCTCAACCGGGGTTTTTCCAATAGAAGCGTTGGTGCCGGAAGTCGACTGCCGTCGAGCGGGCTATGCCTCTCCTCCGCAAGCCCGCCGCGACCGGTTTTCATCGACGGACCGCGTCACTACGGAATCGTCTCCGCACGCGACCCCGAACGTAGAGTCTCTCGGAGTTCATGCAGAATGGCACCCGCGCGTCGTCGGCACAATCCGTACCGCAGTCTGCGAGCAGATCGGTGTTCCCCTGCCAGAGCCTGGACTCATTTCGGACGTAAAGCCCGACGCTGAAGTGGAGCACGGTAATCTCATCCTTCGGCAGGGCGGCGATCGAATCGAGCGTTCTCCGCTCCAGGCACTGAACCAGGCGCTTCACCGCCTCCCGTTTTGTGCGGGGCCAACGGTGCCTCTTGAAAGGTTCAACGAGCCAGTCGTGGAAGAGGATCACTGGCAGGCCCAGCGGCACTACAAAAACATATTCGAGGATTCTTCCGCCCAGCGTCGTCGGCGACCATTTGCAGACCCGCCACGCGATCACAATGTAGAGACACCACAAACCCGCGTAACCGAGGAAACCGGCGGCGATGTACCACACGCGCGGAACCATGAAAGACCGTCCTCGCCCAACCATTACGCCTGTCCCCTCAGAACAACATCCCCAGATTTCTCGCAACCTCCGCGTCGACCGGGTAGACGCGTTCCGCGGGCAGGAGCTTCTTTGCCCGATCATAGTGCCCCTCATCGCACAAGCGGCGGATCTTCTTCGTCAGCGGAGTGTAATCGGCGATGCCCACCAGCCAGTCATCGACGTATTCCCGAATGATGTGGGCCTGGTAAACGACGATCGTTTCCCGCTCATAGTCTGCGCGGATCTCGCGAAAGCTAGCCACCGATCTTCACGATCTTGGACATCGGTTGACGTATTTCAGGTAATGCCGTTTCCCTCGGGCGGTTTCTCCCAAGGCGCAAAGTTCTCGCGGTTCTCCGAAAGAAGCGGGACCTTGCCGCATCCGGTCTGTGCGAGCAGCAGTGCGACAAAGACCGTCGTGAACGCCCTGCCGCGCCCGCCATCATCCTACCCCCCGATCGCTGTCTTTCCTAGCGGAGCGGCATCGTCTGAGGACTGCTGCCGAGAGTTGGCCATGTCCTCCTCCGCCCCCGCCCGCCGCGCAAAATGGAATCCGCCTTACAATCCCCCACCTTTTCTTCCTCCCGCGCCCAATTTCCCCTCTTGACAAAGACTTATGAACACAAGTATACGAATGTTCCGATGGCCAGATATGCTGCCCCGTCCGGCGCGCCGGGCGGCCCAATGTTCAACTACCGCAGGAAACACCTCGCAATCGCCAGATTCACGCTCGCTCCGCGCGCGTCGCGAAAGAATCGAGCGCCAACTTCAACACGTACCTCACCATGACTAACAACTTACGCGCGAAACCCTTCGCCCCCTTGCACTTGCCGCCGCGCGGCCTCGCTTCGACCCCGCCCGTGAGGGATGCAACCGGTAAACGGATGCCCGCCTGCTCCTCCTTGCCCCTGGCCGAGAATCAGACGGCCTTGCCTCAGCCGAGTGCATTTCAGCTTTTGTCGATTTCGGCGGGAGCCTTAGGGGGTTTGGGACGGCGAGTGAAAGGGCATCCCGGCCGCGAGTGAAGGTGCTTGCTGAGTCGATCATCGTCGCTCAGGGCCGCGGCTCGCACTTGGAGAATCGCCTCGGCGCCGTCCGGATCGTTCCAGAACATCTCGGTCCCCTTGACGCGATAGTTGATCTCCTTGACCAGCGACTCCATCCAGGCCGTCGTAACCGGCAGACCGGCTTGCCGGTAGGTAGGGTAGTCCATGCGAGAACGGTTGTTCTTCAGGTAATGAACCGTCGTGGCCACGATCTTTCGCGGATCGGTTTCCGGCGCTTGCGTGGGTGGTTCGCCGAGCTTCCTTTGCCACGATTGGAGTTCCTCGATCACTTGTCCGACCTCTCCTTGCCAACACCCTTGCATCCAGGTGAGGTATTGGCTCCAGGCATCCTCGGCGGATGAGGCGTACACGGTCTTGGCCGCTAAGAACAGGTAACTCAGCGGATGAATGAAGTCCAGGATCGGTGTAAAGGTGGGGAAATGCTCCTTCCAAATCGTCCAGTTCCACGGCAGGCCGTCGCCGAGAAACCCCTTCGCAGGGGACTCGTAAAAACGCCGCTGTTTGGCCTCCCTCGCCATTTGCCGACCGAAGTCGCGTGAACACTTCATGCTGCTGACCACCGTCCGCACGAGGCGTTTCGGACGCCAATCGGCACTGGAGGAAGAGGCCTCCGTTGGCTCGGCACGTTGTCGGTCTTCCGGCGGACGCGCGGCCCGCGGCGCAGCTACGGACAACGCCTCCGTTTCGGCGATTTTTGCCGCGTGCTTCGGATCGCAGAAACACTCCGGCGGTTCCGGCTGAGGATCCTCCGCAAAAGACTGGTGCGAGGCACGAATCAGGCAAGCGTTCTTCGTCTCACGCCAGCCTTCTCCCGACACGTGCACGCCTCGGCCGTGCCCCGGTTCTCGCGTACGAGCGCGCCCACCGTCGCATTCCACGACGGCCAGTTCTGGCGGCGTTTCAGGACGCTCGGCCAAGCCACACGCACGCAAGACAGCGGCGTCGCGCCGCGCTGTCAGTTCGTGGCCGACATCTCCCACGACACGCTGCACGGTATTGTCCGAGACAAGCGTGCCACCGACTTTGCTCAGGACGAGCGTGGCACGCACAAACGAACGTGTTTCGGCCGCGGAAAAGACGATCCGTTCGACCAACCCCGGCGACAACGCGCGGGCGTCAAAGCCCAAGATCTCGCGCATCGGGAAAAAAAGACCGCCGACAACGGGGACAGTCAGCGACGAGTTCCTGCAAGTCGGTCTTGCCGTCGACCGACTCCATAGGCCGGTCCTGCGTTCGTAACGGACAACGCGTGCCGCATTCCGGACATTTGGCTGTGGGGGGTTGCGATGCGTTCAACTCCCTCATCTGCTGCTGTACCTGACGGCTGAGTTGCTTGCCAAGCTCATGAGCTCTCCCCTCGATCAGGGAGTAGTGCGGCACGCCCCGGATTGTCCCATCGGCCCTGCTCAGTTCGACCTCGACGTCGGCTGCCTCACGGAGCAGCCGTTCCAACCGCTCCCGCAGCTTGGCCACCGTTGACGAATCAGTCGTTCTCGCAAAATCCTCCCCTCCACGAATCGCTTCCACGCCATCCATGGTCGTCCTCCTTCTGCAGAGAATCCTTCTCCAGATCGCACCACCGTGCGCAGCTTACCAAAGAACCTTCAGGTTCTCCTATTGACCTTTCTTGGCCTCTGCCAAAGTGCGCAGAAGCTGGGATGAACGCGCCAATCGGCCGTCCATAACTGATCTTGGTCCCGACCGCCGATCGCAGTATCCTGCCCACTCGTGCGGCAAACCCGGACGACGCGGCTTGGCTAGCCCCCCCAGACTCTTGCGCCAATGAACATTGCCGTCTTTCTGCCCAACTGGATCGGCGACTTGGTGATGGCCACGCCGACCTTGCGCGCCCTAAGACGGCAATTTGGGCAAGCGGAAATCGTGGGGATCATGCGCCCCTATCTCTCCGACCTCCTGCGGGGAACCGACTGGCTCGATGAGCAGTGGTTCTTTGATCCGCGAGCTGGCCGAGCGGAAATCGGCCACCGCACCCTGGTTCAGCAGATGCGCCAGCGGCGGTTCGACCTGGCCGTGCTCCTTCCCAATTCCCTCCGGGTGGCGGTCCTGGCCTGGCTGGGGCGGGCCGAACAGCGCGTCGGATTTGTCCGCGACGGTCGCGGCGCGTTCCTCACCGGCAAGGTCTATTTGCCGCAGACCAATGGGCGCATCGTGGAGACGCCCATGGTCGACTATTATCTCCGCCTCGCCGAAATTGCGGGCTGCCCCCCGGAGTCGAGACGGCTTGAACTCGCCGTCGTCGCCGACGACGAACGATCGGCCGATCGGGTGTGGAACCAGTTGGGCCTGCGCACCGATGGTCAGGTCGTCGCCTTCAATTCAAGCGGGGCGTTTGGCGGAAGCAAACTGTGGCCCACCGAGCATTTCGCCGAATTGGCCCGCCGCGTAGCTGGCCAACTCGATCACGACGTGCTCGTCATGTGCGGCCCGCACGAATGCGACATGGCACGAGCCATCGTCGCTCAAGCGGACCATCCGCGGGTCTTCTCGATGGCCGACCAGCCGTTGGACCTCGGAACGAGCAAGGCATGCATCCGTCGCAGCCGGCTCATGGTCTCCACCGACAGCGGTCCGCGACACATCGCCGCCGCGCTCGACCGTCCCGTGATTACGCTCTTCGGACCCCTATTGCCGGTGTGGAGCGAGAATCCCACCCAGCGCGCGGTCAATCTGATTCTCGACCTCGACTGCGCCGGTTGCGGCAAGCCCGTCTGCCCTCTCCGTCACCACCGCTGCATGCGCGACCTGAAGGTCGATACTGTCTACGCAGAAGTGGAGGCGATGCTGGAAAAGGAGTACTCGCTGCCGGTGTCATGAGGCGGAAGCGGAGTGCAGGGGGTGCTGGTGTCGATCGCCACTTACGAGAAGACCGAAGAGCTTCAATCCAACCGCCTCGCCGACGGCGTGGACTGGATCCGGGACGCTGCGCCGTCTGACATTGCCGAGGCAGGCTTCCTGACGACCGCCAGCGGCCGCATGTGGATCGATGGAGCCTCCCGCGCGGAACTTCACGCCAGCGGGTTGGCCGACTTCGAGGCCGTGATGGCGACCCTCGATGGCGACTGCCTTCGGGTGCTCGAAGACCGGCAGAACTGGCGGCTGGAATTCGCCGGCCGCGGCGCCTTTCTCAAGAAGCACCGCATCCGCACCTGGGCCACGCGGCTGGCGGCCTGGCTCGGCCGCCGCCCGGAAGACTCGGCGGGCCGCGTTGAAGCCCGCTACGCCCGGCGGCTGGCCGCCGACCGCATCGGCGTAATGAAAGTCCTCGCCTGGGGCGAGCGGCTCGATGCCGACGGGCGGCTGGAATCGTTCTTCTTGAGCGAAGAACTGGACGGATTCCTGCCGCTGGACGATTTTATTCGACGCCGCTTCGGCCCGATCGGCGCGCCCACCCGCCTCGACGGCGATCTTGCTCGGCTCGTCCGCCAGGTCGCCGCGGTCGCCCGGCGGTTCCACCGCGCGGGCTACAATCATCGCGACTTCTACTGCTGCCATTTGTTCGTGCGGGAAACCTCAGCCGGTCGGTTCGACATCCGCCTTATCGACCTGCAACGGGTGCAGCATCGCACCCGGCTGCGGGGGCGATGGCTGGTCAAGGACCTGGCCCAATTGGCGTGGTCGGCGCCGCGGTCGCGCGTGACGTGCAGCCGGCGAATGGCATTCATCAAACAGTACTTGGGGGTAAGGCGACTCGCGCCGGACGATAAACGATTCATTCGCCGCATCCTCGCCAGGCAACGGCGCATGGAACGCAGATTAGGAAAGTGTGCATGAAGATTGGTTTCGTCGTCGAGCAGTTCGACCCGCAGCGAGGAGGCCTCGAGCAATGGGCCTCCCAATTCGCGACCGAGATGGTGCGCCGAGGCCACGATATGCACGTCGTCACGCGCCGGTTCGGTACCTCGGCTGGCGCCCCCATCGTCCGCCATCCCGTCCGCGCCCCCCGGTCGCGATTGGCCTTCGCGGCGGCCGCCGAACAGACGCTCCGCCGGCTCAATCTCGACGTCATCCACGACACCGGCGCCGGAACCTACTGCGACCTGTTCCAACCCCATGGCGGCTCGCCCAGGGCGCTTTTCGAGCAGAAATTGCTGCTGTTGCCGCCATGGCTGCGTCCGTGGAAACGGATGGCCCAACGCCTGCTGCCGCGTTACCGGCAGTTCGCCGCGCTTGCTCGCCACCAATTCGCCGCCGACGGCCGTGCGGTGGTTGCCCTCTCACGCCGCGTCGCGGCCGACCTTCAACGCTGGCATCACGTTCCCCCGGAGCGCATCCGGCTGGTCTACAACGGCGTCGACACCGCTCGCTTCAGCCCCGAAAACCGCGAACGGTGGCGCGAGTCGCTGCGGCGCGAACTGGGCATCACCCAGCGGACGGTGCTCTTCCTGGTCGTGGCCCACAACTATCGGCTCAAGGGCGTCCCCCAACTGATCGCCGCTACCGCCCGGCTGGCCGCCATGGGACGCCCTGTCCAACTCCTCGTAGTCGGGGGAAAGCACATCGCCGCCGGACGCAGCCTGGCGATTCGCCACCGCGCTGCCTCCTCGGTCGCCTTCACCGGATCCGTTGCCGACACGGCTCCCTACTACGCGGCCGCCGACGTCTACGTGCAACCGACGTTCTACGATCCCTGCAGCCTGGTCGTCTTGGAGGCGCTGGCTTCCGGGTTGCCCGTCGTCACCAGCCAGTTCAATGGCGCAAGCGAGCTCCTCACCGAGGGCGTCGAAGGCTGCATACTGGCCAATCCGGCCGACGTGGACGAACTGACGACGCGGCTGCACGCCATGCTCGACGCGACTCTCCGCCACCGCATGGGAGAGGCCGCCCGGCGGCTCGCCCTGCAACACGATTTCGGTCAGAACTGCAATCAGTTGGAGGGGATCTACCGCGAGCTTGCCGACCGGCAGCGGCGCGCCGCCTGACGATTGCCGTTGCCGCCGTGCCGCCGAACGGGCTATGATAACGCCATTGTCCGTGGCCTTGGCCAGTGCGAAAGGAGGCGCTATTGGCCGTGCAGTCGTCGACAACCACACTCGTCCGCGCATTGGTGATGCTCGTCTGCGTCGTCGTGCTGCCGCTGGTAGCACTGTTCGGCACTTCCCTGCCCGAATGGGCCGAAGAGGTTGGGCTCGTCGATCGCCTCCTCGGCCGGCAGGTTCTCAACCACCGCGCGACGGATACCCAACCCGTCGCTGCATCCGCCCTCCAACCCGTCCCGCTCGCGCCATCCGTCATCCAGCAGTCACCACAACCCGGTCCGTGGTTCTCTCGACCGGAAGTGCCGCCTCAGGTCGTTCCCCCAGCCCTAGGCAGCTTTGAGTCCCCCGTCACACCGCCTCCGGGCATGGGCTTCTCCGAGGCCGATCGCATCGCGGGTCCGGTCGTCAGGGCCGGTTACGAAACGCCGGACGCTGTGATTCCCCAGCCGCAGCCTGACTGGCCCGGGGCACCGGCCATCCCGGCGGCAAATGCCGCCGCGGCGCCCGCCAACCCGTTCGAGTACGTCGGGCAGCGACTCCGCGAACTCGGCGCGACATACTACCTGCTGGAACTCTGGGGCGATGAGCAAAAGCTGCACCGCTTCTACTGCCGTATGGCAGTTGGCGGCAATCCAAACTGCACCCGCTATTTTGAGGCGACCGATGCCGACGCGCTGACAGCCATGGTCCGAGTGTTGCAGGAGGTCGAAGTCTGGCGAAGCGCGGGGTCCTGACGCGGTTTTGCTCGTTTCGTGGTCGATTTCTGATGCATCCCCAAGACTTTCGATTGCGACGCTCCGCAGCTTTTTCCGCGAATTTCCTTCCCGCCGCCCGGAATTCGCACCAGGGCTTGAGTTATCGTCCCATGCTCTTTGGGGGATTGCCAGTCGTCTCGACCCTGCGTACTCTCTAGGGTTTGCACGTTCGGCACCGGTTCTGCCAATAGCCTTCGGCCGCCTCCTGCGCAGTCCAACAAGTGCATCATGGTCGGCTTTTGCTTGGCTCGCGAGGCGTTTTTGCCGATGTACGGTCAGGTGACTCATGTGGGGGAGGCTCTCGGCAGCGTGGCGTTGCGGTACCGCCGCCCGTTGACCTTGCCCCATTGGCCGCCGTTGAGGCAGCGCACGCCGGTCCGCACCCGGTTGACAGGTCGCTCGGATACGAGCCCGTCAGAGCGGCCAGGCGGCGGTCCGGCAGTCCGCAGCGACCTGATGGCGAGGCTCGAAGCGGTGCTGTTTTTGGCACGCGAACCGCTGGGAAGCAGGAAGCTGGCCCAGTTGGCCAACTTGGCGGACGGTACCGAAGCGCGTACACTGGTCCGGAAACTGAATCAAGCATACGATGCGGGAGGCAATGCCGTCCGGGTGGTCGAAGTGGCTGGCGGATACCAGCTTCTGACACGGCCGAAGTTCGCCCCCTGGCTGCGTCGACTGCTGAGCACATCCGCCGAAGTGCGGCTGTCAGGCGCGGCGATGGAGACTTTGGCGGTGGTGGCCTACCGGCAGCCGGTAATGCGGGCGGAAATCGAAGTGATTCGCGGCGTGCAATGCGGCGAGATCCTCCGACAACTAATGGAACGCGATCTGGTGCGAATTGTCGGCCGGTCTGAAGAGTTGGGTCGGCCCTTTCTCTATGGAACGACGCGACGGTTCTTGCAGGTTTTCGGCCTTCGGCATCTTGATGATCTGCCCCGATTGACTCGTACACCCCCAGATGCGAAACCGGAAACCACCAACGATTCAACCGATGGTTAGCATTGACTCCACAACTGAACCAGCGCGCCCCGGCTTTCTTTTGTACATTCCGATGTGCGTCGCACAAATCCGCTTCTGATCGCATTACTTCCTACACCCCCGTTGATTCCAGTCAGACCCAGGAGGATTCGCCGTGAAGACTTCTATCTACAGCCGCGCGCTCCCCGAAGACATCGTGGAGCCGATCACCGCCCTGCTCGAACCAATGTTGAATGTCGCGCCGCGCGACGACGATGAAGACGACATCGACGAGGATGACGGGGACGAAGAACTCGACGACGAAGAGTACGACGACGAAGACGAAGAGGAAGAGGAGTACGAAGACGAAGACCTCGAAGAAGAAGAATGGGAAGAGGTCGACGACGAAGAAGACGTTGAGGAGGAAGACGAGGACTGGGACGAAGAGGATGATGAGGACGAGGATTGGGACGACGACGAGGAGGACGAGGACTGGGAGGAGGACGAGGAGGAGGACGACAAAGACTGGGAATAGTCCGCGAATCTGCGACGCCGTGGATTGAAATGAAGCCGCTTGCGGCTCTGCACGCGATGGTTGCGTTTGAGCATCCGTCGCGCCGAGCTGCAGGCGGTTGTTGTTTGCGCGGCCCGAGCTCTATGTGCTGTCGAAACCCGGGCGACGCCGGGCGTTGCCGGCGCCGGGCCTGCTCGGCCTCAGTCGCGGAGTCGAAACAGCTTTGAAAGCGCTTCGACCAGCGCCTGGGGAATGCCGTGGCGCGATTCGTCGCGGAGCGATTCCAGCGGCGGGTGGAGCAGCTTGTTGATCAGCCGGTCGAACGACTGGCGAATCTCCTCGCGGGCATGATCGTCGAGTTGCGGCAGCTTGTTGTACAGCCGACGCAATTCCTCGTCCTCCCGCGCGTGCCACTCCCGCCGCAATTGCTCGATGATCGGGGCCGACGCGCGGTGGCAGAGATCGGCCATGAAGCGGCCGGTCTCCTGGTCGATGATCCGCAACGCCGCCGGCAGCTCCCGATCGCGCTGGCGGCGATTCTGCTCGCAAGCCTGCCGCAAGTCGTCTACCGAGTAGAGATAGACCTCCGGCAATTCGCCGATCGCGGCCTCGAAATCGCGCGGCACCGCCAGGTCGAGCACGAACAACGGCCGACTGCGCCGAGCCGGCGCAATCCGGGTGAAGTCGGCCAGCGTGACGACCGGCCGCTCGGCCCCGGTGGTACTGATGATCAGGTCGGCTTCCACAAGGGCCTGCGGAAGATTGTCCCAGGGAACAGCCCGCCCGCTCCAGCGCTCAGCCAGTTCGACAGCGCGGCGGTGATGCCGGTTGACGACGACAACCTCCCTCGCCCCCTCGTCGCGGAGGTAACGCAGCGTTTCCTCCGCCATCTCGCCGGCCCCGATCACCAGCGTGTTCTTGTCGTCGAATCGCTCGAAGATCTGCTGCGCGAAATCGGCGACGGCCACGCTGGGAATGCTCACCCGCCGCTGATGGATCGCGGTCTCGGTGGCCACCCGGCGGGCGACCTTCACCGCCGCCTGGAACGCCGCATGGGTCAGCGGCCCGGTGGTCTGGTATTGCTGCGCGATCTGATATGCCTGCTTCACCTGGGCAAGGATCTGCGGTTCGCCCAACACCATGCTGTCGAGGCTCGCGGCGACGGTGAACAGGTGACGGATCGCCGACTCGTCCTCCCGCAAGGCAAGATGCGACTGCAGTTCCCCTAAATCGAACTGGTGGAAGTCGGCCAGAAAACCAGTCAGCTCGGCGGGCGAGGGACCGTTGTCCTGTTCCGCCGCGCAGTACAGTTCCACCCGGTTGCACGTCGATAGCAGCACGGCCTCCAGCTTCGGAAAACAGCCGCGCAGCCGCGCCAGCGCCGCGGCGGTCTGGTCGGGGTTGAACGCCAGCCGCTCACGGATCACCAGCGGCGTCTCGTGATGGCTGCAGCCCAGCACCTGCAGCTTCATGCCGCCCCTCCCGTCTCCCGCCGGGCGGGACCGCCGCGCGCTTCGGGGCCGGCTTCCACCGGTTCGAATCCAACCGCCGCGGGGTGCTCTCCCTCGTCACCGCGACTGGCGCCATGTTCGGTGTTGTAGAACAGGCCTACGGCCAACGCGATCGCGAGGAAGATGAAGCTGACCACGGTGAAGTAGGCCACCCGTCGCCCCTCGCCGAGTGGGTGGTAAAAAACCCCAACGACCGAAGCCAGCACCAGCCACCCGAACATGATCATCGTGCTGAGAATGAACGGATCGGTCCACGGCACGCGGTCGGTGTGGCGGTTGATGTTGATCAGGTTCAGGACCACTCCCGCCGCAATGCCGATGCCGAGCATCAACAGCGACACGACAATCGCGCGGCTGTTGGTTCGCTGAAGCCATTCGAGACTCGGCAGGCGAAGTCCGCGAATCGGTGGCAGCTTCCGCTTCAGGCGGTAGGCCTGCCCGAGATACATCAGTCCGGCGGCAAACCCGATCAACACCGACACCGTGGCCAGCAGAACCGCCGTGCCGTGGATGATTCCCCAGACCTGCGAAGCAGGAGCCCGGGCAAAGGGCTCCCCATCGGCCAGCCACGTACCCACTCCCACCAGTCCCAGAACGAGCGGCAAGAGGAAGACACCAAACGCATTCTTCGGGTGATACGCAATAAGGTAGAGGTAGACCAGCGCGAGCACCCATGCCGCCAGCAGGTACCAGTCCCGATTGCTCGACAGCGGAGACCCTGTGGCCTGCGCGGCACGGTAGACGAGGAATACCGTGTGGGCGAACAGCCCCGCCGCAGCGAAGCCGAGCATGATGGCTCCTCGGACGCCGCTGCGGAAGAAAATCCGCGAAATCTCCAGCGCTAAGGCGACCGCATAGCTGGCCGCAAAGCAAGTGATGCTGATGCCCGATAACCAGGTGATCGTAATGCCCGAGAACATAGGCGCATGCCGGCGCGCAGGAACAGTGCGACGGGTGAACTATTGATCGTCAGCTTGGCTGTGCAACCAGAGCGCGGCGAACGATACCGGTATCGCCGTCAATAATGTCGGATCGTGCTGCACAATCAACCGTCGAATCAATAAACCGTGTCCCCGCCGGGATTTCCGGGGACGCAGCCCCGATTATACCACGCCCAGCAATTGCTGCCGTGCCGCGGCGGCTACCGCGGCTTGCCAGGCCGGTACCCTCGCCGACCGTTGCGGCTGAGGAAGTCGTGCATGATCCGGCTGAACTGCTCGGGCTGCTCGATCGGCGGCGAATGCCCGCACTCGTCAAGAAACGCCAGTTCGGCGCCCGAGATGTGTTGGCGGAACTCTTCCGCCACGAACGGCGGCGTCACGCAGTCGTTCTTTCCCCAGATGATGAGCGTCGGCACGTTCAAACGGGCAAGATCCTCTTTGACGGATCGGTCGCGAGTCGCCTTCGCCACCCGGATCAAGTACCGGGCGTAGGCGCGGTCGGAAACCATCTGGTAAATCTCGTCGACCAGTTCCTCCGAGGCGTGCCGCGAGTCGTAGAACACCTCGGCCGTCCGCTCGCGAACCTTCTCCCGAGTAGCACGCAACTTGCCTCCGCTATTGACACTTCGCTCGAACAGGCCGGCGCTGCCCGTCAGCACGAGGTGACTGACCGCCTGCGGGTGGCGCAGCGCGAACTCGATGGCGATCTGGCCCCCCAGAGAGTTGCCGCATAGCGCCGCGCGATCCAATCCGGTCTCGGCAAAGAACATTTCGACGAAGTCGGTCAGTTGCTCAACCGTGCAGAAATCGTTGTATCGTCGGTCCGGATCCGGGTGGATCGGAAACTGGACAGCATAAAAGCGGTAGTCGTCAGCCAACCGCTCGATAATCGATTGCCAGTTCTCGGGACGGCCGAATAGCCCGTGGAGAAGAATAACCGGTTGTTCGCCGCGCCCGGCTTCCAAGTAGCGAACCGTTTCGCATATCGACATGCAGACCTCAATGGATAAGGAAAGCACTTATCGTAGGGTAGGGACTTTGCGCATTATAACACGCCGCTGCCTCGACAGCACCCGTGCTGCGTAAACATAGGTCACCAAAAGCGTTCCGTCCAATAGAGGGGTCGTCAGAATGCGGGCTGCCACCATGCCCGTCCGCAGGCTCACACGTACCTGATGGCACTCATCCGTCCCACTTGCCCGTGCCGGCGAGCCGCCGCAATTCCGGCAGTATCCGCCCGACTGCCCGGGCACGGTGACTTAGCGCCGATTTGGCGACCCCGCCCAACTCGCCGAATGTGCGGTGATACTCGCGCACCTCGAACAGCGGATCGTAGCCGAAGCCCCCCTGGCCTCGCTCTTCCGCCACGATCGAGCCATTGCAGCGGCCCTCGCTCTCCGCCCGGATCTGCCCCGACGGATCGGCCAGTGTCAGCCAGCAGACGAAGTGCGCGCTCCGTCGCTCCGCCGGCACCTCGGCCAACTCCGTCAGCAGTCGGCGCCGGTTGTCCTCGTCGCTTGCCGTTTCACCCGCATAGCGGGCCGAGTGGACCCCCGGCGCACCCCCCAGCGCATCGACCGCCAGGCCACTGTCGTCCGCGAGCACCCACCGCCCAAGATGGGCCGCCTGCTGGGTCGCCTTCAGCCGGGCATTCTCAGCAAAAGTCGCCCCCGACTCCTCGATCGCTAGCGGAGATGGCATGTCCGCCAGCGTCAGTATCTCGAGCCCCAGCCCGTCGAACAGGCCAGCCAGCTCAAGCCCCTTCTTCCGATTGGCGGTGCCCAGGATCAGCGTTGGCATGGTCTGAGTTGTCACACGGGTGTGGTATTAGAGAATGGCCAGCGGATTGCGGCGCTCTTCCAACGTGCCCCGCGTCACTCCCAGGCGATTGGCCGCCCGGAGCCGCGTCCACACGTCCTTTCCGCTCAAGTCTCCGGACAGCAGCCGGCGGTAAAGCTCGATCACTTCACCCGCTTCGGCATGGTTTCTATCGTCCAGCAATTCGATGCGGTAGTGCCGAACCCCTTCTGCCAACAGTGCCGGCACGACCTCGGCGGCGCTCTGCGGTGTGGCATTGAAGAGCGTATTGCGGCAGCCGACGTCGGCCGTGAGCGGGTGCTCCATCCCCAGCCGGTCCCGTAACCGCACCGCGTGCCGGTCGCAGGGCCGGCCGCAGTTCGTATGGTTCGTGCCGGATGAAAGGACCGCGCAGAAGACGCAGTGCTCCATGTGGAACATCGGCATGTGCTGGTGGATGACCACTTCCAGCCAGTCGCGCGGCACCGCGGATACCAGGTCCAGGATCTGGTCCCGATTGAGATCGTAAGAGACCGTGACCCGCCGCGCGCCGAGTTCGCGGAGCCAGGCGGCCGACAACTCGTTCGCGGCGTTGAGCGAAAAATCGGCAATCCATGCGATGCTTTCCTGGCGGCAGAAATCGGCCCCGGCCAGGTTCCGCACCAGCCAGCCGTCGGCGCCCTGCTTTGCCATCGCCCGCAGCAGCCCCGTCTCGCCCGGCTTGTGGATTCGCGGCGTGGCCAGCAGGATCTCGGCGCCGGCAGCGTGCGCTGCGGCGGTCGCCTCGGCGTACTGGCGAATGTCGGCGAAATCGGCGATCACGCTCCGCACGTCCGACTCCAGCGCTCTCTGGAGCTGGCCCGGCGATCGGCAGAGAACATGCAGCATCGGTTCGCCCGGCGTGAACTCTGCCGCCGGTCGCAGTCCCGGCAGAACCGACCTTTCGGCGATCCGGCGAGGCGGGCGCGCCGCCAGCGCCGCGTCCATGGCGGCCACCATCGCGTGGCGAACCTTGCCCAACACGCTCAACGGAATCATCGGCTCGCCGGTGATGTGGGCGTCCAGGCTCTGCAACTCGTAGCCGGTGCCCCCCAGCCGCCCCAACTGCGCTCGCAGCACGTCGGCGGTGATCCGATGCTTGACCGCCGCCTCCAGCGGCGCCGGCGACTCGACGCGGCAGAACGCCCGCCCGGCGCGGGCCTCGATCGCCAGCGGGCGGCCGACTTCCGCCCGCACCGACAACGCAACCGCAACGCGCCGCTGCCCGTCGCCGCCGAAAGTCTTCCGCAGCCGCTGGGTCAGTTGCGGATCGTCGGTCTTCCACACCTGCAAGCCGGGCCGCAACAGGCTGAAATCGATCGCGCCGCGCATGAAGGCCAGCTCGACCGTGCCGCGCTCCGCCTCGGTCAACGCCTGGCCCCGGCAGAAGATCTCGAAAATCCGGCCCCCCGTCTCCTGCCCTTCCGCCCGGTTCCCTTCAAACACCAGCCCGTCGCCCCGCCGTACCCGCCGTTCCAGCGCCACGGCCACCCGGTCGCGCGCCACCCTCTCGATCCGGCCGACGAGCACGCCCCGCTTGGCCGAGCTGAGCCCCGGCACGAGGACTTTATGGTTGTTCCCTCCCAGCCAGCCGTGAGAGAACCCCCGCGAAAACGAGAGCTCCATCTCCTCGACTTCGCGTGGCGTGAATTCCACCGGGTGCCCCGCCACCGCGCCGTCGATCGCCTGGCGATAGTGCCGGGTGATGTTGGCGACATACTCGGGCGTCTTCAATCGCCCCTCGATCTTCAACGCGCGAATGCCCAACTCGACCAGCCGCGGCACCAGATCGTAGGCCGCCAGGTCCTGCGGGCTGAGCAGGTAGCGGACGTCGCCCAACTCCACCTCCTGGTCGTCGCACACCAGTTCGTACGGCAGTCGGCAGGCCTGCGCGCACTGCCCGCGGTTGGCGCTGCGGCCGCCGAGCGACTCGCTCGTCAGGCACTGCCCTCCATAGGCGACGCACAACGCCCCGTGGACGAACACCTCCAGCTCAACCGCCGTCCGCCCGGCGATCTTCGCAATCTCGTCCAGCGACAACTCCCGGGCGAGCACCACTCGCTGGATGCCGAGCGATTCGGCCACCCGGATCGTCTCGGCGCTGGTCAGCGTCATCTGCGTGGAAGCATGCAGGGCCAGATCGGGACAGACAGTCCGTGCGAGCCGCGCCACCCCGAAGTCCTGCACCAGGATCGCGTCGACCCCCGCCTCGGCCAACCGGCGGATAATCGTCTCGGTCTCCGGCAGTTCGCTGGGAAATGCTAGCGTGTTGACCGTGACATACCCCAACACCTGCCGGCGATGAAGAAACTCCATCAACTCCGGCAGTTCCTCCAGCGCGAAATTGGACGCCCTCGCCCGGGCGTTGAATCCCGACTGCAGGCCGAAATAGACCGCGTCGGCCCCGTTCTCCACCGCCGCCCTGACGCAGTCGCGGTCCCCCGCCGGCGCAAGCAACTCCGGACCGGCGACACGGCCCGCCGTTGCCGGTTGGGGTGGGAACGATGCATCTTCCTGCGGCCGCGCGTCGATCAAACTACTTCCATCTCCCTATCGAGAGGGCCCACGATTGGTGCTTCCCCTGGAAAGCCGAACGCTCACGCCACAAACCCCGCCCCGTCTCGTTCAACGCCCGTTCAACGTCGACGCCAACAGATAATAGTAGCCGTGCCCGTCAAGCGAACCCCGATTATACGAAAGCCACCCGGCCATCAGCCGCGCGCATTCCGCCGGGTGGCGACGTGCGGCGGGACGCCCCCACTTCGATGGAACGCTCGCAAAGATTTCCTGTTGACATTTAGGCCACGGTCAGTGTATATCGGTACACTGACGTGTATCGACGGCCTGACGCATCCCCGCCGGCCCCCGCAGAAGCCCTCGCCGGGCCCCGCGCTCAACCTGCGCGCCCGCGCGATTGGCCTGCGGCTCGGCGAGTATGCGGAGGTACGCCGGACGTTTCGCTCAACCTGCGCGCCCGCGCGATTGGCCTGCCCGTAATTCAACCCTGAACGAAGGCTTCCATTCCATGTATGCTTCCACTCACCAGGCTTTATCACTCGCGCCCAGCTTGGCTCCGGCCGCAAGTCGCCTCCCCGCAACCCTTTACAGCCGCCCCCAACCGTATACCCCTCTACGAACTTCAACACTCGACCCAAAGGTGGCAGAAAACTTACGTCCGCGACTCAGGTGCGAAACCCCTGCGCCCCAAGCACTTACCGCCACGCGCCTCGGCCAAGTCAACCGAAACACCCTCCAAGGGCGTTTCGCTTCGATGGTACAAAGTACCATCCGCAAGAACGACGCCACCGCAATCGCGCCGCGGCTGAGCGCCGTGGTGGATGACGCCCGATTTCATGCACGTGTGGCGGAGTCGCGCCGCCTGTGTTCACGAGCTGAAGTTGTCCCAGGCAATGTTGAGGCGGCGGAGGGCGTAGCCGACTTCGCGGAGGTAGTCGCCGTAGCAGGTCACCGCGTGGAATCCCTGCATTTCCCGGGTGAGCCGCTCCCACTGGCCGTCGATCTCCAGGTCGATCTGCGAACGGCAGATGGGAAAGCTGGGGCTGTCCAGCACCTTCCCGCGGAAGCCGCACCATCGCGTGCAGGCGAAGTTCGGCACCACGGTCGTTGTCACCTGCCCCTTGGTGTACTCCACCTTGGTCGCGGCGCCGTAGTCCGACTCGAAGTGGGTCATGATCCGTACCGGTTCGAGATCCTTGCCGTTCATCTTCCGCGGCGCGGCGCAGTGCGCGATGGTGATCATGCCATGATGGGGGAAATGGGTGTTGGCGACAAACGACGGCTTTGCCGAGATCCACCGCAAGAGCACGCCCGGCATGGTGTGCGTCAGGTCGACGTGGCAGAAACCGGTGAGCCCCTCGTCGTTGAGCAGGCTCAGGGCCAGGCATGGCGGCGTGTCGAGCGGCCGGATCAAGCCGCCCATGCAGTTGGCCACGCCAATGTTCGTCGCCCCGTGCTCGGCCATGATGTCCTTGAACAACCGCAGGGCGACGAACGTATTGACGACGAACCTGCGATCGGTTTCGAGCGTCACGCCGCGCTCGGCCAGCAGCGCGTCGGCTTGCCGGGCGGCGTCGGCCATCGCACGCTCGTCGCTGCGGAGCCGCGCGAGCCGGGCTTCCATGTCGGCGTGGCTCACCTCGATGATCTCGTACTTCCACACCTCGCGGGCGTGCTTCGGCCCGCATTCCTGCCCGGTGGGCGTATAGGCCTGCAAGCCGCCCAGCGCGATGACCTTTGTGCCCATCGCGTTCTTGAGCCCGTAGTGCGCCCTGAGCCGCCAGAGCACATCGCCATACTCGTCGACAACGATGTCCTCCGCGTCCATGTTCGGCTCGATGTCGGTATCGGTGTTCTTGTTGAGGAACCGGAACAGCGCGATCTCGTAGTAGAGGTAGAACGGACCCGAGCGGTGCCGCAGGAACATGATGTTCGGCTTGCCCGAAGCGGCAAGCGCGGCGAACCACTCCTGCGGGCCGCCCGAAGCGTATACCAGCAGCGCGTCGGTTTCCGCCTTGGCAGCCGCTTCGGCCTCGGCCTGATTTCCCACCAGCGATACGGGTGCGAACTCGATGGGAAACTCCGAATCGGCGGCCAGCTTCTTCAGTTCCCCGTCGATTCGCCGGGCTTCAGCCTCGACATCCTCCCTGGAGGCAAGACCACCGTAAGGGCGCCAACTCGTCAGCTCCTGTCGGACCGGAATGGCATAGACCAGCAGTGGCTTGACCCTGAGCGGCGCACCCGGCGGCAGCGCGCCGCCGGTCGGCGCCGATTCGGCCGCCAGCGCGGCCGCTGGGAGCGCCTGCCACGCCAGCCCGGCGACCGCCGCACCGCCCAGCGCGCCGACGAATGCACGCCGGCTCAATCCAGCCGCCTCGCAGCACGCACAACGACACGCCGCACCGTCGCGATGTTGACCGACGCTCATGGCAAGACTCCCCTGGTTGATTTCGTAGTGGACTGTGCCAGATTCCGCCTCGGGCGCCATCACTCTAGCCGTGGGTATTGCCGGCAGTCAACAAGTTGCAGGGCGGCGGTCCGCCGGGACACACCGTTGAGTTCCGCGACGGCCGCCGTTACCATGGCCTGCGCATCACGCCGTTGAAAACGAACCTTTCGCGAGAGTCTTCAGCCATGCCGCAACGAATGAATCGACGTCGGTTTCTGCAGTCGTCCGCTGCCGGGGCGGCCACGTTGGCTGCTTGCCAGCCGGTCTTCGACCCGGGGGCTCACGCCGCCGAGTCGGCAGGCGGGATCCAGGTCGCCAGCTACTACTTCCCCAACTACCACCCCAGCGACGCCCGGAACGAGAAGCTCAAGGGCAAGGGCTGGAGCGAGTGGGAACTGGTGAAGGCGGCCAAACCCCGCTTCGAAGGGCATCACCAGCCCAACGTGCCGCTGTGGGGTTACACCGACGAATCCGATCCGGCGGCGATGGCCCAGAAGATCGATGCGGCGGCCGATCACGGCGTCGACGCCTTCATCTTCGACTGGTACTACTACGAAGACGGCCTGTACCTTGAGCGGGCCCTCGAAAAGGGCTTCTTCGGGGCGGCGAACAACCAGCGGCTCAAGTTCGCGCTGATGTGGGCCAACCACGACTGGATCGAGATCCAGCCCTACAAGCTCGGCGCGCCGCGAACCGTCATCTGGCCCGGCCGCGTGTCGCCGCAAGCCTTCGACCGCATGGCCGACTACATCGTCGCCACCTACTTCAAGCACCCCAGCCACTGGCTCATCGACGGCCGCCCCTACTTTTCGGTCTACGACCTCTCGAAGCTCATGGAGAACTTCGGCTCGGTGGCGGCAACCCGGGCGGCACTCGACCGGTTTCGCGAGAAGACCGTCGCGGCCGGTTTCCCCGGTCTGCATCTCAACGCGGTGGTTTGGGGCCAGGCGATCCTGCCCGGCGAGGGAAAGCCGGCCGATCCGGCGAAACTGGTGAAGGATCTTGGCTTCGACAGCGTTACCTCTTACGTCTGGATCCATCACGTGGCGTTGCCCACGTTCCCGGTAACCGATTTCCGCTACGTTCGCGACAAGTACTTCGAGTACTGGGAACGGGCGGAGGGGATGTTCGACGTGCCCTACTATCCCAACGCCACCATGGGCTGGGACTCCAGCCCGCGGGCCGACCAGTCCGACCCGTTCGTCAACCGCGGCTATCCGTTCATGGGCACTATCGGCAACAACACGCCCGAGGAGTTCAAGGCGGCGCTGGCCATGATGCGAAAGCGGCTCGAACAACGTCCGCCCAAGGATCGCATCCTCACGATCAACTGCTGGAACGAATGGACCGAGGGAAGCTACCTCGAGCCCGATACGCGGCACGGCATGAAGTACCTCGAAGCCGTCCGCGACGTGCTTTCGTGAGCCTGGCTCAAACGGGGCGATCTCAAACTGCAGGAATGTACCGACCATGAACGAAACCGACATTCACGGCGACGAAGCGGGTTGTTCCTGTGGTTGTGACCGCAGGGGGTTTCTGTCGGCGATCGGCGCTGCGGCCGGCGGCGGTTTGCTCTGGTCGTCGGGTGAAGCGAGGGCCGCCAACGGCGAAGCGGGGCGAACCCGGCAGAACGCGACAGTCCGCACGGTCTTCATTTATCCGCCCTCTTCCACTTTCGCCGGGCCCGATGGCTGGTGGAGCTGGCCTGGCAACGAGTTCGACGCCGAAGGGCGGCAGAAGCAGTACATGGCGGCGCTCAGGGATATGGAGAAACGGCTCGGAGTGACCCTTGCCGCCGACAATTCGTCGGTCGCCAACGCCGCCGACGCCGAGCGCATCGCCCAGGAACTTCGCCAGCAGCGGCCCGACGGCCTGCTGCTGGTGATGTTCTACAACGTCGGCCTGGCCCACGCCAACGTGCTGCTCAAGACGGCCGACGAACTGGGAATTCCGGCGGTGTTCTTCATCGGCCTGGGCGTCAAGCATGGGCCGGTCAAGCCGCTGCGGCGGCCGGGCTTGTATCTCATCCAGTCGCTCGACAACTTCGAGGCGATCGAGAGCGGTTTGCGGATGATCAATGCCCGCAAGCTCATGTCGCAGAGCCGCCTGCTGAGCATCACCGAGGCCCCCGAGCCGCGCGAGGGGGTCGAGCCGTTCCTGGGCGTCACCGTCCGCGTGATTCCGTTCGCCCGCTACGCCGAGGTCTTCGGACAGGTTGAGATCGGCGACGAGGGCCGCGGCCTGATTGCCGACGTGACGGGCAAGGCCCAGGAGTCGCGCGGCATCACACCCGAAGCGCTGGAAAACGCCGCGCGGGCGCACCTGGCGCTCAAGCGGCTTCTGGCCGAGGAGCAGGCCGACGGCGTGACGATGAACTGCCTCCGCCGCGGCATGCTCAAACCGTGCATCAGTTTCGCCACGCTGAACGGGCAGCTCATCCCCGCCGCGTGCGAGAACGATTTGCCCGCCGTCTACACTCAACTCATGGGACAGCTTCTATTGGGCCGCCCCGGCTTCCAGCACAACCCGTGCTACGAGACTGAGAAGAACCACTACTTCGGTTCGCACTGCACCTGCACCACGAAGCTCTACGGGCCCGAAGGGCCGGAGCTTCCATACCTGCTCCGCCGCTTCGCCCACACCAACGAAGGGAGTTGTGCGATCCAGGTGTTCTGGAATCCGGGCGATCCGGTGACGATGGTCCGCTACTATCCGGGTGAGCCGCCGAAGCTCGATGTCTATGCCGGCAAGGTCGTCGCCTCGCACCCCATCCCGCCCGCCGCTGGCTGCACGACGAACGTGGAGATCGAACTGACCGACCGCGAAGACGCCTGCATGGTGCAGGGACATCACAACCTGCTCTTCTGCGGCGACTTCGCACGCAAGTTCCGTCTCTTCGCCCAACTGCACCGCATGGAACTGGTTGACTCCGGTTACAAAGGACCCTGGCCGCTATGACGCTCACCATCCGCTGCCTGTCTGCGTTTGCCGCGCTACTCGTTCCGCTCTGTTGTCTCGCGCAGGACGCCCCGCCAGCCGGGGAAGAGCCGGCGCCGATCGACTTCAGCATCGGCGGTTGCGGCGGAGCGTACTTCCTTGCTGAACCGGGTGAGCTGACGATCGAGTTGGAAAAACGCGACCGTAATCGGCGAGGAGTCCCGGCCGAGTTGCGGGCGATTCTCGTCGGCCCCGACCGCACCGTGCTCCAGGAAGTGAGCATTCCCGACGACGGCCAGCCCGCGCGGAGCGGAATGGGACCCGCGCAGAGGGTCAGGCTCTCGGCGCCGGTTGCCCGGAAGGGCGTCTACGCGCTCAACATCACCGTTTCCCAGGACCGCTACGGCGACGAGATCCTCTGGGGCTTCGCGACGAACTGCCCGAAGTACCTCATCGAGACCTCGCGCGGGCACCGCGACCAGCGCCGCGAGGAACCGATCGTCCTCGGCCGCCCCGATCAACCGGGCGACGTCTGCTTCCTGCCCCGCCGCGGCGAGTTTGCCGTCCAGGTGACGGGGCTGGCCGAAAGCGTCAAGGACCTGTCCGTCTACGACGGCCAGGGGCGGCTTGTGCAAACGATCGCCGTCGAATCGGGCGGCCAGGCCTCGCGCACATTCCCGGCCGGCGAACGCGGCGCCGCTGCCTGGCGGCTTCATCTGCCGGCCGCACAGGCGATCATCCAGATCGACGGCGTGACACGGTGGGACGAACGAGACGCCTATCTCAACCTGCCATACTGGTCGCCCAAGGCAGAGTCGTTCTTTCCCTGGCACGACTACCGCTGGATCGTGACCCCCTACAGCCGCACGCTGTACGGCGAACCGGGCCGCCAGGCGGCGGCGCGATTTGAAGTGCACAACAACTCGGAACAGAAGCGGACGATTGATCTGGCGCTGGAGTTTCCCGGGGCGTCGTGGCCGGCGCGGCTCTCGGCCCAACAGGTCGAGCTTCGAGCGAACCAATCTCGCGAGGTCACCGTCGAGGGAGAATTCCCGGCCGCCGGCGAGAGCCTGGTCTGCCACGTCCGTGCCACGCCGCGCGAGAACCCAGAGTTCTCCACATACTCGACCGTGACACTCATCGGCGGGGAACCACCGGCCAGTCGACCGCTCGAGATACCGCTGGTCCTCAAGCCCTATCGGCACGAGAACGAGCAGTTCGGCTATGCACCCGGCTATCCGCTCGACGGCGCGATGTACTTCGACCCGGAGAACCGTCCGTACATCGTCGGCGATGATCGCGTGATCACGTGGCGCGATGGTGGTTGGAAGGGGTCGGAAGACAGGGCATTCAGCGTGGCTTCGACGAAAGTGGCCTTCGATCGCGAAGGCCGGGTGTACGCACTGGGCAGGGCCGACAGGCGGCCGACGTTGCTCTATTCCGCCGACGCCGGGCGGACCTTTTCCGCGGCGGTCCTCCCGGGCGAGCCACGGCGGGGACAATCGTTCGACATCGAGCAGTTCTCAGGACACAACATCCCCGACGGTCCGCCGCCGATCCTCCGCTACACGCAGACAGCGAGCGACCCGAAGCGGATCTGGCGGCGGTTCAACGACCTGGAATTGCTGCTGCCCAAGTGGACCGATGGCGGCGTGGAATTCGCCGAGCCGGTGCTGATCTCCAACAAGTGCATCGGGTTGTCGCTTCATTCCGGCGCGCCGTCGACCGTCGTCTCGCGCGGCGCGAAGGTGCACGTCGTTTTCGCCGAAGCCACCGAGCCTGAAGAGAAAGTGCCCGGAGTGCCGACCTACGTGGTTACGTACGATCGCCAGGCGGGCAAGCTGGGAAAGCCGGCGCTCGTCGGCTACGGTGCGCCGCCGAACGACATCCACAACACGCCCAGCATCACCATCGATAGCCGGGGCTACCTGCACGCGCTAGCCGGCACGCACGGGCGGCCGTTCCAGTACGCCCGGTCGCTCGAATCGAACGATGCCGGCCGCGGTTGGACCGAGGCGGTGCCGGTGGGCGAGGACTTGGAGCAGACCTACATCGGGCTGGTGTGCGGGCCCGACGACTCACTCCATTTGACATATCGGCTGTGGCAGCGGAACAAGGAGCCGTTTCCGCTGAGCCACTACGCGACGCTTGCTTACCAGCGGAAGCCGGCCGACACGCCGTGGGAATCGCCCCGCGTCTTGATCGTGCCGCCGTTTTCCGAATACAGCGTCTTCTACCACCGGCTCACGATCGACCGGCGCGGGCGGCTGTTCCTGTCGTACGACTACTGGTCGACATACTGGTTCTACCGCACCGACCACCGCGGCAACCGCCGCGCCCTCATGATGTCGCCCGACGGCGGCCAGACGTGGAAACTTGCCGAGAACCGCGACCTGATTCCGTAGGCCCGGCATCCGGCTTACCACGCCTTCACGCCCGGCTGGGCGGCGGCGTAGGCGCCGGTGGCGTCGGGTTTTACAGGCGGCTCGGCGTCGAAGGAATACTCCTTGGGGCCGAGGCGGAGTTCGGACTTAACTGCCTCGTCCCAGGTAACCTCCATGCCGGAGTAGGTGGCCATGCGGCCCATGACCGCCGTCATGCTGCTGGTGGCGCCGTACTCGGCATCGAGACGGTGTGGCCCGCTGCCGAGAATGCTTGCCATCAGGTTCTCGTGCTCCTGCTGGTAGGGGTTCTGCGACAGGTACTGGCGCGATCGCAGATCGCGAGGAGTCAGCGCGCCATAGCCCCACGCACCCGTGCCGAGCGTGAGCATTCCTTTCGTGCCGTGCACGTTATCTGAAACGTTGGTCCAGGTGCCGGCCTGCTGCCGGGCCTGGCAGAAATGCCGCGCGCCGGAGGCATATTCGAACTCGATCGTGTGATGGTCCCAGATGTCGCCGTTGCCCGGTCCGAAGCGGACTTGGCGGCCCCCCATGCCGACCGCCCGGACCGGATGGTCGTCGAGGACCCAGTTGGCCACGTCGATCTCGTGCGTCGCCTGCTCGACGAGGTGATCGCCGCAGAGCCAGAGGAAGATGCCCCAGTGGCGGATCTGGTATTCCATCTCGCCCATCCCCTCAGGCTTCGTCTCGCCGGCCCGTCCGCCGCCGAGCATGTTGAAATAGGTGCGAACGTACTCCACGTCGCCGACCGCACCATCGCGGATTTTCGCCAGTCCATCGAGGTAGTTCCGCTGGTGGCGGCGCTGCAGGCCGACGACCACCGAGAGTTTCTTCTTGCGGGCTTCCTCATTGGCGGCCACGAGCATGCGATAGCCGGGCGCATCGACGCAGAGCGGCTTCTCCATGAATACATGCTTGCCGGCCTTCACCGCGGCGGCATAGTGCAGCGGCCGGAAGTGCGGCGGCGTGGCGAACAGTACGAGGTCCACGCCGGAGGCGAGCACCTTCTGGTAGGCATCGAAACCCGCGAACATGCGTTCGGCGGGCACGTCGATCTTCGGCTTGAGGTCGGCGTACTTGGTGAGGTTCTTGAGGCTCGTTTCCATCCGCTCGGCGAACAGGTCGCCGAGCGCCACGAGCTTGATTGGCGCCTTGGCCAGCAGGGCCTCGCGGCAGGCTCCGGTACCCCGGTTGCCGCAGCCCACCAGGGCGATGCGGATCGTGTCGCTGCCGGCCGCATGGACCGAGCGGGCGAGGGTCAGACCGGCGGCCGAGAGGCCGAGCCCGGCGACGGATGGCGAAGCGGAATGTACCCGTTGATGGCGGCGGTCTTCCATGGCGGACTCCTGGGCCGGTTTCTTCCCGTCCTGCGGTGTGGCGGAAGAGTTCAGTGTGCCATGTTCGACGATTGCCGGCAAGGCGTTCGTTTTGACGCCCCCCACCCGTCCGTCTATACTAGCGGCCCAGCACTGGTCCCGATTACTGCTATTTGCGAGGAGAAGACTTCCGATGGGCGAAAGCGAGAAGATCACCACGTCGCGACGCACGTTTCTGAAAGACGCCGGACGGCTGGCGGCGGCCACGAGCCTGGCGGCTGCGGCCGTGCCGCACGTCCATGCTGCGGAGGACAACACGATCCGCGTGGCGCTCATCGGTTGCGGCGGGCGTGGCACCGGCGCGGCGGCCAACGCCCTATCGGTGGACAATGGTCCGATCAAACTCGTCGCCCTGGCCGACGTATTCGACAACCGTGCTGCCAACAGCTTCAAGCAGCTCTCCAACAAGTTTCCCGACCGGATGGACGTGGCCGACGACCGCAAGTTCGTCGGCTTCGACGCCTACCAGAAGGCGATGGATTGCCTCAAGCCGGGCGATGTCGCCATCCTCGCCACGCCGCCGGCGTTCCGCTGGGTGCATTTCACTTATGCGATCGCCAAGGGGCTGAACGTGTTCATGGAGAAGCCGGTCACGGTCGACGGGCCGACCACGCGGAAGATGATCAAGCTGGCCGAAGAGGCCGACGCGAAGAATCTCAAGGTGGGCGTGGGGCTCATGGTCCGCCACTGCAAGGGGCGCCAGGAGCTCAAGGCGAGGATCGACGCCGGCGAGATCGGCGACATCATTGCCATGCGGGCCTACCGCATGGCCGGCCGCTCCGCCGCCACCGGGCCGAAGCCCGAGAATATGAGCGAAGTGCTCTTCCAGGTGCAACGGTTCCACAGCTTCCTGTGGGCGTCGGGCGGCGTCTACAGCGATTACTACATCCACCAGATCGACGAGTGCTCGTGGATGAAGGGGGCATGGCCCACCGAGGCCCGGGCGACGGGCGGGCGGCACTATCGGGACGACGCCGTGGACCAGAACCTCGACAACTACGCGGTCGAGTACACCTACCCGGACGGCACCAAGCTCTTCTACTACGGCCGGCAGATCACTGGCTGCCACGACGAGTTTGCCAGCTACGCTCTGGGAAGCAAGGGATCGGCGATCATCTCCACTTCGGCCCACACGCCGGGCAAGGTGCGGACGTTCAAGGGGCATACGATGGACAAGGCCGACCTGTTGTGGGCGTTCCCGCAGCCGGAGCCGAATCCGTACCAGTTGGAGTGGAACGATCTGGTGGACGCCATCCGCCAGGACAAGCCCTACAACGAGGTGAAGCGGGGGGCCGAGGCGAGCCTGGTGGCGTCGATGGGCCGGATGGCGGCCCACACCGGGCAGATCATCACGTTTGACGAGATCATGAACGCCGAGCAGGAATTCGCTCCCGACGTTGACAAGCTGACGGCCGACGGCCCGGCGCCGCTGGTGGCCGACGCCGAGGGTCGCTACCCGGTGCCGCAGCCCGGATTGCTCAAGGATCGCGAGTACTGATCTCGATCCCTCTCAACGGCCACGCGGCCCCTCTCTCGTCATTCGGGAGAGGGGCCGGCCTGTTTCTCTCTGCTTTCCAACTCATAGCGGATGGTGTAGACAAACTTCTCGTTCCTGGTGCGGGAGGCCTCGAAGCAAATCGCGGTGCGCCCATCCTGATCGAATTGGAGAGAGGGTGAAGGATTGGCCGACTGGAGTGTCGCATCCGGTGGAATGCACACGGTGATGCGAATGTCGTTAGTCTCGTCGCTGTAGAGAACATCGCCGTGGTGAGTCCACACGCCCTTGTCGAGCGTCGCGGCCTGGGGGATCTGTTCGATCCGAGTGTGCCGAAGCTTCCCGTCGACCAGGGCAGCTTCCGATGGCTTCACATCGTACCGATTGTGCGTGCCCGTTAAGGTGACGTCGGCCGGCATGTCGCGGCCCAGGGGATCGACAAAGCGGACTCGCCAGTCCTTCGGCGCGTGGAACGGGAACGTCTTTGGAGGGCGGTCGCCGCCGGTCTGCTCGATCTGGGATGTGCTCGTGGCGCTGCCGTCGGCGTTGAGCATGACAAGCGTATCGGCAGACAACTCTCCGGTCGCCCGGTCAAACTCCAGGCGGGTCCACGTGGAGACTGCGATCGCGACGATCACGCAGGCCAGGATCCACAGCCGACGTTCCCACGGCGACGCGGCGCGCAGCGGTTCGTACGCGGCCGGAGGCTCGATCGGCTCTTTCACTCCGACGGCAGTGGCCAGGCGGGCCACCTCCAGCCGCAGCAGTTTGACGTCTTTCAGGACGCTCATTTTCATACCCGCCGTAGCGTACCAGAGTTTCATCAGCACCGTTGTCTCGTAAATCACGAGCATCACGACGGCGCAGCCGATCAGGGTCTTGGTATCGCGGCTTTGCGCGAAGGCGTTGATGGCCGCCACGCCCAGCGCGACGCAAAGGAGCGCATAAACCCAGTAGATCCGCTCCGCAAATCGGAGGCGCCCCGAGAACTCGGCGGAAGCGGTTTCGTGGAGCGACCGCTCGCGTTCGGACCGTAGCCGAGCGTTCTCTTCCAGGGCCTGCCGCAGGGTATCGTCGTGTTCACTCATGTTCGTGCTCCTCAATAAACCGGCGCAAACGTTGCCGGGCGTAATGCAGCC
Source organism: Thermoguttaceae bacterium (assembly GCA_040766885.1). GTDB lineage: Bacteria > Planctomycetota > Planctomycetia > Pirellulales > Thermoguttaceae > JAXGPP01. The sequence continues at coordinate 1,104 of JAXGPP010000035.1, read as the reverse complement.
TGGATTTGACCGTACCCGGCGGAACCCCCAGAATCTCGGCGATCGCCGCCGTGCTGAAGCCGTCCTCGTAGGCGAGCGAGAGGATCGCCCGATCGGCGCCCGAGAGACCGGCCAGGGCGTCGCTCAGATCGGCGTAGTCCGGTTCTTCTGCGGCCTGACCGTTCTCGGCTTCGAGCCATCGCTCGCCGTACACCTGGTCGGCGCGGCGCGTGTGCCGACGGCGGCGAACCCAGTCGCGGGACTTGTTGCTCGTGATCCGATATGCCCAGGCGGGAAAGGCCGCCGGGTCTTCGAGGCGTCCGATCTGCCGGCCGATGGCGATCCAGGCCTCCTGAAGCACGTCCCAGGCCGCCTGTTCATCGTCCGTCAGCCGCCATGCCAGCCGCCACAGCCGGTCTTGCCATTGCCGAACCAAGGTCTCGAATGCCTCGGCCGCACCCCCCTGGGCGTGGATCACCAGCAATTCGTCGTTCAGCCGTTCGTTCTGGTTCATCCGCCCAAGGTCGTTCGGCAGAGCCGAGTGGTTCACAAAGGATTCGGGGAAATCTCCAATCGATCCGAGTGCAGAGCACCGGATCGCCGCTTTCCCAAATCTGACGAAATCTACAAATGAAGGGCGAAAACACAGCGAAAAGCCCTTTTCTTTGCTGTCGCAGACGATAAGATATTGATGCGGGGCATCAACAAAACGGGCTACGCGAAAGCGCCAACTCTCGCGCAGCCCTGACCAGTCCAACCTGTTGAGGAGGTTGAAATGGCTTCTTGCACTGTAGCCCATGTGTCGCGCGGCTGCAACGGTTCCAAGCCCTCTGGCCGCTTCGCCAAGGTCGGGGAGGCATCGGCCTACCTGGGCTGTAGCCCTTCACAGGTTCGTCTCCTCATGGGCTCTGGAGAGCTTCAAGGGTACGTCTCTGAGGGAGGAACGCGGTGGGTTTCGTGGGATAGCCTGAAGGCGTACACAGGCGAGTCTGAACTAGAGGAGTGTGGGTTGGGGGAAGGCAAAGGGAAAGCCCTCATTGCCCTTTATCTCCGGGTTTCATCAAGCGGACAGGAACGGGCGGGGTCATTGGAGCGACAGCGCGAACGCCTCATAGAGGAGGTTTG
>JAXGPP010000034.1:0-61925 GCA_040766885.1 Thermoguttaceae bacterium | reverse complement strand
GACACCTGCCATTGAACCCTGCCAAGCCGGTCAAGGAGCTTCGGCGACAACAGTTGGCACCCAAGGGCCTGGATCGATCCCAGGTGCGCCGCTTACTTCGAGAGGTCGAGCTTCGCCAGGACGTGCGGGCCGGGGCCATCTTCTCCGTATTCCTGTACACGGGGGCGAGAGTCAGCGATGCCGTCGCTCTGGAACGCCACGACTTGATCCTGGGCGAGAGGAGCGGCTCGGCCACCTTTCGGTTCGGTAAAGGCAACAAGCAGAGGACGGCTCCCCTGCCGCTTCCGGCCCGGCAAGCGTTGCAAGCATATCTGGACAGCCGACCTCCGATGCCGTCGAACCGGGTGTTCATCGGGGAGCGAGGGCCACTGTCGGAGAAGGGCGTCCGATCCATGTGCGATAAGTATTCGGCCTACTGCGGCTTCAAGCTCCATCCCCACTTGTTGAGGCACACAATGGCGCACAAGTTCCTGGAGGACAACCAGAACGATCTCGTTGCCCTGGCTCAGATTCTCGGACACGAGAACCTGAACACGACGGCTCGCTATACGAAGCGGACAGAGCAACAACTGGGCGATGCGGCTGATCGGCTGACTTACTGAGGCCGGAAACGAGGGGACACCTCTTATCGGGTTGGTCAACGACTCAACCCAATCGGAGGTTCGCCATGAATACCGACCTACCTGAAGACACCGGATCGCTGCAAGATCGCTTTGTACGAGAGTTTCTCCCGTGGCTCAAGTGCCGAGCCCATTACCTTCGGCGAGCGCAATACCGGCCGGATCAAATTGAGGAGTTGCTGGCGGAAGCCACCGCTATGGCCTGGGCAGCGTGGATTCGTTGTCCTGGGGCGAGGCGTTGGCCGGGAAAATTGGCGAGGTTCTCCGTTCTCCAGGCGTTAGGCGGAAGGAAGCTGTGCCAGCCGGGAAAGACCAGTCTGGAATCAGGACACCGGTGCAGTCCGCAAAGCGCCCGGCCCCGGTATGCTGATCGTGCTGAGGCAGTGGAGTTGCCTCCCGATCTATTCAAGGGACAAGTTTCCCATACCGACAACCCGGCCGACAGCGCCATCGCTAGGCTGACGCTGGAGGATTGGCTACGGGATCAGTCTTCCGACCGTCAAGCTATCGTCCACGATCTGCTCGTGCTTGGTGCCGATGGCACCGCAAGAAAGCGAGGGGTACGCCAGAACACACTCCATAGCATCAAGAAGAAAGCTCTGGCCGATTATCTAGTCGCCACCGGTTAGTGGAAGCGTGTTGCCCGAACACCCTTCGTTTCCTTCTTGGGAACGAGGGGTGGTCTATTGCGATGGGACGCCGAGACGAAAGGTGTCGGGATGCGGCTCGCCACCGACATCCTTCTGGTACTTGGGATCAACGAGTACGGCGAATTCGTCGGCAGGGAAGCGGTGGGAGTGGCATAAGGGACACCGGGCATGACAACAGAAAGGAGCCTTCCCATGAGCGGTGACGTTGTTGTGTTCCGAAAGTGGCGTGACGGCTTCGGGGTGATCGCTCTCTTCCCGGAAGTTCCCGCTGATATTGGCGGCGTGTTTTGCGAAAGCTACGAAACCATCGGTCAGCACGGCGGGGCTGATTACCTCGGCGTGATCCAGGCAACACTGCCGGTCGGGCGCAACGAATATGCCGACCTCGCTGAGGAGTTGCGAAAGTTGGGGTACAACTTGCGGCCAATGAAACGGGCTTCCAGGGAGCACCATAAGAGGCGTCGTGAGATGGCTCGCCACCTGATGCTGCTGCGGACACCGGACAGCCATGCGGGGCAAGTGGTCGTAATGGAAGGAAGAACGAGATGATCGACGAGAGATCAAAACTCCAACTTGGCTGGGTCGTTATAACCCCCGCCGCATTCTTCGCTCTACGAAAAGCCCTCCAGTTACCGGCAGAGTTCCTGTCCAGGCACCGGGTCGGAGATTGGGGTGAGGTGGCGGCCGAGGACTGGAAACTTAACGATGAGGCGCTCGTGATGGGCGAACGGCTCCTGTCGGTATACAGGACGAAGATGAACGAACGAATCTGGGTCATTACGGAGGCGGATCGAAGCTCAACCTGTTTGCTCACACCGGATGAATACTGACACGGGAAGATCAACTGAACGGTCGTCACGCCTTTCATTGCTCGTCGCTTCGGGAAGTCGAGTTGGATGGCCACATTCGCCCGGTTGTTCACTTTCCAAAAATCGAGAATTCCGCATTGAAAAGCCTGGAAACGAAAGGGCGGGGTGGCCTCCCATAGTCGCAATGCCCATTACTTTTTTTGCATTGGACAACTTAATCTTGCGGCTGTGAGGGCGCAAAAGCCTGGACGAAATCTCGATCCGAAAAATCGCCGCCGCTCGTTTTCGCCGGGAACAATTGCGCTCGACCTCCCCTTCGGTGATGTTCCATCAGCGGAAGTAGGCGTGGGGTATGGCGGTTCCATACCGACCGACATCCGCTGAACTTCACCCGCCCTCTACGATCCTCAGCAAGTGTGGCAGAAGCGCCTTCAGCAGCTTGGCATCCAGCCCGATGCGCTCCTTGGAGACGGTGTGGTCGCCAACAGTCAGGACTTGAGCGAGCCAGAGCCGATCCTCGATGCTCGGTATGGTGTAGAGCGACGTCTCCTGTTGAGTCTCGTCGGCCACGGATTCTGTCACTCGGTAAATCAACCTCGGGCTGGCGAAGAGCTTTTCGAGATCCTCGCTGTCGAATGTTCCGTCTTCATCTGCCATGCTTCACTCCTCCTCGGTTCCGGTCAGAATCGGATCGTGTTCAAGCACCCATTTCAAGTCCTCAACAAGCCGCTCCGCTTGCGCCTTGGTAATCGAGAGGTTCTGGGGCTGAAACGACTGGCACGGTTCCGGGCGAACCGTCAGGATCACGAGCGGCTCCCAGCCCTCCCTTGCCGAAAGGTGAGTGGGGATTGTGCCTGCTGGGCACCGTCCGCCGCCCACGGCAAGCACCTCCACAAATTGCGACCAGCCATTCATCGTTCACTCACTTTTGACTCGGCCATAATCTCGTCCAAGACCTCATCCGCTTGGAGGATGACCAGATCGCCCTGGTTCCCTTGTTGACTCTCGCCTAACTCAAGGCCCATCCGAAGAACTTTGTCCACTTCAGCCTTGCGCAAGCTCGTCGCCTCGATAGCACCCTGTCGCTCGATCCGCCGCAGGTGCGACTCGGCTTCCACGACGGCGGCGTCGAGTTGCTCGACCTCCTCTTCCTGCTTTTCGATCTGGTGAACCACCTCGGCCAACTCCTCGGCGAGCGGTCGTGCTGCGGGGATGTTCGTTAGGTCTGCCGAGGATCGCACACCAAGCCGTTGTAGCTGGTTCACCAGCGCCTCTCGGTCACACCGCAGACGCCCGAGAACTCGGTGAGCCTCGTCCCGTGTGGTGGACCACTCGGCGTTCTGGCTTCGGTACTCGGCGAGTGGATCAACAACCGGGCAGAGCTTGGGATTAGCCTTGGAAGTCTCCACGCTCCAAAACGACAGCAGGGCATTGACGGCCAGGAACACGAGCATGAACGCCGGGAACCCCACTGCTCGATCCCAGCAGATCAGGGCGAGAGTAACCAGCCCAAGGAAGAACCACGAGACAATTGAGATCAGGAAGGGTGCCCAGTCATTGAAGCTCCACGGCGACACCGGGAGAAATTGCAGTCCATTCACCGACCGAGGCAGCCATTGGAGGATACCGGCAGCGACGACCAGCAGCATCAGGACAAGGCTGAGTTGACAGGGCCGCCCGGTACGTGCCGACCGGATCATCATCACCAGGGCCGCCCCCAGCGAGCCATACATGGTGGCATGGCCGATGGCCGCCCAGCCCTCCTGGCTGAAAACCAGCCCCGGCCAGCCAATCCTGGTATTCAGGTTGCCGAACGCACAGAACGCCAAGAGGACGAATGCGATCATGATGTAGACGAAATCCTCCCGCCGCATATCAATCACCTCCTCAAGAAACGAAAACGGCCGGGATAACCCAGCCGCCCTTCCGCAACTCGCCTCATCATTTGCTTAGCAAGCAGTCGATTTCGGCCACCACCTCCTCGGTGCTACCGGTGTTCCTCAGAATTGAGGCTACCGAATCCGGGTCGGAGGTCGCTTGCCTCAGCATTTCCTCGTGGTATGCCAGTTCGCCATCGACCTTGACTTCTAAGTCTCGGATTTGGCGATCAAGTGCCTCGAACCCCAAGCCCCCGGTGTCCTCAGCCACCCGAGCGGCCTCTTGCACCGCCTTGAGGGCGACGGCCTTGGCGTCGATCTCAACGAGAAGCCCTTTCAGGCTGTCGAGCCGATTTTGCCGTTCCTGCTCTCTGGCTCTCAGCAGGGCCACGACCCCTTCGAGCCGTTCCTCGGTACTCTGGAGCGTCTCGACTTGGGCGGCAAGGTGCTTCCTGGCTAAGATCGTTCGGTTGGCCATGTCCCGGAGTTGTGCCGGGGTGTAGCTCGTGCCAGCAATCTCGACCGGGCTACCCTGGCCGAGGAGGGCACGGAGCCGGGCGAGGGTACGGTCAGTTTCGGCGAGTCGGTTGTGTGTCGAGCGGAGTTCGCATGACATTCGAGTCGCCTGTACCTGAACTTCCATTCGGCCCCTCTTGAGGCGGCCGAGGGTGGCTTCGGCCGTCTGCATGGCCGGGGCGACCTCCCGTCGTTTCACCTCGACTTCGCCAAGGAGCCGGTCAGCCTTGGCGAGGAGTCGATCTCGGGCGATTTCGAGGCGGGGGCCGCATCCAGATACGGCAACAAGGCAGAGTACGAGCAGGGTGAGGCGTGGCACAGCGATTCTCCTTTGATTGGAAGACCAGCGGTGTGTAACCGGTGTCCCTCAAAGGAATTGTTGGTGAAAATGTATCCTAGTTTTCCATGTAGGCGAACGCGCGGCGGAAATCGCCCAGGAACCACCACTTCTTCGCCTCGTCGGCCGCCACGCCCGAAGCCACGATCCGCCGGTACACGAGCCGGCTGTCGGCCAGGCGGTAGCTGGTCAGCGGATTGGCGGCCGTGGTGGTCGTCTCGGCCCCCATAGCCGTGTAGCTGATCTCGCTCGCCCTGATCACGCGGTTGGCCGCGTGCCGGTAAGCCGGCGTCACCAGCACCGTGTTGGGCGCGACGAGCACCGGCTCACCCGTGTTGGGATCGAGCATGTCGGCAAACAACTGCTCGGCCGCGTCCACGTCGGTCCAGTCGACCAGCTCGTTCGCATCCAGCGCGTTGACCCACGGGCCGCCGTCGGCCGCCTTGTAGTAGGTGTTGTAGGCCGTCCCTTTCCAGCGGTAGTTGTTCGTCGCCCCGATCACCAGGTCGATGAGCCGCTTCTCCTTGTTGAGCCCCAGCACCTCGCCCACCTCGGCCGCCCGGCTCAGCACCAAGTGCGTGCGGTCGAAGAAGATCGCCTCCCGCGTGACCGGCACGATCAGCCCACGCTTCGACGTCGACGGCGTCTCGATGTAGTCCTCGCCAAACCCGAGGCTCGGGTAGGGCATGCCGGGAGCCACTTCGGTGACCTCGTCCTTGACGCGCGTCGCCCCGGGGATCTTCTCGCCGTCGAGCCGCGTCGGAATCACGTCCACCAGCCGCGAGACGACGAACGCCTCCTGGTTGTACGCCTCGAGAATCCGGGCGTGGATCACCTGCCCGGTCACATTCAGAAACGCACTGGCGTCGACCGCCTCGCCCGCTTCGAGCAGGCACGTGCTCGCCCCGTTGCGCGGATCGAGCATCCGCAACCACTCGCGGCCGTCGGGGATCAACCCCTCAGCCAGTTCCCGCAGGCTGAAGTCCTCCGGCCTGAGATGCTTCCCGGCCAGCGCTTCACCGATGTGCTCCACGGTCCGCGCCGGTCCATCAAGCTCGTACCGACGCCGCAATTCACGATAGTTGATTACTGCCACGGTCTATCTCCTCGTAAGATGGTGTTGTTCAGTCAATACATGTCCGCATCGCCAGCGTAGACGCGGCGTCTCGCCGCGTTCCCATAACACTCGCCGCCCCTCGGTGTGTCATCCGTAGACGCGGCGTCTCGCCGCGTACCCCGAAGATGAACGTTCCGGCGAGACGCCGTATCTGCCCGCACCCGCGCTCCTTACACGCCGGCGCGGCTCGTCCCCTCGACTCCGCCGGTCATCACCGTCGAATGGACCGCCACGAATACGCTCGTCGCCGCCGACGCCAGGCGCTTCGCCACGCGGCCGATCGCGTAGGGGCTCGTGGCCACCTTCACAAGCTGCTGGTTCAGCAGCCCGTTGCCCGCCGCGTTCTCGTCGGCCCCCATCAGGTCGCCGATCTCCAGCGTGCCGCTCGGGCAGTCGAACTCGAACACCCCGGTCGTTGCCACCCGAATCGGATCGGTGTCGCCGGCCCGGCTCCGTTGCATCGCCACGCCCAAGAACTTGTGGGCGAAAAGCTGCTGGTTCGCCCCTTCGCTCCCCTGGTCGGCCTGCAATGCCGCCGGCCGCGCGTCGTCGCCCTCCAGGTACACCAGGTCCCCCAGCTCGATCACCGTCGCGGCATCGACCGCCGCGATCACCGGGTTGGTGTCGCCATACCGCCATCGCATTCGCTCTCCCATCGTTCGTTCTCCTCGATACTCGTTGCCATGATTAGTTGTTTCACCCGCATTGTTCTTCTTGCCGCCCCACGGCGAGCGCGGCAGGGGGCGGGGGCGCTCGTTAACTGGTGGCCGCCCCAACAACAAACCCCTGCCACACTCCCGTGGCACGCCCATCTTGTGGCACGGCCGTCCCGGCCGTGATCTTCACAGCCGCGCTACCTGCACCACAAAATCTCACACATTCCTCATGTGATCGATTTCACAAATGTCTTCACGTCGTCCGGCGTGCGGCCGGTGGCCAGGCCGCGATCGACCTGGCCCTGGTCGCGGGCGGTGGGAGCCGCCCCCTGCCGCGACCGCCCCACAGCCCGCAGCGCCTCGACCAGGGCCGCCCGGTCATGCGCCAGTTGCCGCCGCGACTGCTCGTTCTCGGCGGCAATCAAAAGGTCCAGAAACGGCCGGCTGACGATCGTCCGGTCGGCACCCGTGGCCGTCTCGGGGTCGGGCAGACGATACTCGGCCAGCACACGCCGGGCGTCCGCCTCGCGAGCCTGCCGCGCTTCGGCCGCCCGAAGCGCTTCGACCTCGGCGCGGAGCTTTTCGACTTCTTCGCTCCGCTGCCGCGCCACCTCGGCCAGCAGGTCGGGCCGGTGCCGCTCAAGCTCATCCACCGTCAACGCGTCCCATGCCCTTCCGCCCGCGGCGTCTTCGAACAGCCCCCGCGTCGTGGCCGGATCGGCCACCAGGTCGACGCTCTCCACTCGCGTGATCGCCTCGACCACCACCGTCTCGCCGCGCCGCGAGGTGCGGCCCTCGACGTTGTGCGAAAACCCTACCCGATCGGGGGCGTGCTCGGCGTCCCAGACAAGCTGCTCGGCCAGGACGTGCTTGGGATTGAAATGGAAGTCGGCAAACAGCCCCTCCCCCGGCCGCAGCGCCACGCCGCGGATCGACCCGATCCGGTCGCGATAATCGCGGGCCGCGCGCCCCGCCGGGTGGTTCACATGAACCTTGGCCCCCTCGTAGAGCGGTACCGCCGCGGCCAACGCCTCCGGCAGGTACTCCCGCCCATTCCGCGATGTGAATCCGAGGATCTTGACCCCCCGGATCACCCCCACTTCCCGGTCCACGCGCGCACCGCGGGCCTGCCAGTCGCAATACTCTTCAAGCTTCTCGTGCATCGGATTGCTCCTCCTACTTCTCGATTTGCTCCACGCGGCGGCGGATATGCTGGATCACCCCGTCCTGAACGGTGAATTCCAGCGCCGCCGCCCCGTGAAACGCCGGTTGCAGTACCCACCGGAGCAGGTCCGCCAGCATTTCCTTGAGCTGGCTCGCCCGCTCCTCATTGGTCAATTCACATGGCTTAGTGTTCATAGGTCCACCATACAGGATGTGTGGCCTAAATCGCAAGCCAAAATCTTTTCGGAATTCCACGCGCCTTGCGGAGGCTGCGGCACCGGGTGGGTCAGAAAAATCCCAAAGTAGCCCAGAGATGCGCCGGCCCCCTCTGCCTCCGCCCCACCCCCGAGGCGGCCAGCGCGGCATCAGCCCGCCGGCACGAGCCCAAAGACAACGGGCCCGGGCAGGAACACTCCCCACCCAGGCCCGACGACAATGATTAGGGTAAAACCCTACAACCGGCCCAAACGCCGCTCATTGGTCATTGGCACTTGGTCATTGGCACTTGGTCATTGCTCATTGGTCATTGGCACTTGGTCATTGGTGCTTTCTTAATAGGGCGTATTTCCGCCGGTCACGCCGTAGACCTCGCCGGTCACGAACGACGCATCCGGCGAAGCCAGCCAGACGAACAGCGGCGCGACCTCGGCCGGTTGCGCTGGGCGTTCGAAAACGGTCTGCGCGCCGAACTGTTTCACGTAATGCTTGGGCATCGTGGCCGGAATGAGCGGCGTCCACACCGGACCCGGTGCGACGGCATTGACGCGCACGCCCTTCTTGATCGCCATCTTGGCCAGGGCCTTGGTGTAGCCGATGATCGCGCACTTCGTCGAGGCGTAGGCCAGCAGGTAGGGCGACGGGTCGTAGCCCTGGATCGACGCGGTGTTGATGATCGCCGAACCGGCCGGCATGTGCGGCAGCGCCGCCTTCGTCAGCCAGAACATCGCGTAGACGTTCGTCTTGTAGGTGCGATCGAACTCCTCGCTCGAAATCTCCTGGATGTCGTCGCGATACATCTGGAAGGCCGCGTTGTTGACCAGGATGTCGAGGCGGCCGAACTGTCCGACCACCTGCTCGACGATCCCCCGGCACAGCGATTCTTCCACAAGGTCGCCGCGCACCGTTACCGCCTTGCGGCCCGCCTCGGTCACCAGCCGCGCCGTCTCCGCCGCGTCGCGGTCTTCCTCAAGATAGGAGACGATCAGGTCGGCCCCTTCCCGGGCGTAGGCCAGCGCCACCGCTCGCCCGATGCCGCTGTCGCCCCCCGTGACCAGCGCCACCTTATCCAACAGCTTGCCGCTCCCGCGGTACGACTGGTCGCCATGGTCGACCTTCGGGCTCATTTCGCCCTCGGTACCGGGATGCTCCTGCTGCGACTGCTTGCGATGGGGAGGCTGGACTTCCTTATACTGCTGACGGGGGTCGGCGGTCTTTTGACTGGCCATTTTGTCGCTCCGTATGTGGATAGTATGGGGGTTTTCAGTGCTTCCCCTCTCAAGATGCAAACCGTGTGCCCGGCTCACGATCGTGGCACGGCGCTCGATGCTGTCTGCTCACCTTCGGTCGCAGCCGTGAACGGCCCCCTGACCTTCCGCCTTTTCCCGCCGGCTGATAGGCTGGAGAATCTCGGAGGAGACAACTTCCCGCGTTGCGAAGGGAGCCGGGCGTGAGCCAGCAGGGCGGTCCACAGCGGATTGAGGTGCGGAAGACCATTCTCGGCCCCCGCCCGGTGCGGGCCCGAAACGTGCGGCCGCGGGCCATCGGCGATTATCCCCGGGTGCCGCAGGTCTACCGCGACGTGGCCGAGGTCTATGCCAGCCCCGTGCTGATGGGGCCGCCCATCTGCGACGAGCTCATGGCGCTGGTCCAACACCTCTTCACCGAAGATGAGGCCGCCGTGGTGCGGCATCTGGGCATTCTGTCGTGGCGAACGGCGCGGCAGGTCGCCCGGGCCGAACGCCGCGGCGAAGAGGAAATCGAACCGGTGCTCCAGCGCCTGGCGGTCGAGAAACGCGCCATCGCCTCCTCCAGCTCGCGGCCGGCGTGGCGCTACAAGCTCCTGCCGCTCCTGCCGGGTGTGTTCGAGATGGTGCTCATCAGCGAGTCGGCCGAGACGATCTCACCCTGGCACCACCGGCTGGCCCAACTGTTCGAGGCCCTCTACGAAACGGGTTATCTGGCCGACTACACGCGCCCCGGGGCGACCCCGGCCGTCCGCTACCTGCCCGTCGGCAAAGCGATCGAGGCCCATCCCATGGCCTTGCCCTCCGACCGGCTGGAAGCGCTGCTGGACCGCTTCGACACGTTCGGCGTCGGCCAGTGCCAGTGCCGCACCTCGGCGCTGGCGGCCGGCAAGGGTTGCGACGCGCCGCGGCAGAACTGCACCGTGATGGGTCAGTGGGCCGAGCGCGGCATCGACGCCGGCTGGCTCAAGCCGGTCTCGCGCCAGAACGTGCTCGAGATCAAGCGCGAGGCCGAGTCGCACGGCCTGGTCACCTGGATGATGAACGTCGATTCGACCGATGGGCAGTGCTCGTGTTCCTGCTGCGGCTGCTGCTGCAAGGCGCTGCGGGTGGTCAACGAGTTCAACCTGCCCAACACGTTCGCCCCGCCGCACTTCCTGCCCCGCTTCGCGCTCGACAAGTGCACCCGTTGCGGCCGCTGCGCGGTGAAGTGCCCGATGGGGGCGATCACCGTCGACGTCGCCGCGAAGACCCACGCCTGGCGCGCCGAGCGGTGCATCGGCTGCGGGCTCTGCGCCGTGGCCTGCGACCGCCAGCAGGCCGTCGCCATGGAGCCGGTCCCCGACTACAAGCTTCCCTACCGAAGCTGGATGTCGTTCCTCCTCCGCGCCGCCCCCGGCATGGCCCGCACCGCCTGGACCGTCTGGCGCCAGCGCTAGAAAAGACGCCCGCGATCCGAAGCGCAAGCGAGGCCACGCCACGCAGTTCAACCGCGACCGCGTCGCCCTGTTGGTTTCCTCATCCCGCCGCGGCAAGGCCTGAAAGGCCGCAGTGCGATAGCCTAGAGCGCAGCTGTGGGCGGGCATGAAAAACCCTGATATCTCTGGAACAAGCTCCAGCGTGCGCTGGGAAAATGCCCGAATTGTCAGGCCTCGTGTCGCGCAGAGAATGACAACTCCGCGGGGGGCGGACGCCGGAAACAAGGATGGGCATGAGGGGCGGGTGCCAACAACGGGTGCATCCTCAACACGACCAACGGAGCTACATGAATGTCGCTCGAACGGTTGACGCGCAGCGTGATCGATCTTGTCACGGGCATTGGCCGCATGGCCGGCTGGGCGGTGGCGGCGAGCCTGGCACTGGTGGTGGTGTACCGCGCCTGGGTGTGGTTCATGACCGCCACCGGCTGCCTGGGTCAGGATCCTAACGGGGATTTCGTGTATTGTCATGCGACTCACTTCGCCACCACCGATCTCTCCGCTGTGCAGTCCGACAGGCGTGAGTTCACCAACGGCATCGGCATGCACTTCGTGCTCATTCCGCGCGGCAAGTACATCATGGGCTCGCCCTCGAACGAACCTTTACGGCAAGTCGACGAGCGGCCCCACCCGGTGCGGATCACTCGGGAGTTCTACCTCGCGGCTCATGAGGTGACCGTCAGCCAATTCCGCCAGTTCGTCGAGGCGACAGGCTACACGACGACCTGTGAGGCGGGCGGTATCGGCGGCATCGGTTTCAATCCAAGCTGGCCTGGCACGCGGTGCCCGAGCGTTGAATTTTCCTGGCGCTATTGCGGCTTTCCTCAAAGCGACGATCACCCTGTGGTAAACGTGAGTTACAAGGATGCAATCGCCTTCTGTGAATGGCTCAGCCAGCGCGAAGGCAACTGCTACCGCCTGCCGACGGAAGCCGAATGGGAATATGCCTGCCGCGCCGGGATCATGGGGCCGTTTTGGAAACGCATCCCGACCGTCTGGCCCGGCGAGTCGAACGTGAGGCAGCCGAGTGCGCCCGACTACTTCAACGCGGCAGTCCCTAAAGACGACGGTTTTGAATACACGGCGCCGGTGGACAGCTTCGCCGCTAATGCATTTGGGCTGTACGACATGCACGGCAACGTGCGGGAGTGGTGCTCGGACTGGTACCAGGCGGACTATTACCGGTGCGCGGACCGTGACGATCCCCAGGGCCCAGCGGCTGGCGAGGAGCGCATCCTCCGCGGCGGCTCTTTCTTCCGTCACGGTCTATTCGCCCGCTCAGCCAACCGCAGCGCCGCTGAACCCGGATTCTACGACTTCGATATCGGCTTTCGCGTGGCCGCCGACGCGCCGCCGACGCCGCCCGCGTCAGGCAGTTCCTCGCCGCCGGCCTGAGCCGCCCCCGCGTGTGCTTCCTCCTGCGGTAGAATCGCCACGCCCAGGATGGAATGGAATCGCCGCCAGGACGAAACGGGGAGGCCGGCCACAATCCGGGCTGCCGCATTTCCTGCCCCGTTTCGAGCTCGACGAGTGCACCCGTTGCGGCCGCTGTGCGGTGAAGTGCCCGATGGGGGCGATCACCATCGACGTGGCCGCGAAGACCCACGCTTGGCGGGCCGAGCGGTGCATCGGCTGCGGCCTTTGCGCCGTGGCCTGCGACCGCCAGCAGGCCGTCGCCATGGAGCCGGTCCCCGACTACAAGCTTCCTTTCCGAAGCTGGATGTCTTTCCTCCTCCGCGCCGCCCCCGGCATGGCCCGCACCGCCTGGACCGTCTGGCGCCAGCGGTAGCAGCCGTAACTTCGGACTTGCGGTCGCGACGTATCACCTGCCGGCTGTGGCGAAGAGCCGTTCCAGGAGCTTATCCAAATAGTATCGGACTGTCCTGAATTGCCGGTTCTTGCCTCCCGGCTTTCAGGCGTCGCGGGGCACGCGACTCTAAACAGCGAACCAGACTTGAACTGGCCGGCGAGCCACCCGTAGCCAGACGAGACGGCTCACCGCGCGTAAGGCCTGCCACGAGCGCACGGCGTGCGCACGCGTGGCTCAAAATCTGTCTGTTACGACTTGGACCGCAACCGAAGAAGAGGTGGTGCGATGTCCCCGGTACGCTGTTCGCAATGGGGAGGAATGCGTGATGGCGTACGGCGGGCGTGCCAGGCGCCTCTTGCCGGCGAACGGATCAAGCCCCAGGAAGCCAGTCATCGCACCTGGTCCTGGAAGCGCGGGCGGGGCCTGCTGCGATGGCGATCCCGTCGCCGGCAGCCGCGGCATGGCTTTGAGTGCAGCCTGCGCATCCTAATGCTGCTGGCTATCGTGCTTGCGGCCACCTGGAGCCGCATCAGCGAGATGACGGGTCGGTTCGGAACCGATCCGAACGGCGACGCCGTCTATCAACACGCTGCCCGCTGGTCGCGAATCGAGGCGCTCGGTCAGGCGGGGCCGCCGCAGCTTCGCAACACGCTCGATATGCAATTGGTGCTGATCCCACCCGGCCGATTCGTCATGGGCTCGCCTTCGCGCGAGGAGTATCGATCGTCCGACGAGTGGCCTCACCGTGTCGAGATCACTCGAGCGTTCTACCTGGGAACCTGCGAAGTCACCGTGGCCCAGTTTCGCCGGTTCGTCGAGGCCACCGATTACCGGACCCAAGATGAGTGCGAGCCGCACTCATCGACTATGTACTCCCCAATTGTTGGCGACTCAAGCCGTTATTTAGGCTATACCTGGCGCTCGCCCGGTTTTTTCCAGGAAGACGATCATCCGGTCGTCTGCGTAAGCTGGCAGGACGCAACGGCCTTCTGCCGATGGCTCAGCCACCGCGAGGGCTGCCATTACCGCTTGCCAACCGAAGCCGAATGGGAGTACGCCTGCCGTGCAGGCACAAGCGGCGCATTTTCGGTCAGGTATGACGGACTGTCTTTCCCCGCGGGCAACTTGCGCGACACGGGTGACTCGCGGCACTACTCCCCCGGTGCGGATTGGACCGATGGCTACCGCTCCACTTCGCCAGTTGGCAGCTTTCCTTCCAATGCCTTTGGCCTTTACGACATGCACGGCAACGTGGAGGAATGGTGCGCCGACTGGTACGGCGCCGATTTCTATCGCCACTCCCCACGATCGGATCCCCACGGTCCGCAAACCGGCACCGAACGACTGTCCCGCGGCGGCTCGTTCATCTTCCCAGCCTTCCGCGCCCGATCGGCCAATCGCACCATGTTAGTGCCACGGATGAGTGATCCCTCTGTCGGCTTCCGCGTCGTGCGGGAGTATTGCGGCAATTGAACCTCGCCTTGGCCATGGTGAAGGAGTCTTTGGCGCTGCAGAATCCCGCTGAAGGTCCGGGAGACGCCGCGTGCCTAGTGCCGCCGCCCCTGCAGTGTTCTTCTCGTGTGGTTCTTGGAGCCAGGAAGTGGCAGAATGGCGTCCGCGTAATTCGAGCCTCCCTGCCGACATCGTGTGCCATCTCGGAGGCTCCTGCGGCGGTTCACGGCAGCAAGAAGGGGCATTGAAGCGGTTCACGTTGTTTCGTCATCGAACACGCAATGGGTCTGGTCCGCTTCTCGCCCGTTGCGGCAGCTCAACTCCCGCCAAACCCAAGAGCCCGCTGCGCCGCGATCACTCCATCTGTTCCGGCAAGTACTCCACCATGCGGTTGACGTAGTCGGCCACCGGGCCGGTCGCGGTGGTGCCTGCGGCGCGGATTGCCGAAGCGGCGGGCGCGGCGGAGGGTCCGAGGCGGTCGAGCACGTTCAGGGCCGCCAGCCGCACCAGCGGCTCGTCGTGCCGCAGCGATTCAACGAGCACGGGCAGGGCCGTCGCCGCGTCTCCCAGTTGACCGATCGCCTCGGCGGCGGCGATCCGCACGTCGACCGACTCGTCGGCCAAAGCCTTGCGAAGCGCGGCGTCGGCGACTCCGGCCTGCTCTCCCAGCGCCACGAGGCCCGTCGCGCCCCACCAGCGCAGCGCCGCGTCGCGATGCGCGAGCAACTCGGCCAGCCGCCCAGCGCTGGCCGGATCGCGCGCGCCGGCCATTGCGGCGGCTTCGAGCAGCTCCTCGAGCGGATTGAGGCTCGCGTCGGTGGCGATCTCCCAGGGGGTCGATCCGGCCGCGCGCAGTTTCATTTCGTGCTCCGGCAGCAGGCCGAGATCGGCGGTGCGTTTCATCCAGTCGATACATTCGGCCCGCAGCCGCTCCAGCTCGCCGCGGTAGCGCGGATCGGCGGCCAGGTTATGGATGTGATGCGGGTCGCGGCGATTGTCGTAAAGCTCCTCCACCGGCTTGGCCGAAAAGTACCGCGCCGGCGGGCCGGAAAGCTGTCCGCCTTCGGCCAGCCGCCGCCAGACCTGCATCGTCGGCATCTCCTCGGTGTAGCTGGTGAACTGCGACCAGGTCAGATGCGGCATGAAGTTGCGGTGGTACTGGAAATCCCGGTCGCGGACCACGCGAACGATGTCGAACCGCTCGGCCATGCGGTCGCGGATGGCGTGAACGTAACGCCGTGGCTGGCCGGCGCTGGCGCCCAGGAACGCCGTGCCCTGCATGGGCGCCGGCGCGGCGACTCCGCACAGGCTGAGCACCGTGGGGGCGAAATCCACAAAGCTCACCATCCGATCGCAGGCCTCGCCCGGCATCGCCGGCGCCAAGTCCTGCCATTTCTTCGGAAAGCGGATCACCAGCGGCACGTGGAGGCCCCCTTCCCAGATCCACTTCTTCACGCCCGGCATGCCGGGGCCGTTGTCGCCGAAGAAGAAGACAATCGTGTCGTCGGCCAACCCGGCGTCTTCCAGTTCCTTGAGCCGGTCTCCGATCTGGTAGTCCATCACCGTGATGTTGTCGTAATAGCGGGCCCAGTCGCGCCGCACCTCCGGCGTGTCCGGGTGAAAGGGCGGCACCGGCGCTTGCGCCGGATCGTGGCGCTGCGAAGGGGTAAGCCGCGCGGTATTCCGCTGATACGCCGCCTCGGGCACCCGGATCTGGCTCTCGTGGCTCACCTCGTGGTTGAACACGGCGAAGAACGGCTGATCCGGTTGGCGGTCCTTCCAGTGCGCCGTACGGCTGTTGGCGTTCCAGGCCGTCTTCGGGACGGCGAAGTTGTAGTCGGTCTTGGCGTTGTTGGTGCAATAGTAGCCGGCATTGCGAAGGTACTCGGTGAAACACTTCACCGCGGCCGGAAGCGTCGTCGTCGACCGCATGCCGTGGCTCCCCAGCCGCGACGGAAACACGCCCGTGATGAGGCATGAGCGATTCGGCGCGCACACACCCGTAATGCCGAACGCCTGCGTATAGCGCACCGCCTGCGAACTGAAGCGGTCGAGCGCCGGCGTGACGGCGTAGCGGTCGCCGTAGCAGCCAAGCTGCGGGCCGATGTCTTCGGCCGTGAGCCAGAGGATATTGGGCCGGCCGCCTTCCGCCGCCAGCGCCGCGGCCGGTGCAGCCAACGCCGCGCAGAGCAACGCAAGCACAATACACAGTATTCCCACGAGGACCTGTTTCATGATTCATTCCTCGCTCTGCGAGTGTTGCTACTCGGGCTTCCACCAGGCGTGAAGCTTCTCCCGCAATCGGCCGACCGTCTCCGGCTGGCCGGCCGCCAGATCGTCCCGCTCGTGCGGATCGGCAAGGATGTTGTAGAGTTCGACCGATCCGTCGCGGGCCTCCTTCTCCGGCACAATGAGCTTCTGACCTTCATCGATGATCCAGCGATACATGACGTTCTTCGCCGGGTCGTTCAGGTCCACGGCGTTGTGCGTGAAGCACGCCCCATAGATGTGACGGCGGGCGCGGACCGCCGCGTCGTCGAGCAGATTCAGGCCCGGCAGGCCCGCGTCTCGCTCGAGCCCCACCGTGGCGAGGATCGTCGGCAGCAGGTCGATCGACATCGCCAGTTCCTCGCTCATCCGCGGCGACACTCTCCCCGGCCAGCGAATCATGATCGGCGTCCGCAGCCCCGCGTCGAAGGGCGTGGTCTTCGACCGCATCGGCCCCGGCGCGTCCGGGTTCTGCACCCAGCCGTTGTCGGTGACGTAGAGCACGATGGTGTTCTCGGCAAGGCCCTGCTCATCGATGTGGTCGACCAGCGCGCCGCACGTCTCGTCGAACCATTCAACCATCGCCCAGTAGCGGGCGACGTGGAGCGACGGCGTCTTCGCGCGGTACTTCTCCAGCAGCCGCTCAGGAGGAGTGTGCGGATCGTGCGGCATCATCGGCGCGTACCACACGAAGAACGGCCGCTCCTGCCGGCGGGCTTCGGCAATGAAGTCGTAGATCGGCTGCATTGTCTTGCGTCCGATGTCGAGCCCTTCGTCGCCGTGTCGCTGCCCCCTGGTCATGCCGTTGGTAAAGCCACCGCGGCGGTAATCTCCCTGCCACCACTTGCCGGTCTGCAGGCTCAAGTAGCCAAGCTTCGCCAGTCGACGGGGCAGCGTGGGCACCGCCTCCAGGTGGCGGTTCATCACCTCGCGGCCTTGGGCGAACGCAGCCGAGCGATAGAACGCCTGGCGGTTCTCGCCCGGCGGCACGGGTGGGTCGTTGCTCGTGATCTTGTGCTGGTGGGGATAACGCCCGGTAATGATCGACGCCAGGCTCGGGCAGCACAGGCTCGAGGGCACGTAGCCGCGGCGATACACCAGGCTTTCGGAGGCCAGCTTGTCGAGATGTGGCGTTGCGATCGACTTGTGCCCCATGAACCCGTAGTCGGTCCAGGCGTGGTCGTCGGAGATGATGAGCACGATATTGGGGGGCGCAGGACGCGCGTCTTGCTGCGCCCCGGCGGCGCGAATCGATACAGCCAATACCGCAAACACGAAAATGGCTTGGGCGAATTTCATCGAGGCTTTCCTTTCGCTCGGAGCGTGACCAGCAGGCGCTGCATGTCGGCGGGCATCGGCATTTCAAAATGCAGCGCCTCGCCGGTGATGGGGTGTTCGAATCCAAGCTCGGCGGCATGGAGCATCTGCCGCTGCGCGCCGCTTTGATCTTCGCTGGGTTTCCCCTTGAAGGGACGGTTATAGACCTTTTCGCCGCACACCATGTGGCCGGCTTCGGCCAGGTGGATGCGGATCTGGTGCGTCCGCCCGGTCTCCAGCCGGCACTCGACGAGCGTGTAGCCGTCGAGCCGTTCGACCGGCCGCACGTGGGTCACCGCCCGCTTGCCGATGCCCGGCATCCGCGTGCTGCCACGCAGGCCGTCGCCGCGGTCGCGGACGAGGCTCGACTCGATCGTCTGCGCGCGGACGCGGCCGTGGGCGAGCACGAGATAGGCCCGCAACAGGTCGTGCTTGCGGAACATCTGCACCAGCCGGCGTTCCGCGTCGGCGGTGCGGGCGAAGACCATCAGCCCGCTCGTGTCGCGGTCCAGCCGATGCACGGCCCGCAATGCCGGCGGCGGGCCCCGGCGGCCGGGTGTCTGCCCGCGCCCTTTCGTGTGGCGGGCCAACTGCTGGCGGATCATCTCGTCGAGCGTCGCCTGCTGCTGCCGCCGGCGCTCGGGCCAGTGCCGCTCTTCGGAATGCCTGAGCGTGGTCACTCCCGCCGGCTTCTCGACCACCACCAGGTGCGTGTCGAGATAGACGATCTTCACGTCGTCGGCCTTCGGCGGCGCGGCCCGCGGTTCGGCCCACACCTTCACCACGTCGCCCGCCTTGAGCTTCCGCCCCTCTTCGAGGCACAGGTTGCCGTTCACCTGCACGTGGCGGTTGCGAACCAGCCGCTGCACTTTCGACCACGGCTGGCCCTGGTGCCACTCGCGGAGAGCGGCCGAAAGCGTGCGCCCGGCCTGCCGGGCGTCGACGTGGAAATTGCGAAACTTCTCTTTGGCCATGAATTCACGCTCGCGGAACGCGAGAACAAGCCTCCGGCAGCATTCGATCGGGCCCCTTCAGCCCCCAATTCTCGTCTCCCGCCGCCACCTGTCAACCGGCCGATGATCCCATGCCGCGCCGCGGCCGACGTGCCGATCGGCGGCGGCATGCGCGGCGTCGCGCGGGGCTTTCGCACCGATTGTGCCGATTATCCGGACAGAACGGGACGGACGACCGCGGGCCGGCCGGGAGCGGGGCCCGCTGAGTCCCGACAGCGGTGGCCTATAGTTGTCACAGGAGAACGAGCCTGGACCATCCCAGCCGCACGCTATGAGATGTCTGCCGAAGACCTTCGTCGCCATGATCGCCGCGCAGGCGGCATGCCTGGCGCTCGGCCTGTGGCTGGAGACCCGGTTTCTCTCCTATCCTGACAACCCGGCGGCCGTCCCGGTTGCGGCGGCAGCCCCCGCCGAATCGCTGCTCCCGCCGGGCGTGGCGTCGTCCGACGTTGAATCCGACATTGCGCTCCGCGGTCTGACCTTCGTCTGGACCATGGCCTTGCAGGCGATCGTCGCCTATCTCGTGCTGGCCCGGATGCGGGCCGACACCTCGCGGCAGCAACTGCAATCGACCAGGGAGTCGATCGAGCGCCAGCAGGATCTCGTGCGAACCCGTGACGCGGTCATCTTCGGCCTGGCCAAGCTGGCCGAGTCGCGCGACCCGGAAACCGGCTATCACCTGGAACGGATCGCCTATTACTCGACGCGGCTGGCCAACGCCCTGCGCCGCCGGCCCGCCTTCCGCCAGCAGATCACGCCCGGTTTCATCAAGCTGATCGGTATCAGCTCCGCCCTGCACGACATCGGCAAGGTCGGCGTGCAGGACTCGATTCTGCTCAAGCCGGGACGGCTCGCCGAGAGCGAACGGCGCATCATGCAAATGCACTCGGCCATCGGCGGCAAGTGCATCCGCGAGATCGAGTTGCGGCTGGGAAAATCGAACTTCCTGCAGATGGCCCGCGACATCGCCCTCTACCACCACGAACGCTGGGACGGCGCCGGATATCCGCGCGGGCTGGCCGGAGAGCAGATACCGCTGGCGGCTCGGATCGTCGCCGTGGCCGATGTCTACGACGCACTGTCATCCCGGCGGATCTACAAGGATGCCTTTCCCCACGACCGCTGCGTGGCGATGATCCGCGAAGGGGCCGGCACCCAGTTCGACCCCGCCGTGGTCGAGGCATTCCTGGAAGCAGAAGCCGACTTCCGCGAAATCGCCCGCCGCTGGTTCGACGCCGATCAGCCCATTGCCGCGCGCCCGAGCGAAGCCCAACCATTCGACCCGGCCGGCCCGCCGGCCACGACCGACGAGGAGCCGGCGCCCGTTGTGTTCGCCCCCCTGCCGCCGCCCGAATACTACAGCCCCGCGGGCACCGGCTAAGCCGTCCACCCGACACCGCTCTTTCGGAACTTCAAGATGCCATCGAATCAACACGACCGGCAGCGATTCCTCGAGTTCGCCCTGATCGTCATCTGCATCGGGCTGGCCTGCCTGCTGCACAGCGTCAGCGGCTACAAGATGGTGGTGCTCAATCTGTTCTACCTGCCGATCGTGCTGGCGGCCTTCTTTCTCGGCCGCTACCGGGCGGGCGTGCTGGCGCTGTTTTCGGTAATCGCCGCGACGGTCGTCGCCGCACTGAGCCTTGGCGACTTCGCTGCCCACACCTCGGCCACCACGATCGCCCTGGCACTGACGGTCTGGGCCGCCGTGCTCGGCCTGAACGCGATCCTCGTGGGAACGCTCAGCGACGAGCGGGCCGAAAAGCTCGCCGAGCTGCACGACGCTTACGTCGGCGTGGTCGAAGTGCTCTCGCGTTATCTGAGCAATGCCGATCCGAAGATGAAGGACCGCGCCCAGCGGATCTCCGAGCTGAGCCAGAAGGTCGCCGTTCGGATGAAGCTCACCGCCGACGAGGTCGACGACATCCGCGTCGCCGCGCTGCTGCAGGACGTCGAGAATGTGGAAGTCACCGCCCGGGTGATCCGCAAGGCGATGGGCAGCCTGCGCGGCCAGGGCGAGGCGGAACATACGTTTCACGGCAGCGATCTCGTGCAGTCGCTCGGCAGCGTGCTCACCGGAGCCTTGCCGCTGATCCTCATGGACCGCAACCAGCTCGACATCAACGTGCTGGACGAGGATGTCTCGACCGTCGACCACAGCCCGGTAGGAGCGCGGATCATTCGCACCGTGCGGCGCTACGACGCGCTGCTCCACGATCCCGACATCGCCGGTCCAAAGCACGCCCTGCAGACGCTGCGCACCGTCCTCGATGACGAACATCACCCTGCCGTCGTCCATGCCCTCGAAGACGTCGTCCTGTGCGCCGGTGAGATGGCCGATTCCATGGGTGAACTCGAACCGGTGGCCGGATAAGTCTGCAGAACCGCCAGCCGATCCGCGCCGCCGGCCGCTACGTTCACTTCCGGTTCGGCGCCCAGAATTCGCCGCCGCGGAAGCCGTCTGCCTTGAACTCCCGGGTGGCGGGCCAGATCATCAGCTTCTGCGCCAGGGTCTTCGAAACCGGTGCGGCGACCTGCTTCTGATAGTACAGCTCCACGTCGCTGCGGCCGTCCCCTTCCAGCACGAGCAACCCCTTGGCCTGATCGTACGACATTCGCGTCGCCCGAGCGGTATACGTCTCGCCCTGGACCACCGTGTTGCCTGTGGCCACCAGTTCCGCATGGCGCCGCGAGCCGTCGGGCGAGGTCATCTCGGTCACCGCCAGTTCGTCGCACGTCAACTCGGCCCCCTGCGGCCCGAGCCCCTCGGGGCGATCCGGATCGAGCCGGTCGTTCCAGCCGGCGACCGGTCCGAACAGCGTGCGAACCTGCTCGTGAAACACGAGTTGCCGGTTGGTGAGGTTGCCGCTGATCCACCCCTGAAAGCGGACGTTGAGATAGATGAGCCCGTCCTTCTCGGCCGGCGCGGCAGACGGCGCACCCGCCGTGGCCCCCACGGGTTTTGGCGACGCCGACAGTAGCTCGGCGGAGCCGCGCCGCACGCTGGTCATCGTCCCCGGACCCCCGGCATTGACGGCGCCGGTAACGCGATTGATCGCCAGATCCTTGACCTTGATCTCTTCGATCGAGACGAGCCCCTGCGGATCGGCGGTCTGATTCTCCAGCAGCACGCCATCGCGGCACAACACCTTCTCGAGCTTGGGTTGCGACGGGCTTCCTTCGCCGAAACGGACCGGCTGATCGAACGTCACCTCCATGGTGCCTGTCTCCAGCCGCTGGCCGGCGGTCTGGGCGACCACCAGCCCTTCGAGCCGGGCAGTCGCATCGCTGAAGTTCATCCGCTGCTGCCAGGTAACCTCCAGCCGCTGCGGCTTGTCGAGCGGTTGCCCTTGCAGGTCCTGGTCCAGCGGCAGACCCATTTGACCCGGCCCGTCGATCCACAACCGGTTGCTGCCGCGGTTCAAGTTGACGTTGGCTCCGGAAAGCGACAGCCCGCGGCCTTCCAGGTACGCCGGCGCCCCGGTCACCGAAATCGCGGCCGACGGCAGGCCGGCTTCCGTCACGTGCACCCGCTGGCCGCGAATCACCATCGGCGCCTCGCCCGGCCTGGCGGTTCGCGTTTCGCTCAACTGCACGTTGCCTTCAATCACCAGTTCCGCCGGTTCCGGCTTGTTGCCGCGCATCAGCACGCGTGCGCGGAGCAGATTGCCGTCCACCTTGAACTGCTGCCCGAAAAGCGACGCCTGACCGGCCGCCGCGGCCAGGCCGGCCGGGCCGCCGCGCTCGGCCGCCGCCGGTCCGCCGCCGCCCGGCGGCGCGCTCGGCTGAGTCGCCACTTCGACAAGCGGTGATTCCTCGACCTGTTCAAACCAGACCTCGAGCTGATTCACCGAGCCGTCGATCTGCGGTGAAACCAGCCGCACGTCCTGCCGGGCGAGCATGCGGTCGGGTTCGAGCGAGGGGGTCTTGTCGTCCGGCCGCGCCGGAGGCTCGATCATCCAGAAGTGGATCTCGCCAGCGGTCAGCTTTCCCAATCCGGCGAAGTCCAGTTCCGCGCCGCCGGTGAGCGAAGCCACCTGCTCCTGCTCGTAGGGCCGGATTCGCAACTGGCCGTTCCAGCGCGCCTGAAGCGACCCGAAACCGTCGCTCATCTGCGCCCGGAACCAGCCCGGCCCCTGCGCCACCACCTGGCCGATCTTTCCCGGCCCGGCCGATTCGTACTGGATATTCCGCGCGTGGATTTCGTTGCCGCCATGGATCAGAAAAACCTCGTCCTGGCCCTCAAGCTCGATCCGCTGCGTGGCGACGTCGTATTCCAGCCGTTCACCCCGAACCTGCACTCCCTGGCTCGGCGAGCGCAGAATCACCGGACGGCCGACCGCCTCGATCCGCCGCGGCTCGAGGCCGTCGAGCGCCGGCGATGGATCGGCGGAAAATCCCTTGGGCTTGCTCGCCGTCGCCAGCACTGAGCCGCGCGACCGTGCCAGGTACACCGACAACTGTTCGCAGGTGATCTGATCGGCCGGCCCGTTCGGATTGATCTGCAGCACGTCGACCTGGTTCTCGAACGTCGCCAACTGCTGGCTCGGATCGTAGCGGAACGGACCGCGGCAACTGATCTCCAGCGGCAGGTTGCGGCGTGCCGCCAGGGCGTCGGCCGTCGACGACGGCGGATGGCCCGGTGCAGCCGCCGCGCCCGGCATCGCGCCGCCCGCGTGCCCGCCGTCCGGCGCCGGCGCTTCGAGGTGCAGGCGTTCGAGCTGCCGAATCTCGAACCGCTCGATGCCGGCGATGTTCGGCCCGTGGCTGCTCGCGCTCCCCTCTTCGCCGGGCGCGAGCTTCATCAGCATCTCGCGCCCGCGACCGTGGCTCGCCCCCAGCCGGAATTCGACCGGATGGGGCGTCCACACTCGATCCTTCGACATCTCCACATCGCGCGTGACCATCAGCAGATCGTCCTCCGGCCCGGGCAGCTTCCCCTGGCTGCGGATCACGATCTGGTCGCGGAGGCTGCCGGCGATGAGCCGGCCGACTTTGAGCCGGCTCAGCTCCAGCGCGTCGTCGAATTGCAGCACGGCGCCGTTGGCCGCCTCGAGCACCACCGACTGCGCCACCCGGTCGGCCGGCGTGGCCGCATCGAGCGGGGTGAAGATCATCGCACAGGGCCGGATCTCCATGCGGCCATCGGGCAGCGTGCGGTACTCGCGGATCAGCAGCCGGACCTGCTCGCTCTCGACAATCTTCGGATTGTCGTGCGCCCAGTGCCCCTTGGGAAACAGTGCGGCCAGCTCTCCCAATCGCTCGGCGGCCGGGCGCGCCGCAACCGGCGTCGGCGCGGCGGTCGCCCGCCGCTTGATCGAAGGCTCGATTATCGGCACCGCCACCAGCGCATAGACCCAGTAGATCGCCACCACGGCGACGAAGCTGCCGAACGCTCGAACCAGGCGGTTTCGGCTCATGGGGTCATGTAGGGCTGGATCAGATCCGCCCAGCGGCGCTGGGCCTTGAGAATCGTCTCGATCAACTCCCGCACGGCCCCCGCACCTCCCGGCGTCTGGGTAACGTGCGCGGCCGCCTCGCGCAGCTCCTCGCAGGCGTCGGCCACCGCCACCCCCAGCCCCACCGCGCGCACCACCGGCAGATCGGGCAAGTCGTCGCCGATGTAGCAGGCCTGCTCCCACGACAGATCAGTCTCTCGCAGGATCTCCTCGAGCGTGGCCAGCTTGTCGTTCGTCCCTTGCCGGACGATCGTCACGCCCAACTCGGCAGCCCGCAGTTTCACGACCTGCGAACTCCGCTGCGTCACCACGCCAAACTTGTACCCCGCCTTCTGCCACAAGCGGACGCCCATGCCATCCCGAATGTGGAACCGCTTCGTCTCGATCCCCTGGTTGTCGAACACCACGCGACCGTCGGTGAGCACCCCATCGACGTCGGACACGATGATCTCGATCGACTGGCAACGACGCTCTAGGTCCATGGCTATTGCTACGGCTCTCACGGCTCGTCGGGTTCAGGGAAGATACGGTATTCCGGCCGCACCGGGGGGTCGGCGACGACCGATTCCTGCGGCAACAGGCCGACGACGTCGGTGATATCGATTATGCCGACCGGACGCCCGTCGTCGTCGATCACCGGCAACTCGCTGATCTTTCGCCCCGCCATCATTGTCATGGCATCGGCCAGCCGTGAGCCCGCCTTGACCGTCATCGGACGCCGGGTCATCACGTCGGCAATCGGACCGTCCAACTGCCGATCGCGACGGGCCTCAAACAACCTCGCAAGGTCGCTGTCGGTGAAGATTCCCGAAAGCTTGCCGTCGGCATCGATCAGCATCACCGCTCCGGTTCGCCGGCCCGGCCGGCCGACCGAGACCAGCATCTCGCGTACCGTGTTGCTGTCGGGGGCCACGCGGCACTGCTCCAGGGGCCGCAGATGGTGCTCCACCTTGCTCAACTTGCGGCCGAGGCTTCCGCCCGGATGGAAACGGGCGAAATCCTCGCGGGCAAAATTCCGCATCCGGCTGGTCACCAGCGCCAATGCGTCGCCCAGCGCGAGCATCGCCGTGGTGCTTGTGCTTGGGGCCAGCCCCAGCGCACAGGCCTCTTCGATCGGCCCCAACTCCAACACCACCGTCGCCGCACGCCCCAACGTGCTGCCGCGGCTGGCGGTGATCGCCAGGATCGGCACCCCGAACTCGGCCAGCGACGGCAACAGCCGCACCACTTCCTCCGTCTCGCCGCTCTGCGACAGCATCAGCACCAGGTCGTCGCGATGGACGCGCCCCAGGTCGCCGTGAATCGCCTCGGCCGGATGAAGGAAATGGCTCCGCGTGCCCGTCGAGGCCAGTGTGGCCATGATTTTCTGTCCTACCAGCCCGGCCTTGCCCATGCCCGAAACAATGACGCTCCCCCGGCAGGCATAAAGCAATTCCACCGCCGCCGAGAAACGGTCGTCCAGCCGTCCGGCAAGCTGCTTGAGCGATTGGCTCTCCCGGAGCAGAATCTCGCGTGCGCAGCGGAGTTGCTCGAAATGACCGAGCTTCGCCCCCTGGGCGGCCGCTTCCATGCTCATATTGGTCGTCCCTGACCGAAATGAGAAAATCTATTCGGACAAAAGCGGGCCGATTCTACCCCCAACGGCCCCCGGGAGCAACGCCGCGCGTCGATATCGCCCACCCGCGAGCGAATACCAGCCAGGCGGCATTTTCCCGCCGACAAGCCCCTTTACCTTGGTGAACTCCCCGGTCAGGGGTAGAATGGCGGGATTAGCCCCGCAAAACGGCCTGCATTTCCAGGAGGCGCCGATCAGGTGAACAGTCCGAACTCGGTGTCAGAAGCCCGCGACAT
Organism: Thermoguttaceae bacterium; assembly: GCA_040766885.1. GTDB lineage: Bacteria > Planctomycetota > Planctomycetia > Pirellulales > Thermoguttaceae > JAXGPP01. Next base: position 36,068 of record JAXGPP010000034.1, on the reverse strand, counting down.
CAATCTGCGAGACCCCGCTTTAGCGGCATTTCTCGCTTGGCTGATCCCCGGTCTGGGCCACTTCTACCAAGGCCGGACCGCCAAGGCGATCCTGTTCTTCGTCTGCATCCTCGGCACCTTCCTCTATGGGGTCTACCTCGGCGGAAGCTCCGAGTTGGGCTGGGGCCGAGTGGTGTATGCGTCGTGGCGGCCCAGCGATCGGCGGTTCGCCTACCTGGGGCAAGTCGGAGCCGGCCTGGTCGCGCTCCCCGCCCTGGTGCAGGCCAGCCGTGTTCGCAACGGCCACGAGCCGTTCTTCAACGGCTTCATGGCCCCGCCGCTGCTGGAACGCGAAATGATCAATGATCCACTCGACAAACAGCCTCCCTACAACCGCGATACCCTCCACAAGCGGCTCCATCTGTTCTTCGAACTGGGCACCGTGTACACGCTGATCGCCGGGTTGCTCAACGTGCTGGCCATCTATGACGCCTGGGGCGGACCCGTGTTCATGGAGAAGAAAGAGGAAGACGAGAAATCGGGGGGCAAGAGCGACAGTCGCGAAGGAACCCCTGAAAAGGCCTGAACGACCCTGCCCCGAATCCATTCGGCGCCCAAGAGCACGATATCGCGCAGACAGCAGTCAAAGCCTCGCCAACGCCCCGTCTCCCGCGCCGGCCGTCAACCAGCAACTACCGCCCGTCATGATCAACCTGCCCATACTTATCGCCGCGCTGTGGCCCAACGCCCTCTGGTACTCGCTCCCCCTGGTGGTTGTGGTGAGCCTGGTCTACGCGGCGACGCGGCATGAGCTGATGGGCCCGATCCTCCAGCACGCCACGCGGATGGCCGCCTGGGTGCTCGGCTTCATGATCATGGTCTTCGTCGTGCTGGCCTTCATCTCGTGGTGGGTGTGACCGCTTGGACGGCAGCCAAGGGCCCACTCGTCTGTCATCGCCTGTGGAACGACCGATCACGCCCGGATCTTCTTGATCGCGGCCACCGCGGCGTTGTGCAGTTGGCCGTTTGAGGCCACCAATCCGCGATTGGCGGCCAGCGTGCGGCCCTTGCTGAAGTCCAGCGGCTTGCCGTCCAGATCCGTCACCCGGCCCCCCGCCTCCTCCACAATCAGCGAACCGGCCGCCTGATCCCAGATCCGTTCACGGTAATCGGGCTTTCCGGATGAGAGCAGGCGGAAGTACAGGTCGCCATGCCCGGCGGCCAGCACGGCGTACTTCGCCTGGCTGTCCATGAGCACCGGTTCGGCCTTGGCTCCCAGCGCGCCGACAAGGTCGTCCATCGCGTCGACGTTCGTGTGGCCCGCTTCAACCGACCGCAACACGCGGGCCTCGGCCGGAAGCTTGCATTTGGACACTGTCAGCGGCTTGAACTGCCCTCCCGCGACCGACCTGACCCACGCGCCCTTGCCGGCTTCCGCGATCAGCACCGAACCCGGCCCTTTGTACTCGGCGCGATAGCCGTCGACCAGGTTCGGACATCCCAGCACCCCCAACCGCACCCGGCCATCGACCACCAGCGCCAACGCGACCGCCCACTGCTCCCCGCGCAGATAGCCCTTGGTGCCGTCGACCGGATCGAGCGTCCAGAACCGGCCGCCGGGTTTCCCGGCCCCGCGATCGATCCACGTGCACACGTCCTCCTCCTCGGCCGCCGGGATGATGGTCTTGAGAAACCCAGTGACCTGCCGGAGCGTCTCCTCGCCGCCCGGTTCGCGAAGCTGCGCCGCCTGTTCCTCCCCCACCATCACTTCGCCCGGAAATTCCTTGCCCAACCAATGACCGATCGCGGCCTGGACGGCGTAGTCGGCCACGGTGACCGGTGAGCGATCCCCCTTGGTGAGCGCGGGGGTGACCAGCGATTTCTGGATGTGGTCGGCAAGCGTCGTGGCGTTGGCCACCGCCCGCAGGGCGAACGCGGCTTCCTTCGACCGCCAGGGATCGTACATGGGTTCTCCTTCGACTTCGCTGCATACCCGACCCGACGAGCACCGGCGGGCTCGTCAATCATCTCGCATCGGCCCTGCGCCGTCAAATGCCAGTCGCAAAGCACCCGCGGCACCAAGCGTTTTCCCCGCGCGTGGGGCCCACCGTGTAATGCTTGGCGGGCCTGTGGGCAACCGATAAGATGGGTTCGACGCTGAGACGAGCCTGCCCACTGCCTTCCGGAGGTCTGCCCCATGAAACGATCGCTCACGCCCGAACCGCTCGTCTTCCCCACGCCGGTCTGGGTAGTCGGCACCTACGACCGCGAGGGCAAGGCCAACGTGATGACCGCCGCCTGGGGCGGAATCTGCTGCTCGAAGCCTCCCTGCGTGGCAGTCGCACTCCGCAAGGCGACCTACAGCTACAGCGCGATTGTCCAGCGGAAAGCGTTCACCATCAGCGTCCCCTCCGAACAGTACCTCAAGCAGGTCGACTACATCGGCATCGCCACCGGCGCCGTGGTCGACAAGTTCAGCGAGACCGGCCTGACCGCGGTCCGCAGCGAACTGGTCGACGCCCCTTACGTCGGCGAATTCCCCTTCATCCTCGAGTGCAATGTGGTCGCCATCCACGAACTCGGACTGCATACCCAATTCGTCGGTGAGATCGTCGGCATCCAGGCCGAGGAAGCGGTCTGCAACGAGCGCGGGCCGGACATCAGCAAGATCCGCCCGCTCATCTTCGACCCCCGAAACTGGTCCTATTTCAGCATCGGCCCCGAAGTCGGCAAAGCCTTCGAGGCCGGCAACGAAATCTGAACGGCCCCTGCCACCGCAAGCGCAGCATAGCGTCGCCAATCCAAGCGCGGTCTCCACATGGCTGCCAGAAAGGAGCTTCCATGCTCATCCACAAAGCGCTCTTGACGGTCGTCGGCTTCTCGCTGTTCGCCCTCCCGGCGCTCGCGGCGCAGCCGCCGGGTGCGGAATCGCTCACCACAATCCGCGTGCGCGACAACCTCTACCAGGTGAGCGGCGGCGGAGCCAACACGTTCTTCTACGTCGCCGATGACGAAGTCCTGGTGATCGACGCCAAGACGAGCGCCAACGCCGCGCGGCAGATGCTGACCGAAATCGCCAAGATCACCGATAAACCGGTCCGCCGCCTCGTGCTCACCCACAGCGACGGCGACCACGTCAACGGATTGGCCGGGCTTCCTTCCGGCCTGACGGTCATCTCGCACGCGATCGCCCGGCAGGACATCGCCGGAGCCAATGCGGCCGCCACTGTGAAGCTCCCCCTCCCCAATGTAACCTTCTCCACGGACCTGACCCTCTTCGTCGGCGATGCCGAAATCCGCCTGCTCCACTTCGGCCCGGCGCACACCAGCGGCGACGTGGTGGTCTATTTTCCCGCCCAGAAAGCCGTGATCGCCGGCGACCTCGTGTTTGTCGGTCGCGACCCCTTGATCCACGCCCACAAGCGCGGTTCCTCCTTCGGCCTCGTGACCGTGCTCAAGTCCCTTCTCGAACTCGACGCCGACCTGTTCCTGAGCGGCCACGCCGAGGGAGTCGACAAGCCGGCAATCGAAGCGCTCGTCGCCTCGATCGAAGAAAAGCAAGCTCAGGTGAAGGCCCTGGTCGACCAGGGCAAGACGCTCGACGAAGTCACCGCCGCTCTCGCCCCCGCGGATCAACCCGTCCGACCCGCCGCCCGCCGCTGGCCCACCCTCGTCGAGACCATCTACCGCGAACTCGCCGAGAAGTAGCCAGGCCTTCACGTCGTTCACCGATCCTGCGGGTCCTTCTCGCCCCGGCGAATGACGGCGAACCAGGCCCTCGGCCCACCATCGCCGAACTGCCGTCTTTCCGCGGCCGGGTTTGGCTCGAAACGTGTGGCCTCGATCGACTCGATGGTCCAGCCGTCGGCAAAGGCCTCCCGAAGCTCATCCTGTGAAACCCGCCGTGGCCCGGCGTCGCCCGGCTGCTCGTTGCTGAAGCACATCAGAAAGACTCTGCTGCCCCGCTTTGTGACATGGCCGAGTCCTTCGACGTAGACCGTGCGATCCTCATCGGAAAGCACGTGGAATAGCCCGCAGTCGATCACGCTGTCGAACTGGCCACCCAGGCTCGTCAGCTTCAAGACATCCATCTGCAGGAATTCTGCCGCAACGCCGCGTTCTTCAGCCTTCCGGCGGGCCGCGTCGAGCGGTTTGGCGACAAAATCAATGCCGAGCACCGGTTGGCCCCGCTCGGCAAAGAAGAGGGCGTTGTCTCCCGTCCCGCACCCGACATCGAGAACTGCTCCGGTGATCTGCTCGGCATGGTCGACAAATGGTCTCTGCGGGCGTCCGAGATCCCACGGAGGCTTGCCTTCGTAAGCGGATTGGAAGCTTTGCTGTTTGAGATCGTCGGTCATGCGTGTTCTCTCTGGTCAGGGCGAGGTAGCATCGGTGGCGACATCACTCGAACTGCTTGCGATCGAGCACCCTGCCGTCCAGCCCCTTCAATTCTACGGTCATCTGTCTCGGCGTCCTGTTGAACGTCATCAGGATGTAGTTGTCCTCGCTCATGAGCAGTCGCGACTGCGGGTCGGGATACCTGTCTCCCCGGCCGCTGAGCGACGTGTTGTAGTAGGTGAATCCGTCCACCTCGGCCCGCTCGGCGAAGTTCCCGAAACCCGTAATCGCCAGCGTCCCCCGGCTGAACATCTTGTGCCAGGCGCCTCCCTCCCGCGCGCGGATGCTGGAGTGCTTCTCGTTGTAGACGGTGACCACGAACGGCGGCAGCGTCCCGCTCATCAACTGTTCGTACCACTGGAACTGAGCCGAACTGCTGTCAAACGGATGGCACGTCTGCCATGTCGTACCCAGGTCCGAGATGTGGTTGAAGTCGAGGGCGACGAACCGCACGCCGAAATCCGCCAGGTCGAAATGCCATTTCCATTCGTCGCCCGGCAGCTCGAAGAATTTCCGAAACGCCGTGGCCTCGATGTCGTACACCGGCTCGGCGGGCGGCTTCGCGCCGCGCGGCCGGATCTCGCGGTCGTGGTTGCCCAGCACCGGCATGAAGGGCGTCGTGCGGAACAGTTCCGGGTAGGCGTCGATCAGTTCGCCATACGGCCTGGTGCAGTCCTTGACGCCGACGCCGCACAGCCGATGCAGGCTATCGATATTGTCGCCGGCAGTGACGAGCAGGTGCGGGTCGTCCCGAACCAGGGCGTCGAGCTTCGGCCTCCCCTGCCAGTCGGCCACGACAGCCACGCGGAGAGTGTCACCCAAATATGCCTTGAATGCGGCGTCCGCCGAACGGTCGCCGCCGGTCGACACGCTGTAATGGCAGCTCGCGCCCATCCGCTCCAGCGGGATTTCCACATGGTGCAGGGTAACGTTCTCGTCGATGGCCACCGAGTGGCTGTAGTCCTTGCTCGCACCGTAGCGAACCACCGAGTTCCCCGGCTCTTCCGTTTCCCAGTTCACCACGATCCAGCCCGCATCGTTCGACTTGTGGGTGAGCCAGATCCTCGTGATCTCGCCCGCCGCCGCCCGGCCGGCGAGAAGGATCACTACCGCAATTGCAGCCGACTGTCTGAACATCGTTTGCCTCGTTGCCATCATCGAGTCACCCAGGTCGTACCCGCAGGAAACGGCGACGGCATATTCTCGCAGAACCCCAACCGTTGAGGCAACCGGGGCAGAATCAACCGTATGGAAGCCTGCCTTGGAAAACGATTGCAGGGATTTGCTCAACCTGCAAGAGTTCGCGGGGAAGCCGTGACTATTGCAGATTCCTTCGGTGCGGTTGTTCACGGAGCCATTCCAAAGCAATCCAGAAGACGGCAAGCAAAGCCTGCCACGTCAGCCTGCAGATCGTCGTCTAGCCTTCCAAACAGAAACAGGGGAACAGCGCACGCGCCCGCTCCATTGGGATCAGCGAAATCCATGCGGAGTATGTCTAGTGCCTGCTGGGCCTGCGGTGCCCTCAGAAGAGGCACCAGATGATGGAAGACATCCTGCACACCTGCTCCGTAATTCCGCAAGACGTAGAACAAATCATAGGCATCCTTGTTGAGATGCCTTTGGGCAAACGTGAGGGCCTTGATGACGATATACGCCCCAGGGCCGCACACCCAGAGCGATACTTCTCGGTGTTCATCCAAGATGCATTTACCGGCAAGTTCAACTCGCTCTCGATCTAGAAATGCGAAACGGGTGCGGGCTGATAGTTCGGTGCCGGGAATGGCGACTGTGGACGGCATTGTAGCTTCCTGCGGAATTACCGGGAGAATGTCCAACAACACTTCACCGGCTCCTATGCCCAACCTCCAGCGTACGCCAGTAGCCCTTCCCCCCTCGCTTCTCTCAGGTGTGAAACCGAGCGTGCCCAACAAGAGTGTTAATTCGTCGTAGTGCCGGCGTCCCTGCAGACCGAGGGTGAGGCCGATGTCGAGATCGGCGGTCCCCAGGTGCCGATCTTCTGGAGTTGGAGCAGGTTTGATAACCAGGGAAGGGACCAATCCTCCCACTACCGTCAACTTGTCCAAAAGCTGCGCAGGGAGCTGGGAAAAGACGTACAGGCAGGTCTGCTTGACACGCAATAGGTCGTGGGACGAGTATTCCGCAGCGGTGAAACCACTAGGCATGGCTCTCACCACCCAAGTAGAGATCCCGAATTCTTTCGGCAGCCTCGCGGGAGCGTTCGGGATGGAACCTCAAATCGAGGTAGACTTGCACCGGATGAGCCGACCATATTCCGTCCCGTTCCTGACGACCGAAAAACACGCCCTTATCGTTCGGAATCACAATCCATGTATTCGCCCCTCGCTCCTGATCCCGGAAACCCAGTTGGGCAAGGACTTCCCTGGGGGGCTCATGGTTCAGATAGAAAGTCACAAGCCTGAAGGAGGCAAAGCGCGTCAGCAACCACGCACCAGCCAGTCCGGTAGCGGCAGAGGTCAATCCCTCATTCTGGAATGCAGTCGAAAGGACTGCCGTCAAATCCTCGCTTGATCTGGCTGCAATATGCCCCTTGATTACCCGGTGCTTTGTAAAATCGTAAACCTCCTGCCATGACCTGAGCAGAAGCGTTCTGTCGGTCACTTCATACTCTCTCGCTCTGCGTGCCAGCAGATGATCCTCCTCCATTCTCCGTAAGACTCGGCTCACGAATCCCTGGTCCAGCCCCGTCGCTTCAACCAGTTGCTTCTGCGTGTACGAGCGGTTGTCGTCGAGCAGAAACTGACGGGCAATGCGAGAGGCTTGCGGGGCAAACGGCGTTGCCTTTCTCCCCCGCTTCTTGAATCGATTTTCGTGGCCCCTCATGAGAATTCGGAGACCTGGCGCCCGGATGCTTGCGTTGCCTGACCGGTCAAGCCAGGCGAGCCCCTCTTCTTCACAGACGCGCCGCCCGGCTTCGCCCATGTAGGGAACAACAAGCACTGGCACGATGGTTGTCGATGTTACTGTCGGCAGCCTCTCGCGCAACTCACGTCCAGCACGGCGAAGGCTCTTGGCCGCCATGTATACCGGGGCCGCTGAACTCGAACCCCTCGACTCCACCAAAAAGAGGTAGTCGCCGCACCTCAGGACGAGATCCAAAGCAACGCCTTCCGGCGGCACAAGCGACTCAATACTCGTCCCAAGCGCCTCCTCCAGAATGCTCCGCATCTCCTCGATCAGTGGGCTTTGATTCTCCACCATGTAGGGGCCTGACTGGAGGCAGTCGAATGAACATCCGATATGCGCATACAGTCATATCGGATATTTTAGTCATAAACAACGCAGAATTCTATAGCTGGCGGCCAAAACGATCCCCCCTCGGGTTATTCCACAGGCCTTCTTCAACGTGCAAACGTCGTCGACCGCCCACGAAGTCAAAGCGGCTCGGTAGGGAATCGAACCCCAGCCCCATGTCTCAGGGGGACGGTTTTCAGGACCGCTCAGCACGCCAACTGCAATCCGAGCCAAACAGCGGCAAGCACGGGATTCGAACCCGCAACCCATGTTTCAGGGCAGGTGGTTAGCGACCACCGTCCTCACCATTCGGATACTTGCCCAATCCAACAAAAAAACCCCACTCACCGTTCAGGCGAGTGGGGTTATGAATGTCTTCGCTATTCCCCTCAGCCAGACCGGTTCCGCGTCATCCGTAATCGGATGATGAGTCGGAACTGGACGAGCTTGAAGCGAACCGGGTCACTGGCAAATCTCCTGTTGATGGCTTGGACACGCCCTGACGCAGCAAGGTTCGCAGGGAATTCCAGCGGCTCAATCGTGAGGTTTACTGGCTACCCGTCAGCGCCCTCCTGAGCGGGCACTCGTCCCCAACCGCCTCCCCCCGGCGATACCGGCCGAGCAACTCCTGGGATCGCTGGGCCAGCATCCGGCGAACCTCCCGCCTCTTCCCCTTGATCCTCGCAATCTTCATCGACTCGTAGGCGGTCGTCCGGTGCCTGAGCCAGGCAATGACCGCCGCCTCCGCCCGCTGCTCCACGGGTATCCGCTTCGTCCGCGCGACCGTGCCGCTGCCAACCGGTGTGGCGTGATCAGCCACCGCACGGGCGAACCGGTCGGCGATTTCGGCATGCTGCGGATGAAACGCTAGAAACCTCAACACGGCGGCGCAAAAGTCCTCGACATAGACGGTCTGAGCTTTCTCCCGGCGCCGCGCGTCGGCCGCCTTGCGTCTGGCATACCCGTCCGTCGACCGCTCCGCTTCGAGTTCAACTCGAATCCGCTCGATCGTGGCCGCCGGTGCCCAGATGCCCCGCGAGAAGACCTTCCGGCCCTTCTCCTCCTGAACCACCCAATGCTCCCCGGCCGCCTTCACCCTGCGGGTCAGGGCGGCGTCACCGGGTGGTAGCAACGTCCAGCCCTCGGGTGGCGTGAGAATCTTGCTATCGGCGGATCGAACGGTGCTCGGGGTGGGGCCAGGGGAGAAGATGTTTTCGGTCATGGTCAGTCAGCTTCCTTGCCTATCGCTGTCACGCCTCCCAAAAGTCTGCCGGTCGCCGCCGAACCTCGAACAGGCAGGTTCGAGCCGCCTTACGAACAGACTCACTGGGGTGTTGGACGAGTGCTTCGACTGCCGGTACATCGACCATCGTGCCGATGACGAAAAGGCAGGAGAGTGCATTGGTGACTACATCATCGTCCAGATCGCCAAGGTGTAGCAGACAGGCATCGTGAAGTTGGGTAAGGCCGTTTTCATGCGCGTCGGTAGCCTCCAGAACCCTTTTCCGCAAGAAGTCCTGCCGGAACCGAACATACTCAGGCTGGGCACAGCTATGCAGCCCATATTTCAGGAGGCGATCAATCCATACCGGCATGTCGTGCTGAGGCTCGGTCAAACCTTCCGCCCATTCCACCGCTTCCAACATCGCCTTCAGCGGCTCGGGATCTGCCAGCCGGTGATCGGTGCCGACGACGATCAGGGCCGACTCGGGCAAGTCGCTGTTGCGCAAGAGTTCTTGGCTGTCGGCCCAAGGAATCGTCTCGTCAGCCGGGGAGTGCAGGATGATCGTGTTCGCCTTCACTGTCGTCGCCGTTCCCCATCGTTTCCAGGCCGGACAGAGAAGCACAAGGGGTGTGTCGCCAGTGTCGATGTTCATCGCCACTGCCCCGCCTCGGCTGGAGCCGACGACGACATCCGGCTTCCATCGGTCGTACTCAGCCTGGGCGATGTGGACGGCGGCATCGAAGTCGTCATCGGGGAGGGCTGGGTTCAGTACCTCGTGCCCGTGGGATTTGAGGTAGGTCGGCTTGATGCCGCCAGGAGTCGATTGCCAGCCGTGGAGGAAGAGTATTTTCATGAGACGAACGGCCCCCAGAACAGCCCAAGTGTGCTCATCGCCATCTTTTGACTCACCTCCTACTGTGGGCTACACCCTTTCTTCCATGCGCGCCCCACCGCATCGGCCGCCATGATCGCGTCGGCTACCATATCGGGCCGCACGTCAAAGGGCTCGTTGTGGATCGTCTCGCCCTCCGCGGTCGCACGAACGGCGATCCTCTGCAGTTGCTCTTTCGACAGGTCCGTCAGGCCGATGTCGGCCAGGGTGGTCGGCAGCCCGACCTCCATTGCGAACGCCAGAACTCGGTTCAATACCGACCGCGGCTTGCCCTCCAGGACAAGCTGGGCCAGCAGGCCGAAAGCCACCTTCTCCCCGTGCAGGTACGCATGCGTGGCCTCCGCAGTCGTCAGCCCATTGTGAATGGCATGAGCGGCGGCAAGGCCGGAAGACTCGAATCCGATTCCCGACAGCAGCGTGTTTGCCTCCACGATCCGCTCAAGGGCCGGGGTGACGACCTGCGCCTGCACGGCCCGCAGGGCATCGGCTCCGTCAGCCAGCAACGTTCGGTAGCAGAGTTTCGCCAGGGCCAGCGCGCTCTGCGTCGACAGGCCGCCTCGCATGTTCCTGACACCCGCTCGCACGCACGTCACGGCCTCAAACCACGTCGCCAGGGCATCGCCCATGCCCGCGACCAGAAGCCGCGGCGGGCTCAAAGCGATCACCTGCGTATCGACAAGCACCAGGTCCGGATTCTTGCGATAGGGCCGCAAGGCTTCAACGACGCCCTCCTCGGTGTAGATGACCGACAGCGCGCTGCACGGCGCATCGCTCGACGCCACCGTCGGGCAACTCACCACCGGCAGGCCCAGGTCGGCGGCGGCCGCACGGGCGGCGTCGAGGACCTTTCCGCCTCCGGCTCCCACGATGACCTGGGACTGGTTCTGCCGGGCCACCTGCTTGATCCGCTCGATTTCGGCCAGCGAGCACTCGCCGCCGAACTCATGGATGGCGTAGGCAATTCCCGCTTCCGAAAACGTGCACCGCCACTTGTCGGCCAGCAAGCGGATCGGCGACCGGCCCACCACGATCAGTGCCGGGCCGCTCAATCCCAATCCGGCCATCTCCGCTCCCAGCCTGGCGGTGGCGTTCTTCCCCTGAGTGTATCGTGGCGGTGAGCAGAAGACCGAAAGCATGATGCGCCTTTCAATGAGATCCAGTCGGATTACCGGTGTTTCCTTCGATACTGCGCCCCGGGGTGCAAGGCTCTTGCCTTCTTCCCAACTCGGCTTACTGGCCATGCACGGGTCAATATACTGTTTCAGGGAGAGCTACTTCCTCGGCAGCGTCTCAACGAACTCGACCGCCCGCTCGATCCACGCAGCCAATTGCTCGTCGCTCTCAATGCCTTCCGCCTCGATCATCACCCAGCCCTTCAGCGGACGGCCCGCAACATCGAACTCCACCACACTCGGCAGCCTCCGTGCCGCATCAGCCCCCTCAGGACCAAGCCGCACGATGAGCGCGGTCTGCGCGGCGCCCACGCACATGTTGCCATGGAGCAGGAAACCAATGCCCCCGAACATCTTCTTCTCGGTGATCCCACGCTGGCCTTGGAGAGCCTGCCGAATCCGGGCGGCCAACGACTCGCTGTAGACCATGTGCCCATTCCTCCGGCGATTGCCTGCTCATCGGCTGTGGCGCCGCGGTGCGGATCTTCATTGGCGTTTCTTCCGCTTCTCCGCCCCCTTTGCTGAATCCTGCTTCACCCGCAACTTGACGACCCGTTCGATCAACTCGTAGGGGATCGGCTGGTCGAGCGGGAACTGGAGGTTGCCTTTCGGTCCGGCGTACGGTGCAACCTCCTTCTCAAGCGCCTTGTCGCCCGACACCGGAGGGTAAAGCCCGAGGTGCTCCTTCCATGCAGCGAAGTACACCAGGATGCCGTGCTGCCTGAATGCGGGCATCTGGTAACTGATCGTCTCCGTCGATTCGGGCGCAGCCTTTCTGATGGTTGCCCGCACTTTTTCAAGCACCGCCTGAACGTCGGCGGGGAAGCGGGCGATGTACTCATCAGTGTCCTTGGGTGGTTGCGCTTTCGCCATGATGTTGCTCAAACCTCAATCGTTGCGTGCCTGGCCCGGTCCCCGAATTCCCTCACGCCATGAGATAAAGCATCGCTTCCGAAGCACGTCGTCGCTGCTGCTCGTCGTTGCTGAGTTGCAGAAGTACGGTGAAGCCATACAGCGTCTTGATACGGTGAGTGAGGCGAGCCTCATCTCGTTTGAGTGCGTCGGTCGCCCAGAAGTCGGGCTTCCGCGGATCGTGTTCTGCCCGTTTCGCGGCCCCCAACTCCGCTTCAACGTTCGGCAGCGATCGCCACAATCGAACGTGCTGCCGGTGAGCACTGAATCCCGTTCGAGCCAACTCGTTGTAGCCAAATCGGGATAGCTCGACCAATGCAGCCGCATGGTTGATGACGTGCCACAAGCCGCCGAACCCCTGCCGACGGACCGATGCTGTGGCAATCAGTTCGTCGATGACGACCTGGGCCATATCGTGCTCGCTCTTGTAGGGCGGAAAGCCGTCGTCCTCCGGCAACGACACGTGTCTTCCGAGAATCCACCCTCGTTCCTTGCCGTAGTATCCACGCCCCGCATCCTCTTCGTTGAAGCCCTCGATCAGTTCGCGAATGCCGTGGACGATCGGGGGCGTGGCATAAACCGGGTGGTCGTGCAGGGCGCGAAGAGCAATGGACGCAAAAATGACGTTGTGGCCAGATTCCCTTAGCTGACCGATGTTCCGGGAAAGGGCCTCCGCAATGGTTGAGATCAATGACTCTTGAGGTTTCTCTTCGGGCAATGGCCGAAACAGGTCGGCCACCGTGATGTCCGCCTTCTTCGGATCGAACCAAAGTGATTCCTCGCCACGAATAATTCGCTCAAGTTCCCTCTCGACGCCCCGGTAGACAGCGTCGTCGAGATCGGGCTGGTCTTCTCCGAAGAAGTACCCCGCCACCACCGCCGCTCCCAGATGCCCGGCCAATGGACTTGCTCGATGTGCGTTGGCGAGTCCGCAGAGCCCTCTGTGGAGGTGACCGAAATCGATCATCGCTAAGGCGTGGGTTCTGTTGTCAAGGGGCCGAGTTCCACGGCTTCCGCAGCCATGGGATTGAAGCAGGGCAGGCCGATCGTCATTCGCTAGGCAGTCACCGTCCTTCGACAGGCAGCGGGCCAATCCGCTTCGTGCCCACCACCAGTTCGTCGATCCACAACTTCTGAGCGTGCGGCAGAAGTCCCGGTCCGAAGTAGGGGGCCATCAGGAATTGGTTGAACTTCATCTTCGGGTAGTCGGTGGAACGCAACACCACGTCGGTCTGCTCGACAACAAGTCTACCGTCGAACCATCCACGAACGATGCCGTCCCGATTCGGACGGCCGTTCGAGAGATCAAGCGTGTTGAGTTTGAAGTACGCCTCGACGCAGTGCCACTGGTCGTCATTGAACAGGATTTCCGTGCTGTCGTAAAACTTACCGTTGTAGCCGCCCTTGAGCGGCCCCTGAGTCAATCCGTGGGGCGCATCCTTGTTCTCAATGTCCTGGGCGGCCAACCGCAGCTTGCCCCCGACCGGCTCGATGTAGAGCGTGAGGTGGCTGGCGGCCGGACCATGCCACTTCGAGTTCTCGGTGGTCATGAAGTGCGTCAGGTGGGGATGGAAGTTCTGGCCGCTCCAACCCCAACCCTTGGAGAGCTTCAGATAGAAGCGAATGCTGACTTCATCCGTGGGCTCGAACAGCCGCCGAACCGGGGACGATCCCTGCACACCCGATTGGCGGTCGGGCCACTCGTACTCGAGGCAGCCTCGCCCGGCCATGGCATCGCCGACGACTCGGAACCTGGTCCCGTCGTACCAGCCTCTCCGCGCGAGGTCGGCGTTCTCGAAACTCTCGCTGAACAGCACGTTCTCGCTGTTGGCCTCGGCCCTTGCATCAGGTTCCGCTGCCCAGCCCGAGGCAACAAGGCCGAGGGACAAAGCTGCCATCTCAATGAACATCGACATCCGGTTCATGGCACCTCCGCTTCACTGACTGTCCGCTCACAGCCGACTTGCGCCGTCCGACAACCTCGAAAGCTCCAGCCATTCATCGTGGCATCGGCCATTCTCCCAGGAGCACCACCACCGGCACAACAGGGGCCGCGCCGGCAAGCCCAAACCCGCGGTCCTCGCGTCGCGCCGCCAGCCGACCGTCCTCGCCCCGCCCTCCTTCCCCCTCCTCCCCCGCGGGATCAAAATCTGATCAACGCCCATTTTTCGCAAAATAGTCACAAGCGCTTTCGCCCCTTGCTTCTCCGTCTCTTGCGTTGCCGGCCGGGTGGCCAGGTGGCCTAATATTACTGCGCAAGATTGATCTTGCATAAGCTGGCGAAATTGGCGAAACTGCTGGCGTTTCTCTTCCCGGAGGTCAGGGCATGGACGCCGAACAGATTCGTCAGCTGAAGCCGGAGTTGAGGCGGTATCTGCAACGGTTCGAGGATTGCTTTTCGCGGCGCGACACACGCGAGCTTTTCTCCACCTACGTGGAGGGACAGTTGTCGGACCTGAAGGAGAAGAGTTGCGAGCCGATCGCCTTGGCGGCGGGGGTCCCGCCGCGGAACCTGCAGGAGTTCCTCAAGGCCTACAAATGGAAGGAGGATCGCGCGCGGGACCGCCTCCAGCAGATGGTGGCCCGGGAGGACGCCGGCCGGCATTCGATCGGTATCATCGACGAGACCAGCGACGTCAAGCAAGGAGTGAAGACTCCGGGAGTTCAGCGGCAATGGTGCGGCACTCTCGGTAAGACGCAGAACTGCATCGTCACGGTTCATCTGGCGTACGCCACGGGCGATTTCCACTGCCTGGTCGATGGAGAGTTGTTCCTGCCGGAAAGCTGGTCGAAGGATCGCGCGCGGTGCCGCGAGGCGGGCATCCCGGACGAGGTGGTCTACCGGCCGAAATGGCAGATCGCCTTGGAACTGATCGATCGTGCCCGCGACAACGGCCTCGTGTTCGAGTGGTTCACGTTCGATGAGGGATACGGCGGAAAGCCGGAGTTTTTGCGGCAATTGGTGGGACGAAAGCTGTTGTTCGTGGGCGAGGTTCCCAAGACGTTGACCGGCTGGATCCAGCCGCCGCGAGTGACCGAGCGGCCGTTTCACCGCGGCCGGGGACGCGGTCGCAAGACGCCACGCCTGGTTTCGGGCAGCCGGCCGCCGATCAGCTTGGAGCACATGTTGAAGTACTCGCCGCAGTTGCGCGACCAGCCGTGGGTGCGGCATCACGTGAAGGACGGTGAAAAAGGACCGCTGGTGTGGGAAGTGAAGCACGCCATGATCACCCTGCCCGACGAGAAAGGCCTGCCGGGGATGCGGGTGCATCTGGTCGCAGCGCGCAACGCTTTGAAGCCGGAGGAGGTCAAATTCTTCTTGAGCAACGCGGACGAGGAGACGCCGGTGCCGAAATTGCTGCTGGTGGGCTTCTCGCGCTGGCGTGTGGAACGCTGCTTTGAGGACCAGAAACAGGAGGTCGGGCTCGACCAGTGGGAAGGCCGGCGCTGGTTGGGATTGAAACGGCACCTGATCATCACCGCGGTGAGCTACCTGTTCCTGGCTCGCGTCTGCCGCGACCGGCGGGAAAAAAAATCCGCAGTTGACGGTGTGCCAGGTGCACGTTGCCGTGGCAGCGTTGGTGCGGGGTTGGTGGCTTAACGGAGCGATGAGCACCGCACTGATCGAGGCGGCGGTGAGAAGGAACCAGCACTGGCAACGCCGCAACGCGGCCGCGCGCCGGTCCAATATCAAGCGAACACGCCGCGAACTACGGGGAAAATGCATCTATCTCAAAGACCTGATCCGCTGCAAGTGGACGTGACCTTGCGCAGTAATACTAAATGGCCTGCTATAATGCGGCCCTCGCCTTGCGGCGACCGCCCGAGGGCGGCAACACTCGCTCTTTGACAACTCCCCGATCCGGTTTTCGTTCACCCCGAGCGGTGACGTCATCCTGCCTCGCGCCTGCCCGAGCGCCAGGCGATCGTTCCCGCTGCGCGCACGCCGCGATCCGGCAGACCACCAACTTCAACACGTACCTCGAAGTACGTACGAAGTTACGTCGTTCCGCTCGGTGCGAAACCCCTTAGTGCCTTGCACTTGCCGCCGCGCTCCGCGACGCACGAAACGAAACACTGCGTTTATTGTTGCGCATCAGCCGGGCAGGCGACCGGCCGACGGCAAGCCGGATGCTTCACAGAAGAAGCCAAACCGGCTGCCGACCAACCCAAGACCAACACCTGGAGAAGACTTTCCATGAACACGATAAAACACATTTCGCTGGCCTTCACCGCGCTACTGCTTGCGCTGCCGCCGGCGCTCCGGGCCGCCGAGCAGGCATCCGCCCCTGCGCTCACCCTCAGCCTGACCCTTCAAAGTCGTAGCGAAGACGCAGCGCCCAAACTCTTCAGCGAGTCATGGCGCGCCGACCAGACCGCCATCATCGTGTGCGACATGTGGGACCTGCATCACTGCCACAATGCCGTGAAACGCGAGGCCGAGATGGCGCCGCGGATGAACGAAGTTCTCAAGCAGGCCCGCGCCCAGGGCGTGTTCATCATTCATGCGCCGAGCGGTTGCATGAAAGCATACGAAGGCCACCCGGCCCGCGAGCGTGCGACGTCAACGCCGCAGGCGGCAACGCTCCCCGACAAGATCGGCGAGTGGTGCAGCCAGATCCCCGCCGAAGAGAAAGCCGTGTACCCGATCGATCAGACCGACGGAGGCGAGGACGACGACCCGGAAGACCATGCGGCGTGGGCGAAACTGCTGGAATCCAAGGGCCTGAACCCCCGCGCCCCCTGGACCCGGCAGACCGACGCGCTCGAGATCGCCCCAGACAAGGATGCCATCAGCGATTCGGGGGTCGAGGTCTGGAGCATGCTGGAGGCGCGTGGCATCAAGAACGTCATCCTGATGGGCGTGCACGTGAACATGTGCGTCGCCGGCCGGCCGTTCGGCCTGCGCCAGATGGCCAAGAACGGCAAGCACGTCGTCCTCATGCGCGACATGACCGACTCGATGTACAACCCGGCACGCTGGCCTCATGTCGATCACTTCCGCGGCACGGCGCTGTTCATCGAACATATCGAGAAGTACATCTGCCCGACGATCACCTCAGACCAGCTCATCGGCGGCAAACCGTTTGCGTTTGCGGGGGCCACCGCAGAGTAACAGACGCTTCCCCGCGCTCCGTGCTGAAGTGGCGACGTATTAGCAACTGAACCGATCGGCTGAGCATCACTTTGCACAAGGAACTACCCGCATGAACGCTTCGTCGAAACGCACTGCCATCGTCTTTGCCGCCGCGATGCTGCTGACTCCGCTGGCCGCTTTGCTCGCGGCCGATGCGCCCGAACCGGCTGTCGGGCGCAATGTGCTCTTCATCGCCGTGGACGACCTGCGGACTGAACTGGGCTGCTACGGCGTCGAGATGATCCGTTCGCCGCACATCGACCGTTTGGCGGCAGGAGGCACCGTCTTCGACCGCGCCTACTGCCAGCAAGCAGTCTGTTCGCCCTCCCGCACCAGCCTGCTGACGGGTTGCCGCCCCGACACGACCAAGGTCTACGACCTGGAGACGCATTTCCGCAAACACTTGCCCGACGTGGTCACGCTCCCGCAGCATTTCAAGAACAACGGGTACTTCACGCGCAGCGTCGGAAAGATCTTCCACGGCGGCCTGGACGATCCGCCTTCGTGGTCGGAGCCACCTGCCAGGGCGGGGCGGCCCATGTATCAATTGCCCGAGAACCAGCAGCTTGTCGCCCGCAAAGCCGAGACTGCCAAGCGAAAGAAGTTCGCCACGGCCAGCGCCCGCTACAACGCCATGACCGGCCCGGCCTGGGAATGCGCCGATGTCGCCGATAATGCCTACAGCGACGGCGCCATCGCCGACGCCGCCATCGAAATGCTGCAACAGGCCAAGGGAAAGCCGTTCTTCCTCGCCGTGGGCTTCCTCAAGCCGCACCTCCCGTTTGTGGCGCCGAAGAAGTACTGGGACCTGTACCAGCCCGACCGGATCCCCGCCGCCACCAATCCGTTCCCACCCGAGAACGCACCGAAGTTCGCGCTGGCCGGCTGGGGTGAGTTGCGTGCCTACCACGACATCCCTTCGACCGGCCCGCTCACCGACGAGCAGGCCCGCACCCTTAAGCACGGCTATTACGCCGCCGTCAGCTATATCGATGCGCAGATTGGGCGCGTGCTCGACGAACTGGATCGCCTCGGCCTGGCGGACCAGACGGCGGTCGTCCTGTGGGGCGACCACGGCTGGAAACTGGGCGAGCATGGCGCCTGGTGCAAGCACAGCAATTTCGAAAACGACACTCATGCCCCGCTCATCTGCCGGGCGCCCGGCCAGAACGCGCCGGGGCGTCACAGCCGCGCGCTCGTGGAGTTCGTCGACATCTACCCCTCACTCTGCGAACTGGCCGGCCTGCCGCTTCCCGAGCACCTGGAGGGAAAGAGCTTTGCGCCGCTGCTCGACGAGCCCGATCGTCCGTGGAAGCCGGCCGCGTTCAGCCAGTATCCGCGCGGGCGCGACGTGATGGGCTACTCGATGCGCACCGATCGCTATCGCTTGACGCGCTGGCTCGCGCCCGACGGCGCCGAACTCGCCTGCGAGCTCTACGACCACCAGGACGATCCCCAGGAGAACGTGAACATCGCCGACCTCCCCGCAAACCGCGCGCTGATCGACGAACTCACGCGCCAGATGCAAGCCGGCTGGAAAGCCGCCGAGCAGTAGCATACTGCCGGCAATATGGAGTCGGGTCTCTATCGCTACCGGCCGCCCCGGACGCGAATCACGGGGCGGTACATCGGCAGGTGGCGGTAGTAGACCTCCAGTGACATGACGGCCATCGAGGTGCTGTAGAGTCGCCCGCCGGCAGTCCCCCAGTCGGTGCCGACCGGGCTCCAGCTACCCGCCTTGTGCCCGTCCTTCTCCTGCGTCCGCAAGAGCAGATCGCGCATGCGGTGGTTCCAGAGATCGAAATCGGGCCCCTCCAGGTGATGCAGCACCTGCGTGGCATAGTAGTAACAGTAGATCTGTCCCAGCGCGCCGCCCGACTCGGGTGGCAAATTCTGCATGAGATACTTCGCACCGGCGTTCAGATCGGCATTGTCGCGCTTCCAGCCCAGGTACTGGCGCGTGAGCAGCCCGGCCGCCGAGGTCGAGAGTTTCGCCGCTTCACCCGGCAAGTACGAGTATTGCGAAAACTTCGCCTCTTCCGGCCCGCAGGCGCAGGAGTTGATAAACCGCTCCGCGCGGATCAACGGGTCGCGCGAGATCGTCAGCCCGGCAAGCTGGCCGCCCCGAATCGCCAGGAACACCCAGGCCACCGCCGACATGTCGCCGGCCTGCTTCTGACCGTAGCGCCAGCCCCCTTGCTGGTGCTGCGAATTGACCAGGTACTTGATCGCCCGCTGCGCCGGCACCTTGAGCCGTTCGTCCTGCGAAAGACCATACGCCTCGCACAGCGCGATCGTCGCCACCGCGTGGGCATAGGTGTTGCCGTCGAGCCGGCCGTCCTTGTCGTCCTTGCTGATCACCTGAATCCGCGTGAGATACTGCAGCGCCGCAAACACGTTCTTGCGGTACTCGACCAGCTCGGGTGGATCGCTCGGGCCGCGATTATGGACCACGCCCGCACCGAGGAACGGCAGCACGCCGAAGGCCGTCCCCGCCGCGTTGCTGTCGTGGACTTTCTCCTCTTCCTTCAACTGGCAATCGCAACCTTCGAGCCCCTTGCTGTAGTCCTTCAAAGGCCAATGTCCGTCGGCCCGCTGGTGATCGGCCAGCCACTTCAGCCCGCGCAACACAGCCGCCTCCGTCTCCGGCGTGCCGCCGTACAGGTCCATAAGCGTCTTCTTGCTCTCGGCCGACAGCCGGCCGCCGAACGAGCCGGGGCGAAACAGCGGCGACAGTTCCGGATCGATGCTGATGTCGTGCGGCAGGAAGTTGTCCTCCCCCCTCGCCACGCGAATCACGATCGGGTCGAGTGCCGCGAGCTTGCCGGCGCTGGAATTGACCTTGCCGGAGCGAACCCGTTCTTCCGCCGCAGGCGCCGCCTTGAGATTCACCGTAGCCTTGGTCGCCCCCGCCGGCACGTCGACCGGATCGGCGGTCACTCCCTCCGGCAGATCGGCCAGGACAAGTCGCAGCGGCCCCTTGTAGCTCCGCCGCTCGACCGGAATCTCTACCGGCCGGGTCTCACCGGGCTTGATCCGCACGACCATGAACGACTTCACCAGGAAAGGCTTGCGCTGGATCTCCACCGGCAGGGGCGTTTCAACCGTCCGCCCGTAAAGCGTGGCAACTACCCGCAGGTCGTGCTTGCCGTCGGGCGCGCTCGACGCCGCGGCGATCTCGATCGTGCCGGCATTTTGATCGGCGGCCACGGTCGGCGCTTTGGCAGTGACCTTTTCGGGCAGCCCTTCCACGCGAACTTCAATCGGGCCCGCAAAGCCGTTGCGCTCGACGGCAAGTTCGACCGTCGTCGACACGCCCGGCTGAAGGATCACGGCCGGCGGCGATTTGAACGCCGGCAGGCTGATCTTCTTGACGAGCACCTCGAGCGGTTGCTCCGCCTGTTGCTCGCCGGCCTTGGCCAACACCCGCATCTTGGCCTTGAGTTCCGCGTCGCCCAGTTTCTCGGCGGCCAGGACCTCGAGCTTGCCGGCCGACTGATCGGCCGCGATCTCCAGCGCAGTGATCGAGATTCCGTCCGGCGCGTCGGCCAGCTCAATTTTGACGGGCCCCGCATTGCCGTTGCGCTCCAGCGACAGATCGAGCGTCGCCCGTCCACCGGGATCGAGTGTCACCGGATTCAGCGCCGCGAGCGTGATCGGCAACTTCACCGGGGCGGGCGGAGGCGCCGGCGGGGCGGCTGCCGGTTGCGGCGCCGGCGGCGGTTCGTCGCCGCTGCAGCCAGGCATCAGGAGTATCGCCAGGCACAGCAGGCCGCCGGCCGCCATACGTGAGAAACCATGCCACGAGCGTCCTGCCCGGCTAGCCCACAACAGGACCGCCGTCCGGCGAACACAGGATCGCCGGCCGCCGGCAGTCCGTGGAAGTGAAATTACCACGGCTGCGCTCCTCGAACGAGAGAAGAGACCCCCCCGAACACCTGCCGAACCCGGTCGCCGTCGCGCGGGCAGAACACCCGTTCGGAGCGGCCGGCCACTCCGGCACCCCCTTTATTGCTCCGCGCGGCAGCGGTGTCAATGAAATACGAGGAGTCGCAGGCCGTTCGCCACTCAACCGGGAAAGAACAATTCCGGAAACAGTTCCTGTACACCCTTCACCCTTGGCCCGGCGGTGGTGGGCCGACCACGACCGGCGGGGAGAACGCTGCGCGAGATCTCGCTTGCGATCCAGGCGTCCTGTTCCAGCAGGCGATCGGTCGCCCGGGTGTGATCGCGGGCCCGCCCGCGGCCGGGGAGAGCCGCGGCAGGGGCAACCGCAGCGGCGATTTCGGCCGCGCCGGGCGCGGTGCCGTCGTCGTCGAGGATTAGAGCCTCCCCCTCCGCGTCGGCGAGCAGGGCATTTACCACACCGCTCAGGCGCAGGAAGAACGACTCGTCGCTCTCCAGCAGGAGATCGCCCTCGACGGCCACGGACACGGTCTGGGTAACGTACCCGGCGTAGAACGTGAGCGTGCCGAATTTGGCCACGTAATCGCTGCCGCCGAGCGCCGAACCATCGGCGGTGGCATAGGCGACCGTCACGGTGCGGCCGCTCGGCGCGGAGAGCCGCACGGTGAAGCTTGCGGTCCTCTCGCCGGAGTTGCCTTCGGCGACTACCGCGCCGGTGATTGAGAGTTCCGGCAGGGGATCGTCATCGATGATCGTGCAGATTCCCTGGTCGTCGTCGAGAATCGCGCCCACGGCCTGCGAGAGATCGACGGTGAAGGTCTCCTCCGCCTCATTCCTCGCGTCACCCGCCACAACGACGGCAATTTCATGCTGCGTGTCGCCGGGCGCGAAGACGATCGTGCCGCGAGTGGTGGCGTAATCGGTCCCCGCCCGGGCGCTGCCGGCGGCGGTCGCGTACTGGACGCTCACCGGGTGATCCCGCGGAGTCAGAAGGCTCACGGTGAACTGGGCATAGCAGACTCCGTCCGGTCCCTCGACGACGCTCGTGTCGCCGATCTGCAGGCTATCGTCATCGAGAATCGTCGCCTGCGCCTCGCCTTCCGAGATCGTGGCGAAGCTGGGATTGCTCAGCCGCACCAAGAAGGTCTCGTCGGCCTCCGAATCGGCGTCGCCGACGAGCGGCACCGCGATCGAAGCGGCCGTGACGCCGGGGTAGATCGTGAGCCTGCCGGACTTGGCGGTGTAATCGCTGCCGGCCGACGCCGAGCCGTCGAGCGTGGCGTAATCCACTGTGATCGTGCGGCCGCTGGCAGCCGAAAGACTCACCTTAAGCGTGGCATACTTCGTACCGCTGTCCCCTTCGCTGATCGCCGCGTCGGCGATGGAAATCGCCGGCAGTTGGCTATCATCGTCGGTAATGGTGACCACCCCCTGGCTGTCGGCAATCGTCGCGTTGAGCGAGCCGCTCAAGTTCACATAAATCGTCTCGGCGGCTTCGTTGCGGCGGTCGGCGAGGATCGGCACAGAGATCGTCCGGGTGGTCTCACCCGGAGCAAACGTGACCAGCCCGCTCCGCGAGAAGTAATCGGTGCCGCTGGTGGCCGTGCCGCCGGAAGTCGCGTAACTGGCTTCGACGGCAAACGTCGCGGGCGCGGAGAGGCTCACGGTGAGCACCGCCTCGCCGGCGCCATCATCGCCCTCGATGACTGCGATGTTGCCCATGCGGAGGCTCAGGTCGTCGTTCTGGATGGCTCCGGTCGCCTCGCCCTGCAGGATCACCGCGTTGACCGGGCTGGCTAGCCGCATCGTGAACGTCTCGTCGGGCTCGGCGACGGTATCGCCGACAATGGGCACGTACAGGTACTTCACCGACTGCCCGGGGCTGAAAACGAGCGTGCCGCTGCGAGCCGAGTAGTCGGCTCCCGCCGAGGCGGTTCCGTCGACTGTTGCGTAGCCGACGGAGATCGTCGCGGTGCTGGTGGCAGAAAGCTTGACGGCGAAGGACAGGTTCTTGGTGCCCGACGCCCCTTCGAGCAGCTTTGCATCATCTACCCAAATGGCCGGCGCGGGGTCGTCGCTTACCAGTGTCGCTTCGGCCTCGGCGTCGACGAGAACGACGTTGGTCGGGCTCGAGAGGCAGACCAGGAACGCCTCGTCCGGCTCCAGGACCGTATCGCCCATCACCGTGACGCTGATCGTCTGGGTCGTGGAACCGGCGTAGAACGTGAGCGTGCCCGACCTGGCGGCATAGTCGCTCCCGGCGGTTGCCGTGCCGTCGGCGGTGGTATAGGCCACGGTAATCTTCTGCCCGCTCGGCGCCGACAGCCGCGCGGTGAAGATCGCGTTTCGCGTGCCGCTGTTTCCCTCGGCGATCGCCACGTCGTCGATCGTGATCTCGGGCAGCGGATCGTCATCGACGATCGTGCACACGGCCGCGCTGTCGGCCAGCAGCAGGCCGTCGGGCGAAGTCAACTCGAGCGTGAACGTCTCGTCCGCTTCATTCCGCACGTCGGCAGCGATGGGCACGAGGATCGTCTGCTCGGCCTCACCCGGCAGCAGCGTGATGCTGCCGCTGCAGCCGGCGAAGTCGGTGCCGCTGGCGGCGGTGCCGGCGTCGGTCGAGTATTCAAGGCGGATTGCCTCGGGCCGCGGCAGGGCCACGGACACTCGGAATGCGGCGTAGGACACGCCGGTATCCCCTTCGAGGATGCTCACGTCGTCGATTCGCAGGCTGTCGTCGTCGAGGATCGTGGCCTGAGCCGTGCCGTCGAGGATCTCGGCGCCGTCGGCAGTGGTGAGCGAGAGGAAGAGCGTCTCATCGAGTTCGGCGGTCGTGTCGCCGTAGAGCGTCACGTAGACGGCCTGGCTCGTGGATCCGGGATAGAACGTGAGCCGGCCGGTCCGGGCGAGATAGTCGCCGTCGGCGACGCGAGCCGTGCCGTCGACGGTGGCGTATTCCACGGTGACTGGCCGGCCGCTCGGCTCGGAGAGACGAACGGCGAAGGCAACCGTCTTCGTGCCTGCGGCGCCTTCCGACACGGAGACATCGCCGATGGTCAGGCCAGGCAACTGCGGATCGTCGTCGATGATCCGGCCGCTTGCCAAATCGTCGTCGATGAGGACATTGGCCGCGTTGCTCAACTTGACCGTGAACACAGCGTCGGCCTCGTTGAGCGTATCGGCGATAATCGGCACGTCAATGGTCTTGACCGACTCGCCCGGCGCGAAGATCAGTGTTCCGGTTCGGGCCAGGAAATCGGTCCCGCTGGTGGCCGTGCCGCCCGCAGTGGCGTAGTCGACGCGCGTATCGAATGTGACCGCGGAAGACAAACGCACGGTGAAGCTCAGCGCAGTGGCCCCGCCGTTGCCTTCGGGCGCCGCTGCGTCGTCGATCGAGACGCGCGTATCGTCGTTCCGGATCGTGCCGACGGCCTCGGCGTCGATCAGCCGCGCCCCCGAAGGATTCGCGAGGAGCACAAGAAAGGTTTCGTCGGGCTCGGCCTCGGCGTCGGCGCTGATCGGCACTTTCAGGCTCAGCGTTCTCTTGCCGGGAGCGAAGCTGAGGGTGCCGGCCTGGGTGAGGTAATCGCTGTCGCCCAGCGCCGAGCCATCCATGGTCTGATAGTCGACGGTCACCGTGCGTCCGCTGGCCGCCGAAAGACTCACGTCGAAGTAGAGGTACTTTGTGCCGTCGTCTCCCTCGATGACGACCTCGTCGCCGACCGTCAGCATGGGGACCGGATCATCGTTGAGAATCGTGGCTGTTGCCGTATCGCGGCTGATCACTGCATTGGCGGGATCGATCAGCATCACTGCGAAAGCCTCGTCCGCCTCATTGCCGGCATCGCCATTGACGAGCACGGAGACCGTCCTGGCAGTCTCGCCCGGTGCGAAAAGCAGCGTGCCGCTTGCAGCAGCGAAGTCGCTTCCCGCTTGGGCACTGCCGGCGGCGGTTGCAAAGCCCACGCTCGCCGCGCGGCCCACGGCTCCCTCGCGGCGGACGGTGAACACGGCGGCCACAGTGCCGCTATCTCCCTCGACCAAGGACGTATCGTCAATGACGAACCGGGACTCGTCGTTCTGGATCCGGCCGACGGCCTGATGATCGGCCAGTACCGCACCGCGAGGATTGCTGAGATTGACCAGGAACGTCTCGTCGTCCTCGTCGACCAGGTCGCCGTAGACGGGGACTGTGAATGTCTTTGTCTTCTCGCCCGGCAGGAACGTGACGCTGCCGATGGTGGCGGCGTAATCCTCGCCCGCCACGCCGGTACCGTCGGCCGTGGCGTAGTCGACGGTCACCGATTCGAGGCTGGCGGCGGAGAGCGTGACGGTGAAGGCCGCCAACGAGACGACGCTGTCTCCTTCGGCGATCGACGCGTCGCTGATGGCGATCTCCGGCAGCCGCGCCTGGAGGATCAGCGACCAGGCTTCGAGGGTTCCTGTGAACAGCCCCCAGTTGCTCACCCGGAGCTGCCAGGTTCCTTGCGCGGGCTTGCCGTCGAGGGCGGCGAGCGGGCTGGCGGGCAGATACGAGCCCTGGTAGGGCGATTGGCCGCCGCTCAGGGGCAGTGAGGCTTCATCGTCGAACACCGTGCCGGCAAAGTCGCTGCCGCTGCCGGAGAGCTGGGTCAGGGTGATGGTCGTCCCGTCCGGTGCGACGAGCGTGATCCAGAGGTTCTGGACGGCCGGGTGGCGAAGGTCGACACTTACGTTGACATCATCGATGATCAGCTCCTGTCCCACATCCAGCTGCGAGACCGCCGAGCCGAAGAAGCCCAGGGGCACCGGCACATCCGCCGCCGGGAATATGAAGGCATCGGCAATGCTGAACGTGGCCGCGTAGCGATCGTCGGGAACTTCGCCCTGCGCGCCGTCGCCGTCCTGATCCATGGCGTTTCCGGACAGGTCCTGAATCCCAGGACCAAGAACGAGCGTATACGCCGCCTTGGTCGACTGCATGGGGAACGAGACCGTAAAGCTGCGACCGAGCGAGCCGGCGATCGGTTGAACATCGGTCACGGCGATTGGCCCATCCGGACCGTCAAACGAAACGATATCGGCTGTTGTGAAGCTCGCCGGATCAACGGGTTCGTTAAAATCCACGCGGAGGCTCGATATCGCGCCGCTGATCGCTCCGGCCGGGCTCGTGCCGACGACTCGCGGCCCCTCGGTATCGGGTGCGCCGACGGCACGGGCGGCGTTCAGGCGGCCGCCAGTCGTTGTTCGCCCGACAAGCGACGACAGGTAGTCGACCGTGCCTGTCACCTGCTGGATGACCTGCCCATACGACCAGTCGGGGTGCTGCGAGCGGACGAGCGTGAGCACGCCGGTGACGTGCGGGGCGGCCATCGAAGTGCCGCTGCTCAGTTGATAGGCATTGCCGGGCTTCGTGCTGAGGATGTCGACGCCGGGGGCCGCCAGGTCGACGGTGGCCTGGCCATAATTGGAGAAATAAGCCAACTGGTCGCGATCATCCGTCGCCGCCACGGAGACCACGTTGTCCAGCTCGTAATTCGCGGGGAAGAAGGGAGACGTATCGTTGTTGGCGCCGTTATTTCCGGCGGCCGCCACAAAGATATGCCCGGCGTCACGGGCATTGACCAGGGCATTGTAGAAACTCTGTGAGAAAGGATCGCCGCCGTAGCTGTTGTTGGAGATCTCAGCCCCCATGGCAACTGCGTATTCCAATGCCTCGATGGCGTCGCTCGTCGAGCCGCTCCCGCTGGAGTCGAGGAATTTGAGGGCCATGATGCGAGTATTCCAATTGATCCCCGTCACACCGATGCCGTTGTTCCCCACCGCGCCGATGGTCCCGGCCACGTGGGTGCCGTGGCCGTGGTCGTCCATCGGATCGCCGTCGTTGTTAATGAAGTCGTAGCCGTGCACGTCGTCGACGTACCCATTGTGATCGTTGTCGACACCGTCGCCGGCGATTTCGCCCGAATTGGTCCAGATATTGGCGCTCAGATCGACGTGCCGGTAGTCGACGCCGGTGTCGATCACCGCCACAAACGTGCCCGAGTTGCCCTGGGTGATGTCCCAGGCCTCGGCGGCGTCGATATCGGCGTCGGCGATCCCGGCGGTCTGGCCGGTATTGTGCAGGCCCCAGAGCTCTTCGTAGGACGGGTCATTCGGGGTTGCCAGGGCGTAGACGCGGTAGTCGGGCTCTGCGAAGGCAACATGAGGATCTGCACGGTAGGCCGCCAGCGCGTCGGCCACGCTCATGCCGGCGTCGATCCGCACTTCGCGCAAGCCGGGCACGAGCGAGAAGCCCTTGCCGAGGCGCGTGCCCGGCAATTCGCGGGCCTCGTGCCGGCCATTGGCAGCGGCGCGAAAACCGACCAGGATGTTGCTCGCGGAGCACTCGGACGCGTCGATCGCCAGGGCATCGAGTCCAGCCAGGAGCGGCATCGATTCGATGGACAGGAGCCGGCGATCTTCGAGCGTCTCCACGTGTAATGAACGGCCATCGGTACTTCGCCGCCGAACCCGTTCAGCAGTCCGCGGTTGTTTCCACATCCAACGCCAGCTGACGCCACGGAACATGGCTCTACCTCCCGGTCGCCGATACGACATGCCCCGAAAGCTAGCACTGCTGGCGTCAGTCTACTACGATCAATGTCTGCTTCAAGGATCCTGATAAGGGGAATTCGCTGCATTTCGGCCCGGCCGGCTTCACAACAGGACAACCGGGCAGATTTTGCGGGCCAACTGCGCCGGGCCTCGGGCTGGAGACGCCGGTGCACTGTCGCCTCGGCCGCTTGGACAAGGAGATCGCCGTGAACCAGAATACAAATCCCTCCGGCGTCGATCGCCGCGCTTTCTTCAAGCTGTCAGCGGCCGCCGGACTGGCGTGCGGGATCGGTCCGATTGGCAGTCGCCCGGCCCGTTCCGCTGAATCAGTACGGTCGGCAGAACGAAAGAAGCTCTTGTTCTGGGACCTGGCGAAATTCGACGACTGGAACAATGTCGAACTCGTCCAGGGCCGCGGAACCTTCCGACCCGAGGCGAGCTTCACGCATCCGGAGACACTCAAAGGCCGGGTGGTGTTTCCCTCGGTATGGCGCGATGCGGATGGCCGGTGGCGCGGCGTCTATTCGGCCGGGTGGAAACCGTTCTCGCTGTTCGCCATCCGAAGCGACGACGGCATCGGCTGGGAGGCCGATCCGCATCCGGAGATCCTGCCCGCGGGCGACAAGCTGGCCTCGAACCATGTCTTCACGCTCGAGGGCAGCGGCAGCGGCGTCTGTCACGACCCGGTCGCCGCCGATGGCTACCCGCTCAAGATCTTCGGCCGTCAGGAAGGAGAAGTGGTCTATCAACGAGCGTTGCGGGATCCAGACCACATGTGGCACGCGATCGCCAAAGCGGAAGGCGCTAAGGTCTACATGAGCGAGACGGTCACACTGGGCTCGCGCGACGGCATTCGCTGGGAGATCAAGTCGGGCGGCGCCTGGGGGAGGCCCGACTGGTTTCCGGAAGATCCCGTGTTCGCCTTCTACAGCCGGCACTTGAAACGCCACGTCATGATCGTGCGGCCGGGCTGGGGCGATCGCCGGGTGTGCTGGCGCGAGAGCGAGGACTTGACGACATGGTCGCCGCCCGAACTGTTATTCCAGCCGGACCCGCTCGACGACGATGCCTCAAAGGGTTTCTACACGATGCCCGTGTTCCCGTACGAGCAGGGCTACGTCGGGCTGTTATGGGTGTTCCATTATTCGAACAGCGAACCGGTGCGGGCTTTCAACCAGTTTTACGGCTCGATGGATGTCCAACTGGCCTTCAGCTACGACGGCAAGCGGTTCTTCCGCGGCAAACGCGAGCCCTTCCTGGCGCTCAATGCCTACCCGGAGCACGGCTGCGCCCAGTTGCGCCCCACCAGTCTGATCGTGACCGATGACGAGATACGCATCTACTCCGAGGCCCACCGCGTCGGCCACGGCAGGGAAGGCAACGCCCGCGGCCTGCACGCGGAAACGCTCAGTGCGATGACTTTGCACACGCTCCGCCGCGACGGATTCATGTACATCCGCTCGCGGGGTGACTGGGCCCGGCTGTTGACCAAGCCCTTTGCCCTCCGCAGCCCCGAGATGACGGCCAGCGTCGACGCCCGGTTTGGCGAGGCGCGGTTTCAGATCACGAACATCAAGAGTGAACCGCTTCCGGGCTTGACCTTCGACGACTGCCTGCCGATTCGCGGCACGGATGGACTGGAGCAGCCGATTCGCTGGAAAGACGCGCGGCTGGATGAATCTCTCAACAGGCCGCTCCGGCTGGAGATCAAATTCCACAACGCCCATCTCTACTGTCTGCGAACCGCCTGGCGGTTCCTCGACGCCCAGGGCATGTGGATGCTTGAGGACGGCAAATCGGTTGACCACTTGCTGTTCGACTTCTGAGCGGCCTTTGGCGAGTCGCGGCGCATTCTGGCCGTTCGTGGTGTGGAATCGTGCCGCACCAGTTCGCGATTGAGCCTGTGGTGGCCGGACTGGGACTGATGCGCTCCGGGTGTTGTTACACACCGTTTACACTCCGCGGCGGCCGGGCGGGGTAGAATCGGCGACGGTGACACTCGCAGCGCGTCGCGCACGCGACATCAGCCTCTGCCGGGGGAGGGTGAAACTTTCCTGCCCCTTCGATCGTCATTGCTCCAGTGGGACAAGCGCGAACCGCGCGTCGAGCCGGGGCCAGCGGAACTGGTCGCCGCTCAGCGACTGCGTCGCGCACATGCTCTGGTGAGAAAGGAGAGGAGTGGATGAGGTACGGTATCGCATTAATGGTGCTGCTCTCGCTCGGTGTTGCGATCCTTGCCGCTGCCGGCGATAAACCGGCGACCGAGACCAAGGCCGCACAAGCCGACGCGGGGAAGGCTGCATGGGCGCCGGCGGTGAAACCGAAGCCGCTCAGCAAGAACGTCGAGCGCGGCCTGGACTGGCTCGTCAAGCACCAGCTTCCCGACGGCGCCTGGGGCCAGGGGGAAGAATCGGCCCAGATGGGAGGCGGGGCGGAAATGAAAGACGTCGGCAGCGTTGCCGACACGGCCATCGCCGCTTTGGCGCTAGTGCGTTCGGGCAATACGCCGAAGCAGGGAGAATACGCCGACGCGGTCCGCAAGGCGGTCGAGTTCGTGTGCGGCGAGATCGAGCGTTCCGACGGCGATTCGCTCTACGTGACCGATGTGCGGGGCACCCGAGTGCAGAGCAAGCTGGGCCCCTACATCGACACCTTCCTGGCCAACCTGCTCCTGGCCGAGGTGCAGCACCACATGCCTGACCAGAAGTCGGAGAAAAGGGTGTCGGCGGCGCTCGACAAAGTGCTGCACAAGATCCAGAAGAACCAGCGCGCCGACGGCACGTGGGGCAACGAGGGCTGGGCGCCGACGATCGCTCAAGGGCTGGCCGCCAAGGGCCTCAACCGGGCGGCTCAGGGGGGAAAAGCTGTCTCTCCGCAGGTCCGCGAGCGGGCCGAGAAGTATTCCCAGAGCCAATACGACGCGCGATCGGGCAAGTTCGGCGCCGAGGGGTCGGCGGGCGTCGAACTGTATAGCGCGAGTTCCGCCTTGGGCGGCCTGGCCGACTCGGTGAACACCAATGCGCAGATGGAGGCCGAGTTCCGCCAGCAAGCCCAATCGGCGCCAAGTGCCCCGGAGCGTCAGCAGGCCCAGGCCACGCTCAGGCGATTCGATGAAGCGAAGAGAGACCTTAAGGCGGCCCAGGAAGCCGTCGTCGCCCGGCTGGATGACAAGGACTTCATCGCCGGCTTCGGTTCCAACGGCGGCGAAGAGTTCCTGAGCTACATGAACATCGGCGAGAGCCTGGTAGTCAAAGGGGGCGACGAGTGGAAGGCCTGGGACAAGTCGATCACCGAAAACCTGAACCGGGTGCAGAACAGCGACGGGAGCTGGACGGGCCACCACTGCATCACGGGGCGCACGTTCTGCACTTCCTCGGCTTTGCTGGTACTGATGGTCGACCGCACACCCGTGCCGATCGCCGCCAAGATCGGCCGGCGGTAAGGCTGATCGAAACCCCAAGCGGAGGCCGCTCGATGAGTCCCGCTGTCGAACTCGTCATGCTCGTTGCTGCGATGGCCGGCGCGGCGTCCGGCGTGCCGCCCGAGAGCGATCAGGCCGCGCCGGCGCTCGTCGAGCGGATCGACGACAGCCTTCGACGGGCCGGCGATTACCTCGTCGCGCGGCAGTCGGCGGATGGCGCATGGAGATCGGAAACGTATGGGTTCTTCCGCGACGGCCCGTCGTTGACACCGTACGTGATGAGCGCGCTGTTCTACCTGCCCCAGGCCGGTCCGGACGCGCGCGAGAGTTATGACCGTGGCGTTGAGTATCTTGCGGGGTTCGTCGACGATGACGGCCAACTCAGGGTTGGCCGCCGCGAGCTGATGTTTCCGGTCTACACGGCGGCGATGGCCAGCCGCGTGGTCGTGCTTGCCGAACGGAGCCCGCGGAACATCGCCTGCCAGCAGGCTTGGCTCGATTATCTGCGCGGCCGGCAACTCAACGAGTCGCTTGGCTGGCAACCTGCGGACGCGGAGTATGGCGGCTGGGGTTTTTCGATCGATGTGCCGCGAAAACCGGCGCCGGGCGGCTGGCGCGAGCCGCTGGCCGAGTCGAACCTCGCGGCGACGATCTTCGCCCTGGCGGCGATGTCGTCGGCTCGCGTGGCCAACGCCGATCCGGCGTATGGACAGGCGTTGGTGTTTGTGAAGCGGTGCCAGAACTTCAGCGATGACGCGTCGCGGAGCGATGCGGCGTTTGACGACGGCGGGTTCTTCTTCATTCCCGGCGATCCGGTGCAGAACAAGGCCGGCGCGGCGGGGACGGACCGCTTCGGCCGGCAGCGGTTTCGCTCCTACGGCACGATGACCGCCGATGGCTTGCGTTCGCTGCTGCGGTGCGGAGTGCCCGCCGATCACCCGCGCGTCGCGGCCGCCCGGCATTGGCTCAAGCAACATTTCTCGGCCGAAGTGAATCCGGGCGAATTCGACGGCGATCGCGCGGTCCTCCAGAATGCCACTTACTATTACTGGGCATGGGCCGTGGCCCATGCTTTCATGGCGATGGGCGATCGCGAGATCGAAACGGCCGAAGGCAAGGTCGACTGGCCGGTCGCATTGAGCGAAGCACTCTTGCGACGGCAAGAGCCCGACGGCTCGTGGATCAACTCCTACACCGATGCCAAGGAAGACGATCCCCTGGTGGCCACTCCCTGGGCCGCCGCCGCGCTGGCCATCTCGCGCGCGATGATCACGAATGAGCAGCGCACGCTGGCCGGGCGATGACGGCGGTGCCTATCGCTCGGTGCGACGTCCCGCTGGCACACACGGCGCGCAGCGCCACAACGGTGCGGCGGCGATTGACCCGACAGGCATCACCGCTTAGAGTGGCGGCTGTGCGGGTGAATCGATCGTTGCCGCGGTCGGATATCGCGCTGCGAGGAGGGTCGTCATGCTGCTTCGCGGTGATCGGCTTCGAACAGGCAATTGGGCCGTAGCGCTCGTTGTCACGATGGCAATGCCGTCGCCCTCACACGCGGAGCAGGCCGAACTGCCGCCCGCATCCACTCCGCTCACCCGACGACTTACCCCGGACGAAGCGGAGCAGGTGCTCCAGCGCGACTGGCTATTTCAGGCGATGGGCGAACTGCTGCTTGCGCGAACCGCGCAGGAATTGGGATGGGCCCGCGAGATGGCCGAACGGCTGGGCCAGGAGGAGCCTCTCGGCGCCGTATCGGTCGAAAGCAAGGAGCTCGAGGCGCTCGAGGCTCGGCTGAAGAATCTGCAGCAGGAACCGGCAGCGACCGGGCCGCGCGAGCACATCGAGGCGGTTCCGTGTTGGATCTGGTACCCGGAAGGGGATGCAGCCGCCGATGCGCCCGCGGCCTCGCGGTTGTTCCGCCGCCGGCTTGAGCTGTCTCAGGAGATCCGTGCGGCCGAGTTGCGCGTGGCCTCTGACGACGGATGCGAAGTGTTCGTCAACGGGCAGCACGTCGGGGCTCACGACACGTGGTCGCGGGCCGCGGTATTTCCTGTCGGACACTTGCTCACACCGGGTGGCAATGTGCTGGCGATCCGGGCGGAGAACAAGCCGGCACCGAGCAAGAACCCCGCCGGGCTGATTGTCCGTCTCGCGGTAACGCTGGCGGACCAGACGCAGCACGTGGTGGTCTCCGATGGCGCCTGGCGGACTGCCGAGCAGCCCGCCGCCCAGTGGGAGCAGGCCGATTTTGACGATGCTCGATGGCAACCCGCGGCGGTATCGGCCAGCTACGGCGGAGGCCCGTGGGGCCGGATCGCCGGCCTGGGAAACGATGTGCAGGACGATCCCGTGGCCGTGTACGCTGCGGAATCGCCGGAAGCGAAGGATCTGTATTTCTCGGTGCGGCGGATCAAGCGGCGGATGCTGCTGGCGAACCCGGCCGTCGACTTCAGCCAGCTTCTGTTCATCGATCAACCCTTGCCGCGCGGGCCGATCAATCCGGAGCATGAAGCGATCCACCGCATGGGCATCACGGCGGTTTCCGGCGGGCGACTGCTGGTGCTCGACGGACTTCATCCGGGTGGCACGGTCCGCCAACTGGCTCCCGAAAAGCCAGGCAGCTTCTGGCGGCCCGATCTGTCGTTTGACGGCAGCCAGGTGTTGTTCTGCTACAAGCCACATGATGAAAAGAGCTTTCATCTCTACGAGATGAATCTCGACGGCAGCGGCCTGCGGCAGCTCACCGACAGCGAATACGACGATATCGACCCAATCTACCTGCCTGACGGCCATATCCTGTTCACCACGACAAGGGGCAATTCCTACGTCCGCTGCGGTCCGTTCATCTATTCCTACATCCTGGCGCGCTGCGACGCGGACGGCAGCAACGTGTATCTCACCAGCTACAACAATGAACCCGACTTCGTGCCTGCCCTGCTGGACGACGGACGAGTGATCTACTCCCGCTGGGAGTACTCCGACAAGCCGCTGTGGCGATTGCAGAAACTATGGACGACCAACCAGGACGGCACCGGCACGGCACACTTCTGGGGCAACCAGTCGGTGTGGCCCGATCACACCTCGGAACCGCGGCCGATTCCGGGCAGCCGGCGCGTGATGTTCTCCGGCGTGGGGCATCACGATTGGTGGTCGGGCTCGATCGGAATCATCGATCCCGACCAAGGGCGCGACTTTCCGCACGGGCTCACCAAGGTCACAATGGATCGGCCCTGGCCGGAAGTGAGCGCTCCGCCCGTCGACCAGCCCGAGGCGGCCGATTACCACGCCGCGGGTCGATTCACCGGATACAAGACGCCTTATCCGCTTTCCGAGGAGATCTTTCTCGTCTCGGCGCGCGGACTGGACGGCCGGTTCCGCCTCTACCTTATGGACGTGCACGGGAATCGGGAACTGATCTACGAGGGGGCCCACAACATCTGGCACGCGATGCCCGTCAGGCCGCGACGCATGCCGCCCGTCCAGCCTGATCGCGTCGCCTGGCCTGGAACAGGCAGCGAGCGCGGTGCAGTTGAGCCGGGCGTGTTCTTCAGCTCGGATGTATATGAAGGCGTTCCCGACCTGCCGCGCGGGACGGTCCGATACCTGCGGGTCTTCCAGGTGGACTACAAGACCTATTCTACCTGGAACAAGACCTATCGCCACTCGGGACCAGTGGTTTCGATCGTTCAGGAAGAAGGGGTGAAGCGCATCCTTTCCGAGGTACCCGTGGAAGCCGACGGCTCCGTCCACTTCACAGCCCCGGCGGGACGCTCGCTCTTCTTCCAGCTTCTCGACGACCAGTACCGGTGCGTTCATACGATGCGGAGCTTCACCGGCCTGATGCCCGGCGAACGGCGCGGCTGCGTCGGCTGCCACGAGAGACACAGCTCCACTCCCTCGGCCAGCGGAGGGCTGGCGCTCGGGAGGCTGCCGACGCCGCTTTCACCTCCGTCGTGGGGCGTGGAGAGCATCAGCTACGAGCGTTTCGCGCAACCAGTGCTCGACCGGTACTGTGTTCATTGCCATCAGGGGACGCCGCCCGGCGCCGCGGAACCGAATCTCGGCCTGCGTCCGGGTCACGATGTATTCAAGGAACCGTATCTGACGCTCGTGGGATCGGCGGGCTGGCACAATCCGGTGCCGGCCGGAAGGCCGGGTTACGGCATCGCGGGGGCCATACCCGTCGAGTCGATGGACTACACGATGAACGACCCGAAGGCGCTTGCCACCATGCGGCCGATGCAGTATCTCTCCTACGCGAGCCGGCTGGTCGACCTCGCCGCGAGCGGCAAACACTATGGTGTAACAGTCGATTCGGAGAGCCTGCGACGGCTGATGGCGTGGGTCGATGCATGCTGTCCGTTCATGGGGGACGAGGAACTCCGGGCGATGGGCGACCCGGAGTTCCCTGGCATCGAATCCCTTCCCATCCGTCCCCGCGTCGCCACGGCGCCGGTGGTTGAGCGGCCGTGACTCAGGCAATGCTGCCCCAGGCGATCGAGCCGGCACAGGCGAACAACTGCGCGGCGTTGAGGGTCACCGCGGCGGCCGAGCCGGATGGGCCGTGCGGATTGCGAAGAGTGACGGAGACCACGGTCCCGGCAGCATTGCGGTTTACGCCGATGACGGTGTACTCGTGCCCCGCGCTTACCGGAGCCCCGCCGCCAACCGCGTCGAAGCCGCAGGTCAGCGCCTTGCTGGAGCTGAGCTTCGAGGCAATGTCGTTGAGAATGGCCTGGCCGTTGGCATAGGTGTTGAAGAACTTTTCGCCGACTCCGGTCGCATTGAGGCCGGGCAGGGCCTGCGCCCCCA
Source organism: Thermoguttaceae bacterium (assembly GCA_040766885.1). Classification (GTDB taxonomy): domain Bacteria; phylum Planctomycetota; class Planctomycetia; order Pirellulales; family Thermoguttaceae; genus JAXGPP01. Next base: position 365 of record JAXGPP010000034.1, on the reverse strand, counting down.
CCCCTCCGGCGAGCGACGCGTAGGTATTGGCGCCTGCGCGGTAGTGCGTGTAGGCTTTTTCGACGATCGCGCACCAGAGGCTATTCTGGATGCCGAGTCCGGCATAGACCGGGGTCCAGCTCGTCGCGCTCAGGGTGGGCAAGTCGGCGTCGACGCGGTAGTACTTGCTGCCGCCGAGACGAACCGCATAGGTCCCGTCGCCCAGGTCGACCACAGTCTGCCGAACGATGTTCTGATTCGTCCGGGCCACGGCCCCCATCGCGGCCATGAGCCAGCAATCGCCAAGATCTCCCTGGTCGACATCGTTCGCGCTCGGACCGGTGCTGGCAAACAGGGACTGATTGGCGAAGTTCTTGTAGTTCTTC
>JAXGPP010000033.1:0-62625 GCA_040766885.1 Thermoguttaceae bacterium | reverse complement strand
AACTGAAGGAACGGTTGACGGAAAACTGATGCACTGATGCGGCGCCGGGGGGGGGGCGCGGCCGCCCCGCCGCACGCCATGGGGTTAACCACCTAATCCGGCATCCGGCTGGAGTGTGAGCCGGACCTCAGGACCGGACTGCCCGGCGACTTCGCCGAGCGGGTCTTCTTCGTTCAACAGGCGGCTGCTGGTGTCATCTCGCAGCGCCCATTGAACGTTCGGCGGAAGGCTCATCGAGCTGACCGCCTGGGCGACCACCTCGCGCGGCCTTGCCGACCGCTTGACACGAGGCAACACGACCTCCTGCTGGCCGAACGGGTCGCTCACCGACACGGTGAGTTCGTCGTCCTCTCTCGCCAGATCCAAAACACTCATCAGGCACCTCCTTTCGAAAGGACCCTGAAGGAACGGAAAGAACAATGCTCGAGTACGAGATGGGCCAGCCGCTCGTCGCCCAGCGCGAGCAGTTCGCGGCCGCAGGCGCCAACCGCGGCGCCGATGGCCTCGAGCGCCGCGTCGAGCCAGGCGCCCGGCACCGTCGCGGCGCCGAGCGACACCTCGGCGACCAGCAACAAGCTGCCGGGCGCGAAAGCGAAGCGGGCCAGGTGGAGGCGATCGTTGGCTGCCTGGGCCACCGCGATTGCGGCCGCCTGGCAGCGATCCGGCCAATTGGCCAGGTTGGCCAATTCGGTCCACACCCGCGTGCCGTGGCGGTCGCTGGCGATGAAAATGTGGCGAAAGAGTCCGGGAACGGCTTGGGTGACGCGGACCCGCTGCCCGTCATCGTCGACGGCCGCCACCCACTGCTGGGCCTCGAGGGAGCGTGCGATCGTCTCCGGCTCGACGGGGACATATTCCGCGCTAGAGACGTCGTGGGGCGCGAGGATGGCGGTAATGTCCTCGGCCCAGGTCTCCAGCGGCGTCCGGCCGCCGAACCTGAAATCGGGCGGATCGTCGGCGGCTAGGATGTCGAGCGGAACGTCCAACCGCAGACTGACCATGCCGGATCGGGCAACATACTTCGCGGGACCAGCGAGTTCGGCATTCGCGCGGAGCACGCCCGCGGGGGAAACAGCGGGAACGCCGTCGCCCGTTGGGAAGAATTGCATCCAACCTGCCGTGCGTAGATGGCCGCGGAGCTCGACGGTTCCGTCGACAGTCGACTGCGAGAATTCGAGCGGGCGGCCTGGCCGGTTGCACCAACCGGCTCCGATCATTACATTAGCAAGGGCAAATGGGCGTTCGCATCTAGCGCTGGTGATCATGACGTTCTCTCCGGTGATGTGAGGTCACTCCGCTCCAGCAGGCCACGCCGGGTGAGCGGGAATTGGGTAGAATGTTCTCGGACATATTGAGCGGCGTCTGAATTGAGCCCCTGCCAGTCGACGGTGTTGACCAGCCGCATGTTGAACACCAGGGCGGCCCAGACGGTGTGGAGTATCTGCTCCATCGAGATGCCGGGCATGGGATGGCCCAGGCAGAGACCGCCCGAGGCCGGGTGGACATTGGGGTGAAATATCCATCCCGGCTCGAGCACCGTGACGATTTCCCACGGCACCGGTGCGGCCGCTAGGAATTCGCGGTGGTAGCGGATGCCGGTGACGACGGGGCCTTCCAGGCGAACTGCCTGGCCGGGGGGGCGGACGAGCGTCTTGACGGAGAACTCGATCAGCCAGCGGTTCTCGTATTCCGAGTCGCTGACACCGCGCACTCGCATCACCTCGCTGCGGGCGGCGAAATCCTTGACGACCGACTGGAGGCTGCGCTTACGGTTCTTCCAGATGCGGTCGTTGAATGAGAGCGTGCTCATCGCGATTCCTCCTGTGTGTCGTGGAGTTGAAGTGGGTATTGCCAGCAATCGGCCGCGCAAACAAAAAGGACGAGGCACTGGAAGGCTGCGCCTGGCTGAACCGGCTTACGGCGAGCGCCGGTCATTCGCCACAATGGGGCGACCGGCATTGGAACCGTGATAGATTCAGTCGTGGCACGCGGCCTTGAAGCGTCTCGCCCTGTGGGGCGCCGACTGCTCGACACGCGGCTAATTGTCAGTTAGGATCAGGGCGGTTGGCCCTGGATTGGTTTCTCCTGTTCGGGCTGGGAGTGAGTGTGGGCTGCCGCCGACTCGCCCAACGAGGCGCCGTTGGCGGGGTTTACTTCATGCGACCAGGCTCGTCAGGACTCGCTCGAACGAGGCCACATCGGCCGGCGTATCGCGGAATGTCATCAGCAGGGCCAGCGCGTACATTTCGCCCCCTGCAATCTCTACCGCCAGGGCTCCGAAACGGATCTCGTAGGGGCGCAACAGGCGTGCCATGAAACTTCCGAACCGCTTGGCGATCTCGGCGTCGCTGGGTCGCGGCCGCAAGGCCGCGCCCGCGCGGGGGCGAACCGTCCGGTGGCGCCGGCGCGGGCCGGACAGCAGGGCCGGACGCGCGCTTCCCCAGTGTGGAGCGGTCACTTTGCCATCGTGCAGTTTTACTGAGAGGAAACCGGCATCCTCGCCGGTGATTGCCGCCACCTTCCTGGAGAAGCGGCGGACGTTCCTGATCATGCGGCCCGCAGAACGGGCGGCGTGGCGGGGACGAGGGCTCAGCGAAGAGCTGGACATGCGGGCCTCCGTGTTGCGAAGGACGGACCGGGCTTCAGGCGAGTCCTTTATGTGACGACGCGGAATGGGAGTCAAGCATCGAGGAGACCTTTGGAAAAAAAATAACCAAATCAACTCTGTTGTGGGGGTCGCGATCCGGGCGGCGGCCAACAGTGAACAATTACTTACAGCGCCATACATCTGTGAGCCACAGTCCACCAGCATTTGGATGCATGTGTGACAGCAGCCGTGAATTGTTGCCTATTCTTCACCACAGTTCTCACCATCTGAAATCAAATTACTCGCGTGTGGTTTGCGGGTCAAGGCATTTGGATCATAGACTCAGGGGCATTCGGGGCGACAAGGCACGAAGGATCGGGATGTTATAACGCCCAAAACAACGTTCTCGGGTTGGGGTGCAGCCATGAAAGTTTCCTTGCGGCTTGCTGAACTCCTGAAGGACAGCGCACGCCGACGGCGCGGGCTGGTGGCCGAAATCAGCGGGACAGCGCAGATCGATCGCCACACGGTTTCGGCCATGCTGAACAATACGGTGGAGTACATCAACCTGGACGCGATGGGCAGGCTCTGCGACTATCTCGTCAAGTACCACGACGTCGACGAGCGCCGTCTGCCGGGCGCGCTGTTGGGCCGCGATCCGGACAAATTGTGGGACATGCTCGCGAGCTGCCAGCAGTTGCACTTCTGCCTGGGAACAAGACGGTCTCCCGAGTGGCCCGGCGCCGAGTTCGTCATGGCCACCGATTCACGCTTACAGGGGTTAATGCTTTCCAAGTTGTCGCAGGTCCCCGACCCGATCCACGACTCGCACTCGACGGAAGCCGCGCATCGCCTGCGATCGGAGTTCCATCTCGTCCCCTCTCCACCGCGCGAAGCGCCCGCCGATCCTTACTCGCAGTGGAGCGCGACGCGAGAAAAGGCCAAGTCGCTGTACGCCGACTTGCAGCAGCAGAACGGCAGCGCTTGCCTGTTTTTGGGGACCACCAAGGTGAACCCGGCCACCGAGATCACGCTGGCGCGCACGTGGGGCGCCGAGCCGTTTGCCTGCCAGGACGACGTAAGATCGCCGAAGGACCGCGCGTGTCCCTTCTTCTTCCGGTACCGCGAGCAGGATCCCAAGCCGGAATCGTGCTGCGGCGGAATGCGGCTGGCCCGGCGGACACCGGCGCCTCGGCCGGGCCTGTACTATGAAAAGGAAGATGGATCATGGGACGAGTGTGCGTGCGACCCTGCCGCCAGCGATGCGGCGTTCATCTTCTTCGCCTACCATCCGAGCGTGGCGCGTGTGGAAGTCGCTTGCGGCGGCTTCAGCAGCCGAGCGACCGACTGCATGACGAAGTCCCTCGACGAGATCGTCGGCAGAATCCACGGGCCGCAGTACACGTCGAGAACACTCGACGTCGGAGTGTACATCGTCCGGTTCAGCTTCGATTCCGAGGCCGCAGAGTTCGACCCTGAGCGCGACAACCGCCCTTTCAAGACCGAAGTCATCGGCCTGTCGCCGGAAGTCATCCGGCGCCGGCTCGCGCCGCGACAACAGCCGTGAGCAGGCTCCCAAGAGGGGTTTCGGCCGGTTGACCGGCCACAGAGAGGGCGTCACTTCGTCCGCAGTTCGATCGAACCAAGGTCGACCGGCTCTCCGTTTACCTCGAAACGGACTTCCGATTTCTTGGGGTCACGATAGCGGTCCTTGAGGCGATCCGGGCCGCCATAGTTCATCGACACCAGGTTCATCTGGCCCCACATGAACGTTAAAGCGTACTCGCCTTCGGGCACCCCGTCGCCCGAATCATACGTGGCCAAAGCGAATGTGCCGTCCTCCTTCGTGAACGCCGAGGAGACGGTTGGCTGCTCCTTGTCCATGCCGTTGACGTTGTGCACCTGGATCGCCAGATTCGCCGCCGGCGCGCCGTCGACCATGACAGTCCCGGTAACCGGATAGGTTGCCTTCCGTGCCGGTCCCTCCTCGCCGCACGAGCAGAGCACGCACAGCCCAAGCGCCCATAGCATCCGCCGCCCAACTGCCAATCGCATCGCAACGCCTCCCACAGGCCGCACTGAGTCAGTCACCGCTGATGACTTCGCCCCTGGCACGGGTGATCTGCCCGGCAATGAAAGCCTGATCAACCGTGGCGCCGACAAACCGCACGCGTCCATCGCCCATGAGGAAGTGGCAACCGCCGTCGTGGAAGGCATAGAAGCCGCCCCCGCGAAGGTTGGTGCAATTGATGCCGCATGGACCGCCGTTGGGGCCCATCGTGCCGTCGTAGAACGCCCCCTGGAGCCAATGCTCGCCGTTGAGGAAGTCTCCCCACCCGCCGCCATTCGCCGGGCCGTAGGGGGCCATGGCGGTGGACTTCTGCCGCTTCTGGTAGATGTCTGAACCGCCTAACCGCTCGCCGACCAGGAAGGTGTTGGAAGTGCCGTCGCGTATGTCGGCGATCGTGCCGCTGCCATCGCCGAAGGGCGCTGTCGGCTGCATGGCGCCATGACGGTCGCCGCTGGCGTTGCCCTGGTAGGCCAGATTAGCAAAATCGCCCCGCACGCCGGTCGGCAGGCAGTAGTCGGAAACCGCCGCCTTCCAGGACAGGTCGAGAGGTGGCATGCCCGGGCCACCGGCATCAGTGGGAAGCGAGGCCTGATAGATGAGACTGTCGTGCCCTGCCGAAGGGCAAAGGAAGACCGAAAGCGGCGTGGAGATGACGTCGATGTTGCTGTTGGCAACTGTCTGGCTGTGCCCCAGCATGCCCGCCTGATCCATGGGCGGCACTCGAGTATCGTACCTGTCGAATAACGCCCCTTGCTCAAGCTGGGGGAGAATCATGACGGCCCACGAACACCAGTTCAGGTTTCGAGTGTCGATGACATAGGCCGGGGGAAAGCGACGGTACGAATCGTGGTAGTTGTGCAATGCCAAACCAATCTGCTTGAGATTGTTCTGACATTGCGCTCGTCGCGCTGCTTCACGGGCCGCCTGCACCGCGGGAAGCAAGAGGGCGATCAAGATGCCGATGATGGCGATGACCACCAGCAGTTCCACAAGCGTGAAGCCGCTACGCCGAGAGATGCCGCGAACCATGGGTGCCTCTCCTGCCCCGTCGGGGACGAATGAGTGCAACGAACGCGGAAACGTGTCGGAAACACCTAAGTAGTCTACCCCGCCACCCGTGTGAGTCAATCCACATCCTCCGAATTGGGAGGGTGGCGATGACTTCTGATGCGCAAACACCATCCTGTATTGCATTTAGGAAATGAACACTAACTTGGCGGGGACGCACTCTCATCCGATCCAGACTCGGATCCGGTCGGGCCATTCCCGACGGTCGCGAACGCCGCCAATCCGTGCTATAGTCGGACACGCTTATTGAGCCCGGATTGTCAACCTTCAGGCCACGATTCAGGATACATGTCATGCGATCGAAGTTTTTCCGGCGGGCAGGTTTGCTGCTGATCCTGGCATTCTGCCCGGCTCCGCTTCTTGCAGCGGGCGCCGAGCGGGCACAGCCCGGAACCGATGCGGGCAAGGCGTACGACGTTGTGATCTACGGCGGCACCAGCGGCGCGGTTACCGCCGCCGTGCAGGCAAAGGCGATGGGCCGCTCGGTAATCATTGTCAGCCCCGACAAGCACCTGGGCGGGCTCTCCAGTGGCGGCCTCGGTTGGACCGACAGCGGCAACAAGGCGGTGATCGGCGGCCTCTCGCGCGAGTTCTATCACCGCGTCTGGAAACACTACCAGGATCCGGCCGCCTGGAGATGGCAGGAGCGCGAGCAGTACGGCAACAAGGGGCAGGGCACGGAAGCCATGGACGCGCAGCGAACGATGTGGATCTTCGAGCCGCACGTGGCCGAGAAAGTCTTCGACGACTGGGTCGCCGAAACCGGCATATCCGTGGTCCGCGAGGCGTGGCTCGACCGCGAGCAGGGTGTGCGACTCGACGGCCGCCGCATCCAGTCGATCACGACGCTCGACGGCAAGGTCTACCGCGGCAAAATGTTCATCGACGCCACCTACGAAGGCGACCTGATGGCCGCGGCGGGCGTGTCGTATCATGTCGGCCGCGAGGCAACGAGCGTCTATGGCGAGCAGTGGAACGGCGTGCAGGTAGGCGTGCTGCACCATGCCCACTACTTCAAGAAACCGGTCGATCCGTACCTTGTGCCGGGCAGCCCGGCCAGCGGCCTGCTGCCGCGAATCAGCCCCGACGACCCGGGCAAGAAAGGCGAGGGAGACCGCAAGATCCAGGCCTACTGCTTCCGCATGTGCCTGACCCAATTGCCAGAGAACCGGCTGCCGTTCCCCAAACCGGAAGGCTACGACCCGAAGCAGTATGAACTCTTGCTGCGAGTTTTCGCCACCGGGTGGCGCGAGACGTTCGACAAGTTCGATCCGATTCCCAACCTCAAGACCGACACCAACAACCACGGTCCGTTCAGCACCGACAACATCGGCTACAACTACGATTATCCCGAGGCCACGTACGAGAGGCGCCAGGAGATCATCGCCGAGCATCGGACCTACCAGCAGGGCTGGCTGTACTTCATCGCCAACGACCCCCGGGTGCCGGCCGACGTGCGAAATGAAATGGCCCGATGGGGCCTGGCCAAGGACGAGTTCCAAGACAACGGCCATTGGCCGCACCAGATCTATGTCCGCGAAGCTCGGCGGATGATCGGCCGCTACGTAATGACGGAGAATGAGCTGCTCAAACGGCGACCGACGCCCGAATCGGTGGGAATGGGCTCCTACACGATGGACTCGCACAACGTGCAGCGGTACGTCACACCCGAAGGCTTTGTGCAGAACGAGGGGGATATCGGCGTCGGCACCAACGGCCCCTACCAGATCTCCTACGGCTCGCTGGTGCCGAAGGAAGGCCAGTGCGAGAACCTGCTGGTGCCGGTCTGCGTGAGCAGCTCGCACATCGCTTTTGGCTCGATCCGCATGGAGCCGGTATTCATGATCCTCGGGCAGTCGGCGGCCACGGCGGCTTCGCTGGCGATCGACCGCGGCACAAGCGTGCAGAAGGTCGACTACGCCGCGCTTCGCGAGCGGTTGCTGGCCGACGGCCAGGTGCTCGAGTGGACCGGCCCGGCTCAAGGCGGGCGTGCCGGAGTCGATGCCGCCAGACTGCCGGGCGTGGTGGTCGACGATCGAGAGGCGAAACTTGCCGGCACCTGGGGAGACAGCACTTCGCAGGGCAAATGGGTCGGCCCGAGCTACCGCTTCGTTGCCCCAGCCGATGCGGCCGGCGCGGCGGCCACCTTCGCAGCGAGACTGCCCGCCGAAGGGCGCTACGAGGTCCGCATGGCCTATTCAACCGCCGGCAACCGGGCGACCAATGTACCAGTGACGGTCCGTCACGCCGACGGCGACGCAAAGCTCACCGTGAACCAGAAGGAAGCTCCACCCGTAGACGGCCTCTTTCTGCCGCTCGGCACGTTCCGGTTCACTGCCTCCGAACCGGCCGAGGTGCGCGTGACGGGCGAGGGCATCGACGGCCACGTGATCGTCGATGCGGTGCAGTGGCTGCCGGCGAAGTAGTTGCGGCGTGCATCGGAGCGGCGTGAGCGACCGGGCTTGGCCGCGCATGAAAGGCGGCTCTACGACTTCTCCGCAGGCGGCGGATCGGCGGGAGCTGCATGCTGCTCGAAGACGTTTTCACGTTCCAGCGGCAACTGGAAACCGTCGGAGATCCGCGTCATGTAGAGGCCGCGGCAAAGCCACCAGAAGACGGCCATCGCCCGCTCGGGGCCCAGATCTCGCTGGAGGACCTCATAGTCGGCAGCGGTGAGCGTCCACGGGGCGGCCGTCAGTTTGCGCGCGTAGTCGTAGGCCCGCTGCTCCTGGGGAGTGAAGTCCGACCAGTCGTCGCCGGCCAATCGCCGCGTGCGTTCGGCAATCGCCGTTTTGTCCAATCCGGCGACCTCCATCAGCATCTCGCAATGTCCCATGCAGTAATTGCAGCGGATGGTCCGGGTCTGGATCCAGAACAGGCTCTCTTCGAACACGCGATCCTGCGGCGATTCGGCCCACATGGTCCGCGTCGCGACGCTCCACGGTACGGCCAGTTCAGGCGCATAGCCATAGCACACGAGGCTCCAGTTGATCCGTGTTGGACGGGCGAAATCGGCGGGGAGCTTCGGTGCGACCTCTTCCCAACTCGGCACCGGCAGACGCGGCGTTCGCGCACGCTGCTTTTCGAGCCGGTTCTGCAACTCAGTGTACGTGAGCTCCGTCCATTCGGACGGATGCTCAACGACGTTTGCCCCCGACGTGAGCAATTCTGCCGGGGCGGGCTGCTCGGGTATGATGGCGGCGCGCTGAAATGCGCCCGGCGCGAACTGGACATCAAGCGGCGGCAAGGGGCCGTCCTTTTCCAGCGGCAGCCCCAGGCCGAGGACGATGCGGTCCTGGAAATTCCCGTAGGCGGCCAGGAGCACCATGGCCGCTACTCCACGGTCGCCATAGCGCGAACGGAGACGCTCGAAGAGCCCATCGCTGATCGTCGGCGCCGCCACGGTGAGCAACCGGGCAAATTCGAGTGGCTCGCGATCCGCTTCCGGCCAGGCAGTTGGGTCGCCGGTCAAGCGACCGATCGCCGCGTCGTCCCCGCCGCATCGCCGCAGATCGGCCAAGGCATAAGCCTGAGAGTATTCGCAACGGTTGGCACGGGCGACGATAAATCGCATCTTGGCCCGCAGTTGCGCGTCGAGAGTGCTCTGCGTACGGTGGGCCCGGTCGAGTTCCAGCATCGCCGCCGCGGTGCGTGGAAGGTGGACCGCCACGGCCTTGGCCCAGTTCGGCAGCGGCTGTCCCGCGCCGCGCTCGGCCCGCGGCAGACGTTTCCAGCAGGCCCCGTCGTCCAGCAGTTTCACCGGCCCGGCGACGGCCACCCTTCCGTCCGACGCCGCCAAGACCGCCCCAACACCAATCATCAGCAGACAAATCGTGTTCGTTCTGCACACGGCACTACACTTTACGGGAAAAGAAGACGTTCGAGCAGGTGAGGGAATTCTACGGGAGCGACAGTTTCGATCCATGGTTCAGCCGGAAAGGGCCGTCGCGGCCGGGCTCTGGCGGAGCGTGGCCGGACGGCTTATTCTGACGCGATGGCATCGAGCGGGCGGTGAATCGAACCGGCAACCAGCAAACGAGGTCCATCGCATGGCATCTTCCGGTGAGTGCTCCCCAGCGGCCTGCGGACTGTCGGGCCGACCGTGCGGATTCCGCCTCGACGACCAGTTGGCCCTGATTACCGGCGGTGGCTCGGGACTGGGGCTGGCGATGGCTCGCTGCATGGTGGCCGCCGGCGCCCGCGTGGTCCTCGCCGGGCGTCGCGAGGAGACGCTCCGCCAAGCAGCAAGCGGTATCGGACCGCGGGCTGGCTACCTTCAGCACGACGTGACAAAGCTTTCCGCGGCGTCTGCCCTGGTCGAGCAATGCGCTGAGCGGTTCGGGCCGATCACCATCCTCGTAAACAATGCCGGCGTGCACTTGAAGAAACCGGCGGTCGAAACGACCGAGGAGGAGTTCCTCAAAGTCCTCACCACGCACGTGCTCGGCGCCCATGCCCTGAGCCGCGCCGTGGCTCCCGGCATGATCGAGCGAGGCACGGGCTCGATCCTGTTCATCGCTTCGATGACGTCGCTGTTCGGCATCCCGCTGGTGGTGGCCTATAGCGCCGCGAAGAGCGCCTATGTGGGAATGGTCCGCGCGATGTCCACCGAGTTGTCGCCCCATGGAGTCCGGGTAAACGCGATCGCCCCGGGCTGGTTCGATACTGACATCACCCGGAAGGCGATGGCGGGCGATCCGGCCCGCAAAGAGAAGATCCTTGCCCGCACGCCGATGGGCCGGTTTGGCGATCCGGACGACGTGGGAATGGCGGCCGTTTATCTTTCCTCACCGGCCGCCAGGTTCATCACCGGCGTGTTGCTCCCGGTCGATGGCGGCGCGAGCATCGGGTTCTGAGACAGTGTGGCACGCGTCAGCAAAATAGGAGAAGACCCAATGAACGTCTCACGCACCGCGTTGCTGCTACTGCCCTTCGCGCTGGCTTCTGTCCGCGCGAATGCCGACCAGGGCGGATGGACGGACCTCTTCAACGGCCGCGACCTCAGCGGCTGGATGGTGAAGAGCCGACCGGCAGACCGCGACAAGGCGGGCTACTGGAAGGTCGATAACGGAGCAATCACTGCGGAAACACCGCCCGGCAGCGACCATCATTACATCTGGCTATTGACGGAAAAGGAGTACGGCGATTTCGAACTGGCGCTCAAAGTTCAATCCCTGTCGACGAGCACGGGCAACAGCGGGATCCAGCTTCGCAGCCGTTACGACGACGAGGCCGGCTGGCTCGACGGCCCCCAGGTCGATATCAATCCGCCGGGACCATGGCGGACGGGTTTCATCTACGATGAGACTCGCGGTGTGCAGGTCTGGCTGTGGCCCAACGTAGGGAAACCGGCCAACGCCAAACCGGAACATGCTCCCGCCGGCTGGAAGTGGCAGCATGCCGACGATGCCGACCGGTGGAACGAGATCCGCATCATCTGCCGCGGCACCCGTATCACCACCGTGGTCAACGGTGTGACCGTGGCCGACTATGACGGCGCGGGCCGGTTGGACGATGAAGTCCATCGCAGCCGCAACGTGGGGCTGCGCGGGCACGTTGGCCTGCAGATCCATCCCGGCGGTGAACTGCTGATCCGCTTCAAGGATATCAGGATGCGGGAGTTGAAGTAGAACCGCCCGCGTCGGGCTCACTCCTTGCAGTCGCGGCGTGGATTATGATCCGCAGTCGATCCACAGGGCGTCGTTCATGTAGGCCCGCACGTACTCGTACGACATCGCGCCATCGGCCAGGCCGCGGCCCGAGTTGCGGATGAGGAAGACGCCGCCGCCGGGTTGATCGGGGTCGTCGCGGTAGCCGACCAACAGCACGCTGTGCCCGTCGTAGACTCCTTCCGGCGGCGCCATCCCGAGCACACCGTCGTTCCACTTCACTTCCTTCGGCCAGCGGAACCCGCCGCACACCGGCCACTGCCGTCGAAGCGTGGCCTTGATTGCCGCGAACTCCGCGTCGGTCAGGCCGGTGGTCACATCCCATGGCTTGATCCAGTGCAGTTGGAAACCCACCGTCCGCAGTCCGCGCGAGCGAGCGAAGGCGCGATCGCTGGGACGCAGGCGGGCATCGAAAGCCTCGCGGTAGGGGCAGTCGGCCTCCGTGCAGATCCCGTGGCGGACGAAGCCCTTCCAGAGATCGGAGAAGAACCCGCCGTCATTCGCCTCGCCCGTGACGTCGTTGGATGCCCAGTTGAGGAACTCGACGCTCAGCGCCGTGCCGCGTCCCCGGCGCGACGCCAGAGCGTACTCCATCGCGCCGGTCACCGTGAACACCGAACAGGTGCCGCGGTCTCCCTGCGAACGGCGGTCGAGCCCCCACTTGTCGAAGTTGGGACGCAAGTCGACCGCCGAGTTAGTGACGATCGCCTCCACTGCGGCTTGCCGGTCGGCGGGCAAGGCATCCGCGGTCACGCAGAGTACCGCGACGACGACCGCGCCTGTCCAGGCGAGGCGACGCTCGAGAACCCAACCATGCATCCAGCAGTCTCCTTTGAGATCCGTGGGGCCAACGAGAATACCTACAGTGCCTGCTCCTGGCCACCGCACCGCATGGGCGGCGTCCTGACGGGCCTCACACGGCACCAGGGCACCACTACTCAATGGCCGGCTGCGACCAGGGCCTCGTCGCGGCGCTCGTTGGCCACTTGTTCGAGCAGCGTCAAGACCGCCGCGACAATCTTCGGCTCGGCCTCCACCTCGAGAAAACTGCTTCGCGCCCGCCAGGTGGTATAGCCCCCCAAGGCATGTTGCTCCGGCGGCGGCAGGTAGCCGTCGTAACCGTTGGCCAGTTCAATGCTGAACGTCGGCCTGAGCGGACTTCGGGCCTTGATCGCCAGCCCGGTGCTGCCATAGACCTCGCAGGGCATGGCCACAATTCCCAACTCGCCGAGGCGGATCGCCTGGAGCTTGAGTTCCCGGGTAGCGGGCATCTCGTCCATGTACAGCGTCTCGCGGGCGTAGACCTCGGGAATATTCGTTGGTTTGCGCCCCTCAAGGCCGGCAAGAAAGTCTTTGGCGGCGGTTACTTCTTCCGGCTTCGGCTTGCGAACACCAAGCGCAAGCCGCGTCTCGGCCATTACCACCGGCGCCCAGTCGTAGTACTTGATTGTCTGGTAGGCCTGATAGGCCGCCTGAGCGGTATCCTCGCCGACACTGAGGTAGTCGAACTTCCGCGGCGGATTGACGAAATCGAGACAGTTGGCGTCGCCGCTGGTGCCGTTGGACATGATGCCCACGAATTCGTCGCCGCCGCCAACCAGTTCCTTGATCCTCCGGGCGAAGACGCCGAAGTAGTCGGCCGAGATCGCCGGCGCACCGGCGTAATGGGTCGAGTAGTTGCCCAGCACGGCCAGCGGCTTGTCGTCGGCCGTCTGCACAGAAAGAACCGAGACATCGGTATCGGCCGGACCGGTCCGCTCGATGGCGTTGGGATTCTGATGCCCGGGGTTCATCTGCGCCTGGTCATTGGCCGCGCCGCTGAAGGGATTGGTGGCGGCGGTGCCGGGCTTCATGCGAAAGCGGCGGCAGAAGACGTTCTTGGGGTCCTTCCCCACGGCCCAACCGATCCGCGCCGGCCCGAGCCGCTCTTTCGCGGCGGCGATCCCCTCGGCGATCTTTCCCGGGAGCCAGGCCGAGTAGGGCTCGTCGCGCGGTGTGCCGAGCACGCTCATCACCGCCGGGCAGGAGTGCGAATGGGTCGCCGAAATCAGCATTCGCTCGATGGGTATCCCGGTCTTCTCATGGGCCAGGCGCTTGGCTTCCTCCTGCAAGTCCAGGGGAACCACGCAGCTATCGACCACCGCGATGGCCATCGGACCGCTGCCGTCGTCGAGCACCAGGCACCGGGCGTGAAGCGGGTCGACGACTTTATCGGCCAGCCGCTCGGTGAAGCCGCCGTTGACGAGCACGGGCAACTGCGTGGGAGAGATATCGATCGCATAAGCGCCCGCGCGAAGCACCCGCTGGGGCGATTCGGCCGCCGAGGCGATCGCATTAAGCAGGCATGCCCCAACGATTGCGGTAATAAGGGCAGTTCGCATAGCCATCGCATGGCTCCTTTACGCTGGACGGCTGGGCTCAGCCGCCTCAGAATCCGCGGAAGTAAATGTAGGCCGCCAGGATCATCACCAGTACCGCGGCCGACGCCAGCACGTCCAGCGCGTTCCAACTGGCCCGCGAATGCCGGCGGTGCTCGTCGCTGAGTGTGGCAAACGTCAAGCCGTGGAGCCGCTCCTCGGAAGGAGGCGCCGTAGCGTAACTGACGGCGATCATCACTGCCGCCGACACGACGCAGATCAGCACGCTGTAGTACTGGAAGTAGATATTATTGACGATCCACAGGAATGTGCCCGGTTCATAGCCCTGGCCATAACCTTCCAGGCCGAGGAGCACGGGGGTGTCGATCGCCAGGCGGAAGATGCCCATCAGGAAGCCGATCACCAGGGCCGCGAGGCAGCCGGGGCCGTTGAGTCGCTTGAAGAACACGCCCAGGAAGAAGACGGCGAAGATCGGCGGTGCGAGGTATCCCTGGACCGCCTGGAGATAGAAATAAAGCCCCTTCTGGCCCTGGATCACGGGGATCCACAGCAGGCCGATGACGACCATCACGGTGGTGGCCACCCGGCCGATCCAAACCAACTGCGCCTGGCTGGCGCGGGGCCGAAATTTCTGATAGAGGTCCATGGTGAAGAGGGTCGAACAGGCGTTGAACACGCCGGCCAGCGAGCTCATCAAGGCGGAGAGCAGACCGGCGACGACCAGCCCGCGCAGGCCCATCGGCAGCACAGCTTTCACCATCAGCGGGAAGGCGGCCTGGCTCTGGTCACGGACCGCCTGGCCGTTCTCGACCACGTGCTCCAGGCCCGCGTAGCCCTGCTTGGCCAGCGCGAAGCAGATCATGCCCGGTATGATGAAGATGAATACGGGCAACAGCTTCATGAACGCCGCGGCAATGCTACCTCGCCGGGCCACGCGCTCGTTCGGCGCCGCCAGCGCACGCTGGACGATGTACTGATCGGTGCACCAGTACCAGAGCCCGACGATCGGGGCGCAGAACAGCATGCCCAGCCAGGGGAACTTGTCGTTGAAGTACCAGGCGATGCGGCCCGTTTCCTTGACCGGCTGCCAGGTCGCTTCCATGCCGGCCGGAACCAGCGGCCGCCAGAGGTTGAACATCTCCGAACCGCATTGGGCTTTGAGTTCCTCCCAGCCGCCGAGTTCCATCAGGCCGAACACGGTGACCATCGCCGAACCGATGATGAATACGACCGTCTGGAACGTGTCGGTATAGGCCACCGCCCGCAAGCCGCCGACTACCGTATACAACCCGGTGAGCACGATCACCGCCACGGAGCCGATCCAGAACGAGTTGAGGACCATGAAGCCGATGTCGAGATTGATCTCCGGCAGGAGCACGGCAAAGACGATGCCGCCGGCGAAAATGCCGACGGCGATCTTGGTCACCACATAGGCCACCAGCGAGATGATCGACAGCACCCACCGCGCCGAAGGCGAGAACCGCCGCTCGAGGAATTCGGGCATGGTGTAAACCATCGACCGCATGTAGAACGGCACGAATACCCAGGCCAGCACCAACAGGCACCAGGCGTGGAGTTCGTAGTGGGCCATCGCCACGCCATCGGTACACCCCGACCCGGCCAGTCCCACGAGATGTTCGGAACCGATGTTCGACGAGAAGATTGAAGCCGCGACGATAAACCAGCCCAGATTCCGCCCGGCGAGGAAGTAATCGTCGGCCGTGTCCTTGGCTTGCCGCGTCACCCACCAGGCGATTCCCAGCACCGCGCTGAAATAGAGGACGATGACGATCCAGTCCAGGCCGTTCATGGGCGCAACCTCGGTTCCAGTGGGCGGTTGTGGCGGTTTCGCCGGATTATAGATGACCGCAACCGCGGCCACAAGTTTCCCGCAGCCACGCAATTTAGCGCCCGCCGTGGCTTTGCCGAGGATGCTTCTCGCGTCACCTTGCGCGCCGGCGGCCTTGAAGCAGAAGGAGCACGGTCCGACTGTCATGTCGGCGGCTCAGAGCCAGGGGGCGCTAACGCAGACACGCCAGCCCGCACTCAGAAGTGAAATGCAAACGTGTGCGAACGGCTGGATTCGAAGCGGTGGCCCCACCGGGTTTTCGCAATGGCCTCACCAGGTGAGGCTCACACCGGTCAGAGTACCGTGATAGAAGGCGCCTCCGCTCCACAGTTCGTTTGCATCCCCACCGCTGATCGCAGCCACCGTGTCGGCGGCCAAAGCCACACCCTCGGCCCAAAGGACCTCGTAGCCTCCGAACAGAGACCAGTGCTCGGTCAGGCGATAGTTGGCGTTCAATCCGATCTCACCCAGGAACGAAGTGCGTCCGTTGGTGGCGGTGCCCTCCAGCTCGAAGTAAGTGCCTTGTCCGCGCAGGGTCGCTCGGGTATGCGTTCCGTAAATGCCCGCCTTCAGGAAACTGTCGATGTTCAGCCGTCCGCCGCGATCCCAAAGGATTGCGTCGGCGCCGAGTTGAAATCCGTACAAGTAGTTGCCTGTTCGTGCATCGAACGACCCTTCAAGGTCGGGACTCCATGCCTCCGCCGAGATCGCTTCATGGAGTTCTACCCAACGGAAGCCGGCCAGGAGACGGACCTGGTCATTCCAGCGCCGCTTCAGGTTGAGTTCCGTGCTATAGAGTTGCGATTCATACACGGCGGCGGCCGTGTCGAAATAGTCGCTCGGGGAACTCGAGACCAGCGGAACGCGAAGATTACCGGGATCAGACAAACTGCGCGCGGTACTCCAATCGTCGACACTGAAATGCGCGAGGCCTATTTCCCAGCACGAGTCGAAACGCCTTGCGAGCTCCACTCGAGGCCCGGCGGCGAAACCGAGATCGAAATCGGCGACGTTGACGAGTTCTTCATCGGTCGTTCCATCCTCCACCAGCAGAGCCCTCTTCGCCGCGGACCGATGGAGAATGATCGCCCCGGCGCTCGCCGTCCAGCCACATGAGACCGGATTGCAGCAGCCGAGTTCATCACCGCAATCACCGCAATCACCGCAGCCGGAAACGCTCGGAACTGCCAGCGGATCGTGCGTCGGGGCCAGGGCATTCTCAGGGGCAGCCTCCTGGGCAACAACGGCCGCCGCATGAACCAGGAGGAGCGCCGCGGCAACATGCAGAACCGACCTCGCTCTCGACATCGTAGCGCCCTCGCTCGCCTCTGACTGCTGCGGTTGAAACATCCGTGGCGAGGGAACGATCCTTGATGGAGCACCCTCTCACTGTCACATCGGAATCACCATGCGAAAAGTCGTATTTACGACCTTCTGTCCGCACAGACAGCCCAAAATCGGCATCTTGCCGTCGCGGTAATGGATCCCGAGCGGATGTGCAAAGAGGCCCCCGCGGCCGCGCTGCGGCGCGGGCGGGGCGGCAGACGCCGGGCCCCCCCTTCTGTTTTGCCCGAATCAGCGGGATGAAAGATGCTGCCGTACGCGCAGCGAGCGGGACGGGACCGCCGGAGAAAGAGGCGGAGCGGGACAGAGGGCCGGTTGGCCAAGTCCCCACGTAATAAGAGTCCCCGGAACTTATATAACCTGTGTGTGGGGTGTGCCTAAATGCGGATGCCTTCCTTTGCCGCGCGAAGGATTAGGCCGCGTTTGAAGTACTGGAAGCGGTGATCCGGCTTACGGCGGGCCCATAGAAAAGTGCTTTCAACGAGTGACGCGGGCAACTGTCCCTCCTCCACCATGGTCACCACCTTATTGATGAACCCATTCTCTTCGGGGGTGGCTGTGCCGAGAACGGCTTTCATCTGCTCCGCATTAAGCTTCGTCTCCTCGGCCGTTGCGATAGCGGTAGCCACGACGGCGGCAAGAACGATGCAAAGTACTGTGGCGAGGGCAGTTCGGGCCATGATAATACCTCGTCGATCAGGTCGTGACGCCGGGTAGAAAGCGGTGGACGATCGTCTTTCGTGACGGGCTTGTAGACCAAGCAGCCGCCGGCCGCAAGAGCAGTCGCCTTGCTACCCCCCAATTGTCGGGGAGGATGCGATCGGTGAGTACGAAGAACGGGCCAGGCCCGCGTGACCACACCGCGTCTGGAATCAGAAATCGGCCAGAATGCCTGGCGAGCGGAAACATCCTTCTGCGAGGGCGAGCCACGATACAATAGACGCTGCGTTAAGTTGCGAGGGGCAAGCCGCTGCACTGCTTCCCCCCAACCGCGGTTCCACAGTATTTCACTGCCAGCCACGCACTCAATGAGGCTTCACGTTAGCTTGCTGATTGGGATCGGCGTCGCCGCCATGGTCGCGGTCGGGCCGCGGCTTTGGGCTGAGGAACTTGGCAGCGTGCAGGCGGGCCAGGAGGCCCTGCGGCACGACTTCGCCAGGCTGATCGAGGATCTCGATTCCGATCAGTACGAAACGCGGCGTGAGGCGGCCCGACGGCTTGAGGCGATCTGCGAGCGGAAGGAAGCAGCTCCGCTGCTGGCGGCCGAAATCCAGCGAGTTCTCATTTCCACCGCAGTTTCCTTTGAGGTCCGGCAGCGGCTGGAGCACCTGCGCACTCGTCTGCCTGATACTCCTCCGGCGCCGGCCCAGGAGCCCGCGGAGGAAGAACTCGACGAACTGGTGACGCAGTTGGGAGACGACTCGTATGGATCGAGGCTGGCGGCCCGGCGGCGACTGGAATGGCTGCTCACAAATCCGCGCCTGGGCGGCCCAATCATGTTACGCCTCAAGCGCCGTCTGGACGGAGGAGAGCTTCCGCTTGATCTGGCCCAGTGGCTCGAACCGCTCTACGACCGGGCGCGGGGAGCCTGGCTGTCGGACGAGCCGGACTTCGCGGGCTTTCCGCCTGTTCAACCGGAACAGATAGTCCGCTGGGTCGCCGAGTTGGCGCAGTTGCCAGCCACGGGTACCGACGCCGTCAATCGGCGCGTCGAGGTGGCCGAGCGCGAACTGGCCGATGCCCTGGCCCGCGACGAATGCGTGGAGCCGGTGAAGCACGCATTGCAGCAGCGGCTGGCGCAGGGCGATCTCGACGCCCAGTCGAAGCATCGTCTTCAAAAGCTGATTGATCTCACCCAGCCGGCAATGGTCGCGGAGTACTGGCAGGACTGTCGCCACGTGGGAAGCCAGCACTTGCTGGTCGACGTGCCGAGTCTCAGCGAGGGGGCCAGCCGTCCCAGCCACTTCGACCGCATCGACGAACGGACGGCCAACTGCGTGAGCGGACAAAACCTGGTGCCCGGTGAATACCCGGTGGGCGTCGCCATTCCGCACCCGCGGGTCGATGCGGCCGTGTTTCATCTCGTCAACCTGCCCACGCCGCGCCGCCGCATGGCGTACGAGTACCTCACGGCCTACGACAAGCAACTGCCGGGGGCGGAATCGCGGCGTCTGGCCGCCATGAGCCGGCGGACGTTTGATCGTTGGCTAGCCGAGAAACATGTAATCACCGACAAGGAGCTACGCGCCTTCCAAACGCTCGAACCGGCCGAGATTTCCCGTTTCGCCGCGCAGTATTTCCTGGCCGTGGACGATCGGCCGCTTCCCCGGCTGGACGACCGCTACACAACCGGCGCGAAGACTCTGCACGGGGCGATTTGCGACTTTCTCATCCGTCGGGGAACCCGGGATGTGATCGACGGGCTCACCGACGCGATCAAGCAAGACCGGTTCTTGCCGCTGGAACCGCCGTCGCCTGCCGGGTTGCCATGGATCGCGGCCCTCGCGGTCGTCGAGCGCGATCCCTGGCCGGGCGTGGACGCATGGCTGGCCGGCCTGCTTGACCGGGACGAACCACTCGGCAATCCGAGCCAGTCGGCGCCGGTCGACGGCGACGCACCGGCATCGGCACCGGAGGACGTCCAGGCAACGCTTGGTGCCACGGCGGCCGGCCTGCTGCTGAATCGCTGCCATCAGGATCCGCAGCAAGCCGGGCTCGAAGCTGTCAATGAAGCGGCCCTGGAAGAGGTGGAGTTGGTTTTCTACCGCTTCGCGTCGCCCGCGGCCCGCGAACACGTAAGACGCTGGTGGGCCGAACAACGCCAACCGCAGGAGACGGGGTCGGCAGAGTAGTCCGCGAGAACTGCAGGCAGAAAAGGGCGAGAGTGAGTTCTGCCACGCGCGGAAGTCACCTTGTAAGCTACCGCTTCGATCGCCTGGCGGGCGCTTCGCCGGCGCCGAGCAGTCGCATGGCATGAAAGAGGATCGAAAACCCGCCGATAAAAGCCAAGATGTTCTTGATTTGGTCTAGCCGCGTCGGGCCGGCGGTTGGCGCCAATTGAACCGACGGGCCTGGGGCCGGCGAAGCGGCTGAGGGTACCGACGGTGGAGCGGTCGGTTCCAACGGAGCGGTGGGATCCGCAGCGGCCGCCAGGCCACCCGGGCTGGAAGTAGAATCGTTTTCGGCCGGTGGCGGTGCGGCCGCCGGTCGCACGCCGGCGATCGCCACAGTGACTTCGGTCGGGGGTGGAGGCAGTGCCAGCGGCGCCGGGGCCTGCACTGACTCCAGGGGCGAAGTTGCCACCGAACTGGGTCCGCCGGCAATCATCGTTTCGCTCGGTTCAAGGCGATGAAAACCTGACATCAGCGGCATGAGAAACTGCCGCACGCGGCTGCTATAGCTGCCCGAGGTGCGTCCGAACGACGCCCCAAACAGCACGCCGGCCAACTCGCCCCGCTGGTTGAAAATTGGCCCGCCCGAATCCCCCTGACGCGCGCCGGCCGACAGCTCGACCATCTCAAACGGCAAGTCGCGGCCGGGCGAGAGATACTGTGTGCAGCGCCCGGTGGCGGTGCGGTAGTCCCCGCCGCCATAGCCGGCGATCGTCAGACTTTCACCCAGTTGCGGAGCGGCAGCCGAGAGCGGGACTGGCTGCACCTCAGGTCGCCAGATGGCCAGCGCGGCCAGGTCCCAATCGCGGTCCGTCTTGAGCACCGTCGCGCCGGAGCGAAAGCCGTCGGGAAAGACCACGATGATCTGGCCAGTGGCATCGCGGACGACGTGCCAGTTAGTGACCACCAGGCCGTGTTCCTGGCTTGTGGCCACCAGTGTGCCGGAACCAAGTGAGAAGCCGTTTCCCTCGGGCGCAATGATCCGCACCACCGCCGGATGCGGCGTGTCGGGCCGGGACAGGAAACCGGCTTCGCAGACGGCGGTCCAACTGAAGACCACCGCCAGACTCAGGAGGGCTCTCACGCCGGGGACGACCTTACTTGGCCGATGAACCTCGCTCGCGGCGCCGCGCTTCGTTGGCGGCAATCCGCCGGAGTAGTTCGCGCCGCAGGCGCTCCATTTCAGCTTGTCGGGGGGGGTCGGTCTTCGCAGTGCACATGTTCTTCTGGATATTGCTGAGAACAATCGCCGGCGCCGCAGTACTGGTCCGTCGAGTGCCGGCTTCGCTATGCTTCGCCTCGTTCCTTTCCAACGCAAAGCTCGATCAGGCGGCGATGGGTCGGCCGCCCCTCAGGTCCTCATCACGTTGAGGAAAATCACGCCCCTGGTGGTAAGCGTCTTTCAGGCGTCGCAGCTCCGCCCGAAAGGCGTCTTCGACGAACCGCGTCAACGTCAGCCGCACCGGGTAGCCCCCCAGGAACACGGTTGCGTCGCGAGCTTCCTCCAACAGGTCGGCGGGCAAGTAGAGTGTTGCCCGGACCTTGATTGAAGCAGCGGCGCGGCGTTCCATGGTGCTCTCTCGCAGGGGTGCCGACATTTCGTCAAACGTCCGACGTTTCGTCCAAAGAGGCATTCGGCGAACCGACGGCTGCAAACTGAGATTTCCTCCCGCCCCCGGGCGGTCTTTGCGCCGTCGGCCGGGTCTTCCCAACCGGAACGCACGGCACAACGGCCAGGGCTGACGTTGGATTCACCGAGGGGGAGTGACGGCCCACGGCCGCTCACGACTCCCAATCCCGGCGCAGATCGGTCGAAGAAATGTCTTCCCGGAACCGCTCGCCGGGCACTTCCCGACTGGCCGAACGGAGCGGCTCGGGAAGCTCGATCTGCGAGAGGCCCACGAATTGGCCATCCTGAGCGCGGCCGAAGACGAGGAAGCGGCAGCCACGGGCAACGATCTGCTCGATCGCAGCGCGGCAGGCGGCCTCGCTGCCGCCGTAGTATTTCGGATTGGCAATGCGGCGAATCGTGTCGACGCCGACCACAAACGCCGCCCCCGGAAAGAGGACCGATTTCTCCAAGAACGTCGCCGCACGCGTGAGCCAAAGCGGATGATCGCCGAACTGTGCCGCGCGACGTTCGATTTCGAGGTAATCGAGCGGCGGCTTGTCGACATTGAGAATGGAGATTTCAAACTCAACAGGGGCGGTAAGCATTTCGGCGGCGATTTCCGCCATCTGGCGGTGTCCGGCGTGCAACGGGTTGAAAGCGCCGGGGAAGATCACGCGGCCTGCCGGCGGATTCGCGGCTCCGTGGTGAGGGGCCTTGTCGATCTGGCCTGAGAGCAAATCACGCCACGGCTCGGGAGCGGTGATCGACCGCAACGCCACCTGCTCGCCGCCAGCAAGTGGCAACTCGAGCCTTTCGTCGAGCCCGCACGCCGCCGCAACGGCGTTTAGGACCAGGCGGCTGGCGAGTTCCTCTTCCTCGTCGCGGCGTGGCTGGCCCTTGGCCAGTTCCAAGCCCCAGACGCTCGTGACAGCGGCGGTCTGGAGGGCGACGTGCACCCGATGAGCTCCGCGTTTCGGGCGGTCTGAAGCAAGGCTGGCAGTGCAACCAACTCCCGCCAGCGGACCGGCGGCGCCATACCGGCATGCCCGGAGGTAGGCGGCCATGGCCATCGCGCGAGCGGTCGGAGCGGCACATGCCTGGTCCGGCGTACCGCCAAGCAGCGCCGACAGCGAGGCCGCGGCGTACGGAACCATAGCCTCCAGTACCGTCCGGGAAGCGCCAGGCACCTGGAGAATCGCGGAAATTGCGCCGCTGCCTCCCCCCGTGACCGCCAAAACGACTTGGCCGGGCGAGGCATGAATCCGAGTGATGAAGTCGCTCATGGATATCGGCATGGCAGAGGGAACCGTCTTCGGGCGGACGTCATCGCAACTCTAGCCCTCCTGAGGGTCGAATTAAGCCTGCGGCCCCCTCGACAGGGAGGCGTCGCGACAAGGCGATTCTGAGACAATCCGAATTCGTCGAAAAACTCCCAAGATCCCCATGTCACCTGCGAATAGACCGAGGACTAGTGGCCGTAGCAACAACCAGCAAACCTATCGCACGCCCACCATCCAACAACTTTCGCGGAGGACTCAGACATGATCAAGAGAGCCATTATCGGCACGGGACTTGCCCTGGTCGTGGGGCTGTTCTTCTTTGGGCGGGACATGACCAGCTATGTCCGCACATCAGCGGGCTACGTGAAGAGTTCGGTTACCGACAGCGTACCTGTCCAGTTCGAAATTGAGCGCGCCCGGCACATGATCGATGGGCTCGTGCCGGCGATTCGCAAGAACATGCACGAGATCGCCAAGGCTGAAGTCGAGGTCGAGCGGCTCACCAAGCAGATCGCTGCCGCCGAAGAAGGGCTCGGCCAGGACAAATCGCATCTGATGCAACTGAAATCGGATCTGGCGACCGGACGGGAAAAGTTCCATTACGCCGGACGGACCTATTCCAACCAGCAGGTGAAATCCGACTTGGCCAACCGCTTCGACCGCTATAAGACAGCGGAGGCCACGCTGACCAGCTTGAGGGAAATTCACGACGCCCGGCTGGCGAGCCTCGATGCCGCCAAGCAGAAGCTGGAAGGCATGCTCAGTCAGAAGCGGCAACTGGCCGTCGAAGTGGAGAATCTGGAAGCGCGGCTGCAAATGGTGGCAGCGGCCCAGACAACCAGCGACTACCAGTTCGACGACAGCCAGCTCGGACGCGTCAAAGACCTGATTACCGATCTGAAGACGCGGCTCGACGTTGCGGAGCGGATGGTCAATGCGGAAGGGTACTTCCACGACGAGATTCCGCTGGAGAAGTCGGTACCCGAAGACATCGTGGACCAAGTGACGAAGTACTTCAACGCCGATCAACCCGGCAGCGAGGCCGTTGCCCAGAAAGACTGACCAGTTACAGCCCCGACATGGCACCCCTACGCTTGCGGCTTAGCACGGACTACCAGTTCTGCTGGGCCGCAAGCGGTTCTCACCAGACCTACAACACTGCGACGGAGTTCCAGGTGGATTGGGGGACGCGGGCTGACCGAGCAGGCCCGGATTCCTGGCGGAAGACGCGGGACGTGTTCCCTCAGTCATGAAGGCAATAGACTAAGGCGTGGTCCATGTTTCGGTTGTCCGCCGTAATTCGAGAACGGTTTCCCATGCACCGCGTGACGGGCGAGTCCGATCGGTTCTTCCTCTGGGTAGACGCGGTCGGCGGTTACTGGGTCTGCCTGTCGGACGAGGTAACCCTCGGCCAGCATATCGGTGCGGGAGAAGCGGACATCCCCCTACTCGGCGACCTGTCCAAGAAACATGCCAAGATCCGGCGCGATGGCGAGGGATACCTGATCGAAGCTATTCGCGAAGTGTGGGTGGATGGCCGCTCGGTAACGCGGATTGCCGGCCTGAGCCACGGAAACGTGATTCAGTTGGGCCATAGCGTGCAACTGGTGTTCCGCCGGCCCCATGCGCTGAGCGCGACCGCGCGACTGGACTTTGCCAGCAGTCATCGCACCCAGCCGTCGGTTGACGCGATTTTGCTGATGGCGGATTCGTGCGTGCTCGGTCCTCAGCGCCACAGCCACATTGTCTGCCGCGGCTGGAGGGATGAAGTGGTTCTGTACCGGCATGACGAACGGCTGTACTGCCGCGCGGCCCCCGGAACGGAGATTGACGGAGTGCGACAGACTGGCGGACGAGGCGCCATTACGCGGAATTCGCGAATTGCCGGCGACTCGTTTTCGCTAAGCTTAGAGGAGATGTAGATGCACCCCCCGGGCGCGTGCTCCCGGGGTTAATGGGGCCTCCCCCGCAGCAACACGTTTGTTGATAGAATGGAGGGGCGAGTGGCCCGTGGCCGTGAGGCGACGAATGGCGATTCGCCAGGAGTAGTCCGATGACCAAATCGGTGGCTGCCGTGGAGCTGAACGAACAGGACTTCCAGCCTGACGACCGGCTCGCTGCCCCCGCGGGGCATGCGGGTGGGACGGCGCGGTTTGTCTACCCCTCAGGTTCCCGCCCCCTCGAGGGTTACACGATCCGCCGTGGCCTGGGGCATGGCGGCTTTGGGGAAGTCTACTACGCCACCAGCGACGGCGGCAAAGAAGTTGCCCTGAAGCTCTTGCGCCGCAATCTGGACATCGAACTCCGCGGCATCCGCCATTGCCTCAATCTGAAGCACCCCAACCTGCTGACGATCTACGACATTCGCGAAGACAGCCGCGCCGACAAATGGGTGGTGATGGAGTTCATCACCGGGCAGTCGTTGGAAGACGTGCTGGCGATCCATCCCCAGGGGCTGCCTGAAGAGCAAGTGCTGGCCTGGATCCATGGGATCGCGGCCGGCGTGGGATATCTGCACGACCACGGGATCGTGCACCGCGACCTGAAGCCGGGCAACATCTTCTGCGACGAGGGCTTGGTCAAGATCGGCGACTATGGCCTGTCGAAGTTCATCTCCTGCAGCCGCCGCAGCGGCCAGACGGAAAGCGTCGGCACCGTCCACTACATGGCCCCCGAAGTGGCCAATGGCCGCTATGGCAAGGAGATCGACGTCTACGCGCTGGGCATCGTCCTGTTTGAGATGCTCACCGGTAAGGTTCCTTTCGAGGGCGAGAGCATCGGCGAAGTGCTGATGAAGCACCTTACCGCCACGCCCGACGTCTCGATGCTGCCGGAGCCTTACCGCACGGTGGTGGCGAAGGCGCTGGAAAAGGATCCCGTAAAGCGGTATCCGACGGTCGGCGAGATGCTCGACCAGTTGCCGCAGCCGGCCCATCCCTACGTACACGCCGCCAAGGGCGCGGCCACGGGTGGATGCGGCCCGCAGCGGCCGTATGCCGCTACCGCCGCGTTCATCGGCCCAGAGGGCGACGAGCCAATCCTGCGTGCCGTTCGTCAATTCTGCGTTCGCAGCATTGACGCCTGGAACCGATGGAACCTGAATACGCCCACGAAGATCGTGATTCTGGCCATCGGGATGGTCGTGGCACTGGCCGTGGTCGGCTCGGCTTGGCCGCTGACCATCGTGATTCTGGCCAGTTATGGGGGTTACTGGATCGCCCGATCACTCGTGCTCAGCGGCCGGCAGCCGCAGGCCCTGGTACAGCCGGTGCCACCGATCCCCGCGGGCCAGCCGGTGAGAGTCCAGCCAGTCGCGGCGACGATCGCGCGGCCGCACCGCTGGCGGCGAAAGGAGAATCCGGCGGATGCGCTGATATTGAAACCCGTCCGCGAGCGCGTCACGGAACTGTTCGGTTCGCTCTTGGGCAGCGGCGTGGTGGCGGTGATCATCTGCCTCGTGATGGTGATCCTCAACAGCTTCCGCGACATGCCGCCGCAGCCTGAGCAATTCGCCTGGCTTTCCGTGGTGAGCGCGCTGGGCGCCTGGGCGATTCTGATCGCGGCGAAGTTCTGGGAGGGGGTACAGGGCGACTCGATGCTGCGGCGTTTCATCCTGATGGTGATCGGGATGGGCGTGGGGTTGATCTCGTACGGCGTCGCCACGGCACTTATGGTAGATTTGCCCTACGATCCGAAATTCACGTCGGGAGCCCACGTCGAGTTGCCGCCGAGCTTCTATAACGATGGCACGCCGCTGTTGCTGGCACACGTGGCCTGCTTCGGGACGCTGTTCCTGGCGGTGCGGTGGTGGCGGCAGGCCGACCCATTGCGTGCAACGCGGATGAGCTTGTGGGCGATGGTCTTCAGCGTGGCGGTGGCCTGGCTGACGGCGGCGGTGTGGCTCTACCCGCAGCCCTGGTTGCCGATGGCGGCTTGCACGACCTCGGTGGCCGTGCAGTTGGCCAGCCCGTTCGTCGACAGCCGGCGGCGGTTTGCACGAAGCGGCGAAACGGCAGAGAACGTGGTGGCTTGAGCAGCAGTCACAGGAAGGTCCGGTTACGGCCATGATTGGCGTGATAGAACTGATCATCCTTGCGGTCTGCCTGGTGGTGATGGTTAAACTTTTCACCAGCGCATCGTTCCGCGCGGTGGCCAAGACGCTGCTGGCGATTCCGGCCATTCTGCTGGTGGCCGCCGTGGCGGTGATGGTGCTGCGCCACGCGCCGCACGCTCACTGGCAGGGTCGCTCCGTGGAAGTCCACGACCCGATGAACACGTATCCGCGAACGGCGGCCGACGCGCACGCACGCAACTCCCGGGTGGACTTCACCCAATTCAGTGAAGTGTGGGGCGACTATATGGAGCCGGGCGCGGTCGATTCCATTCCGTCCAGCCCTGACTGGATCGTCGTTCATCCTCCCACAACTCATCAGCATGAGTCGCCTGAGCAAGAGCTCGGAGAAGCCCTCCCCGCCACACTGGCGACGGTCACGGAACCGGAGGTGGCGAAAGAGCTAGTAATCGAACAGGCTTCCGGGAAAGAAGTCGCCGGCAGCGCGCCGAAGAAGGGCGAGGCCGAACTCCGCAGCCTGATCCGAACTGTCGCCCGTGCCATGCTGGCGGCGCTGGACGAAGATGCGGCCGACACTGCGGCGGCACTGACTGCTGCTTCCGGTGAGTCAGCCGCCGAGAGCGTCTCGCTGGCCGCGAACACGGTCGCTGAAACGGAAACCCGGAGCGCCCCCCCGAAGCCCGCCACCAGACCAATCGGACCCCGCAAGACTGCCCCCGAGCGCTCGACTCAGCCCGACTGGGTGGGCGAGCCGCCGCGCCGCGTGGGCGATGCCTATCAGGTTTCCCTGGACGTCGATCCGTACACGACGATCGAGGAATCCGACAGCGCCTTGCCCGCGAAAATCAATGCCGCGGTCGATGACTACGTCGGCCAGTTGATCGGCCTGCAGGCCCGCGGCCGCATCCGGCTGCCCATGGAGTACATCGACGAGCACGTCAAACGAGACGACTGGCAGGAATGGCGCAAACACGCGATGGGGCCGGTGACGGTGGACATGGTTCACCGCCACGTCCTGCTCCGCTTTGACAATGCGGTGAACGACCACATTCGCCAGATGTGGAAACGGTCGATTGTCAATGAGCGCGTTGCCGGCGCCGCTGCGCTCGGCGGGGGCGTGCTGGCGCTGGTAGCCATGATCTACGGCTACCTGAGGCTCGATCTGGCTACCCGGGGGGCGTACCGCCGGCGCATTCGCTGGACGGCAGCCGCCGCCGCGCTGCTGGCAATGCTTGTCGTCGCTGCCGCGGCGGTGATCGGCTAATCGGACGGGGCGATTGCCTGACGCCGTCCGCCGAGTTATGCTGTAGGGTTCTGGAACAGATTCCCTGCGGATGTCGCCCGGCACGTCGCCATGTCGCTTCACAATCAGTCCGATAAGCTCCTCGTCCAGCGGATTCGTGCGGGCGAAGACGACGCCTGGAACGAGCTGATCGCGCGGTACGAGGGGCGGCTGCTGGCCTACGTGGAGAGCCGAACGGGCAACCGGGCCGCCGCCGAGGATCTCGTCCAGGAGACATTCATCGGCTTCCTCACCAGCCTCCCCAACTACGACGCCCGTCGGTCGCTGGAAAGCTACCTGTTTTCGATTGCCGCGCACAAGCTCACCGATCACCTGCGGCGCGAGGGACGGCGACCTACGCTTCCCCTGGCGCCCGGATCGAGCGACAGCTCCAGCAGTTGGGAACCATCGTCACCGGCCCGCCGGGCGAGCAGCATCATGCGGAGCGGCGAGCGGAAGAACCTCGAGGAGGACGCCCTGGTGGCCGCGATCGCCGATCAGATCAAACACTGGCGCGAGCGCGGCGACTGGCAGAAGCTCGAGTGCGCCGAACTGCTCTTTGTCCGTGGCCGCGCCAACAAGGAAGCCGCCGCCGAACTGGGCCTTACCGAGCAAGCCGTGGCGAATTACAAGTTCGAATTCCTCGCCAGGCTTCGCTCCGCGGTCCGCAAGCAACAGTTGCCGGAAGAGGTCTTCCCCGAACTGTACGAGAGCGAGAACTCCGCGGCATCCTGATTCTCATTGCCAGAAGCCTCATGCGCCACCGATTCACCATCGCCGACCTGGAGATGTATCTCGATGAGGCGATGCCGCCGGAAGAAATGGTCCGCGTCGAGTTGGCGCTCCGCGACGACCCGGAACTGGCCGGCCGCCTGGCGGCGATCAACGGCCGCCGCGATGCGGGTATTCATTCGCTGGGAGAGATCTGGCGTCGCCACCGCCTGAGTTGCCCGACCCGCGAGCAACTCGGCAGCCATCTGCTCGGCGCCCTGCCGCCCGAACTCGACGACTACATCCGCTTCCACATCGCCGCCGTCGGCTGCCGTTGGTGTCGGGCCAACCTTACCGACCTCAAACGCCGCCAGGAAGAGACACCCGACACGGTGGAGACCCGTCGTCGACGCTACTTCCAGTCAAGCGTCGGGCATCTGAAGAAGTAGCGGCCTGCGCAGCGGCGGAATCCGTCCCTCGGCCAGACACCGGCTCAATCGGACGCGGCCCCGAATCTACTCGTCTCACGCCAGGGTGCGGTCGTAATTGAAGCGGAAAGCCGAACCGCGCCTGACGTCGCGGCCCGCCCATTCTCCAGCCGGGTCAGGCGAACCGATGAGATCAACCACAAGGTGCTTAGCCCGAAGCCGATCGTTGTGCAGGTCGCGGAGATCGAACGGATCGACGGGCCGGAATACCCACAGCCCATGCTCGCGCCGCGGCGCCACGCGCTGGTCGCGCCGGTCCTCATGCACCCGGCCGAGGTACGCGTCGGGCAGTTCGACGCGGGAAGTCATCAGCGCCGGCCTGCCGAAGACCACCAGCGAACAGGCCACGGGACAGTGATTTGAAAGTTCCTCCAGTTGCCGGCGATCGGCCTCGACCGAAAGCGTCACCGATTCGAAACCCAGATTCCCCAGCGTGCGGGCCGCCAGCGCGTTTAGCGCCCCCAGACCAGGCCCTCCTTCCAGCCTTGCGCCGGCCTGCCGTGCCAGGTGCCAGCCGCCCCAGCTATTCACTTCGACCGCCACGCCCGCCTGTGCGCAGCGATCGACCAGTGCGGCGATCGCCGGAAGCCGGTCCTCGAAGAACGCGGCCGGCAACGCCGCGACGAGCCGCGCGTGGCCGCACGCGGCACGTGCGGCGTCGAGCGTCTCGGCCGTCAACCCCTCGACGATCACCGCTCGGGGCCGTGCACGCCCCACGAACGCTTCGACGGCGCCGGCTTCCAGCCGCGCGCGATCCGGGCGGGAGCCCAGTGGATTGCGATTGGCTGGATGGCGTGGAGTTTCCGCCAGGACGGCAGCCACGCCTGCCGGCAGTTCGACCTCGACCACCCGGCTGCGGTGCTTCTGGTAGCGCTGCACGAGCTTGGCAATTCGGGTTACCAGGCCGTTCACGGCCCGTGGGACGAGCAGAAAAGCGGGATCGTTGGTCGCGCTGCGACCCAACGTACACCCGTGAATGGTCTGCGTCGCGAGCCAGCCGAAGACGTCGCCGATCGCCATCGCCTTGTGCGGGCGGCGAATGACGGTCTTAGGAATCGACCAGGCTTCGGCGTAGCCGCCGCACTCGCAGCGGCACTCGATTCCCCGGTCGGCAATGTTCAATTCCAGGTCGAAGACCACGCGCGCGGGGCGTGAATCTGTTGGGGCCGGCACGAAGGCGTCGGACTCTTCGCCGGGCGGTCCTGCATCGTCGGCCGACGCCGACTCACGGCCAGCGACTCCGGTGAGGTCGTCGCGCCGGCCGTCGAGGTATCCACAGGTCAACTGCCTTCCCGTGTAGGCTCCCAGCCGCCGCGATTCATCCGCCAGCGCGGCCGGATTCTCACCATCGATCGCCCGTCGATAGAGCGACACCGCCTGGCGCACCCAGGCAGCGTTCTTCATTCGTCCCTCGATCTTGACCGCACGGACGCCCGCCCGGGCCAGGTCGCCAAGGCGGCCGAGCGTCGCCAGGTCGTGCATCGCCAAGGGCGTTCCCGCGGGCTGTTCGTCGATGGTCCACGGCACGCGGCAAGGGCTCGTGCACGCGCCTCGGTTGCCGCTACGGCCGCCCACCCAGCTTGACATCAGGCAGCGGCCGGAAATCGAGAAGCAGAGCGCCCCTTGGCAGAAGACTTCGGTTTCGATCCCGGGCACCGCCGACGCCGCTGCGATCTCCTCCAGCGACATCTCGCGGGCGAGCACCACGCGTGCAGCCCCCAGCGCGGCCGCGGCAGCCGCGTCGGCGCTGCTGGTCACTGCTGTCTGAGTGCTGAAGTGGAATTCCAGTTCCGGGTATTCGCCGCGCAAGGCCATTAGCGCCGGATCGCGGACCAGCACGGCGTCGACACCTGTGCGGCGGGCAAGTTCCAACGTCCGTACGGCCAATTCCAGTTCGCGCTGGGTGATGTCGATGTTCAGCGTGAGATAGGCCCGCGCGCCGGCGGCGTGGATGTCGCGAACCGCGGCCTCCAGTTCCTGCTGGGTGAAATTGCGGGCACGCCTTCGGGCATTCAGCACCGTCAGGCCGAAGTACACTGCCGCGGCGCCAGCCTCCAATGCGGCTGCCAGTGCCGTCGCGTCGCCGGCCGGAGCGAGGAGCTCCAGCGGGCGTTCGGCAGGTGTGCTGCCCGGTGGGTTGATGTGCGAGCGAGAGGCTGGGGGTAGCGCGGCCCCTGCGTCCGATTCATCCATGCTGGTATGTCCCAGTTAATCCATTAGGAATTCACAAAAAAACGATGACAGTCCGCCGGCCCGCGAGGCATTTGCGCTCCGCCTTGGCGCGGTGGCGTTACCGAAGTCATCCTATGCCGGTGGCCGGCGCGCCTCGCCGCCGGCACACCGGTGTCTACAGATTAGAGGACTGCCATGACCGAAGACGGCTCCGGCCCGCTCGAAGTGGACCGATTCCGCAATTATCTGCATCTGCTGGCGCGATCGCAACTCAGTTCGCGACTGCGGGCCAAGCTCGACGCCTCGGATATCGTCCAGCAGACGATGCTGCAGGCGGTTTCGGGTTTGGAGGGCTTCCGCGGCCAGACCGAGGCTGAGATGGCCGGTTGGCTGCGACAGATCCTCGCCCGCCAAATCGCCAACGCGACCCGGGATCTGGGTCGGCAGAAGCGCGACGTGGCGCGGCAGCGATCGCTCGAAGCGGGGCTCGATCAATCGGCTTCGCGGCTGGAAGTCCTGCTGGCAACCGACCAGTCGTCGCCCAGCCAGCAAGTCGAGCGGAGCGAGCAGGTGCTCCGCGTCGCCGACGCGATCGAAGGCCTGCCGCCGGCGCAACGCGAGGCGGTTGTCCTGCACTACCTCGAGCAATGGACCCTGGACGAGATCGCCCGGCATCTCGACCGCAGTCCGGCCGCCGTGGCCGGACTGATCAAGCGCGGGCTGAGCACGCTCCGCAGTGAACTGCGTGCGGAGTGACATTGTTGTTGATTCCGTGGGGGCCGGCTAACCGGTGGCGGCATGCCTGCCTTCACCCCCGAACCGGTAAAGAGACCAAAGGAGCTTGCCCATGTTGAGGTTTTCAATCCGCGGGGTGCTTGTCCTGGCAACGATTGTCGCGCTGGCGGCTGGCGGCGCTGCGCGAGCCGAAGAGAAAACACTTCGTTGGAAATTCGAGCCAGGCGATACCCGGCGTTTCAATGTCCAGCAGGATATCTCTCAAAGGATCAATGTCGGTGGCCAGGCGACGACGATCACCACGACTCATGAGATGACCATGGCGTGGAAGGTTGAATCGGTAGATGCCGACGGCGTGGCCAAGATGACTCAGACCATCGACCGGATCACGATGAAGACCGTGTCGCCGCAGGGAGTGATGATGGAATATGACTCTTCGGTGGACAATGAGCCCCAAGGCATGGCGGCAATGGTCGCCCCGATCTACAAATCAATGCTCGGCAAGCCGTTCGTGATGTGGATGAACAGTCAGGGACGAGTCGTGGAGATGAAGCTTCCCCAGGGGATGCTGGAGAACCTCAACAAGGTTGCCGGCGGGGCGCAACTGGGCAATCTATTCAGCGAAGATGGTTTGAAGCAGATGTCGCAGACCGCCGTCCTGCCCGAAGAACCCGTGACACCCGGAAAGAGCTGGGAGCAAGAAACCTCGATCAACAATCCAGCCGTGGGCAAACAAACCTTCAAGACCAGGCTCACCTACCTGGGAACAGAGGAACGGGGCGGAAAGCCCGTTGAAAAGATCGGACTGGAGATGGAGATCCGTCAGGAAGCGAAGGGGCAGATGGTGGCCATGGACATCACGAAGCAGAAGAGCCAGGGGACGATCTATTTCGACAACGAGGCCGGGCAGCCCGTCGGCAGCGAGATGACTATGAACATGACGATGACGCTGGAAGTTGCCGGCCAGAAAGCCGAAGTCGATATGGAGATGAACCAGCAGGTCGAGGAGATCGAGGAAGAGGCGACGAAGCCCGAGTGATGAATCGCCGGAGTGACGAGCCGGAAATCCAAGCGGCAGAGCCCGTTGTGGGACAGCAGGACTTCAGGCCGCTGGTTTCCCGCGTCACTCAACATCCATCCTTCCGCTCCCGGTGGTCTATAATCAGGGTGGACGTATACCCTCGTGGTGAAGAGACCAAAGCGATGTCCGGCGGCGATCGACCTTTGGAGGGCGAGTCTCCGGTTGACGCGGCGATTGCCGAGTATCTGACCGCCGCGCAGGCCGGCGCTGCACCCGATCGCCGCGAGTGGCTCCGCCGCTATCCGGACCTGGCCGACGAACTCCGGGCATTTTTCACCGACCAGGATGATTTCGAGCGCCTCGCGAAACCGCTCCGCGCGGCGGTCGATGCGGCAAGTTCCGGCCGCGCCGCCTCAATTGCCGATTCCACGGCGGGGCTGGAACCGCCGCCAGGCACGCCTTTCCCGCGGCATCCGCGGCGGTTCGGCGACTACGAACTCCACGAAGAGATCGCCCGCGGCGGGATGGGGGTGATCTACCGTGCCGCGCAAGTCAGCCTCGGCCGGCCCGTGGCGTTGAAGATGATCCTCAGCGGACGGCTGGCCTCGCCGTCCGATGTCGAGCGGTTCCGCCACGAAGCGGAGGCCGCCGCCAGGCTCGATCATCCGAACATCGTGCCGATCTACGAAGTGGGCGCACACGAGGATCAGCATTACTTCAGCATGAAGCTGATCGAAGGGGGCGATCTTACGGCACACCGCGAGCGGTTCCGCGGCCAACCGCGGGCCGCGGCGGCGCTGGTGGCGGCGGTTTCGCTGGCGGTGCATCACGCCCACCAGCGCGGCGTGCTCCATCGCGACCTCAAGCCGCGCAACATCCTGCTCGATGCCCAGGGCCGGCCGCACATCACCGACTTCGGATTGGCCAAGCGGATCGATGGCGACCAGGAGCTGACCCATTCCGGCGCTGTCGTGGGCACTGCCACCTACATGGCCCCCGAACAGGCCCGGGCCGATCGAGTTCTGACCACCGCCACCGACGTCTACAGCCTGGGTGCGATCCTTTACGAGTTGCTCACCGGGCGGCCCCCGCTTCGCGGCACGACGTCTGCCGACACGCTGCTTCAGGTCATCGAACGTGAGCCCGAACGGCCGCGCACGATCAATCCCCGGATCGACCGCGATCTGGAAACGATCTGCCTGAAGTGCCTGGAAAAGGATCCCTCGCGGCGATACGGTTCGGCCGAGGCGCTGGCTGATGAGCTGAATCGTTGGCTTGAGGGCCGGCCGATCACCGCCCGGCCGGTCCGCACGAGCGAACGCTGCTGGCGCTGGTGCCGTCGGAATCCGGGTTTGGCGGCGGTCATCGCCGGAGCGGCCGCGATCATCGTCTTGTTGACCGCCGGATTCTCCTGGAGCCTGCTCAACGAAATCGCACAAACCAGAGATGCACTCGGCCGCGAACAGCAAGCGGTGATCGAGGCCCGCAGAGCCCGCGACGAAGCGCAGGATAGCCTGGCTCGCAGCCTCTGCGAGCAGGCCCGCGGTCTGGCGCGATCGGGCGATCCCGGCCGCCGCTGGGCGATCCTAGCCAAGGTACGCGAAGCGGAGCGCCTCCGCTCCCAGCGGGCCAGCACGTTGCGGCCAACAGCGACGAACGGCGAACAGACACTCTTGCCCGCAAGGCATGAACTCCGCAGCGAAGCCGTATCCGCCTTGCTGACCTCCGATGCCCAGGCGATCTACAGTCTGGGCGCTTCCCCAGGATCGCAGCCGGCATTGAGCGGCGATGGCCGCCGGGCGGCCTGGGTGGCCAGTCGCGGCGG
Organism: Thermoguttaceae bacterium; assembly: GCA_040766885.1. Lineage (GTDB taxonomy): Bacteria > Planctomycetota > Planctomycetia > Pirellulales > Thermoguttaceae > JAXGPP01. Next base: position 27,570 of record JAXGPP010000033.1, on the reverse strand, counting down.
AGGCGGAAGCGCGCTCGTCCTGGCGGATCTGACGACGGGGGGCGAACAGGCGCGGTTCGACAGGGAAGAAATGCTCGGCACGGCGCTGGCGATCGATATGGCGGGCGCAACGCTCGCCTCGGCCCGCGCCGACGCCGGCGCGGTATCGATCTGGAACCTGAAGACCCAGACCGAGAGCAAGAAGTTGCCGTGGCCCGCGCCAGCCGGCGACCTCGATCCGGCGAATCGGCCTACGGCCTTGCTGCTCAGTTCGGAGATGGCATTCAGCCCGGACGGGGAGTACTTTGCCGCCGTACACCGCGCGGCGGGAATCCGGGACCGCCGAGACCGACTGAACCGGAAGCAGACGCTCGTACTCTGGAAGCTCAGCGAAGCGTCGCCGCAATCGTTGGCTACTGTGCCCGAACAGATCGGGCACGGCGGCGCCGTTTTCGCCGCCGACGGCCGTCGGCTCTACTATCCACTGGGAGGGAAGACAATCGGTGTGTGGAAAACGTCCAGCGGTGAGCGACTGGCCGACATCGAGTGCCCGCTGCCGGTAGCCGGTGGGCTAGCGCTGGACGACGATCGCCAGCGGCTGTTCATTTCGTGCAGCGGCGACCACAGCCAGGCGGGGACGATCGTCGTTTGGGACCTGGCGGCAGGCCTTTGTACTAGCATGCGGAGCCGGTTACCAAGGCGGCTTGCGGCAATGAGTTGCGTCGATGACCGGTGCCTATACTTGGAGAAGAACCGCGATTTCTCCAGGAGGCATTCCAATGATTCTTCAGGAAGTGATTGATCGTTTCGAGCAGAAAGCGCCGGTGTGCGTGATGGTGCGTGCGGCCATGGAGAACGTGCTTTCGGCCGAGCGTCTCGACGGATTGTTCGAGGAAGCCGCCGAGCGGCAGGCCAATCGGCAGCTCATGTTCTCGACCGTGGCCGAGATGATGGGGCTGGTGGCCTGCAAGATCCATCCCTCGGTGCATGCGGCGTATCAGGCTAAGGCCAAGGCAGTCGGCGTGACGGTCAAGGCCGTCTACGACAAGCTGCAGCGGATGGAGAGTAACGTCTCTCGGCAGCTGGTGGCCGAGACGGCCGCGCGCATGGAAGCGATCATTACCAACAGTGGAGGCACGCTGCCGGAGTTGGTGCCCGGTTACCGCGTGAAGATCCTCGATGGCAACCACTTGCGTCGCACGCAGCGCCGGCTGGGAGCATTGCGGAAGCTCAACGCGGCCCCGCTGCCGGGGCATTGCGTGGTGGTCCTGGATCCGCGCTTGAAGCTGGCGATCGACGTGATCCCTTGCGAGGACGGGCACGCGCAGGAACGCAGTCTGTTGCCGCAGGTGCTGGAGACCGTGGCGCCGCGCGACCTGTGGATCGGCGACCGGAATTTCTGCACGACGGACTTCCTGTTCGGCATCCAAGCACAGCGGGGTTACTTCCTTATCCGTCAGCACGCCCAGGCATTGCGCTATGAACTGATCGGCCGACGCAATCGCGTCGGCGAGACGGAAACCGGAGTGGTCTACGAGCAGAGCATGCGGATTTTCGACAAGGAAGGCCGCGCCATCAAGATCCGCCGCGTGACGGTCGTACTCCATCAACCCACCCGGGACGGAGACACCGAGATCCATCTGCTGACCAACCTCCCGCGGAAAGTATCGGCCGAGCGCGTGGCCGATTTGTATCGCCGGCGCTGGACCATCGAAACCGCCTTTTGCGAGCTGGCGCAGAACCTGGAGGGAGAGATCGAGACGCTGGGCTACCCGCGTGCCGCGCTGTTCGCCTTCTCGATGGCCTTGGTCTGCTACAACCTGCTGAGCGTGGTCCTGGCGGCACTGCGGGCGGTGCATGGCCACGAAACGGCGCAGACGCAGCTTTCCTTCTACTATCTCTGCGACGAAGTGGCCCACACGCATCGCGGCCTGGATATCGCCCTGCCCGACGAATACTGGCGGCGTAAGTACGCACGCTTGACGCCCGCCCGTATGGCCCGTGCACTGATCCGCCTGGCGCGACAGGTGGATCTTGCCCGCTATCGCAAGCATCAACGCGGTCCCAAGCGGCCCCCACCCAAAATGGACAAACGACGCCGAAGCCATGTCTCGACGGCCCGTGTGCTGGCGCAAAGCCGCACCAATACGTCATGAATCGATGCTAGTACAAAGGCCTGGACCTGGCGGCTAACAGCGAGATCGATAGCATCGCCACCGATTTCTCTCTCAACGCTTCGCCGGCAGCGGTGAATCCGATAGGAGACCGCCTCGCGGTGGCAACCGGCGATGGCAGGATCTATGTGGTCGATCTTCACAATCACAGGATAATCGTTGCCTTGCCAGGCGCTCACGCCGGGCCGGTTGTTCACGTGCGTTGGCAGCCCGACGGCAAGCACCTGATTTCATGGGGGACGTCCGATTCGCTGAAGCGGTGGGAAGTTGCCGAACCGCCCCTGGCACGTGTGGCGATCGCGAGTCGCGATGCCCTTTGGGCGATCAGTCCCGATGGCCGGCGACTGGCCGTCGCCGAGGGCACGCAGGAGACCATTCAACTCCTTGACGCGGTGAGCGGCCGAATCATCCACACGCTGCACGGCTCCGGCCAGCAATCCGCCGGGCATTTCCTTTTCAGCCCGGATGCCAGGCGGTTGGCCTTGGTCGATCCCTATCAGGCGTCGGTCTGGGACGTTGACAGCGGCCAACTGCTGGCCCGCCTTGATGAGGAACATGGGCTCAAAGGGCTGATCACTTCATCCGCCTTTGCGTCCGACACCACGTTGTTGGCAGTGGCCGCCAGCGCCAGCGGGCCGTCGCTCGCGGTGTGGGACGTGCTCGAAATGCGGCCGCGGCTTGCCACTCCACCGGAGATGAGCTACCAGAGCGGCCACATCACCCCCGATGGATCGCTTATCATGGCGATCCCTGGGCAGTCGCCGGGCACGCGGGGTGAGGTAGTCTGGCTGCGGTTGCCCGAAGGCCAGCCGATGGCGGAGTGGCCCCGTTTGGGAGTTCCGCTGGGCGAAAACCCGTTCAGCCCCGATGCCCGCTGGCTGCTCACGCTCCTGCTGCGGAAACCCGATCCGACGTTCGAACTCCTCGGTGTGTTCAGCGGCGTTCCGCCGGAAGCCGACGTCGTGCTGCAGCGGATTGCCGATCGCGAGCAAATGTCACGAATCACCGGTCCCTCCGTTCCCAGCGCGCAGGGCTTCGACGGTGATGGGCGCCTGCTCGCCCTGGGGTATCGCGACGGTTCGGTGAAGCTCTGGGATTTGCGATTGGACGAGGAGATCTTCCATGCCCGGTTGTCGAGCCATCCTGTCGGACAGCTTGGGTTCCGAGGGGACTGGCTGGCTTTCAGCGACGGCAGTGCGGCGGTTCAATTCGTCGATCTGGCGGCGCTCGAGCGGCAGTCGGCAGAAGTCGGATTGGGGTGGGATGACGAATGACCATTCTGGCTCTTTGACATTCCTTCGCCCTGCCAGATTTCGACATTCGACTTCTTACTCGGCCATCATCTGCTCGATCCGTTCGCGCATGATGCGATCTCCCTCGGCGCCCTGCCACTTCAGCTCGCCGTACCACCAGTAACGGACGAAACCTTCTTTGTCGATGAGGTACACGGCGGGCCATATGTGGTTCCCCCAGTCGCTCCAAACGCGCCGCTGGTTGTCGACTGCAACGGGGAACTCAAGCCCCTCTTTCGACATGGCAGCGCGGATCCTGCTCGGGTCGCGCTCGCCTTCCCCTTCGCCTTCGGGCGTGTGAATGCCCAGTAACACGAACCGCTCTGCCGGCAGTTCGGCGTGCCACGTCTTGTAGGTGGGATAGTTGTGGATGCAGTTGATGCAACCGTAAGTGAAAAAATGCAGAGCGACGACTCTGCCGCGCAGATCCGACAAGCGGAGGGGCTGGCTGTTGATCCAGGCTCCGATTTCGCGGAGTTCGGGCGCCGGGACGATCTGCTGTCTGACCTGGCCGATGTCGAACGGCTTGCCCACCAGTCGAGTGAGTTGCCGGCGCTGCGGCTCCGTCAGTAGTGACACAATCTGTTCCTGACGGCTCGCGCTGAGGTCGCCGGCTGACAGGCCCGATCTTTCGATGTGTTCGCGGAGGAGGGCTTCGATCTGCCGAACCTGCTCTTTGGAAAGCTTCAGCCGCTGGGCGGCCGGTGGCGAACAGAGGGCGGGCCATCCCTCCAGGCGCATCGCAATCTGTTCCAGCCTTTCGTACTGGCTCGGCCGCAGCAGTTTTCGCACCTGCTCGTCGAAGCGGTCTGCCAGTTGGCGCACCGACTGGTCGATCTGCTCGGCCCGCAAATCCCGCACGCTCCACAGCGGGTGGTCCACCGCAGCGACCGCCTCCTCGATCGCCTTGATCTGATCGGCGGCCAGATTCAGTTCCGCCCGGACTTTCGGGGATCGCAACAACACGATCGTCCGCAGCGCCCCGACTGAAGGATGCACACCGTTTGCGGCGCCCTCGTCGGCCCGAGAAATGGCACCGAACGCGGAACACGCGGCCCATGCCAGCCATAGCGCCGGTCCGGCACATCCGTTGAATCTGCCGAGAAGCATGCACGATCTCCGCGGAGAGTCGAGATCGAGAGAAGAGACGAGGCCGGTGCATTCTACGGTTGCCGGTGCGCCGGACAAGCGATATCGACCGCCGTGATGCGAAGATCGCCTGCGGCGTGCCGTTGAAGGCGACCGACAATCCCTGCAGCGCAAGTCGTCGCGCGACTATTTGACGGGAGCCGCGGATAGGCGGCCCATGCTGTGCCACCCTTGACGGAGGCCATGGGACCAGCCACACTCGGAGGGCGCTGACCATCCTCGATCAAGGACCCCTTCGATGCTTCAAAACCGGTTTTTGCGGCTGTTTGTCGGTCTGGCTGCCGTGGTGCTTGCGCACGGCGTGTGCGCAGGCGAAGCGGCGCCGGCGGGCAAACCGCCCAACGTGCTCGTGCTGTTGAGCGACGATCAGCGCTTCGACACGATCGGCGCCCTGGGCAACCCGGAGGTACAGACGCCCAATCTCGATCGGCTCGCAGCGCGGGGGTACGTGTTCCGCAACAACTTCGTAGTGGGTTCCACTCAGCCGGCCGTCTGCCTGCCAAGCCGGGCGATGCTGCAGAGCGGCCGCTCGCTGTGGCGAGTGGCGGGCAATCTCGCCGATGCGCCGACCTGGGGCGAGACGATGCGCCGCGAAGGATATACGAGTTTCGGCGCGGGCAAATGGCACAACGGGGTTGAGTCCTACGCCCGCAGCTTCTCTCAAGGGGGACCGGTGTTTTTCGGCGGCATGTGCGACCACCTCAGCGTGCCGGCGTTCGATTTCGATCCTGGCGGCAAGTACCCGGTAAAGAACCGCCGGGTTTTCACGAAGTTTTCCAGTGAGTTGTTCGCCGATGCCGCAGTGGATTTTCTGCGCCATTACCGTGCTGCCGAACCGTTCTTCCTTTACGTGGCCTTCACGGCGCCGCACGACCCGCGGATGGCGCCGGAGGAGTACGCTCGGCTCTACGATCCGGCGAGGATCACACTGCCCAGGAACTTCATGCCCCAGCACCCGTTCGATAACGGCGAATTGAAGATCCGCGACGAGTTGCTCGCCCCGTTTCCGCGGACACCCGATATCGTTCGCGAACATATTGCCGCGTACTACGCGATGATCACCCATCTCGACGCGCAGATCGGCCGGATTCTCGCCGCGCTCGAAGAGACCGGGCATGCCGACGACACGGTAGTTGTGTTCTCCAGCGATAACGGCCTCGCCGTCGGGCAGCATGGGCTGTTGGGCAAACAGAACCTTTACGAGCACAGCGTTCGCATGCCGCTGGTGTTCGCCGGACCGAAAATCCCGAAGGGTGAATCGCCGGCGCTGGTGTACTTGTACGATCTCTTTCCGACCGTCTGCGAACTGGCCGGCCTGCCGGCGCCCAGAGACATCGATGGGCGGAGTCTCGTACCGTTATGGCGTGCCGAGCAGAAGCTCGTTCGCGATCATGTCCTGTTGGCTTATCGCGACGTGCAGCGGGCAATCCGCGAGTCGCGGTGGAAGCTCATCCGCTACCGCGTCGGCGGTGTGACGACGACGCAGCTATTCGACCTCGATCACGACCCCTGGGAACTCGACAATCGCGCCGACGATCCGGCCCTCTCCTCGGAGCGGAACCGGCTGGAGCTGCTTCTCGACCGCACTCGCCGCGAATTCGGCGATCCGGCGGAATTCTGAGCGTACGCCCGCCGCGGGCGGGCTGAGCCGGGCCGTTTACCGGCCGGGCGCGATGGTCCCTTCGAGCGGACTGCTGGCGGTTGCGTAGAGCTTTCTGGGAATGCGGCCGGCAAGATAGGCTTCGCGGCCGCACTCGGTCGCCTTGCGCATGGCGTGTGCCATGAGCACCGGATTCTTCGCGTGGGCGATGCCCGTGTTCAGAAGCACCCCGTCCACCCCCAATTCCATCGCGAACGTCACGTCGCTGGCCGTTCCCACGCCGGCATCGACAATCACCGGGTAGGCGGGATCCCCATCCTTGAGATACTCCAGGCAGATGCGGATGTTGTTCGGGTTGAGCACCCCCTGTCCCGATCCGATAGGGCTCCCGGCAGGCATCACGCTTGTCGCCCCCGCGTCCTTGAGCCGCCGTGCGGTCACGGGATCGTCGGTTGTGTAAACGAGCACCTGGAAGCCTTCGGCGACCAGCTTGTGAGTGGCTTCGACGGTGGCCACGGGGTCGGGCAACAGAGTTTTCGTGTCGCCCAGCACCTCGAGTTTCACCCAGTCGGCGCCGGGGTTGCCCATCTGCTGGAGGATTTCGCGGCCCAACCGGGCCACCCGGACGGCGTCGTCAGCCGAGAAACAGCCGGCAGTGTTGGGCAGAATGGTGTACCGGGAGGTATCGACGAAATCGAGCAGGTTTTTCCCCTGGGCGTCGATGAGCCGTTCGCGTCGGACCGCCACGGTGATGCACTCGGATCCCGAGGCGTCGAGCGCCTCGCGCATCCTTTCGTAATCGGCATACTTCCCGGTGCCGACGATCAGCCGGCTATGAAAGACGTGTGAGCCGATCCGCAGTGGATCCTGTCCCGTAACTTCCGACGCCATCGACTAACCTCCTCCGACCAGCGTGACGATTTCCAGGCGGTCCCCTGCCGCCAGTCGCCGGGCGGCGTGTTGGCTGTGCGGCACGAGTTCGAGATTGACTTCCACGGCCACGAAGCGGCCCGACAGGCCCAGTTCCTGGAGCAACTGGGCGACCGTCGCAGCCTCGGCGACCTGGCGGGACTCGCCGTTGACGATGATTTCCACGATTCCGCTACCCGGCCCTTCTTGCCCCGTTACTGCATGTCGCGGACGACGGCGGTGGAGAAGCGGTCGCTCGCCCAGAGGACGAGGCTGTCGGCGACCGGCTGGTTCGAGGCGTGCGCCTGGGGCGACCAGGGAATGACATACACCAGTACGATGCCGGTATTCGCCTCGGCGACATAGATCGCGCCGCGGGCCGGCAGTTTCTGTGACGCTCCGCCGCGACGGATGTCAACCAACCCCGTCACCATCATGTAGCGGGGTTGGGACGGCAGTTGCACGCCTGCACGCTGCGCGGCGGCCATCAGGTCGGCTTTGATGTTCACGGCGTAGTAGGCCTGAAAGCCTTTGGTTGCATTGGAGACGACGGCGGCCTTGAGCGAGCCCGTGTCGAAATCGAGGAAGTACATCGCCTCGATCCCCTCCTGCCAGTCGACGGGGCCCGTGGCCAGGGCGATGTTGTCGACGCGATCGGTGGCGAAGGCGTGCAGCGGTGTATCGGGAACAAGTCCGCCGATGGCCAGCCCCGCCAGAAGGCCTACCGCCAACCACACCCACCAGGCCTGCACTCGCAAACAAGACATTGCGGCTTCTCCTCTTCGCTGCAACTACCGGAACCGTGGCGACATCGCCTCCATCGGTCATCTTAACGTGTCCCGGCCCCCTTGAAAACTGCCGTTTCGGGGTCTATAGATGGTCCCATTCGGCCTTGTCAAGTAAAACGAGTCGCGTCCGGGATGGTTTGGGCGAGCAAGACAGGCCTGTTTCCTGACCGACCACGTCGGAAGTGTCCCTCCATCAACCACGGAACCACAAGGGAGTAAACCATGGCGAATCCGATCAATGTTGCCCTCATCGGGCAAGGCTTCATGGGCCGGTCCCATTCCAATGCGTGGGGACAGGTCAGCCGTTTCTTCAAGTTGCCTGCCAAGGCCGTGATGCACACCGTGTACGGCCAGCCGGAAGAGAACCCGCAGGCGTTTGCCGAGAACTGGGGCTGGCAGCGGTCGAGCACCAATTGGCAGGAACTGGTCCGTTCGCCCGAGATCAACCTGGTCGACGTGGTGACTCCCAACTACGCCCACGCGCCGGTCGCCCGGGCGGCCATCGAGGCCGGCAAACATGTCGCCTGCGAAAAGCCCATCGCCGGCACGCTCGACGACGCGCGGCAGATGGTCGAGGCGGCGAAGAAGGCCAACGTGAAGACTTTCGTTTGGTTCAACTATCGCCGCTGCCCGGCCGTCGGCCTGGCCCACCGACTCGTGAAAGAAGGCCGGTTGGGCGACATTCTCCACGTCCGCGCCACCTACCTGCAGGATTGGGCCGGCGAAGCGGTGCCGCTCTTGTGGCGGTTCGACAAGAAACTGGCCGGCTCCGGCGCGCACGGCGACCTGAACGCCCATATCATTGACCTCACCCGGTTCGTCACCGGCCAGGAAATCACCGAAGTGGCCGGCGCGATCGCCGAGACGTTCATCAAGAAGCGGAAGATCGTCTCCACCGGCGCCGTCGATGGCGGACTCGGCGGCGGCAAGGGCGGCTCGGATATGGGCGACGTCACCGTCGACGACACCGTGCTGTTCCTGGCACGCTTCTCTGGCGGGGCGGTCGCCAGCTTCGAAGCCGCCCGTCAGGCCACCGGCAATCAGAACCGCAACACCTTCGAGATCAACGGCACCAAGGGAGCGGTGAAGTTTGATTTCGAGCGGATGAACGAACTGAACTACTACGACGCCACGCTGCCGCGGGAAGTGCAAGGCTGGAGCAACATCATGTGCACCCACGGTGGCGACCACCCCTACGTGGCGAACTGGTGGCCCGACGCCCACATCATCGGCTACGAACACGGTTTCACCAATCAGGCCTACGACATCGTCAAGGTCTTGGCCGGCGAGCAGCCCACCCTGCCGATTCCCGATTTCAATGATGCCTACCAGACTCAACGAGTGTTGGAAGCCGCGCTCGTCTCGGCCCACGAACGGCGGCCGGTCAAGCTGGAGGAAGTGAAGTAGCGGAATCGCCTTCGCTTGCACGGCCAGCGGCCAGCAAATGTCGCGACATGGGCGTCACGCGCCGGAAGGACTCCGACGGTGACGCCCATCCTTCTCGCGCCGCACAAGGCGTGGCGCAGCGGATCCGGAATCGACAAGGACTGTCGCGCCCATCGTTCTCCCGCCAGACAACGGTCGACGACGGGCACACATCTCGATTGAGGGAGCGGCCATGCTTCACGCGACATCCCGAGCGGCGGTTCTCATGGCGGTCGCTTTTCAGACGCTCGCAACGACCGCGGCGGAACCGGATCGGCCGGGTTACGAGCCCCGCTGGGAATCGCTCGACACGCGACCAAATCCCGCCTGGTTCGACGACGACAAGATTGGCATCTTCATCCACTGGAGCGTCTTCTCCGTCCCGGCCGTGGCCTGGATTTATCCGGACAAACCTTACGGTTACGGCGGCCACTCGTGCTGGTACGGGTTGTATGTCGATCGTCTTGCACTGCTCGCCCCGTCGGAGCAGGACAGGCTCGAGACGTTCCATCGCCAGACGTATGGCGATGTTCCGTTCAAGGCCCTGGCGACGCTCTTCAAGGCCGAGGCCTTTGACCCGCAACAGTGGGCCGACCTCTTCCGGCGCGCCGGCGCACGCTATGCGTTCCTGACTTCGAATTTCCACGACGGATACTGCCTGTGGCCAAGTCCTTACAGTGCCGGCTGGAACAGCATGGACGTGGGGCCGAAGCGAGACCTGCTGGGCGATTTCTGCGCGGCGATGCGGGACGCGGGTCTGAGGGCCGGCTTCTACTACTCCCTGGGCGAGTTCAGCCACCCGCTCTACATCGAAGGAAAGCGGACCGGTCAACTACAGCGTTTTGTTCGCGAGCACATGCAGCCCCAGTTGCGCGACGTGGTTAGCCGGTACCGCCCGTCGCTGATCTACTTCGACGGCGAATGGCAATTCCCGCTCGACGAGTTCGAGATGCAGTCGTTCCTGGCGTGGCTCTACAACGAATCTTCCTGCAGAGACGACGTGGTGGTGAACGACCGCTTCGGGAAAGGATCGCGGGGCAAGCACGGTGGCGTGTATTGCTCGGAAGCCGGCGTCCGAGAAAGCGGCACGGAACACAAATGGTGCGAGGACCGGCCGATCAGCCGGGGAAACTGGTCGTACAACCGGTTTGAGCGTCTGGAAGACTACCTGAGCCAGCGCGATCTGATTCACCTGCTGGTGGAAACAGTGTCTCAGGGCGGCAATCTCCACCTCGACGTCTCGCCATGCGCGGACGGAACGATCCCGATGCTCCAACAGGAACGGCTGGTCGAAATGGGCCGCTGGCTCGACGTCAACGGAGAAGCGATCTACGGCACTCGACCGTGGACGGTGTCTTCGGAAGGGCCGCCGGTGGAATCGGTGAATCCCTGCCTCGACAAGAGTTGGAAATGGGTCGAGACGACGGAGCGTCCAATGGTCCATTACACCCGGAAGGGCGACGTCGTCTACGCCATCTGCCTGGCCTGGCCGGGAAGGTCGCTCAAGCTCGACTGCCCGACTACGACCCCGCGCACGCAAGTCAGCATGCTGGGGCATTCAGAATCACTGAAGTGGGCTCCGGGCGAGCGGGGACTGACCGTCCAGATTCCCGAGCTACTACCGGACAAGCTTCCCTGCCAGCACGCCTGGACATTCAAACTGACGGCACTTCATGCCGCAAACGCCCCTCGCTGACCGACTCACTGGCGCGCGATCGTGCGCCTTTACTGGCCGCCGCGAATCACTGCTACTCTGGCCGCTGCCGCTGCTTTTTGTTTCGCGAGATCTTCGACAGAACCTTGTTCTGTTTCATCTTCTTCCGCAGGTGCGCGAACTTCGTCGCCGGTTTGCGGGGTGTGCCCCGGCCCTTCTGACTCATGGCATGTGCTCGGGCTGTCAGTAATCTGAGGCCATCATGAGAGCGTACTCCCGGAGCAAGCGGCGATCAACCGCCCCGCGGAACGGTCACCGACCAAGCGCCGCCTGAGTTGCCGGATCGACGAGCCGCGGTGGCACAACCACGTCATCGTGCCCGGCCACGCCTCGATTGGCCGCTTGCAGGTCAACATCCTGTGCGCTATGCTGTTCCGTGCTTGCTGCCCCGTACACTGACCGCGTTCCAGGACTCTCAGTTTTTCCACGTATTTTCACATCGTCCGCGGTGGCTACTATTCCGCGGGTTACAGGTTCGAGTTGGGCCGAGAGATATCACGCCGAGCGGGGGGAGCCATGGATGAGAAGTTGCTATCCGGTACTACGCGCTCGCGGCACCCTTGTCGGATCATCCGAAGCTAATCGGTGCGGGCGGGAAGGAGTATCCATGATTCGAAGTCTCCTGCCAGTTGCGGCGGTTCTTCTTGCGATCCTCCTGCCCGAAGCCAACGCCGCTCCGCCGCTGGCTGAGGCGCAGTGGATTGCTCCGCCCGAAGGTCGCTTGGCCACCGACGCCTTGCCGCTGTTCCGCAAGGAGTTTTCCGTCGACGCTCGGCCGCGAAAGGCGACGCTTCGCGTCGTGGGCCTGGGGGACTACGATCCGCGGGTCAACGGCCAGCGGCTGGCGGATACCGCCATCAATCAACCGTGGTCGCAGTACGAGAAGACCATCTACTACCGGCAGTTCGACATCACCCCCCTGGTCAAGCCGGGGGCGAACTGCGTCGGCCTGATGCTGTTCAACTCGTTCTGGCACAACCCTGACCCGCCCGTCGGGCGGTACAATAAGCCCGGACCGCAGCGCGAGGCCGCCGAACCGCTCTTGCTGTGTGCGGAGATTCTCCTGGAACAAGCTGACGGCTCGCCCAGCCGTATTGTCACCGACGCGACGTGGCGAACCGTCGAAGGGCCGGTGGTCTTCTCCCATGTCTTCGCCGGCGAAGACTTCGACGCCCGTTGCCAGCAACCAGGGTGGGACAGCCCCGGGTTTGACGATGCAACCTGGCAGATGGCCCGACTCGCGGCGTTGCCGCAGGCGGCTCTCGTGCTTCAGACCTGGCCGCCGATCAAGCCACATGAGCGTTTCGCTCCGGATTCGATCACGGAACCCGTGCCGCGCATCTGGCTCTATAGCTTTCCCCAGAACAGTTCCGCGCAGTTGCGGGTGCAATTGACCGGAGGCAAACCCGGCGACAAGATCTCCTTCCGCTGCGGCGAGCACAAGAACTCCGAGGACCGGCTCTTCGGCGGCTACATTGTTGGCTGCGAGTTGGCGACCGACGGCGGGCCGCTCGTGCATCAGTGGGGCTCGTTCTATCTGGGGATGCAGTTTGTAGAGGTTTCCGGCGCGGTGCCCGAGGGGTACGCGAATCCGCAGAATCTGCCAGTCATTCGCTCGCTGGAACTGGTTCATGTCCGCACAGCCTTGCCTGAGGTCGGGCGATTCGATTGTTCGAGCGACCTTTACAATCGCACCCACCGGCTGATTGACTGGGCCGTGCGGTCGAATGCCAGCCACGTGCTCACCGATTGCCCCCATCGCGAGAAGCTTGGCTGGCTTGAATGCTCGTACCTCCTCGCGCCCAGCATCCAGTATCGCTACGATGGCCGCGATTGGTTCCACAAGATCCTCCGCGACATTCGCGATGCCCAAGAGCCCAGCGGCCGCGTGCTCACAGTGGCGCCGAGCTATCCAGCCGGCCGCTTTCCCGGTGCGTTTAACTGGACCGTCGAGTGGGGTGCGGCGGCGGTACTGCTCCCCTGGCAGCACTACCAGTGGTACGGCGATCCGCAGACGCTCCGCGACAACTTCGACATGATGTGCCGATTCACCGATCATGTTGCGTCGGAGTCACAGGATGGTCTGGCCCCCGGTGGGCTGGGAGACTGGTACGACTACGGCCACGGCCAGCCGCCGGGGCCCTCCCGTTTTACGCCGCCGCAACTATCGGCCACGGCCACGTGGGCACTTTGCGCGCTGACGACCAGCCGAGCGGCAGAGATCCTCGACCGAAACCAGGAAGCAGCGAAGTATCGCGAGATGCACGGCCGGATCGCCGCCGATTTCCAGCGGCATTTCCGCGATCCTGCGACCGGTAAGCTACGCCATCTGGGAAGCCCCCAATGTGCCAATGCGATGGCCATCGCCGCCGACATCGTGCCAGCGGCCGACCGTACCGCTTTGATCGATGAGATCGTGGCCGACCTGAAGAGTCGTGACTGGCAACAGACACCCGGCGACGTGGGGCACGTGTACTTCATCCGCGCGCTGGCGGAAGCGGGACGGTCCGATGTGCTGCATCGCGTTTACTCGCGCGACGGGCTCGGCAGCTACGGCGGCATTCTCGACAAGGGGCTGACGTCGCTGCCCGAGACCTGGGACGCCATGATGGACGGCAGCCAGTCGCTGAACCATTGCATGCTGGGACACGTGCTGGAATGGTTCTACGGCTACGTGGCCGGCATTCGCCAGAAACCCGGCGGCGCCGGCTGGAAGGAGGTGCTCATCGCCCCCAATCCGGGACCGCTCACCCAGGCCCGGGCCAGGCTGGTCACACCGGCCGGCGCGATCGAAAGCCGCTGGCGTATCGAAGGCGGCACGCTTCGGCTCGAAACGGAGATCCCGGCAGCGGTCAGTGCCACGGCGATCCTCCCCTCCGGCAAATCGCACACGCTGCGTCCGGGCATGCAGGCGATCGAAGAGCCCTGGGGCGGTGGCCGCTGACGTCGATCGGCGCGGCGCGCAAAATGTTCACAGTCCGCCAGCAGACCGCGGCGGATTCCTGCACATACGGTTCGGTCCACGCCGAGTGCGCATCCAAATGGGCGCTGCAATCCGGCCGTCTCTTTGCCCGGAATTCAACTTCTTTTCTGCCACGAAGGCGGGGTAGTCATGGTCCAGACCAGGATTTCCTCTGGGCGGCACCGAACATGCTTTGGAAGGCGGCGTGCCCGCTCTACGCCGATCGCCGGCGACACGTCCGGCAGACACTCTCCGATCAAGGAGTTGCGCCCATGAAGTTCAATTCCCGCGGTTTCACCTCGCTGTTTCTCACGCTTGCCATGCTCGCGATGAGCGCCTCCGGCGTCATGCTCTTCCTGACGCCGCGGGGCAGGGTCGCCAACTGGACCGGTTGGACGTTGGCGGGCCTGAGCAAGGAGGCCTGGGCTTCCGTGCACATGAATATCGCCCTATTGTTTGTTGTGGCCGGAGTCGCCCACCTGCTCTTCAACTGGACAATGTTCTGGGGCTATATCAAGAAGCGCGCGAGCCTCGGATTGAACCTGAAAGCGGAGATGGCGCTGGCCACCATCCTCGCGGCGGTGGCGGTCGCCGGCGCGATCTATGAGTTCCCGCCGTTCAGCACGCTCGTGGCCTGGAACCAACAGATCAAGGATTCGTGGGAGGGACGGGCGGCCGACGCCCCGGCACCGCATGCCGAGGAGTTTGGTCTGGCACGCATGGCCGCCAATCTCGACGTTTCCTCCGATGAAATCACCGCGGCTCTGCAGGAATCGGGGATGACGATTCCCAACGTGAACGCCACCGTCGGCCAGATCGCCGCGGCCAACGGCGTCACGCCCCAGGAGGTCCACGCGGCGATCCTCAAGTACCTGCCCGAATCCGCCGCTGCCGGTAAGGGGAATGGGCCGGCCATGGGCAGAGGGGAACACCGGCCGGGTCAGGGCCCGGGCCGGGGCATGGGACGCGGAATGGGAATGGGGCGCGGAATGGGAATGGGGCGCGGAATGGGTGGTGGTATGGGTAGCGGTATGGGAGGCGGTATGGGAGGCGGTATGGGAGGCGGTTGGGGCGGGCAAGCCCAGGGCGACGAATAGGCGCGGGTACGTGACGGTTCCTCGGGAACCAACGCCGGTAGAGATTGCCTGGCTCGATGCGGCAGATTCTTGGTCTTTCACGGCGCAAGGCAGCCAAGCGGGGCTTCCCCCGGATTCGGCTGAACCTCGCCGGGATTATCGGTGTCGCTGCTTCCAGAAGCCGCTTCGTCGCTCGATGCGACGTGACGCACCGATTGAACATGAAGACCAAATCCCTGCCACAACTCGAACCGAGCGCCGCGGCGACCGTCGCCGGCGAGGACATCGCCTGCGGCGAATATGTCTCCGTGCTCAATGAACGGGTGGACCTCCCGTCTTACCTGTGGGACTGCTGCGGAGCCTCCTTGTCGCCGCACGAAATGGTCAGCCTGAGGTTCATCCCGGAAAACGCCGGGCAGCCGCTCAAGGTGATCGGTGTCTGCCTGCCCTTCGTATATGCCAAAGCGCCGACGGGGCAGATGACAACAATCGACACCCGGCGGATGCAGCTTGTCCGACTCAATCGCAAGTGCGCGAAAGTCGTTTGGAAGCAACTCCAGTCGAGCGCGAAGCAGCAAAGCGAATCTGCGACGTTACGATAGCTGGCGTCGCGGGAAGGGTCATGCTTCAGGTCGACCGCCCGGCACGCGGACGGTCATTCAGGCGCCTGGAACAGGAGAATGCCATGTTCGTTGATTACCAGTTTAAAACCTGCTTTGGCTGCCGCTGAGGCGATGAACTGCATATCCTCTTCGGACTGGTAGAACTGCTCTCGCAAGTCGAGCACGATCCAGTCGAACAGTTCCACTGCCGAGCGGCCTTGGCCGGCCTGCGCAGCGAAGGCCTCCCAGCGGTCGCGAGCGGTG
Organism: Thermoguttaceae bacterium; assembly: GCA_040766885.1. Taxonomy (GTDB): domain Bacteria; phylum Planctomycetota; class Planctomycetia; order Pirellulales; family Thermoguttaceae; genus JAXGPP01. The sequence goes on along the minus strand of JAXGPP010000033.1, from coordinate 11,636 downwards.
CCAACGGGCTCGAGCCGTTCGACCATGAGCAGATGCGCGGCGATTCGGCCTGTGGCCAGCACGATCGCATCCTCGCGTCCGACCTGTTCCACAATGCGGTTGAGCGTGTCATTGCCAGCCGACCCCACCCGGCGGTTCTCGACCACGGCTTCGTGCCAATTCTTGCCGCCGTAGGTCTTCAGGGCCACTCCGGACGTCGTGGGGCTGCTCCAGGGCATCGCCCCCAGCGTCAGCGAGGCGGTGCAACAGGCCGCCAGTGCGGCGATGCCGCCAATCCATAACCCCTGGCCCGATGATGGTCGACGCGCGGTCGCCGCTGCGCCTTCCGCCAATCGGGCGGGGCGACTAGCGGCGCGCGTCGTCGCCCCCGCGAGCGCAGCCGCGAAGAGAACGGGCAGTGTCAGCGTGTGGTACTGAAATGCGATGCTGGTAGCTGGCGGGTAATCCCAGGCGACGAGCACGCCCAAGGGCAGAGCCGCTCCGAGCAGGACCATCCATCCGCGCCATAGATTGGAGATCGCCAGCGGCACGGTGAGCGCCAGGACAAAAACGACGGCGCGGGGGCGAAAGACGTTGCCCCAGAACTCCTTCGCCCGGAGGAAGGGAGAAAGCAGGATTTCCGTCGGGGTGCTGCCGAGGTTGCCGAATCGGGCGGTCTCTTCATGGGAGAAGGGCGCCAATTGGTAGATGCTGACGAAATAGAGCGCTGCGGCGCCGGCGGCCAGCAACCAGCCCCAGGGGGGCAGCGTATGGGGAAGCGAGAAAGCGTTTGCCGCTGGTGAAGCCGGTTCCGCGCGGAGCCGTCGGTCCCACCAAGCCACCAGCGCCATCACGAAGGCAAACCATCCGAGGTTTACGGCGACGTAATCCTGCCAGGTGCACGCGAAGGCGGCGAGCAGGGCGGCGACCAGCTTCCGTCCCGAGACCAGCGCCAGAAGAGTCGCGAAGAAGAGGACCATGGCGACGCTGGCCGGATGCCAGCCATAGGAGTAGTTCAAGTTGAGTTGCCCCACTGCGGGGAAGAGCAGGTAAGCCCCAGCCCAAGTGCAGGCAGTCGCTCCGCTGCCGCCCCATCGCCGCACAATCTGGAAGATGAAGATCGCCGGCAGCGAGAGGCAAGCCGCCTGCAGCAAGATGTACATCCGGGCGTCGTGGGTCATGCCCCAGAGCGGCGCCAGAAGTGCCACTGCGGGACAGAAGTGATCCCAGAAGGCGGGCAGGCCGGGAGTCTCCATCATGAAGCCTCGTCCGGTCCAGGTATTCGCGACACGCCAGCCGTACTGGGCGAAGTCGCAGTAGCCGAGCAGGTAATCGTTGAAGGCGGCGACACCTTGAAAGAACCACCAGGCGCCCGCTGCGAAGGTCATAGCCACGACGGCAGCGATGGCGAGACGCGACGATTTCACCGAAGAGATGTTGGGATGGCCGAGGCGGGCGGCAGCGCTTCCGGCCGCTGCCCCCGTGATGCCGGCCAGAAACAACGGTTCGAAAAACGTGGGGGCGATCGGAAGTCCGGCTAGGCGCAGGAAACCGACGAGTGGGATGATCCAGGCTGCCAGGAGCCAGGCGGTCGGCGGCGGCACAATTGCCGCGTCCTGTTGCCCTGCCCGAAAAGCGAACCAGGCCAGGAGGGTTGCGGCGGAGGCGAGCAGGATTGCCCGATCAAGCGGCAGAGCGACGATGCCCCACCCGGGAGGCATCGTTGCAGTTACGAAGTTGAGCAAAAGCCAGTGTTCGCGAAGAACGAGTAGCCCCGCCGCCCACGCCCAGCCGAGCCCGGCGATAACGGCGATAACGGCGGCCGCGCGGTGAATGTAGCCGAACGGTGGTGACGAGCGACCCGATTGGGTCCGATTGCGACGAGGCATGCCACCCAATATGGGCGAGCACGCTGAAAACGTCAATCGTTCCGGTTGTGGTCGGTCTGCTCGCGGGCGGCCGTCCAGAGCTTTGGCAGCCGATCGAGCCGACAGACTTACCTGCCGGCGGACCGCCGGGCCTTGCGCGCTGGGTTTGCCTTGGCGGCGCGAGCCGGTTCGGGCAGTTGTGTATTCCAAGCGTCCCAGGCGGCTTGGAGTTGCTGGAGCGTGGCGGGCTCGGTTGCCGCGAGATCATTGGACTCGCCGATGTCTGCGGCAAGGTTGTAGAGCCGCGCCGGACTCACACCCGAGCGGTCGCCTCGGGACGTCTCGCCGCTGTCGACGGCCGGATCGTAGCGGACCAGCTTCCAATCGCCCTGGCGAATCGCCATCTGCTGATTCATCCGCCAGTAGAGCGTGTTGTGCGGTGTGCCCGATTTCTCGCCGAGCAGGTAGGGGAGCAGATTCACGCCGTCGAGCTTCCACTCGGGCACGACTTCGACCCCAGCAGCCGCGAGAGACGTAGGAAGCAGGTCCAACTGGATGACGGGATGGTCGTAGACCTTGCCGGCCGGCAAACGCCCCTTCCAGCGGAGCACGAATGGCACCCGGACGCCGCCTTCGAGCGTGGTTCGTTTCGAGCCCCGCAAGGGAGCGTTGATCGATCCGTTGATCGTCGTGCCGGGCATGGTCGGGCCGCCGTTGTCGCTGAAAAAGGCGACGAGCGTCTTTTCATCCAGGCCGCGAGTCTTCAGTGTCTCCATCACGCGGCCGATCGCTTCGTCCATTGCGTAGAGCATTGCGGCGTAGGTGCGGCACGTGCGGTCTTCAATCGAGGCAAATTTCGCCAGGCGCTCGTCGGTGGCCTCCATCGGCGTGTGCACGGCATTGAATGCGAGGTAAAGGAAGAATGGTTGCTCCTTGTGTTGCTCGATGAAAGCGACCGCCTCGCGGCCGAAGGCATCGGTGAGGTACTCCTTCTCGTCGACCGATTCCGTCCCGCGGAGGATCGTCGGGCGGCCTTGGGCGAAGTAGGTGTGGGCGCCGGGGAGGAAGCCGAAAAACTCATCGAAGCCGCGGCGCAGCGGATGGAACTCGGGATTGGCCCCGAGGTGCCACTTGCCGACGGCCCCGGTCACGTAGCCGGCCGCCTTCAACCGGTTGGCGATCGTGGTTTCGCTCACCGGCAGCCCGCCCCCAGAGCCGCCGGCGTTGGTCTCGTGGCCGAAGCGTTGCTGATACCGCCCGGTCAACAGCCCGGCGCGCGTCGGGCTGCAGTACGGCCCCGACACGTAGCCGCTGGTGCAGCGGACGCCTTCCGCGGCGAGCGAGTCGAGGTTCGGGGTGGGGATGTCCTTGCAGCCGTGAAAGCCTACGTCGGCGTAGCCCATGTCGTCGGCCACGAGGAACACGATGTTCGGTCGCGATTCGGCAGCGGTCGCCATGGTCGAAACGAGCCCACTCGCCAGTGCAATGCCGAACACTGCGTTTGTGAACCACTTATTGCACCACATGTTTCTCCTCCAGCTTCTCGTTGTTGTCGGCATACCATTGTTTCAGGAGTTGACGGTGCCCGCGCAGAACGTCGGCGGCGGCCGGATCCAGCGCCAGGTTCCGCATCTCACCCGGATCGTCTGCCAGGTCGATGAGTTGCTCGCGAGGCGAGCCGGAATCGTAGACGATGTACTTGTAGCGATCGGTTCGCACCATCCGGCCCCGGCCGCTCTCGACAACAAGGCTCTCGCGCCACTGGGGCGGCTTACGCCCTTCGGCCAGATCACGGAGGCTCCGGCCGCGCAGTTCAGGGCGGGGCGGCAGGCCGGCGAAATCGCATAGGGTGGGGATCAGATCGAGCCCCGTCGAGACAAGGTGCGTGCTGTCAACCAGACCCGGTTTGGTGACACCTTTCCAGGACACCACGAGCGGCACCCGGGCGGACTCTTCGTAGAACGCCGACTTGTGCTCCAGGCGATGGGCGGAGTCGAGGTCGCCGTGATCGCTGCTGAAGACGACGAGGGTATTCTCCTCCAGGCCGGCCTCGCGGAGCGCGGCCAGCACACGGCCGATCTCGGCGTCGACCCGTTCGGTGAGCCGGGCGTACGCCCAGCGATGCAACCGCCACCTTTCCTCGGTCCAATTCTGCCGCGCATAGGCGCGGAAGTTCCGCGCGCCGGGCGGCACAACGCCCTCCGGCTCGCCGGCGGGGATCTCGAAATTGGCCGGCAGCGGCGGGCAGAGCCGGGTGAAGAAGTCTTCTTTCGAGACGCCGGGGGGCATTTCGAGCGCCGCATCGAGGGCCGCGAATTCCTCGCGGGCGTTGTCGAGCACCGGCTGCCGCGTGCCTGTCTGCCGGGCGAAATCACGGATCGCCATGTAGCAGATGTCGTGGGGATTGATGAACGAGGCCACCAGCAGGAACGGCCGCTCGTGCTGCTGGCGGAGGAAATCGGCGCAGGCGTCGGCCAGCCCGTCGCGCTGGTCCTTGGTGAGCAGGTCGAATCCCATGGCGGCGACGTTCATGGGCGTGTGGACCTTGCCGCCGTAGGCGGTTTCGTAGCCCGCGTCGCGGAATACGCGGCCCATGGTGTGGGCCAGGATACGGGGCGGCACCGGGAGCCGCATTCCGCTATTGTCCTCCATGCCGATTCGGCTGGGCAGAACGCCCGTCATCATGCTGAACCGCGATGGGACGCACACCGGGTTGGCGCAGTACGCCCGTTCGAACCGCACCCCGGCGGCGGCGAGGCTGTCGATCGCCGGCGTCTTCAGGTAGGGATTGCCCGTGCAACTCATCATTCCCGCATGCTGCTGGTCGGTGAAGATGAAGAGAACATTCGGGCGCCGGGGTGGGGCGCCGCCGGTTGTTTCGGCGGCCGATGCGGCCAACGAGGGCAGGACACCGACGATCAAGAGGGCAGTCAGGCGAACGATCACACGGGCGTTCATTTCGGTTGCTCCTTCACGCTCACCGCAGTGTCTCGCGGTATTCGCTGCATCGCTGGCGGAGCCGCACGAGCATGTCGCCGGCGGACGGGTCGGCGGCCAGGTCTTTCGCTTCGTGCGGGTCGGCCGCGAGGTTGAACAGTTGCTCGCGGGCGGGGTTGAAATCGGTATAGCGGACGTACTTCCAGTCGTTGGTCCGCACGCCTTCGCAGCGGGGGATCTTGTGCTGGGGCGGGTGGGCGTATGTGTGTTCGTAGTACCAGTCGCTGCGCCACTCGACCGGCTCGCCGCGGACGAGCGGCCCCAGGTCCTTGCCCTGCATCCGCTCGGGGATGGCCACTCCGGCGAGAGCCAGCATCGTGGGCGCCATGTCGATGCCCAGGGCCATCTGGTCGCAGCGGCGGCCGCGGAGCTCGTCGGGCAAGCGGCCGTCGCGGATGATGAGCGGGACGCGAATCGACTCTTCGTACATCAGCCACTTGCCGGTCAGGCCGTGCGCCCCCTGCATCTCACCATTGTCGGAGGTGCAGATGACCACGGTGTTTTCGTCGAGGCCCGACTCGCGGAGCGCGGCCATGATCTCGCCAATCGCCGTGTCGGCCCGCGTGACCAGGTGGTAGAAGGTCCGCATCCACTCCTGGTAGGTCTCGGGCTTCTCGGTCCAGCGACGGTTCATCGCGCCGCTGAGCGAGTCGCGGATGAAGTCGGGCAGGGCCTGGAAGGCCTCGGGGGTCATGTTGCCGGGCGGCGGGATCGTGATGCCCTCGTAGATGTTCGGCTGATCGGGGTCGAAGAAGTTCCACGGCCCGTGCGGCTCCTTGATTGCCACCGTGAGGCAGAACGGCTGATCGGGCGGATTGGTCCGCAGAAACTCGCGAGCCTTTTCGGTCATGAGGGTCGTGAGATAGCGCGGCTGGCCGTCGACCATCTGGCGGAAGTCGATCATTTGATCAAATCCGTACCAGAAATCGAACTGGTCGGCCGGCAGCGACAGATGCTTGATCTCCGGCCGGGGCCAGCCGACGGCGAACTTGCCGAGGTAACCGGTGCGGTAGCCGGACTTTCGGAGCAGCACCGGGTAGGTTTCGGAGAAGGCCTCGGCGGAGAGCGGTTTCTGGAAGTCTTCGATGCCGTGCCGGCGCATATGCTGACCGGTGAGGATGCACGCGCGGTTGGAGCAGCAGATGGCGGTGGTTGCGAAGGAGTTGGTAAAGAGCATCCCCTCGGCCGCCAGTTGGTCCATATGGGGCGTCTTGATGTGCGGATTGCCTGACGCACCCAGGCAAACCCGCGGCTGATCGTCGAGGAGGAAGAAAAGGATATTGGGGCGGCGAGCGGCCTCGGCGACGCGCACGTGGCCGGCAGGGAGCAGGGTCGCCGCGGTCGCCAGAATCAGGCAATGGACGCGGATGCAATTCACGGGCAAGCAACGCACGGGCAAGTGCCTCATAGGGATCTCCTCATCAAGGGCAGACCGGCTGGATTGGCCGATAGCCTACCTTGCGGCGAGTCAAGAAGCGAGGCGCGGGGGGGGACTGTTCCCGTTGCCGCCTGGCGCCCAGCACGACGCTTTCCGGGGCCGCGCGGATGGACGTCGCGAGCCGGCAGCGCCGGATGGTACATTGTTGCATCGAAGCGAAACGCCCTTTGAGGGTGTTTCGGTTGACTTGGGCGAGGGGCGCGGCGGTAAGTGGTTGGGGTGAAGGGGTTTCGCACCTGGGGCGCCGACGCAAGTTTTCTACCACCTTTGGCTTGAGTGTTGAAGTTCCCAGAGGGGTGCGAGATTCGGGGCGCTGTAAAGGGTTGTGGGGAGGGGAGTTGCGGTCGGAAAGGGGCTGCGCGCGAGTGATGGAGATTGGTGAGCGGTGCATGGAACAGGACCTTTCGTTCAGGGGTGAATTATGGGCCGGTCGCGCGGGCGCGCGGATGGAGCGCGGGGCCCGGCGAGGGCTTTTGCGGAGGCCGGCGCGGAGGCGTCGGGCGACCAACACACGTAAGTGTACGTATATATACATGACGCGTGGCCTAGATCGCAAGAGGAAATCTTGGGGGGAGCGGAGAGATTCTTGGGGTGAGAAGGAACGGGGAGACTGGAGATTGAAAAGTGCAAAGTGCAAATTGCAGATTGAAGACCGGGAGAGGCGCGATTTGCGGGTGAGCGGGAAGGAGGGTTCACGCGGAGACGCGGAGACGCGGAGGGGGCGATGAAGATGCGAGCCGATTGGGGATGACGGGCTGACTGGCAGAAGGGACGCGGAAAGCACGAAAGAAGGAAGGCACGAGAAAGAGGATGCGGGGGCGACGATGGGGGGCGGTTCTGATGAGGGCGGCAGGCGAAGAAGAAGGAGGAAATTGAACCACAGAGAGCACCGAGAGCACCGAGGGAAGGCGAAGAGAAACGGAGCAATGGAGGAAGGGGGCACGCGGAGACGCGAAGGGGGTGATGAAGATGCGACCCGATTGGGATGGCGGGCTGACTGGCAAAAGGGACGCGGAAAGCACGAAAAAGAGGGGGCTGGGGCGGCGGGCGGGCGACTGGACGTGGTTTCTGCCTGGAGTCTGGCGATACGGCTGGCTTTTCGGCTCGGGGAATGATGGGGTCTACCTCCCGGGTACAATAGCGCAATACTCCACAGAAGTTGACAGCAAGCGGCAAGGGGATCGGCAGTTCTGTGGGAGAAGGCCGTGGGCTGTGCCTTGGCGCCGGGCCGCAGGGAGGGAGCGTCGATTCCGGGGACAGAGCGCCGGGCAGCGCCACTCCGACCCCGTTGCGAGCTCTGCATACCCTGCGCCGCGAGTGCCGGTTGAGGAAAGCGCCGGCGAGGGCGCAACCGAGAAAACTAAGCTGCGTCCGTGTTTCGGGAGTCCCCAAAGCGCTGCTTCAATGCCCTCTCGCATTCAGTCCCCCAATAGGCCTACACGCCCACCTTTAGCCTCCTAAGAATTGGAAGAAACGCAAGTGTTCCAAGAAAAAGAATAAAGCTGCTTGGCTCAGGCACTTGTGAGCTTGCAAGCGTTTCGTCAATCCACTCGTTGTAGAGAGACACTCTGATTCCGCCTGTATAGGCGTTTTGGTTCCCATAGCCAAAGTTCATCAGGCCGATTAACTGCCCTTCGTTGTTAAACAAGCCGCCTCCGCTGTCTCCGGGAGTGGAACCAAACTCCATGGGCAAGGTGTTCCTTGAGTCTAAATGGGGGGAGAAAGTCGTCAGGAAATAATTGGTGCCAATACCAAAATTGACTCGACCAATATAGCTTATTTGATTCTCCCCGCCTCTTTTCTCTCCGTCATAGTCGAGGTCTCCCGTGCTGAGGTAGCTAGGCGTGCCGTAGCCAACCATAGAAACATGGGTTCCAACCTGGTCGCTGCCGTAGAAGCGCTCCGCTGGAGCAACATCCCAGATGGGGTCGACAAGGCAGGCTAGGGCAATATCATTTCTGCTTCCACCCCAGCCCCCGGTGTAGCCGGGGTAGATGTAGGTAGCAGAAATCGCAGAAGTTGTCCCCGGGTTTGAGAACAAGTTCGAGCCAGTCCCGAAGGCAAGAGAACTGTAACTCTGGTCGGTGAGCTGATGGCCTGAGAGCAGGACCCAATAGGGATCTATCAAGACCCCACTGCCGCCAGCAAGAAAGTTGCCATCGGCATCATACCGACCAAGCCAGCCCACAGACTCATACGCAGCGCTCTGACCGTAGGCCCGATACAGGTCATCAGATACGCCGTCGCGCATCAATCCGGCCTGGGCTGGGCAGATGGCGGCGGCAAGGATCCCGGTGGCGAGCAAACAGCGCATCAACGGGTTCTTCAACATCTCATCACTCGTCGTGGTTTGTGGCGTCATGGTTTGTGCATCTGGCCTCGTGGGGCTCGATGATTCGTTACGTCGGCAACAGGTCCTGGTCTCGTCTCACACGGGTGGCCGAATACACGACCGAACTGCATGCATCCTTGCGCACTCACAATCACGGTCACGTACCACTATAATCCGACGGGGATCCGTTTGCCACGGACCGACGGTGCCACCCCGCAGCGATGCAGTGCCTTAAGCATCGGGTGAAGACCAGCAACTCAGGATCGGGTTATCGCCGCCAGGTGAACGGGTGTGCGGGTTTGAGGGGGGCAAGACACCGGTCTCGCCATCAATTACCGTGCCCTCGCTGCTCGCACGGGGCAGTCCTCGCTTGTGCTTGCTGGCTGTTGGGCGGCAATGGGCAGACGCAATAACCACGTCGGACGTGGTATTGCTGGTGTGCGGAGGGACCGCCAGTCGCTTGCTTGCTGCGGTCCGATCACCCGAGTACACTCGATAAGTCGTGGGTGAAAATGGACGCCCGCACCGGAGTTCGGAAGTGGTGATGCGACCGAGAGCATATCTCCTGGACGAAGCACGATGAATATGTGGCGGAATTTGTTTGTGCAGGCATGCTGTGTGATCTGCCTGCTGGTGTTTGCCGGGCAAGCCCAAGCAGGGCTGATGCGGGCGGATGTGGACCCTGGGTTGTATGAAGCGTATGCGCAGGACCCGATGTTTCAGTCGGTGGGGTGTCTTTTCGTCAATGAATCAAGTGGATGGGTCGCTGGATCCGCAGTAATCATCTCGCCTGAATGGCTGCTTACCGCGGCACATGTTGTCGATGGCGGTGGGGGTAGCATCAGCGAAGTGCGTTTCTATACGGGAGCTAGTATCTATGCTGGATACGATAGTTTGACGTATGGAGACGCTTACTATCTTCATCCTGGCTTCGCTCCTGGGCAAAATGGCGTCGGCGTTGATTTGGCTTTGGTCCATCTGTCAACGCCCATCACGAACTTAACTCCCGCAACCCTGTACTCCGGCGTCGACGAGCGCGGCACGCTGATGAGCATGGTAGGATATGGTGCTCCAGGTAACGAAGTTACTGGGGTCGGCGAATTCGATGGAGTGAAGCGGGCTGGTACCAACGTTGCTTCCGATTTTGGCGGCGATGCCTTGTATTGGGCGGAAATTGAGAGTCAGTATTGGATTGCCCCTTTCTTGTATCAACGAAGCGACGTCCAATCGTTAGAGTGGATGGGCACTCCCGGGGACAGCGGCGGAGGCTGGTTTGCCGATATCGACGGTGAGATGCAGCTTGTCGGCATTAGTCAGGGTTGGATCGACGACCTCGGGTATTTTGGTGATACCATGGCCCTGCGCACCTCGCTCTACAACGATTGGATCTACGAGACGATGGAGGCCAATTCCTCCGTGCCCGAACCGAGTACGTTAGTGATCTTTGCATCGGGAATGCTTGCGTTGCTGCCAGCAGTTCGTAGACGTCGCCGCTTGCCGCACTGAGTTTTGTTCGTCTCCGCTGACCGTTGCTGAGTTGCCTCGCCCACCGCTCAGCAAGCGTCAGCTTGCGATGAATGAGAAACGCAACTAGGTGAATGTAACATGTCGAAAAGTTTCTATTCTAAAGCCGCTCTGTTCGTGGCTCTGTTCCTGACGATCTCGCCAGCACACGCCGCATTGATTCAGTCGTTGGATCTCGATGCAGCACATCAAGCATACGCGCAGCAGGCGCAGTATGACAGTGTGGGGTATTTGGGTCTTATTGACGCTGACGGCGGTCTGTCGCGTGGCGGCAGTCTTGTGGTAATTGATGAGCATTGGTTGCTGCTTAGTGGACACCAACTTGCCGACTACGCTTATACTTCGCTTATAGCGGGATTTGGCCACAGTTTGGCTACCGAGACAGGTCCTCAGTATTCCATCAATGCCACCTACTTCTACCCGGGTTATGTCGGGGGTGCAGGCGGGAACAGGGACGACATCGCGCTGGCCTATGTAGAAGAGTCAATTACTGGCATATCACCGGCTACACGTTACTATGGAACAGATGAAGTAGGGGCTCACATGTCCCTGGTAGGATACGGAACTCTTGCTACTCCTAGCACTGGTCTTCTTCCGTATGATTGGACGAAACGAGGCGGTGAGAATGTTGTAGACAGCATTGGAGGTACCCGACACGTTGGCACAAACTATCTTGTTACCCGCTTTTCTCCTTTGGCCAGTCCCTGGGATACGCTGCCGTATGAATACTGCGCAACGCCTGGAGACAGCGGCGGAGGTTGGTTCCTTGATTCTGGCGACCTCATTGCTCTGAGTAGCTATGGCTGGTCAGACAATGCAGGTAACGGCGGAATACGAATTAGCGACTACAACGAATGGATTGACGAAACGATGGCGTCAAACAATCCATCCGTGCCGGAGCCCAGTTCTCTAGTGCTTTTTGTAGGTGCGATGTCGCTTCTTCCATTTCTCGTCCGAGCACGGAATTCGGCATGAGAAATGGTACGATAGCTTCTGGATGCCGCAAGACTGATGGCGACGTGGGTGGTGCAATCAAGCACCACCCACTTTTTACTTTTCGGTTACCCTCGCCCGTCTTTGGTATCGCAGTTACCGGTATCCTTCAATTACTCCAGAGGCTTTCTAATGATGCCCGAGGCCAGCAGCCATTTCTTCCTTAACAACGTAAAACGTCCCATACGTCTGCTGCCCCACAAACCCCATAGAAGCAATCACCACCACAGCAAGCAGCGATACAAGAAGCACATACTCAAGCATGGACGCACCACGCTCATCTCGGCGAACGGCAAGAAATCTTTGAAGGTTCATTAGCGTTCCTCTAGTGTGTAGCGGCCTCACTCCTTTGTTCGGCAAAATATAGCTATCTACGGCGGACTTTGTCAGTATCGGCCTCAATTTAACGATACTTAACAATATTGATCGGATTCCCCCTGGGCTAAGTAGAGGAAGAAACTCAAGAAAGAAGAGCTTTTTTAAGAAAAAGTTGCGTCTTTGCAAT